>JBGSLS010000021.1:0-72110 GCA_041740575.1 Chitinophagaceae bacterium | reverse complement strand
CCGTTCTCCCCCCCGGGGGGGGGGCGGGGGGGGGCTGTAGGGTCGGCAGGGCCGAATAGGTTTCCCTGAACCACATCCTTTCCTTTCGGCTTACCTGCTTCAAAAGATTCGCCTAATAAGCGCCTGCCAATTCCTTTAAACTCCAGCTCCTTAAAAATAACTTCAAGTGCTTCTTTATTGTATTCGCCCAGTTTAAAATCACCTTCGTGAAACTGCACCGGTACTTTGGTATTAATGGTGGCAAGTTGTTTGCTTAGCACCGCAAGTTCTTTGCCCTTCCGTACTTTTTCACCCAATGCGCCTTTTATGGAATCAGCATTTTCCAGTACATTTTCCAGCGTTCCAAACTCTTTCAGCAGTTTGGCGGCCGTTTTTTCCCCAACACCGGGTATGCCGGGAATATTATCAACGGCATCACCCATTAATCCTAAAATATCAATAACCTGGTCCACTCTTTCTATATCCCATTTTGCACAAACTTCTTTTGGACCCATAATTTCTACGTTTCCACCCTGGTAACCGGGTTTGTAAATTTTTATGGTATCACGCACCAGTTGGCCATAGTCTTTATCGGGGGTTACCATATAAACTTCATAGCCGGCATCGGCCGCTTCCCAGGCCAATGTGCCAATAATATCATCCGCTTCGTGCCCGTCTGATTCAAGGCAGGGGATGTTCATTGCCTTTACAATGGCTTTAATATCGGGGATGGCGCTAATAATGTCTTCCGGAGCATCCTGCCGGTTGGCTTTGTACGCGGCATACGACTGCTCGCGTTCGGTGGGAGCATGCGTATCGAAGCAAACTGCCATATGGGTGGGCTTTTGGTTATTGATAAGCTCAATGAGGGTATTGGTAAACCCAAACTGTGCATTGGTATTGCGCCCGGTGCTGGTAATCCTTGGGCTACGTATAAGCGCATAATAGGCGCGAAAAACAAGCGCCATAGCATCTAATAGGAAAAGCTTTTTTTGCATGCGGGCTAAGGTAATAGTAATTCTAACAATTCATCTTAGTAGGAATAGTAACTATCTTTTGTGCTTTATTAAATATTTCTGAAAAAAAGTAGCTGAAGAATGTTACAAAATGCAAATAGCGGACACAATTATATGACCAGTCATAATAGAACTGATTTTGTCACACCCTCATAAATTATTTTTTTATGAAAATTTACCTTATTGCACAAATGCGAAAAGTTTTTGCATTTTTCTTATTGTTTGCTTTGTTAGATGCAAGTCTTAACGATGGAATTGTGAGTCAATCCATTATCAACAATGGTAGAGAACCAATTGTAAGTCTTCTTTCAAGCGATAAATCATATTATTTAGAAAAGGAGATTGCAGCTTCAAATATGGATATGCCGGTTGAAGCGGATGCGGTAAATAATGAAAGCATTGTCTTAAACAGTCAGAGTAAGATTCGTGCCAGTTCAGGAAAAGAACGGCATAGGAATGTGTTGCCTGTAGTAAAGCTTACCACCGCGCACCCCGAGTTTTAATAAAAACGCACACCCACAATTAAGGTTGCTTCCATATTGGGGGCAATCTTATTTGGTAAAAAATTTGAATAAGCCTGATCCAATAGAATGTTTGCTATAATTTTATCCTGCATTTAGATGCAAATAGTTTTGAGAATCAACAAATTAGCAGGGTAGTCCTTATGGAAATCGTACTTACAACATCAGAGACGGATATAATTAAAGCCCTTGAAGAGGTAGCCATTGAGAAACCAGTTCAGAAACTATATGAATTATATTTCGAAGATATTGTATCATATATAGCGTATAGAGGCGGAACGAGAGACGATGGAGCGGATGTGTTTCAAGAAGCGGTACTTGTGTTAATCGAAAAGATAAAGAGCGGAAATTTCAGAAAAGAAAGCAGCCTTAAAACTTTTTTAGCTGGCATTGCCAAAAATCTCTGGCTTTCGGAGCAAAGAACCCGGGAAAGGAGAAAACTTAGGGAAGAAAATTATTCATCGGGATCTGTGTTAGTAGAAGATCCGGAAGCCTGGAAGCTAAAGCAAAAGGGTATTACGGTGCTATTCGATCAGGTTGGAGATGTATGTAAAAATATATTAATTGGCTTTTATTACGAAGATAAAAGCATGAAAGATTTGCTGAGCGAATTCGATTTTAAAAACGAACAGGTATTGCGCAACAGGAAGGCCTTGTGTATGAAGAAGTTGAAAGAATTACTTGCAGGTAACAAGGAACTGATGCAAATACTATTAACAGACATGAACTATGAGTAGCTATTTAAAAACTAACGATTTGCTGGACACCTGGGTAAAAGGCGAACTATCCATGAACGATCTGGCACAAGAATTGGGACTGAGTCCCAATGAAACGGCCCGCCAATCGACCATTCATCGTGCCGCTCTTCATTCTATTGCTTATGCTGCTGTGCAAAAGCAGGTAGCTTCGGTTCATCAAAGCTTTCTTGCTGAAGGTTCACCACGTAAAGAAAAGACAATCATCCGCAGTCTTCCCGTATATAAATGGGCCATGCGTATTGCCGCATCAGGAGTGGTAATGGCCGGGCTATTCCTTGGACGTCAGTTATTTTTCTCCGATGGTAACGATATTTATCATTCATTTTTCCAGAACTACACTACCATTACAGAACGTAGCGAGTCGAATTATGAATATAGCCTGTTAATTGAAGCCTTCAGGAATAATGATTACGCAAAAGTGATTGCTGTTTTCTCAAGTAGTTCCGAAGTTTCTACAAGAGATAAATTCCTTGCAGGCTACGCTTTTTTGCAAACAGAAAAGCCTGCTGAAGCCATTAGTTTATTCACAGAAATTCAGCAGTGGAACAAAGAAAATCATACACTTATTTACCAGGATGAAGCTGAATATTATCAGGCGATTGCTTATTTACAAAACGGTAATGGTGAAAAGGCCTATGAATTGTTGCATGCTATAAAACAAAACCCCCAGCACACTTATAATGATGCTGTAAGCAAATGGGATTTGTTACGATTAAGGTTTAGTAGCTTTTAGTTTTTTATAGTAAAAAATTCCACCAACTACACCTGTAAGTAATAAAATGGCAAACAGGTATTTAAAGGCAGACCAACTGGTCTGCTTTTGAATTTTTCCAACATAAACAAAGTTGGCCCAATAATTAGGACTTTTTAACCTGCTGTTAATTTCATCCGATTCAATGAGGTCAAGTTTGCTCTTTTGTAAAGCCTCAGCTACATCATTCCCATTTTCAAGGTGATGGTACATTCTTTTCATAATAAAGGCGGTAACAAGGTCATCGGTTTTATAAAGCGTAGAAACGATTCCATTAGCCCCTGCATAAATAAAAGCCCTCGAAAGACTTACCAATCCTTCTCCACTCACTGATAGCCCGCCACCGGTTTCGCAGGCACTCAGGGTTACAAGATCGGTTCCATAAAAATTCATATTGTATATTTCATGTATATATAATTTATTTGATTCCGTATTCCCTTTTTCAGGGTAAAACTTGATCCAGTTGTTACTACTGTCAGCACCGAGTGTTGCATGTGTTGCCAGATGAATGTATTTGAATCCCTGGTAGGTTTTGAGAAATTGGGTTTTGGTTGCCCTTTCTGAAAAATGTTTGCTTATAACGCCTAAATTAACTTCATCATCGGAAAATGGTAGGGTAGGTTCATTGGATGCCATGAAAGTTATGGCTTTTGTATAAGGTGCAAATGCAAGTACGCTATCTAATTTACTATGAAGGGAAGAGATTGATTTTTTTTGGAGTAAAAGCGATGCGGAATAATGATAACTGATTACATAATGATTCAACAGGAAATCATTCTTATCCAAACTTTTCATCAGGGCATCAAAGGGCAGATAGAAAAGGTTTTCATCGGGGATAATTACCAGTCTGTTTGCGTTACTTATGAAGGGCTCCACAGGTTTAATCAGGTAGTCGTAAAGCATTTTCGCCATAGGGTATCCCTGATACCTTACCCCATCCGATATTTGATAGGTTTGCCTGATAAATGAATTAAAGGTTGTGTAATAGGTTTCATCTGCAAGTATGCGTTTTACTATCGTGCTTTTTCCCGTTATACATAGCATGTAAATATATTCACCACTTACATAATAATTAAGGACTGCGGTTTGATTATCCAATTTGTTTTGAAGTTCGGCTAATTCAGATAATTTACTCTCCCTGTTTTTCCATTGCTGCCCTTCATATTTTTCCATTGATTTTTGAAGCCGCGATAGTTCTACCTGCAATCCTGATAATTTCTTTTTGATATCCGCTGCTTCTTTTTCATTGGTTGCCTGGTTTAATTTGGTAAGATAAGCTGCGTACAATTGTTTAATTTCAGCTTCTTTACCAAGCAGGTCTTTTGGTATATCCTTATTGCGTCTTACTTCTTTATGCTCCAAATTTTGCAGTAAAACATTTCCCTTATAGCTCTCCAATACATAAGCAAAGTCGGGTAAATATTTTTCATTCTTATTACAAGCTTCATAGGTAACAGCTATAGCTGCATCAAATAAGGCTTTGCTGTTTTCAATAAAGAAAACTTTAGCTTCATCATTATCGAAGCTTTTTAGAATGTAATGAAGGGTTTCTATTGCTTTGAGATAACTGGCTAATGAAGCATCAAGTAATTTTTCATTTTTATCGCCCTGGTATTTTTTAAAAAGCAGGTTGGCTTTTTGAAACAATATCTGGTAGAATGTAATGGGTGAAACGGTATTGGATACGTCATCAGGAATATCAAAATTAGTTTTTAATAAAAATTGAAGATGAACTTCTTCCAACCCTTCATTTGCCCAGGAGATGGACTCGTCAAGCAGCCCGAGATTTTCAGTTAGTTGGCTCAGGAACAAATAGGACATAGCTTTATCCTTGTTTTGTAATTTACCGGTCAATACTTTATTTAGGGAAATAGCTGAGTCAAACATGGTTTCAGCTTTTTTCCATTGTCCCTGATGCATAAAAATTCTTCCCAGGTCATTAAGGGCGACAATTTTAGCAGGGCCTGTAGTTGGTACCAATTTTTTGTAAATAGTGAATGCCGAATCAAATGCTCCTGTTTCTACATAGGCATGCGCTAAATTTTGTGTAACTACAGATGACGGATCATTAAGGCTTTTGACTTGGTTAAAGATTCTAATAGATGAATCATAAAGATGAAGCTTTAAAAGACAGTTAGCAATATTACTTTGAATATTTCCATAAAATTCATCATAATAAGGAGCGTCAGATGGGGTGAAAGAAACTGCAGTTTCAAAATAGTTGATGGCCTGCTTATAATTGGCCCCTTCATAATATATAGCACCTAGTGAATTGTACAACCTGTTAAGTTCCGGAAGATATAGCCCTTCCTTATTATTCATAGCAATTTCCGATGCTTGTTCAAAATAATGTGTGGCGCTATCAACAACGCTATTAAAATACATGGATGATCCAAGATAAAGATACGCTTCATACAAAAGGCCTTTAAACCCCTGGGTTTGCTGTACTTCATTTACTGCGCGATGGTACAGGTAATTAGCTTCTTCATAACGGTTATAGCCCTGATGGATATTGGCCGCTTTTATCAGACTATTTATCCGTAATTCATCCGGCATTTTTTGTACAGCAGAAGCTACCAACAAAAAAAGGCGTAAAGCTTCGTCGTCTGAAGCAACTGATGGTTCTTCGAGAAGGTAAAGACTGTCGGCGATGTTATAGGTTCTTTCGGAAACCCGGGATGCAGGTTTTTGCCCTTGAAGGCTAAGAGCTACAGCTATTATGCTAAGCAGGCAACAAATAAATAGCCGTTTAACAAGGTACATAAGGCGGTAAAGAAAATAAATAGTTTCGTGACAATGTATTTGTGAATGGTAAAAATAAAAAAAACCGGCTATAAAGCCGGTTTTAACTACTCAACCCTTCCTATTGTCCTTATTTTTTTATTAACTCCCAATAATAACGATCATTGGCGGACGAATTTTTTTGCCAAAACTATCTAAATCATCCAGTGGGCCACCAGTTCCTTCATCTCCTTCGGTCAACATAGATGTGCTGCTTTCAGGTGCATCTACACTTACCCTGCCACTGATTTTTTTACGATCATTCAAAATCTTTGTTAGTGAAACAGGTATGTCAGACTGCGTTTTGAAATAATATACCCTTAAGGTAATTTTATTAAGGGCCTTATTACTTTTATCGTTCAGGCGATAGTATAATGTAATGTCCTTAGTAGCTCCATTGGATGGAGAAGAAGAGCCAAACAAGCCACCACGAATGGATGCTTTCAAGTTAATGGCGCCTGTTTTCTTGTTCACTATAAGGGTTTCCTGAATTGCCCCGGCTAAATCTTCTTTTCCGTCGTTGTTCAAATCCGTTTCGTCAAAAACATTATCCGATGCAGCTGTAATTAATTTCCGGGGCAATTTCAGGCTTTTATCGCCATTATATACTGGAGATAAAATGTCATTTGTATTTAGGAATACACTATTTTTTACGGTTACAATGGCATCTTCATAATCAATGCCGGATATTACTACAGGCGTGCTATCAATAAGCCTCCCGTTGTTGGATACATAAAATACTTTGTATTTCATGCCCGAAACACTTTCATTTACATTTATTGCACCTGTTACAGGATCTAAAGCTAATCCTTCTGGAATAGCTTTAAAGGTTCCTTCTCTTTTCGGCTTATTTACAGGTGTTTTTATAGTAGCACCATTAGATGCTTCCATAAACAGTTCCTTACTACCATAAGAAAGTTTGGATTTTGCAGATGCTCTTGTGGATCTGGCACTATCTTTTTCCAGAAAAGACTCATCTACTGACTTTTCGCAGGAAATTAGAAATGTTGCAATAAAAAGTATTCCGGAGAGAGTTAATATACGCATAGTAAGGCTACTTTGATATATAGTTGCCACTAATAAACCCATTGTAACATTTTTTATAAATTTTTTTAATAAAAATGCAAAAACCTTATTTTTTTACCTGTTTTTGCTGTTTTACCCCTCTAAGACGATTACAAAACTTAATAATAGCGCAGATTCCTGCATTTGAATAGGAAATGTTGTATTCGATTCCTTTGATTAGATATATCAGTGCAAATTTCCCTGATTTGAGATTACCCAAACCTATTAAATGTCATTCTATCAATTTATACCCACCCCAAGCTTCTTTCAACAGCCTTTTTCCAACCGGAATACAATTTTGCCACCTTTTTATCTTCCATTGACGGCTCCCATACCTTACTGACCCTATGATTTTGCCTTAGGTCATCGAGATTTTTCCAAAAACCAACGGCAAGACCGGCAGCATAGGCAGCGCCTAAAGCTGTAGTTTCATTTACTTCAGGCCGCTGCACGGGCACCTGCACCATATCGGCCTGAAACTGCATGAGTAGGTTATTTACCACCATACCGCCATCTACATTTAGTGCTTTTAGCCGGATGCCACTATCTGCTTCCATTGCTTTTAATACATCCAGCGTTTGATAGGCGGTGGCTTCCAATACAGCACGGGCAATATGGCTTTTATTGGCAAACCCGGTAAGGCCGGCTATAATTCCTCGTGCATCGCTGCGCCAATAAGGGGTAAAAAGACCACTAAATGCGGGTACCAAATAAACATCGCCATTATCGGGAACAGCCGATGCAAGTTTTTCAATATCTGCGGAATGTGAAATAATCTCCAGGTTATCGCGCACCCATTGCACCAATGACCCCGCCACAGCAATACTGCCTTCCAGCGCATAACAAGCCGCCGAACTGCCAAGCTGATAGGCTACAGTGGTAAGCAAACCATGTTTGGAAGTTACCATTTCGTTGCCCGTATTCATAAGCATAAAGCAACCGGTACCATAGGTATTCTTTGCCATGCCTTTGTCGAAGCAGGTTTGGCCTACCAAGGCTGCCTGCTGATCGCCAAGGCAACCGGTTATCGGAATTCCAGAAAAGTTTTCTTTATCAATGTTTCCAAAATGTTCGCTGCTCGATACAATAGCTGGCAGCATGATTTTTGGAATATCCCATGCAGCCAATATATCATCGTCCCAGGTCAGCGTCTGCAGGTTCATAAGCTGTGTGCGGCTTGCATTGGTTACATCTGTTTTATGTTGACCGGTAAGTTTCCAGATAAGCCAGGAATCAATCGTGCCAAAAAGTGCATCACCTTTTTGGGCATCTGCAGCCAAACCGGGCACATGGGTAAGCAGCCATTTTAATTTTAAACCACTAAAATAGGTAGCGAAGGGAAGACCTGTTTTAGTGCGCCAACCATCGGCACCATATTGCTCACTCATTTCTTTTACCAAACCTTCGGTACGCATATCCTGCCACACAATAGCATTATGGTAAGGCTTGCCGGTGTGCCGGTTCCATACCACCGTAGTTTCGCGTTGGTTGGTTATTCCTACTGCCACTATAGATGAAGCACTTATACGGGGTGGAATTAAGGCTTCGGCGACCACCAATTTTGTATTCATGTAAATTTCCTCCGCATCATGCTCAACCCAGCCGGGTTGTGGAAATATCTGCTTGTGTTCGCGCTGGGCCTGTGCTACAATAGCTCCCTGCCTGTCAAATACAATAAATCGGGTGGATGTAGTGCCCTGATCGAGGGCGGCAACATAAGTCATATTGGCAATTTTTTTTGAGAATGGTTTCCTGCATGGCGGCAGAATTTCCGAAAATAGGGATTCCATTTGATTTAACTATGGCAACTATAAATAACAGGTTAGCTGCATTTGCCCCCACAAGGTTACCTTTGCCACCCGGTTTTTGCCAAAACCATCAACCGGCATTATAAAAATTTAAGGTAAAACAAGTTATAACTGATGAGTAACACACTTAAAGAATCCATGATAACCATTGGGGTTATGCTGGATGAAAAAAAAGTACCAACAAGTATAAGGTGGACAGCAACAGATAGTACGGCTGATGATATGCAACAGGCAAAAGCGATGCTGCTAAATCTTTGGGATGGTGCCGAAAAAGCGGCCTTGCGTATTGATCTTTGGACCAATGAAATGATGGTGGATGAAATGGTTGATTTCTATTACCAAACTTTTATGGGCATGGCGGATAGCCTCGATCGAAGTACAGGTCAAAAGGAACTGGCAGAAGATCTGCGTTCATTTGCAGGCAAGTTTTTCCAAAAGTTCCAGGAAGTACAGCGAAAAGAAAATGCTTTGTAAAGTACGAAGGTAGAAGTACGAAATATGAAGTAAGTGGGCTAAATAGGATCTGGAAATCAAATAATTTATTTCAAATTTTCAAATTAAAAATATCATGAATCTCGAATCACAGGTAATGGCACAAATGAAAGATGCCATGAAATCGAAGAATGAAGCGGCTTTGCGAAGCCTTCGGGCGATTAAGGCGGCCATTATTATTGCAAAAACCAGTGAAGGTGCACATGGCGAAGTTTCACCAGATGAGGAAATGAAGATTTTGCAAAAAATGGTAAAACAGCGTAAAGATAGTCTTGAAATATTTCAGCAGCAGGGACGTGCAGATCTTGCTCAAAAGGAGCAGGAAGAACTGGATGTTATACAGGTTTTTTTGCCCGCACAACTGGAAGGGGATGCGCTTTTGGAAGCTGTTAAGGCTGTTATTACAGAAGTGGGCGCTACGTCGCCTGCAGATATGGGTAAGGTTATGGGTGTGGCCACCAAAAAACTGGCTGGAAAGGCTGATGGAAAAGCAATAAGCGCCGCAGTGAAGCAACTTTTGGCATAAGGTTGGTTAACAAAAGTAAATTTTAAAGGGTGTTTTGGTTTTGACTATATATTGCGGACATGTTTATTGATATCCTGGTATTGGTAGCTATTATTTCTGGTGTTTGGAAAGGTTATCAAAAAGGCTTTTTGATGGCACTTTTTAATACACTTTCATTATTGGTGGGATTGGCAGCGGCGGTAAAACTGAGTTCAGTTGTAGGCCCCTGGCTGGCTTCTTCCTTTCAGATTGAGTCGAAATACCTACCCTTTATTTCATTTGCTTTGGTTTTGGTGGCGGTAGTTATTTTAATTCGCTTTTTGGCAAGTATGATCCAAAAAACATTGGAAGCTATAAAAATTGGATTTATTAACCGTATTGGTGGAGTGGCTTTATATCTGCTGCTGCATCTTGCGCTAATTAGTGTTTTGCTCTTTTACCTTCAGAAAATGGGCGTGTTATCGGATAATATAATTACGCAATCAACAACTGCACCTTATATTCTGCCCTGGGGACCGGCCGTTTTGGATGCAATTGGTGCTATTTTGCCTATTTTTAAAAATATGTTTAACGAACTTAACGGGTTTTTTGATCAGATAGCTGATGAAGCTCTTGGGACTGAAACCTAACTGTAGAATTTTAAAACATTAAAAATCTTTAATTTAGCACCCAATCCGTAACATTGAAGCGAAATAACTATTTTTACGAAAGGCGGACATAGGATACCAAAAGGCATGCAATACGAAATAAAAAATAAGGACAAATTCAAGTTTATTGAAGTTGGAGAGGGAGAACCTTTGATTTTGTTGCATGGGCTTTTTGGAGCGCTTAGCAATTTCAAGGACCTGATTGAACATTTCAGAAATACGCACAAGGTGGTGGTTCCCATTTTGCCACTATTCGAACTCGATATTTTTCATACAACGGTTGGAGGATTGGAAAAACATGTAAACCGGTTCATAGAAACCTTTGGTTATAAAGATATTCATTTAATGGGCAATAGCCTTGGTGGTCATGTAGCACTGGTTCACATACTTAAGCATCCCGAAAAGATAAAATCCCTGATACTTACCGGCAGTTCCGGACTTTTTGAGAATGGAATGGGAGATACCTATCCCAAAAGGGGTGATTATGATTATATTAAGAAAAAAACGGAAATGACCTTTTTTGATCCGGCAACTGCCACCAAGGAATTGGTGGACGAAGTTTTTGAGATTACCAACAACCGGATGAAGGTTATTAAAATTATTGCACTTGCCAAAAGCGCCATCAGGCATAACCTGGGGGAAGAGTTAAGTAAAATATATCAGCCCACCCTGCTCATTTGGGGGAATAACGATATTATAACCCCACCCTTTGTAGGCGAAGAATTTCATAAACTTATTCCCAATAGCGAACTCTATTTTGTAGACAAATGCGGCCATGCACCCATGATGGAAGTACCTGAAGAGTTCAACGTATTGCTGGAAAAGTTTTTAACCAAACAATCTAAGCTTACCGAGGTAGCCTGACGAAAGTTATATTTTGAACCATGCTAAACAAGCTGCTAATATCCCAACCTGCACCACCTTTTCATCCTGATGAAACGGTTGCCCACGCGCTTAGCATGATGGAAGAGTGGAAAGTAGAGCATTGGCCCATTGTTGCCGAAGGAGTTTGCAAAGGGCTTTTATCTGAAGAATCGCTGTTGGATGCAAAGGATACAGAAGTTTTGGCCAATCTTAATGACGATTATCTTCCCTTTTGGGTTACTACCGAAGAGCATTTTCTGAATGCATTGGGTATAATGACAAAACGAAAACTTACTGTTTTACCGGTAGTTGACGATGCCGGGGAGTATATAGGCGTAATGATGCAGACAGATTTATTAAACCGGTTGGCTGCCTTTACCGGCGCACAACTACCTGGCGGTGTGGTAGTGTTGCAGATTAGCCCGATTGATTACTCGCCGGGGGAAATAAGCAGGCTGATAGAAACCAACGATGCCCAAATAAGACAACTGAATACCCAGGTTGATGAAGTTACAGGTATGTTACTTGTAACAATTCGTATCAATAAGCAGGAGATAAGCGATATAATCGCTACCTTTCAACGTTACGACTACAGGATTGTGTACTTTGCTGGCGAAGAGCAGTACGAAAATGAACTTCGTCGCAATTACCATCATCTTTTACATTATATTGAAATGTAAAAGCAGGTTAATTTCCTTAGTATAATAACAAAATAAAATCAGTACCTGTTGTACTGTCAGGTAACAAAAATGAGAAGGAAGGTTTTTGCTTTGATTTGGTTTTGTATGCTTTGCCTGTGCGTGGTTGCACAGGATGCAATGCAATATACCTGGCCTTCAAACGGAGCCCCTGATACGATACACGCACCTATGGGAGATACATCCTATAATGATGTGTTCATCAGAGCGCTAAACCTGTCAGGCAATAAAAAAACCAAGCAGAATATTATTGAAAGGGAATATGCCATACAGGAAGGTATGATGTATAAGCCGAGGGACTTGTTTAAAAGGATTCGGCAAACCAAGGAGCAGTTAATGAATACAACGCTTTTTGTAACAGTTGAGATTTCCATAGATACTATTTTACCCGATGAATTGGACATTAATATCATCGTTAGGGAGCGCTGGTACCTTATTCCTGTTCCTTATTTTAAGATTGTAGATCGAAACTGGAATGTTTGGATTAATGATTACAAAGCCTCGCTTGATAGGGTAGAATTTGGGGCGAAAGTAACCCACAATAACATGACAGGTCGCAATGATAAGCTAAACGTTTACCTGGTTGGCGGATATTCACAACAGGTTGCGCTTAATTATTCACGACCCTATTTTGATAGTAAACTACGACAGGGTTACACTAGTGGTTTTCAACTTTCACGCACCCGCGAGGTGAATTATGCTACAGATAGTAACCGGCAACAGTTTTATGCGCTTCCGGAATTTGCACGGAACTATATGAAAGCCGAATTAGGCTATACCTACCGTAAAGGTAGCCAAATGCGGAGCTCCTTAAAAGTGAGCTATAATAAAGACAAAATGGATAGCGCTATTATAGCCCTTAATCCGAACATGTTTGGCAATGGGAGAACGACTGCAGAGTTTGTAGATGTGCTGGCCAACTATCAGTTTTTGAATGTAGATTATATTCCTTACCCCTTGAGGGGCTGGATGGTGGATTTATATGCCTTACAGCGCATTTCAGGGACCATTCCCATGACGCAGATAGGTGGAAAAATGCAAAGTGCCTGGCGTTTTGCACATAAAAGCTACCTTAATTTTCAGGGCGCATTTGCCATAACATTTGCCGACGAAGTGCCGTATTATAACAGCAGGATGCTGGGCTACCGTAGCCTGTATATGCAGGGGTTGGAATACTATGTTGCCGATGGTACATGGGCAGGCATGTTGCGCACCACCCTGCGACGGGAAGTGTTGAACTTTACCATTCGTAATGCATTTCGTTCTAAAAGCCATAGCCAAATACCCTTTAGTTTTTTCCTGAAAGGTTATGGAAATATTGGTTACGCCTACGCCAAAGACCCGGGGAATAATTATATGAATAATCAACTATTAAGGACCGCCGGATTTGGGTTAGATGTAAAAACCGTTTACGATATAGTTTTCAAATTGGAGTATAGTTTTAATCAATTTGGCGAAAAGGGTTTTTTTATTCATAGCGCAACGGACTTTTAATTTTCAAAAAAAAGCAATATGAAGGTAGCGCTATATAGCAGGGGAATTGATCAGCAGCAATCGCAGTCGGTAGGGCTTTTATTGCTGGAATTGCGCGTGCAAAAATGTGAGTTGCTTATTTGGGAGCCACTGGCAGATACCTTGCACCATTTTGGCCTGCTGGGTGGCTTGCAATTTGAACGCTTTGATTATAAAGAAACGCTTGATGAATCGGTTGATTGCCTGATAAGCCTGGGTGGAGATGGTACTATGTTGGATTCAGCTATACTCATTCGCGACAAGGCTATCCCCTTATTGGGAATCAATTTTGGAAGATTGGGCTTTTTGGCCACCATTGGTAAAGATGACATGCACTCTGCAGTAGAAGCATTAGTGGGTCGCACGTATCATATTGATCAGCGTACCTTACTGCATGTAGATGCTAATATCCCCTTATTTAATGAGGCACCTTTTGCCATGAATGAGCTGGTTGTGCATAAAGCAGAAAATTCAAGCATGATAAAAATTCACTGCTATATTAACGGCGAATTTTTAAATACCTACTGGTGCGATGGATTGATCGTAAGTACCCCTACGGGAAGTACGGGATATAACCTTAGCTGCAACGGTCCCATTCTTTTTCCCGACAGTGCAAGTTTTGCCATTACACCCATAGCCCCACATCATTTGAATGTAAGGCCCATTGTAGTGCCTGATAATGATATTATTTCCTTTGAAGTGGAAAGCCGCACCGATAAATTTATTTGTTCTATTGATGCCCGGCGCGAAATAGTGGATGTAAAAACGCAGGTAGCGGTAAGGAAGGAATCTTTTACCATTGGGCTTATGCGTTTAAATGAAAATACCTTTTTGGAAACACTTAGGGCTAAGCTTACATGGGGCGTTGATAAACGCAATTAAAAAAGGCTCCTTTACGAAACCTTTTTTAATTTGATCTTTTATCTTAAAAAGTAAAAACTGACAGGTTATTTACCACCATTCGCCAAAGCGAAGTCCAACATTATACGGACGCACATCTAAGCCACGCTTGTAAACGCTTTGCGGTGCATAGGATGCATAGAGTTTAACTACACCAAGTCCCACTTCACCTATGTATTGAAACTTCCATGGTTCAAAATCAAAGTTACCCTTGTTCTTTTGCTTTCCACGCTCATCACTTACCTGCTTGCTGCGGCTGTTGTATAAATAGCCCATACTTACACCTGCACTTATCGTAAAGCCCTTTTCGCTATAAGGCCTTGTGCTAAAGCCAAGCATTAGGGGAACGGTAATATAATCCATGGCAAGCTTGTTTTTGCTGAAATTTACACTATCGCGAAACATATATGGCTGCGGGGTTTTTGCATAGCTGTTTTCAGTTTCATAACGATAATTGTTGGTTTCCAGCATAAGGCCCCACTTTGCATTCAGTTTGTTGTTGGGTGTAAGTCCAAAACGCTGCTTAACAATCCACAGGTTAAAGTTTACAGACTTGCCGGTATTTAATCTAAGGTCACTTTCGCTGTAAGGAGCTTCGCCGGGCCTTATGGCGCGTGCATAATCCTGCGCTGCTGCTGAACTGTAATTCGTTTCATCTATGTAGTTTGCAAAGCCAAAATCGAAATTGAGCCAGGAAGTACTGAGCCTTTTGCCGGTCTTGGATTTGCTGCTTGAATAAGTTACCGAGACATCTCCATCTCCGGTTTCCATGGTTCCGCTATCCGTGCCTTTTTTATTGATGATAATCATACCTCCAACCCTTATGGTATCAGGCTTTTCTGTTTGCGTAGTATCGGTTTGTGCGTGTGTGGTAATGGCAGCCATTAATAGTACTGCGGAAGTGAGTAGAAATTTCATAACATGCTGTTTTTTTGTGTGATTTAATTTTTTAATATAAGTATGTATTGATAGTACGATAGAGCAGAAAAAAAGTTACACTTTTTTTTATTTTACGTCAATGCGTGTTACGTTGTTCCTTTCGAAACTGCGGGCAATGGGACGGGTAAAATTTCGGTACGCATTACGTATTTTTTGCTTGGGAATGCGGGCACCGGCAATACTGATGGTTTCGTTTTCTTCCCACTCATCCGGATCAATTATTTCATAAGCAACAGGGATTTTTTCTACCGGGATTGTAATAGCAATATCATCACCGGTTATTTTAGTGGGTTGTTCAATAACAGGAATTTCATCGATGTTGGCATCTTCAAAGCCAACGGTAGAAATCAATGGCATTTGTACGGCAACATCGCGGATTTTATTTTCAACCGGAGCGGCTGGTTCTTTAACTGTAGTAACATAAAGTGCATTTTGCTTTTTTAAGGCTGTTGGGGCAGTAGTCGTTTGTATTAATGAGCTGCCTCCTTTTTTTACTGCATGCGTATCTGAAACTAATGTAGAAGCTACTGAGTTATCGATTCCGGTTTGAGCCGGAACTTTATCAGTGATACCTACGGTAACGGAATTATTATCTTTATCAACAATAGTTGGCGCTGTAACTGCTACCTCGTCGATTCCTTTTTGAATATTTTGCTGCCTTTGATTTACAAACAACCAACCAAAACCAATAATGGAAGCCGCAACTGCAAAGCGTAGTATGCGGCCAATAGGAATAACCTTTGACGGTTCGCTTTTACGGTATAGCTTTTCCTTATTTGGCATTTCGGCAGGGGCTTCGCATGCTAAAATCGTGTGCTTAACCAATGCCCATTCTTTTTGAAGGAGTGGGTTTTTGGCCATTTCGGATTCTAACCTGTTTTTTTCGTTCACCGGTAATTCGCCATCTGCCAACATCAATAATTGCACTTGCTGCCGGGTAAGCGCTTCCTCATTCCAGGTTTCCGGCATAAGTAAGCGCTCTGAACCGGGCATCGCAGGCGGAGTGAAAGGTATTAGCATCGTTTCTTTTAACCCTTCCAATTCATCCTGCACATCGGGGTGATCCGCAACAAAAGCTTCTACAGCATGCCTTTCTGTTGCTGTTAACTCGTTGTCGAGGTAAAGCATCAGCCAGTCTTCGTAGTTATTGCGGTTGATGGAATGCATGGTTAAAAAAATTGATGATGATAACAAGTGTGTGTAGTGCGTGTGTTTAATATCTGTTACGTATGATGCTGTAAAATGTTACAGCCCCGGCTAAATAATATTTTCCATTTTTACCAGGTAGTTACGCAACTGAACCCTTGCCCGGTGCAGGTATACTTTTACCTGGCTTTCGTTCAGGTTCATAATTTCACCTATTTCTGCATAATTGTAGCCTTCATAATCTTTCAGCATTACCAGGCTACGCTGTGTTTCAGTAAGCGTATCAAGTGCGCTGCTCAATGCTTTTTTCAGGTAATTATCCGGCTGTGTGGTAGTTCCGGCGGCTGTTTCGGGCATTTCGTCGTGGTAGCTCATACGTTTTACTTTGCGGGTGTGGTCCACCATTTGGTGGTAGGCAATGGTAAAAAGATAGCTTTTTGCACGGTCGGTATCAACCGTATGACGGGTGGCCCACAATTTTTCAAAGGCACTTTGTACTACATCCTGCGCATCTTCGGTATGCCGTAAATTTTTTACAATAAAACGGTACACGTGGTCTGCGTGCAGCTTTACACATTCATTGTATTCTCTTTCGGTCATGCAGCAGGTGTTTGGAATTCCCTAATTTGGTGTGTTGGATATTATCTTACGATAGCTGGAATATAAAGTTACACTTTTGACTCTATTTTTTTTATTGTCTTCTCTTTCGGTCATGAAGCGGGTGTTTGTATGTCCCCTTATTTTGTGTGTTGGTGCCTATACTACGGTAGCTTGGATAAAAAGTTACACTTTTAACGCTGATTGTTGTAAATTTTTAACCAAAACTATTCAAAACCCTGAAGAAGTGGGGGTTAATCCATTATGTTCGGCAATATTCGGTTATAGGCGTACCATTTTTTCAGGCTGCCGGTTTCGGGCATCAGGCAAGGTGGGCAGATTGGGCAATCACATCTTTTTCAAAAAACAGGGTGGCATGTTTTTCGAAATCTTCGGTACTGTCGGTGGTAAAAAAATTTCGTTCTGCTCCGCGGCTGAGGCGTTGTTCCAATTCAGGGTGCCGCTGCAGATAACCGGCAAGGCTTTGGGCAACCAAATCACCCTGCGTAATCACTTTTACCCCCGCAGGAATATGTCTTTCAATTTTGGGTAACAGCAGCGGATAATGGGTGCAGGCGAGTAACAGGGTATCAATTCCCGGATCTTGTGCGAGCAGTTTATCAAGGTATAGGTCCACAAAATAATCGGCCCCATGCCCCATATGTTCGTTATTTTCTATCAGCGGCACCCACATGGGGCAGGCTTGCTGAAAAACTTCGAGTTCGGGCCAGTATTTAGCAATTTCAATGGGGTACGAGCCTGATTTTATGGTTCCCGCAGTACCTAATATACCCACTTTTCCTGATTGGCTGTATGTGCCAATTACCTCGGTAGTAGGGCGAATTACCCCCAATACCCTGCGCGAAGGATCGGCACTTACCGGCAGGTTTTGTTGTTGAATGGTACGGAGTGCTTTGGCACTTGCCGTATTGCAGGCAAGAATTACGAGCGGACAATCCTGTGCAAAAAACCATTGCACCGCCTGCCAGGTATATTCATACACCGTTTCAAAACTGCGCGGACCATAGGGTGCGCGGGCATTATCACCCAGGTACAGGTAATCGTATTGGGGTAGCAGCGCTTCTATATCTTTAAATACAGTAAGTCCGCCGTAGCCGCTGTCGAATATGCCGATGGGAGATTTGATAGGTAATATTGGTTTATGTAATATTTAAAATTGCAGTTAACGGTTAATATTTTTTTAGCAAAAAACATCCGTTAAAACACAATAGACTACAAAAATAGCCAATAGCATTCAGGTTCATCCGGAATAATAATGCAGGGAATTTTTGGGGATCGTAAATGCACAATCCCATTCCTATACTCAGAAATTTTTTGCAAACCAATGTTTGGTAAATGCCCAACGAATAATCAGGTACAATAACAATCCAACAGGCCCCATCATGAAAGTGCCAAGCAAGGCAGGAACAATAACAATATGCCGAATGCCATGCTTAGCAGCATTATTCGCAATAAAAAGACCAGCCAATAAATCGAAGGCCAGGTAATGAATCCAGCCAACCAAAACAGCACCGGGAACTGACTGTAAACTTGAAATGCCTTCCAGTGTTCCGAATTTTTGGAAGTCGGTAGGCTGTAATGTTTGAAACAACAATACCGCATATGCTACACATAAAATGGTAATGGATACACCCAAAATTATTTTGTTGGTAATGGGCCTAAAAGGTACAATTAACAGTAAGATCCAACTGATGAGCGCAATACTATTTGCAATAGAAAAAATGGTTTCCTGGTACATAGCTGCTTTTTTTTAAGCAGCAGCAAGTTAAGGATAAAAATTATCCCGTTACAAACCTATAGCCCACGCCCTTAATGGTTAAAATTTCCAAATTGGGGTCATCCCGTAAATATCCACGCAGCTTGGTTATGTACACATCGAGGTTGCGGCTATTGAAAAAATTATCGTTGCCCCAAATTTTGTTGAGCAAATCGCGGCGGTCGATAATACTGTTGCGGTTTTCGAATAAGTAACGAAGTAGTTCACTTTCGCGGTAGGAGAGTTTGCGTTCTTCGGCACCACCATGCAGGGTTTGCCTTGGCAGGTTAAAGCGCAGTTGGCCAATCGTTATATTATCCGGGTCGGCAATTTCGGTTTGTTTACTACCGGTTAATTGCAATAGGTTCTGAATGCGCACCATCAGTTCTTCCATACTGAATGGCTTGCGGAGGTAATCGTTTCCACCCTGGGCAAAACCTTTCACTACATCTTCGGTTTGCGTTTTGGCGGTAAGAAAAAGGATGGGCACTTTTTTATCCATCTGCCTTATTTCGGCAGCCAATTCAAAACCGCTTTTGCCGGGAAGCATTACATCGAAAACGCATATATCGGGATTTAATTGCCGGAATGCATCTGCCACATCGCGGCCATCGGTTTCCATGCGCACTGCATAGCCCCTGCTTTCGAGGGTTTCTTTTACAATTTTACCCAGGAAAACTTCGTCTTCCACATATAATACGGTTACCATATTGTTGTATTTAATTGACTTAGGCTGCTGCAGGCAGTTTCACAATAAAGGTACAGCCTTTGCCCGGTTCGCTTTCTACCCTTATACTGCCGCCATGTTTTTGTACTACTTCATGTACATAGCTAAGCCCAAGCCCGTAGCCTTTTACATCGTGCCGGTCGCCGGTAGGTACACGAAAGAATTTTTCAAAAACCTTGGTGCGATACTCAGCGGCAATTCCCGGTCCGTTATCCTTTACTTTCAGGGTAGCATCAGTACCTTCTTTGGAGAGGGTAACTTCTATTTCAGGATGTGCGCTTCGGTATTTCATGGCATTATCCAGCAGGTTATACAATACACTCATCAGGTGCATTTTATCGCCTTTTACCATTACAGGTTCTCCGGGATTAGTCCAGGTAATGGTGGCGCCGGTTTGCGTTGCCTGTAATTGTTGCGCCTGCAGTACTTCCTGCGTAAGATTATTTAAACTTATGGGAGTGGAATCAAATTCCATCTTATCGGCTTCAAACATATTAATCCGCAAAACCTTATCTATCAGCATCGATAGGCGATTAAGTTCGGCGGTGGATATATCGAGATATTCACGGGTGCGCGCCGGATTATCCATTACACTAAAGTTTTTTAAGGCTTCAATGGCCACACTTACGGTTGCTACCGGTGTTTTTAATTCATGCGTCATGTTGCTGATAAAATCGTTTTTCAGCGCGGCCATTTTATGTTGCTCTTTCAGGCTTTTAAACATAAATCGTAAGGCGAGTATTACCATGCCTGTCATAAATAGCGCAATAAGGATTTGCCCATACATTTTGCGCATAATATGGGCGAAGGGGTTTCCAAAATCAAAGTCGGCCATCATCATGTTCATGCCGCCACGGCCCCGCCAGTTCGATTCCATTCTGCGTTGCCAGGCATTTGCCCCCTGGGGTTGTGCTGCTTTGGTTACGGTAAAGGATGAAGGAAGATCAGCATCATCAAGATTTTTTTGGTAGCGGGCATTTACCCCACCTGAATCATAAAGTGCTTTGTTCACCAACAGTGTAACAACAAGCCTGCTTTTTATTTCATGTTCTTCTTCAGGACTATAGGTCATAAACCTTGGGGGTGCCGGTATTTTTTGAGCACTGTCGCGAGGTTCTTTTACGTGGAACTCAAATCGTACACTATCACTGGTTATCCTGATGGTATTTCCATTTTCGGAAGGCATTTTTCCGGGGAGGCTGTCATTCAGCACCATTACTTCTACTCTTTTCCCATTTACCTGCAGGGTATCGGTACGAAAAGCAGGTAATGCGTTGCTGTTAGCAATTAACTGAAACTGATCTTTTACTATGGCCTCGCGTAGTACCACTGCAATTTCACGTTGCAGGCTGCGGTAACCACCTTCGTAAACCTTACGCAGCCAATAAGCCTGGAACAGCACCAATACCAGTACGCTTGCGTACATCAGCCACCTTGAAATATTGAGTTTTTTATCCATTTACCTGTTATCCTGCACGCTTATCGCTGCCGTTAAATGCAAATATATTTTTACAACTACCCCATTGCTTTTAGTTTTTAACCTTAATTAACGGTTCATACCCAATGGTTAACCTATCCGCATTTTCTTTGGATTAGCTTTGTAGTTCCAAATTTTTGAAAACAAATCTTGATTATGAAGACTATACATTGGATGGCAGGCTTACTGCTATGTTCTGCACCGGTAGTTGCGCAAACTACGGAGGGGAAAATTACCTACGAGCAGAAAATTAACGTACATAAGCGTATGCCCCCCGAAGCAGAACAGTTTAAAGCCATGGTGCCCGAATTTCAGACCAATATGCTGGAACTGTACTTTACTTCAACTACTTCGTTGTTTAAATTGGCCAAAACCCAGGGTGATCAGTTGCCTTCGGCGGATGGCGGCGGTGGCAATCGAATGATGCGGTTTGGTGGTATGACGGAAAACGCTGAAACCTTCCGCGATTATGATAAGGAAACCGTAATTGAAAGTCGCGAGCTTGGTCCCAAGCGTTACCTGATAGATGATACCCTTCGTCCGCTAAAGTGGAAACTCGAAGATGAAACCATGACCATTAGTGGATTTGAGTGCCGCAAAGCAACCACTTCTATCCAGGGGTTTGGAATGGGTGGCGGTATGCGCATGGGTCAGGGTGGCCAGGGCGGACAGCCACAAGGCGGCCAACAAGCCGGACAGGGTAGGCGCGATAGCACCATTACCCGTGTAATGAATGAAAAGCAATCCGTGGTAGCATGGTATACCGAACAAATTCCATCATCGGCCGGTCCCGAGAATTACTTTGGATTACCCGGACTGATTTTATATGTGGATATTGATAATGGAACCATTGTGTACAGCCCGGTAAAACTGGAGCCGCTGGCTAAAGATGTTGTTGTAAAAGCACCCACCAAGGGTAATAAAATTACCCGCGAAGAATACCGTAAGCTGCAGCAACAGCAGTTTCAGAGTATGGGTGGCAGACCCGGCGGCGGCGGTCAGCAGGTTATTATCAGGCAGTAAAAGAGAGATAGCCTAAAAGAAAAAGCGGATTGAACTTCCAAAGTTCAATCCGCTTTTTGCATAAAAAGATATTCAATTACTTGCTACTTGCAAACCTGCTTAGCAATCGTAAAATTTCAAGATACAACCAAACCAGCGTTACCAGCAAGGCAAAACCGCCAAACCATTCCATGTATTTTGGCGCTCCGTGGGCGGCACCCTGCTCAATCATATCAAAGTCGAGCAACAGGTTAAGCGCAGCAATACCTATAATAAACAGCGATATGCCAATGCCCATGGGCGAACTATCATGCATAAAACCCATTTGGGCACCAAACAGGCGGGCTACCATTACCACAAGGTAAAAAATAGCGATACCGGCCGTAGCCATAAAAATAATACTGCGGAATTTTTCGGTAACCTTAATTACCCTGAAATGATACAACAGAAACATGCCAATGCCAATGCTTACCGTGAGTCCTACAGCGTTGGTGATAATGTTGGGCATATTTTCGGCAAAGGCCAGGTTGTAATAGGCGGAAATAGCGCCTAAAAACAAGCCTTGTAATAAGGCGTAAGCAGGGGCAGTATAAGCCGACCATTCCTTTTTAAATACCGTGATTAAGGCGACTACGAAGCCGCCAATAGCACCGCCAAACATAAACATCTGTACATTCTGACCCTTGGCAAAAGCAGTCCAGGTGTAATAGGCACCCGCCAAAACCAACAGCATCAGCAGACCGGTTTTATTCATGGTGCCCTGCATCGTCATGCGTTGCGAGCTATCCCCGCTCATGGTTATACTTCCAAAGGCTTTTTCACCCAATACAGGGTTACCCGATTTTTCGAACATAGTGATTGTTTTTTTTAATTTTCAGGACGCTAAGCTATGGATTTTGCTACAAATAGTTCGTTAAGATGTGGTTTTTTAACTGCAAGGTTGAAGGTGGATTGTATTAAAACGCCAGCCGGAAACTTCCAAATACCCCAAATTTGCTAACCCAATTTTCAGGTAAAGGTTTGGGGCCAAATCGCCAAACCAAGTCTAATCGAAGCACTTTCAAAATGTTATCAATTCCGGTACCGCCTTCAATGTACATTTTGCCATCCAGGTTTTGGAACGGATTGCCGGGAACAAAATTGAGCGCTACGTTTTCATCGCTAAGATCGCCTACCAGGGTTTTTACATTCCAGAATTGCCGCAATTTCATTTTACGGGTAGGGCCAAAATATTTGAATATACCGCTTCCGAAATTGTGTTCCATGGAAAAACCAGCATACCGGTCGTTGATATATTCAAATCGGTTCATCAGGTTAAAGGCATATTTGTTGTAGTAATAAATTTCATTGCCCGGTGCTACTTCCAGCAGCATATAGGGCAGGGTGCCAAAGGTTTTTCCCCCATACAAATTAATATCCAGGGTACCGAAAGGTGCAATTTTGAGAAAATCGTTGATGCGGAATTTAAGTTTGTGGTAATCATAATTACTGCCCCATACACCACTCCATCCTTTATGGTACTGCAATTCTACGGTGGGGTAACTGCTGCCGAGGCTTACCCGGAAATAGTTGCCGTTCAAAAACTTTTCGAGATACGAAAAACGGAGCGTAATAGCTGTTTCAAAATTATTAAGTGCATCGCCTTTGCCATCTGGGTAATATTCTTTTCCGGGTATATTATCAAGGGGATCGAAAATTTTGCGTTGAATGCCAATTTTTGTACTGAAACCACTTGCGGTGCTGGTATAATATTCGAGTTCGCGCATATCTACTTTCATAAACTTCATGGGAACCCCCTGTTTGCGAATGGCAATGGCAAAAATGTTATCGAGGCTAACTTCATCGTAATAGTTTTGCCCATTATCAAGATCGTTGAGGTAAGTGGCGTGAATATAACTGCGCGGCTCTTTTTTAATATAGTAATAGGCTTCGGCCTTGCCTTTGAATTTTTTATCAGCAAATCCATAGGCCAAATATCCATGCAGGTACCAGTTAGGGCTAAAGCCCGGCGTTGTTCCCAGGTCGAAGCGGGTGCGCAATCCCTCGTAGGCATTCAGTGTTACCCAATTAAACCAGGGGCCAATTTCAAAGTTGCCAAGCGTTTTGTAACCTGTCGTTAAGGTGTATAGCGTATTGGTATATTTTTTAAAAAGCGGCATTTGCTGCAGCGTATCTATCATTTTGTAAACCGAAGCTTCATTTTTGGTAAGGCCTTCATGCCTTGCGTCGAGCCAGTAATCGTTGGTCTTTGTTTCTGCATCGGGTAATAGCACAACTTCTTCTGCAATTTTATTGCTGTTCAGGGCAGTGTCTATTAAATATTTATCAAAACGAATATTGCGGTAGGTAGTGGTTTTGCGGCCCTTCATACCCATTCTGTTTTTTCCGATAGGATTAACATCGGCAATAAATTTATCTTTCGATAAAAACCAGGTACTATCATTTAGCTGGGCAAAATCCTGGTACACACTCAGGTTTTCAATATGGTTAACGGTGGATAAACCGGTAAGCCGTAACTGAATGCGCTGAATGGCAAAAGTGGTATCGTGCACCCACGCATCGCCTTCAAAAGTATTTTCTCCTTTTCGTTTTGGAGAAAATACCCAATGGAAAAAACGACGCCCGTTTACCATTACGGTATCGGGTGTGCTGTAGGTATAATAATTGTCGCCCTGGTTGCTCAAAGGGCTTACAAATTGTTTATCAAATACCGGGATGAAATTGCTGTACACATTTACATTCTGATACATACCGCCCAGCAGTTTGGTCACACTTTCGTTATTAATTCCATTGGTTTTGCTGGCTTTAATTACTTCGCGTGTTTTACGCGGGTTGCGCCGGTAATAATAATCCGATAAGGTTTCAGTTAGGAATATAGGTAGAAAAGGGGGACCACCTTCGGAGCTGTCAATGTTGTCGAATATGAAGGAAAAAGGCTTGAGTACTTTTCTGTCTTCCAGTTTTTCTTTGTTTACCTGGTTAAAATCGAGTTCTAGTTTATTATGTAACTCGTAGGCAAAGGCATCAAATTTACTCCTGTCGTTATTGGGTTTGTTACGTACAATTTTTCGCCACAATATTAATCCTCTATTGGCTTTTGATTTTATCACTACACCTTGTGTTACAGCGCGTTGAAGATTGATGCGGATAAAACTGCTATCACTGAATTCACTTAGCGCAATGGTAAAATTATCGTAACCCACATAGGTAACTTCGAGTGAATCGGCCTGCCACCCTGGTAAAATATCAATAGAAAAAAAACCGAGTGAGTCAGTTATTACGCCACGTTGCACGGGTTTTATCACCACCGAAGCATAGGGTATAGGCTCTTCGTTGTGTGCATCTTTTACCAGTCCTTTTATTTTTACCTGCTGCCCATTTGTGTGTGTGCCTACCAAAAGCAAGGCGAACGGGAGCCACCACCATTTATTCATGATGGTGCAAAAATAGGTTCCATATTTTACTCCAATACAAAAAGACATCTATGCAGGGAAAGCAGTTTGAATGGTTTTTAAAAAGGAGCAATGGAATTATACAGGCACTTCACAATTGATTGCTTCCTGTTTTAATGCGCTTAGATGTGTATTTTTACCCCGACACGTATGCAGCATCTACCAGGTTTAATTGTTGATTTAGCGCTTATATTGGGCGCAGCGGGCATAACAACGCTTATTTTCCGGCGCTTAAAGCAGCCGGTGGTTTTGGGGTACATTATTGCCGGGTTGCTCGTGGGGCCCAATGTTAATCTGCTTCCTACTGTTACCGATTTGGATGATATAAAGATATGGGCTGAAATAGGGGTTATTTTCCTTCTTTTTTCGCTTGGGCTTGAGTTTAGCTTTAAAAAGCTGGCAAAAGTGGGCGCTACTGCAGGCATTACCGGTGGCTGGGAAATTGCTGTTATGATGGGCATTGGTTACCTAACCGGCAACCTGCTGGGGTGGCCGCAGATAGACAGCCTTTTTTTAGGAGGGATAATAGCCATTTCTTCCACCACCATCATTTTTCGGGCATTTGAAGAGTTGGGGTTGAAAACGAGGCAGTTTACCGGTTTGGTAATGGGGGTTTTAATTGTAGAAGACCTGGTGGCGATTATACTTATGGTTTTGCTAAGTACCGTTGCTGTAAGCAAAACTTTTGAAGGCGGCGAAATGATGTTTGCCATTGCAAAGTTGATATTTTTTTTAAGTCTCTGGTTTTTAGCAGGCATATTTTTGTTACCCACTTTACTTAAACGTGCATCCACTTTGCTAAGCAGCGAAACCCTGCTCATTGGTGCCATTGCGCTTTGCCTCGGTATGGTAGTACTGGCCGACAAAGTGGGGTTTTCGGCAGCACTCGGCGCTTTTATCATGGGTAGTATTTTAAGCGAGACTACCTATGGCGAAAAGATTGAACACCTGATAGGCCCTGTAAAAAACCTGTTTGGAGCCATTTTCTTTGTATCGGTTGGTATGCTAATCGACCCGTTGTTGCTTTTGAAATATGCGGGCCCGGTATTAATACTTACGGCTTTGGTTATTGGAGGAAAACTGGTGAATGTTACTATTGGTGCCCTTATTGCCGGGCGGCCTTTGCGGCAGGCAATACAGGCGGGTACAAGCATGACCCAAATTGGTGAGTTCAGTTTTATTATTGCAACATTGGGCGTGTCGTTATCCGTTACAAGCCCTTATTTATATCCTATTGCTGTGGGCGTATCCGTCATCACCACTTTTTCCACGCCTTATATGATTAAGCTTGCTGATCCCTTTTACTATTTTCTCTTAAAAAATCTGCCAAAATCCTGGATACAGGCGCTTAACCGCTATAGTGCAGGCTCGCAAACTATTAGGGGCGAAAGTGACTGGCGTATTGTAATAATGGCATACCTCCAAATGCTGCTTACCCATAGCGTTGTCATTATTTCCATTATATGGTTGGGTACCAATTACCTCGAACCCTTTTTAGAAAAAATATCAGACAACCCAACAGGTTCATCCTATGTAGCAGCCATTATAACCATGGGAGCCATATCCCCATTTATTTGGGCATTAATGGCAAAAAAAATGAATATGGGTGCCTATCGTGCCTTATGGCTTGATAGTAAGTATAATAGAGGTCCATTGGTGATGCTGGAAATATTACGCAATTTCCTTGGTGTTGTTTTTGTTAGTGTATTACTGTTGCAGTTTTTGCCATTGTTGGTCAGCATAGGTGCTACGGTGGTAGTTATGGTGGTTGTTTTCAGGGTTTTTAAAAAGCGTATTGATACCTTTTACCACCGTATCGAACATCGTTTTTTAACCAACCTGAATGAAAAAGAACAGCAATCAGCAGGACATAAAACGATTACGCCCTGGGATGCACACTTGGCAAGGATAAAAATTGGTACACATTGCAGCTTTTTGGGAGAAACACTGGAAACGCTTAAATTAAGGGAGCGGTATGGTATTAATATCGCTTTTATTGAACGGGGAAGCCGATTAATATATGCCCCTTCCCGTTTTGAAAAACTGTTTCCTTATGATGAAATTGGTGTAATTGGTACTGACATACAATTGCAGAAATTTACGCTAAAGGTAGAAGCAAGGGATGATGAAGAAAGACTGGATGCTATTGCTCAAGCTGCACATATTAGTTTAGAAAAACTGGTGGTAGATGAGCATAACGGGTTGAAAGGAAAAACCATCCGGAGTTCGGGTATTAGAGAAAAAACACATGGCCTTGTGGTTGGTATTGAGCGGTCAGGGGCAAGGCTATTAAACCCATCATCAGATTCAGTTTTTGAATGGGGTGATGTAATATGGATGGTGGGCGATACGCAAAAAATAAGGATGTTGAATACAGTAACAGAAGAAGAAAAGTAATACTGGCTAATCGCCGCCTTAGGTAAGGACTTTCTTTGCCATTTCAAGTTGCTGCTTATTACCCATTACAATTAATCTTTCTCCCTGCATTAAAAGGTAGTTCGGAGCGGGGTTTTTTTCATAATGGTTGTCTGCCTGTTTTACGCCCAGGACCGTACAACCCGTTTTTTGCCAAAGGTTAAGTTCTCCCAGGTTTACGGCATTGGGAACCACTATTTCTGCTACTTTAAAATCATCATTAAATTGCGTGGTAAGCATGGAAAAAAACTCGTGCACATCAGGAATAATTACCAGGGATGCCATATGTGCACCACCCAATTTGTCAGGCATAATTACATTGGATGCACCGGCAATTTTTAGTTTATTGATTGTGTGATTATCGCTTGCCCGGCTAATTATGATCATATCGGGGTTCATTTGCCTTGCCGTAAGTACTACAAAAAGGTTGTCACTATCATTAGGTAAGGCGGTTATGAGTGCCCTTGCCCTTTTTATGCCTGCTTCCATCAATATTTCATCCTTTGTGGCATCACCTGCAATTATCAACTCTTTTTCTTTGTCGGCATCTTCCAGGTGCGATGTACGTTGTTCAATAATGATAAAGGGTATGTTATTTTGTTTCAGCACTTCACAAGCACGACGGCCATTGCGGCCATAGCCGCATACAATTACATGGTTTTTCATATCATCTTGTTTTTTGGCTTGCAGGTACATACGGTATTGTTTCCGCCACTCACCATCCAGCAACAGCCTTGTAACTAAAGTAATATAATATGCTACCAGTCCCAGGCTGGCTATTATCAGGAAAATGGTAAAAATTTTACCCGCATCGCTTAATGGATGTATTTCACCAAAGCCAACTGTACCCACGGTAATCACCGTCATGTAAAGCGCATCGAGCGGAGGGTAATTATCAATATAAATGTATCCAAAAGTACCAACAACGGTTAAACTCCCCAGCAGCATTAATGGCGCAATAAACTTTTTGAATAACAACCAGTAGGTGAGTTTTTGCATACACTTTATTGCAATAAAAAAATAGGTGGTAAAACTTTACCTTTCACCGCTGGTAAAAATAAACACGCTCATTATGATAAAATATGATTTTTTATATGTTTTAATACTTGCCGGGTTGATTGCTTCTTGTAAAGCCCCTGCAACGGTAACTGCGGTTCCATTGGCTGGCAAAAGTTTTTTATCCAATCTCGAAGATAGCCTTATGGGCGCTCATTTAGGGGTATTGGTAATGGATGCAGAAAGCGGTAGAGTTTTGGCAGAACACAACAGCCATAAATACTTTGTACCCGCAAGCAATACCAAACTACTTAGCCTGTATGCCGGGCTAAAGTTTCTGCCTGATAGCCTAATCGGACTTCGTTATTACGATGCAGGGGATACGATTTATGCTTTTCCCACCGGCGATCCAAGTTTGCTTGCGGATGATTTTGAAACCCACCCTGTATTTAACTGGCTAAATAATGTGAAAAAGCCTGTGGTATTGAATGCTTCGAATTGGAAAGCGGACCGGTATGGCCGCGGCTGGACCTGGAGCGATTACCAGGCAAGTTATCAGCAGGAGCGAAGCGCATTGCCGGTAAATGGTAATATGATGCCGGTAAGGTTTACGGCTAAAGGCTTTTCATCCTATCAGGATGGGCAGCAGCAATGGGTGGTAAAACCAAGCTTGCAATTAGGAGCGTTAACGGATAAAAGCGCATGGAAACTTTCTCCTGAATCGATTGCCTATTTTTATACACCCGATGCAAGGTTTAACCGTATCAATCGCGCCTATGCAACCAATGGTTACGAAGTTAGCTACAATGGCCGCGATACCGTTATCAGGACCGAAATACCTTATGTAACCTATGGCATTAAAACCGGTGTAGAAATACTTCGTGCACAATTAAATAAAAGCGAAATTGAACTGCAAACAGACAAAGCATCACTCAAAAGCAGATCAATATTAAATATTCAATATAAAATATTACATAGCCAACCCCTCGACTCTCTCCTCCGCCCCATGATGCACCGCAGCGATAACTTTTATGCCGAGCAAACCCTGCTGATGGCAAGTAATGAATTACTAGGGTACATGAGCGATAGGGACATGATTGATACCCTAATGAAAACGGACTTTAAGGAAATGCCCGACAAGCCGGTTTGGGTAGATGGCAGCGGGTTAAGTCGGTACAACCTGCTAAGCCCTGCCGATTTTGTGTGGTTGCTCAATAAGATGCGAAATGAGTTTTCCATCGAACGCATCAAAGGCATTTTACCCACGGGCAATACGGGTACATTGTCGAACTACTACACAGCACTAAATGGTAAAATTTTTGCCAAAACCGGTACATTGAGCGGTCAGGTAGCGCTAAGCGGTTATTTGTATGGAAAGAGCGGTAAGCTTTTGTTGTTTTCCGCGCTGGTTAACAATCATACCATGGAAGCGCCTAAGGTGCGCAGGCATATTGAAAAATTTTTGATGAGTGTATGGGAAGGGAATTGAATTTAGATATCCTGATTTTAATTAAACATTGCAATGAATAAATGATTCCATTTGGTGCTTTAATAATCAGGTGTATTTAGTGCCCGGTCGGCCGAAAATTATTTTTAATTTTGTTTTCCAATCTCTGGCATCTTTCAGGTCGTTTTTCATATTAATAAACTCGTGAAAAACAACATTTTTAAAATTTGAATGATCCACGGCTTCTTCAATGCCATAAGTAAGCGGTGTACTTGTTTGTTTAAAAGTTCCAAATAATTTATCCCAAAACAAGAAGGTTTCTCCAAAATTCTTACTGAGATTGTCTTCATTACATGAATGATGCAGGAGATGATGTGTCGGCGTAACGGTAAATTTCTCCAGTATATGCCAATTTCCAAGCTTCTGGCTGTGACTAAAGAATGCCCATACTTTACCTAGCCCGTAAAGTATTAGAAACATGGGCACTGGAAAGCCTATAAAAATAAGGATTGCCCAGAAGAAATACCGGTAGCCCGATTTGAAAACACCTGAACGCAGAGATGTAGAAAGATTCATGTAAGGCGAAGAGTGGTGGTTGACGTGAGTGGCCCACATAAACCGAACGTTGTGTTCCATATAATGTTTCAGATAAAATATCAAATCCCATCCAATGTAACATAGTATCCAAACCCACCATTGATAGCCCAGCTTAAAAAGGCTGATATCATAAAGTTTGATTAATAAATATATGGCAACTGTTTTTATAACAAGGTCAATCAACAAACTTGTAATCATAAGCTGCAGACTGCTTCTAAAATCTCCGAGGCTATAATACTTGCTATTTTCTCTGCGTGTTACCCTAAATTCTATTACAGAACCAGTGATAAAAAATAACGCCAGCATGGTATAGTAGAGTTCCATATCTTATTTTTTAATGGGTTAATGATTTTTGTAATAAAATGCTTTTATCCTTTCCGTGATTTCCTTTTGCTGATGCGGAATAGTATCAAATAAATGATCCCACCAGGTTACAGTAACACCAAAGCATTTATCGGGATGTTTGCAGTGATGATGAATGTGAAATTGATGCACTTCGGGCACTAGTTTTGCTGATATCTTTTGGTGAAGAAACCAATGCATCAGGGTGTATATTACAAATCCGGTATATATACCGGTAAGAATAATTATCCAGTTCCTGAAATACATGCAAAGCACTAACAATGCTAAATTTCCAACAAATAGAAGGATTCTGTGGGTGCCGCTTATTTTTATATCTGTAGGATGGTGATGATGCGTCATGTGGGATTCATACCCGATTATTTTGGAGTGGTCGCCATTACTATGCATCCTGAAACGATGGTTATAATATTCAATAAATGTCCAGGTAAGCCAGCCTGAGAAAAGCATTAATGTATAGGAAACATAGGGATCTGTACTTTCTATACTGAATGCAATGATTAAGATGGGCAACAATAACAGCAAAAACTGCAGTACGGATTTCATGGTTTCTGATTCAAAAATTACCAGTTTGGATGGTGCACTTACTGTTTTCATAGTAGTTTATTTTAAGTTAAGTGAATAATGGGGAGTAGTATTTGAATATTGTAAAGGAGGAACTGAAGACTTTGTATTTAAATTTTTAGCATTAATTGATTTCATTTGCCATTGAGTAATCATATTTATAATGAAATCAGGAACGATGTTATTCAACAAAAGGAAGATGTTGTTTATAAAGCCGGGTATAATTACGGCTTTCCTTTTTAGTAAGCCATCTATTGCAATGGGTGCAACTTGTTCGGGATTCATTGCAGAAAGTTGTGCGAGCCTTCCGCTTGATTTTAATTGTAATGTGTTAAGAATATTGGTGGGCATGCATCCCGGACAAACAACACTAACATTTATATTTTTTGATTGTAATTCAATTCGAAGACTTTTTGAAAACGAGTATATATATGATTTTGTGGCACTATATACCTGCTTTTTTCCTATGAAAAAATAGCTGCCTAAGCTCCCTACATTTAATATATGTGAAGGACTATTACAATCCATATGCTCTACAAATAGCTTTGTAATCAGGGTTGTAGCCAGTATATTTAATTTTATTTGGGTTTGGAATAATTGTATGGATGCTTCGGAAAATAGCACCGTACTACCAAGCCCTGCATTATTAATAAGCATGTTGATCTTTATATCAAGGGCAACTACTTCCTTGAACATTGCAAAGCAATTTTCAGGCTCGCTAAGGTCTTTTCCAATGGCTATAACTTGTACATCATAATTTCTTCTAATAAAATCCTGCAGGTTATATAGTTCAGATCCGGGTAAGGCTACCAGTAAAATATTCATTTTTCTGCCCGCGCATTCAAGCGCCAATGCTTTTCCGAAACCTTCACCTGCACCGGTTATCAGTGTATAATAGTTATGGTACATATTTTTATAGTTTTAAAAATTGAATCGTTGATTCAAGTGAAGTTTTAAGAGGGGTGATAGTGTATCCTAATTGCTGAATCGCTTTTTGGCTGCTGAATGCTTTATTACAATAAATATGTGTTAACCCTTTTGAAGTAAATGACAACTCCCCGTTGGTGATTTTATGTTTTAACCATTGGATTCCTGCAACTATGGTTGCAATGGACTTGGGAGCCGGAATTATCATTGCTTTTGATCCCGAGATATTTTTAAGCATGTTAAAAAAGTCAGTGTAGGAAACATTTTCTCCGCCCAGTATATACTTTTCACCATTCAACCCCTTTTCCATTGCCTGCTCATGCCCCCTTACCACATCTTCGATATAACAGAAATTTGAAAGGTAGCTTCCGGGACTTGGAATGAAGGTTGGCTTACCTTCTATCACTTTTTTAATCATTCTATTAACACTTACGGGATGGGTTTCAATGCCTGGTCCAAATACTTTTGATAAGGATACAATTACGGTTAACAGGCCTTTATCCATGTAATCTTTCACAAGGTTTTCGCCTATAAATTTTGTAATTTCATAGTCATTATTAAATGATGAAATCCTTGGGTCATTTTCGGTTAGTGGTTCCTTTAATGATGCACCTATAACACCGCAGGTGCTGGTAAAAACGAGCTTTCTTACCTTGGCTTCTATTGCTTCTTCTAATACATTTTTGGTTCCATCTACATTTATCTTGTAAAATGCTGATGCATCTTTTGCCCATAGCTTTACCATTGCGGCGGTATGGTACACTTGTTCGCAACCTGCAATTGCCTTTTTGATGGATGATCTGTTGGTAATGTCGCCTTCAAATACACGGATATTTTCGTGCATGGGTACATATTCAGATTGTGGATTTCTAACCAAGGTATTAACCATGTTTCCTTTGTTGGCCAGCGACATTGCTAATGAATTGCCTACGTATCCGGTGGCTCCTGTAATTAATATTTTCATGTGTTTATTTTTATTGTTTTTTAATTGTCACTACCTGTCCCGCTTTGCGGGACGGAATCTCCAATACTCATGGGTGCTGAGTGAGCCCCTGTTCGTGGGGATTTCATGATACGGCTTTTAAGCGCCTAATAAATCTATTTACAGAAGTTAATTCAAATGAAATGGAAATGGCAAGATGAAGTATTATGGAAGGCCAAACCGCCTGTGCCTGGTAATTAAGCAAACAAGCCACCAGGGAAAATGGGATACATGCCCACTGCATTTTTTTTCCACTGAATACATGCAGGATAAAGTTGAGTAACATATCAATAATAATAGCCACTACTAACCCAAATTTATCTATATTCAGAAATAGCCATAGTCCCCTGAAAAATATTTCATAAGATATTAGAAAGGGAATTCTTAGGATGAAATATCTGGGGTAGTAGGATCTGTATGGCAATGTGATTTTTTGAGAGACAATCGCGGCCCCTTTGGCTTGGTGAATGCCTGTAAAGATCAAACCTAATAGTACAGTTATGAACGTTAGTGTAAATACTGTATCTGTTTTTCCATTACCAAATAGGATGGTTAATATGGGCTTTGCCCATATCAGCGGAACAAGCCCCAGCCATAAGATTCCCGCAATTTGTAAAGCCAATAAATTACTGTGGTTTTTGGCCGGCAATCCTTTTTGGTCAAACAGTTGATGGCTTTTATTGGCATAGATAATCCATATCATTACAAAATACATACTGTAACAAATGGCATAGTTGCTTATGATGTTTGATGTGAACATGGTATTATTTTTTTGGTGAATAAATGATGGTGGCTGAATAGAAGGTATGCTCAATTTTTATTTTTGTACAAATGCCTTCATGGTAGTAATAGCAATTGCTGTTTCCATCGGGAAACTTCACTTTATATCCACCATCAGCCATTTTGGCTATTCTAATAAAGCATTCATGATTATCGCAGTACAATCTGTCTATTCCTACAGGCTCTTTAAAATATAGGCTTAGCAGGTTATTGCCAATGTAGGAAAAACCCAGGCTTTCTTTTTCTCCATTTTCTGTTACTTCATAATGCTCTCCTGTGTATTTTGTTTCCTTATTCAGTTTGATGGTGCCATTATTTTTCCTAAAAAGATTTGAATAGATTAGTTTGTCATTTTCAAAAGTGGATGTTTCTTTTGTGAGTACATTAATCATGAAAATCAGCCTTGTTTTTACCTCGGAAATTAAATGAAGGGTGGACTTATTTCCTTCCGTAATACTTTCCAGTGTTAACCAACCAATATTGTCATCTCCCTGCAGGATGGTATAATTTATTTTGCGGGTTTGGGATTTTGATAATTTTGGAATGAGTGAAAGAATAATTATTATAATGCCAATCATAGTAAATGAAAGGTTGGCATTTATAAAAACCTTTACCCGCGTTCCTGCCTTTGCAAAAGCATGCTTGCCGTGCTTTCTTAGATACATATAAATCATAAATGGTATCATAAGGTGGTATTTAAAAATGAACGTTTTTGGTGCTTCTACAGATTGGGTGCTTTAATCAAGTTGGCCCTTGGGGAAAAGCATTCATTAAATCCATGGTTGCTTTTCCTTTGTCACAAACGGGCATAGCCTTCCGCATACAATTTCCCTGGCAGGGAAATCCCATGCAGGCGTTTTTGGGTTTTGCATTTGCCTGGGGTGGTTCCCTTTTGAACAGTTTTGTGGCTTTGTAGGTAGGGGAATTTACCGGGTAAATGACTGAAAATAAATGCCGGGTAATTGCTGAAATCCAAAGGATAATCTTTTTCATGGATGATAGTTTAAAATCTGCCTGTGATTGAAGACTCAAAACTATCCTGCTGAAAAAGCGATTCCTAATTGACCGGAAGCCCCGGATTTCAATAGTTAGTATCCTATCATGTTTTAGTATTAAGAAGGGCTGCTTCAAAAATAATACTTGCAGAAAGTATAAATATGACTATTTTTATTTGCAGAATTCACTTATTCTTTTTTACTTATTTGCAGAATTTACTAAATATATCCTGTCATGGAATCAATTGGTTTGCAACAAGTTTTCTTTCAAAAGATTAAGGAAGCCATGCCTCCCCACATCTCTTTTGTTGATGATATTGCTGAAGTATTAGGGATAACCAATGACAGTGTTTATCGGCGCCTTAGGGGGGAAAAGCCCATTAGTTTGGATGAAGTTTGTAAAATTTGTTCCCATTATAAGGTTTCAATGGATCAATTCCTGAACATTCAAACTGATGCATTTACTTTCAGAGGCTTACTGAATGATAGTAGTGAAAATAGCTTCGAAGCTTATTTGCAACAAATTAAGAGAACATTTCAAATGTTCCTTACATATAAGGATAGAAAGCTTACTATTTTAATGAAGGATATACCACCAATGGTTCATTTTCAGGTTCCTGAGTTAGCTATTTTTAAGTTTTATTTTTGGTTAAAATCTATATTGCTTTATGAAAGCATGAAGGGTATCAAGTTTAATATGGATGATGAAAGGTTAGTCAAATATCTTTCTACAGGAAGCGATATTATTGAACTATATAATTCTGTAGATATTACTGAGATTTGGAATTTAGAGAGTGTGAACAGTTCTATTCGACAGATTAATTTTTATCATGAAGCAGGCCTTATTAAAGATAAGGCAACCACCTTTTTATTGTATGAAAAACTCGAAGAATTAATTAATCATATAGAACACCAGGCTGAAACCGGTTTTAAGTTTGGTATTGGGAAATCTCATTCCACCCATTCGGCCAGTTACAGGTTATTTGTTAACGAACTTATATTGGGAGACAACACCTACCTGGCAGAGTTAAATGGAAGTAAGATGGTTTTTTTAAACCATAGCGTGTTGTACTTTGTTGCCACTTCCGATGAGAAATTTACCAAAGTAATGGCTGATAATCTTCAAAACCTTGAGAGAAAGTCAACAATGATTAGTACGGTTGGAGAAAAGGAAAGGACATTGTTTTTTAATTCGATCCGGAAAAAAATTCAGTACAGGAAGGATTTACTGTAGCATTCCTGATAAGCATTTTGTCTGGTATAATGTATTTAAAATGATTCGCCCCCTGTAGAGACGCAATGCATTGCATCTCTACAGGGGGCGAATCGTTGTCTTTATAAGATTATTCCAATCTGAAGGTAACGTTCTGTGTAACTTTTGCATTCACAAGTTTACCGTTTTGTTCTGCCGGTTCCCAATTGGGGCCTTCTTTAATTACCCGAAGCGCTTCTTCTCCTAGTCCACTACCCGGGTTCTGCGCAATTTCGAAGCCTGAAAGATTGCCCATCTGATCTACCAGGAAGGTAACTTTAGCTACACCTTGAATGCCTTTGTCTATAGCCTTATCAGGATAACGAAGGTTTTTTTGCAAATGTCTTGTCCATCCTTCGCCGCCACCGGGAAATGCAGGCATCTTTTCGGCAGATGTAAATATTTTTTGATGTTCTTCTTCGCTAGATTTATTTTTCTTTAACTCAATCTCAATTACCCCATTCAATCCTTTATCACCATATTTATCGGTTGCAGATTTATCTTTTAAAACACGAGTGGATTCTATATCTGCTGGTATAATGTTGGAAGCTTCCTCACTTCGGATAATTTTTCCATTTAACACATAAAGGGGTGGTGTTTCTCCATTGGTACCCTTTAAGCGAACTTCTGTAATGGGTGAAGTTGATTGGGTTTTTGCTTTTGGACCATAACCCACTACCACTACTTCTTTTGGATCTTGTCTTTCATTTACAGGATAGCCTTCTCCTACAATAACTTTTTGATAGGTAACTTTTCTGGAAGGATAACTTTCAACTGGAATAGGTTTTTCAAATTGAGTACCTTCCAAAGGATAGCCTTGAACTACAATTGGTTTTTGATTTCCCCCTGTAATTGCGTTTTGGGTAAAATTCTGTGATTTCGGAGTAATCCTGATCACTCCATTTTTACCTTTCTCACCATAAGCAGCAATTGCTTTTTCACCTTTTAGCACATCAATGCTTTCAATCTGCCCGGGGTCCACCTGAGCCATTTGTTCTTTGGAAATTATTAAGCCTGCATATACATACAATGGGTCTTCACCATTTAGGTTCAACATGTTCTTTCCCCTGGTTACCTTTTCGGGGTTTGCATCTATCAGGCACTGCGCATCAAGCAGGGGCAATTCGAAAAAGGTTTTATTTTTCAGTTTTACCCATGCATGGTGGGTTTGTTCATCAATAGTGATGCTTTCTATTTCATCGGGCTGAATATTTTGTGGTGTGGGTGGTGCCGGTGGAGCGGGTGGTGCAGGCGCAGGTGGTGGTGGTGGAATCGGGTAACCCTTCTTCATGGCTTCATCTACCGGCATTTTGCGAACCTTACCATTCTTTAGTGTAATGGTTGCAATGGCTACTCCGTTTACCGCTTTTATTTCAATGGATTTAATGCTATCAGGCAAATCAACCTTTGGCGGTGGCGGCGGTGGAAGTGGCGCTGCAGGTGGTGGTGGCGGTGGTGGTGGTGCTTGTTGTGCAAAACCTTTTTCAATAGTAAGCATCAACACAAAGCTTAGCGTAACCATAGCTACAAGTGCCGTAATGCGACGCAGGTAGCTAAACTGTGGTTTATTGGAAGTCGTTATCATTTTAAGTCTTCTTTTTAGATGTGATGAGAAAAACGGATTGGTGAGTGGGGATAGGTGACCGGCATTCATCGTTTGCAAAATCATTTCGGCAAAAGCGGCACCGTTATTTTGTTCAATGGCTTTACGGTCGGCAAGAAATTCGTGTATCACATACAGTTCTTTTCTTATAAGCCAGAAAAAGGGATTGAACCAGCAAACAACCAAAATCAATTCAACGAAAAGTTTATCGGCCGAATGCCTTTCGCGGATATGTGTAAGTTCATGCAGGAGTACCCTTTTTCCATGCGGACTATCGGGGTCCATATCGCTGCGCCAAAATAGCAGGCTGAAAAAGGAGTAAGGCGCTGCAGGTGTTTCTGTAATTACTACATCAATATCCTCCCTTGACGATACTTCGCCTTTACGGTAAGGCTTGTAAACAATAAGATACAAGCCGATGAATAGACGGATGAAAAGTAAGATGCTTACCAGCCCGAAGCCTGCCCATACTATTTGTGCTGTTGTTATAACAGGCGTTGCTTTTGCTACAATAGCTCCAGGTATCGTTTCAATGATGTACACCAGTCCGGGGGAAGATGTTTCTGCAGAAACAGGTATCTCGAGAAATGGTATGCATACGCTTAACAACATCGCCGCCAACAAGTAAAACCGGTTCCACTGATGGAAACGTTCATTGTACAATGCCACCCGGTAGTAGCCGTATAGAGTGCCGGAACAAAGCAGCATTTTTAGCAGGTATAATAAGATGGGATGCATGAAACTGGATTACAATATTTGATGAATGTACTTATATTAAAATAGAATTGGCATGTGATTTTTCTACTCAAGTCTGTAGTTTATAGGCATCAATACGCGTTGAGTTGTAGCTTTTCCATCCACTTTGCCGGGTACCCATTTAGGTCCTTGTTTTATCAAGCGCATAGCTTCTTCGCCTAAACCATCTCCCGGATTTTCAACGATTGTAACATCTTTTATAGAACCATCCGGTAATACGGTAAATGCAATTTTGGCAACACCCATTGTACCTTTATCAATAGCTATATCAGGATATCTTAATTGTTTTTGAAGGTATATTCTCCATTCTGCTTTTCCCCCGGGAAATGAAGGTAAATGTTCATTGCCAGGTTGCCCTGCATTCGCCGCAGTTGGAATACTATATAATTCATATGCTCCGTTGCTGGCATTAACACCATATTTTTCAATGGAAGCTTCCTTAGTTAGCATTACATCATAATCCAGTAGATCAGGATTCAATTCTTTCATTTCTGATGCTGTAATTTCCTTCCCATCCAAATATATTACAGTACCAGCAGGCAAATTGAGTGTTTGTAAATTCCTTACTGCTGGCCAGTTACCTTCTGTCCCTTTTTTTATATCCAGCGTTTTTACAGGTTCTTCTGTTTTTTCTGCAGTGCATGCAATTAAAAAAATGGTGCACCCAACTATGCCCATGGTTAATAATCTTTTGATATAGCTGTATTTATTTGTGTTTGATGAAGTAATCATAAACAACCTCCTTTTAATTTGTGAAGTAAAAAATGGATTGGCTAAAGCGGGAATAGGATTTATATGAATGCTTTGCATAATCATTTCGGCAAATGCAGATCCATTATGCTGTTCAACGGCATTTTGATCGGCCAAAAATTCGTGGATCATGTACAATTCTTTTCGAATTAACCAGAAGAGCGGATTAATCCAAAAGATGATTAAAACGAGTTCCGTAAACAATTTATCCAACGAATGTTTTTGCCGGATATGCGTAAGTTCATGTTGCAGTATCCGTTTGGCCGCGGGACTATTAACATCCATATCGCTCCGCCAAAAAAGCCAGTTGAAAAATGAGTAGGGAGCCGATGGCTCTTGTGTGAAAATAACTTTTACATCATCAAGATTTGATTTTAATGCCTGATGGTAATCGCGGAACATTTTGAAAATACTGATAGCAAACTTTACCAGCAATAGTAAACTAATGAAACCCAACATCACTTTCATGATGTTACTTAACGAAAGGAAAGCATTGGGCGTAGCAGCGGATTCAGCCTGCACTCCATTGTTCCAGGGCAACACATCCAAAACATATACCACCGGAGTAGGTTGTGCTTTTGACAGGAGCGGTATTTCTATAAGTGGTAAAACTATACTCAGCAGCATCGCTGCCAACAGGTAAAACCGGTTCCACTGATGGAAATGCTCATTGTACAATGCCAACCGGTAGTATCCGTATAACAAGCCTGAACAAAGCAGCATTTTTAGCAGGTATAGCAGGATGGGATGCATGGTTATTCCTCCTTTTGTTTGAGTTGTTGCAATAACAATTCCAGGTCGTGTATGCTCAGTTTCTTTTGGTCGACCAAAAAGGAAACTGCGCTTGGGTAAGAACCATCGAAGTAATTGTTTACCACCTGTCCAAGACTTTGTTTGCTGTAAGCGTCCTTACGCATGGTAGGCTTGTACAGGTTGTTGCGGCCAATGGCTTCTGCTTTTACAAAGCCTTTGTCCATCAGTATTTTCAGGATGGTGGCAACCGTGTTGGAGTGTGGTGTAGGTGCCGGCATAGCTTCTACTACATCTTTCAGAAATGCCTGTTCCTGTTGCCATAAAACCTGCATTACCTGTTCTTCTGCTTTGGTAAGTACCTTCTTTTCTTTGTTCATGATGCGTTCTTTTGCTGCGAATGTTATTTGGCCAAAATTGTTTCGCGATGTAAACATAACTAAAAGATTAGTTTAATAACTAAATTATTAGTTGTTAAGAAAAATTTAACATAATGTCACGAATGATCCGTTTTGCTACAAATGGATGTTTTACCAAGGATGCGAACCTTCGGATGCATGAATGAAGATTGCATTTATATTCCTTGCAAACCGCACACTTAGCAACAGTTAATTAAAGATGCAGCTTACTATTTTTTCCATTTAAGCGTTATATTTGAAATCGAAAATGATTCATTATGGTAAAGATTGACCTGGAAAAAAAGTATACTGTGGAAGAATATCTTGCACTTGAAGCGCAATCGGAACTACGTCACGAATTTTTTTACGGAAACCTATATGAAATGCCCGGAGCCTCATTTTTACACAATCAAATTTGCATGCTTCTTTGGATGATTTTTCGAAATCAACTTCCAGGGAACCTCTATTCAATTGGTAGCGAATCTGTTAAAATTAAAATTCAGGGAGAAGATGTTTTCCTTTATCCTGATTTGTTTGTAAGTAGTTTAATTGAAAATCCGGGGAATACATATGTTATAAAAGATCCGGTTTTAATTGCAGAAGTACTTAGCGATAGTACCCGTCGGTACGACAGCACCGATAAATTCATCCAATATCGCAAAATAGATTCTTTGCAATACTATCTTTTGATAGAACCCGAAAAGCAGGTTGTAATTTTTTACGAAAAAGCGGCTGATGGTGATTGGGTAGGAAAAACCTATACTGAGAATGACGAAGTGGTTAAACTACCTGCTTTGAAAGCAACGATCCGTTTGGGAGATATTTATGGAAAATAAATTTTTAATGGCCACTAATGCACGAATAGATCCTTGTATTATCCGTGCATTAGTGGCTTAATATTCTTAATAAAATTCACGACTATTATAGATGCTCAATTCGTGGCATCTTCTATCCAAAGATTTTTTCTAAATCTTGCAGTCGGTAAGATACATAAGTGGGCTTTCCACCCGGTGTACTATTGGGAACAGTGCACATAAACAGTTGTTCAAGCAATCCGCGCATTTCTCTTTCGGTAAGGTTGCGCCCGGGTTTTGTGCTTTGCTGCCATGCTAAAGAGCGAATCAATTTTTCACGCTTACTGAATTTTACATCGGCACTAAAATGCTTGTATTGATCTAGTAATTGCTCAATGGCTCTTTGTTCATTACCTACTTCTACATCTGCGGGTGTGCCTTGTACCACAAAACTATTGGCGCCGAAGGGTTCAATATGGTAGCCGAGTTGTTTCATTTCGGGCAATAATTCCGATAGCATAACGGCGTCGCCTTGCTGCAGGCTGAAGGTAGCAGGGAAAAGGCTTTGCTGTGTGGCAATGGGTTTTCCGAAAATAGCTTTCTGTAATTGTTCATAAACCACGCGTTCGTGCGCGTATTGCTGATGAACAATCATGTATCCATGGTTGCTCAATGCAGCGATATACGTATGATGCAATTGCATCAATGGCGCTTCACTCATCCATATAAATCGCTGATCGCGGCTGAAGGGGCGATGCTCGTGTTCAAAATCAAGCAGGGGTGTTTTTTCTGAAGGCGCAATAAATTGCTCTTTTAGTTTGGCGAGTTCGCTTTTCCAGCCAGCCCCATCCAACTTTCCTTCAGGGGAGGTAGAACCAGGAATATATTCCAGTTCTACGCCGCTTTCCTGGTTGCCCATTGCCCTTTGCCTATTTGCCAATTGCGCCCTTATTTCTTCATCCTGTTTTTTCATTTCGCGCCATGGTTGATAACTATTGGGCTCTATGAGATGTGCTTGTCCTTTTTGCGAAAAACTTTGGTACAGCGATGATGCTGCGGCCTGCGATCTTTTTTCTTCCGTAATGGGTTGCTGAATCGCTTCAAGGCTTTGGATATCGGCATTTAGGGTAAAATCGAGCGAAGGTGCTATGCTGAATTGTGCCAATGCATGCTTTACCGCCGCCTGCACAAATGCGTACACAATTTTTTCGTCGGTAAATTTTATTTCCTGCTTGGTAGGGTGTACGTTGATATCAATTTCTGCCGGATCAAGATCGAGAAAAAGTACATAACCGGGAAAACTATCCTTGGGAATAAGATCGGCAAATGCGCCCGTAATCGCATGGTTGAGGTAGGCGCTTTTTATAAAACGGTTGTTTGCAAAAATGTACTGGTCGCCACGCGTTTTGCGTGCCGTATCGGGTTTGCCCACAAAACCACGGATAATCAGGTAACTTGTTTCTTCCTGAACCGGTACAAGTCTTGCATTGTATTGGTTGCCGAGTAATTGTACAATGCGTTGTTTCAGTGAGCCTTTTTCCAGGAAATACACTTGTTGCCCGTTGCTCGTAAAACTGAAATGGATTTCGGGGAAAGCCATGGCCACCCGGGTAAATTCATCAATGATGTTTTTAAGTTCGGTGTTGTTGCTTTTTAGAAAGTTGCGTCGGGCCGGTACATTGAAAAACACATTTTTCATGCTGATGCTTGTACCCTGCGGACAAGCTACTGCTTCCTGAGTGGTTACCCGGCTGTTTTCAATGGCAATAAAAGTGCCCACTTCTTCTTCGGCCCGGCGGGTCTTAATTTCTACCTGCGCCACGGCGGCAATGGATGCAAGCGCTTCGCCGCGAAAACCCATGGTGCGAATATGGAACAGGTCCTCTATACTGGCAATTTTGCTGGTAGCATGCCGCTCAAAAGCCATGCGGGCATCGGTTGGACTCATGCCCTTGCCGTTATCTATTACCTGCACAAGCCCTTTGCCTGCATCGTTTACAATCAGCTTAATATCGTTAGCCCCGGCATCAATAGCATTTTCAAGCAATTCCTTTACGGCGCTTGCTGGTCGTTGTATCACTTCGCCGGCTGCTATCTGGTTGGCTATATGATCGGGGAGAAGATGAATAATATCTGGCACAGCAGCAAAAATAATCGGCTACGAACGAAGATTGAAAAATGGTTTTGTAAAAATGTCCTATAATTTTGGAAAAAAGTGTTTTTTTCCAAAAATGTGTGGTAAATTTGGGCAAATGTTTCAGAGATGGCACTAAAAAAGCAAAGTCAGGATAGCCTTAAAAATAAACGCCTAAAAGCAGAAAATGGTTTGGCTGAAGAGCCTGCGGTTGCCAATCTACCTGCAAGGGGACCGGGAAGCTATCTTGGTGTATCGGGTGGAAGTTTGTTTGGCGATAATACGCAGGAGCGTCAACTCCGGCTTATTCGTGGTGGTCTTACAAGAGGGTCTCTTGATATTTTGATGGATAAAACCGGCCTGAATATTTATGATCTTGCTGATATACTTGAAGTGACGGACCGTACTTTAAGGCGATATACATCCGAAGATGTTTTAAATAAACGCCTGAGCGAGCGAGCGCTTGAAATTGCAAAATTGTACAGTCGTGGCGAAGAAGTTTTTGGTGATACAAAATCTTTCAGCCAATGGATGCTTACCGAAGTGCCGGCACTTGGTCATCGCTCACCAAAATCTTTTTTAGATACATCGATGGGTATTCAAATGCTGATGGATGAATTAGGAAGAATTGAGCATGGGGTGTTTGCTTAGTGGGGTTGATAGGTTGACGAGTTGATGGGTTGACGGGTTGAAAAGTTGAGGAGCCTGCCTGCCGAATGGCATGGTTGATTGGTTGAATACAAAATTCACATTTCACAAAAAATGATCTTCTACCGCATTACTTCCTGCGATCGTTTAAATGACCTTTCGGGTGAAGGTGCGTACCTGTATGGCGGGCGTTGGAATAGCAAGGGCACAAGAATTTTATATACCGCAGAAAACATGGCATTATCTATGCTGGAAGCGCTTGCGCATATTACCATGGTGAATCAACAGCGGTCTTATTGCAGGATAGTTATAGCAATAAATACCGATGAGCCCTATTCTAAGTGGATTGAAGAAATAAATACAGACAAACTACCTTCGGATTGGCGCAATAGTTACGGACACGATGCATTAAAAGAGATCGGCGATGTATTTATTGCCGAAGGAAAAATGCTTGCATTGAAAGTGCCTTCTGTGCTTGCGCCGGATAGCTATAATTATTTGCTCAACCCAAACCATGAGTTGTTTGGTATGATGAAGATTATTCAATCGGAGGAAGTTAAGTTTGATCAGCGGTTGATTTCTTAAACGATTTAGTTTCAAAAATTGTGATTTCAGATAAGATGGTTAGCTTCATTTAATTTATAACTATTTTTTCATCCTGTAAAATTTACCTGATTCATTTGTAAAGCTGCTTGTTGCACAGTTATGATCTAAAAGCGCACACTTATAAACTTGTACCCAAAAAATATTTATTTGATGTTACATTCCCCCCTCCCCGTGGCAACCGATTATAGAAAGATTTGCCTTTAAATTCAGTTCGGTAATGAAAAAACTCTTATTCCTTTATTCTTATTTGTTTACTACCCATTTGCATTCGCAAGATATTTCGGCCACCTATGAGATACTAATGGATATTAATAAATTAGTAAGCCATCCTGGAAAAGGAAAATTAGATCCCCTAAAGTTTAAAGGTTTTTTTTACGTGAAGGGTAGTAGAATAATTTCCTATTGGCAGCCCGCCTATCTTGAAAAATATCCAAACGGAAAAATAGGATATAGTATAAATGATGGAACGTCAAATCATATTGGTATAATTTCATTAAACACAGATAGTATTATTAATATTGATTATTCCGATAGTGATTCCATGATTTGGAGATATACAAACTATATAGGTGCAAGTGGAATGCAGCAACCTTATTCATTTAAATATGAGAAGGGGTTCAAGAAGTGGGAAATTTTGCCCGAGCGAAAAATGATTGCTGGTATTGAATGTCAGAGAGCACTCAATTTCAATGAATCAAATCAGGTTATGTGGGATGTATGGTTTTATCCAGAAATAATAGTTGACAGAAGTGTGGGATCATCATTTGATGTACCGGGTCTTATTGTAGAAGCTGATGATAAGGGCTTGGGAATTACCTATAAACTCCTTACCTACTCACTTGAGAATAGTGTATCAGATAAAGTATTCTGGCCGTCTTTGTTTAATAAGTCTTTTTTTCACAGAGGTACTATTCGTAATAGAAATAAGCTTAATTGATTTTTTGGGGAACTAAATAATTATTAGGTCATGATTTGTTTATTAAATATTCATATCCATCGTTTAATTATTTTATGTGCAGCATTAAGTTCCTTGGTATTTTGTCAAAATTTATTTTCCCAAAACATTATTGCAAAATACAGGGCCACCATGCAAATAAATGTGGTACATGAAGATGGTGTCAAACCCAAACTACCTGAACTTGAGTTTGATTGTTATTATTACAAAAAGGGAAACAGATACATATCATTTTTAAGGCCATTATATTTTGAAAAGTATAAACAGGGGTTTATGAACTATGATGTGCCAAATAGTGCCATAAATCATTTTGCAGTATATCATCTGAATATGGATACGCTGATTGCGGCTTCATATAAAGACACCGATTCCCTGATCTGGCGCTCAACTCATTATTCTAATATGTCAAATAATCAAAAACCAGATTATTATAATTATGAACGCGGATGGCAGCAATGGAACATTTTGCCCGAAAAACGCAATATTGACGGTTTAGAGTGCCAACGTGCAGAGTTGGTTTATTCTGGGGGTATGTATCAAGAACCTAAGAAAGGCTGGGATGTTTGGTTTTGTCCCGATATTCCGGTAGGGGCAAATATTTCTAATGTTCTTGAGCTCCCTGGACTTGTGATAGAAGGCGAGGATTTAGTATTGGGTATTCGCTATGAACTTGAAAGTTATGCATTGAATGTCGCAATTGACGACAAGGTTTTTTGGCCAGATGTATTTAATAAAAAATTTGCCTTCAGGGGTAATTTGAAATTGAAGACCAATTAAAAATATACATGCTGGTAAGGGTGACATATTTCAAACATGATTTGCATGTAAAAGCGTGGAACAGGATGGGTTTGGTTACCTTCCTGTTTTTGCTATGCAAACTATCGGCACTTTCCCAAACTGCACCTGTACCTATCATTCATTTTTGCATTACCGATTCTGTGGGTAAGGCTTTACCTTTTTGTTATATTACGGCAAGCGCATTACCGGGCAAAATAATATTGTGGCACCAAAATGCCGGTGATACCAATTGCATTTCTAAAACAGTTGCCTGGGAAAAGTGGGATAGCCTCCAATTTTCCATTAGTCATACAGGCTATGTACCTGCAAAAATTATTCTTGACAGAAGAGATGCAATTGGCGATACGATCTACAAGTTGGTTGCACTGATGCCATTACCATCTACGCTTCCGGATGCTATTGTTACTGCACCACCTGTATGGGTTAGGGGTGATACTACTTTTTACAAAGTAGATGCTTTTAAAGCAGGCGATGAACGAAAATTAAAGGACATAATTACCAAACTGCCAGGCTTTGAAATTGACAGAAATGGCAGGCTGCTTTTTCAGCACAAACCCGTTGATCGGATTACCATTGAAGGCGAAGAAATTTTTAGTGATAAACTGGAATTAATGCTGAACAGCTTTCCGGTGCATGTGCTCGATCAGGTGCAAGCGATCGAAAATCAATCGCGTAACCGGTTGTTGAAAGGGCTCAACAACGATCAACTCGTTTTTGTAAACCTGGGATTGAAGAAGGAAAAGCTAAAGGCAGCTTTTGGTGATGGTGAAGTGGGATTGGGTACCGCTGGACGCTATCAGTTTAACCCTGTACTATTTGGCCTTTCCAGCAAAGTTAAAGCTGGGTTTATAGCCAATTACAATAGCCTCGGAACCGGGTTTGACTGGAAATATGAGGGCGAATTAAAAGTACTACCCAATCGCGATGCCGAACGCTGGATCATGCAGGGAATGGGGCTGCATACCATTAACAATGTGGAAAGCCGCAGGTATATACGCAATCAGCTTTTTGACAACCGCTTGCAGGTAAATGTACCCATCTCCAAAAAACTTTTTTCAGTTACTGAATTCAATTGGGTAAAGGATCGTCAGCAGCAGGAAACCGCACTTGAATCTGCTTTGCTAAATGGCGATGTATTTGTAACCCGCACCGATAGCAATCGAATTGTTAATAAGCCTTCTATTCACAATCATAATTTTAAATTGGAATGGCGCATGGACAGTGCGCGTAACCTTATTGCCGGCATTAACTATTATGGTAATTTTCAGCAAAGCAGTCAGCAGGGTATTTATATTTTTCAGGATGGAAAAAGGGATTCAACGGCTGAAAATATTTCGCAACAATTGCAGGGTATGGGAATGTTGGTAGATTATACCCACCGCATAAGAAGCAACAAAGCTTATTTTGTAAAAGGGTATTACAATTGGCAGCATTTTCCGCAAACGGGCAATGGATTTTCAAATGCATATCCATCCATCTTTAATCTTCCTTTATCGTATGCATTTTTAAGCCAACAAACAGCACTTAAAAGGCAGGTAGGCGGCTTCGAATATAAAACGATGGTACGACCGCGCAAAACACTTTTCACCAATCAGGTAGAAATGAATTGGGAAAAATCTACACCACAAAATGAAATGCGTTTCAAGGATTCCTCGGGTCAAGGTAATGGGCAAGTTTATAGTGCGCTTAGCAACACAGGTACTTTTGAAATGTACCGTTTTACTGCAGGTACAAGTACTTCTTTTTCGTGGGGTGAAATACCGATGAGTGTAAAAGGCAAATTGGGTTGGCAATCCAACAGCGAATATAATCTTGAAAAGAATAAGAAGGCTTCCAATGGAATGGTACTGCAGGGTGAAGTTACTGGTAGCAAAAAGTTTTCGAAAGGGAAAATGACATCTCTCGTATTACGCCATGAACAGATGCCTGTATCTCTCTTTCAGATTGTTCCTTACAACATGCCGGTTCAATTAGTACAGTTTCGCAGGTATGCGGCAAGTGATATTGATAAAATAGCTTCCACAGCCATTACATCCTACCGAATGCAACATGGAAGGAATAATAGTTCGTTATCGATTTTTTACACCCGCAACTGGAATGGCGAAGCATTTTATAACGAGTTTTTTCAGTTTGCGCAATCTATCGTTGATTCTTTTAACCGGCGGTCGTATAATTCCATTATGGTAAATTACAATGGTAATTTTAGCTGGCCCAAAGCAGGGATAAACCTGAATGTAGCAAGTGGATACAACCGATACGACAGGCAATATGTAAATAAGCAGGATATTGCAAATGGACGCTACGATATGTATTATATCAATACTACTTTAAATAAGCAATGGCAAAAGCGTTTGTTTATAGAGTGGCGAAGTCATTACAATGCTGATTATAATAAATTACCATCATCATTTGGTTCCGCGGTATCACCTTGGGTTACTAATTTTAATACCCATTTACGCCCACGCTATGTTATTAAACCATGGATGAGTGTTACCATGATTGCCGATTATTACCTGAATAATATATTTACCAATAATCAAGCGTCATTTTTTCTAATGGATGCTGAACTTTCTTTACAAATTCCTAAGAAGTCATATAGTTTCCGGCTGCGGCTAGACAACATTACCAACCAACCCTATTTCTATCATGTTAATCAAAGTGCTTTAAGCCAAAGTTTTTTTACAGTTCCGTTGGTGGCAAGAAATCTGATTGTATTTTTCAGGTATGAATTGTAAAGGGTTATATGCAAATTTTATTTTCTTTTTGCAAATGGGTACTTGACATGTCGAAATCCAAATCTTAAAAAAAATCATCCAACGTAATCACCTTTTCAACCATCCCAAGGCTATGCTCGTTTTTTGGCAATCCATAAGTAGTTACCAGTATAATAAAAAATTATCTCTCGCTTTAAGTAGTAAAAAATCGTAGATAAAGCGGGTAATAATATAATATCTCTCGCTTTAAGTGGCAAAAAAGGGCAGATATCGCGATTAATAATCAATGAAAAAGCCTGTCTGATTTAGCGTAATTGCTTATTCAGACAGGCTTTCAGGCTCTTTAAAGCCGCTTCAATTATCTCGTCAATGCACTTGCCGGCAAAGGAATATCCCTTTTCAGCATTTCAGCACGATTGGCAATTTCCCAGGCAGTGTAAAATACCAGCCTTGCGCGCTGTTCCATTTCGGGGAAGTTGATTTTATCTACGGTATCAGTGGGGCGGTGGTAATCGGGGTGGATGCCGCTAAAGTAGAAAAGGATGGGAACACCTTTGCGGGCAAAATTGTAATGATCGCTGCGGAAATAGATACGCTGCGGATCCTTGGGGTCGTTGTATTTGCCATCAAGGAAAACCTTGGTGTACTTGTTGGCCATATCACTTATCGGACGCAGGTCACTGCTCAGCTTATCATCGCCTACGAGATAAATGTATTGGGTAGTATCATTTTTAATGTGGATGCTATCGAGGCGGCCAATCATATCAATATTCAGGTTGGCTGTGGTTTTGTCTAAAGGATACACCGGGTTGTCGCTGTAAAAGCGGCTACCCCATAAGCCTTTTTCTTCGCCGCTTACCGTCATAAACAAAATGCTCCGGCGCGGGCCTTTACCCGCAGCTTTGGCTTTTACAAAGGCTTCGGCTACTTCGAGTACGCCTACGGTACCACTACCGTCATCATCGGCGCCGGGGTAAATTACATCACCGCGTTTGCCAAGGTGGTCGTAGTGCCCGGTAATAACTAGCAACTCATCTTTCTTATCGGTGCCTTCCATAAAGGCGAGTACATTGCTGCTTTGCAGTTTTAGTTTGGCTTCATCATAAGCCAATGCAATGTCTGTCTTATATGCTTTGCTGTTTAACTTGTTGCTTGTAATCAGGTCAGCACTTTCTCCCAATATGTCAGCCGCCACGGCTGGCGAAATATTGAAGGCATTGATATTTTGGCGGGTGCTGTAAGCATCCAATTGCATGTTGCCCAAAGGATCAGGTTGGTTAACCGGAAAAATATCCTGAACTACCAAGGCAGCTAATGCACCTTTTTGCATTACCTGGCTGATGCGGGTTGCAATGGCACCGCCAAAGTTTTGCTGCGGTCCGCTTTGTTGCAATCCCTTGGCAAAAAACATAACGAGCTTTCCGCTAACAGGTATTTTGGAATCTTTCCAAAGGGAGTCGTCAAAATTAATATACACCACTTCGCTAAAACCCATTTTGGCGGGGTAGTTACCCGTACTTACCGAGAATTCACGATTGATAGAAAGCGGCTTTCCATTGATAGCAACCGAAGCCGAGAGCATGCTATCACGATAAACAGGATAGAATTGCTGATAACTACCATTGTTACCGGGGGGCAATCCCAGGGATTTAAAATGGTTTTCAATATAAGCGGCGGCTTTGCGTTGACCTTCTGTTGCCGTTTCCCTGCCTTCCATTTCGGCACCGGCCAATATGGTAAGATGGGTTTTTAGATCGGTAGCAGTTACGGTAGATGCAAATTTTCCAGCTTCTTTTAGGGATGGCTTGGTTTGTGCTATAAGGGCCGCCGGAAAAGCAAGGGCCGCATACATTGCAATAGATTTCAATGTCATATATTAGTATTTATTTTTTTATTTGTTATATGGAATGCCCACGAAACTAATATTCGGCAAAGATTTTATTTCGGGCGTGGGCATTTCATAAGTGGCAAATCTGACGTTATTTTTCGAAGTAACCATTCCACCCACATAAATTCTGTTTTTTCGGGTTTGTGCGTTTTGTTGCGGGTTTTGTAGCTGAAAGGGCTATTTTTGAATTCATAAATGCTGAATGAATGATGAAGATCCAATGCATTGCCTTTGCGCTGATGGTATTATTGTCGCAAAAATCTATGGGACAATTACCCAGCCCGGCTGCTACTTTATGGGCCGATAGCGTATTTGCCACGCTTAGCGATGATGAGCGAATTGCGCAACTAATGGTCATACGTACTTCCGCCCCCGGTAAAGATGGTAAAGCGGTTTTTTATGATAGCCTGGTAGATTTACTGGTTAAAAAATACAATGTTGGTGGTGTATGTCTTTTCCAGGGAACCCCGTTGGAACAGGCCGCCTTATTAAACCGTATTCAAAAAATGGCGAAAACACCCATTATGGTTACGGTAGATGCTGAATGGGGATTGGGTATGCGTTTTGCGGGTGTAAAATCCTTTCCTTATCAGCTTACCATGGGTGCCACCAACGATGCGGAACTCGTTTACAGGGTTGGGAAGGCCATGGCTGACCAATGCCGAAGGATGAATATCCATGTAAACTATGCGCCGGTGGTGGATATAAATAACAATCCTAAAAATCCGGTGATTGGTTATCGCAGTTTTGGTGAAAACCGCGAAAAAGTTGCTTTGTATGGTACCCGGATTATGCTAGGCATGCAGGATAATGGCATTATGGCTTGCGCAAAACACTTCCCGGGCCATGGTGATGTGGATGTGGATAGTCATTATGATCTTCCCATCATCAATAAATCCCTTGCACAACTCGATTCGCTGGAGTTGTATCCCTTTAAAGCCGTTTTTAATGCGGGCATAGCAAGTGTAATGGTGGCCCACCTTTCCATACCGGCTATTGACAATACCGCAAACCGCGCTACGTCTTTAAGTTATAATAACGTAACATCACTAATGCGTGAACAGCTTGGTTACAACGGGCTTACGTTTACGGATGCGCTCGAAATGAAAGGTGTTGCAAAATTTTTCCCCAGTGGCGAGGCAGCGGTAGAAAGTTTGATTGCCGGTAATGATATGCTTTGCCTGCCGGGTGATGTTCCAACCACGATTGAAACGATAAAAAAAGCCATTGCTGATGGTAAGCTAAGCTGGGAAAATGTAAACAATAAATGTCGTCGCGTATTAATTTCCAAATATGATTATGTAAATGGTCACAGCGGTGAAATTGATATAGTGAACCTCGAAAAGGATTTGAATAGCCAGGTACCGGTTTTGCGTAAAGCAGTAGCTGAAAAAGCGCTCACGTTTTTGCAAATGGAGGCCGGCTGGAAACCATTGAGCCGTAATGCTGAAGATGTAATACTGGTTCAGGTAGGTGGAAGAACGGAAGGCGCAATGGCAGCGGCTATGCGGGCCCGGGGCGCACATGTATTTTTAGTTGCACTTAATGGTAATGGTAGTGACGAAGCTATTAAAGCAGCAAAGAAAAATTCGGCAAAACGAGTTATTGTTTCTGTGCAGGGATTGGGACGTAGCCCAGCTAATAATTTTGGCTTGGGCGATACCGCCATACAGGCTATCAGCAAACTGGCCAATATGGAAGGTAGCACGCTTGTGCTGTTGGGTAATCCTTATGCATTGGGAGCACTGGAAAAAGCTGCTTTTAAAAATATTGCCGTTGCTTACGAAGATGATGCCATCTTTCAAAACACCGCTTACGACTGGTTATCCGGTATTTTTAAGGCAGAGGGAACCTTGCCGGTAAGCATCGGAAAATGGCAGGCAGGGCAGGGGATTGTGGGGCATGCTGCTATCCCAAGGGCGGCACCTGCAACTGTGGGCATGAATGCACAGGTATTGGCAAAAATTGAAGCCATTGCAAGACAAGGTATTGACTCTGCTGCTTACCCGGGTTGTGTGGTAACGGTGCTACGCAAAGGAGCTTTGGTTTATCAGCAGTCATTTGGGTTTACCACTTATGAGCAAACAGAACCGGTTGGAATATCAACCGTTTACGATATGGCATCGGTTACTAAAACATCTGCTACTACCATGTCTGTAATGAAATTGTATGAAGATGGGCTACTCGATTTGGATGCACCGGTGAGTAAATATCTTCCCTGGCTGAAAGGAAGTGATAAGGCAGGTATCACCATAAAAAATATGCTGTTGCATCAAAGTGGTTTAGTATCGTTTATTCCTTTTTATAAAGAAGTGTTGGATGCAAACGGAGCGCCTAAAAAGAAGTGGTTTGCTAATCGCAAGAAATGGAAATACAAAATACCTGTTACTGAGAAATTGTACATGAAAAAGCGCTGGGAGGATACGATGTACAGTCGTATAAAAACCAGCAAGCTTACACCCACCGGTACCAAATATGTGTACAGCGATAACAATTTTATTTTAATGGCGCAAGTAGTAAAAAGTATAACCGGGAAAACCATTGATGCGTATGCTGCCGAAACATTCTATAAACCACTTGGGCTTACTACTACCGGGTATAAAGCCTTTAATTCATTTGACCTACGGCAGATAGCGCCCACTGAAAGAGAAAAGACTTTCCGGCAAGGATTACTGTGGGGCTATGTACACGATCCGGGAGCGGCTATGTTTGGCAATGTAGCAGGACATGCAGGTTTATTTAGCAATGCAACCGATCTTGCAAGCCTGTACCAAATGGCCCTTAACGGCGGGAAGCTGGGCTCCGTTACCTTGTTGAAAAAAGAAACAATTGATAAATTTACAGCATATAATTCTGATATTAGCCGCAGGGGTTATGGCTTTGATAAACCCGAAAAAGGAAATGATACCCTTGCAGTTGCAAAGCAATATCCGGCTGCTTTTGTATCACCTGCTACGTATGGGCATACCGGTTACACAGGTATCTGTGTGTGGGTAGATCCAACCTACGACCTTGTATATATTTTCTTTAGCAACCGGGTGTATCCCGATGGCGGCGAAAACCTGAAATTATCCAGGATGAACATCAGGAGCAGGATACAGGATGTGATTTATGAAAGTATGCGCGCCCCTTCTTAGTTCTGCGGAATACTTCTTTTTAAATAATTACTGTAATCGGGTATATGGCAATCGTATGCCTTTTGCATAAGGGGGCTGGTAAGAATAAAATCAGCGGTTGACCTGTCACAAGCAACGGGTATATTCCATACGGCCACCAAACGAAGCAATGCTTTAATATCGGTATCATGCGGTTGTGCTTCCATGGGGTCCCAAAAAAAGATGAGTACATCAATATCGCCATTGGCAATCATGGCGCCAATTTGCTGATCGCCTCCCAATGGCCCACTTAATAATTTTCTTACCGGCCTGTCAAGGTGTTCTTCCAGCAATTTCCCGGTTGTTCCTGTGGCAAACAATTCATGCCGGGCCAATTCAACCTGATTATGACGTGCCCAATCAACCAATTCTTGCTTTTTATGGTCGTGTGCTACCATGGCTATGCGTTTACGTGCGGGAAGTCTTCTTATTTGGTCATCCATTTTTAATCCGGTTTTACTTTTACTTTTCCTTTTCACCATCCAAAATGTACAGGTGGTATATGTTAAAAGGTAAAAATAGCAGGTATTGTTTGTTCCCGCTACTTTTGCCTTTCTCAAACTAACAATTTGCTCATGCTCGATCGTTCCAATCCCCCTGTAATACACCATGCCGTTGAATTTAACCTGACGCTGCCAGCCTGTAACCGTTTTACGCTCGATAACGGAGTGCCTGTAATTACGGTAGATGCTGGTGTGGAAGAAGTGTTGCAGCTTGAATGGGTGTTTGAAGCAGGAAATAGTTTTGAAACTGCCAATATAGTGGCAGCAGCCACCAATCATTTGCTTAAGAACGGTACCGACCTTCGGACTGCTTTCGACATTAATGAGCAAACCGATTATTTTGGGGCTTATCTCAACCGTTCCTGTAATTCTGAAACGGCAGTGGTAACCCTTCATACCATGTCGAAGCACCTCGAGAAGTTGTTGCCGGTAATGACAGATATTTTTACCAACAGTATTTTCCCGCAGGAAGAACTCGACATTTTTGTACAAAATAGCCGTCAGCGCTTGAGTGTGAACCTGAGAAAATGTGATTTTGTAGCTTCACGGGAAATAGATGTTTTACTTTATGGTAAGGACCACCCCTATGGAAAATACAGCAGTGTTGAAGCGTTGGAAGCATTAACCCGTGATCAGTTGGTTGCTTTCTACAACGAATTTTACAAAAATGGCCGCATGGTAATCTTTGTATCCGGGAAACTTACCCCTAATGTTGTGGAGCTTTTAAATGAATCTTTTGGCCATTTACCCTTAAAGCCGTTGCTGCCCCGCCCGGTTATTGTTCCTGAAACTGCAGTTCCATTGCAACAAGAAAGGATTATCCGGATAGAAAATGATCCCAATGGTGTTCAGGGTGCTATTCGAATGGCACGGCCTGCCATTAACCGTCATCACGCCGATTTTCAAAAAGTACAAATACTGAATAATATTTTCGGGGGCTATTTTGGTAGCCGGCTTATGAGCAATATCCGCGAAGACAAGGGCTATACCTATGGCATTCATAGCTATTTGCAAAGCCATTTAGGGCCCACTGCATGGCTCATAAGTACCGAAGCCGGTCGCGATGTTTGCGAAGCTACCATTACCGAAGTGTATTATGAAATGGAGCAATTACGCAAAGAATGGGTGGATGAAGAAGAATTGCTGTTGGTGCGTAATTACATGATCGGCTCCATTTTAGGTAGCCTTGATACCCCTTTTCAAATCAGCGGACGCTGGAAAAATTATTACATCAATGGCATTGATGATGGAGTAAATTATTTTAATAATGCCATACAAACGATAAAAACCGTTTCTGCAGAAGAATTGAAGGCGCTGGCAAATAAGTACCTGCAGCCCGAATATTTTTATGAAATGGTGGTGGTGTAAGCCATTAAAACACTGCGCGATACACTTCTTCTATTTTGCCCACCGTAATTACCTGAATGCCTGTTTGCTTAGGTAAGGCTTTGGTATTGTATTTACTGATGATGATTTTCTCAAATCCCAGCCTTGCAGCTTCGGCAATGCGTTGTTCAATCCTGTTTACGGCGCGTATTTCACCATTCAGTCCTACTTCGCCTGCAAAGCAGGTATGCATGGGCACCGGCACATCTTCGTAACTGCTGAGTAATGATACTACCAGCGCAAGATCGGCAGCGGGGTCTTCTACTTTTAGCCCACCTGCTATATTGATAAATACATCTTTCATGCCAAAATGAAAGCCGCCACGCTTTTCCAGGACAGCAAGAAGTAACTGCAACCTGCGCAAATCGAAGCCACCCACCGTGCGCTGTGGTGTGCCATATACACTTTGCGTTACAAGCGCCTGCACTTCTATCAGTAACGGCCGAATGCCTTCCAGCGTAGCTGCAATGGCACTTCCGCTCAGGTCGCCTTCTTTTTGGCTAATGAGCATTTCGCTTGGGTTCGTTACAGGAATCATGCCTTCGGTGGCCATTTGGTAAATCCCGAGTTCGCTTGTACTGCCAAAACGGTTCTTTTGGGTACGCAGCATTCGATAGGCATAGTGTCGGTCACCTTCAAACTGTAATACCGTATCTACCATATGCTCGAGCAGTTTAGGGCCTGCTATGCTGCCATCCTTGGTAATATGTCCTATCAGAAAAACCGGTGTATTGGTTTCCTTGGCAAATTTTTGCAGTTCACCTGCGCATTCACGTATTTGGCTTACACTGCCTGCAGGGCTGTCGATGTAGGGCGATTCCAGTGTTTGAATGGAATCCACAATCACCCAATCGGGTTTCAATTTTTTTATTTCTGTAAAAATGGATTGGGTATTTGTTTCGGCAAGCAGGTAAAAGCCTTCATTCTTTAAGCCAAGGCGGTCGGCACGCATTTTTATTTGCTGCGGGCTTTCTTCCCCACTTATGTAAAGCGTAGTTAAGTTGGGGCTTTGTAAAGCAATTTGCAGGAAAAGGGTACTCTTCCCAATACCCGGCTCGCCTGCTACGAGCACAATGCTGCCCGGAACCATTCCACCGCCTAATACCCGGTTAAGTTCGGGATCGGGCATTTGCCAGCGGGGTTGTTCATCGGATGCAAGTTCACTGAGTTGCAGCAGTTTTTTGCCTTTGGGTGCTGCCCCCAAGGCTTGCCAATCGTTTCCCGCCTTTCCTGCCGGTTCTTTATGAATCACTTCTTCGGTAAAAGTGTTCCATTGCGCACAGGAAGGGCATTTCCCCAGCCATTTTGCACTTTCATGGCCACAATTATTGCAGAAAAATGCTGTTTTTATTTTACCGGAAGCCATGCTTTGAAGGGAATATTTGAGCCAAAAATAATTTGCAACGTAATGATTTTCAATTTGTTTAGATCTAAAGGTAGTTGCTTCTCATCAATTTAAAAATAAAAAGGACCGGTTGTAGAAACAACCAGTCCGGTTTACTTACTAACCCATTAAATTCTTCCGCTAAATTACAAATATGGTGGAGACCGCAAAATAAAATTTTGGCATGCAGTCCTTTTCACGGTGTCAAAATGACAGCATTGTTGTATCGTTTTCTTAAAGTTTGTTAAGTTTTGGAATAGTTGCAAGCTAATTTTCAATACTTTATATTTATGGTTGTTAATTTGAAGCACATCTAAAAAATATTTCTATGACACCCGGAATAATGATGGTTTCTCTCCTATTTGTAGGCATTAGCATGCTGGTTTCTATGATGCTCAAAGGGAAATTCAACACTTACAGCAAGGTTTTGCTCCAATCCCGCCTTTCAGGTAAGGAAGTGGCTGAAAAAATGTTACGCGACAATGGTATTTACGATGTAAAAATAATTTCGGCACAGGGTTTTCTAAGCGATCACTACAACCCGGCCAATAAAACGGTAAACCTGAGCCCCGATGTATTTGAAGGACGTTCTGTGGCTTCTGCGGCGGTGGCCGCGCACGAATGTGGCCATGCAGTGCAGCATGCAACCGGGTATCAATGGTTGCAAATGCGGAGTAAGTTGGTGCCTGTGGTTCAATTCAGCAGTTCCATTTTGCAGTGGGTACTGCTTGCAGGTATTATTATGGTAAATAGTTTTCCGGGTCTATTATTAGCCGGAATCCTGCTTTTTGCCGCTACCACTATTTTCGCCTTTGTAACACTGCCGGTGGAATTCGATGCTTCGAAAAGGGCCATTGCATGGCTGGGAAACGCTGGTGTAACGGTTGGAAATGAAACTCCAAAAGCGCAAGATGCATTAAAATGGGCAGCTATGACCTACGTTGTTGCGGCAGTAGCAAGCCTTGTTACCTTAATACAATACATCTTTATTTATTTAGGAAGACGCAATTAACTTTTTCCTTCTCTTGATACAATATTTATAGACCCCGGAAAATTCTCCGGGGTTATTTTTTTAGTATTTATGGTTTGGTCAGGTAAGGTAAATTGCCCATAATGAGTGTTAAAGAAAGCTCTGGTGATGTTTTATGCTCATATTTTAAACGCATTAATGGTAGGGTTTTTATAATAATTTATGAAAAACTGTATTGATTATTAATGGTTTCAGCATTTATATTTTATTTATATATTCTTTTTTTTAGGCTTTTATTCTTTTTTATTATTTCAGTTTTTACAAGTTCATATAATATTTTTAATAATAAGATATTTATTATTAATATGCAACAATTTGTTAATTCAGATTGTCTCCTATACTTTTGAACCATTGTAAACCAAACAATACTTATGAGAAAACTGATTATTGCCCTAATTGGGTGCCTTGTAATGGTGAGTTTTACCGCCATTGCACAAAAGTCGGTTACCGGAAAAGTAACTGACTCAAAAACCGGACTAGGTTTGCCGGGTGTAACAGTAAATGTAAAAGGTACATCGAGTGGAACTTCTACAGGCGGCGATGGTACATTTACGCTAACGGTACCAGACGACAAGACTGTTTTAGTATTTACCTATGTGGGTTATACTTCGCAGGAAAGGGCTGCTTCCGGTAATCTATCCATTTCGCTGGAAGAAGGTGTGAGTGACCTGGATGCAGTAGTAGTAGTAGGTTATGGTACATCTATTAAGAAAGAATTGACTGGAGCTATTGGAAAAGTAAAGGGAGAGGAAATTAAGAATATGCCCGTTCCTAACTTTAATCAGGCTCTTCAAGGTCGCGCTGCCGGTGTGTTTGTAGAAACACAAAATGGTAAAGTAGGTGAAGGCATTAAAGTACGTATTCGTGGTGCAAGCTCTGTAAACAGTAGCAATCAGCCGCTTTATGTAGTAGATGGAATTCCTTTGGCAGGTGGTGCTTTTGGCTCATCCACAGCCGATATTAACTTTAATGACGTAGAATCTTTTGAAATTTTAAAAGATGCTGCTGCTTCTGCCATTTATGGTAGCCGTGCTGCAAATGGTGTGGTTGTAATTACCACAAAGCGCGGTAAACAAGGCAAAACGCAGTTTAACCTTGGCGCGCAATATGGTACCAACGCTCCTACCAATAAGCGTGGATTTTTGAATGCGCAGGAATATGTAGATTATTTCCAGCAAGCTGGTCGCGGTGCTGCTGAATTTCATATGCGTCCCGATGGTGGCGACAATTGGTTTGGTTTTACCGATTTACAGGACGCATATGATTATATGCAAGGCATTATTGTTGGCCGACTCAACCGCTATTCTGGCTTTATCCCCAACCGGGGTGGTGTAGATTGGAGAAACGGTCAAATTGATACCAATTGGGAAGATCTTGCTTTTCAGGATGCCAATACCAATCAGATTGAACTGAGTGCACAAGGTGGAAATGAAAAAACAAGGTTCTTTATTGCAGGAAGCATTAACAATCAGGATGGTATTCTTATAGGAAATAAATTCCAGCGAATGAGTGCCCGTATCAATCTGGACCATCAGGTTAACAACTGGTTGAAAATAGGTTTTAATTCGAGCTTATCTAAAATTACACGTGATAGGGTGCCAGATGATAATGCATTTAGCACCCCTATGCAAATTGTTGCATTGGCACCTATTACACCCGTGCGCGATACGGCTGGCCTATTATTCAGCACACCGGTTACCACTTATTATAATCCTTTACTAGAAATTGAACAGTCTACACGCCGCACAGAAGGATTCCGTAATCAGGGTTCAATCTATGCTGAGTTCAAATTGGCCAAGGGTCTTATGTTTCATACAGATTTAGGACTTGATATGATTATTCAAAATAGCGAAAACTGGTGGGGACCTCGTACACTCGTTGGTCTTGCATCACCGTTGCAGCAGGGAGTAGCCACAAGCGAATGGTTCCGCAATACCCGCTGGATGAATAACAATTACCTATCTTACAAAACAACTGTTAGTGATAAGCATAAATTTGATTTCACTGCAGGTTTCGCATTTGAAAATCTAGATGAGCGTTATACGTATGTTGAAGGTTCCGACTTTCCTGACCTCGCTTTGAAAACAGTTGGTAGCACCACTACCATTACTGCCGGTGACGGAACCCGTGGGGAAAATAACCTTGTTTCTATGTTTGGACGCGTTAACTACGTGTTTGATGATAAGCTTCTTATTGGTGCTTCTATCAGGGATGATGCCGACAGCCGTTTTGGCACCAATTATAAGCATGGTCAGTTTTGGTCGGCTTCTGCCGGATTTATTCTGAGCGATCTTAATTTCATGAAGGGAATTGATGTGATTAGTTTCCTTAAGCCACGTATAAGCTACGGTACCACAGGTAATAACACAGGTTTGGGCTATTATGATGCGAAAAGCCAGTATGGTGCCGCTACTTATGGAACAGCGAGTGGTTTGGCCATCAGCCGGTTTGGAAATGATGACCTCCGTTGGGAAACGGTTGAACAATTTAACATAGGAATTGACTTCGGGCTATTTAACAATAAGCTAACTGGTGAAATTGACTGGTATAACAAGCAAACCAATGACATGTTATTGAACCGCCCTGTTACTTCCGTATCCGGCACAACTGCCATTTTTGGCAATATTGGAGAAATGGAAAACAAGGGTGTTGAGTTAACTTTAAATACGGTAAATATTAGTAACCGTAATTTCAAATGGACTACCAGCCTCAATATTTCTCATAATAAAAATAAATTGCTGAAACTCGATGGAGAGCAAAATGAAATTCTCCCGAATGATGCTCGTTTTGCTAATGCACTAATTGTAGGACAGCCTATTGGTGTATTCTGGGCACCCAAATTTTTGGGAGCTAACGCCGATAATGGAGATGCACAATATGAAGGCGAAGATGGTCGGCCAACAAGGTTTTGGGATGAAGCCAAAAAGCAGATTGTGGGCGATCCCAATCCTGAGTGGTTTGGCGGTGTAACCAATACTGTTGGATGGAAGGGTTTCGAACTAAGCTTCCTTTTCCAGGGTGTATTTGGAAATCAGGTACAAGATGGAGCAGGTGGCTTTATGAGCTCAAGTGCTAGCTGGTTCGATAATCAAACAAAAGATCAACTTGCTGCCTGGCAAAAAACCGGTGATGTTACCATGGTACCGCAAGCAAGACTCCTGTGGTTGGATGGCGATGACGGTGCTTCCAACATCAGCAGCCGCTATGTTTATGATGCATCCTATGTTCGTTTGAAGAGCCTGTCATTGGGTTATACGGTTCCAACAAAAATTATGAGCCGTTTGGGTTTGAATAGCGCTCGTATTTATGTAAGTGGCGTAAACTTGTTAACCTGGACAGATTACCCAGGCTGGGATCCTGAAGTGAATACCGACTATCGCTCAAGTAACGTAAATCAGGGTAGCGATTTTTATGCTGCGCCTCAAATCAAAAGCTGGGTATTTGGTATCAATCTTGGTTTTTAATCCATTAAATCTTAACGAATTATGAAAAGTAGTATTTATAAATATATCATCGCAGCTTCCTTATTGGGAACGGCCTGCGAGAAAAAACTTGACCTTGCGAATCCGCAGTCTCTCGATGCTGATATTGTGTTTTCGACCGATGACAGGGTAAAAAAAGTTTTAATTGGCAATTATGCATCCTTAGGCGCCGCTACTTTATTTGGTGGTGATGTACTTTGGATGAGTGAATTGTTAGGAAGTGATGGCGAACTTACCTGGGTAGGTACTTTTCCCGATCCGCGTCAAATCATTCTGAAAAATATTCAGATTAATAACAGTAATGTTTTTGCTACTTACGCACAGGCCTACCGCGTAATTTACAATAGCAATAATATTCTGGCGAATCTGGATGTAGTGAAGGCAGTAGATAGATCAAGGGTGGAAGGTGAAGCCAAGTTCCTGCGCGCTATGGCCTATTTTGAGTTGATTAAGTATTTTGGTGAGAAACCTTATATTGCAGGTAATACCACTTCATTGAAGGGAGTGCCACTTATTACGGCCCCTGGCCCTTCATCACCAACATCCGCTGAGTATCAACTACCCCGTGCAACAGTTGAAGCAGTATATACCCAAATTATTGCTGATTTTACAGATGCAGAAGCAAAATTACCTTCACTACCCGGGGCTGTAGGACGCAATAGCGTCTATGCTAACAGGGCTGCAGCTGCATTAGGTTTAGCAAGGGTTTATTTGCAACAGGCAAAATATGCCGAAGCACGCGATGCTGCTAACCGTAGTATTACTTTTGCTGCTACTGTGGGTATGAGTCTTGTACCTGTATTTGCAAATGAGTTCAACACGACAGCGAATACCCCGGAAGATATTTTCTCCATGCAGGTAACTTTGCAGGCTGGTACCAATTCTTGTTTTACCTTTTTTAGCACAGCAACTTATGGTGCACGGGATGGTGATATTGAGGTAAATCTGAAGCATATGGATAAGTATGAAACCGGCGACCGTAGAAAAGACCTGTTTTTCTTTGAGGCAGGCGCTTTTCGTGTAGGAAAATGGCAGCAAAACTTTAGAAACGTAAAAGTAATGCGACTTGCTGAAGCATACCTTACCCGGGCTGAATGTAATGTGCGCCTTGGAACATCAGTAGGTGCCACAGTGGCTGCTGATATCAAGCGTATCCGCGACCGTGCTGCTCTTCCCGAAATTGAAGCGCCAACGCTTCAACAAGTGCTGCAAGAGCGCGAGCTGGAATTGGCTTTCGAAGGTCAGGGTGCCTGGGATGCCAAGCGATTGAAACTTACCACGGATGGTCTTTCATGGGATGATCCTAAAATGACTTTCCCTATTCCGCTTCGCGAGCGGAATATTAATCCTGGTCTTGAGCAAAATCCCGGTTATAACTAAGATTATCAGGAATTAATTTTCTTATAAAAACAGCCTGCATCATTCATTTAATGCAGGCTGTTTGCTTTTTGGGGTTATCGTTTGGCTACTTGTTCCCTGTTATCAACTCATATACTTTTTCCATTTTTGCATCCGTACCTTCCCTTACATTCCATGCACCCGGCCGGGCAAATACTTCCGGCATAATACCCCTTCCATTCTGCGGAATATGTACATCACTAATCAATCGGAACAATGGCAGCCTAAGTTGCACCCGGCTATTGGGTAAGGTTATTTTGGGTATCATAACTGCAGAGTTCCCCCTTGCACCGCCACCGGTTTCTTCGCCCACTACTATAACATTTTCCTGCGCATATACTTTGGTTAAAAAAAGTAGCGAAGCGGAAAAAGTGGTGCCACCGGTTAGTACATAAAGGTTTCCATTGAAATGATGTTTTTTTTGTGGCTTGTAAACCTTTTTTTCGGTTTGTTGCATATGCCATCTTCCATCATCCATTTTTTTGCTAAAGGTCCAGCGGAAATAGCGGTAAAGCCAGGCGGCTTGCGTGTATTGCGGGTAGGCAATCCTGAGGTCTTTTGCCGATACGGAATCTGCCACACGAAATGGCTTGTCAATAATATAACGGGTAAGTAAAGTGCTGTTATCTATTTTGCCGCCTCCATTACTCCTTAAATCAATTACAAGATTAGTTGCGCCATCCCTCTTTATTTTTTTGAACCCCGATCTTATAAAGCCAGGTAGTTTTGAATGACTAAATGTATTCAACTCCATGATGGCTAATTTGTGTGCTGTATCCATGGAAAGTTTACCGTAGGAAGGAGTTTTTTTCTTCTTCGATTTTTGTTTTTCCTTTTCCGGTGTTTTTGCTGTCATTTTTATTGGCAACGAATCTTTTTTACCCGAAAAAAAATTGGGTAAGCGCATTTTCGCGGGCTGTCCTGCAGTATCAAGATAACTTATCTGATAATTCTCAGCCAATCCATACAGCCAACGGAACCGGGCGGGAAAAGAAGCAGAAATTTGATTTTCTTTAAATCCATCACTAAACCCATCTGTAGATGCATATTGTTTCATTTGCGCTATAAAAACATCCACTGGAATATCATTAATACCGGTAAGAATCGTTCCCCGTTTTATAGGTAAGGTATCGCCTAAAAAATTTTGCAGTACCACCATGCTATCCTTACCCCAAATTTTTACTGCAAGCGGAAAGGATGGCCCTTTGTAATCTTTTGCATATCGTTGGTAAGATTTGGATGGAATTACACTGGTATGTCCGCAACGAATAATAGAAGCCGCATAAGAAAGTCTTAAGCGGAATTCCGGTTCGGTAAGGCTATCGGTCAGTGAAGCACGCACTGCAGCAAACCTTGCATTTACACTATCTATAGATGTGTACCAATCATAACTCGGGTGGTTTTTTTGATAAGTTTTCCAGCCTATATCAAAATCCTCCTGCAATTGCTTCGGGCTTAGTTTTTGCGTTGGCACATACGTTTTTTTATAACTACTGCAACCCTGAAAGCCAATACCGGAAAGGGTAAGGGCAATCCATAAAAACTTTTTTGGAAAACGCATCTGTGTGGGAGTTAAATTGATTATAGGTATTTGTAATCCCATGGCAATTACAAATGTTTAGCGTGTTCCAATAATTTTCTGAATAGCCGGGTCTCCTTCAAGATGGTTCATTTGCCGTTGAATCCATCCAATCCGGCGGCTTATAAAGCGGGAAGGTGGGTTTACTTTATACCTTCGTGGAGCTGGAAGGCAGGATGCAATGGCTGCAGCTTCGCGCTGGGTAAGTTTCGATGCCGGCTTTTTGAAATAATATTGTGCCGCTGCTTCTACCCCATAAATTCCCTTGCCCATTTCGGCCACATTCAGGTATAATTCTAATATGCGCTTTTTGGAATACAAAAGTTCAATCCAAAAAGTACAGTAGGCTTCCAATCCTTTTCGGATGTAGCTTCTTCCCTGCCATAAAAAAACATTTTTGGCAACCTGCTGACTTATGGTACTTCCGCCTCTTATTTTCTCTGCATTACTTTCGTTAAACTCCAGTGCTTTTTGCATGCTTTTCCAATCAAATCCAAAGTGTTCAGCAAATAGCTGATCTTCCGAAGCGATTACTGCGAGGCGGGCATTAGGACTGATATTTTTCCACGAAACATAATCTCGTTTTAGCCCATCGCCCCTTAACAAACTACCCACCATGGTTAGGGTTATCGGCGGATTTACAAAACCAATAATAATGGTATAGGCTAAATGGAATGCCAGCATCCAGGTTATTATTTTTCCGGCTTTTTTAAATAATCTCTTCATGTGAATTGCAAAAATGCAGTCTTCCTTTTATTTATATATCTAAATCAGGTTTTTAAAACCTTTAATGTATAGCGATTTCCAATTTTCCAACGTGTTGGCCAGGATTTACTTAAAAGAAAGCCGGTAAGTATAGCAGCAGAAGATGCCAATACCCGTGGCAGGTTTTCGCTTCCGAAAGGGGGTTCACCTTGGCGGGTGGTATTTATCAGGTTTACTGCCAGGTAACCGGCACCTGCAACCATCAGTAATCTCCCATCGGTAACCAGGTTTTTTCCACGTTGTTTACCTACAGGAAAACTCCCGATATTGGCAATGGAAAATTGCAACCGGTAGCGCCCCGAAGTATCAAACCGAATGCCTCCGTCAGGGGTTTGAATCCGTTGAACCTGGTATTGACTGAGAAAAATACTATCGTTTTTTATACAGTCAATCCTGCCATTTACCGGCATCCCATCCGTTGTATAAAAAGCAATGTAAGATTCGTAAAAATATTTTGCTACCGTTTTATTTCCCTTTTTCAGCAACAGAATATCACAGGTTTGTACCTGGGCAAAGGAATAAAATGGAAGTAAAAGCCAAAGGCCCAGGCAGATGCGCATCCTCAAACATAAATAAAAATGTCATATTGCATGTATTTGCGGAAAAATGAAATAAAATCAGCTTGTATTTTAACAAAACTTGCAAAAACAATTAGGCTTTATGCAGCCTAAAGATTAGCCTTTCCACTTTCGTGCAGTTCACCATCTTTGCGTTTGTAATATGTACGAATTATGAAATCCCCACATGCCGCTTCACGCCCCTGCCATTTGAGCAGGCAAGCAGCATAAATAATCATTGGGGATTCTATATGGCAATTAAAAACCAGCCCCGAGATTTCGGGGCGCACTAAAAATGAACATATGAATCAATTTATCGTTCGGGGTGGTCAAAAATTGAGTGGAACTATTGAGCCACAGGGTGCAAAAAATGAAGCGCTACAAATATTATCTGCGGTATTGCTTACCGATCAGCCGGTTACGATTTCTAATATTCCCGATATAGTTGATGTTAACCTGCTGATTGAATTGCTGGCCGATATGGGCGTAAAAGTGGATCGCAAAAGCCGTAACGAAGCTGTTTTTCAGGCTGATGATGTAAATATGGAATACCTTTCATCGACTGCTTTCCATAAAAAGAGCGGGAAACTCAGAGGGTCCGTAATGTTGGCCGGTCCTATGCTTGGCCGTTTTGATTGTGGCTATATTCCTAAACCCGGCGGCGATAAAATTGGCCGTCGCAGACTCGATACCCATATTATTGGTTTTGAAAAACTTGGGGCAACCTACCATTACCATGAAAATTTTGGTTGTTATGAATTGAATGGCAAAGCCATGCAAGGCACTTATATTTTGCTGGACGAACCATCGGTAACCGGAACGGCCAACCTCGTAATGGCAGCAGCTTTAACCCCCGGCACTACCACCTTGTACAATTCGGCCTGCGAACCCTATTTGCAGCAGCTATGCAACATGATTAATCGTATGGGTGGGAAAATATCCGGCATTGGAAGCAACCTGCTTTTAATTGATGGAGTGGAAAAGTTAGGTGGCACAACGCATACCATTTTGCCGGATATGATAGAGGTAGGTTCCTTCATTGGGTTGGCAGCTATGTGCCAAAGCGCTATCACTATTAAAGGTTGCGGTATTAAGCATTTGGGTATTATTCCCGAAAAATTCCGGCAGTTGGGTATTGCATTTGATGTGGTAGGCGATGATATTGTGGTGCCCGAACAGGATCTTTATGAAATTCAAACCTTTATGGATGGCGGCGTACTTACTATCTATGATCATCCATGGCCGGGACTTACCCCCGACCTGTTGAGCATTATGTTGGTGGTGGCAACCCAGGCAAGGGGCACGGTTCTTATTCATCAGAAAATGTTTGAAAGCCGCCTGTTTTTTACCGACAAGCTAATTGACATGGGCGCGCAGATTATTCTCTGTGACCCCCACCGGGCGGCCGTAGTGGGGCTTGCCCGCCAACAGCCGCTTCGGGGTATCACCATGAGCAGCCCCGATATCAGGGCAGGCGTAGCCTTGCTGATAGCCGCCCTGAGTGCAAAGGGGAAAAGTATTATCCAAAATATTGAACAGATTGACAGGGGCTACCAAAACATTGATGGCAGGTTGCTGGCTTTGGGCGCTCAAATTGAACGAACCGCAGGATAGCAGGACCCAAAAAGTTTTTAAAAAAAAATATTGGGTGCAAATACTGTTCCCCTTATTTTTGCAACCCCAAACGGGGAATATGGCTTTGTAAAAGCCGTTCTATTACAATCCTCCTTAGCTCAGTTGGTTAGAGCATCTGACTGTTAATCAGAGGGTCGCTGGTTCAAGTCCAGCAGGGGGAGCTTGATAATCAAAGCGTTACGAGTAAAATCGTGACGCTTTTTTATTTATGTGACCCCAAATGTGACCTTGAATAATAGTAAGAAAGGAAAACCCAAAACAACCAACGGAAAACAGATTCTACATTTTAGGGATGCCGGTGCTTTTTGGGCACCTTTGGGAAAGTATGCCTATCGGATTTGCTGAAGAACAGCTTTGGGACACAAACCCAGGTACTCGGAAAATTCTTGAATGGACACGGCCTGATGTGATTCCTTTTTCAGATGATCTTTAATCTTTCTGATAAGGGTTCTTCCGTACCGTTCGCTTTTACCGGTAACTACCTGAATGTCCTTGGGGTAGATACAAAGTCTTTGCATTGGTGATACTTTATCTATACTTTAAATATGCCTTTAATAAGCATTACAGTACAAAAATACTAATGTTTATAGTATGCAAAACAGGTAAATTTTGGAAATATCGGAAAAGGTGACAAACGGCGGAACACCACATTTGGTGCGGGCTATAAGCCATTTTAGTTTTGGGTTCAGAATGTTTTTTTATTCTCAAATCTAAAAATTTTATCAGATGGCAAGACAAAAAGGTATAGTTAAACTGGATGGCACTTTAGGTGGCATTACTTTCTACAAATCGCAGGATGGTTACTTGGCACGCGAGAAGGGTGGCGTGGAAGCAAGCCGCATTGCAAATGATCCTGCATTTGCACGTACCCGTGAAAATGGTGCTGAATTTGGCCGGGCCGGTAAGGCTGGTAAAATGCTCCGCACGGCTTTCCGTTCGTTATTGCAAAACACTGCGGACTCAAGGATGGTAAGCCGCCTTACTGCCGACTTCGTAAAGGTGGTTCAGGCTGATGCCACCAACGACCGCGGGCAGCGTAATGTGATTGATGGCGAAGTGGATATGTTGCAGGGCTTTGAATTTAATATTAAGGGGAAACTGGGCACCACCCTTTATGCTCCTTTCACGGGCAGCATAGACCGCAGCACGGGAACACTGGAAGTAACTATTCCGGCTTTCGTTCCCATCAATATGGTGGCAGCCCCATCGGGCAGCACCCATTTCAAAATTATTTCTGCCGGTGCAGAAGTGGATTTTGAAAATGAAACCTTTACGGTGGATGCAAACGATAGTGCTATCCTGCCTTGGGATGCGGCCACTACCACAGCACTCACACTCAGCAACTCGGTAACAGCCAACAGCACCAAGCCGTTGTTCCTGGTATTGGGGATTGAATTTTACCAACAGGTAAACACGCAGATGTACTCGCTTAAAAACGGTGCTTACAATGCCCTTGCATTGGTTCAGGTAAGCGGACAATAAGGAGCATTAGATTGGAAATGTTTGAAGTGCCCCGTCAGCAATGACGGGGTATTTTTTTTGCTCCAATTGAGCCAAAAAAAATCGGCCTTTGGTAGAAACCGAAGGCCGTCAAAACCCTAAACCCTTAAACGGTTATAAAGGTAATAATGATTTCTAAATAATTCAAACTTTCCCCTAATTTTTTTAAAGGGTTAAATAACATCAATCCTTTTTCGACCTGTATTTCCCCGGTCCCGCTCTCTTTTCCCAAAAAACCGGTGCAATTGCTTTGGCTACTTCCGGATTGTAAATAATGGAAGGCGGTTGCCGTTTCAGCACATCGCCTGTAAGCTCGTAATAAATATTCTGAAGCTGATGGATCATCTGGATGTGGGGCAGCTTAATATCCTGGTTAATGTAAAGGGTAATGGATCCATTCTTTTTCGGATACAGATTAAAGTAAATACCGGCAGTATATTTCTGGAAGTGTCTCACCGATTCATTGTCGGTAACGGTGCCGAAGTTTAGACTGGTCAGGTGTTAATGGTCTTTTTACTGTGTTCGTAAAACAAGGAAGACCTGGAAAATTTCGGTTATGACCCAGTTGCATTTTTAAAAGGTAAACGAATAGCGGTTACCGGCAGGGTTTCTGATTTAGGAGGAAAGCCAACGATGTATATTGGGAATGGGAAGGATGTAGAGTTTAATGATTAACGAACAGGTATTACTGCAGGTGTGGAATTCATTGCTTGTCCTGGAACCGCTGCTCAATAAAGATTTAAAAGTACAAGTTAACAACTAAATCCCAAAAGAATTCCGTCCGCCGAAACCACTGCTGATAGCGAACTGCAGCCGAAGGTTACAACGTCCAGCCACACTTGTAGCAATACCAATGTTGTGCGTTCGCCATTCCAATGCGCAAATTAATAGAGTAAATCTGAATTAGTGTTAATGTAAATACCTTTCTACAATTTTTGAAAACCATATGTTCTACTTATTGACCGAATCGTGATCATAAAGTCATTCCAACTATCATTCTTTCCAAACCCAGAACTATTGTGATAAAAATTCAAAGAATTCTTTGATTGAAAAATCTTGTCGGTTTTCAAATCCCGCCTTCCCTATTGTAGTTGACCCATATTTTTCTTTAATGATTTTGTGTCTTAGATTAAAGCTTTCTAATATTTCATTCCAATTCTTTGAAGAAAAATGAATTCCAAATTTTTTAATTTTATTTGAAAGTAAAGATGTTATATTAACTTCTCTTTCGTCACATAAAGAATGGGATTTTGTAAAAAGATTGAAAAACACTTTATAAGTATCCTATTGGACTAGAGGCTCATTATATCTATCCCAATAGTCAATTTTATCCAATATTTTAAAGTTCTGAATAAAGAATTTCAAAGTGATATACAAATCGAAGTGATAAAAAATATTCTCTTTCTCGAATTTCAATTCTTCTGTTATTAAACAGTATCGTTTTAAATATTTTAGTAGTAAAAAAAGCTCCTCTAAATTGCTGCTTTTTGTAATTAAAATATCAATTGTTTCAGCATAGTAATCATAGTTTGTAAAATCCCTTATCCACCAATCTAGAACTATTCCAGACGCTGCTTTGCTAATCCTTTCTTCTTCAGTAAAAATTGTTTCCTTTAATTGTTGCCAGACTATGCTAATCAAATCTTTTGTTCCCGAATAAATTTTATTTCCTTTGTCATCAATTATTGTGGTATCATCAGCAAGCAACCTACCGTCAATATAATCGCTATATTTTGGAATGCCTTCAAAATGATATACTTGTTCTAAATTTTCATTAAGAATTTTACTACAATATCCTTGGTAATAGTTATCATGGTCCTTAAAATGTTCAACGAAATCATAATATTTATGAGTCGCAAAAAAACCATTGGAAAAACGTTTGATTATTTCTGTTTCCAATATTTCCCCTTCATTTGTTATTAGATATAAAAACTCTGAACTTAACTTTTTTCCTAAGCAAAAATTATCAGTATTCCATATAATTAATTGATAGAAATCAGTCTTAATAGTTTTTCCATTTGGAAGAACTATATCAATTAATTTGTTTCCATTTTCTCTTATTTGAAAGTTAATCAGTAAACACCCGAGATAGCGCGTATTGTTAGTACCCTGGTAGTGATTGTATTTTTGGCTTATTTAAATTTTATACATGGAACTAAATAATAAGCCATCCATCCATAGAAGGTCAGCAGCAGAAATAAAGTCAATACTCA
>JBGSLS010000020.1:0-22034 GCA_041740575.1 Chitinophagaceae bacterium | reverse complement strand
CCACAGCCCACACTTACCGTTTGGTGAAATTTAATTTCGTGTGTTTCCATATCCATTTTTTTGGGTTCGATACCCAAAGAAATGGAATTTCCCATATTCATGCGTGCTCGGGTGTCCGCCCGGTCGTGTGGATTTCATATGATAAATTGCCTGATCAAGCAAGCCAATTGTTCTGTAAAAGCCTGCCAGCACATAGTAACAATTTACAAGACCGGCTGAATCGTTTTTGAGTTTATACTTTTTCAGGCTTTCATTAAAATACTGAAACCCCTCGTTCAGCGTATTGGAATTACGGTAAGGCAACCTCAATTGTCTTATAAAACCACCACTAATCAACGTAGCATGGGGCGTTTTACTTTTTTCCAGTTGGGCTAACTGATACTTACCGTAGGCTATAGCTTTACTTTTATCGGTTGCTATTAAACTGTTCAGTATGCTATATTTAATTCTGTAACTCCAAAACTCATCGTTTCCATGTATAAAAAGATTACCTGTCTTTTCAAGCGTTGCAATCGACTCATCATTTAAGATGGCTTTTTCGATCATATTTGCAGCATCGTTAAACTTTGCAGAGTCAATTCCTTTCCCGGCTTTGCTATTGTTTAGTAATTGAACAATAGAATCAACAGGACTTTGTTGTGCATACAAGGGCACAAGACTAATACACAATAGAAAGGGGATAAGTAATTTTAGAAAAGATTTTTGTTTGCTCATTGTATTATGTAAGCTGGTAATTTAATTATAAATATTGTTCCCTTTCCTTCCTTTGTGTCCACTTGCAGTACACCTCCATGCGCCTTCACAATATCATGCGATATGCTCAACCCAAGTCCCGTGCCTTCCGTCCCCTTCTTGGTCGTAAAAAATGGCTGTAAAATTTTGTCTTTAATAGCATCGGGGATGCCGGGGCCGTTGTCTTCAAATTGAATAAGTACGTTCCCGCCTTCAAGTCTTGTTTGAATGGATAATTTTGGGAGAAAGTTTTCAGTACCACCCTCCCCAACCTCGTATTTCGTACTTCGTACTTCGTACTTCGTTTTCTCCCGCATGGCATCAAAAGCATTATTGCAAATATTGAGTACCACGCGCGAAAAATCCTCTGCAATAAGGGGAACCTCTTTTACATTTTCATCGAGATCAAAAATGATTGTTACATCAAGCGGATGATTGCCGGCACGCATACCATGATACGCGAGGTTGCTGTACTCATGGATAAAATCATTCAGCATGGTTGGTTCAGGCTTGCCTGTACCTTGCCGGCTGTGCATGAGCATGGCGTTCACAATGCTATTGGCACGGGTGCCGTGATCGAGTACTTTTTTTATATTCGATTTGATATGCGCAAGGTTTTCGTTTACAATCGTTTCGTCCCTTATTTCCGGTTCCCTGTTCATTTCTTCCAACGATTCATCAATCAATTCGAGGCTTACTTCCGAAAAGTTGTTGACGAAATTCAGCGGGTTCCTGATCTCGTGGGCAATGCCTGCGGTAAGCTGCCCGAGGCTTGCCAGTTTTTCCTGCTGTACGAGTTGGCTTTGCGTTGCTTTGAGTTCACTCATTGCAGATTCTACCGCTCCTTTGGCCGCTTCCAGTTTATTAAAGTCTTCATACCGTGCATAAGCTGTAGAAAAAGCATCTGTGAGGTTTTGTACGAGTTGCAATTCATCATCCTTCAATGATGCAATATTTCCTACATACAACATGCCCTGTAAAAATGGAAGGAAGTGAAGGTATAAGTCAGTAGGACGGTTTTCTGTCACATATTTTTCATCGCTTGCTACTGCACCTTGCTGCACAAGATTCTTAGTGTATTCGGCAAAGGCCGCTTCATCCATATGGTCTTTGAATAATTTTTTCTGCTGCCAATGCGCAACGATCTGCATCGATTGTTCGGTGGACTGATAAGGCAAGTGGAATGCGGCAATGGATCTTCCATCGGGTGTAGAAAGAAAAACCTGCACATCCTGCTTTGCTTCATCCATAATGAATACCCCACAGCGGATAAACGGCACTCCGAGTATCTTCAATTCATTCCATATCAAAGGTTGTATCCTCTCCAGGTCGCTTGTGGTGCGCATAGTAGCAATTTCAGCCCGTACACGGTCTACCGATGCCCGCTTAATGGCATCCAGCGCCTGTGCTTCTGCTTTTTGCAAATCAAGAAATCGGGTATAAGCCTGCTCAAAAACCTTTCCGAATCGCTTGAAGATTTCTTCTTCTTCCTTAGAATATTCCTTGAGATCGAATCGTTGAAAAATCAACATGGAATTTTTAGAAAGCACAACGGCCCTGACCCATTCGGGTAAATTAAATATATAATCCTTTCTTTCTTTAGGTGTTGTTCTAAAATCGGAGTATTCGAACAACATCTTGAAATACTTGATTTTTTCATCTTTAGAATACCTATCTGAATAAAAATCGACCCCTTTTGCCAAGGCATCATACAAGTTCTTTGTAACAGAATGTTCAATATACGGAATATGAAATTTTTCCAGGTAATCCTGCCCTTCCCTTGCATACCAGTCGTTTAACCCTTTTTCAGGATTAGAAAAATCAGTGATTATTTGGGTGCCGCTTGTTTCAATCCCCAATCCTAATATTGCCTTATCGAGTACCCGAACGACCTGGATTAACTCTTCACTTTTATGCATTGCGATAGAAGCAGATCTAAGCTTTTCTAAAGCTACTTCAATCTGTGATTCCCTGGCCTGCGCTTCTGCTTTTTGGAGATCGAGGAAGCGGGTATAAGTTTGGTCGAATACATCAGCAAATCTTTCCAATAGGTGAATGGCACCTGTTGACAGCGGTTCAGATGTCGTTGTTGCAATCAACCCCTGAGAAAAAAATGCGGAGCTGAAGAATCTCTTTTCCTTTGTCAAATCCGGATTAACGGGCATTCCTAATTGCTGGGTAATGTATCGTACCCAATCGGTAACAGCATCTCCGGAAAGGATTATCACATTTGATTCTTCCTTCGCTTTCCATGCGCTCAGCATGTTAGAAAAAACAAAGTGATCGTCAAACTTCGTGAAAAAGTTATTGCTTATTTGGTGGCCTTCCTGGGTGGTGATCCACCATTCAATGGTGCCTGATTCTTCTTTAAATATGCCCAGATTTATCCTTTCCGGTGTAGTTCCGAGTATCTGTAATTGTTCAAAAAGAACAGCCGCAGTTTCAGATAGCTCATCACTGCTGTGCATGGCCATGGTTCTGGCCCGAACTCTTTCCAGCGCGAGTTGAATTTCGGCTTCTCTTGCCTGTGCTTCGGCTTTTTGCAAGTCAAGAAAACGGGTGTAAGTCTGTTCGAAAACTTTGGCAAAGCGACCGAGTATGGTATGCTCCGCTTCTGAATAGGGGATACCTGAATAATTTTGAATCCCCAGATAAATGCTATCTAAATATACTACAGATCTGGCCCAGCCAGGTAACGAAAGGATGAATTCTCTTCTCTCTTGCGGCACGCTGGTGTGCTTGAAAAAATGGTTGAAGAATTCGTTCTTTTCTTCAAAAGTGAAGTTGTGGGCAGAAAGGGTGAGTCCAGCTTCCTTTGCATTTTTAACGGAATTGACCACGGCATTATCGAAGTATGGAATATGCTGTCGGGTTGGATAGGGCTGCCCGGGAATTGCAGTCCACATGTTAAGGTCATCACTCTCCCGGAAGTTCACGTCAAACTGAGCTGAGTCGATATTGAAGTTCAATAGCTTTAGCTGCTCGAATACAAGTTGAATGACTTCAGGAAGTTCCTCGCTTTTATGCATAGCCATGCTTCTGCTTCTCACCCTTTCCAATGCAGCCTCAATCTGCGCTTCCCTTACCTGTGCTTCGGCCTTTTGCAGATCGAGGAAGCGCACATAGGCTTGCTCAAAGACATTTCCAAATCTTTTTAAAATAGCATTCTGCTCTTGACTATAGGGCGTGGGGAAATAATTACCAACAGTAAGAATGGTATTTTTCATTAAAGATATTGACCGGGCAAACCCAGGCGTACTGAGTAAAAAACTTTTTCTTTCAGCAGGAATTTGACTCAAGTCAGAGTAATCAAAAATATGCTGCATAAACTGAAGGTTTTCTTCGCGGCTAAGAATATCGGTATAAAAATCGCCTCCATTTTTGCGCGTTTGCACGGGCCGGTTAAATGACGGACTATCTATATAGGGAACTTTTATTAAAATGGATTTTGACAATTGTGGGGAGGCCAACCAAAAATTGAGTCCAAGTTGTTCCGTATCAAAACCAAAACTCACACTATGAAATTTGAATTGGAGCTGCTGCAATTGTTCGGATACCACTAAAATCACTTCTTCTAATTCTTCACTTTTGTGCATGGCCAACGATCGTGAACGCACTCTCTCCAATGCTGCTTCTATCTGCGCTTCTCTTGCCTGTGCTTCTGCTTGCTGAATATCACGAAAACGCTGATAAGCCAACGAAAAAACCTGATGAAAACGCTTAAACAATGAAAGAACAGAATCATCCATTGGTTGGTAAAGCGACAACCCTAGTCCACCCTCCCCAATGGATAAAAAGCAATAACTGACTTCGGAAGATTCATCTAAAAGCGGATCAGGAAATTGGTTTTCATTTTTTCGGTGTACCCTGAAATCAGCAAGGGCTTCACCCGTCAGGCTTCCGATAAAATGCCCGTCACGCGATGCAAGCATTTGCTGCACCATTGCATACTCCACAGGACTTTTATGGTATTGTGTATCTTCAATGCTAACCTTATCATAGGTTGGAAAAAACTGATAGCATACATACTGTCCAATATTTTCATTGATGATGGCTGTTTGTACATTACGGATACCGATAATATCAAAATTCGTAAGCTGTTCAGTTATTTCACGGCAAACATCGAGCATATCATCGGGTATTTTCATACCCATAGCTACTGCACGCACTTTTTCAAGTGCCGCCTCGATGGCCAGCTCCTTGTTTTTATCTACAAGCTCTGCCGTTCTTGCTGCTACCTGCATTTCCAGCTCTTCTGCCCTTTCTTTCCATGTCTCTATACCCCATGTATCTTTTTCACTCTCCACATGCTCCGGCTTCGATCCATGCCAATGTACCACCAACCATTTATCCTGTTCATATTCAAGCACCACGGAGAACCGCATATACATTTCAATAGTTTTGGCATCCGCAGTAATGTATAAATTCAGATCATTGGTATAAATGGCCGTATTTTCATCCGCAGAAATATGCACATCAAGGGTGTTAATCTTCCAATGCATTTCCATACCGGCACTTTGTTCCTTCTGCCTGATCAGCAAGTCCTGCAGTTCCTTTACGCCAAATATTTTTTCGTCGATAGCCGTACCTAATCCAACAACATCTTTTGCTACAATTTCATCCAGCAGGTCTAAATTCTCGCCACCCAATCCTGCATCCATCATTTTTTGTAAGGTACGATCCAGTAGTTGTTTTTTTTCTGTTGTCATATTAGCAATTAATAAATGGGTAATTGAATGATGAAAGTTGTCCCTTTGCCCTCTCCCGTCTCTACGCTCAGTTCCCCTCCATGGGCTTTCACAATATCGTAGCTCAAACTTAAACCTAAACCTGTTCCCTGCCCGGTGGGTTTGGTGGTAAAAAAGGGTTGGAATATTTTTTCTTTGATGTGATCAGGTATACCATTTCCATTGTCCTTTACAGAGAGTTCAATTCCATTTACCGTTTTTTTGCTGTTAACCATTATCTCCGGCTTATATCCTTCTCCGCCTGATTTTGATTTTTCATCTGTGGCATAAAAAGCATTATTCACCAGGTTTAAGATGACCCTACCGAAATCCGAAGCCACTACATTTACCTTGGGTAGCGCTGGATCAAGTTCCAACTTATAACTCGTATTGAAATTTTTATCTTTTGCCCGAAGTCCGTGGTAAGAAAGCCGGACAAATTCATCAGCAAGCGCATTCAAGTCTGTCGGCGCTTTTTCGCCTTTATTGGCCCGGCTATGTTCCAGCATGCCTTTTACAATGGCGTCAGCACGTTTGCCATGGTGGTTAATTTTTTCTTCGTTTGCCGCTATATTCGTTGCAATTAACTTTACTTCTTCCAAATCACCTTTTTCAATTTCTTCTTTAAGCTCGGTAATCAATTCCCGGTTTACCTCAGAGAAATTATTGACAAAATTCAGTGGGTTTTGTATCTCATGCGCGATACCCGCTGTGAGTTCGCCGAGTGAAGCCATTTTTTCAGATTGAATGAGTTGGGCCTGGGTGTTTTGTAGCCGCTCATATGCAATTTCAGTTTTGCGCTTGGCCTTCTTTTGTATGCGGTTGTTTCGATAAAGCAGAATGGCAATCACGATCAGGGTGAAGGAACTTACCAGGAAGGCGTTAGTCCTTAGCTGGCTTTGAAAATCTTCTTCGGCAGCAGCTAACTCCAGTTGGCGCTCCTGTTCATCAAAATCAATGAGATTCTTGAAAGCAGTAGTTCGCCCAAGTCTAAGCAGGCTATCCTGGTAGGCCATTGCCATGGTCTTAAACCTAAGCGATTCATTAGAATTTGCTTCCCTGTATATATCTGATAGTAAATTGCTGGCCTGGACGATATGCGTATAAAAATGACCTTCCAGCGCAAGTTTAAGTGCTATCTGTGCATACCATTTACTAGAATCCAATTCGGCTTCTTTGTAATAGAAATCCGCAAGATCAATTGCAGAACGCAATTCGTTTCGTTTATTTATATGCTTAAATTCATATGATTTGCGAAAATGAATCAGCGCCAATTCATTTTTACCCTCAGCATGATAAACTCGCCCCAAACCGGAATGTAGATCTGAGAATGTAAAGGCGTGTACTTCGTGATCTGACATATAATCATAGGCCTTTTCAACATAATATTTCGCAGAATCAAGTTCTCCACTTCTTAAAAATGCTTCTCCTGCCATGTACAGCCCACTGACATAAAACGAATGGTTTTTTGCTGAATCAGATAATAATGCGGAGGCTTTGAAGTATTCTATGGCTAAGGGGTAATCGTCCAATTCAAGGTACATTGTCCCCAGGTGATCGAAAAAAATGATTTTTTCATCTAATAATCCGTATTGATCTGTCAGTTTAATGCCTTCAAGGTCCCACTGCAGCGCTCTGCCGTAAAGCCCCAGGGCAATATGAGAGATAGCTATGAACCTCATGGCCGCTACTTCACCTGCCGGATGATTGATCTTTCGGGCCAACTCCCAGGCTTTTATTCCATAATAAATACCAGAGTCTGGTTGATTGAATCGATAGATCCCTGCCAACTCGTATAGCGTCCATACCCGACCGGTGTCATATGGCACAGTAACCAATTCTGCAAGAAGGCTATCCCTGACGTGATTATTATACGTCAAGGATGTAATTGTATGGTTATTCTGGGCGAACGTGAAATAGGTTGAAACTATTAGGAATAGGGTTGTGATGAAAGTGTGCTGTGATGAGGACCTCCATAACCATCGAACTTCACCGCTCTGAGAGTCTTTGGATCTGGGCCGGGGAAAGGCAACTATGAATCTTACTGTTTGGTGAGCCCTCGGGTGCCTATGGAGTAATCCACCCCAATAGCCTCTGAATGACGGTTTTCTTTGTTCCATGTTTTGGAAATTTACACGATTGGTAATTCAACAATAAAATCTGAACCTCCTCCCCGTCCGACCGTCCCGCCGTCGGCTGGAGGGCGGGCTTCCTTTGTCTCCACCTACAACTCTCCCCCATGTGCTTTTGCAATATCATAAATTGTCTGCATCACGGATTTACACGGATGGTTGGATTGCACTGATTTTTTCTTTTCGTTCATTATATCTTTCATCCGTGTAATCTTTTAGTCCCCTTCATCCGTGATTCAGACAACAGGTAATTGAAGAATAAACGTACTCCCTTCTCCTTCTTTTGTCTCCACCTTCAGTTCTCCCCCATGGGCTTTTACTATATCGTAGCTTAGCGACAACCCGAGCCCCGTACCCTGCCCGGTGGGTTTGGTGGTAAAGAAGGGTTGAAATATTTTGTCCAGTACTTTTTGAGGAATGCCATTGCCATTATCTTTTACTGATACCGCTACTTGCCCATTATTCTTTTTTGTACTAACCGTAACCGCTGGTTCGTACCCATCTCTGACTTGCTTTTTCTTTTCATCCACTGCATAAAAAGCATTGTTGATTAAATTCAACAGCACGCGTCCCATATCCTGGGGAATAATGTTGATATGGCCAATGGAAGTATCAAAATCTGTTTGTAAAGTCGCATTAAATTCTTTATCCTTTGCCCTTAACCCATGGTATGCTAATCGCAGATATTCATCGCACAGCTCATTGATATCAATTGATTCCTTTTGTCCACTACTCGTTCTTGTATGTTGCAACATGCCTTTTACAATGGCATCTGCACGCTTACCATGGTGGTTTATTTTTTCAAGATTAAGTTGAACATCCTTTGCAATAGACTTTACTTCTTCTGTATTTCCCTTATCCACTTCTTCAACCAATTCACTAATTAACTCACTACTTACTTCACTAAAATTATTCACGAAGTTTAACGGGTTTTGTATCTCATGTGCAATGCCCGCAGTAAGTTCACCAAGGCTTGCCATTTTTTCTGATTGTACCAGTTGTGCCTGCGTAGCTTTTAATTCGGTATAGGCTTTCTCTATTTCCTTAGCCTGCGCAAGTTCCTTTTGCTGCGTTCTTTCTCTTTCCTTCTTTATAATATATTGCTTTTGAAACAAATAAATTCCCCAGCCGGCCAGGATAAGCATAATGGCATACAGGCTATATGCCCACCACGTGCGCCACCATGGCGGGGTTATTACAATGTTGATACTTCTTTCGGCCATAGCACCTTCCGCATTAATGGCCTTTACCCGAAGGATGTATTTTCCATCCGGAATATTGAAAAAGCTTGCTTTATGATCGGAGCCTATTTCGTGCCAAACCTTTTCATAATTCTCCAGCATAAACAAGTATTTAATTTCACCTGAAGTTTGGTAATCAATGGCATTAAATTCAATGGAAAAAGTGTTGTTATCAAAAGGCAAAGTAATAAGGGTCGTTTTCCAAATTGGCTCTTTCAGTAATTCATTTTGTCCCGATTCAACTATTTTGTCGCCAATGGTAAAGCTTGTAAATTCAAGCATCATACTTGAAATATTCTCAACAACCTCCTTTGGATTTAATAAAAAGAAGCCCCTATTATCTTCCAGAAAAATGCAGCCATCCTTAGTTTTAAAAGGGTCCATCCAACCTGATAAAATTGGCAATACACCACTCGATGACTTAAATAATTTAATATCGTCGTGCTTTTCATTTATTCGTACCAAGGCATTATTGGTTCGCAGCCATAAATATCCTTTGTCATCCTCAATCATTCCCTTAATATTCTCAAGTCCCTCCGGAAAGCCCGGATATGCAAACTTTACAAAAACATCCTTTTGGGGTTCATAGTAAAACAACCCATAATCACCACCGGCCCATAATAAACCATTTTTATCGATACATAGCGTGGTCATATTTTCACCTTCCATGTATTTACGAAACTTCCGTGTTTTCCTATCCCAAGCGCTAACGCCATTACCGGCAGTCCATATATCATACCTGCTATCTTCAGCAATACAGTTTATAATTCCCCCCGAAAGTGATGCAGAATCTTCTTTATCATATTTATAATTGGTAAATTTTTCCGTTTTAGTATCCATTTCGGCCAATCCATTATGGGTACCAATCCAAAGCTTTTTTTCATGATCAAAAAATAAATAATGTATTTCATCAAAAACCAAACTTGCTTTATCCAAACTATCATACCGGTAGTGGGTAAAGCGTTCCGTTTTTTTATTAAACTTATTGAGCCCACCATAATGGGTAGCCACCCATAAGTTACCATCATCATCATTACGTATGGCTACTATTTCATTGCTTGAAATACTATTTGCTCTTTTTGCATCATGTATCCAGGTTTTCTCCTGCCTTGTCACAAGGTTCTTCTTTAGCAAACCGGAATCTGTTCCAATCCACAAGTTCACGCCATCAGGTTCCAGAAAAAAAGAATTGGTAGTGCTGCCCTTTATTACACTTTGAAATGGAAGCGACACATTGTTGAATTGCAGATTATATAACCCCGCAGGAAAACCAGTAAACCAAAGGATACCATCTCTTGTATGCAAAACCCTTATGGCACCGTTTGCTGTAAATCCGGTAAGTGTATCCTGCAACAAAGTCGGTACATTATTCTCCGTATTCAGCCCGTAATGCGTTACCTTTTTGGATTCAGGATCATAATAATTAAGCCCGCCAACAGAAGTTCCAATCCATATTTTACCTAAAATATCTTCGGTAATAAAACTTATAAAATCATTAGAATTACCTTTATTACTGGGTGGCCTGCTTAATGCTTGTGGGTTATCAGGGTCATTATAAAAATGGGTAAACTTACCTGTATTTCTGTTCAACGTATGTAAACCATCCCCCTTTGTTCCCACCCAAAAATTACCCCTACTATCTTCAAAAATTGCGGTAACATTATTATTTTCAAGACTATTGGGATCGGCAGGATTATAGTGGTAATGCGTAAATTTTCCGGTAGCCTTGTCAAAGCGGGATAATCCTCCCGGATCAGTTTTTTCCCCTACAAATGGATTACCCCATCCTAACCAAATTGCACCCTTAGTATCTTCATACATGGAAAAAATAAAAACATCCTTCTTATTCTTTTCTTTGTAGCCGTTCCCCAAATCATAATGAATAAATTTCCCGCTGGCTTCATCATATCTATCTAATCCGCGATAGGTGCCTATCCATAAATTCCCCTTTCGATCCACCATCATCGAAAAAATAGAATCATTACCCAGACTATTCGTATCGCGCGGATTATGGCGAAAATGGGTAAAAGTATTGGTAGAAGGATTCAACCTGTCGATTCCGTATTCGGCATAAGCCACCCAAATCATTCCCGCAGAATCCACGCAAATGGAAGGTGGCAATCCCGGAGCCGGCGAATTAGGATTCTCAGGATCATGGCGAAAAGCCGTTAGCTTTTTTCCATCGTAACGGTGCAACCCTTTTCCACCCGATCCAAACCAAATATATCCTTGCAAATCTTGCGTAAGTGAAAAAATGGGGCCAATACTGGTTTCCTTTTCATCCAGTACCAACTTAAATTTCGGCGCTTGCGAAAAAGAAAAAATAGCGAGTGCTAAAAACAAAACGATGAGCGTGCAGGTGTTTTTTTGCATATCCTGGATTTTTATTCGTGTGGTTATTAATTGGGGATAAAGGCGAAATTTTGTGGTAAGCTTAAAGGTGTAAAAATTTCTTTGGAAAAGCAATTTTACAATGAAATGATTGCTATTTAACCGGTAAAATAATAATAAACTCCGAACCCTTATGCTCTTCGGAGTGTAATTTAATTTCTCCGCCATGCGCCTTTACAATATCATAACTCAGCGACAAGCCGAGCCCCGTTCCCTGCCCTGTTGGTTTGGTGGTAAAGAAGGGTTGGAAAATTTTATTACGGATGCTTTCCGGAATACCTATACCATTATCACGAACCACTACTTTTATGTGATCATCTTCTAATTTCACCATTACATCTACGAATGGCTTGTAATTTGGATCGCCTGCATTTTTTCTTTCATACACTGCATAAAAAGCATTTTGCATCAGGTTAAAAAATGCACGACCCATTTCCTGCGGCAATATTTCAATACTAGGCAAATCTACTGCAGGCTCAAAATGATACTCCGATTCAAAATCATTAAACTTTGTTTTTAAACCCTGATAGGTTAACCGTAAATATTCTTTTGCCAGTCTGTTAATATCCGTTATCCTTTTTTCACCCGGCTGCGAACGGCTATGTGCAAGCATGCCTTTTACAATGGCATCTGCACGCTTTCCATGCTGTCCTATTTTTTGTTCGTTATCCTTTATATATCCTAAAAGATAATTTATTTCCTTTTCATTTCCATTTTCCAGTTCAGTGCGAATTTCATCCACCATTTCACTGTTTAATTCCGAAAAATTAATGATAAAATTTAATGGGTTCTGAATTTCATGCGCAATACCTGCGGTAAGTTCTCCCAATGATGCCATTTTTTCGGCCTGGATAAGTTGGAGTTGTGCCGATTGTAATTGATTTAGGGTTTGCTCTAAGGTTTCATTTTTATTTTCAATTTCAACTGATTTTTCCTGAAGCGTATGGTATGCCTTGTTCAGTTTACGCTTATTGCGGGCAATAATAAAAAGGATGACCAAAAAAGTAAAAAGTCCTGCAAATGCCGAAAAAATAATCCATCGTTGCCGCTGACTTGCTTTTTCAAATTCCAATGTTTTCTTTGAAAATGCATACTCGGCTTCTAAAGTTGCCGCCACTTTCTTACTTCGCAAATCGTTAATGCTGTCATTATACTGTTTAAAAAGTTTATAACTTTTCAGGGCAGCGGGCGTATTACCTTCGGCCTCATAAATTTTTGACAACACATTATGAGCATTACGCATCAAAATGGTTTGATGCATTTTTTCAGCTTGTTCTTTCGCATCAATTGCAAACCCAAGCGCTTCTTTGTAATTTCCGTTTTCATACAGCAATTCCGAAAGGCCAATCATTGATTTCACTAAAGGAACCCCATAATTATGCTGCTTAGAAATTGAAATAGATTCGCGGAAAAAGCTTTCAGCCCTATCCGAACTATCGAGTGCAACATAAATGGAAGCAAGCGTACGCGATGCCATTTCAACCAAGTCAGGACTTTCAAGGCCAATTGCCATATTATAAGCCTTTCGCAAAGATAAAAGCGCATCCAAAGGTCTGTTTTGCTGCAATCTCACATCGCCAATATTAGTTAATGACTGAATCATTCTCCTAACATCACCGCTCATGCTATCTATTTCCAATACTTTTAGGTAGTAGGCTTCCGCATCATCCAAATTTTCAAGTTCAAGATATACATAAGCAATATTATTCAGCACTGCAGCCTTTACAAAATTGTTGTTTACTTTTTCAGCACCTTTAATAGCTACAAAATAGGTATTTAATGCTTCGGAATAATTACCCAGGTTAAAATGAACCAGCCCAATATTATTTAAAATACCGGGGATAATTTTTTCTTCATTGGCTGTTTTTGCAATGGTAAGGGCCCTGTTATAATAATCGAGAGACCCCTTAAAATCACCTTTGGCCTGAAAGGCATTTCCATAAATTTTCAATGCTTCCGCCTCACCTTTGCTGAATTTAGCTTTACGGCACCATTCCAATTGTCTATCAAGAAATAAAAATGCACTATCAGGGTTGGTTTCTGCAAGATAGTATCCTAATTCATTGGCAGTATTCAGGTAGAATGTATCCTTCTCAAATCCAGGCTTTTTTTCCATTTGTTTCAGTGTAACCATCAGGCTATCGAGGGATTGCGCTACACACATACCTACCGGAAAAAACAAATAAAAAAAACCAAATAAAGCCAGGAAACAACCCCTTTTACGCACATAAGAGCGAAAAAATTGCCTGAAAGTATAATTACTTCCTGCTGGTACTACTAAAATTGATGGCCTTAATATAATCGCTAATATCATTTGAAAATTAAATATAAAAATTTATCTTTATCATCTACTAAATTTTTTTTTATGTCCTTTAATGTAAAATTCACCTATTCACCCATTGGCAACGCCTGGAATTTATTTTCTGCAGGGGCCTTTGAAGGAAGTGCTGACCCCGGCGTTCCCGGGGCAGATGACGCCGACAATGACATGCCTCCTATTGAATCTTCGGATGTTAGTGAAAACCTGAATGAAATGAGTTCAAATGATGGTCCGGGACAGGTAATCGGCAATGCTTCAGATGAAGATGTTTCCAGCTCTTTTTCAGGTGGTAATGATCGACGGACGTAATAAATGTAAAGGTTTATTTACATTTTATTATTCCCAAACGTTGTGTAAAAGCAAGCGTTTGGGATTTTTTTTAAATAAAAGGTATTTGAATAATAAACGTACTTCCTTCACCTTCCTTCGTCTCCACTTTCAACTCCCCACCATGCACTTTTACAATATCATAACTCAAACTCAAACCGAGGCCTGTTCCTTCGCCAGTTGGTTTGGTGGTAAAGAAGGGTTGAAATATTTTATCCAATATATTTTGCGGAATACCATTGCCGTTGTCTTTTACTGCAATAAAAACTTTATCGCCAACCTTTTTTGTACTTACCCATATAGTTGCTTCGTAGGGCTTGCCTTGCGCATTAAGCTTTGTGCTTTCAGCCCTTTGCCTTTCATCCACAGCATAAAAAGCATTATTGATCAGGTTCAAAACCACCCTTCCTATATCCTGTGGCATGATTTTGATATTGCCGATGGTTTCATCAAAATCCGTTTGCATACCTGCATGGAAAGCGACGCTCTTTGCCTTTAAGCCATGATAGGCTAATCGTAAATATTCATTGCAAAGTTCATTGATATCGGTAGGCTCTTTTACACCGCTACTCATACGACTGTGTTGCAGCATTCCTTTTACAATTGCATCGGCACGATTTCCGTGAAAATTTACCTTTTCCAAATTCCCAATTACCATATCTGCCAACTCTAATGCATCAGTTATATTTTCCTGCTCCAACTCTTCCTTCATCTCCATCAGCAATTCTTTGCTTACATCGCTAAAGTTGGTAACAAAATTCAAGGGATTCTGTATTTCATGTGCAATACCGGCCGTAAGCTCACCCAATGATGCCATTTTCTCCGATTGTATCAGTTGATTTTGTGTAGTCTGCAATTCTGTAAGCGTTTCTAATAATTTGTTCTTTTGATTCTCTACTTCGATATTTTTTTCATGCAACTGCCTGGTGCGTTCTGTTACCCTATTCTCCATATCCACATACAATTGCGCATTTTCAATGGAAATAGCAATTTGTCCTGACAGTAATTTCAACAATTCGAGCCCCTGTTGGGTAAAAGCGCCGGCGGTTAAGTTATTCTCGAGGTAAATGATGGCGGATAAGTCCTGATTTTTTACCACCGGAATACATAAAACAGATAACGGCTTTTGTTCCATAATGTACGGATCCATTGCCCACCGTGGATCGTTAACAGGATGATCAACCAACGCAGGCTTTTGCATCCGCCGGGCGGATATGAACAGGGAAAGCGGATGTGTATGGGGCATTACCGAAACTTGCTGAAAGGTTACCGGCGACTGCCCTGTTTTACGTGCTACTTCATTCAGGCCATCCGATTGTGGAATAATAATTGCAGCGTTTTGTGCACCTGCATTTTCCACTAAAATAGTGGTGAGCTTTTCCAGCAAATGCTCCCATCTTATTTCGCTTGCAATACTGTTGGATGCACGTAACAGGCTTGCAAGGTCCACTTCGCTTGCGGATGATTTAGACTGAAGGGATAAATAGCGGATATTGGGATACTGCGCTTCGAGTTGCGCGCATTTGGCAAAAGCCCCCCAACGATAATAACACCGATGGGCTTCCACCATGGCAAGGGGTAATTTTTCACCGGCATCCCATTGCATTTGCATGTCAGCTTTTTCTTCCAAAGCAAGTGCTTCAAGGTACAGCACTTCCTGTTTAGCTGCCCACACAATAGATTGCTCAATATGAAAAAGTGCGGCTTGCATATTACCCTTTCTCCGGCTTACAACTGCTTCTAATAAATGGTACCATCCACTAAAATTAACCGGCGCCTGCTTAGCCCAAAATTTCATCTTCTTACGGGCAGCACGCACTACGCTAACAGGTGACTCCACGCATTTATAGGCACTAATAGTTGATTGAATAATTCCGAAAAGTAAACTCACAGAACTTAAGCCTACAGCAGATAAAAGTTTCATCATATCCGCAAGCCGATGCGCAGCGCCATCATGCTTTCGCCAAATCAGGTATTGAATACTTTCCAGTCCATTTAAAATAGCAATATTGGTTTGCAAGTTTGCATCTGAAAATAATTTTCTTTTCGTTAAGGCAGAAAAAATTTCTCCTTCCATGAAAGCCTTCGGCATTTGCTTGCCACGCAGATCTGCACAAAACTGAAGCCCCATCATTAAAAATTCAACCATGGCATGCTGCTTCTTATCGGCGCAAGCTTTTATATCGCTCTCCATTTGATGAACTAACTTCGAAAGGGGCACGCCACTATACAATTCAAATAAATCGCCGGTTGCCAAAGAAAAGAAGGCCATTTGTAATAATCCCGTCTCGCGACCAAGCCTGTAATTCTCGCGCAGTAAGGTTGCATTTTCTCTTAATGCAAAGTGCCAATGCCTCGTAAGTGCCGCATGCAGGAAACGTACAACGATGGTTCCCTTAACGTTGCCAAATCTTTGGTCAAGATTTCTCGCAAGCGTCATCATTTCTTCTGCCTTGCCAAACTGCCCGCCAAATGCAGAAAGATTAAAACCATAGGCAGCAAATACTACGCCCATGGTCTCCGATATACCCTTCTTTAATGCCATATTTATTTGCAATGCAAGTACTTCCGGCAATGCCTTTGGAGCAGCTAAAAAGAAAGCAGAACTCGTATCCTGTAAAAGTTGAAGAATATATTTGGTACGCGGATCATTTGTTAAAGGCAGTTTCTCCAATTCAGCAACCGAACGCCCCTTCATTCCCTGCTGCGATTTAATCATTGCAAAAATGATGCGTGGCAAAGAAGGTTCAAGCGAAATGGAGATACCCATCCGTTGTAAACTTTGCTTTGCATAGGCTACCGCTTCGGGCATTTTTTGTTGTGTCAACAGCGCATTGCACTCAATTAAATCAAGTTTGCATTGCCTTGTTTCATCAATGGTAAATTGCTGCTTAAGTTCATCTATATTTTTATTATAAGCCGCAAACTGAAGATCGCTAATGAGCATCTCCAACCGCTGCGTACTTAGCTCGAATAGCTCATGCTCATCTACCGTTTTTGCAGAACCGAGTATAGCTTTATAATACCTTGCTGCTTCATCAAAAGCTCCAAGGCGCTTTGCTCTTTCTGCGCCATCTTTGAGCAAATGATGGTAATTAGCAATGGCATTGTTGGGTAACTGAAGTATATATCCGAGTAGTTTAAACAACCCATTATCGGATTGAAAAAACGTTTCATCACTCATTTTATAGGTCACAATTTTTTCTACTATGGTTACCATTCTATGCGGCTCAATAGTATCTATTACGGCTGCATGCAAAGCAGGATTTGAAAACCGGAAATCGTCATCAAATAAATTGGGAACAATGATTTCCATTCTTTGCAAATGCAAGGCAATTTCAGCCGCGGCATCTTCTGATATATTTTCCAAAACAGCGCCAATACTTTGTACATCAAAATGTACGCCTACCATAGCCGCCACCTGTAACCATGCCAGCGATTGCAGATTTAATTGATCTAACTTTCCCTGCTGATATCCCTGAATATTTTCCGCAATACTAAGGGTTGAAAAGCCTTTGATATCAACCTGCCACCATTGTTTTTGGGAGCCGGGTTTTATGAACGCACTTTGAACCGCCTGATCGAGTAAATGCCTGATGAATAAAGGAATACCGCCGGATTTACGCTCAATAATCTGTGCAAATTCATGGGTTACGGCCGGGTCAATCCGTGCACTTTCAAGCATCATCCGGATTGCATCAACCTGCAAAGGACCCAATGCAATATTTTCAACAAAATGATAGGTGCCTGCTTCCAGTATTTCTTTGCGTACTTCGGCAGACTTGCTTTCCGTTCCATGTTCGTTGGCAGATACCAACAGGATGATGCCTTTCAAATCGGGTTCCGCAAATATGGCATTCAGCAAACGCAATGTTTGCTGTGCCATAAAATGTATATCATCGAGTATAAAAACAATGGGATGCTCGGTAGTGGCAGTTACCGATAATGTTTTTGCCAAAACAAAAGATAAGCGATTTTGCGTTTCCAAACCTTCCAACACACCGGCGGAAGGCTGTATGCCTAATATTTCTTTCCATGCCGGCGCAAAAGCAGTAAGTACAGACAGGTTATCGCCCAATGCATCTTCTAAACGATTTTTTAAATTGTATATATTATTACTATATGAATTCAGAAGCCCCTTTGCAAAATGATCAAATGCCGTTTTAATGGGTTGGTAGGGAACGATATCGGCTTGTAAACAAGTACTGCGAAAAAGCAAAAATCCTTTGGCTGAAAAGCGTACCGCGCATTGGTCAATAAAAGTAGATTTTCCTGAAAAGGGATGCCCTTCTATCCATAACATACCTTTATCATTGCTTTGCGATACTTTATTGGCAAAAGCTTCCGCTTGCCCAAGTTCTGCATCGCGCACCTTGAATTCGGATGGTATAGAAAAAGTGTCGGGAAAATCAAAAGCACCAGGGTTAAAAGTTTCCTGAACATCATCGGGATGATTAAATTGATGGTAAGCCAAGGCCCAATCATGGCGTAATCCAGCTATGGAAAAATATCTTTGATCGGGCCTTTTCGATAATAACTTTTCAATAATCTTAACTGCGCTTTCGTGCAAACCCTGCACCTGCAGCAGCGGCGGCGAATCGGCAAGATGTTGCCATATAACCCTGAAACGATCTTCATGGTAAAAGGGCGTTTTACCTGAAAATAATTCGTACCAAACGATACCGATCCTGTAAAAATCGGCCTTGTAATCGGGCGATTGTGCAATGCGGCCTGTTTCTTCCGGCGCTATATACGCAGGGGGCAAATCGCTCTTTAGTAATTGAATATTTTCGCCGGGAAAAATAACTTTTTTTTTTTCAGCGGAATGATACCCAAATAAGGCGGTAAAAAATGGATGGGGCACTTGCTTTACTGCATGCTGCTTTTCGAGCCAGTCAAGTATGCCATTCGAAATTTCCCATGCATCCGATAGTGAAATACTTTTCGATGTAACCAAGGTACCTATTGAATAATCCATTAGCATTTTCTTTAATTATCAAAAACCATTTACATGGTACCCGTGCAGCAACAGATGATTATTCAAAATGCGGATATACATTTTTATCCATAAAAGCCTGCATCGTTGCCTTTTTTGCAGCATCCGGGAATTGTTGTATCACCCAATTAAAATCTTCCTTCACATTTATGTTATAGTTAGATTGGGTATTTACACAATCAGGTATCCATATACTGTGTATGGTAAACGCATATTGCAAATCGGGATGGCTTAATTTACATACAGGGCCATTTTTAAGTGCCGCCGCATCAAAAATCCATATTTCGCGGCTGTATGCATCCGGAGCCGTCATTACATCAATGCCGCCATTTACCATGGTACAAAAAATGTAGCCATCCATTTGCGGGTCAATACCATCGGGTATTCCATTGGGCCGGTAACGCGGAATAAATTGAAGTGAACGAAAGTTTTCATTCATTTGAAAAACCCAATAATCTTCATCTATCCGCATGGTTTCTGTATCCTGCCGAAACAAACAAAACGGCACTTGTTGCCGGGTATAATCCAGCAACTTTTCAGCAGGAATAATCCGGTTACGGTAATTGTAGTATAGCTTCCAAATGAAATGTGTAAGCATCCGCGGATCGAGGCCATAGGATTGCCAATAGTTGTAACGAATTACGGGAACGGGTGTGTCGCCCGAAACAATATCACGATAGGTATTTAAACCCACTGCCCATGTGTGTGCAGTTACATGGTTAACCTCATCCCCTTCAAATCCTTTGTTATAAATAATCTGCTCATCTACTACTTCACCGGTTTCGCCATTAATTACAAATTTTCCGATACGGCCAATATCCATTTCGCCCGATGTCATTAAGCCAACTGTATTTTTATAAACCGGCATCCGCGTGGAAATCGCCATTGTATCATAAGGCCTTATCCATTCAGCCGCACAGCTTGCCGTGTTATGGGCAGTATGAATGGTAACAAGGTTGCCGGGGTTATCATAATTTATAGAGTAATGAACGGTTTCAAGCGGCACCACAATTTTGCGCGCTGTAACTTTTCCGCCACCGGGCTGCAAATCGGCACGACGGATAATGTACAATGGCGTTTCGGGTAATAATGTTTTAGCGGTAATCCAGCGGATGAGTTCGTCAAGCCATGGTGCGTTGGGAAAAGGTACACTAAACATAATATCCACTGCAAATTTTAGCGAAGAATCCACCAACACAATATAATCTTTCGAGTAGTTGGTTTGGTGCATCGTTTGCTGTATAACAAGGTCATCGCCATCCTCATCCACTACTCTCCAGCGGTCAAGCGGCCCGTTACCGGTCCAGCGAAATAACCATACCGCATTCGACATGCCCAAAAATCCCCGGGCCTTTTCTTTAAGGTCCTTCAAGATAGTGTCCACATCAAACGCAGGAATATCTTTTTTCCCCTTTACCAGTTGCAGAAATTCAAATAATTTGGCGAGCACTTTAAAAAACCAGGCACTTTTCATTTCCCTGCCTTTCAATTGTGCATGCAAGGCCTGCACATGTTGCGTTACCAAATCTTTTTCACCTGCAAGGTCTTTCAGTACTCTTTTATTGCTAAACAAAAGGTCGCCCAGGCTTTTAAGAAAATTAATGGTAAAAAACTCCTGCGATACAGGATCAAACGAGGGATGTGCGGTTGCCTGAAACAACGGGAATGCGTACTCCATGGAACCCGGAAACTCACCCAACCATTCCTTGTTTGCACCAATCGGGGTTTTTACGGCCATGGTCTCCGGATTCAGTTCATAAGGCCTGCCTGCATCAAAATTGGCCGTAATTCTTGTATGTGTATCGCCCGGAAATTTAAAAGCACTTAACGCCGTATTCAATTGGTTGCGCGATCCCATTTTAAAGGAAGTACGTGCCATTCCCATACCTTTAAAAAACAGGCCTTGCTTATAATAATCGGTACCATATTTGGTGGCAATATCTGCAAAATAACAAGGCGGTTGCATCATGGCAGACTTTGCCCTTATGGTACCCGGCACATTAAGATCGAAACGAAAAACCATTCCATCACCGTTAAATATCATTTCGCCGTATTCCGAATTCTTTTTTCCATCGGGCAGGTATTCGGGTATTGGCGTTGGGCTATTAACGGTGCCGGCGGGCGAATTAAGATATACATGGCCATAGATATCGGCAGGCAATGTACCCTCCAAAACGTTTAGAGAAATATCAATGGGTTCCCGCGAAGCAAAAGTTAGTGGTGTTTTCATATTTCAGGAGTTAAAAAAAAACGATAACGAATATTTGAACAAATGCCTGCCTACTTGCATATAATAGCATGGTTGGCAAGGCAAATAGTAAAAAAATAAATAGTAAAATGCAAGTGTGGGTTTTGTTTAATAGCGAAAGGATTATCCAATTTAATATCCCACAATCTTATCTAATTCATTCTTCAATGATTCAAAATCAATGGGCTTAACGAAAAACCCTTTGGCTCCTGAATTGATGGCTCTATCATAATTCTCAGTATCGCCATAAGCAGAAATCATACTTACCTGAATGCTGGGAAACTCACGCCTAACCTGGTCCAGCAGATCAAGTCCGGTCATACCCGGCATATTAATATCCGAGAAAATATACATTACTTCAGGAGGTTGCTTACTCCTTAAATATTCAAGCGCTTCGTTTCCGGAAAAGGCAAATTCAAAAGTAATTTTACCACTTTTCAGTTCTTTTCTAAATTTTTGCCTGAAAAGTAATTCAACATCTTTCTCATCATCTACAATCAAAAACTTCATGTTTTACATTTTTGGGTGATTAATATTAAATTTTTATGATTTGTATACCCCTAAGGGATAGGCAATGTAATAATAAATTCGGTTCCGGGTGTCAAATTAGCGCCTTTAGGCTGGCTTTTTACGGTTATTTCACCCCCATGCGCCTTAATTATATCGTAGCTTAATGACAAGCCTAGCCCTGTTCCCTGCCCCGTAGGTTTGGTGGTAAAGAAGGGCTGGAAGATTTTGTCTTTGATGGAATCGGGGATGCCGGGGCCGTTGTCCTTTACGGAGATTTCAGCCCCCCTCAATCCCCCCAAAGGGGGGAAGATGAGCTTCGTAGAAACCTTTACTTCTGGAAGATAATTTGCGCCAGAAGTTTTTTGTTTCTCCGCTACTGCTTGAAATGCGTTGTTGAATAAATTGAGTAA
>JBGSLS010000019.1:0-61863 GCA_041740575.1 Chitinophagaceae bacterium | reverse complement strand
GTGTTTTTCACCAACGGCTCCAAAACCACTGCGAAGTCGAAATCTTTCTACGAATAAATAAACGACATCCCCTAATTTAGCCCTACAAATAGTTCTTTGAGAAGCCACACATTATTATCCGTTCGGGTTAACAATGGCGGGGATAAGTAGTAAGGCGGCAGGGAAGCTGGAGAATAAGTTTAAATACAACGGTAAGGAAGAACAGCGGCAGGAGTTTACTGATGGCAGTGGGCTCGAATGGATGGATTACGGGGCGAGGATGTATGATGCGCAGATTGGGAGGTGGCATGTGGTGGATCCGTTGGCGGATCAAATGAGGAGGTGGTCGCCGTATAATTATGCTTTTGATAATCCATTACGTTTTATTGACCCTGATGGAATGAAAGCAGATGATTGGAGAAATAAAGATGGACAGTTGGTATATGATCCTAAAGCAAATGGTGGTAAAGGAGAATATACCGAACATGCTTCAAACAATGATAAGAAAATTGGCAACGAGTTACAAAAAACTGAAAAAGGCAGAGAGCAGTTTAGTAAGTTAGTGAACTCCGAACAACCAACTCATATTGTTACAGTTGGTGGTAAACATGTAGGTAAAGATGGGAAAGAAGATGCTGCAGTTGCTTCAACTAATAACGGCACAGTTGATACCTACATTGACAATGAGACTGGAAAAGTGGTTGATGTTGAAATAAAAAAATCTGTTATTACAGTTTACATGGGTCAGGTAGATGAAATGGTAGCTGGTGATGCAAAAGGTGAGGAGTATGGGCTTTATGGAAAATCGGTTAAAGGTTTTTCTTTTATTGAAATTATCGGAGCTGCGGTTGGTCATGAAATAGAACATACAACCAAATCAAATGTAATAGCTGATATTAATTCAGGAGGGAAGGATGTAGAAAAAGTTCCTACTCAAATATCAAATACTATAATTGACCAAACGAATGAAAACAAAAAGAAAAAGCAATAATTATGAGGTTGAAATTTTTTATAGTTGTAATTGCATCAACTTTTTTAATTGTTTCTCATGCTCAAAAAGTAGATAGCGATACATTAATTAATAGCATTAAAGCAGAAATCACATCTTTTTTTATAAAGCAAAAAGTTTTAAAGAGCGATGAGGTAAATGGAAGTCTTAAAGCTGTATATGCAACAGAGTTAAAGGAACAAAAAGTTTTAGGTTATAATAAAATAGGTGTTTATAGTATTGGCGTTTTTCAAAGCCATTCTGAACATCATATTTTGATAAAGGAGAATGATAGCTTTAAAATTTTTGGTTTAAAAGAAATAGATACTGTTTTGAAGTCAATTATAGAATATGCAGAAAGAAATAATCTAAAGCCTGATGAAATGTTGTTTTATGTAAAAGCTGCCATTGAAATGTATGACGTAAACTATAAGAGAAACCCAAATGGCGGAGTAAAATAAAAAAGTTAAAAATAAAATGAGATAAACAACAAGGCCTGAGACTGTAAAATAAACTGTGTCAGGAGTTAAAAGCAATTAACTTTTTAGCCGTTGTTGGTATGGCGCCTTAACCAAGTTTCCCACATTCCCGCCGCCTTTGTGTCTTTTCGACCAACGGCTCCCAAACTCCTAGCAACCTTAGAATTGGATAATCTTCAAATAAAATAATACTCCTAATTTAGCCCTTCACAAAGTTCTTTGAGTAGCCTCCACATTATTATCCGTTCGGGTTAACAATGGCAGGTATAAGTAGCAAGGCCGCAGGGAAAGGCCTTGATTGTGGTTGTGGGAATAAAAAAGGCTATAATGGAAATGAAATCCAAGCTAGGGAGTTTAGTGATGGCAGTGGTTTAGATGTTTATGATTTTAATGCAAGAACATATGATCAGCAAATTGGAAGATTTATACAGATAGATCCCTTAACAGAAGAGGCTGGCCAGGATGCGCTAACCCCCTATCATTTTAGCGGAAATAACCCATCTACATTTAATGACCCTGATGGAAAATGTCCATGGTGCTGGGGAGCCTTTATTGGTGCAGCTGTTGAGTATGGAACACAAGTAGCTGTTAATTTAGCTCAAGGAAGGTCGGTTGGAGAATCATTAACTAGGATTGACCGTAATGCAATCGTAATTTCAGCAGGAGCAGGGGCATTATCAGGTGGATTTTCTGCATTCGTACCAAAAACAACAGCTGCGAAAGTGTTGGTTCAATCCGGAAAAATAGCAATTGATGCAGGCGAATCCGCCTTGCAGCAATATAATGATGGTGGTTCAGTTTCGTTAAATCAAACTGTTACTGATGTTGTAACCAATAAGGTGGCTGGGAAGCTAACGGAGAACGTAACTGTACACTCAACAGCCACAATCAAAACGACAGAAAATCAACTTGATCGTGCTCAAAGAATTGCTGGTGGCGACCCAAAAAGTTCAGGGAGAGCAGCAACAGTTCAAAAGTTAGATAATAAAGTAACAAACCAAAAGGCGGCAAATACAGGAGCTCAACAAGCAGCAGAAGGCACTCTTTCTAATGGAATGCAAGCAACAGGCAATGCTCTACTTGGTGGCAAAGGCAAACCACCAAATAGTAGTCAAAGATTAGTTCAACCACCTAAGCTTGATATGGCACCTAAGGATAATACAAATCAATTTATTCGACCTCTTAGACTCTAAAGTTTGTTTTATGAAATTTCTAATAATTGCAGGTGCTGTCTTTTTCTTAGGGTCAATAGGACTATTTATTTCTAATTACGATTCTATTAAAGTTGAAAGAGAAGGGGAAGTTGTCTTAATGAGAATAGAAAGTTTGCCAGCATCATGCATTGGTGCTAAGGTTAGATATTTTGTTACCTATAGTTACCAGGGAATGTTGTTTGAAAAGGCTACAAGGGGAGATTTTTGTGTGAAGCATCATGTAGGTGAAATGATACCAATGAAATATTTTCCAGGTTCGTCTTTAATTCTTAGACCTGACGAATCAGCTATTTTGAATCAATTCTCTACTATACTTTTGGGAATAATGGGTTTAATTATATTTTTAACTCAATTGAGAAAGTATTTAAAATTCTCTAAGGTGAATTAAAAGTAATCATTTTTTTTGGTGCTTATGAAGCCAGTTGCTGAATCTGTCTTTTAGTAATAAAGGCGTCTATAAAGGTTTTGACCAGATGTTTATCTTGAGCATTGCACGAAAATAACTGCTAAATACTGTTTGCTGTCCTTGAGTCCCCGCATAGCACTACTAACGGTAAATACGCACTTCATTTAAGCCATGCCGATTTCGAACCGCACGATACATACCTGCACTATTAAAAACCATAGCTGTTAGTCCGGATCCATCCACACCAATCATGCCACCTTCACCACCAATAGCAACTAATTTTTCCAATACCACCACTTCCATAGCTTGCTGTAGGCTTAGCCCTTTGTATTCCATCAGGCAACTCACGTCATAAGCAGCCACTGCACGAATAAATAATTCGCCGTGCCCTGTGCTGCTGATAGCGCAGGTTTTATTATTGGCATAGCATCCTGCACCAATAATGGGTGTATCGCCAATACGGTTATATTTTTTATTGGTCATACCGCCTGTACTTGTGGCTGCAGCAAGGTTACCCTGTTCGTCGCAAGCCACGGCGCCCACGGTACCAAATTTTTTATCTTTCATTAATTGGCTTACCGCATGTACATTATGATCGAGTGCATAAGTTTCGGTATCGCGTACTGCCTTCCATTGTGCCTGCCTAAAGGGTGAGAAAAAATAATCGGGTGCCATAGGAATCAATCCCCTGCGTAAAGAAAAATCTTCCGCGCCACGGCCCGATAAAAAAACATGGTCGCTATGCAACATTACTTCCGCAGCCAATTGAATCGGATTTTTTACATTGCTAACACCTGCTACTGCACCGGCATCTAAATTAGCTCCAAGCATAATAGCAGCATCCATTTCGTGGCCGCCGGTATTGGTAAAAACCGAACCCCGTCCTGCATTAAAAAGTGCATTATCTTCCATTACTATGGTTGCAGCTATAACGGCATCTCCGGCATCGCCACCTTTTTCCAGGATGGCGAATCCCGCATCCACCGCATCCTGTAAAACAATCCTGTAAGCTTGTTCCAATTCAGGGGTCATGTCTTCTGGAACAATGGTACCCGCACCTCCATGAATCGCTATAGAAAAATTCATAATATTTTAAATTAAGAATGCAAATTGAAAGTCAAAAAAATATGCAATTTGAAATATCCAATTTGCAATGGCATCATCCATCACCTTGCCCGCTCAATCCTTCTTCATCGGTCAATAAATGAATGCATTCATTCAGCAATCTGTTTGCATCTATAGCAACGGTGCCTATTTCTTCGCAAACAAGCCCGCCTGCAAGGTTGGCTACCAATGCCATTAACCTTGCATCTTTAGTAGCAGCATACACAAGCGCGGCAACCGCAATAACGGTATCACCTGCTCCGCTTACATCCGAAATATTCCGGATAAAGGCCGGGAGAATTACTGCTTCCTTTCCTTGCTGATAAAATACACCTGCTTCACTTAACGTAATAAATGAAATTTCATGATGCAATTGCTGCTCCAGCAAATTATGAATGGTTTTAAGGTTGGCAAGACTCACCTTTCCATCCATAAAATTAAGGGCTTCACGCGCTTCCTTCCAGTTGGGTTTAAAAATGGTAACACCCTTGTAGGCAAAAAAGTTTATTCGCTTTGGATCAACCGCGGTTACAATATTTTTCTCCCTGCAAAATGCAATCAAATCCTGTATAACCGCTTCTGTAAGTACGCCCTTGTTGTAATCTTCAAAAATGACTACATCCGGCTTATGGGCTAAAAAATAATCTTTTGTTTTAGCAATAAATCTGTCTGATTCATCTGCTTCAAGGTCATGTGTAATTTCTTTATCTAATCGCAACACCTGCTGGCTACGGCTTATGATCCTTATTTTATTCGTAGTCATCCGGTCAGGGCTTTTCCATACCCCTTCGGTTTCAATACCCTTATCTTTCATCATCAATTCGAGCAGCAATCCGTCTTCATCGGCACCGGTTACCGTATGCATACTAACCCGCGCACCCAGGCCTGCCAGGTTAAGCGCCACATTGCCCGCACCGCCAATCCTTGATTCTTTATCCTTTAGCGCCACTATCGGTACAGGCGCTTCGGGCGAAATACGATCAGTACTGCCCCACCAATAGGTATCCAGCATTACATCGCCTACAACGGCAATATGATAATTTTTAAAGGTTGCAAATAATTGTTCAAACATAATCAGTTATTTATGGTGCATACAATGTCAAGTCATACCCGTTGGGCATTAACCATTTTTTGTACGCGCTTTTTCTGCAATATAAAATAGCGGCACTCCAATACCTACTATAATAAACCCAGGCCATGTATATGCCGGTTTGTAAATGAGCAGGAGAATGCAAAACGCCATACCCATTACAATATACATAACCGGAAGAAAAGGATAGCCAAATGCTTTATAAGGCCTTGGCGTATCGGGTTGCTTTTTACGCAGTATAAAAATACCCCAGATGGTGAGCATATAAAATAGTACCACTACAAATGAAATCATATCGAGCAGATCACCATATTTACCGCTTAGGCAAAGCAGGCAGGCAATAATACATTGTGCCCACAAGGCCCAACCCGGTACACTGTTTTCATTAAGTTGTCCAGCTTTTTTGAAAAACAAACCATCTTTTGCCATGGTGTAATAAACCCGTGCACCGGAAAGTATTAATCCGTTGTTACACCCAAAAGTGGAGATCATAATCATTACCGCAACAATCCATGTACCGGCAGATCCGAATATATTTTGCGAAGCAGCAACCGCTACCCTATCCTTTTCAGCACCGGCAATTTCAGACAAAGGAAGTACACCTGTATACATAACATTTGCCGCAACATAAATAACCGTTACAATCAGCGTTCCCAGGAAAAGACTAAGACCAATATTACGACCCGGATTTTTTATTTCACCCGCAATAAAAGTTACATTATTCCATGCATCACTGCTAAAAATACTACCTACCATAGCTGCTGCAATAGCACCCATTAAAGCGCCAATGGCAGCATGTGGTACCACATCCCACTTACCCGGCGTTGCTTCATTGGCAACCATTTTGCCTGCATCCCATGCGTTGGTCCAGTTGGCATCCCATACATTTTTATCCAACGCCCAAAGGCCAAAAACAATAAGCCCAAATAAGCTTGCCAGTTTTGCAAAAGTGAAAACACGTTGTATCAGTTTTCCACCCTGAATACCTCGGCTATTATTCCATGTTAATAAAACAATCATTACAATTGCCAGCAATTGTGCTGCGGATATTTTTAAAAATCCAAAGTTTAAGAGAATATGATCTTCACTAAACCAGGGAATAAGATAGGCCGTAAATTTACTGAAGGCAACGCCAACGGCTGCAATGGTACCGGTTTGAATAACGGATAACAAACTCCAGCCATATAAGAAAGCCACAAAAGGATTGTAGGCTTCTTTCAGGTACACATACTGTCCGCCCGCCTTGGGAAACATTCCACTAAGTTCACCATAACTAACGGCAGCGGTAAGCGTCATAATTCCGGTAATTACCCACACAAGAATCAGCCATCCGGCACTTCCCACATTCCGGGTAATATCAGCACTTACAATAAAAATACCAGAGCCTATCATGGAACCTACTACAATAAGCGTTGCATCGGTAAGTCCCAGTGATGCTTTAAAATCAGTGTTGGTTTGCGACATACAATTTTTGGAATAAGCGGGCAATTTAGGAAAAAGCACTCATCTGCCACCAATCGGGTGTAAATGTGGAATAATAGGGATATATATAAAAAATAAGTTGGTAAAAAGATAGGCATGTTTAATATTGCAAGGTTGAAAAAAGCTACACCATACGAAACACTTAATGACAAGGAGCTAATTGAGCTCTATCGCAGTTCCGCTAACCAGGATTTGGTGGCCGAATTGCATACCCGTTATCATGGTCTTATGTTTGGGGTTTGCTACCAATACCTGAAAGATTCTGATGCAGCAAGCGATGCCTGTAATGATATTTATATAGAATTGGTAGAAAAATTACTGAAGTATGATGTGCAGCAGCCAAAAGCATGGCTGCATACGCTTACCCGTAACCATTGCCTTATGCGGCTACGGCGCGAAAAGAAAATGCCGGTAGGTAGTTTTCCCGAAGATTTTGTGCAATCGGATGTAAACTGGCATCCGGATAATGTGGCAGACCGCGAAATGAAACTTAATTCATTGGAAGAATGCCTCGATAAATTGAAAAAAGAACAAAAACAAACCGTGGCATTGTTTTACATGGAACAAAAAACCTACAATGAAATTGCAGAAATTACGGGCATAGAATGGAACCAAATTCGCAGCAATATTCAGAACGGGCGCAGAAATTTAAAAATTTGTATGGAAGGCAAGGATGAACAGGCATAATAACGATACACCCTATGGTGCTGCAGAAATATTGCAGTACCTGTCCGGAAAAATGGACAGGACGCAAACTCATTTGCTGGAACGGGCATTGCTTGACGATGATTTTCTTGCGGAATCCATTGAAGGATACCGGATGATCCGTGAAACCATGAGTGATGAAGCCATACTAAGTAGCATTGGTGCACCTGTTATTAAAACAAATGAAAAAAAACAGGCGGCGGTATTTTCAATTAAACCCATTGTTAAATGGATTGGTTATGCTGCAGCCGCTTCGATGGTATTGGGTGGTGGTTGGTGGATTCTCAATACAACACAGCCTGACCAAGCAATAATACCAATACCATCTTATCAACAAGATTCAATTACTAAAACAACTGAAGCTTCAGGTGAGAATGATGCAGTTAACACGCCTGATTTAGTAAAAGCTGAAACACAGCCATCTACCCAAAATGAAATGGCAACTCCGGAAAAACCTGCGGCGAACAGTCAGCAGGATGTTGCAAAAAAATCTGAACGTGCACCTAAACCCTCTCTCATTAGCCCATCTCTTCAAACGGAAGCTGAATCTTATAATGATCTTGTAAAAGCAAAAAACAAAAAATCCGATGCCCAAACCCAACGTACAACAAGGGCTTTAGTAGCACCGCAAGCCACCCAAAATATAGATTCCACGAACATGTCAATGGCAGCAGAAACCATTTCTGCCAAAAATGCTATGACTAAGAAAATACCTTTCGAAATTGTACCGGTTGATACACTGAATGCGCACCCTGTGGAAGGATGGGCGACTTTTACAGATAATATAAAAAGGGATTTGGCTACCAACTCACTGCCGCCGGGTACCGCTACCATCACCATTAATCCAAATGGCAGCATTGGCGAAATTGTTTTGCAAGGCAAGTTTTCAACGACAGAAACCCAACAAATTGAAAAGTGGTTCCGCGAAGGTTCGGGATGGAAAAACAACACCCAAAAAACCACCCAGGCCATCATTTCATGGCATTAGGGCATTAATGTGTTTCTTTGCGCTTCGCGAAAAATAAAACATGGAAGCATTTAACCCTGAAAGGGAAGCAGCATTACCGGGAGATGATCCTGAAAATCAGGTTGCCGATGAACTTTACGAACGACTTACGATTAAGGTTGACAAGGGTCAGGAGCCAATCAGGATCGATAAGTTTTTGATGGCGCGCATGGAAGGCGCTACACGTAATAAAATTCAGCAGGCTATTGATGCAGGATTGGTTACCGTAAACGGTAACACTATAAAAACCAATTATAAAATAAAACCATCCGACGAAATTATTTTCCTGAGTGAAGATCATCCCGAACATACAGATATTGTTCCCGAACCCATGGACATTGATTACGTGTATGAGGATGATTCGGTAATTGTCATCAATAAACCGCCAGGCATAGTGGTACATCCGGGCAGTGGTAATTATTCGGGCACATTAATAAATGGCGTTGCACATCATTTAATGCAACAAAACCCTGAAATAACGGAGTTTGCCTTGCCGCGGTTTGGTTTGGTGCACCGGATAGATAAAAATACAAGCGGATTGCTGCTGATGGCTAAAAACCAAAAGGCGTTGAACCATCTTGCCAAGCAATTTTTCAACCATACCATTCAAAGAAAATATATAGCGCTCGTGTGGGGCGATGTGGAACAGGACGAAGGCACCATTGTCGCACATGTAGGCCGCAACCCACGCTACCGCAAGCAATTTGAAGCTTTTCCGGATGGGGAACATGGTAAACATGCCGTAACCCACTACAAAGTATTAGAGCGGTTTCATTATGTAACCCTGGTGGAATGTGTATTGGAAACGGGGCGCACGCACCAGATACGCGTACACATGAAGCATATCGGACATACCTTATTTGCTGATGACCATTATGGTGGTGACCGCATTTTAAAAGGGACCGTTTATACCAAGTACAAGCAATTTGTAGATAATTGTTTTGCGCTTTGCAACCGGCAGGCCTTGCATGCACAGGTATTGGGCTTTAAGCACCCTGATACACAAAAAGACATACTTTTTGAACAACCTTTACCCGCTGATATGCTTGCAGTGATAGAAAAATGGCGAAAGTACCATAAGGTAAAGGGTTTGGTAGAAGATTAACTAACTCATCGGGTGAATCAACCGATAGTCCATCTTTATTTTTCCTTTTGAAATATCAAGGAGCTTACCTTTTAGCAGTCGTCTTTTCAACGGGTTCAGGTAATCAATAAACAATTTACCTTCAAGGTGGTCGTATTCGTGTTGAATGACCCTTGCCGTTATCCCGGTAAAAGTTTGCTTATGGGGCGCAAAATTTTCATCCACCCATTCCATGGTTACATCATAAGGACGATGAACATCTTCGCGAACTTTGGGTATGCTGAGGCAGCCTTCATTGTAAGGCCAGTCCTCACCATGAAATGCTACAATTTTTGGATTGATAAATACTTGCTTGATTCCCTCATCACCGGGGTATTCATCCTTTTCTTCGGGTTCAAGGTTCTCGAAAATTTGTAAAGAGTCCATTACAAAAACCCGCACACTTTTATTAATCTGTGGTGCTGCAAGACCAACGCCACTACTGTAATACATGGTTTCCCACATGTCGGCAAGCAGTTTTTCAAGGTCGGGATGATTGGCGTCAATTTCCTGGGCGCGTTTGCGTAATATGGGCGATCCGTAAGCTACAATTGGTAAAATCATTGGTGCAAAATTATCTAAAAAATCATTGCCGTGATTGCAGGTAGTCCTGCAGCATTATAGTGGCTGCTACCTCATCGAGCAATGCCTTATTTTGACGATCCTTTTTCTTAAGTCCACTGCTTACAAGGGTTTGTGCCGCAAGCTTACTTGTAAATTGCTCATCTACAGTTTCAATGGGAATGGCTGGATGATCTTTTTTAAAAAGTCTTATAAAGTCTTTAACAGGTTTGGTTCCATCGGTATCGCTGCCATCCAAAGCAAAGGGTAACCCAATTATTACCTTCTCAACGGGCTCTTTTTCAAAATAGGTTTTCAGCCAGGGGCGAAGACCATGTGAATCAACGGTGGTTAACCCGGAAGCAATCATTTGGAATGGATCGGTTACGGCAATACCTGTGCGCTTTTTACCATAATCCAATGCCATGAGCCTTTTACCTGTCGTCATTTACCAAGCTGATTTAAGAAAGATAAATATCCAGCAAGCCATCGGGCAACTGTACTTTAATTCGTTTTGCTTTTCGGTCAACACCAATGAGGGTTGATTCGTTAAGCGGAATCAGCGCTTCCTTTCCTTCCACCATTACGGCAGCAATTACCTGATGAGGCTGTTCAATAATTTCACCTACTATACCAATTTCTTTATTCCCTTCCCAAATAGTATAACCGATTAAAGCAATAATGGCTTTGGGTGAAACCAGGCGGTTAAAATCTGCTTCATCCACCCATACCTGCTTTTGCAGTAACATAGAAGCTTCTTCCTTAGTAGAAATGCCTTCGAGTTTCACCCAGGTTTCAGTGGCGGATTTGGGCTTGGCATTTTCTAAAAAATAGGGCAACCGGCTTCCACGCTGCATTTCAACCCATAAAGCTTTCAGGTCTTTAAGGGCGCTTCTATCGCCTAAGCCATGTTGCAGCACTAATTCACCTTTTATGCCAAATGTAGCCACTAACTTACCTATGGAAATAACAGAATCCATTGAAAAAATTGAAAATCGACCAGGTAGGCCGAAAGCTAAAAAACCCGGCATTCTCCTAGAGATATGCCGGGAAAAAAACTGAAAAACAAAAAATATTATTCAGCAGGTGCTTCTGGTGTGTCGTTATCAGCAACAGGGGCAGCAACTTCTTCTACCTTTCTAATAACAGGCATTGGCCTGCGCGCGCGCACATTCCTCCTATTTTCATCAGCCCTGCGTACCAAAGCAGCTTCATGTTCTTCATGCCACTTTTGGAACTTAACCATGGCGGTTGCTTCGTCGAAAAGACCAAGCTTAACACCACGTAACAGGTGCTTCAGGTACAATACGCCTTTAAAACTCAGAATACGACGAACCGTATCTGTAGGTTGGGCACCCTTATGCAGCCAATCAAGCGCCTTCTGGCGATCAATCTGTATGGTTGCGGGAACCGTTAAAGGATTATAAGTACCCAACTTTTGGATGAATTTACCATCGCGGGGTGAACGGGCATCAGCTACTACAATAAAGTAGAAGGGACGTTTCTTAGAGCCGTGCCTTTGCAGGCGGATTTTTACTGGCATTTTAAATAGAAATTTTAAATGCGGTTAATAAATGATTGTTTAGAGAACTGCAAAAATACATTGTTGCAACACTTATCCAAATAAAATGCAGATTATTTTACAAAATGCTGACAATTAATGATTTTTTTGTAGTTATCTGCCTCCCATTAGGCCTTTTCCTAACCCTGCGGGCATCTTATTCATCATTTTCATCATCTGTTTCATCTGTTCAAACTGCTTTAAAAATGCATTCAGCTCTTCCATGCCCCTTCCCGATCCTTCAGCAATACGTTTTTTGCGGCCTGCATTTATCGAATCGGGGTTCGCTCTTTCATAAGGCGTCATACTCTGTATCATAGCTTCAATACCTTTAAAAGCATCGTCTCTTATATCCAGGTCCTTAACTTGTTTGCCCAATCCGGGTATCATTCCCAGCAAATCCTTCATGTTACCCATTTTCTTAATCTGCTGGATTTGTTGCATAAAGTCTTCGAAGTCAAACTGGTTTTTGCGGATTTTCTTCTCCAGCTTTTTGGCCTGTTCTTCATCAAACTGTGCCTGCGCCCTTTCAACAAGGCTCGTAATATCCCCCATGCCCAAAATACGCTGGGCCATGCGCTCAGGATAAAACACATCGAGCGCATCCATTTTTTCGCCGTTCGAAACAAACTTGATGGGCTTTTGAACGGTGTATTTAATAGAAAGTGCAGCACCACCCCGGGTATCACCATCCAATTTGGTAAGTACTACGCCTGAGAAATCAAGTCTTTCATTAAAGGTTTTGGCTGTATTCACTGCATCCTGGCCCGTCATACTATCCACCACAAAAAGAATTTCTGTAGGATTTACAGCTTTCTTAATGTTTTCCACTTCGGCCATCATTACCTCATCCACGGCAAGGCGGCCGGCGGTATCAATAATGACAATATTCTTGTTTTTGGCTTTGGCTTCCTTAATGGCATTAAGGGCAATAGAAACAGCATCTTTGTTATCAGGTTCGCTGTACACATCCACTTTTACCTGTTCGCCAAGCACCTTAAGTTGTTCAATTGCTGCGGGACGATAAATATCTGCTGCCACCAACAGCGGGCTTTTACCTTTTTGGGTTTTCAGGTAATTCGCAAGTTTACCGCTAAAAGTTGTTTTACCACTACCTTGTAAGCCGGCAATTAGGATTACAGCAGGATTGCCGGTAATATTGAAAGGAACTACTTCACCGCCCATGAGTTCAGCAAGTTCATCCTTCACAATCTTCACCATCATTTGCCCGGGGCTTACGGAATTCAATACCTTTTCCCCATTCGCCTTATCCCTGATTTTATCGGTAAATTCCTTGGCAATCTTATAATTTACATCGGCATCAACCAATGCTCTGCGTATCTCCTTTACGGTATTGGCAATATTCAGTTCGTTAATCCGGCTTTGGCCTTTCAATTGCTTAAAGGCGCCTTCTAATTTTTCGCTTAAACTTTGGAACATAGGTTATTTCATTAAACAGCAGGAACAAAAAGGATGTAACACATGGTTACATCCTATTAAATTTTCGCAAAAATAAGGCATGAAACATTGCCCGAAAAAACTAAAGCTTTTGTCCTGCTGATTATACGCCCAAATAAGTTCTAAGCAGCCTGCACCGGTTTGAACTTTGCAATTTGGAGATCGCCTTATCCTTTATCTGGCGCACCCTTTCACGGGTAAGATGGAAATGGTGCCCTATATCTTCGAGGCTAAGCGGATTATCGAGCCCAATGCCAAAGAAATAGCATAAAACCTGCTTTTGCCTTTCGGTAAGGGTATTAAGACTTCGGATTATTTCGGTTTTTAACGACTCCTGGTGATCCATGTTCTTATTAGCACTTTCAGCATTGGGATTCTCCATCAGGTCAATCAAAGAGCCTTCTTCACCATCTGAAATAGGGGCATCCATACTTACATGACGGAAAGAAAAACCCATTGTATTGATAATATCTTCCACATCAATTTCCAGCGTATCCGCCAATTCCTGCGAAGTGGGGTCGCGCTCATACTCTTGTTCAAGCTGACTAAATGCCTTAGAAATACGGCTGTTGAGCCCAACTTTATTTAATGGCAATCTTACAATACGGCTTTGTTCGGCAAGTGCCTGTAAAATACTTTGCCTGATCCACCAAACTGCATATGAAATGAATTTGAAACCCTTTGTTTCATCAAAACGTTGCGCAGCCTTGATCAGCCCAAGATTTCCTTCATTTATTAAATCACTTAAAGTGAGTCCCTGATTTTGGTATTGCTTAGCCACACTTACCACAAACCTTAGATTGGCACCTACAAGCCTGTCAAGCGCCTTTTGATCGCCTTGCCTTATACGGGCAGCCAATAAAACTTCTTCTTCTGTGGATACCATTGGGACTCTGCCAATTTCCTGCAAATATTTTTCGAGACTTTGGGATTCCCGGTTGGTGATGGACCGGGTAATTTTGAGTTGACGCATGCTCATGTTGATATGTTTTGGTTATGGTGTTAAAACATCGAATAAAATGTTCGTCAAATACACTTCACTTTCCACACATGCTGTCCTTTCTATTGACTTCAAAGCTACCACAAGGTAAGGTTCATCACCCACCGTTTCCAAATTTTTTTATGAAATTCAGTAGAACTACGTAGCCGTATAGATTAATACTTAGGCATATATGCAACAACTTTTCAAAATAAGGGTGATAAAAAATATTTTAGAGGTTGAATAATTTTTCTATTATTGCACACTTTGCAACCCCGCAAAGCTGTAATAAACCAGTGGCCATAATGAGTAAGAAGCAATTATTTACCCTTGAATATCCCGTTCGGTGCTCGCCTAACATCCTTTTTGATTTTTTGGCGACAAGCAATGGACTGCAAGAATGGTTTGCCGATAAAGTCGATGACAGAGACAACATGTTTGTATTTAACTGGGGCGGCTCTATTGAAAAGGCTGAAGTGCTTGAAAGGGAACAAGACAAAGTGATCCGCTTCCATTGGATGCATGCACCTGCAGGAGAATATTTCGAATTTAAAATTGAAAAAACCGAGGTTAGTAATCAAACTATATTGATAATCAGCGACTTTGCAGAAAAAAGCGAAGTAAAAGATCAAAAACAACTTTGGGATTATCAGATTAAAGAATTGTTTCATCGCCTCGGTAACTAACCTTCCTGCCAAACTTTTACAATTTTTTGGGCCAAAGTATTTGCAATGCTATTAACCAAAGCCCATTCTTCAATCGGGATTTTGACGCAAATTTTTAATGTTGCTTTTTCAGGTATTTCTAAATCAATTTTCCTTTTTTCCAAGGGCTCCAATCCAGGCTGTGGCAATGAATTTTCCCACAAATTATCAGGGTACCCGGCATATAGATGGTAGCCTTCTATTTGGTGTGGTATGATGTTATTTTCAATTCCATTTACGATTTTGGGAATAAATTGATTCGAAAACTGGGCTTGAACTAAAAAATAGTTCCCCCACCAGAAAAAAGTGCGCATAGCAAAATGTCCGGGGTCATCTTGAAAATACCTTGGATAATCGAGCATAACCCAGGGTAAATCCTTATACTTCTCTCCCCTGCTTATTTTTGGAGAAACAGCCATCACCCCGGCCAATTCATCATTTACAAATGAAAATGTATGCCCAAGGAGCTCACTAAGCTCACCAAAAAGGATGTAAACCTTATCAATTATGGTGTTTTTAGTTAAAATCCAATCCGCGTTCGAAGCCAATTGAAGTTCTGTTGCCGAAAACCCTAATTTTGATTTTTGCATTGGTGCAAATTACCTGTTTATTGTGTTTACCAAACTTGACAAATTAATATTACGCGCTTTTATAGGACCATTCCTGGCTACCTTTCTTCTATCCATTTTTGTTTTAATTCTGCAATTTTTTTGGCTTTGGATTGATGATTTTGTGGGAAAAGGCATTGATACCCCCACCCTGCTAAAAGTAATTATGTATGTAGCAGGCAGTTGGGTACCTGTTGCATTACCCCTGGCCATGCTTATAAGTACGATTATGACATTTGGCAAATTGGGCGAAACTTTTGAGCTTGTTGCCATCAAATCAGCAGGCATTTCGCTTTTACGTTTTATGCGCCCGGTATTTTTTGTAAGCCTGTTTATTTCGGGCATTGCTTTCCTTTTTAACAATAATATTATACCGGTTATTAACCTGAAACTAAATAAACTTAAATACGAAATTGTATATACCAAACCGGCCTTTGACATAAAGCCTGGTGTTTTTTACGATAAAATTGAAGGCTTTATTATTAAACTTGGTAGTAAAGAAGAAGACGGAAGTGCAATAAAAGATGTCGTGATTTATGAAAAGGGGAATTATTTGCAGGATAACCTTATACTTGCAGATAGTGGCAGCATGTCAATAAGCGATGATAAAAGATTTTTGGCATTTGATTTAAAAAGCGGCACCCGGTACGAAGAGAAAGGTTTACGTGCATCAAAACAAACAGAACTTACCCGTATCAATTTTGATTCCTACAAAAAAGTATTTGACTTAAGTAGCTTTTTCAAGGTAAAATCGTCCGACAGCCTTTTTAAGGACAACTTCAGAATGCTGAGTATGCGTCAACTTGAAACATTCAACGATTCTATAAAAAAAATCCGGAAAAGAAATATTGAAGCGAGTTTAGACGCATCTATGTCAAGTCTTTATTTCCCTGCTGTAAATGAAGAAAAAAAAATAGCTTACAGCACATACACTAAAAAAGGGCCGGATTCAATCGGTGCAATCATTCCGGATAGTATTTATATTGTTGTACTTGATTTAGCTTCCAATAAAATAAACAATATACGATCCGAATTGAATTATGCCGTTAATACCTTCAAAGAGCGATCAAAAGATATACGCAAGTTTGATATAGAGTGGCAACGAAAGCTATCGCTATCATTTGCTTGCTTTGTTTTGTTTTTAATTGGTGCACCACTCGGAAGTATCATTCGCAAAGGTGGATTGGGTGCCCCACTTGTTTTTGGCATAATATTCTTTGTTGTTTTTCACTTATTGAACACTTTAGGAGAAAAAATTGCCAAGGAAGGTGTTATTTCACCCTTTGTGGGTATGTGGATGGCATCAATGGCATTATTACCGGTTGGCCTTTTTCTTACCTATAAGGCCATGCATGATTCGGAATTAATGAATAAAGAATTTTACTACCGCACTTTTGCAAAAATGAAAAAATGGGTAGGTGAAAAGCGTGATAATATGAAAAATGAAAAAACTGATGAATTTGAATTATCACCATCAGATGATATAGAAAAGGAAATTGGCGTAACAACTGATATAGATGAAAAACAAGCCTAAATTAAAAATTATGGAAAGAAGAAAATTTTTGAAGGATAGCAGCCTTACAACAGCAGGTATTATTGGGCTTGCAGGCGCATCAGCCAGCTTTTTACAAGCATGTGGCAGTTCGAAAAAACAATCTGGCGGAGGATGGATTGACGCACCAGGCTTTGATCAGAAACCATTGCCTTATGCATTGAATGCACTGGAGCCTGCTATTGATAGTACGACTATGGATATTCATTATTCAAAACATGCAGCGGCTTACACCAAAAACATGAAAGATGCTATGGCGGAAGAAAAAATGTCTGCTCCTTCTCTGGAATTGCTCCTATCAGGCATATCAAAAGGAACAACTAAACTGCGCAATAATGCCGGTGGTCACTATAACCATGAAAGTTTTTGGCGCTGGATGGCCCCGGGAGGAAAGCCATTATCATCATCCATGCAAACAGTAATTGAAAAAACATTCGGTTCTGTAAGCGATATGAAAAATAAATTCAATACATCCGCTTCACAACGCTTTGGCAGTGGATGGGCATGGTTGGTACTGGATAAACAAAAGCAATTAGTAATTGGTAGTACACCTAACCAGGATAATCCATTAATGGATGTTTCAGAATTAAAAGGGTATCCTTTGCTTGGTATTGATGTATGGGAACATGCTTATTACCTGAAATATCAAAATAAACGTGCCGATTATGTATCAGCATGGTGGAGTATTGTAAACTGGGAAGAAGTTGAAAAAAGGTACAACTGGGCAATAAAGCAAGGTTAATACCTTAGTTAAATAATTAAAGAATGAAATTTACAAAAACCGATTAAATCTTTTTTTTAATGCAAACAATAACAACCTGGAAAGGAAACCTTGAATTTGAAAGTGATTTTGATGGGCATATGATAGCCCTGAATGGAGCAACAGGTGAAGATGGTAAGCGCTTAGGCTTTGGGCCAAAAGCCTTGCTGTTAAGCGGTCTCGCAGGCTGCAGTGGAATAGATGTGGTAGATATTCTTGCAAAAATGAAAATTCCGTTTGAAGGGCTGGAAATTGAAGCAAAAGCCGACCAAACCAACGAACACCCGAAAGTTTTCAAAGAAATAAACATTACATACCGTGTAAAAACAGCACCCGAAAATGAAGGCAGAGTGCAACGTGCTGTTGATCTTTCGTTACAAAAATATTGTGGCGTAAGCGCAATGTTAAGCAAGCACACTAATATTAATTCAAAGGTTGAAATTGTATAGCTTTTTAAAATAATTATGCCTACTTACCGGCAAGCTATCAGGGTACAGCAATGGATTGCTGCAATAGGCATTGTGTTACTTGCCATAAAATTTTATGCCTATTTTATTACGCATTCTGTAGCCGTTCTAACGGATGCACTGGAAAGTATAGTAAATGTAGTCGCCGGATTCATTACGCTTGGAAGCCTTATGGTGGCTGCTAAACCACGAGATTCATCACATCCATACGGCCATGGTAAGGCCGAATTTATTTCTGCCGGCATTGAAGGAAGCCTGATATCGGTTGCGGGCATCTGGATAATGGTAGAAGCCGTAAAAAAAATCATTCATCCCGCACCGGTTTTTGAACTTGATACCGGGTTAATTTTAATTGCTATTTGCGGCCTGATTAATCTCACCGCAGGATGGATAGGCATCATTCAAGGTAAGAAAAGTAATAGCATAGCTGTTTCTGCATCTGGTAAGCATTTAATCACCGATGCCATCTCTACAGGCGGACTTATTGCCGGTTTGCTATTAATGAAATTTACTGGGTGGCAGTGGCTCGATAGTGTGGTTGCTATTATATTTGGAAGCATTTTAATTTTTACAGGGTTTCGTATTGTGCGTGGCAGTATTGCCGGTATTATGGATGAAGCAGATGATGTGCTACTCAAGGGACTGGTTGCTTTTCTCCAAAAAAATCGAAAAAACAATTGGGTTGATCTGCATAACTTACGTGTAATTAAATATGGCAATCGCCTGCATCTGGACTGCCACCTTACACTGCCCTGGTACTTAAACCTACATGAGGCGCATAAAGAAGTGGATGCATTAGACACCCTGATTAAAAGCGAATTTGGCGATGCGCTCGAAATGTTTGTACATACCGATGGTTGCCAGCCTGAAAGCTGCAACCTTTGTTCCATGGATAATTGTATTGAACGCCGGCACCCATTGGTAAAAACGATTGAATGGACAACTGAGAATCTTTTCCAAAATGAAAAACATGCATTATAACATCCAATCTGGTGCTGACCTTGCACCATTGATAGACCATACGATTCTTAAACCAGGTATATTGCTTGCTGATATCGACAGAATTTGTATGGAAGCTTTAGAATATAAGTTTGCTTCGGTTTGCATACCCCCGCTTTTCGTAAAACATGCAAAAGATAAAGTATCAGGCAGCAGCGTCAAGGTGGCTACCGTTATTGGTTTCCCATTCGGATACTGTGCAATAGAAGCAAAATTGGCTGAAGTTGTGTTAGCAATGGTGGATGGCGCAGATGAACTGGATGTAGTCATCAATTTTACTGCAATTAAAAATAATGACTGGGGATTGGTAGCCAATGAAATTAACCACCTGATGCCCATCATAAAATCAAAAGGGAAAACTATTAAAACCATCATTGAAAGCGGGGTTCTCACCCATGATGAGATCATTAAATGTTGTGATCTTTATGGTGCCGCCGGGGTTGATTTTGTAAAAACATCCACCGGCTATGCTGAAAAAGGTGCATCAGTAGAAGCGGTATCGCTTATGCGGCTACACCTTCCCGACCATGTAGCCATTAAGGCATCGGGTGGAATAAAAACTTATGCCTTTGCCAAAGAATTGGTGGATGCCGGTGCATCGCGCCTTGGTTGCAGCAGCAGTATTGAAATAATTGCAGAAAAAACAGCAATGAGTAACTATTAACATTCTAAACGACCCAAAAAGTAAAAAACACGGTTATTTTTGTAACCTACAACAAATACCAATCATGAAGCTTTCCCATCTAAAACCTGTTTTTTGCCTTTTTGCCGTGATCATTCTTCATGCCGGGGTTTTTGCCCAAACAGAAGATATACAGCAAACGACTGTGGAACTGGTTCGAGACTACCGTGTAGATGAACTTACTGCCAGGCAATACGTGCTTAACAAGAAAAGGCAGGATGCAAGCTCGCTTTCAAAGTACAAAACAAGTGGTGGAAAGTACAAAGGTTTTCGTTTAATGGTCCTGAATACAAATAATAGGGAACTTGCCTACCAAACAAGGGGGCAATTGGCTACAAGATATCCTCAGCATACACTTTACCTTGCCTATCAGGCTCCCTATTACAAACTTAAGATGGGCGATTTTTTAGAAAAAAAAGAAGCTGAAGACCTAAAAAAACAACTCACAAGTTTTATGAAACAAGGTGTTTTTGTGGTTTCGGATGTTATAAACGTAAAACCGGAAGAAGAAGAAAAATTAATTGAAAAACTTTCAAAAGATTACAATAATTGACACTCAAAAATACGATTGCCGGTTTGGCAAAAACCTATAGGAATGAGTTTATTGCTATAAGAAATTATTTACATGCCAATCCTGAACTTAGCTATAAAGAGTTTGAAACCTGCGCCTACGTGGCAGGACAGTTAGATAAAATTGGGATTCCTTATTCTCCTATGGGTGGCACCGGTTTATTAGGTATTATCGAAGGTAATAATCCCAACAGTCGTATAATCGCGCTGCGTGCCGATATGGATGCACTACCCATAGAAGAAGCAAACGATGTGCCTTATAAAAGCACAAAACCGGGCATTATGCACGCTTGCGGACATGACGCACATACGGCAGTGTTATTGGGCGCTGCCAAAATACTAAACGAAACAAAATCAGAATGGTCTGGTACCGTAAAACTGGTTTTTCAACCCGGTGAAGAGCGAAATCCCGGCGGTGCTACCTACATGATACGTGATGGTGCCCTGGAAAACCCAACACCGGAAGGCATTGTAGCATTGCATGTACACCCAAGCTTAGCAGTGGGTAAACTTAGTTTTCGCAAAGGCACTGTAATGGCAAGTGCAGATGAATTATATATTACGCTGAAAGGGAAAGGCGGCCATGCTGCAGCACCGCAACTCACTACCGATATTATACTGGTTGCATCGCACCTTGTGGTTTCGTTACAGCAAATTATTAGTCGTAATAACAACCCGCTTAACCCAACCGTACTTTCCATTACATCTTTCCAGGGAGGTTTTACCACCAACGTAATTCCATCCGAAGTAAAGCTAATGGGCACCCTCCGTTGCCTGAATGAAGAATGGCGTGCCAAAGCCCATAAGCTAATTGAGCAACATGTGCACCATATTGCGGCTGCCATGGGTGCTGAAGTAGAATTACATATTGATAAAGGTTATCCTACTGTGCTAAACCACCCCGAACTAACCGGTAATGCCTGGCAGCTTGCTGAAGATTTCATGGGTGTTGAAAATGTAGAAGAAACCGAAATGCGGATGGGTGCTGAAGACTTTGGCTATTATGCCCAACAAATTCCGGGATGTTTCTATCGGCTTGGGGTAATGAACGAAGCCAAAGGAATTGTGAGCGGTGTGCATACGCCCACTTTTAATATTGATGAAGATGCCATTGAAATTGGCATGGGAACCATGGCATGGCTGGGAGCGAATTTGAGCCTTGCTGGCAAATAAAAATCCCGCCGATGGCGGGACTAAGAAAATCATTTGCAGAGAGGAAGGGATTCGAACCCTCGATACCTTGCGATATACCCGCTTTCCAGGCGAGCCCCTTCAACCACTCGGGCACCTCTCTATTATGTTTCGGGCGGCAAAAGTAAGGCTAAATGGCTTTCGTTTAAAATAGATTTACGACTTAACTGCATCTGCACGATCGACTGAAGCAAAAAATTGCATGGCCGTTTCACTGGTTACGCTAGCAATTTCATCGGCTGTTAAGTTATATACCTCAGCCAATTTACCCACCACATATTGTAAATAAGCAGGTTCGTTCCTTTTTCCCCTAAAAGGAACCGGGGTAAGGTAAGGTGCATCGGTTTCCAACATTAGTTTATTCAAGGGCACTTTCGCCAACACTTCGGCCAATCCGGAGTTCTTGTAGGTAAGAACACCGCCAATACCCAGTAAAAAGCCTGTATCGAGTATTTGTTTCGCCATTTCGTAGTTATCACCAAAGCAATGAAAAACACCCCTTAGTCCCCTACCCTTATATTCATTTACCACATTTATGGTATCCTGCATGGCCTTGCGGGTATGGATTACAATGGGCAGGTTATATTGAATGGCCCATTCTATTTGAATCCTGAAAGCTTCATATTGCTGTTGGGAAAAGGAAGTATCCCAATAAAAATCGAGCCCAATTTCACCTACAGCGCAAAAAGGCCTTTTGGAAAGCCATTGTTCCACATGTAATAATTCATCCTTGTACATTTCATTAACTGAACAGGGATGCAACCCCATCATTGCAAAGCATTCACCGGGATAATCTAGCTCCATTTTCAGCATCACATCTGTGGTTTCACTGTCAATTGCCGGCAGAAAAAATTGCTGAACACCCGCCGCCCGTGCCCTTTGCATCACGGCATCTCTATCATTATCAAACTGATGACCGTAAATATGCGTATGAGAATCAATTATTTGCATAGGAGCAAAATTACCCTTTCGATTTCTGCGGTCAGTAAAAAATAAATTTTCACATCTGTTAAACTCTGTTAATGGGAGACTGTCATACCTGCATAAAAAATCACTTATATGAACGCCCCCATGAAATAAGGTTTAACAAACAACGTTATTAGCTCGGGGATTACATATATCAATTACAAAACATAAAAAAAATTACCAATGAAAATGCACACTTCGATTCCAAAAAACATTGCTCTTGCAGGGCTGCTAGCTATTTTCACCATTTTTGGTTGCAACAAGGAGACTGCTGAACCTACTCCTTCTGCCGAAGAAACTACTTTACTAACCCAGGCTTCTACTGAAGATGCAATGGCCGACATTATTTTCAGCGATATTCATGAGCAGGAATTAGGTATGCTGGAAGAAATAGGATTGCCCGATATTGGATTGAACAATGAAGCAGAAATTGGCCTTGATAGCGTAGCACGTTGCCTTAAAGTAACCATAGTTCCACGTGATCCCTTTGTTTTCCCCAAAACAGTAACTTTTGATTATGGAACCGGTTGTAAAGGCCGTGATGGTAAAACCCGCAAAGGAAAAATGATTACAACTTACTCTGCCCCCATGATTAAACCGGGTGCAACAGCCGTAACACGTTTTGATGGATTTTTTGTAAACGATGTAAAGGTAGATGGCATTCACTCTACTAAAAATAACAGCACTTCTAGCTTATTAATATTTACCCGCAGGGTAGAAAATGGAAAACTTACTTTCCCCCAAGGTGGTGTATCGCTTTGGAATGCCACCCATACCAATAAGCAAATTGCTGGTCTTGGTACACCCGGATTCCCGATGGATGACGAATTTGAAATTACCGGCGGCGCAAAAGGCGTTTTTGAAAAAGGAACCAACCGTGTAGAATGGAGCCGTGTAATAGTTGAAGCGTTACACAAAACATTTAAATGCCGTTGGATAGACCGTGGTGTAGTTCATATTACCCGTAACGATAAAAAAGCTATATTAAATTATGGCGATGGTACCTGCGATAATAAAGCGGTGATTATTATAAACGGAGAAAGAAAAGAGATTACGCTATAACCCCATAAAGCAATTAGATTCACTCCTTCCTACTAACCTGTTCGTCCTTCATTGGCGAACAGGTTTTTTTATAGGGATACCGAACTTAGCCCCTTTTCTGCCATATAGTTCAGCACTGCTGGCAATGCTATTTCCAGCCTCGGAAAAGCCTTTTCACTATCATGAAATACGATGATGCTGCCGGGCTTTGCAAAACGAATAGCCTGACGGGCACACCAGTCACCATTTTTTGCCGTATCAAAATCCCCGGTTACACAAGACCACATAATTACTTTCATAGCCGGAAATACCTGCCCGATTTTTTGAACCTGTTTCTTTGTAATTTTTCCATAAGGCGGGCGAAACAGATCCGATTTGATAAAAGTATCTGCTTTTTTAATTTCCTGTAAATAGGCGGTGGCTTCCATTGCCCAACCATCCGGATGTGTTTGTGTATGGTTTCCTACCCGATGGCCTTCTTTTATTATTTGTGCAAAAACTTCAGGGTATCGCTCTACATTTTCTCCGATGCAAAAAAAAGTTGCTTTAGCGTTTGCTTTTGCCAGCAGATCTAAAACATAAGGCGTTATTTCAGGGTGTGGGCCATCATCAAACGTAAGATGTAAGCTATTTCCGGAAGTATCACCACGCCAGGTAAGCCCTTTGGGAAACAAGGATTTTAACCACCACGGGGTTGAAGTTATATAGAACATGAACTAAATTAAATGGTCAATTGCACTCTTCAGGCTATTCAATACTTTTAAAAAAGAAATCTCATCCAGACGTCCAAAATGATATTTTACAATTGATCTGCTAATTGTTGCTATTTTAGTGATTTTAATAACAGATGTGCTTCGAAGCCTGTTATTATCATCCGGGTTGATAATAACATCACTTTTGCCAATTACTTTAATATTTGAACTTATAAAAAGTACAGTAATATCATCATTGTTTGTAAATAAAGTGAGTGCAGGACGTAGTTTTTGTCCTGAAAGATTAGTAAATGGGAATGGCACAAGCGCAATATCACCTGGCCGGATTTCTATAAATGGCAATGGCATCTTTTTCAGAATATCCTTCTTCTTCAGTTAAAAAATTAAGTGTTCCGCTATCTTCCTGAACTGCCATTATTCCATGTACTAGCTCAGCATCTGTCTCATTTTCAGGTAAAAAGGTGCTATCCAATACCATTTCCAACCAGGCTAATTGCTCTCCCGACATTTCCTTTACCCGGTTAATAAGACGGCCCTGTAATGGGTTTATTTCCATACATCTTTTTTTCAAATGTAACAATTCTTCTGCTTATTGCAGTCGCTTTATCTTTGCAGCTATGGAATCAAATATACGCGTTCGTTTTGCGCCATCACCCACCGGCGGTCTTCATTTGGGTGGTGTTCGTACCGTTTTATACAACTACCTTTTTGCCAAAAAGCATGGTGGAAAGTTCATTCTTCGTATTGAAGATACCGACCAAACCCGCTATGTGGAAGGCGCGGAACAGTATATACAGGATTGTTTACAATGGTGTGGACTTGTACCAGATGAAAGCCCGATGCATGGGGGCGAATTTGGCCCCTATCGCCAAAGTGAGCGTAAACCTATGTATCGTCAATATGCCGAGCAATTGGTTCAACAGGGCAATGCCTATTATGCGTTTGATACGCCTGAAGAATTAGATGAAATGCGGCAGGTTTTCAAAACGCCGGAGAACCCTTCCCCCACTTATGGGCATGCTACCCGCATGCGCATGAAAAACTCCATTAGTCTGGGTGAAGAAGAAGTTACCCGCTTACTGAGCGAAGAAGTACCATATGTAATCAGGATAAAAATACCGGAGAGTGAAATTCTGACCCTGAATGATGTAATACGCGATGAAGTGAATTTTGATACCGCTCAAGTAGATGATAAAGTATTGCTGAAAGCAGATGGCATGCCTACTTACCATCTTGCAGTAGTGGTGGACGATTACCTGATGAAAATAACCCATGCATTCCGGGGAGAAGAGTGGTTAAGCAGTGCACCTGTTCACCTGTTGCTTTGGCGTTACCTTGGCTGGGAAGAAAGTATGCCGCAATGGGCGCATTTACCGCTGATATTGGGTCCTGATGGTGCCAAGCTAAGCAAACGCCATGGTAATAAATATGGCTTTCCCATTTTTGCCATGAACTGGTTAGATCCGGTAAAAAATGAACTAACTGAAGGATTCCGTGAGCGTGGATTTTTACCCGAAGCTTTTGTAAACCTGCTGGCCTTGATGGGTTGGAACCCGGGTACTGAACAGGAAATATTTACACTTGACGAAATGGCCGAAAGTTTTTCATTGGAACGCGTACATAGTGCAGGCGCACAATTTGATTTTGAAAAGGCTAAATGGTATAATCATGAATGGATGAAAAAACTTTCAACCGCACATTTACTTCCCGATGTAAAAGCGGCTTTGGAAGCAACCGGCATGCAGGTTGACAACGATGAACTACTTGCACAGGTAATTGACCTTGTAAAGGACAGGTGTACTTTATTGCCAGATTTCAGGGAGCAGGCCGGATACTTTTTTAACCCACCTGCCAGTATAGACACAGACAGTATAAAACCTAAATGGGACGATAAGAAAAACCTATTTTTCACAGAACTTGCGAAGATATTTGAATTATCTCAATTTTGGGAAAAAGATGATATTGAAAAAGACTTCAAGGAAATAGCTTCAGTAAACGGGCTTAAGCCGGGGGACCTGATGCTTCCTTTCAGGATAATGCTTGTGGGTGGCAAATACGGCCCGGGTGTTTTTGATATTGCATCTATTATTGGCAAGTCAGAAACGGTGGAAAGAATACGCAGAACGCAAAGTTTGCTTTCTGTTTAATTTTTTTTCTACCACACCACACAACGCCTCAAATGAAAAAGCCTTATATATTTCTGCTGGTTTTGGCAATCATAAGGCTGATACTTCCATTTGTTTTACAACATGGGGATTATCAGTTACACCGTGATAGCTATTTATACCTGGATTATGCCCACCACATGGATTGGGGCTACATGGAAGTACCGCCGCTTTTGTCTGTATTTTCATGGGTGGCATTTACAATGGGGAATTCATTTTTCTGGGTTCAGCTTTGGCCGGCATTATTTGGTGCGCTTACCTTTTTCTTGTGTGGCGATATTGTACTGCGACAAGGCGGTGGCCGTTATGCGTTGGTTCTTCTATTTATTGCCTTAATTTTTGGGGCCTTTTTAAGGGTTTTCTTTTTATTTCAACCGGGTTTTCTCGAAATATTTTGCTGGACGGCGATCAGTTGGAGCCTTATCCGTTATGAGCAAAGCAAACAAATACAATGGTTGTATGCATTTGGTATTGCTTGCGGACTTGGTATGTTAAGCAAATACACCACGGCATTTTTTCTTTGTGGATTGTTGGGTGGGCTTGTACTTACCTGGAAAAAAACATTGTTAACCCAAAAGCATTTTTATTTCGCTGGTCTAATAGGATTGTGCATGTTTTCACCCAACCTATGGTGGCAATTTTCGCATAATTTCCCTATAATAAACCATATGAAGGAATTGCGTGAAACGCAACTCGTTTATATGGATGCACCAGGTTTTGTAATAGGGCAATTCATGATGAACCTGGTAGTTGCTTTTATTTGGATTGCCGGTTTATTGGGATTGTTATTTTCAGAAAAACTCAAACCTTTCCGCTGGATTGGGATAGGGTTCTTCATTGCAATCGGCCTGTTGATTGCCGGAAGTGCGAAGGATTATTATGCGCTTGGGCTTTATCCTATTTTATTTGCCTTTGGTGCAGTGCAGATCGAAGGATTTTTACGAAAGCGATCTATGGTGCTAAAAATTGCCTTCATTGCAATCCCGGTTGTGCCCGGCAGTTTTATTTTACCCCTTGGTCTGCCAACTTTTACACCGGAAAAACTTGCGAACTATTACGAAAAAACAGGCTTTCGCGAAGCACTTGGTTTTACGTGGGAAGATCAGCAAAATCACCCGCTACCGCAGGATTTTGCCGATATGATTGGTTGGCGGGAAACAGCAATCATGGCTGCAAAAAATTACAAGAAACTCCCGGATAGTGTTAAGAACGAAACCATCATTTTTTGCAGGGGATATTTTACTGCAGGTGCCTTAAATTTTTATGGGAAAGCATTAGGCCTGCCTACCGCATACAGCGACAACGGAAGCTACCTGCTTTGGTTGCCCAACCAATTTTCATTCAAACATTTAATGCTGATAGGTCATAAAAATCCGGATAGCGATGATATTGTTTTTAACTACTTTGAAAAACGGAAAGTTTTAGATTCGTTATCGCTTCCCCTATTCAGGGAAACCGGTATAAAGGTATTTTTCTTTGAAAATGGCAGTGATAGTATGCGTTACTATGCCAACGAAGGTATACGCATGGAACGGGCACAATTTAATCGCTGACCCTACCCTTGTTGCTGAATCATTTTCAATACCGGCTTCCATTTTTGTTCATACAGGGAGCACAAATATTTATGGTCCGCATCTGAAAGCTTCACAATGAAGCCGGTATTTTGCCTTACCTGTTCAGCAGTTCGAATACCCGGTATAACGGTGCTTACTTCCTTAAAACCTAAAATAAAACTAAGCGCCAAACCGGCCAAATTGGTATTGTATTGCTTTGCCATAGGAACCATTTCTGTACGCAAAATATCCAACGTATTTTGAATAATCGATGGCGTTAGTCTTTTGGATCGGTGGTCGGTAACGGGGAAGGAATCTGTTGGCTTTAATTTTCCGCTTAGTAATCCAAACTGCAAAGGCATCCGTGCAATAATACCATAACCTTTTGCAGATGCCCGCTGCATAACCGGCACCGAAATTTGGTTGATTACATTCAGTACTAACTGAAATCCATGGCCTTTCACGACTTGTATTAAAAAATCGGCTTCAGGTTCGGGTGCAAAAGTTATAAGCGAAGCGCCCCAGTAACGGATCTTACCTTGCTGTTGCAAAATCTCCATGGCTTCCATGCATTCACCCTTTTCCAGGTGATGTATGCGAGCAACATGCAATTGGTAAAAGTCAATGGTGTCGCGCTTTAGGCGTAGTAAACTTTCTTCGCATGCCTGAATGATGTAATCTTTGGAATAATCAATTTCAATACTTCCATTAGCGCCAACTTTTTGCCCCACTTTTGTAGCGATTACCACATTGGGGTTATTTCCCAACGTATCACCCAGCAACTTCTCAGAATGGCCTAATCCGTAAAAATCAGCCGTATCAAAAAAACTAATGCCGGCATCTAAAGCTGCATGTATGGCTTTAATGGAAACTTCGTCATCCGATGGTCCCCATCCAATTTGTATACCTCCCACTTCTGCTGCATCTCCAATGGCCCAGGCGCCAAAACCAATTTCACTTACCATTAAATCTGTGGCCCCAAATTTTCTATATTGCATCTTACAAAAGTTAAATGTAAAGGTAGCCCGGCAAATAGCCAAAAGACTTATAATGATGATTAAATTATCAAAATTCTTATTGATAATCTTTGTTATAATATGAAACTAATGCCATCTTTAAAAAACCTGCAAAACATCTTCGGTTCGGCTTACTTTTGACCTGTTTCTTACTTTTATTTTTTTGCTGTATGAGCCAACGTCCCATTAGAGTTTTAGTTGCCAAAGTAGGTCTTGACGGCCACGACCGTGGTGCCAAAGTAATCGCCACTGCCCTGCGCGATGCGGGAATGGAGGTAATATATACAGGCTTACGCCAAACACCTGAAATGGTGGTAAATGCTGCCTTGCAGGAAGATGCAGATGCTATTGGCGTAAGTATATTAAGCGGTGCGCACATGACGGTTTTTCCCCGCATTATGGACCTGATGAAAGAAAAGAAAATGGAAGATGTGCTTGTTACCGGAGGCGGTATTATTCCCGAAGATGATATGGAAACCTTGCACAACATGGGTGTAGGTAAACTATTTGCTCCCGGCGCCAAAACAAATGATATAGCCGATTACATTAAAAATTGGGTTGCCGAACACAGGGATTTTTAAGGATGACAGGGAACTACTTCGGCTCCCCTTGCTCCTGACATCATAAGCGAATCAACCAACGGTGATACATAGGGAATGCCCAAATTAAGGCCGCGCAAAATAAGCAGGGTGCCAATAATTGTCATTAAAACAGGGGTTAGTTTACGCAACCTTATTTTCCAGCTATAGCTAATTTGAAGGGTAAATAAAACAAAGCCCAGCATTAGCGGAATGGTGCCCAAACCAAAAATTAGCATATAGGAAGCAGCCTGTAGAGCACTACCGGTTGCGATGGCAGCCGTTAAGCCAATATAAACCAATCCACAGGGCAATAATCCATTTAACAATCCAAGACCCACAGATGAACCTGCTCCGGATGTTTTCAACAACTTTCCAAACATGGGTATGATTTTATTTTGCACCCACAATGTGGCAGGATTTCGGTGAAACCATTCTGCTTTAAAAATGGAAACTACGACCAATACCAACATAATTATACCCATGGCAACGGATAACCCACGCTGGAGGCCGGCAAGTACCAACCCTTGTCCAAACAATCCAAAGACAAGGCCAAGTAATCCGTAGGTAATCGTTTTGCCCCCAAAATATAGCAGGTAATGTTGTAGCTGACTTTTGCCTTCTTTTTTACCATTCGAAAATCCTAATGCAATGGGCCCGCACATACCCATACAGTGAAAACTGCCGGCAAAGCCAAGCAAAAAAGCACTGTAAATAAGAAACGGTTGCATAGGTTAAATTTATCAGGGAATAAACATAGGCTGTTCTATAAAAAAAGGCTTTCCATTGTGGCTCCAGGTAGCTTTTACCTTGTAAAGTCCGGATTTCAATTTTTCACGTCCAATAGTAAGTTTACCATCCAATGAAAGTGGTAATGTAAGATCAAGCGAAGCATTATCGGGCCGGTAAATTTTCACTTCGCCTGAAGCATCTATCACATCCATGGGAAGGGTAACATTTACCGCCTTGTCGCCAATTTCAATAACCATAGCTTTTCCTAATGAACCGGCATTGTTAATACCATTAATCACTTGCTGATACTTTAGTTCATCTTCATAATAATCAGGTGTTACCAGGTCAAACTCCTGTTTTACACTGAAGTAAACCATTCCGAGCATAAAAATTACAAAACTGCTATATGCAATGGTAATACCTGTTCCCCAATTCCATTTCAAAGTCATAGTCAATTAATTTGTCTATTCGGTATAACCCAAAAAGCTTGTTTTTTTAGTACTTATAATTTTACCATCATGATATACGCCAAGTTTTAATTGTGTATCTCTTGATTTTATTACCGACTTTGGCAAAATAATAAAGAAGGTAGCTTCCGCTCGTCCTTCAGCAGGTGTAACCAGTTGTTTATGTCCGATAAAGTTAATGACTCCCGGTGCATTTTCCACCTTTAATTCCACGGTAATTTCTTCATGGGTTTTATTAATCATGGTCATTTGATAAAGATTGCTCAGGCTATCAACGCCTACTTCCTGAAAAAGCATACCCTTTGCCCGCATCAGTGTAACATCCACGTCTTCGCGGGTAGTGAGTAAAAATCCAAGTCCCGAAACCAACAATAGCAATACAAAGGAATAGGCCTTCATCCTTGCAGAAAATTCAAAAGGCTTATTCTCTGCTATTTCATTTTCGCTTGCATATCGTATCAAACCACGCGGTTGACCCACTTTATCCATTATATTGTTACAAGCATCTATGCAAGCTGTACAATTTATGCATTCCAATTGTGTGCCATTCCTGATATCAATACCTGTAGGACAAACCACCACACATTGTTTACAATCAATACAATCTCCCAGCCCTTCTTCACTAGGCCGCTTGCCCTTTCCTCTTGGTTCTCCACGCAAATAATCGTAAGCAACTACTATCGAATTTCCATCAAGCAAAACACCTTGTAATCTGCCATAGGGACAAATGATAGTACATACAATTTCGCGGGCAAATGCATAAACTATATAAAATGTATAGGTAAAAACTACCAATGCAATAAATCCACCAAGGTGGTCCTGTATTGGTTGACTAATAATATGAAACAGATTTTCATATCCAATGATATAGGAAAGAAAAGTATTGGCAATAATAAATGACAACCAAAAAAACACAAAATGCTTAACGCCCTTTTTAATTATTTTTTCGGAAGTCCACGGGCCTTTATTTAAGGCTCTTTGTTTATTGGGATTGCCTTCAATCCACCATTCAATTTTCCGGAAAATCATTTCCATAAAAATGGTTTGCGGACAAGCCCAACCGCAAAAAATACGACCATAAATCATGGTAAACAGGTAAATAAAAATTACCCCTGTAACTGCCGCCACCCCAAAGATGAAGAAATCCTGAGGCCAGAAAATCATGCCTAAGATGGAGAACTTTCCTTCCACCACATTAAACATGAGTGCTGGATTGCCTCGTATTTTTATAAATGGCAGACTAAAAAATGCGATGATGTAAATTATACTCAAGACCCCACGACGTGTGTACCATTTACCTTCCGGCTTCCATGCATAAATCCAGTTGCGCTTACCTTTTTCAGTAACCGATGGCATGCGGTCCCGGAACGATTCATCGTGGTCAAAATGTGCTGTTTTCATATTGTTGGAGTATTTCAAACTCCCATTTCACTTAAATTACCTGCATTATAGCTTTGTGATATTGGTACTGTCTGCGCTTGTGGTAGCCCCGGGCGTTTCTTCAAATTTATCTCCTTGTGGTTCTTTGGCATTTGGCGGATTCGATCCCTTAAGCGACTTAATAAAACTTGTCACCTGTGCCATTTGAATGGGTGATAAATCATCCTTCCAACTACGCATACCTTTTTCTACTACACCATATTTAATGGTTTTAAAAACATCAGAAATAGCACCACCGTGTATCCAATACTCATCTGTAAGATTAGGACCTACAGCATTTCCTTCGCCCGCATTGCCATGGCATGCAATACAATTGGCAGCAAAAATCACTTTTCCGCTTGCTATACCTTCCGCATCCAGCATAACTACCGTATTTTCATCTACGTTACTTGCATTTTTTACCAGGTAAGCATTTTTTTCAGCATCTCCTTTCTTAATAGCTATATTAAGTTCCTCAATTTGTAAGGGTGCAGATTCAGAGACATGATAACGATATAAATAAACAACCGAAAAAAGTATAGTAATGCCAAAGGCAACAGACCACCATGGTGGCAGTTTGTTATCAAGTTCGCTAATACCATCATAATCGTGGCTCAGATCAATATCCTGCTCATGGGCAATATCGGCCGATTTATTAAGCTTCCACCACCAGTTTACTTTTGGTTTTTCCGGTTCAGCTACTGCTGCCACTTTTGCCACATCTTTTGCTTCGAGACCAATTAAAAAACGGAGCTGATACACCAAGGCCAACAGGATAATTATTTCAACGGCAATTACACCCACCATCAGGTAAAAAACCATTGGCGTCAAACCATTTATTGAAGCATCGGCAACCGGTGCTGCCTGTGCTGTTTGTGCCAGGGCAGTCATAGGAGCCGAAAGCATTAAAAGCGCAATCATACCTGCAACTACTTTGCCACTATTTGCTTCTCTTTCCTGCCGCAATTTTTCGCGGTACATAGCCGCTGCACTATTTACCACATTTGCCAATAAGGCTATACATAATGCTAATAATACCATAATAATTACCATTGCCTGTGCCAGCGGATTGGTTAATGTGCTGGGTGGTTTTGGTTGTGCCATAGCTGCCAAATCAGCCATCAAAAACACAGGTAAAAGAATGGCCACTTTATTGAATGCATATTTTGAAAACATAAGACTGAATTTGCTGTGGTTGATAATATAATTTATGATTCCAGCGGAATTTGGCTATTGCTGTCCATTTTCTTTTTATCGGCGGTAATAACATATACTGTAACTATGGTAAAAAATACAGTAAACAAGACAAGCGATATAAGGGGAAAAATGCTGATGCCGGTTATACTTTCGAGGTAATTAATGAATTTCATTTGTAATTTAATTTTTTGTTACTGCAGGTAGTTTTTCACCCTTAATATCCATTCCAAGCCTTTGCAGGTAAGCAATCAATGCAATAATTTCCTTATCCGGCGAAGTCTTTATTTTATCCTTTTTAAGGTTATCGGCAATGGCAGTTGCCTGCTTTTTCAAATCGGCTACTGCAATTTGGTCATAACCTTTTTCGTAAGGCACACCCAGGGTCATCATTGCCCTTATTTTTCCGGGTGTTTGCGATACATCCAGGTCATCATCGAGCAACCATGGATAATTGGGCATCAAACTTCCGGGGCTCATGGTAGTGGGTTTCCACATGTGGTTATAATGCCAGCTATCCGGATATTTTCCACCAATACGATGCAAATCGGGGCCGGTACGCTTGCTACCCCACTGGAATGGGTGATCATACACAAATTCACCTGCTTTACTGTATTCACCATAGCGTGCCACTTCATCCCGGAAGGGACGTACCATTTGTGAGTGGCATGTATAACAACCTTCGCGGATGTATAAATCACGACCTTCCAACTCAAGCGGTGTGTAAGGTTTTACAGATGCAATGGTAGGAATATTTGTTTTTATAAGGAATGTTGGAACCAGTTCAATGATGCCGCCAATACCCACTACAATGAGGCTTATTACCAGCATTTGCATGGGTCTTCTTTCAATCCACGCATGCCAGTAAGAATATCCTTTTGCAGGATTAAAATCTTTTGAAAGAGCAGGTGCTTCAGCGTACTCTGTAGGAATAAATGTCCCGGCTTCAACTGTTTTCCAAACATTATAAACCATCAGAAAAACACCACTTAAATACAATATTCCTCCAACACCCCTTAGAATATACATGGGTCTGATGTTGGTAACGGTTTGCAAAAATTGATATTGCAATGTACCTTCGGGTGTAAACTCTTTCCACATAAGTGCCTGTGTAAAACCGGCAAAATACATTGGGATGGCATATAATATAATACCCAGGGTACCAATCCAAAAGTGATTTGCAGCAAGTTTTTTGCTATACAATGTGGTTCCATATAACCTTGGAATGAGGTAGTAAATAGCACCAAATGTGAGGAAGCCATTCCAGCCCAATGCACCAATGTGTACGTGTGCAACCGTCCAGTCGGTAAAGTGGGTAATTGCATTTACATTTTTCAGGCTAAGCATAGGACCTTCAAAAGTGCTCATACCATAACAGGTTAGCGCCACTACGAAAAACTTAAGGATGGGCTCTTCCCTTACTTTATCCCATGCGCCGCGCAATGTCATTAGACCATTGAGCATACCTGCCCATGAAGGGAAAATAAGCATCACACTAAATACTATACCTAAAGATTGCGCCCATTCGGGTAATGCAGTATACAATAAGTGGTGCGGGCCTGCCCATATGTATAAAAATATAAGTGCCCAAAAGTGAATAATACTCCAGCGATAACTGTAAACAGGACGATTGGCAGCCTTAGGTACAAAATAATACATCATACCAATGTAGGGCGTAGTAAGAAAAAATGCTACGGCATTATGCCCGTACCACCACTGAACCAATGCATCCTGCACACCCGCATACCAACTGTAGCTTTTCCACATGGAAACTGGTATTTCAAATGAATTTACAATGTGCAACATGGCTATGGTTACCCAGGTAGCAATCCAAAACCATGCAGCCACATACATATGCCTTTCTCTACGCTTGATAATCGTCATAAACATATTAATACCAAAAACAACCCAAACAAGCGTAATCGCTATATCAATAGGCCATTCCAATTCAGCATATTCCTTAGCCGTTGTATATCCAAGGGTAAGTGTTACCGCAGCAGCCACAATAATTAATTGCCAACCCCAAAAGTGAATCCAGCCCAACGTTTTGTTGAACATAGAAGTTTTCATTAACCTTGGAAGCGCGTAATAAATGGTCATAAAAATACCGTTGCCTACAAAGGCAAAAATGACGGCATTGGTATGCACTGGTCTGATACGCCCAAAAGTTGTGTACTGAAAATCGAAATTAAGGATAGGATAAGCTAATTGAAAGGCAATAAGCAAGCCTACCAGCATGCCCACTACTCCCCAAAGAATCGTAACCATAAGGAACGCATTGGGTAGCTTGTTGTCGTAATGAAATCTTTCGAGTGGTTGTTGCATTTGTTGCATATGAAATCGGAATTATTAGTTTTTATCTTTTGTAGTATCATCAAATAACATACGTATCGGTGGACCATGTTCATCATCAAACTGACCGTTTTTAGCACTCACCAGGAAGGCAATTAGAAAACCACCAGCTACCAAAATACTTGCAATAATTAAAATGATGATTACTGACATTCTTCTAAAAGTTTTACTTGAAAAATTTCGCCAAAAATACTGTCGTGAAAAAGGTAGGTACATGATTACACTCACCGTGGATTATGATTTTTATCATGCATCACGCAGAATGTTTAAATATCAGGACACATTGTTCGGAAATAACTAAACCATATTCACTGCTTTGAGATAAATAAACTTTGTGCCGAAACGCTTACACCGGCCCAGGTGATAAGCAAAATAGTAATGCTGCTTGTTGGCATTAAAATGGCGGCTACGAGGGGAGTAAGTAAGCCCATAGCTGCAAAACTTAATCCGATAATATTATAAAGAATAGAAACAACAAATGAAAAATATATGACCTGTCTTCCCCTTGTGGCCATGCGCAAATAACCATGAAGATTTTGGAGTTTACCCGCTTCCAATATGGCATCGCAGGCAGGTGAAAAATTATTTACATTATCCGTTACCGCAATACCAACATCACTTTGGCTTAGCGCTGCGGCATCATTCAATCCGTCGCCTACCATTAAAACCTTTTCGCCATCTGCCTGCAATTGTTTTACAAATGCAAGTTTATCATGTGGCGATTGATTAAAGAAAAGCGAAGCTTCTGAACCCAATAAATTACCCAATGCTTCTTGTTCGGAATCATTGTCGCCACTTACAACAGATACTTTATACATTTTAGAAAGTAATCTTAGCTCATCAGCTAAGCCTGCACGATAATTATTACGCAACACAAAAAGTCCCTGCTTTTCATGGTCTATTCTAAAAGCAACTAATGAGCCTTTTATTTTTACGGGTTGGGTTCCCCATACAAATTCAGGACTGCCAATCTTTATATGATGATCGTTATACCAGGCTTCAATACCCTTTCCCGGAATTTCTTTGTGGTTAGCCACTGCATAGGTTGAAACATTGAGCCATTTCGCCACGGCTTTGCTTAATGGGTGATGACTTTGGGCGGCTACCGAAGCAATCCATGCTTTTTCAATTTCGGTAAGCGGTTCACCATTGTAACTAATTTCAAACTGGTTATTTGTGGTCAGGGTCCCTGTTTTATCAAATACAATATGGGTAACAGGCAACATTTTTTCTAATATGGAATAATTGCGCAGGTACATGCCAGCCTTGTCGAGCACACGAACCACATGACCATTGGTAAAAGTGGAGGATAATAAAAGCGCACAAGGACAAGCTACAATAAGCATAGCGGTAACAACCGGCCAAATAAGTGCCGGATTTTGCCACCACCAGTATAGCCCAGCCGCTGAAGTAAGGGTAAATAAAATTACTGTAAAATAACGCGCCAGTGGATGCAAAAATGAACTTGTTTCATCGTATTTATTTTCCAATGAAGCCTTATTCCAAAGACTTGTAAGATAACTTTGCGATACATCTTTCACCAGAAGCAATTCAATTTTACCACCCATTTGCCGTCCACCTGCATAAATTAATTCACTGATATTTTTATTTACCGGCACACTTTCACCCGTTACAAAACTATAATCGATTGCTGCCTGACCTTTTACCAACATTCCATCTGCGGGAATAATTTCGTGGTTATGAATAACAACCGTATCGCCGATACATAATGATGGCAAAGCTGCGGGCACTTCTTTGCCTGCAATCATTTTATTTACCGCAATGGGAAAATAACTGGTGTAGTCCCTATCGAATGTGAGTGATTGTTGGGTTTTTTCCTGCAATACCCTGCCAACAAGCATAAAAAACACAATGCCTGCCATACTATCAAAATAGCCACCGCCGGTTTGCGAAATCACTTCGTAAACACTTCTTAAAAAAGTAATGAGAATAGCAAGTGCAATAGGGGCGTCTATATTTAAAAAGCCCTTTCGCATGCCTTTCCATCCTTGTATAAAAAACTCCTGGGCACTAAAAAAGAATACAGGTAACGCCAACAGAAGATTCAAATATCTAAACCATGGTGTTAACCGCATTTGCTCGGGGTCATCTACCAGGGACAGGTATTCAGGGAAAGCCAGCAACATAATATTGCTTAAACAAAACCCTGCAACACCAAGCCTGTAAAGGCGTTGACGATTATAATAACGTCGTGGCTTTTTATTAAATTCATGTAAACTGATATGGGGTTCATATCCTATTTCAGTCAGCAATTCTGCTACCCGTTTTAATGATATTTTACTTTCATCAAATAGTAGCGAAACTTCTTTATGGGCAAAATCAACCCGGCTACTGTTTATGCCACTATCAAGCTTGTTAAGATGTTCGAGCAGCCAAAGGCAACTGCTGCAATGTATTTGTGGTAGATAAAAAACTACCTGCGACATATTTCCATCCCGGAATTTTACTAATTGGTTGGCAATACCTACATCCTCGAGAAAGGCAAATTTTTCGGGTCGCACCTGCACCTTTTGGTTACCCCCCGGTGCATCATTGAGCGTATAGTAATCGCATAATCCGTTTTGGCTTAGCACCCTGTACACCGTTTGGCATCCTGTACAACAGAATATCTTTTCATCGTAATGCACAGGAGAAATACTTGCAGGTTCGCCGCAATGGTAGCATGATGTTTTCTTACCTACATTTGGAGTGGAAGACATTAAGATTGAAAAATGTTTTATTTATGGTTGCAATCGTCTCCACATGGCTGATTAAATTGCTTTAAAACTTTAGGCAATAAAGCATTTTCCTTCAGATAAATGGTTTGTAATACCTGCTGATCGAGGTTATGCAATTCATCGCACATCAATCGGAAATGCTGCGTCCAATCCTCTTTGGCCAAATAACCATTGGCCATTTGCCGCATTTTATCCAGCAGGTACATGATTTTTTTGTTTTTCGTTTGAATCATATCAACCGGAAGTTTACGCCCTTTGCAAGGCGTATCGTCATAGTCGTTTTTTATTAAAGGAAATATAATAAGGGTATCATTCCGAATGAGTTGTTCCACCTCATCCTTTAACCGATAAAATAATATACTCATCAGTTCTACCTTTTCCGGCTCTTTGGATTCGTCGGTCCACTCTTCCATATATCCGGTGAGTGTTTCCAGCAGCACCTTTATGGGTTGATAGTGTTTATTTTCGATATAACTGCACAACTTTCCGGGTGTAAGTTCATTAATTTCTACAAGATGCGACTCGAGCATAGCTACATTTTTACTTAGGCGAAACTATAATCCTTCTGCACCCCGAATAATGACAGCACTCAATAACAAACATGATTTTTATCAGCAATTTTGTTGAAAGTTTAGGGTATATAAAAAAGACATGAAACTTCTAAAAAAGTTTCATGTCTTTTTTATATGTAGAAAAATAAGCTATTTATCCCTAATAATCGCTCAAATTAGCTGTACGAATGAGGGCTTTAATATTGGTAATTTTTATCTTTTTACCCATCAATTCAATAATATTTTCCTTGTTCAGCTCGCTAAGCAACCGGATAGCGGTTTCTGTGGCTGTACCAACGAGGTTGGCAATTTCTTCGCGGGAAAGCTGTACCGATAAAATATCGGTTCCCGGTTCAAAACCATAGGTTTCCTTTAAAAACAACAAGGTTTCGGCTAAACGTTCCCTAACAGGTTTTTGAGCAAGATGAGTAAGTTTTATTTCAGCAGCCTTTAGTTGGGTACTCAGCAACTTCATTACTTCCACACTAAGCGTGCTGTCCTTTTTTAAAGATGAAAGAAAAATATCCTTTGGTATAAAACAAACCTGAGAATCTTCCAGTGCAGTAGCGGTTGCATTATAACGCTCGCTAGCCAGCATACTCCTGTATCCTAAAACATCTCCATCTTTTGCCAAACGAACAATCTGTTCTTTCCCCTCATCACCTACAATTGATACTTTAATTTTCCCTTTATTTACGCAATAAACACCAAATGGATGCCCACCTTCGTTAAACAACACCTGTCCTTTTCGGTAAATAGAGCAGGTTTTACTATCACTTAATTCATCAAGTGAATCACCCTGCATACAACAAAAAATGGAGTCGCCTCTTTTTTCACACTTATCACAATGAATATGGTCGAATGTTTTTTGTTGCGTCATTATGTATATCTAATTGATTCTAAATGTATTACGGAAAAATAGGGCAACAATTAAGCAACCTGAATTCCATATTTCAAATACAAATCTAAATTCTAAAATCTACATCAACAATAAAATAAAACGTTTAGGAATATGCACAAATACTTAAACAATAAAAACACTATTTAACCTTAATATTTGACCTTGTTAAAACATTGCGCGACTCATGTTAATTATCTACAATTGAGAAGGAATTAATTAGGTTTGCTTTTCAAAAAAAAATTACCTGGATGTACCAAACTATACTTACCGTTTTAACCGATGGGATTCAATTAATTACCATTAACCGACCAGATAAATTGAATGCACTAAACAGTCAGGTTATCGAAGAACTTGCTGAAGCCATTTACGAAGTGCATACCGATGAAGCTATAAAAGCTGCGATAATTACCGGCGCAGGTCCAAAAGCATTCGTTGCGGGTGCCGATATAAGTGAGTTTACAGCCCTTAACGCCGAGGGAGGGCGTAAACTGGCAAAAAAAGGACAGGAACAGGTATTTGACCGAATTGAAAACTGCCCGAAACCAATAATAGCCGCTGTAAATGGTTTTGCGCTTGGTGGTGGTTGCGAACTTGCCATGGCCTGCCATTTTAGAATTGCAAGTGCCAATGCAAAATTTGGACAGCCCGAAGTGAATCTTGGATTAATACCAGGTTATGGAGGTACCCAACGCCTTACCCAATTAATTGGAAAAGGAAAAGCCATGGAACTTATGATGACTGGCGCCATCTTGGATGCACAGCATGCACTGGAATTGGGACTGGTAAATTATGTAACCGCGCCCGAAGAATTATTGCCCAAAGCCATGGAATTACTAAATATAATTCTTACCAAAGCACCACTGGCAATTGGAAAGGTAATTGAATTGGTAAATCTTGCTGCCATTGGAGACCCCGATGGATTGGAGAAAGAAATGATAGCTTTCGGAGAACTGTTTGCCACTGCAGATATGAAGGAAGGAGCAACCGCTTTTATTGAAAAAAGAAAACCGGCATTTACCGGTACATAAAACCCGCCCACGGTAGTAGCCGTGGGCGTTTTGGTTTTAAAAAGATGGTACTGTGAAGAAAGTAAGTGCAGCACTAAGGTATTATCCTATCCATTAACGGTCCGCATCATTTATCCCCGATGGTGTTTTTTAGTGGAAAAGCAAAAAATAACCAAAGTCATTTATCCTTACCATTCTATTGAATACTTTCGCGAATTGAAAATTATTCAATCCCAAATATTAAATCTCAAATATTATTATTATGGCTTACCGTATTGAAAAAGACACTATGGGCGAAGTGCAGGTTCCAATGGATGCAATTTATGGCGCACAAACACAACGCAGTATAGATAACTTTAAGATTGCACAGGATATTAACCGGATGCCTAAAGAAATTATTAAAGCGTTTGCTTATTTGAAAAAAGCCGCTGCCATTACCAATTTTGAAGCGGGTGTACTTTCAAAGGAAAAGAGTGATTTGATTGGAAAAGTATGTGACGAAATATTGGAAGCCCGCCCGGATGGCCCGTTCGGACGGGGGAAATTAGATGATGCTTTTCCATTGGTAGTTTGGCAAACCGGCAGTGGCACCCAAAGCAATATGAATATAAATGAAGTGGTTGCTTATCGCGGTCACGTAATAAATGGCGGACAACTTACCGATAAGGAAAAGTTTTTGCACCCCAATGATGATGTAAATAAAAGTCAGAGCAGTAATGATACTTTCCCAACAGCTATGCATATTGCCGCTTATAAAATGCTGATGGAAACCACCATTCCTGGTATAGAAAAACTGCGCGATACACTTGCAGCAAAAAGCAAGGAATACATGCATGTGGTAAAAATTGGCCGTACCCATTTTATGGACGCCACACCTTTAACCGTTGGTCAGGAATTTAGTGGTTATGTAAGCCAATTAACCCACGGATTAAAAGCCATTAAAAATACACTTGAACATTTAAGCGAATTAGCGCTTGGTGGAACAGCCGTTGGGACCGGCATTAATACGCCAAAAGGATATGCTGAAAATGTAGCCAAACATATTGCGACCCTTACGGGAATTCCTTTTATAACAGCCGAAAATAAATTTGAATCCTTAGCCGCACATGATGCCATTGTAGAAACGCATGGCGCATTAAAAACAGTGGCAGTAAGCCTTATGAAAATCGCCAACGACATTCGTATGCTAAGTAGTGGCCCACGCAGTGGTATTGGTGAAATTTTCATTCCAGATAATGAGCCTGGATCATCTATTATGCCAGGCAAGGTAAACCCTACACAGTGTGAAGCACTTACTATGATTGCCGCTCAGGTGCTGGGGAACGATGTAGCTATTAACATTGGTGGCGCCAATGGACACTTTGAGCTGAATGTGTACAAGCCTATGATGATATACAACTTCCTGCATAGTGCAAGATTGATTGGCGATGGATGTGTAAGCTTTAATGATAAATGCGCCATCGGGCTTGCACCCATTGAAGCTAATATTAAAAAACACGTTGATAACAGCCTGATGCTGGTAACAAGTCTTAATACTAAAATTGGCTACTACAAAGCTGCAGAAATTGCACAGACCGCGCATAAAGAAGGTACAACCCTAAAAGAAATGGCGGTAAAACTGGGTTATGTTACACCGGAAGAATTTGATGCCTGGGTGATACCTGCAGAGATGGTTGGGGAGTTGAAGTGATTTTTTTTAGGGTAGGCTTGCACAGCCGTTTGAGCTGTTTCATTGGTAGGCGCGCACGGCCGTGCGCGCCTACCATTGAAACTAAAAATGCAACAGTTTTTTCCCTACCCATTTTTATTTATCAAAAAAAAACAACCACCTTTACTACATAATCATCTTTAAATATGACAACCGGATTATCTGATAGCGAAATATTGAAGGAAATAAAAAGGCTTCCAATGTCAGGAAAGTTTATGATTATTGAAGAAACCATTAAGGATATAAAAAAGGCTGAAATTTATAATGAGATGGAAAAAGCAGCCGACCTGCTTTTAGAAGACTATATAAATGATAAAGAATTAACTGCATTTACAAGCATTGATTTTGATTCTTTTTATGAAACAAAATGAGATTTGGTTAATTAACCTTGACCCAACGAAAGGATCAGAACTGCAAAAGACCAGGCCTGGTATTATTGTAAACAGTAACAGCCTTGGTAAACTCCTTTAAAAGTAATTATTCCCTTAACAGATTGGAAGAATCACTTTGTCTCAAGCCCATAGATGGTTAAAATTGTCCCTTCTTCAATGAATGGGCTTTCAAAAATTTCTTCGGCGGATACCTTTCAAATAAGATCACTTTCACAAGAAAGACTCATTTAAAGGATTGGTATTTTAGAAGAAGAGTACCTGGATGAAATAAAAGAAGCTATCAAGCGAATCTTAGAAATTTAAATTTAGCATATTTAAATTTCAACTTCCCAATTCACCGCATAATATTTTGCCAAATTGGTTGTCCCGGAAACCATCCCTAATCAACTATTAAATATTTAGAATATAATGAAAATTTTATTAGATATCCCAGACAAAAAGGCAGAATCTCTTATGGATGTTTTAAATAGCATTTCCTATGTAAAAGCCAAACCACTTACAGATAATAAGGCATTGCTAATGGGCGAAATAAGGGAGGGTGTTGTTGAAATGAAATTGATAAGTGCGGGAAAAAAGCAGGTTCGTAGTGTGGAAGAGTTTTTAAATGAGTTATAATGTAAAATCAAATCCGGCTGGAAATATGTATCGAAATAGCAGTTCTACTTCCTTGCTATTTAATTCCATTTTATAAATATAAAAAGACAAAATCTATTTTAAAATAAAATTATCGAGAGTAAAGATATCGTTTTCATGGGCAGGCAGTAAATGCGTGTGATAACGCTACGCATTTGCAGCATCGGAGGGATTGCAGCATATAGGAACACTTACAAATCCGAGAAATTTATTTGCAATTTAGTATCAATGGATTAAAAAGAGATTCAAATAAACTTTTAATACTTAATTTATTAAAAACTAATTTTTCAGATAATTTATAAAAAGGATCAATACAAGACTCTTTGTTTATGTAAATAAATGGCATATCATAAGGATTAATACCATAATTTCTTTTAAAACGCCATTCACCACCATTTCTGGTTATAATTCTGTGGCCGATAAAAACCCCTAATGGAATGAGTATTTCTTTAATTCTAGAATCCTTTGGGTGAGCTTTTATTTTTTTTTGTATTTTTTTTAAAATATCATCTGAATCAGAAACCATATTTGATTCAAGGTCACAGTAGTCTAAAAAATTGGAATAAATAATTGAAATATTCGATCTATTTTGGAAATCAAAAAATATTTCTGCAGGAGTTCGATATTTATCGGGAATGGGAATTCTGCTTGCTAAAATAAAGTTTAATGTTTCTTCATTATTAATTAGTAACCCGAACTGGCTTTTTGCGGGTGTTAAGGTATATCTTCCATCGGATAAACGAAATACTAAACATCTAAATAAATCATATTGGAACTGGAACTTGCCACCATTTAATTTTTCTAATTTTAGCAACTCCTTTACATCCCTTATACTGTAATCATTATTTTGGCTATTAATATTATTCATAAATAATAAAGAGATTTATCGTTTTGGTTTCAATTCGATTAACAAGTGAAGAATACATCGTATGGAAATCTTTTAAACAAAGATAAATTTTCAATTATGGAAAATTAGAAATTGCCTCCCAATTCACCACCCCATATACATGCGGAAACCAATCATCCACATCCGCTGCTTTTTCATATACGAATTTCGATGTAAGCTTAGATGGTGATATCTTTACGATTTGCAGGTCGGTTACACCCTGATAAAATCTTTCAATAACACCAGGCAATTGCCAAGCTTCGCTGCAATGGATAAATCCTTCTGTTGATAAAGAATCGGCTGTTAGCGCTCCACTTACTTTTGCAGCATCAATTGCCGCAGAAGTAGTAATGTGATAAAAAGGTTCTTCCACTACTCGTGGTAATAATCCTGTTAACATGGCAAGGTCTGCCAATACGATGGCCGTTATCGCTTCAAGCACGGGCGGAACACGCAATGCGATGCATAGGTCATGACGTCCTTTCACCGAAAACACTTCTTGTTCTCCGGTTTCCCAATTCAAAGTAACTTGTTCTTTGGGTGTACTTGATGTAGGTTTGATAGCAATGCGAAAAACCAGTTCATTACCATTTGTTATACCGCCCACTACCCCACCCGCATGGTTGGTGCGTGTTAGGCCACTTGCATCTGCTATCGGGTCATTATGATCAACACCAAACATACGTGCCGATTGAAACCCTTTTCCAAATTCAATACCACGTACTGCAGGTATAGCAAAAACCGCATGGCTAATGAGGCTATCTACCGAATCCCAAAAAGGTTCGCCAAGTCCAACAGGTAATCCGGTTACGCGACACTCCACAATGCCACCAACAGAATCTTTTTGATCGATGGCTTTTTGTAAGCCTGCTTCTATGTCTTTTTCACCACCAATCTCCGTAATGGTTGCTTTAACTTCTATCTTATCTGATCCGGGTAAATGCTTTAAAACTTTTTTGGCAACAACGCCTGTACCTACAAGGCAAACGGTAAGTCTGCCGCTGAAATGTCCCCCGCCGCGAAAATCTTCAAAGCCGCCATATTTTTTACTTGCTACCCAATCAGCATGCCCAGGCCGCGGTACCGACCTTTGCTTTTCATAATCGCCGCTGCGGGTATTTTTATTTTCAAACAGGATGGTTAATGGAGCACCCGTTGTATGCTGACGAAAAACCCCGTTTTGCAGTAAGGGAAAATCATCTTCCTTCCTCGGTGTAGTACCTTTTTGCATACCACCTTTCCGGCGTTCAATATCCGTTTCAAAATCTTCAGGCCGTAAGGTTAACCCCGCCGGACAACCATCAATGGATACACCCACTACCGGGCCATGCGATTCACCAAATATGCTTACACGAAATATTTTTCCGAATGAATTCATAAAAGAAGTAAAAATTCCAAAAAATTAAATTCCAAATCCCAAAAATTAAATTCCCGGCGGCTCATGGCTTCGCTAAATTCCAAAATCTCTCAACCTTATCCTAAACCTTATCCTAAACCTTAACCTTATTCTACATTCATCATTCATAGTTCTCCCACTTTCGCCCCTAACAATTCCAAATGTTCCCAAAAATCAGGATAGGATTTATTCACTGCATCAGCATTGCGGATTTCAATTTCGAAATCGGCAACTAATGCAGCAACCGCAACGGCCATCGCAATCCGATGATCATGATGGCTGTTTAGTTTGTGATTCATCACCTGAATTTTACCTGTACCCATTACGGTCATGGTATCGCCATCCAGCAAAATTTCCACATTCAATTTATCAAACTCTTCTTTAAGCGTTGCGCCACGATCGCTTTCTTTGTGCTTTAGTCTTTTTAAGCCACGAATTTGCGTAGGGCCTTTACAATGTGCGGCTAATGCAACCAATGGCGGAAATAAATCAGGGCAATCCGTTGCATCAAACGTAAAACCAATCAGGTTACTTTTTCGGATGGAAACATAATCTTCTCCTACATGAATATGGGCACCTGCACTCAATAAAGCATCCACAATTTTTTTATCGGCCTGCTTGCTTTGTTGATATATACCATTTACCCTTACTTCGCCACCAGCAATGGCACCTGCCACCAATAAAAAAGCTGCGCCACTCCAGTCACCTTCCACGGTATAATCGCGCGTCAAACCATCTCCGTTATTGACAGGATGCGCAGGAAAATAAAAGGATTCGTAATTACGGTTTTCAGGAACAGGCAAACCAAAATCCTTCATCAATTGCAGGGTAAGATCAATGTAAGGTTTACTTTTTAAATCTTTTACCTGCAAGGTTACATCTTGTGCATTGGCTGCCGAAAAAGCCATCAATAGTCCGGTTAAAAACTGCGAACTTAATGAACCATCCACTTCTATGTCAACAGGTTGAAGCGGACCGTTAACTACCATAGGTAAAAAGCCATCCTTGCCTTGAATGGAAACGCCCAATTTCGGAAATACTTTATCAAAAAAATCCATTGGCCGGGAAGCAAGGCTACCTTCACCCGTAATTTCAATGGGTACACTTGCCAGCGATGCAATAGGTGTAAACATACGGATGCTTAACCCGCTTTCACCGCAATGGATGAATGGTGCAACCGGTTGAACGCCATCACTGGAAATCCGTAGCATATTGGCATCCATTTTTTCAATGGTGGCGCCAAGATTATGGATAATTTCCAGAGCTGCTTTATCATCGTTTGACTTGCCGGGGTTATGGATAAAAGTAGTACCCTTTGCCAGCAAAGCCGCGGCACAAGCACGTTGCATAGCACTCTTCGACGCATTGGCATGCACAGTACCCATTACTTTCCCCGGTTGAATCGTCTTTGTCACAAGTTCGTTTTATAATGATGCTTGTTGAATTTTTTCTTCCAAATCCTTTACCGCAATCGGCATAATAATGGCCTTACCCGGTTTTTGCAATAAAACAAAATGAAGCGTATTTTTCAACCGCTTTTTATCCATGGCGAGATTGGCTATTGCCTGCATTTTATCGAAAGATGCATGGGTTGGCAATTCATATTGTTCAAGCAATTGAATAAGGTCCAAGGTCTTTTTAAATCCGGTGAGCTGAGCAGATAAATGCGCAGCATACACCATGCCAATACTGATGGCATGTCCATGTGGCAAGCTCAGCATATTCTCAATCGCATGACCTAATGTATGTCCAAAGTTTAGTAGCTTCCTATCACCTTTTTCAAATTCATCGAGTTGCACAATTTTTATTTTGATCATGGCATTGCGCATCACCAATTTATGCAGCAAGGCTTTGTCGCGTTTAACCGTAGTAAGTTTTGTTAGCTGAAGCATTTTAAACATACCCGCATCTTTTATTGCGGCATGCTTAATAACTTCAGCAAAACCATTCACCCACTCTTCATGCGGCAATGTTTTCAGCAATGCATAATCATATAGCAAAAATTCAGGTTGACGAATGGTACCTACAATATTCTTATAAATGCCAACGTCCACACCATTTTTCCCGCCTATAGATGCATCCACCATTGCAAGAATAGTGGTAGGAACAAAACCTACCGAAATACCCCGCATATAAATGGCGGCAACATAGCCTGCAATATCAGAAACCACACCACCGCCAACGCCAATGAATAAGGTGGAGCGATCGGCTTGCTTAGCCACCAATTCACCGATCACCTTATCTACTGTAGCCTGGGTTTTATTTATTTCACCTGCAGGAATTACGATACATTCCAGTTTGCTAAACTTACGCTTATGCGCTTCGTAGACATTGGTATCGGTAAGTACAACAAGCCGTCTGCCGTTGGCCAATAAAACCAAATCGGTTAAGGACGCATCAAAATAAAAATCAGTTTTACCGCTGCTGAATGCGATTCGCTTCTTAATCATATTGCATTGTCAAATTCAAATAATCAGCTATTCATTATCCTGTTCTGATGGTTGATGCTCTCCATATGGACCGCATCAAGATATCGTGTAATAAATTCTTTGCTTAATCCTAGTGGATTCGCCTTTTTGTAAGCGCGATCCAGAATTTCATTCCAACGATTGGTTTGCAGAATCACTACATCATTGTTCTTTTTATATTCTCCAATCTTCTCAGCTACTTTCATACGCTGGCTGAGTATCTGCATCATTTCATCATCGAGATGATTAATTTGCTGACGTAGTTTTTCAAGCACCTGGTGAAATTCTTCGGAGTTAACATCTTCCTTTCTCCAATGAATGGCATTAATCATTTCCTTAATCTGATCAGGCGTAATTTGCTGTTTAGCATCACTCCATGCATTGTCAGGATCAATATGGCTTTCTACCATAATACCATCAAAGTCAAGGTCGATAGCTTTTTGGGCAACTTCCAGCAAAATATCACGACGACCGCAAATATGTGACGGATCATTTATGAGCATCATATCCGGATTACGGCGCTTCATTTCAATGGCTAAATGCCACATCGGCGCGTTACGGTATTCGGTATTCCCATAATTGCTAAAACCACGATGGATTAAGCCAATATCGGTTATTCCAGCTTTAGCAACGCGTTCTACAGCACCAATCCAAAGTTCGAGATCGGGGTTAATGGGATTCTTGATAAGCACCGGAACTTTTACACCCCGCAATGCATCTGCCACTTCCTGAACGGAGAACGGATTGACGGTAGTACGTGCACCAATCCAAAGAATGTCCACATCAAAGTGAAGTGCATCTTCCACCTGCTTGGCAGTGGCTACTTCCACAGCAACAGGCAACCCGGTTTGCTTGCGAGCCTGTTGCAACCATGGTAAACCCTTGGTACCAACACCTTCAAAACTCCCAGGACGTGTACGTGGTTTCCAAATACCTGCACGCAATACATCTACCATGCCGGTAGCTGCAAGTTGTGTAGCTGTTTCCATCACCTGCTCTTCCGTTTCGGCGCTGCAGGGCCCGCTTATAATGAGGGGGCGCTTCTTAATAACTTCTGAAGCGATTAGGGTTTGTCTTTCCATTGTTGTCTCCATTATCAAGTTGATTATTTTTGTAAATTCCAATATTTAAATCCCAAATTCCATTGTGGAAAATTCCAGTATTCAAATTCCAAATCCCATTTCAAAAATTACATTTAACAAATTCCAAATTCCAACCTGTCTTGTTTGGAATTTGGAATTTTATTATTTGTTATTTCTTCTTATGCTTCATTCATTCTGATTCTTCTTCCCTTAAAGTTTTTACCATCCACTGCTTTGATCATTTGTTGGGCAGCTCCGGATTCAACTTCTACCCAGCTGTTCAATTCACGCATGTCAATCTTGCCAAGCACATCTTTGCGTAAATCGCTCATATCAAGTATAAACTGTAGAAAACTCGCTTTATAAAATCCATCTTTTGTACCAAGGTTTACAAACAAACGTTGAAAACCGGCAGAAGAGCGGAAATCACGGGTTGATGATTCGCGTCTGTCACTCCTATCACCCCTTTCGCCTCTTTCACTTCTTTCTCCCAATGGTGTTCTTTCTCTTTTCCTGTCTTCTCTGCGAACCTGTGTATTCAGATCGGCTGCATTTTCATAATATTCCAGGAATCGATTGAACTCTTTTGCCACTACACGCTGCAGAATTTCTTCCTTGCTTACATCGGAAAATTTTTCCATAATTAACGGCATATAGGTCTCATAATCGCCATGGCTTATATCTGCACTTTGCAACCCATCCATAAAGTGGAAAAACTGCTTACGACAAACATCTTTACCACTTGGTATTTCAAAGCGATGAAAAGTTGCCTGAATCATTCTTTCAATCATCCGTATTTTTCCTGATTCGCGTTGGCTCACCAATGAAAGACAGATTCCTGTATTGCCTGCGCGACCAGTACGTCCACTGCGGTGCGTGTACACTTCCATGTCGTCAGGTAATTCATAGTTTATTACATGGGTAATTCCTGTTACATCAATACCACGTGCAGCCACATCGGTTGCTATTAAAAGCTGAAGCGACTTGCTACGAAAAGCAGCCATTACCTTATCACGCTGGCCCTGGTTAAGATCGCCGTGAATAGCATCTACATCATAACCTTCCCTTACCAATTTTTCGGTAATATCCTGTGCATCTACTTTGGTTCGGGTAAAAATCAATCCATATATACCAGGATTAAAATCAATCAGTCGCTTCAACGATTCGTAACGTTGATTACCATTGATAATATAATATTGATGATCAATACTTTTATTGCCAGCATTTACTTTTCCAACCGAAACTTCAGCAGGACTATCCATGTAGGTTTTTACAACCTTCCGGATAGCTGGTGGCATGGTAGCACTGAAAAGCCAGATGCTATCACGGTTAACCGCATTTTTCAAAATAAACTCAACATCATCCTGAAAGCCCATGTTTAGCATTTCATCGGCCTCATCCAGCACTACGTACTTAATGTTTTGCAGGTCGATTGCTTTTCTTTCAATCAGGTCGATTAAGCGACCGGGTGTAGCAACCACAATATGCGTACCCTTTTTTAGGTCACGAACTTGCTGAGAAATAGGTGCGCCACCATAAACGGCAGTTACCTGAATTCCCTTTTTATGTTGTTTGAATAAATCCAGTTCGTTGGTTATTTGCAAACACAATTCACGTGTAGGGCATATAATTAATGCCTGCGGAAATTTTTTGCCCGGATCTACTAACTGCAACAAGGGCAAACCAAACGCGGCTGTTTTACCCGTACCTGTTTGGGCAAGGCCCAAAAAATCTTTTTCACCCTGCAACAATACCGGAATGGATTGCGCCTGGATTGCGGTGGGTTCAGTAAAGCCCATACTTACTACCGCCTGTAGCAAGTCGCTGTCTAAACCCAGTTCTTCAAAACTCATTTTCATAATTACTCATTTGCGGCCCGGTTTCTAGCTGCGATGCTGAACAGGCCAATTTTACATTGATTTTTACTTTAATATTCGTTTGATTTCATTGGCATGTTCAATCAACTCCCGCAGGTAATCCCAGTTTTCTTTCTCAAGACTTGCCTTGAATTTCCGCAACTGCGTTATATGTTCATTTAATACGTCTAATACATTCTCTTTGTTTTGCATAAATATGGGTACCCATGTATCTGCATTGCTTTTTGCCAGCCTAACTGTGCTCTCAAAACCGGCACTTGCGAGCTCAAAAATAGCATCTTCTTCCCGTTCCTTTTCCAAAACTGTATTTGCCAGCGCAAAAGATGTGATATGCGATATATGGCTGATGTATGCTGTATGGATATCGTGATGCTCAGCATCCATGTTTAACAAGTGCATTCCAAGCACATTGTAGATATTTTCTACCTTTTCCAAAGCATCTCCATCAGACTTTTGCCCGTCGCAAATTACCACTGCTTTGCCAGCAAAAGCGTTACGGGTGGCAGCTTCGGGGCCGCTAAATTCGGTACCCCACATAGGATGCGTAGCTACAAAACGTCCACGGTTGGGATGCCCATCTACCAACCTGCATAATTCAGTTTTGGTTGAACCGGCATCATACACCACTTGCTGATTAACCTTATCAAGAACCTGCATAATAACTTTTGTTGCTGCAGTTACCGGAACTGCAACAACAATTACATCCGATACAGACACTGCATCTTCAATTGTCATTATTTCATCTACCAACCCCAACTCCAAAGCTTTAGCAGCATTCAGCACGTTGGCTTCTACACCAATCACACGTCGCACCATTCCTTTCTCACGAAGGCACAATGCCATCGATCCGCCAATTAAACCAATTCCAATTACTGTTATAGTCATTTTTTAAATCCCAAATAATAAAATCCCAAATTCCAAAAAGCCAATGAGTGAATGGGGTGAATGAGTGAATAAGTCAATAAGTGAATTATTCTACAACACTTCTATAAACACCAATTACTCCATTTCAAATTTCAAATCTTTTAATTTCAAATCTTCAAATTTCAATTCTTCGAATCCTTAATCCTTTCCATTGCTTCTTCTAATACTTCTACAGGACTGCATAAACTTATGCGCAGGTATCCTTTACCCTGCTTTCCAAAAATGCCGCCGGGGGTAATGAAAACACGTGCTTTACCTAACACTTCATCTGCAAGTTCAAAGCCATCATTTGATGTGGCAGGCACCGATGCCCACACAAACATACCTGCCTGTGAACGGCTGAATGTGCAGCCTAACATGGACAATAATTCAAATGCCAATTCTCTGCGCTTACGGTAAACTGCATTTACTTCTTCGTACCATGATGCAGGTAATTCCAATGCTTTTGCCGCAGCCAATTGCAAGGGTAAAAACATGCCGCTATCGAGGTTACTTTTAAACCGTAACACTTCCAACAATCTTTTTTCAGTTCCTATCAGCATGCCCACTCTCCATCCGGCGAGGTTATGGCTTTTACTGAGCGAATTTAATTCCAACGCTACATCCATAGCACCCGGCGAAGCCATAAGACTAATTGGGTGTTCATTCAAAATAAAACTGTAGGGATTATCATGCACAATCAGCACTTTATGCTCAGTTGCCCATGCCACCAATTTATTAAACATTTCGCGGGTGGGCAATTGCCCTGTGGGCATATTGGGGTAGTTAACGAACAGCAGTTTTACGTTGCTATTATCTTTTACCAATTGTGTTAATTCATTAAAATCCGGGAAGTAATTATTTTCTTCTTTCAATGCAAAGGTAAGTGCTTTCGCTCCTGCTACTTTTACTGCACTTGCATATGCAGGATATCCGGGATCGGGCACCAATGCTGCATCGCCTTCATTAAGGTAGGTCATACAAATATGGGTAATCCCTTCTTTGCTGCCAATCAAAGGTAAAATCTGCGTGTTGGGATCAAGCGTTACGCCGTACCAGGTTTTATACCAATTCGCTATTGCGTTACGCATAACAGGCGCTCCCTTATAACTCTGGTAAGCATGAGTGCTGGGTTTTGCACTTTCTGTATGCAACACATCAATCACATCGGGATGAGGAGGCAAATCGGGGCTGCCAATTCCAAGGTTTATCACCTTTGTTCCGGTTCGGTTCATTTCATCAATTTCTCTCAGCTTACGGCTGAAATAATATTCCTGAACATCCTGCAATCTGTTAGCTACCTCAATCACTTGTTATACTATTTATTGATTATTATTTCTTAAAATCACCTTTTTTGTAAATACCGAAAATGCGGATATTCTGTGTTTGCTTTTCCAATACATGCATAATATATTTGAATTGATCGGGATGATCGAACTCCATATCGGCATGAAAAGAATATAAAAAATCAGAACCGGGTATAGGTACACTTTGCAGCTTGCTAAGGTTGATACCGCCATCGGCAATCGCCGTAAGAATATGGGCGAGACTACCCCTGCTATGGTTTGTTACAAAATTTACCGAAGCTTTATTGGCATGTTCCACCGGTTGGGCATTTTCTTTTTTTACTAATACCAAAAAGCGCGTGAAATTATTTTTTAATGTATGAATATTGGGAGTAAGTACATTTAGGTTATACAATTCAGATGCAAGTTTGCTTGCAATAGCTGCTGTATGTTTATGATGCCGCTGATGAATATGCTTTGCGCTTAACGCTGTGTCTTCAGTTTCCATCAATTTCCAGGAAGGATTGCTTTCGAGGTAATCCATACACTGCAACAGTGCCATTGGGTGCGAATGCACTTCTCTAATATCTTCAAGCCTGACGCCGTGGTTTGCAAGTAGTTGCTGCTTTATATGCAGGTAAACTTCGCCTATTATTACGAGGTTACTTTTTTGCAATAAGGTGTAATTGGGTAAAATACTGCCTGCAATTGAATTCTCAATGGCCATTACAGCGCCGGCCACTTCGGGGTTCCCCTCTGTTTGCCTGATAAGGTCTCTGAAAGTATCGCAAGGTTTTACAGCAATTTTCTTACCCCAAAAAACCCTTGCGGCTTCCTGATGAAAGCTGCCTTCATAACCTTGAATGGCGATTGTACCTTTACTGTTTAATTCCATGTTACCCATTGCAACGTTGCTTTTTCCCTGATGTAAAAAAGCGCCCGGTCCTTATGAGACCGGGCGCTTTTCTATGTTATGTTAAGTTATATACTTAGTTACATACAGATCCCGGTCCTACCTGCTAAAAAAGTAGAAAAAATAAAAACCGGCGTATGCAAACTTATTGTTCATGAGCTACAAAAATAAAGGCTATTATTTATTCACCAAATTTTTTTCCTGCTCTACAAGGTTCTCTTTAAGCTTTGCTTAAAAAAATGGACACCCCCTGCACCCCCCCGATCGTAAAAAAGGATAAGGGTATCACTCTTTTGAAGTAATACCCTTACCTGAGTCTATGGCACCGTTAGGTTTTTGTAAACCCCTTCTGTAGAAACAGAAAGGCTTAACGATTGCTTGCCATATAAAAAATTTATTTTGCGCTATCGGCCAAAACTGCAGTAGCAGAATCGATAACTGCAGTAGCAGAATCAATTACAGATGTAGCAGAATCGATTACAGCTTCAGTAGCTTCAACTGCAGTTTCAGTAGCTTCAGTAGCTTCTGTAGCTTCACCACATGCAACAAACGTACCAACCAGGGCAACAAAAAGGAGCTTTTTCATTTTTCGTAATTTTTATTGATTTGACATTTATACCCCAAGGGCAAAAAAGGTAACCTGAAAAATATCAAAAAAAATCAAAATAATTTTTAAAATATTGATTACCAATGTCTTACAAATAATAATTTGTTTTTTCCAAGCAGCAATACCTGCAACCTGAAATCATCCGACCTGTTAATTCCTGTATGAATATTTTGTTCTTTTATATCCATCATTATTTTTTTATACGGATTGGGTTACGTTTGCCCAAATTGTGAATTATAAAACGGAAGCGGTGAAAGCTGAAAGCCAAGATTTAGATATATTAGAAGGAATTGCAAGGAATGACAGCCGGGCAATTGAAAAGGTTTACAAGGAAAATTTTGGTTTAGTTCAAAATTTCATCTTGAAAAACAACGGCAGTTACGATGATGCAAGGGACATTTTTCAGGAATCGATGCTTGTGCTTTATGAAAAAAGCAAGCAAGCAGAATTTTCGCTGACTTGTCAAATCAGAACCTATCTATATTCTATTTGCCGAAGATTATGGTTTAAGCGACTCCAGCAAAATCACCGGTATGGTACACCGGTTGAAAGCCTTGAAGATGTAGTACCGGTAGAAGAAGAGATTGAGGAAAAGGAAAAACTCGATATGGATTTTACGCTAATGGATGGTGCCATGAAAAGTCTTGGCGAACCCTGTAAAAGCCTGCTCGAAGCTTATTATTTTGAAAAGAAACAGATGGTTGATATAGCAGAACAGTTTGGATATACCAATGCAGATAACGCTAAAAACCAGAAGTACAAATGTTTGATGCGCTTGAAAAAATTATTTTTTGCTCAATATAAACAGGCAGATTAAATGGAAGACCTCGTATTGCTTGACCTTGTGGAACGCTACCTGAATGGCGACATGAACATCACTGAAAAAGAACAGTTTGAAAAATTGCGCAGGCAAAATAGCGAACTCGACCAATTGGTGGTAGAACAACAAATGTTTTTTGCCAACCTTACCCATTATGGTGAGCGCCGGGAAATGAAACATACTTTACACCAGGTGCATATGCGTTTACTGGATGCAGGTACTATTAGTGAAACTTCTGAAGAAGAAAACCTTCCGCCGGTTATAAAGTTTTGGCATAAAAACAAACGCACCATTGCTGTAGCGGCCTCCATTGCAGGTATTACAGCGTTAAGCATTACGGGCTTAATGCAGGCATTTGCTCCCAAAGGCAGTCAAAATTACCTGCAGCAACTTAGCCGCAAAGTAATTCAACTGGAAGGCGTTCAAAAAGCACAGAGTCAAAAAATTAATGCTTTAATAGATAGTACAGAAAATGCAACCAAGAGTCCGGATAAAGAACAATTGAGTGGTGGCACCAGTTTTTTGATTGATGAAGATGGGTACCTTGTAACCAATAGCCACGTAGTAAAAGGGGCATCCACACTCGTCGTTGTAAATAACGGAAGAGAATATCTTGCTACCAAAGTGTACGATAATGTTAATAATGACCTCGCTATTTTAAAAATCAGCGATAAAGATTATAAATCAAAAGGAAGGCTTCCTTACGATATCAGAAAAGGAACTGTTGACCTTGGTGAAGAAATTTTCACCCTTGGCTACCCACGCAATGAAGTGGTATACAACCGTGGTTACCTGAGCGCCGGCAGCGGTTTTATGGATGATACGTTGAGCATTCAACTATCCATAAGCGCTAACCCCGGCAACAGCGGTGGTCCGGTACTTGATAAAAATGGCAACATTGTGGGTATCCTGAGTACCCGCGATAAGCAAGCCAATGATGTTGTTTTTGCATCGAGATCTATCAATATTTCAAAAGCTATTGAAGAACTTAAGCAGGACACAGCACATACCAAACTCAATTCGCCTCGCAATGCATCTTTAAAAGGCCTTGATCGTGTGCAGCAGATTAAGAAACTGCAGGATTGTGTTTTTATGGTGAAAGGTTATTAAACATCCGGCATATTCCCCCGATTATATGAGCGTCCCTTTAACCAGGACGCTCATTTTGTTTTTGCCTTACCCTTACCGTATAAAAGCCCCAACCTGTAATACCACAAAGCAGAATTAAAGCCGTCCATAGCCAGTTGAACCCATAATGTTCAGCTATCCACCCACCACCACTAGGGCCAATAATTTGCGCCACACTCCAGCTTAAGGTATTGGCGGTTGCATAAGCGCCACGGTTATGTTCCGTTGCCCGCATCATTATAAAACTTGAGATAAATGGGAATGCAAACATTTCTCCAAAAGTAACAATAACCATAAACAGTAACGCCAAGCCAAAGCCTGTTGCAAGAGGAAGAATAAGCATGGCATAGCCCAATGCACAAGCTGCCGAACCATAAATTATATAACGTATATTATTTCCCCGCTTTTCCCAGCGGCGCACCAAAACCATTTCTAATATGGCAATAATAATGCCGTTTATCCCAAGAAGCAATCCTATTCCCCTCTCATTGATATCCCATTCGGTACGCCAAAAAACAGGTACCAACCTGAAAACGAGAAAAAATGATGTTGTAAATAAGGTGGCAAAAAACATAAAACGCATAAAAAGCGCATCCTGCCAGGGCTGAAGTACACCAGGCGGCCTTTCAACCTTCATGGAAAACTTTTTGGTTGATTGCACATTCCAGGGAAGCAACCACCAAATCATAAGACCTGCCAAAATAAAAGTTCCGCCTTCAACCCAAAATAATAACTGGTAATCAATCGCCGCAAGAAAACCACCCATTGCCCCGCCTACTGACCATCCAAGGTTAATAGCCAACCTGTTTAGCGTGTAGGAACGGGTTAGGTTTTCGGGCTTACTATAGCTTGCAATAGCCGCATGATTCGCCGGACGCAACGCATCGGAAACAAGACTCAATAAAACTGTAAGCAGGCATAAGGTCCCAAAATCTTCTACCTGCCCATACACCATAAATAATAGCCCGCCACTTATAGCAGCAACTATTTGCACGATCCGAAACCCAATCCTATCTGTAAGAAAACCGCCAATTAATGCACCCATTACCGAACCCACCCCAAACAAAGTAATAATCAAGCCTGCATCGGCAAGGCTGCGACCCATTTTTACCGTAACATATAAACTCATAAACGGCACTGCCATGGTACCCGCCCTATTAATCAGCATTACAAAGCTTAATAACCAGGTTTCGCGGCTTAGACCAGAAAAGGAAGCTTTATATGAGTGGAGGATGCGCTGATACATATATGGAATAAAACGGGAGCGAAGGTATTGGGAAAATAGCCACTGGTATCAGGAACAACCCCACAAACAATGCACCTGGAGAATATTCATCTTACCCGACTTTGAAAAAGACCATAATTTTATCCTGAAAATGGCATTAAATAGGATACATCTGAAAATCTTTTTACATGCCAAATCTAAAAGATTTGCTTTTCAACATCTCATGCTCACTAAAATTAAGCGCCAAACCGCTATTAATACATATCCCAATCTTCCTTTGCGGCATTATGATCTAAAGGAAGATGAATATGTTTTTAATTTTCCAAAAGTCTTTGCCAATTATATTCTTACAGTTCCATCAAAATCTTACAAGGGACATATAAAATTATTGGCTGCACAAATAGTTTTGCTGGCTTCACATTTAGGATATAATCAATTAATTTTTCTTGGCGATTTAGAAATCGCATGGCTACGCAGATATAAAGAATACGACATATTTGAAGAAGCATTGCAGTATCTAATAGATAATAAAGTCGGAAAACGATTTAATGGTGCTTTGCAGGTTGATATCTCGCAATTGCCTATATTCTTTAAGCATCTTGCATGGCTTGTCAGAACGAATGGTGTCCTGCCCTACATCCATTTCATTGACCCCGGGCAAAATATCATTGGCAACATTTGCCAGTATGGAAATCTTCATATTTCAACACGTACCGAATTAGCAGACAGGGATTTTAAAAATGCTATTGCCAAAAGCAACTTAAGCATTGTAACGGATGGTAACTGTTATAATAAATTTTCAAAAAGTGGGGCGATTAAAGGCAGGACAATAACTGTGTGAACCAACTGTTTCAGAACAGCATCGTTACCTTTACTTTAATAAAGTCCCTTATCCGGCAGGTTTTTCCAGCTTTCAAAAACATGGCAAGCATCTTCCATCGGAATATGAATCAATGGAATTTTTCTTTGGGATAAGTCGGGTATTTCCAGTTGTTCATAAATAAAAGCATCATCAAATCCTATCGCCGCAGCATCCTTTTTGGTGTTGGCAAAATAAATGCGTTCGGGACGCGCCCAATATAGTGCGCCAAAACACATGGGGCAGGGTTCGCAACTACAATACACTTCGCAACCGGTAAGCTGGTAAGATCCAAGATTTGTGCATGCATCTCTTATGGCTACCACTTCGGCATGCGCTGTGGGGTCGTTGCTGCATAATACGCGGTTATGTCCCCGTCCTACAATTTCATCACCTTTTACAATTACACATCCAAAAGGTCCGCCATCACCGGCTTCCATGCCAAGCTTCGACGCTTCAATAGCGATGTACATAAAATGTTTCTCACGGTCACCTGCCATTTTTGTAATTTCTTTATCCATAATATTTGCATTCAACACATCCAAATCCATCATTTATCCCTTTTATGCTGGTGCATTTCAAAAAAATAAATGATTTTAGTTCAAAATTACGCGAATGCAGCCACAATTGCCTTCCACTACCCAACGTATTGCAACCATCGATATTTTGCGGGGATTTGCCCTGTTAGGTATTTTGCTTGCACATTTTATCTATTGGTATACCGGCGGGCCTTTGCCACAAAAGGTTTATGAAAATGTGCAAACTGTTGGGGATGGCATTGTTGCGGGCATTCATAATATCCTGATTTTCGGAAAATTCTTTGCCTTCTTCGCCTTTCTTTTTGGCATAAGTTTTAACCTGCAAATTGTTTCGCTTACAAGAGAAGGGGTCCATGTAAACAGGCGTTTTTTTCGCAGACTGCTTATATTATTTGCCATTGGAATGATCCATCATTTCTTTTGGATGGGCGATATACTTTCCATTTACGCATCATTGGGTCTTAGCCTGCTTGTTTTCCGTAAAATGGAAACAAAAAGCTTATTTATTTGGGGTATTGTATTTGCCCTGGCAATACCCAACAAAGCTTGGGATGCTGTCAATTTCCTGTTTATCCATTGGTCCCCGGATGAACCTTTTGGAAATGCAGCTCAAGAATATTACGATGTAGTAAAATCAGGTTCGCTATTGGAGGTACTTCGTTTTAATGCAAGCCAATTAGCGTCAAAAGTTAACTTTCAACTTTTGGGTGGCAGGGCATCCACTACCATTGGTTTTTTCTTACTCGGAATGTGGGCCGGCCGAATGGAACTGTTTGATGGAAGTATAGAAAACCAAAAGCCATTGAAAAAATTACTCCGTAATAGCGCCATAGGAATGGGCTGCTTGCTACTCATTGCATTAACCCTTTTAGGCATAAATGAACTGGGAAAATTTAACTGGCAACAAAGTCCCGTTGCCGGATTTTTCTTCGGCATTATTTTTGATTCTTTCAACACATGCCTTGTATTCGTATACCTTACCGGTATCGCCCTGTTGTTGTACCGTCCCACTTGGAAAAAGATATTGTCTCCTTTAAATTATATTGGCCGGGTAGCACTTACCTGCTACCTCGCGCAAACTGCAGCCGGGTTATTTCTGTACTATCATTTTGGTGCGGGGCTTTTTCTAAAAACATCATTGGCTTTAAATTACCTGCTGGCATTTATCTATTTTTCAATGCAGGTTTTAGGGGCAAAATGGTGGCTACAACACTTTTATTATGGCCCCGTAGAATGGCTTTGGCGTACCGCAACCATTGGAAAGCTTCAACCATTCCGCAAGCTCAATAAGGCTTCTGCAGGTTCAGTCTGAAAAATCACCCTACTAACTAGCCTATATCGGCAGGGCTTCGAAATGTTCAGCCTGGCAGCTCAGGGTACCAAACTATTCACTTATTGACCTCACTCCCTCACAATCAACCCCTGCTTCCAGCTTTTATCCTTTTCCAGCAAACCGCCGGCCTTCGCGGCTGCCCTGTCTTTAATACCTATCTTATGCATCCTGTGTACTTCAAGGTTAAAAACGCCAAACTCTTCCACCACCGTACCCGTCATGCGGTAAAAGCCACGGCCCTGCAGCGGGTACAGCTTTGCGCTGTCGGGAAAATGAACGGTATCGAGCCAATCGCCTGCGGCATCTATGTAAGTGCCAAAGTACATCATCTCCTTTTTTACGGTATGCACCGGTTTCCAGGTAACAAGGTAGCCGAGCATGGTAATGGTTTGGCCGAGGTATGCTGCCATCTGTGCAGCAGGTGTGTATCCACGCACCACACTAACGCCGTGGTTGGTGTCCCCACCAACCTCATCACTCACCCACTCATCATCCACCAAGTCAAAAGGATTGCAGAGTGAGAAGCCAAGTATTTCGAGCTCATCGAGTGCATCATCAAGCGGGTGGTGCGCGAGTTGGGGGAGATGAAATTCGATGGGCGGTTCTTCGAAAAGTAGCAAGGAGCGGTTAGTGGGGACACCAACCGCCACATCATCATCTAAAGTTTCGCCTTTCCGGTGTGTGGGGACACGCACCGGGGCTTCGGAGTTGTTGGTGATAACACCAACAACGGCGCCGTGGTGCGTG
>JBGSLS010000018.1:0-7734 GCA_041740575.1 Chitinophagaceae bacterium | reverse complement strand
GTTGGACAACAACGGACTGATTACACCGCCCTGTGGTACGCCCTTTTCGCTTGCCTGCAAGCTGCCATCGGGCAACTGTACAGGGGCTTTAAGCATACGCCACAAATAGCTGTGCAGCCACTTTAGGCCGGGGCAGTAATGAGCGGGAGTCCCTGGGTGACAAGCAGCAATCGGTATTTGGTTATGTGGTTGGGCATTATTACTTTTATTGGCAAATGGTATGACAATGCAAAAGAGACATTGGTTGCCATGGTATCGCCAATACTTTTAGGCAATGCATCACTTTAAAAAACAGAAACCGTAAAATAATGAAAGTAAAAATCCCTTTATTCTTTTTACTTCTAATAGTGGGGGCTTGTGTTACAAACAGGTAGAAAAAGAAGAATGGCCATCATCTAATGAGAACTTTATATTTTCACTCGACAATGTAAATTTTATTTACACCACTATGCTTCGTGGTGAGAAAGTAATTGAAGTTTATACAACAACAAAAAAAAGGGATGAATTTACCAAACCGGAAAAGATAACAGGCCTTTTTCAAAACGAAAAATCCTGGAAATATTCGGCAGTTTTTTCACCAGACGGACAATACCTGCTCTTTAATTCATATGAAGCAGAAGGTGGTGTTGGAGGAGAAGATATTTTTATCGCAAAGAAAACATCCAAGTGCTGGACCAAGGCAAAAAGTATTGGAAATTTAGTTAATACCAAAGCCGAAGAAAGTAGCCCAAGATTCTCGCCAGACGGAAAGTATTTTTTCTTTGGCAGAGAATTTAGACAAAACCCTGAACAAGACGGAGTTTGGAATGTATTTTATATTGAAACACAATACCTGGATTTCGAAAAACTGTTTAGTAATTAAACCAAATAAAATGAAATCTATTTTGCTTCTTTTCTTAATTGCCTTTTGGTCGCTGACTTCATTAGGACAAACAGTCCTGGATGTTTCAAAAACAGAGAAAGTCAGCAAAGACGGAATAGAACTAATAACTTTTGAAGGAAAACCATTTACAGGCTTCATAACTGAAAACTATAAGAATGGAAAACCAAAATCATGGAAAACCATAAAAGATGGCATTACAAATGGACAATGGCAGGAATGGTTGGAAAACGGTAAATTACGTTATAATGCTTATTGGAAAGAAGGAAAAGGACACGGCTTATGGCAATACTTTCACGATAATGGCACTTTAAAATATGAAGAATCTTACCTAATGGATATACCAAACGGTATATCAAGGGCTTATTATAACAACGGTCAATTAAAGGATGATTTCTTTTGGCTACAAGGTAAAAAGCAGGGCGTGTGGACATCATACGCCGAATCAGGGGTTGTGCTGAAAATAGAAATATATGACGACAACAAATTAGTTTCAACGACCGGAAAATAAAAATGAACGCACAACTGCAAATTTTTGGCACTAATTATAAAAACACAGGAAGATGAATTTGATGGCAGAACAACTGAATAAAAATGTTTTCTTTTGCATGCCATTGTAACAGGTATTAAATGGATTTTACAAAAGAGCAAATAGATATTATTCAGTCAACGGGCAACATCAAGATTAATGCTGTTGCCGGTTCAGGTAAAACTACCACCGTAATTGAATATGCAAGAACAAGGCCGGCATCTAGCAAAATTCTGTATTTGGCCTTCAACAAATCAGTTAAACTAGAAGCCGTTAAAAAATTTGCTGACAAAGGACTTACCAATGTAAAGGTAGAAACAGCGCATTCACTTGCCTATCGCTACATTGTATTTCAATCCATATACACCGTAAGATCGCAAGGATATAAAACGAATGAAATTGCTGAACTCCTGAACCTGCAAGGCAACGAAGAAAAACATACCGAATACATAATTGCCAATCACATTAATAAGTTTATTGCCTATTTCTGCAACAGCGATAAGCAAAAAGTGCAGGACCTAAACTACCTTGACACTATATCTGACCCGAAAGCAAAAACCTTTGTTTCATCCTTTTACCCCTATATCATCAAGCAATCCCGATTGTTATTGGGCAAAATGGATAAAGGAGAAATTGAAATTACGCATGACTTTTACCTAAAAAAGTTTCAGCTTGCCAATCCAATGCTTAATTACGACTACATACTTTTTGATGAAGGACAGGACGCTTCCCCTGCTATGCTTGATGTATTCTTAAAACAAAAAGCCACCAAAGTGATTGTGGGCGACACCCACCAGCAAATTTACGGTTGGCGCTTTGCCGTAAACTCATTAGAAAAAGCAGACTTCACAACCTATCATCTTTCTACAAGCTTTCGGTTCAGCCAGGTTATCGCCAACCTTGCTATGGAAGTATTAAAGTTAAAAAAACATATCCACGAATATGAGGCAATACCCATAACAGGTAACGGAAATAGCCAGGAAATTAAGACCAAGGCCGTTCTTGCAAGAACCAATCTCGGATTGTTGCTAAAAGCTATTGAATACGTTACTGAAAAAAAATGGTGAAGCATATTTACTTCGAAGGCAATATAAATTCCTATACATATGCCGACGATGGCGCTTCGCTTTATGATGTGCTTAATCTTTATAATGGAAAAAATCACCTGATAAAGGACAAACTTATCAGGAGCATGAAAGACCTTGAAGATCTAGAAGATTACATTGAAAAAACCGAAGATGTTCAATTGGTAATGATGGTTGAAATTGTAAAGAAGTATGGAAATAAGATTCCCGATATCATTAAAGCCATCAAGGAAAAACATGTTGAGAATGATGATAAGGAAAAAGCAGAAATGATATTCTCTACCGTGCACCGCAGCAAAGGCATGGAGTATGATGCTGTTCACCTTGTTAACGACTTTATTACAGAAGAAAAATTAGAGAAACTATTAAAAGATAAGCAATCCCAAAAATTAAACGCCACGAAATTAAATGAAGAAATCAATTTGCTTTATGTTGCAGTAACACGAACCAAAAATAGTATTCACATTCCAGATACGATGATGCCGGAAAATTTTCCGATATCATCTCAGATTAACGTTATAAAAGTAGTAAGTGATGAAGAAAGCGAGCAAGTGAAAACAATTCTACCGATTCAAAAAAATAGTAAGAAGGCAAATACAACAGTAAAAGCCTATTTGGTTGACGAAGTTAGAACCAACTATAAAGATGCTTATAAACCCTGGACGTCGGAACTTGACGATGAACTTACAGTAATGTTTTGTGAAGGATTTACTGTAAAGGATATAGCTAAACATATGGGCCGTACCAAGGGTGCCATAATAGCAAGAATTACAAAATTAGAACTTGGAGATCTTTATGGATAAAAAGAAAACCCACAGAGGATAAGGGTTTTAGGCAATCAGCAGGAACGATTTAGTAGGATAGAAACTGACAATTCCTTTATCTTTAGCCATCTAATAAAAAATGGTAACACTAACTAAAAATACTTAATCTAAATAATTAGCAGGATGGATGTAACAAAGGCATTTGAAATACTTAAGATTAAACTTTCGACCTGGATACAGGAGTTGATTCGATTGTTGCCCAATATTTTAATTGCCACACTGGTATTTGTGATAGGTCTTTATCTAGCCAAACGCATCCGGAGAATTGCATTGAAGCTCATCACAAGAATCTCTCCCAACAGTACACTCAATAACCTTTTTGCTTCCGTAGTCCACATTTTTTTTATAGGGATTACCTTATTTACCGTATTGAGTATTCTTCAACTCGACAAGGCTGTAACATCCATCCTTGCAGGTGCCGGTATCATCGGTTTAGCACTCGCTTTCGCTTTTCAGGATATTGCGGCAAATTTTATATCCGGCATTTTCATCTCTTTTAGAAGACCCTTGAAAGTTGGTGACATCGTTAAAGTAAGTGATTATATGGGAAAGGTGGAAGAGATAAACTTAAGGGACACTATGATCAGAACATTTCAGGGGCAAATGGTCATTATTCCCAATAAAGATGTGTTTTCAAATCCTATAGAAAATTTTTCTATATTGGGTAAACGCCGGATGGATTTGACTGTGGGGGTTTCTTATGGAGAAGATCTGAAGAAAGTTATGGAAGTTACGCTTCTTGCAGTGAAGGATATTCCGGGTTTATCTGCCGAAGATGAAACCACCATGTTCTACCAGGAATTTGGTGACAGTGCTATCAACTTTACCATACGCTTATGGGTAGATTCACCACAGCAACCCGCCTATTTATTGGTAATGAGCGAAGCTATTCTGCGGATCAAAAAATCTTATGATGAACATGGTATCATGATTCCATTCCCTATTCGTACCCTCGATTTTGGAATTAAAGGTGGTACAAAACTTAACGAAATATCGCTCAATATTCATAATAAGGCAGCAGAGAAGTAATCCTAAAATGTCACGAAAAAACTATTATTTAAAATAAGTGAATTATAGGCAGTAATATTTGTCAAATTCCCCGGAAAAGAGGATAAATACTAATTTTAAAGGCTATTATAAATGACTATCTTTACAGGGAAGATATAAAGCAGTCACAATCAATCATGTTATAGGCTCAAATGCAGGTAATTGTGGAGTATTACTAAAGCTGGTAAGCGTATAAGGATAATTTACAATGAAAACAAGCGCATTGAATTCTACGGTCCCTAAGCCTAACCTACCATCTGTCAACCATTTTCCCATTGTTGCTATTGGTGCTTCTGCAGGTGGATTAGAAGCTATGATGGTGTTATTAACCAACCTTCCTTCGGACACCGGGATGGCATTTATCTATGTGCAACACCTTAGCCCCGAACATAAAAGCATGCTAACTGAAATTTTATCCAAGAAAACCAAGATGAAGGTGCAGGAAATTGATGATATGGATAAAATTAAACCTGATAATGTTTTTGTTATACCATCCAATAAAGGAATTGAAGTAAAAGGCAGTAATATAAAATTAATACCCCGGTCCGACAGTATTGCGGCCATTTCAATAGATATCCTTTTCTCTTCCCTTGCGCATGCACACAAAGAAAGGGTAATTGGTATCGTACTTTCAGGTAGTGCCAGCGATGGTACCATTGGTTTAAAAGCCATCAAGCATGAAGGCGGTTTAACCTTTGCACAGGACGACTCAGCAAAATTTACCAGTATGCCTCACTCCGCCATTGCAGCGGGTGCTGTTGACTACATTTTATCACCGGTAGAAATGGCACATGAACTCGAAAGGCTTAGCAAGCACACCTTACTGAAAAAGGCACAAAACGAAATAAAGACAGGCAGTGAAGATTTAATAGATAACCTTAATCCCGATTTAATTACCATTCTTCATCAGTTACACATTACAAAAGGTGTTGATTTTGGTGGCTATAAAAGGAATACGATCAAGCGCCGTATTATTCGCAGAATGGTACTCTATAAATTGGCAACACTCAAAGAATATGTAAAACTGCTGAAACAAAAAAATGAAGAAATAGAAATTCTTTACCAGGACTTACTCATTAATGTAACCAGTTTTTTTCGGGATACAGACACACATAAATATTTAAAACAAACGCTGTTCCCAAAGCTACTAAAAAATAAAAAACCGGGAGATTCTTTGCGTATATGGGTACCGGCATGTGCCACCGGCGAAGAAGCTTATTCTATCGCCATGATCCTGGTCGAAATTCAAAGTAATAAAACCATTCATATACCTGTAAAAATTTTTGCTACCGACTTAAGTGAACAAGCAATAAGCAAGGCACGGGTTGGTATCTATAGCAAGCAGGATCTGGAAACCGTTTCGCCCAAACGCATACAACGCTTTTTCACTAAATCTGATGGTAATTTTCGCGTAAACAAAGAAGTGCGCGATATGTGTGTATTTGCACCGCATAATATTTTAAAGGATGCCCCCTTTTCAAGACTTGACTTTATCAGTTGCTGCAACCTGTTTATCTATTTTGATATTGCCGCACAAAAACAAGCAGTGAATACTTTTCATTATGCATTAAATAACGATGGCTTTCTGATGCTTGGTAAATCTGAAAACATCAGTCACTCTGCAAATTTTTTTACAGAAATCAATAAAACTTATAAAATATTTTTACGCAAAAGCAATGCAGGGGTACGTAAACTACCGGCCCTCTCTCATGGCCCTTCTCACAAAACCATTTCTGAAACAAGTACGCCGGCCAATACCCAAAGTAAAACTCAAAAAGCAATTCCTTTGAATTACCCGGGATTGGATGGTGCCATTGATGCGGTGCTTATTTCTGCTTATATGCCACCTAGCGTTGTAATCAATCACCAAATGGAAATTGTTCAGTTTCGTGGAACCACAGATTTATTTCTTACGCATCCAAAAGGAAAAGCCACTTTACATATCCTGAACATGGCAAGGCCTGAATTTGCATTAGATTTACGCAATTCAATCTTACAAGTAATAAAGAACAATCAACCCATTCGCAAAAGCGGAATTGAATGTAAAGTAAATGGAACTACCAGGATTATAAGTATAGAAGTGGCTCCGCTAAGAATAGCCTGGGATGAACCACTGCTCTTAATCGTTTTTACAGAACAGGAACAAATAGAAATATATAAACCAACAGCTACAAGCGAAAAGGGAAAATTACTTGCCAAAGACCGCAGGATAAAAAATTTAGAAGAAGCCCTTGCTGCTGCAAATGCAAATGCGCTTTCCATCTCCTTTGAGCAGGATGTATTTACTCAGGAATTACAAAGTGCCAATGAAGAAGTTGTTCCCAGCAACGAAGAATTGCAAACCGTAAATGAAGAATTAGAAACTTCAAAGGAAGAAATAGAATCCGCCAACGAAGAACTTACATCCGCCAACCAGGAGCTACAAACACGCAACGACCTGCTGAGCGAATCCTATGAATATTCAGCAGCCATTGTTTCAACCATGCACGAACCAATGCTGGTGCTGGATAAAGGCCTGCGTGTAAAATCTGCCAACCAGGCTTTCTATGAAAAATTCAAGGTATCTGAAGATGAAACAGAAGGCATGCTGTTATACGATCTTGGAAACAAGCAATGGAATATTCCGGCCCTTCGCAAGCTGCTTGAAGATATTATTCCTAAAAATGCCAAATTTTACAACTACGAAGTAAAGCACACTTTCCTGGATTTGGGGCCAAAAATGATGTCGCTCAATGCAAGACGTATCATTCAAAAAGCACACCGTGAACAACTAATCTTACTGGTAATTGCAGATATTACAGAAGTGAAGAATTTATTGTTGGAAAAAGAACTTAGAGAAAAGGAAATACTGAATAAAGAGATCAGGGATCGGAAGGAAGAAAAGCTAAGATTAGAAAACGCCGTTGCTCAGAGAACAAAGGAATTAAAAAAGGCCAACGAATCACTTGAAGAAAAAAATACTGAATTAATAAACATGAACAAAGAACTGGAAGCATTCACCTATGTTTCCAGCCATGATTTGCAGGAGCCGGTGCGTAAAATACAAACTTTTGTTAGCCGTATTCTTGAAAAAGAAAATGATAACTTATCAGAAACCGGGAAAACTTATTTCCGTCACATGCATCAGGCTGCACAAAGAATGCAAGAGCTTATACGCGATTTACTTGCCTTCTCGCGTATAAGTGCCACTAAAAGAAAATTTGAAAATATTGAACTTAGTTTAATTATTAGGATTAGGTGTTTTATGCGCAAATGGCTTTTAAATCAGTATACGTTTTTGGCACCGCGTTCATAAACCTGAAAATTATCGAATTAAAAATGGTTGACCGACTATTCCTTCTGTTAAACCTAAATACATATTCATCAATA
>JBGSLS010000017.1:0-23475 GCA_041740575.1 Chitinophagaceae bacterium | reverse complement strand
AGTATTGACTTTATTTCTGCTGCTGACCTTCTATGGATGGATGGCTTATTATTTAGTTCCATGTATAAAATTTAAATAAGCCAAAAATACAATCACTACCAGGGTACTAACAATACGCGCTATCTCGGGTGTTTACTAATATATCTTCTTTCTGCTGTTCAAAAATATCATCTGTCAATATATTATTTTCCCTTAAGGTTTTTAATTGCTCTAATTGGTTTAATAAGGTGGTTTTGTCAAGAAAGCTTGCTTCTTCGGTTTGAATTAAACTTTTCGATGATTTGATATTTATTTTCCTATTAGCTGATAGGATTTCTAAAAAAACAGACACCATACCTATAATTGAAAATATTGCTGTTAAATAAAATCCGAAACTGAATTTATAAAGAGCCTCTATATATAAAAAGTATGTACTTATGAAAATTATAGAAGTAAATAATATCCCTAAGCTAAATTCTATCATACCACTTATCTTTTCTTCTTTTCTCGTAATATTTGTGATAATATTAAACATGGAAACTACAGGAATTAGATAAAGTAAATAACTAAGTTTATAAGTTATATCTTCATTCCTGATAATACCTGAAAAAGCATTCCCCACGTTTACTAACTTATCTAAGGATGTTGGGATATTATAACCACTCAATGTATAGAAAGTTAAATCAATCCAAGGAAGAAAAAATGAGATAAGCAATCCAATGGAAAAAATAGTTGACCTTCTCATACAAAATTATTAGTTTTAGTTTTATTGTTAATTTCTAACATAATTGCCCACAACGTTTTGCCGATTTGCACTAGAAGGGATTTTTACCACTAATTTTTTAGCGGAGCACAAAACTTTCGGCTACCACTAAACTTGTTAGCTACTGGGCTTCTATTCATCATAGTTAGTCAAGGTCATTCTATTTAAGATTATTCCTAAGTGTCCTGGTTTTAATAGCTTTTGTTGATTTCTTTGTTTTACAGTTTGGATAGTAAATTGGTTAAGGTTAATGTTGTTGGGTAAAATTACCTTTCCAATGATATTGTTGGCAGTTACAGGCACGGTTGAGTGTATATTGCCATATTCTTCTGTTATCCCATTGTATGGTGGCGACAATCTTAAAGCATACACAACTCCATTGGCATTAGCAACATTACTTTCTAATTCAAAAAGTCTATTGATTGGTTCTGTTATTAGTCCTTCAACTGCTTGGTTGGCTTGAATTGCTTGTTGAATTATTGATTTAGCTTCTCTAATGTTTCCTAATGTTTGTCCGCCTTTTGATTGTCCTGTTGAGAAAAATACGCAGAGGTAGCTTAGATAAGCAAAACTCAGTCGGAAGTCTCTATTTTCTATTCCAAAAACATAACTGTTCAGAGTTCTGGATACTGTCATTCCAAATGCTTTAGGTTGGTCAAAGGTTATTATTTCGGGTAGTTGTAAAACTCTTATTAGTTCCTTAGCGTCATTAATATCGAACGGACTTGTTGCAGGAATAAATCCATTTCGCTCAATTTCCAGAGAATGATATTCTGAAGTCCCGTGAAATACAACGTTAGGGTCTTGCCAAATGTAGTTTGGAAATATTTCAAGGTTTACTTTGTCGAAATTAAAGTCAAATATTGGCATAATATTTTGTCAAAATTATTAGTCGTTTGTTGTTGTGATAGCCTTGCAGCAACCTTCTTTTAGGCGAAACAAATACCTACTTTATTTCGCTTCACATCCAAATATAGCTACTTTGCTAAATATTTATAAACCCTCTACATTGATTTTTCAGAAAATATTTTTCAATCTATTTCTTTCACTCTGTATTTCCCGGGTTCCGATCTCCTTTCCCATATATCCGTAGCCACTTTACGCTACTTTCTGTTTATATAAATGCTGTTGAAATTCTATAAACAGCCGGCTGATGTTGGAAACGTCACCCAGTATATCTTTGGCATCTTCCAACGATTGATATTTGTTGGTAAGCAATATGGGCAGTTTTTCCTGGTCGAGTTCTTCTACGCCCGATTCAATGTATTTGCTCAGTACAAATTCAATAAACTCCTTTTGTTTGTTGTCGAGTAAGGCGAAGATGGTGGCTTGTGCGGCTGCTACTCTTGCTTCTCTTGTCATGGGTTTTATGTCGCTGTTAAAAACATATTCCAGCACATCAAACAAGTCGCTTTTTTCAGCGTCAATCAATTTTTGTAAAGCGCCGAGTTCTTCTTTGCCAAAACCTGCATCGGCTAATTTTTCCAACAGTGTCCGTCTTGTAATAGGGTTGCTCCAAAGGGTCCGCAATTCATCTTCGCTTTTGAAAAGGTTGGGTAATTCGCCAAACAGGTTATTCAGAAATTCTTCTGCTGAAATGGGTTTGCCGTCGGCACTCCAAAAAGAAGTAGAGATCATGGATTGTATTTCCCGTTCCTTGCCGTCCTTCAACTTCACTTTTATTTTTCGTATCCGATTGCAAATGCAATTCAGTTCACCGCAGATTTCGCAAGGCGCTGCAGGTGGCTTTTCGCAGATGCAAGGACTTTGACCGCATACTTTACAAGGTGTTTTGGGTGGTTTAGGTTCGCCACCTGTTGCTGGTTCTAATGGCTCTCCATCCCATTCCGGGTCGGAAAAGTGGTGGTAAGCATCTACAAAATCATAGATGGTAAAGAAGTCTTTGCCATCAAACAATCTTGTTCCCCTGCCCACAATTTGCTTAAACTCGATCATGGAGTTTACAGGTCGCATTAAAACGATGTTGCGGATATTTCTTGCATCAACGCCGGTTGAGAGTTTTTGCGAAGTGGTTAAAATGGTTGGGATTGTTTTTTCGTTGTCCTGAAATGTTTCCAGGAAAGTTTCTCCTATTTGCCCATCATTGGCAGTAACGCGCACACAATAATCCGGGTGCGTACTTTTCTTGTATTGATTTACCAGATCACGCACTGCGGCGGCGTGGTCTTGGGTGGCACAGAAAATAATGGCCTTTTCTTTTTGGTTGGCATCGTCCATATAAATCTGAACACGTTTTGCCTCCCTTGCTTTGATCTCTATTATTTTGTTGAAGTCGGGTTCGGTGTACAATTTCCCTTCTTCAATTTCGCCTTCTATTATTTGGTCATCGCTTGTGTAGATGTAATCGTCAAGCGTCGTTTTGATTCGTTTTACCTTGAATGGCGTTAAGAAACCGTCATTGATACCTTCTTTAAGTGAATAAACATAAACAGGTTCGCCAAAGTACCGGTACGTATCTACATTGTCCTTGCGTTTGGGTGTGGCGGTTAAACCCAACTGAACGGCCGGCGAAAAATATTCTAAAATGCCCCGCCAGTTTCCTTCATCGTTTGCCCCGCCCCGGTGGCACTCGTCAATGATTATGAAATCAAAAAAGTCAGCGGGATATAATTGATAGTTGACGTTAGATAATGGAGAGTTGACAGTTGATAGTTGATAATTAGGGTTCGGTTCGGCTGCCATTGGTAAACATTCTTCTTCATTATCCATTGTCAATTCTCCATTATCCATTAAAGGGGCTGCCATAGGTAAACTTTCTTCTTCATTATCCATTGTCAATTCTCCATTATCCACTAAAGAAGTCATAAAGGTCTGAAAGATGGTAAAGAAGATGCTGCCGTTTGTTGGCACGCGTCCGCCTTTGCGTATTTCTTTCGGGTTTATCCGTACTAAGGCATCTTCAGGAAAGGCTGAAAAAGCATTGAAAGCCTGGTTAGCTAAAATGTTTCTGTCTGCTAAAAAGAGTATTCTGGGGCGTCTTGCATGATACTTGTTCTTTTCTTCACTATCAATTTTCAATTTTCCATTATCCATTGCTGAAAGGTTCCAGCGGGTATGAAACAATTTCCAGGCAATTTGAAAGGCAATAAAGGTTTTTCCGGTGCCGGTGGCTAGGGTTAATAAAATTCGGTTTTCACCTTTTGAAACTGCTTCTAATGTTTTTTGAACGGCTATTTCCTGGTAATATCTTGCTCCTTTGGTTCCTCCAACATCTTCAAATGGTACCGATGCAAACTTTTCAAACCACTGCCTTTCATTTTCAATTATCAATTGTCCATTATCAATTGACTTCTTCCAGAGTTGTTCGGGTGTAAGGTAATCGGCCACCAAACCTTCTGCACCTGTTTTCATACAGATGCTGTAAATCTCTTTTCCGTTGGTACTGTAAGTGGTTTCTAATGTTAGTTTAGCTGCATATTGCTTGGCTTGTGCCACACCTTCGCCAACGCCTAAATCATCGCTTTTGGCTTCTATTACGGCAAGTTTAATGCCTTTGTAAACCAATACATAATCGGCAGTCATTTTTTTTGCCCTTATGCCGCCTGTTTGTATTTTACCGGCGGTAATAGGGTATTCACGAAGGATCTTGGAGCCTTCTACAACGCCCCAACCGCAAGCTTTTAGCTTGGGGTCTATGAGGTCTGCTCTTGTTTCAGCTTCGTTCATAAGGTTTCTTTTAAAGCGCTTCTATGTTTTCTAACTATTATAAAACCAATATAACTAATTGATATTCAAGTGTATATGCCGAATTTTTCATTCTATAAAGTGGTTTCTATTAAGTTTATTGCCATTTTCTTACACATTTTGCTTTATAGAATATTTTGCCCACCGTTTAACACCGGCAATATTGAGTAAATTATTTTCAACCATTCTTTTTAAAATCCTTTTCACGGTGTGTTCATTAATTTCAATTCCAATCCTTCGATGAATTTCGCCAAATCCACTACCAGGATAAGCTGTCAAATCTTTAAAAATCAATGCTTCTAACCGGTAATCTTCAATGTTTTTCAGGTTGGTTTTACCTTTGAAATTGATTTTGCGGATAAACTCAGGGTTTACAGCATATTGCGTACCTTTTCCTTTACCTGTTTTAATTACCAACTCTAAATCAATTAATCTGCCTAACCAATTTCTTAAACCTACTTCTTCATTTTGATTAAGAATGGCAGCTATTTCTAATGCAGTATAGGATTGCTGCTGTGCTAATAATCCCATTGAGATTATCTCTTTTTGTTTTAATGAAAATTCATTGCTTGCCTTATCCATCAAGCGAACCACATCTTTACTCACAAATTGTTTTTTAACAATTACGGTTACTCGTTCATCTGTTTCCTTTACAATCGGTAAAGGTTTTCCAGATCCTAATAATTTGGCATATACCAAATCAAATCCGCTGCCTTCTTTTTCCATCAAACCCAAATCATAAAATACTTTAGAAAGATGCTCGTTTCGCCTTATTGATTGGCTCAAAATATTTTTTGGGGTCACGCCAAAAGGCAATCTTCCCGGACTATGAATTTCCATTATGTCAGGAAAGATATTGATAAAAATATCACCCCTTGTTGTATAGGTTCTATGCACCAATGCATTTGCAACCAGTTCTCTAACTACTTCTATTGGGAAAAATGGAATGTTTTTCCGGAACATCCCTTCCGAAACTTCAACACTTTCTTGCCAATCAGGTACATCATTTAACACCCTTTCTAAAAGCTCTTTTGGATTAGCGAAATAATCATCCAATAGCAATTTCCAAACCTTTTCGTCTTTGTCGTCAAAGCGAATTACTTGTATGGCTGGTGGATATAATAACGAAGCACGGTCGTTGCGTTTTCCAATCCAGAGTATTCCTAAATTGGTTAAGTAGCCATTTTTCTGAAAGAAGTAAAAATCCAATATTTCATCATCACTCATTTCTTTGATGAATCGACTAACTCTTGCAGAACTTTTAATTTCTCTTAAAAATGAAGTTCGCTTTTGTTCATCAAACTGAGTAATGGGAACTCTTTTTGTAATTTGTTCTTCCCATACAAAAGCATTTTTATCGGCAGCCAAACGTGCCATTTCATCGGGGGGAACAGGCTTACATTCATCGTGTACACGAACATAATATTTGCCATCGGTTGTAGATGCAATGGTTTGAGCATTTCTAAAAACCTGTAATTGAATGTATTCGGATTTATTGATGGCAGTTTCTATAGTAACTGCAATTCCAATATTTACGGTCCTTTGTGCAATGTTTTTCTGAATGATGTCGGGCAGATTTCTATCACTTATGGTTTGATTTTCTGGTGGAAGTTTTTCTTTGTCGTTTATGCCAATATAGATAAACCCACCCTGAGCATTGGCAAAGCATACACAATCTTTTGCCAACTCGTCCCAATCAGTTTGTTTTCCTTTTAGGAATTTGAGTGATTTTTTATCTATGTTTTTATTTTCTTCCATTACGCCTTATGTGAATTTACTGGTTTTAGTTCGGCATGCCCTCCATAATTCAATTGCCCACTAAACGCCTTTTGCAAAATACTCTTTTTCAGTTCTTCTAAATCATTTATTTTTTGCTGATAATTGGCTTCTAATTTTTTCGTTTCGACTGATAAGGCATCAAGTTTTTGAACAATAGCTTTTTGCTCTCTTATTTGAGGGAAAGGTATAATTATATTTCTTACGTTTTCTTTTGTTATCGTTTTTGTAGCCATCCCTAATAATCTTGACCTAATTTGCATTTCACCTTTTTTTGATTTTAAATATCGAAATGTATATTCTGGTATCGCTTTCTTCTCATCAAGTCTGATTAAAAATAAATTCATAGCTAATGAACAAGGCCTATTTACTTTTGGCATCAAATAAACGTTACCAGCATTTCCGATTTTACTCATAATAATTTCACCACCAAAAACTTTGCTTTTGCTTAGAAAATTATATCCCTTTTCATCAGTGTATCTAAAATTATTTTCAAAGTTATTTTCAAAATCCGTGCTTCTTACCATCCAGGCAAAATCTTCAGTTTGTGACAATTCAACATTTACCTTTAAAATTTCATAACTACCATTTGCGTGATAATCAGTTAGGGTATTTATTACTTCACCGAATTCTTTTTCTTCCCAATTCCCATTCTCAAACACCCCTTGCAAATAACTTTCAAAAAGTTCTTTGGCGTTTTTAAGGTTGTGTTGGGCATTGGCTTTTGCCTTGACTATGCCGGCAAAGACTTCATTTAATATGGAAACTATGCGTTGTTGCTCGTGAAGGGGTGGAAGGGGAATTTCAATACTTCTCAACAAAGGCATATTTAAACCTCTTCGGTCTTTATCATCATCACCTGTGATTCTTCTTATCTCTTCATATCTACCATGTAGATTGCAGAAAATATATTCTGGAAGAATAATTTTCAAATCTTTTGGATAGATGCTTACCAATGACTGATTACAAGTCGCTTTTGTTTTCAGAATAGCAACCGTTCCTCTCGTTTTGCCTTGTCCGTTAAGTGCAATCATTACGGAATTAATAGGTAGATACTTTGTATTTGAATTTGCCATTGCTTCTTCTGTGATTCTTCCATCACAATCGGTAATCTCTCCCTTGTGAATATCGCCAGATACAAGCCATTTTATTTTACCGTTAATAAAATACTCTGGATGACTTCTACTTGGTGTACCGCCAGTCATCAGATTGCACAAATCACCTAACTTCTTTATTTCCCAACCTTGTTTCATATCAGTTCCAAAATTGAGTTTAAAATCTCAGCACTTTCTTCGTCCAGGGCTTTCATTTCTTCTAAAATTTCCTGCGGTTGGCGTAAAGCAGCTTCTTCTTTTTTGTTAGGATTTTTAGCACTTAGGTCAAAAGTGCTTTGGTCAATATCTTTTACCGCAATGCTCCAGGAGTTTTCGCTTTCTGCTTTGGTTTTTTGTAATTCCACAAATTCTGCCAAATCTTTTTCGTTCAGGGCATTGGTCTTGCCCAGGTTTCTATCAAGGTTCAGTTGGTAAAACCATACCTTTTTTGTGGATGATCCTTTTTCAAAAAACAACACCACCGTTTTTACGCCTGCACCGGTAAAGGTGCCGCCCGGCAAATCCAGCACGGTATGCAGGTTACAGTTTTCAAGCAGTAACTTTCGCAAACCCACAGATGCATTGTCGGTATTGCTCAAAAAGGTATTTTTAATAACTACACCCGCTTTGCCGCCTGCTTTCATAATCTTAATAAAGTGCTGCAAAAACAAACTTGCGGTTTCGCCAGTTTTGATGGGGAAGTTTTGCTGCACTTCGGCTCTTTCTTTCCCGCCAAAGGGCGGATTAGCCAACACAATATCGTAACGGTCTTTTTCCTGTATGTCGGCAAGGTTTTCGGCAAGCGTATTCGTATGCACAATGTTGGGGGCTTCCACACCGTGCAAAATCATATTCATGGTGCCAATGATGTACGCCAATGATTTTTTCTCTTTTCCGTAAAAGGTTTTTTTCTGTAAAATCTCAATGTCCTTTGTGGTTAGGGCGGAAGGCTTTCCGCCCCTACTGTGCTTCAAATACTCAAACGCTTCCACCAAAAAACCCGCTGAACCTACGGCACCGTCATAAATCTTTTGTCCAATTTCGGGGGCAACCACTTTTATAATGGTTTTTATCAAAGGCCGTGGCGTGTAGTATTCGCCACCGTTACGCCCTGCATTGCCCATATTTTTAATCTTGTCCTCATACAGGTGGCTCATTTCATGCTTTTCAGCATGCGTTCTGAATCGCAGTTCGTCAATGAGGTTGATTACCTCCCGTAAATTGTAGCCACTTTGTATGCGGTTTTTCAATTCACTGAAAATCTCCCCAATTTTATATTCAATGGTGTCCGCGCTTTCAGCATCGGCTTTAAATTTTTTGAGGTAAGGAAATAATTTATGGTCAACAAAATCTTTCAGGTCGTCACCAGTCAGCGCTTTGTGGTGGTCGAGTTTACCATCTTTGTCCCCTTCGGCTCCGCTCAGGGCGAGCTTAGGTGCCGCCCAAACTGCCCACTGAAATTCCGGTGCAATAATTGGCGTGTAAGTCTTGCCCGTTAGTTCCGCTGCGGTGGCCTTATCTTTCTCTAAGTCGTCAAGGTATTTGAGAAACAAAACCCAGGAAGTCTGCTCAACATAATCCAGTTCACTGCCGCAGCCGGCATCTTTATGCAGTATATCGTCTATATTTTTAAAGGTTTGTTCGAACATTAAGTGTTTTAGTTTTATTAGCTTCAAAAATAGGTTGAAATACAATGCATTTTGTTTTTTTTAGGTCCATCGGGCAGGGCATCATAAGCTGCCTAAAAACCGGTTACCTGTGCATTTACGGAAAGCAAATCTGCCTGCGCCTGTGTGGTGCTGCGCAGCGAGGCATCGGAATCGGGTACCAATCCCCCGGCTTGATGTTGCATTTTGGATTTTTCCAGGTTTGCGGGGTCGGGTAGGGAGTAACATTCTATTTTTCGAATTTTTCCCACAAAGCGCACGAAGCTCACGAAGTCATTTATGGAACGATGTGGTTGGCCTATAACTACTAAATTTTACTAAATTTACACCATCTTATTCCCGGTTGTCCCTGACGCAAGTCAAACTTCCGGGTTTCGTTTTTTAGTTTTTTACCGACCAACCAACATCTTTACCGGCTCTGTTAGTAAATACCGTACCGAAGGCGATAATATTAATTAAGTTATTGAATAACAAAATATTAGCTCCGTTATCGGCTTGGTTATGAGCTCCGTTATGGTATCTGCACCAAAATAGCGTTTAAAATATTACTCACAGAGCTTTGGTCCATTTTAGAAAAGGCAAACCACTTTTTTCCGAGGTCTTTTAGCGATGCACCTAAATGGTACACTTCCGTTTGATCAATTATTAAAAAGCGGTCATGGCTTTGGGAAAAATGCTTTACTGTAATGGTTGGGTATTGTGCATTAGCTTTTTGCACATCCAGTTCCAGTTTTTTGCTAATGTTTTTGGTCAGTATCGTTACTGTTGCATTTTTATTTTTTTTACTCAAATGCACCAGCACGCTTTCATGTGTTTCTTTTTATTGTTTTTTATTTGTCACATGGTATGCCCAATTATCATTGGTGCTGGGTGTGCGCCGGCTCGTGGGCATTTCATCAACATAATTATCAATCAGCACAATGCTTTTTTGAGCTGAGCGAATAATTTTTGAGGCGAGTTCGTAAGCATCAAATACCTGACCGTTAAAGAAAACACCTTGGGTAGGTATAAGATGGGTGTTGATTTGGAGTTCAATCCGGTTTACTTTTTCTGAAATAGCTTGTACGCTATCTTCTATTCGGTTCATCCGGTTGTTGATGGCGTAGCCTTTCAGTAGGTAATCTTTAAGTCTTTGGGTTGCCCATTGGCGAAATTGTGTGCCTCGTTTAGAATTTACACGATAACCCACTGATAATATAGCATCTAAATTATAAAACCTTATATTTCTTGTAACGCTTCTGTTACCCTCCTTTTGAACTACCGAGAAAAGCTCGGTAGTTGCGTTTTCGTCCAATTCTTGTTCTGAATAAATATTTTTAAGATGTAAACCTATGGTATCTGAATCCTTTTCAAACAAAACCCCCATTTGCTTTTGGGTAAGCCAAATAGTTTCTTTGTCCTCATCTATTCTCACCTCTATATGTTCGGCAAGTTCGTTGGATTGATATAATAATATTTCGTTCTTCATTTCTAAATCAAATTCTTAATCGACTCTAAAATTCCGGCACTTTTTTCATCCAGTGCTTTCATTTGCTTTAAAATTTCCTGCGGTTGGCGTAAAGCAGCTTCTTCCTTTTTATTGGGGTTTTTGGCACTTAAGTCAAAAGTACTTTGGTAAATATCTTTTACAGCAATGCTCCAGGAGTTTTCGGTTTCGACTCAAGTGGGAAATAACTGAATTGTTCTCAAGGTTTACCGGCCTTGTAGTTTTTGGAAACTAGTTTAAAATTTTTCAGATAGCTAAAGTAAGCATTCAAATCATATAAACCTTTAAATAACAATCACTTTATCAGTTTCAAATAAACCATGCTCGTTCCGCTGTACATACCCCAACTGGTTGGTAATAAGTTGGGTGTTTCCCATAAAGAATGCAGGTGTGTTGGTATGATGATGTCCATATCCCCAGTAAGAAATGCCCGATTGCTCAATCAGGTCAAACAGTTCCACGGCAAATGCTTCATTCAGTATATCGCCTTTGTATTGCCGGGGATAGTTCATAAAAGTGGGACAATGGTGCGTAAATACTACCATCTTCGATTCCTTCGCTTCGCTAATTTCCTGTTTTAGAAAGGCAAGGCTTTCCATATGCAGTTGATTGTAGCGTTGTGCTGAAAATCGAAAGTCCCCAAACCTGATTACCCGAAAATCATTTAATGCCCTTTCTATCTCCCATTCGTACGCCGGACTTATATGGCTCCAAAGCGTTGAGAAAATGAGTTTTACATCCTGATGCATGATAGCAACATTATTTACAAGCGAAACATTGACACCTATTTTTTCCTGAAGCCGGCCGCTCTTTTTTGAAGCATCAAAGCCATAATACTCATGGTTGCCCGGCAGCCAGTACACCTGTTCAAACTGATCGCCAAGCAGGGTGAAAAAATCCTTATGCTTATCCATTATGGCAAAGGGTACAATGTCTCCTGCCAATACCAAAATATCGCCAACCGGTTGCAAGGGATGCAGCTTTAAGAATTGCTTATTGGCAGCGAATTCGATATGAAGGTCAGAAGCGTATTGAATGGTAAATGGCATTACTTCATTTTCTTACTTGTTGTATTGGTAGCCTAAATACGAAATTGTGTGGCCTCGCTACTGTTTACACGATATCCAACAGCTAAGATTGCTTCTAACTTGTAAAATGATGTTTGATATTTCTTGCCGTCAGCGGCAGTTGTTTCCATTTTGGAAACAACTGAATTCTCGTCCAATTCCTTAGTTTCAAAAATATTTTTCAGGTGCTTACTTATAGCAGGCACAGCAACGGCAAATAATGCCGACATGGCCTTTTGTGTAAGCCAAAATGTTTCGCTTTCGTATTACACTTCAACGCTCACATTGCCCTTTGGGGTGGAGTAAAATATCAGTTGGTTATTTTCTTTGCTCATTATACTCAATGTGTTTTTACCTTGATTCCTGGATGATAATGTGTCTTTTCCCCCAACAAACTTGTCTCAAAGTTTGCAGGTAGCTAAAATAAGCATTCAAATCATTTTAACCTTTGATTTTCAATATGCTGGATAAAAATCAAAAACCGCCGCATCCCACGCCGGTACCTTTTCTAACACTATTTCCATACTACCTTAATTGAGCGCAGCTTTTCTTGCTTCTACGCCTGCAATAAAGGTGTTCAGCGCTGATACCTGCTTTTCCGCAAGCCCCACTGCATTTGCAGGGGAGGTAAACCGGTGTTTCTTTTGGGGTAGGCTTTACAATATTTAAAAGAATGAAATGTACTAAATTAAAACATGTACTTGTTTTGTATTGAAACATTTTTTAAATTTGTACCCTATAATTCGAAACATAAATGGGTATGAATATAAAATTGTCACAAAAGCAGATAGGTCAGCGGATATCCGAACTTCGTAAAATGAAGGGGTTTTCCCAGGATTATCTGGCTAAAAGTGTAAAAATGTCCCGTCCATCATTGGCTCAAATCGAGTTAGGAAATAGGAGTGTTGATATTCTTGAACTGCAACAATTGTCTTTGATTTTAGCATTTTCATTGGACGATTTTATGTCTAAGGAATTCTTGGTAAGTAAGGATGTTGAAGGCAAAGAAGAAAAAAATGCAAAGAAAGAAGAAGAACGTATTTCGGTGCCAACACTACAGGTCAGCAAGTTCAAAAATGTTTTATTGTATATGCTTGAACGCTGTGCGGGTAAGCCTAATGTTGGTGAAACGGTTCTTTATAAATTACTCTATTTTGCGGATTTCAACTATTACGAAATGTATGAGGAGCATTTAACGGGTGCTAAATATCGAAAATTGCCTTATGGTCCGGTTCCGCAACAATTAGAGACTATCATTAGTCAAATGATTGAAAACGGGCAGTTACAAAGAGTAAAAACAGCATATCGTGGTTATCCTCAAACACGGTATTTACCTTTAGTAAAAGCAGATTTAACTGAATTAAAGGCAAGCGAAAAAGAAGTCATAGATAGAGTAATAGAACAAATGAGTGATTGGTCGGCCGCTGCCATTAGCAACTATTCCCATAAGGATATGCCCTGGCTTGCTTCAAAAGAAGGAGAAGAAATAAATTATGAATTAGCTTTTTACAGAGATGCTCCTTTCTCTGTAAGAAATTATGGAGATGAAATGGAAACGCTATGACCTTTGATGAATTAGCCGAATATAAAAAGGATGTAAAAAACCTTTTAAAGAAATACAGAACGCTAAATGATGATTTAGACGTGGTTAAACGCGTGTTGGAAGTAGTACCTGATGAACGACCACCTTTTAGTTTTCGAATAGATAACCTGGCATTAGAAACCTGTATCATAAAGGTTAAGAAAATTGCTTGTAAGGCGTTAAAAGGAAGGGGCGTAAATTCAGGATTAAGATTGATTTATGCTTATTTTCCTAACGAACCAAAAATTACCTTCATTGAATTGTATCATAAAAATGACAAAGAAAATGAAGATAAAAAAAGAATAACGGATAATTTTAGATAAGCATTAGAAATCATTTTGTGGTTCTCTAAAAGTATTCCAATACCTATTTAATTAAACAACTGTAGTAATGCTTCTACTTACCTCCCCTTCGCTCACCTATTAATTTATAGGTTTGAAATATAACGAGTGGAATGAAGCCCGCCACAATGGATATGAGCCATATTTCTACGTTAATGATTTGCAATCCCAATACTAACCGCATGGAGGGTATCATGTAAACGAATGCCAACAGCAGGCCGCAAATTACTAGTGCCATCCATACAAATTTATTGCGGGTAATATCATTTACGAGCACACCCGAACCAGCCGATGACATATTGAATACATGAAAAAGTTGTGCAAAGGCAAGGGTAAGAAATGCTACATTGTTGGTGATGCCGGGATGGGTTGAATAATGTTCTTTACTATAAAATACGGCTACCAAAACAGCAGCTGTCATAGAAGCGGCGTACAGTGATATGGTAATCCAGTTTTTATTGGAAACAATGAGCAGTTTGGGGTCGCGGGGTGGCCGGTCCATTACGGTGGCATCACCTTTACCCAGGCCCAATGCCAATGCAGGAAATATATCGGTTACCATATTGAGAAACAATATTTGCAAGGGAAGCAGGGTAGAAGATGGTGCTACAAAACCCAGCGTGGTAACCACAAATATCTCACTCAAATTGCAGGAAACAAGATAGATCACGAATTTCTGAATGTTCTGAAAAATCTCCCTGCCATGGGCTACTGCACGGGCAATGGACGTGAAGGAATCGTCCTTTAATACAATACTTGCGGTTTCCTTGGCTACCTGTGTGCCCCGCAACCCCATGGCAATGCCAATGTCCGCTTTTTTAAGTGCGGGCGCATCATTTACACCATCACCGGTCATGGCAACTATATTGCCTGCTTTTTGATAAATATCTACAATATCCAATTTTTGTTGGGGGGTGGTGCGGGCAAACACCGAGGTAGCCAATATCTTTTTCGTCCATTCGTCTGTCATCGACTCCATGGGCGGAATGTCGATGCCGGTTATGGCTGTTTGTTCTTCTTCATCCACAAGGCCTACTTTTTTGGCAATATTGAGTGCGGTTAGGGGATGGTCGCCGGTAATCATTACAATCTTAATGCCTGCATTGCGGCAAGTAACCATGGCTTCTTTTATATCCATACGCGGGGGATCGAGAAAACCAATCATGGCAGTATAAATCAGGCCATTTACAAAATCATCCTGGTTGATGTCAGGTTCATCCCGATAGCCAAAAGCCAATACCCGCATACCATCTGCCGACATTTTTTCTGACGCAGCCAATATTTTTTCACGGTCATCTGATGTTAATGTGCGGATGGTATCACCTACTTGCATAGAGCTGCATTTTTCCAGCAATTGTTCTACCGCACCCTTGGCTGCCACATAAAAACCCGCATCTTTTTTGTGCAAAGTGGCCATGATTTTTGTCTCGGAGCTAAATGGTATTTCGCCAATTCTTTCATATTGCTGTCTTATTTCCGTTGCCGGTTTACCCGATGCATTGGCGAGTTGAATAAGTGCAATTTCTATTGGGTCGCCTAACAATTTTTTTTCTGTTTCATTTTCGTTTAGATTAACATTATTGCAAAGCGCGCCTATTATTTTTAGTTGCTCAAAAGCGGCATGGCTCTTTTCAATATTGCCATTTTCAAAAATCAGGGCATTATCTTTTATGCCCACTTTTATGGTTTCTTCGGGAAAAGAAAAAGTATCAACATATATTTTATTTTCGGTAAGGGTGCCGGTTTTGTCAGTGAGAATTACATTGGTGCTACCTAAGGTTTCTACGGCCGATAATTTCTTTACAATCGCATTACGTCTTGCCATTAAAACCATTCCGTAAGCCAAAGCAACCGTGGATACAATGGGTAATCCTTCGGGAAAAGCCGCTACGGCCAAAGCAATGGATGTTTCTAAAATGATTACCCAATTTTTTCCCTGTATAAATCCGGAGATGGCAAATAATGATGTCATACCGAGTGTAATCCAAATCAGCTTTTTGCTGAGGTCGGCTAATTTTGTATCGAGGGGTGTTACTTTTTCCCCGGCCGTTTCCACCAGTGAAGTAATGGTGCCTAATTGTGTATGTTGGGCAATACCTGTTACCACCGCCTTACCATTTCCATTGGTAACCGATGTGCCTTTAAACACCATGTTAAACTGATCGCCGGGCGCTGTTTCTTTTGGAAGCTTATCTACATTTTTTTCCGAAGGAAGCGATTCACCGGTGAGCGAAGATTCATCGCATTGCAGACGGTTGGTTTCTATCAAATGCGCATCGGCTGGAATAACATCCCCGGCTTCGAGTAGTATAATATCACCGGGGGTAATTTGCTCAGATGGAATACCGGTTACTTTTCCATCGCGCATTACGTTGGTATGTATTACATCCATTTCCTTCAAGGCTTTCATTGAATTGCGTGCCTGCCATTCCATAAAAAATCCAATAATGGCATTTACCAGTATTACCACCATGATGGCAATAGCATCTAAATAGTCCTGAAGGGAAACGGTAACGGCTACGGCAAAAAGCAACAGGTATACAATGGGGCTTTTGAATTGCAGCAATAACATCATCCAAAGGCTTTTCTGCTTTTTGGTTTGATAATTATTGCGTCCATACGCTTTTGTCCGCTTTTCAGCTTCAGAACCGGTTAATCCTGTGGTTGCATCGGTTTGGAAGGCTTGTAAAACTTCTTCCACAGATAATGTGTGCGGATTGGGTAAGGGGTACTGCATATATGTATTTGGGGATAAAAATCAGATGATTAAACACAGGCGATTAAGTGAAGTAGTCCATAAAGTGGCTTGTATTTTCAGCCATTACTTGCTGCTTTTCAAATATCCTGAAAGGTGCGGCTATTTACCTGCGGGTTGTTACAGGAAAATAGAAATAAATGGTATAATCCACCTGTTTCAGGTAAAACCCAGGTAAAAAATACCTTCCATGCTTAATTATGCCTGCAAATGCAAGCAGGGGAGAGCGTTGAAATATTCGTTCGTGAACAAAAGCAATTTTACGTATCAGGCACTTAACCCGGTATCCTTTTCTTTCTTGCCTTCCATCCCCGGCCAACCCGAGCGAATATGCACATCCTGCTGCGCAAACGGAATTTCAATGCCTTCTTTTTTGAAGTGGATATCTATTTGCTCAAGCACATCGCTTTTTACACCACTCCATAAATGGTAGGCGGAATCAATCCAAAACAAAACACGGAAATCAACCGAACTTGCTGCAAATTCTTTAACGAGTATCATAGGATCGGGGTAGCGTAGTATTCTCACATCGCTTTCCAATATTTGCATCAGAATGCTTTTTACTTTTTCAATGTTGGTTCCATAGGCAACGCCAACCAGTACCTCAACACGACGCTTGGTATCGCCCAGGGTCCAGTTAATAAGATGGGCATTTAGCAAATCACCATTAGGTATAATTACATCGCTGCCATCGAAAATAGAAATGACACTGCTGCGGAAACCAATTGATTTCATAATGCCCGTTTGACCATTTATATCTACGGAGTCGCCAACATTTACCGGCTTTTCAAATGCAATAATTAAACCGCTCACGAGGTTATTTACGAGGGTTTGTAATCCAAAACCTATACCCACACTGAGTGCGCTGAAGATGATGGCTATTTTATCCATTTCAATACCCGCCGATGCAAATGCGAGGAATAATGCGACGCTGAAAATGGCGATGCGTACCAGCAGCAACCAACTGCCCATACCTTTTTTTATTTTCCGCGGGTTATCCTGTGTATCTGATGCAAAAAATGAAATCACTTTTGACAACAGTGTAGCCGTGAACATGATCATAAAGAAATTGAATATGCTCTGAATGGAAAAAGTGTAGGCGCCAAGTGTTCTTTCAGATTCCATCATGTCGCGAACCGGCTCGGTAAATATGGTGAAAGCGTAAAAATTGCGCGTGAAAAGAATGAACCACCCGGCTAATAATAATATATTGAGAAAGGTTGGAAAATTGAGTAAGCCTTTGGGCGCATCTTCCATTGGCTCTTCAGCTTCTTTGTTGGCGCCAAAATTGAATACCTGTGCAATAATCTTAATAATTTCATGAATATAATAACTGGTCCACAAAAGCAGTACTACAACTACCAGGTTAAAGATGCCGCTTGTAAGCATTGTTTTGGCAATATTGTACCGGCCAAATGTATTGAGCAATACAGATAGTGATTCTAGTACAATCACAATGATTACAAAAATGAGCAGGAACCTGTTATTGCCTTCCTTGTTTTTAAGCCGCGAAACTGAAAATATGGCCGCTGCTAAAATAGTTAAAGCCAGCACCATCGATATCCAGCGTTCGGCCCGGGATGCCTGCAATATGCTGTTAACCAAAATGGTAAACATAAATAATGCCAACAACATTACCCAGGGTAAACGCAGGTATGAACTAATTTTATCCCAAAATAAAACCGTTAATAAAAACGCAGAGAGTAGCCATCCCGATGCATAAAAAAGAAAGGGAGGGTTCTTAAAGAAAAACTGGCTAACATTTAAAACAATAAAGATGGAAATAAGCCAGGTATTGGAAAGCACTTTATGCATGGATTCATCCCATTGACTGTCATTTTTGGCTGACCCTCTTTTATCCAGGTATTTTAAAAATAGAGCGAGTGCAACCGTAAGTAATGCCAGGATAAAAATATCCGATAGATGGTTACTCAAATAAAAACCCATTACAATCACATTCTTATTCCATGATATGGAAATGATTTCCGATAACGGGCGATTAAACCCGATGGGTCCCCAAATATTACTAAACTCTCTTCTAAAGGCGTTCCTCGACAGGCTTTTCCGGTATTGTTCTACTTCATCCAGTTTTATTCGGAGTGTATTATGCACTATTTGGCATCGGCTGTTTAAATCCCGTATGGTATTGATGGCATTTTTCAGTTTTTTATACACTTTTGATAACTCGTTTCCGGAACGAACTGCTTTATCAAAAAAAGTGGAAAAAGCAACCGAATCTTTTGGAAAAGCAATGAGTGTGCTATCGGACAACAAAGAATCTAATATTTTCTTATGATGATTGAGTTCCGAGAGATACCTCCTGGTTTCATCAAATCGCCTATCCAATCGTTTGGTTGCTTCAGTTAAAATAATATGGGTTAGCGCAAGATTCCGCGACGTTTGGGACGTGCCTTTATTGATAAATATTCCATCAGCAGCTACTTTATACCATTCAATAATATTCTTAACTTCTTTCTCCAACCCGCTTGAATCAATGCCACGTTTCAAATACTCATTTGTATTTTCTATGGCAATAGAAAGATCGGCAAAAAACTGGTCCTGCTTTGCAGCTAATTTGTCATTTTCAAATTCCTGCAGGTTTTTCTCAACCGATCTTTTAAGCGCGTTTCGGGTTAAAACCTGAACCGTATCATTTGAAAGCTTGAGTTTAATTTTGGCTGTCGGTATTGTATCAACGGTACCAGCCTTGACAGGATTTTCTACCTTGGGAAGGGTATCTTCCTGGCCCAAAACCATGAATCCCGGAAGAAAAAACAGGATAAAAAGGGTGACTTTAATTATTTGAAGCCGCATAAATATTTTGTTTAGCCGTTGTACCAATGGTATGCTAAAGGTAGCATTGGCAGCCTGAAAAGTAAAAAACCAGGATACAGGTAACATTTCATGTATATTGTAATGCTGCAATATAAGTACATGTTTAAAATAAGTAAATGGATTTTCATTAACAGGAATAATGATATGGGGTAACCATCATAGTTATCGTTAAAGTCTGCTAATCTTTCAAATTTTTCGGCTTTACCAATATTAACAAATACCGGATGCCATTTTCTCATTATTTTTATAAAAACGAGTTTGCGACAAATCTTTCTTTACCTATTTCTGTTATTCAATTTATTAATAGGAATTTCTTCCTGTAAAACTGAAACAAGCAGTTTATTACCCCAACCCATAACGGATACCATACCTATCGAAATCCCATTTTCCACCTTTCACATACCCATTTCCTATCCTATTTCGGAGCTTGAACAATTTCTGAATGAGAAAATACAGGGAAAGTTTTTTGAAACCACCATTGCACCAACCAAAAATGAAAAGGATCAGGTTAAGGTGGAAATGACAAAGAATGCAAGGATTGAAATCTCATCCAACAATGGAAAACTGATTTGCAAAGTGCCTTTGATGGTAAAAGGTTCCATCACCAATTCGCAGGTTAATTTTTTAACCAAAGGCATTAAGCCGGTTGAAACTGAGTTAATACTTATCCTGGAAACACCTGCCGATCTCGATAAAGACTGGAGATTGGTAACCCGTTTTGAACTCACCAATATAAAATGGGTAAAGCCCCCGGTGGTAAAAATTGCAGGTATCAATTTTCAATTGGAAACAAAATTGGATGCTTACCTGCAACAAAATAAAGGGCAACTTACCGATTTGCTCGACCGCGAATTACATAAGGCAGTATCGCTGGAAAAAGCTGTGGGTAAAATTTGGCTTGACTTGCAAAAACCTATGATTGTGGTAAAGAAACCCCCGCAAGCCTTTATCAGGTTTATTTGTCATAGCATATCAGGAGACTTCAAAATCAGGGGCGATGATCTTGTGTGTTTTACAACCATAAAAACACAAGTAGCCATGGTAGCAAAGACAGAAATGAAAGTTGAGAGAAACGAGCTGCCTCGCTTTAAACTTGTAACGCAGAACAGTAGCATGAGTGATGTGCATGTATATGCATTTGCCGGGTTTGCGCAGTTGAATAATGAATTGGGTGACAAACTCATAGGCAAAGAATTTATAACGGATGAATTTTCCACTACCATCAGGAATGTGAGGGTCTATGCTTCTGATTCGGGGCTAACGGTATTGATGGATGCAAAAGGGGATATTGATGCCACCATAGCAGCAACGGTTAATCCAAGGTTCGATTCTGTTTTACAAACCTTTTTGATGGAAAATTTTCAGTTCCAGATAGTTTCCGATAATGCGCTGGTAAATTTGGGAAATGCTGTACTGTACGATAGGGTGCGCGATACGGTACAAACCTATCTTGCCATTGAGATGGATACATTGATAAGAAAATTGCCTGCCATTATTACGGGTGCCATCAACAAGGGAAAAACAGGCAGAGCTATTGATGTTGACATCAGTAAATTAAAAATACTATCCTGTCAAATAGCGTTGGGATCAAAGCGGCTACATTTTATAGTGCATACACAGCTTACGTCGGAGATTGAAGTGAAACAGATTAATGCGGGGAAACGGGTGAGGATAAAGGCTAAGAAGAAAGCGGGAAGTTAGGAATGATGAATGATGAATGATGAATGATGATTGGTGCTTGGAGACACACACCACAGCGTTGGAAATGCATTAACCGCCAAGAGCGCATAGACTTTACGCAAAGTCCGCAGAGATTTATTATTCAACTTCCTTCACTTTGCGGGCATTTCCTTTTTTTCTTTGCGGTTACCTGTATTTTACGAAGCCATTTTTCGTGCCTTCACGAACCACAAAAAATTATTTTTTACCCGTAGCTGCCCAAAATATACCTGCATACAAATGCTCAAGGAAAATAGGATTACTATAAACTGAAGGTAAATGCCCGAGCGCGGTATAGAAAGAACGCCCGCCATCAAAATTATGGTACCATGCTATGGGATGTGGTTTGCCCATGCCATCTGTTTTATTATTACCCCATTGCGCTTTAGGGTCGTAAGATGATTCATCTACACTGAGTAAATATGTTAAGTCCGATACCTTTTCGGGACCAAAATCATACCATTCATCAGTCCATAAAATATTATTAAAGCCTTGCAAACCGGGGAAAGCAGGATCAACGATGTTCATTTTGGCCGTTTGTATAGCCGGATGAATCTTAAATATTCTGCCTACGAGTTTTGTGTACCATTCCCAATCATATTCCGTATCTGAAGCACTATGAATTCCCACATATCCTTTGCCGGATTGTATAAAGCGTTCCATTACTTTTTGCTGTGCCGAATCAAAAATATCACCGGTGGTGTTTAAGAAAATAATCACCTTGAATTGTTCTACGTATTTATCATTAAACCCATTTGGGTTTTCTAATAGCACCACGTCAAAATGATTTTTTACCCCCAACTGCTGAATGGCTAATACACCGGTATGCAACGATTCGTGATGCCATCCTTTTGTAGTGGTAATCAGCAGGGCTTTAAATTGTTTGGATTGTGCATTCAGTTCAACACTGCAAACAGACTGTACCAACAAGAAAAGAATAATCAACTTTTTGTAAAGCATCTACTTTTATTTTACATGACAAGAATATCGTTTGGACTGGTATTAACTGCAAGTATAAAACGAAGTGGTATTACAGGTGAAATACTTTTCCGTTGGCCATTACTTCCTGCTTTTTTTCATCGAAAGTAACTTTGGCACCGGTGCGAACAGCGGCATTGGTCATAATGGTTGCAATGGAATGATAATAACCTGCTTCTACCGGAGCATTAGGCTGTTTGCGGCTACGCACACATTCCATAAAGTTTCGCATGTGTGCACTTGTTAACCGGTCGGCCCCGGTATTGGCGGAAGCAGCTACTGCTTCTGTTTTTTCAATGAGTTTCATTTCAGGTAAAAGGTTGGGTTGCATACCCATTGCTTTTGCATGGTTTTCGCGCAGCCCACCCGTTGGAGATACCATATTGGTAATCAGGTTAAGTTCACCGCCATTTGCATAATAAATTTCAGCGGGCTTTTCATCGCCGTTATGCATACGCGAGCCAAAGGTTACCTGGAATCCCGTTGTAGGGTCATTTTCCGGACCATATTCAAAAACGGCTGTAGTAGTATCCCAGTTTCTCCTGCCATCTTTCCACATGTAAATGCCGCCGTTTGCCACCACGCTGCGCGGATGCTTTAACCCGCTGAACCAATGCACGGTATCAATCTGATGGCTCATCCATTGGCCGGGCATACCCGAAGAATAAGGCCAGAATAAGCGGTATTCAAGGTACTTACGCGGATCCCATTTTTCAAATGGCCGGTTCATTAAAAAGCGTTTCCAATCGGTATCTTCTTCCCTGCATTTGGCAACAAGGTCGGGTCTTCTCCAGCGCCCCGGCTGATTTACATTCCAGGTCAGTTCTACCATGGTAATGGGGCCAAATTTGCCCGATTGAATAAAATCTGCGGCTGCTGCATAATTGCCGCCGCTTCTGCGTTGCGAACCTACCTGTATAATTCTGTCGCTTGCTTTAATCACTTTTAAAGCTTCGCGGTTATCTGCCATCGTTTCAGCAAAGGGCTTTTCCACATAGGCATCTTTGCCGGCCTTTACGGCTTCAATAGCATGAAGCGCATGTTGAAAATCGGCGGTGCTTACAATGACACCATCCATGTCTTTTACCCGGTATAATTCATCATTGTTAACACAAGCCTGTACATCATGTCCTAATTTATCTTTCAAAAAGGCTTGCCCTTCTTCCCGTCGAATTTTCCAGATATCGCTTACGGCTACTATATCAAAGTTCAGCTCCTTGTTGTGGTTGAGAAAGGATGGGAATAATGCCTGCCGGAATCGATCGGAATAACCTACTACGCCCAATCTTACCCGGTCGTTGGCACCTATAATATTTCCATAGCTTTTGGCGCTAAAGCCCATGGAAGCGGCATACAAGGCTGCGGATGCTTTTACAGATTGGTTGATAAACCGGCGGCGTGATACGGACATAATCGTTAATATTAAGTTTGCAAGATAAATACTAAAGGCTTTGGTTGTCCTAAATAATATTCCAATTTGGCAATCAATGTCGTTTACTTAAGGTTTTACAACTGTTTATAGTTCATTGATGGTGGTTTTTTCTGTGTTTTCTTTCTTGGATTAGTTCTGTTTGGTCTTATTAGTTTTGTTGTTGATTGAAGTATCTTATCCATAGCTTTTATAGCTGGTTCAACGATTTTTTTGATAAAAAAACTGCTTACTATCTCTTTGGTCAATGACAACGCATTCGTCCTATTTACCTTGTTCGCGTATTTGCGTTGGCTATT
>JBGSLS010000016.1:0-116356 GCA_041740575.1 Chitinophagaceae bacterium | reverse complement strand
CTGTCCGTTCACTACCTTTACCTTGCGGTTAAAGCAGCGCAGAGCGGTTTGACAACCCTGCCTGTACAGCGTTGCCGGAGTACCAAAAGGGGTTTAGCCTTTTTCTCCATCGTTGAAAGAACTTGCATGGCACAAGCAAAGAAAACGCAAAGGGCGGACGCGTTTTTGTAACCGCAAAGAAAGGGAGATTTTGCGCAAAGAAAGGAAGGGCTCGCGCATGATTATTTCACCATGTGCCCCATGCGCGTACAAAAGGTTAATACGCAAAATTTTAAAATAACACCTACACGGGCTTGATTTTTCCAATGATACTTTACCACCCAATATAAGCTGGCGGGGCAATAGAACTCAATCGTAAATACACTACCAATTGTCCGCGGTGGTGTGCCTGATGATCGTTTAGAAGATTTACCATTTGCATCTTATTTTTTTTACCGGCAAAAAAATCTACTTCATCAGTAAGCGAAGCAGGATTTAAGTTTTTCACGGTTGAAATAGCCAAATCAAATGCGTTTGAAAGCCTCATTGCTACTAATTCCTTACGTGTTTCTGGTACAGCTTGTTTTGCATCATACGCATCAATGGGAACATTGAGATAGCGGGTGCAAATCATTTCTATGTTTTGCGCCATATGTATGAGTTGCTTGCCAAAACTCATTTCTGTTTCAGTAGGCTTAAAATGATAAAGTGCTTCCGGCATAGCATTCGCAATATCCAATGTATATTTTTTGGCATGTTCAAGCCTTTCCACCATTACACTGATGTAAGTGTCATTGTTTTGCCCTTGCACATGTAATTCCAGCATAATCAATAAAATGGTAAGTAACAGGGGAAATGATTTCATTTGTTGTTTATGTCTTGTTTATTATTTATTGTTTGTTGTTTGGCTGACGCATTTTTTTAACCGCAAAGAGAAGGAGAATTAGCGCAAAGAAACGAAGCCGCCGCTGCTCAGTTCAGGGCACGATTGACCTTTCACCACTCACACCAAATCCCAGCTACCAACCCCACTCACTACTCACCATTCACTTATTGACTTCCTTCTAACTTCGTACTTCAAACTTCGTACCTGCATTCACTGATTGACCCATTCACTTCACACCCACACCCACTTCCTTATTCTTTATTATTTATTATTTATTTCTTATTCGTTATTTCTACCCTTCCTTCTCCAACTCATCAATCCGCTCCTTCAACTGATCAACATATTTTCCAAAAGCAACTTTCGTCATCCATTTTGCCACCCAATAGCCAAGCGGAACCAGTATTATAATACATACGGCAAGTGCTATTAAAACCTTGGGGTAACTCATGAAAACTTCTACCGGTTTTCCTGAACCTATAGTGCCGCCGAGCATAAAACCACCTGACGTAGCAAATGGATACACAAATAAAGCAGCTTGTAAGCTTTGCTTTTCCCATTCCTTAAAAGCCTGGAAATGCTTTTTTAGTTCAGACAGCACATTGGTACCATTCAAATTGAGATCAATATTGGCATACAAACCATAGGATTTTATAATCATCCAGATATTAAAAACAATCAGCAACAGCATGCAGACCTGAACCTGCCACATGGGAAAATAAAAAATAATATAGGCATAGCCTAGGGTAATCACAATAGCATAAACCAGGTGTATAGCCAGATTTTTCTTTAGTTTGGATAATGGGGTTTGAATGGAACTATGCGTAAAAGATCTGCTTTTAAGAATTTCTTCAAGCATATCTTCCCCATTGGTATCCTGTTCCCATATTTGTTTCAATTCGTTCATAACAATTGGGGTTGAAGGAGGCTGATTAATTGCGATTTTATTCGGTGTAATTTTACCGTAGCATTATTGGCAGATATACCCATAATTTCAGCAATTTCCGGATTGGTATATCCATCAAAATGCAGTGTGATGATAGCCCTTTCGGTTTCGGGCAGGCGGCGTATAGCTTGCCGAAGGATGCGCGCATTTTCCTGTTTCTCAGCATCGGCGCCATCGCTAAGCGCTGCATCTTCCACCGATTCGCGGTACTCTACCCTGCTTACTTTTCGCTGCGAGGTAAGTATGGTATTGAGGCTTATCCGGTACAGCCAGGTGCTGAATTTTGCATCGCCCCTGAACGAAGCAAAACCTTTCCAAGCCTGGAAAAGGATTTCCTGGTACATGTCTTTGCGTTCGTCTTCGCTGTTGGCATACAACCCCACCAGTTTGCGTATAATGCCCTGGTTGGCCTGCACCTGTTCCATAAAAATTGCTTCGGTTCTCATGCGGGGATGTAATCGTGTGTAAGGTATTTACAATCCGGCACTTAACTGGTTCGGTTTTGGGTATCATAATTGTTAACTAGTTTACCTGCATGCGTTTCCTGGGTAAGATGGCGGATGGTTTTACTGATACCGCCACCAACCAAATATCCTACGGAAAAAAGAAACAGTGCAAAACTGATACGAACGAGCCATTTACGTTGCATAAAAAGAGTGTGTGATAAAATGAATAATTTTTTGTTCAGTTATCAATTGGTAGCCTGCGGCCCGGGTTTATTACATGCGGTTAAAAAAAAACTGTCACATAAAAGAAGCTGATTGTTTATTTCTTCCCCCCACCCCTGAAAGCATTTTCATAGCAGCTTACCCAATCTTTCACACTCATTTTTTTTACCAGGGCTCCTATCAGTTCATAAGGAATCTGTTCCGGCTTTTTAAACCGCATACAACTTTTGCCCATATCCAATTTTGCCTTATTGTGTTTAGGATATTCATCGGTAAACCATTTCATCAATTCGGGGTTTGCATATATTCCCATGTGGTAAAAGTTGATGGAATTTTTTTGCGAAGCAAGCCCCATAAACGGAAGCGGCAGCTTTGGATCGCAATGATAGCCCGCAGGATAAAGGCTGTGCGGAACCACATAGCCCATCATGCCATAATTCATTTCTTCCGTAAATCCTTTGGGAAGATTTTTTAAAATGGTTGCGCGCAATTTCTCCATCGCAGGTTTGCGGTCTTCGGGCAATTCGGCCATGTATTGGTCAACGGTGGTGGCAGCGGATGTCATTATTTATATTTTGCCACCAAGATAAACGGGATTTTTACATACTGCAAATGAATTGTGATAACAGGCAAGTTTTGTTACCTGCTTCGTTTTACCTGATAAGCAAGGTGGTACCCTTTTGAGAAACCTTGCGCCCCGTTTCGCTATCTGTATATTCCAGGGTCCATGCAAAGGTTCCGCTGCCGCCCTGCTTCCCTTTTACATTGCCATCCCATTTGCGGGTCCAGTCGGTGGTTTCCCATACCAATTGCCCATAACGGTTATACACACGAAAAATAAGATCGGTTGCCTTCCAGGCATTCAGCGGGTTCAAAAAGTCGTTGAGCCCGTCGCCATTGGGGGTAAATGCATTGGGCACTGCGATGTAGCAATTATTCGGCACTTTTATTTCGTGTAACACAGTATCCCTGCAACCATTGGTATGGCTTACTTCCAATGAAATGGGGATGGTGGTTAATGGGGCACCGCTATTGTAAAACTGAACCGGCGGATTTTGCAAGGTGCTGGTATTGCCATTGCCAAAAAACCAACGCCACGCAGTTACCGGCCCGGTGCTTTTATTGGTAAATACAATCGTATCGCCGGGGCATGCAAAAGCCGGGTATTCAAATGCTGCTTTTACCCGCAGTTGGGAAAGGTTTACGACAGCCTTACCTGAATCGGTGCACACACCATTAGAAACTTCAATATCCATATACACATTGCCCGGTTCGGTATAAACACGCCGGTACACCGGTGCGGTACCGGTTTGGTTGGTACCGGGTTCGGTCCAGCGCCAGCGGTTAATACCATTGGTGCCGGGGTTCGAAAAGGTAATGGTGTCTGCCGTACAACTGCTGGTTATTGATACATCAATCCTTGCCAATACCGAATCATAAGCGGTAAATGCAGCACTATCCCCCACTTCCGTTGCTATATTGCAGGCATTGAGTAAGGTATTACCATCGGTACCCGTTTTTACTGTTACGGTATACAACCCACCAAGTGTAATGGGTCTCCTGAGTTGCAGTCGGATATTCTTTATGCGGTTATTGGAACAATTTACCTGTGTGGCACCTGCAATGAATACAGGCGAAGGGCCTGTAATGGTAAAGTCACTCCCATCTGCGGCAATGCTGTTACACAGGATTTCCTGCGGCATCACCAGTTCTATTTCGGTAGGTTTACACTGCACCGGCAATATTCTTTCAATAGGAGCGGGTGTTGGTGGCAGCCGGTTTACAACGAGTGTCTGTCCTTCGGCCAGTGCTGCATCGCAAATGTCGAGCAGTGTATTGCCATCGGAACCTTTTTTGGCACGCAGCGCAAAAGTGCCCACCGGCACAGCGGTAGCAGCGGTAATGATAAGCGAATCGGTGACAAATCCTGTGGTACAACCCACACCTACCGTACCAGCAATAGGTACATTCCCATTAAAAAATTCCCAATCGCTGCCATCAGCGGCAATGCTGCTGCATTTGATGGGTTTGTTCATTTTAAGATAAAACCCGGTGCCGGTGCAACCTACCTGTAACTCATGCATAAGGGGCTTTGCCGTATCGGTTATTACGGCTGTGCCACCATTAAATTCCAGCTTGTAACCCGCCTGGTTATTGCTAAAATGGCTGATCAGCAGCAGGTAATCATGGCTTTTTACCAGCGTAGGCCTTTTGCTGAAATTTGGCGTATTTCCTTCGCACTCATATTGTCCCGTAGCCGTACCATTGGTGCCGGTTAGTCCCGTAATGCCACTCCAATTAGAACTTACGACCATGGAAACATCTGAAAAAATCAAGTTTGGATCCTTGCCGGTAATGTCAAACAATTGCCAGTCATAATCGCTGTTGGCATCGTTTGGTGTAATTAAAAAGCCCAGGGTTCCGGCCTCAAAGCAGGTAAATTTATAATAATACGGATTCCTGTCGTCGAGGGGCGCGGTGTTGCATACGGGATTGGGTACCCTTCTGCCACCACACAGGTTTACCGATGTTTGAATAAAAGTACCCGTACCACATACAGGAAAGGCAGTAGTGGGATTTTGCCCCGGGGTGTTACAGGGCGTTTGGCTGATGCCCTTTGAAAAAAAAATCAGGAAAAATGTGAATGCAACTATAAATCGCGCAATGATCATATTTGGTAAAAGTAATGAACAATAGCATGGTGCCAAAGAGCACAACCTATTCACACAAGCTTTGCCTGCTTCCAAAACATTTTCCATCTATTCAAATTCCTATGTCGCTATTTACAGCAACCCCTCCGGATTCCAGATTTGCAATTTCTTGTAAATCTGGAATTGTAATCCAAAATTGCAATTTCTTGTAAATATGGAATTGGATTCCATATTTACATATTTGGATGAAAATAAATTTACCCTTACGGTTCCCAGCCACCACCCAGTGCTTTATACAACTGTACCAGTGATACAAGTTTACGTTGAGTAATCAACGACTCCGCAAGTTCCGCATCGAAAAGATAGTTTTCCTGGATCAGCACTTCATAGTAGGAAGAATAGCCATAATCGTAACGGGCGCGGGTAAGTTCCAAGGATTTACGCGCTGCAACCGTTTGGGCTTTCCTTATATCCAATTCCTGTGTATAAGCGCGATAGTCTGCCAGCGAATTATCTACCTGTGCAAAGGCTTCGAGTACGGTTTGCTCCCAGGCGCGCGAAAGTTCATTGGTACGGTATTCTTCTACCCTTATGCGCCTTTTATTTTTCTGGAACTCAAAAATGGGCCCAACGAGATTTCCAAACCCATTTGCCACCAATCCTGCCCCACTTATGAGCGATGTAAGGCTTGGGCTTGCAAAACCCAATGCCGCTGTAAGACTAAATGACGGATACAGATTAGCCTTTGCCACACCTACATAATTGAACTGGGCTTCGAGCTGCTTTTCAGCCTGCCGTATATCGGGGCGGCGGGTAAGCAATTGCGAAGGCAGTCCTTCGGGTATTTGCGGCCCCTGCTTTTGTGCGTACAATTCAAATCCTCTTTCAAGTGGGCCGGGAGGCAAACCCATCAGCGTGCGCAGCGAGTTTTGTACCGTAACAATCTGCCTTTCAAAAGAAGGAATGGAAGCTGCCGCAATGGCTTCCTGCTGTTCTGCCTGCAGTTTATCAATTTCAGATGTGTATCCTTTTTCAAAACGGGCTGTAATAATGCGCGTGCTTTCTTTACGCGAAACCAGTGTTTGTTTGGCAATGTTCAACCGGTTATCGAGATCGCAAAGTAAAAAATACTGGCTTGCAACTTCACCCACGAGACTCACCATAAGTGCATTGCGGTTTTCAATATCGGCCAAAAACTCGTTGTATGCTGCCTGATTTGCGCTGCGCAACTTACCCCACACATCAATTTCCCAATTCATGGTGCCATACATTTTAAAAGCACCCTTGTCTATACCACCACCTACTTTTAAGGCATCATCGCCCGCGGTACCGCCACCTGCCGATGCACTGTAACCAAAAGAAGGATACAGGTTTGCTTTTACAATACCGGCTATTTCGCGCGATTGCTCAATGCGAGCCGCTGCACGCAGCATATTCCGGTTGCTATCGAGGGTTGTACGTATGTAGCGAAGCAGAACAGTATCTTCATACAATTCAAACCATTTTACCAAAACAGCCGAATCGGAATTGCCTACTACCTGTGCATACTTTTCAGGTGTTGCTGCGGTTTCTACCGGGCTTTGAAATTTACCCCCTACCATACACCCGGCTATTGCGAGCATAAGGAATACAGCCAAAAAATATATAATAGATTTACGCATGTGGTTGAGTATTATGTTCATCATGGGATGCAGTACCTGCCGCAGCAACAGCAGCTGCTTTTCGCTTGTCTTTTTTCTGCCTTTCAATCAACACAAAGAAGGATGGTATAAGGATTACACCTATCACCGTAGCAGTAATCATACCGGCAAATACCGTCATACCCATTACCTTCCTTGCTTCGGCACCGGCACCCGATGCGGTAAGCAGCGGTGTAACACCCAGGATAAAGGCAAAAGATGTCATAAGGATGGGCCGGAAACGAAGTTTTGCCGCATCCACTGCTGCAGACAATGCATCCTGCCCTTCTTCCATTTTCATTTTGGCAAACTCTACAATCAGGATGGCGTTTTTAGCATTCAAACCAATCAGCATGACCAGCCCGATTTGCGCGAAAATATTGTTGAGATAGCTTTCGCCTAACATAAGCCTAGCCAACCATAGGCCAAGCATGGCACCCAAAATAGCCCAGGGTGTTCCCAATAAAACACTGAATGGCAGTTTCCAGCTTTCATACTGTGCCGCAAGAATCAGGAACACAAAAAGCAGCGCCATTAAAAATACAATATTGCCTTTTCCTTCCGCCGCTTTTTCCTGGTAACTCATATTGCTCCATTCATAGCCCATATTGGCAGGTAATACTTCTTTCGCAACTTCTTCGAGTGCGTTAAGTGCCTGCGATGAACTATAACCCGGTGCCGGCGATCCGGAAATTTCCGCAGACCGGTACAGGTTATAACGGATGGTATATTGCGGGCCAATCGTATCCCTTACAATGGCGAGCGATGACAAGGGAACCTTTTCGCCTTTTGAACCGGTTACAAAAATTTGCCCGAGATCGTTGGGCTTCATGCGGTAAGGGGCATCGGCCTGTATGTAGGTTCTGTACTGACGGCCAAAGGCATTAAAGTTGTTGATAAAAGAGCCGCCCATCAGTGTGGATACGGAACTATTCACTTCATCAAGGGTAAGACCCAGCTTTTCTACCTTACTCTTGTCAATCTGAATACTTTTTTGCGGTACATCTGAACGATACAAGGTAAAAATGGAACCTATTTCGGGTCGCTGCCTTGCCGCAGCGATAAAGGATTGTGCCTGTTGCGAAAGGTATTGCGGCGAACCGCCGGAAAGGTCCTGTAGTTGGAGCGTAAAACCGGAAGCATTACCCAAACCCAGAATGGGCGGCGGCCCCACCGCAAGCGCGGTGGCTTCAGTAATATTCTTTGCCATCAATCCATTTACTTCCCTGATGATTACCTTATCGGTTCTTTCGCCCCTTTCACCCCATTCCTTCAACTGCACAAATACGCTTGCGCTGTTAGGTGCCACCGTACTATTGATAATGTTATACCCATTAATTACCGTATAACTTTCAATGCCTTCGACTTCTCCCAAAATATCTTCCACCCTGCGCATAACCCCGTCGGTGCGTTCAAAGGAAGCTGCATCGGGCAAAATAACGGCCATCATAAAGTACCCGTTATCTTCTTCGGGCACAAAACCGCCCGGTACGGCTTTACCAAAAAAACCTGCGCCAAAAACAATAACACCCAATACCACAAGGCTGACGATAAGCTTGCGTGCAAAAAAGCCGGCTACTTTTACGTAACCACCTGTAAACTTGTCGAAACCACGATTGAATGCACCGAAGAATTTGTCCAGCAGATTTTTCTTTGCATTGGGGTTTTTAGGTTTTAAAATTAAAGCGGCCAATGCCGGGCTAAGCGTAAGCGCATTAAACGCCGACAACAATACTGATATAGCAATGGTAATGGCAAACTGCTGGTACAAAAGCCCTGTAATACCTGGCATTAACGCAACCGGAATAAACACCGCCGCAAGAATAATCGCAATAGCCACTACCGGGCCGGCTACTTCCTTCATGGCAATTTGGGTAGCTTCTTTGGGGCTTTTTCCATGCTCCATGTGATGCATTACGGCTTCCACCACTACAATGGCATCATCCACCACAAGCCCAATGGCCAATACCAAACCGAGCAGGGACAATACGTTTACCGAAAAGCCCAATAAAGGGAAAAATATAAACACACCAATGAGTGAAACCGGAACGGTAAGCAACGGAATAAGCGTAGCACGCCAATCCTGCAAAAAGATAAATACCACAAGAATTACCAGTATCACCGCTTCGAAAAGGGTATGCATAATTTCTTCAATACCCACTTCAATGGGGAGTGTGGTATCGAGCGAATATTTATAGTCAAGGTCCTGCGGAAAACGCGCTTTTGCCTGAACCATTACCTTTTCAATTTCTTCAGCCACTTCCAGCGCGTTACTACCGGGTATCTGGTAAACGGCAATAGAACCTGCGGCCTTTTTGTTCAGCCGGCTATTCTGAAAAAAGTTTTCGGAACCCAATTCAATCCGGGCAATATCCTTCATGCGAACGAGAGCACCCGACTCATTGGATTTAATAATGATTTCGCCAAATTGCGCGGGATCCAATAGCCGCGATTGCATTTGGGCCGTATAAGTATTTTGGGTACCGGGCACGGCAGGGTTACCGCCAAAAGAGCCACCCGGGTAAATACTATTGTATTCTGCAAGCGACTTTTTTACCTGGTTTACACTGATACCAAGTGAACTCATACGATCAGGCTTCAGCCAAACCCGCATGGCATATTCCGCACCACCAAATACACTTACTTCGCCAATACCTTTAATACGCTTTAGCTGATCAACAATGTTGATGTAGGCATAGTTTACCACAAACTGCGCGTCGTAGGTATTATTGGGTGAATACAGCGAAAGCATCAACAGGGGGAAGGTGAGCGATTTTTTGGTATTCACCCCCATAGCCGTAACTTCTTTGGGCAGAAAAGGGTTTGCCTGCGCCACCCTGTTTTGGGTAAGCATGTTGGCATTATCCAGATTGGTACCCACTTCAAATGAAACCCGGATGGTGGTAGTACCATCATTGGCATTGGTGGATTGCATGTACAGCATGTTCTCTACGCCATTTACCTGCTGCTCAATGGGAATAGCGGTGGTTTGCTCCACGTCCACAGAACTGGCACCATTGTAAGTGCCGGTAATCTTGATCATGGGTGGGGTAATTTCAGGGTATTGCGAAATGGGAATGCCCCTTAGCACAAGCAAGCCAAGAATCACCGTAAAAATGGAAATTACCATGGCTACGATGGGGCGCCGTATAAAGAATTCACTCATATAGGTGCGGTTACAAGATGATTAGAATAGTTGAATATCAATTACGGCTAGTGGAATCGTAATTCCAGTTCATGTTTACGGGGTTTACCGCATTTTTGGGATTAATGGAAGCACTGCCAATAACCGCCACTTTCTCACCAGGCTTAAGGCCGCTGGTAATAATCCAATTGCGGCCCACCCTTGCACCGGTGGTCACAATACGCGGCGCGAGTTTGGCGCTATCGCCCACTACAAATACCTGGAACACACTTTGTATTTGGTTTACCGCTGCCTGTGGCACCATAATGGCATCTTTAAACTCATCGGTTTTAAAGCGAACTTTTACATACTGCCCGGGGCGGAGTAACCCTTCTTTATTCTCAAAAACCGCCTGCAATAACAGGGAACCGGTTTCCGGATCAATTTGCCGGTTGGCAAGGTCCATACGGCCGGTTTCATAATAAGCCGAATTATCGCTGAGCAACAGTTCGATCGGCAGTTTTGCCCAATCCACTTTATCGCTGCTATCGCTTGTGGCCCTTCTCCTGAAACGCAAAAACTCCGATTCGGTAACCGGGAAGCGCACCCGAACAGCTCCTACGGCAGAAATGGTATTCAGAGGTTCACCAAGATTACCCTGGCTTACAAAATCGCCCACAAGCAACCTTGAAATACCGATGATACCTGTGATGGGAGCCGTAATCCTGGTATAGGCGAGGTCTATTTTGGTATTGCGCAATCCTGCTTCAGCGGCGGCTACCTGGTTGCGGGTTGCATCGTAAGTAGCAATAGCCGCATCCAAATCGCGTTTGCTCAATGCATTCATTTGGGTAAGCGGCTCCACCCTGTCAAGGTCTGCTTTTGCTTTTACCATATAGGTTTTTGCTTCGGCTACCCTTGCTTCTGCCGCATCAATGCGTGCCTGGATGTTTCGGTCGTCAATTACATAAAGCAATTGACCTTTTTGCACTACCTGGCCTTCTTTAAAATGCATACTCATAATGTAGCCATCCACTTTGCTGCGGATATTCACATCGGAAATACCGTAGGTTTGGCCTACAAACTCTGAATACACCGGAACGGTTTGTTGACCTGCTACCACCACATTTACATCGGGGGTAACAACAGGTGCCACTTTTTCTTCTTTACATCCAATGGACATCATACCCATTGCGGTGGAAATAGCCAGAATAATGCGAAGATTATTTTTCATCATGTTAGTTTCAAAAGGGAGTTTCCGGTAATTAAACTTATACAAAAGCCTGAAAGATTTGCATAATTAAGGCTAAATTAAGTATCTCTTAATGATTTTAGTCATTATTGATCATCTTATTCACACTTAACCGTAAAGACTAAATTTAAAAAGGAATTTCAGTAAGGCAACCGAAAAATAATAGGAAGATGCATCGTGTTTATCCGCAGCTATAGGCCATAGCATCCATTTCTACTTTGCGGGGTGCAAAGGCAAAACCTTCGTACACACGAATGATTTCTTCGAGTAGTTCAAAAATTTCGGGCAGGGATTTCATGGTTACCAGTTTGGTTCGGTAATCCCTGATATTGGGCAGGCCCTTCAGGTAATTGGTATAATGCCGGCGCATTTCCAGTATACCAAGTGTTTCGCCTTTCCATTGTACGCTGGCATTTACATGTTTGCGTATTACATCCACCCGTTGGTGAATATCAGGTGGCGGCAGGTGTTCGCCGGTGGCAAAAAAGTGTTTGATTTCATTAAAAATCCAGGGGTAACCGATGGCGGCACGGCCAATCATAATGCCATCTACCCCATAACGGTTTTTGTATTCGAGCGCTTTTTCGGGGCTGTCAATATCGCCATTGCCAAATACAGGAATGTTGATGCGTGGATTATTTTTTACCTCGGCAATATAACTCCAGTCTGCTTCGCCTTTGTACAACTGGCTGCGGGTGCGGCCATGTATGGAAATGGCTTGCACGCCCACGTCCTGCATACGTTCGGCCACTTCTACAATATTGATACAGTCAAAATCCCAGCCAAGTCTTGTTTTAATGGTCACCGGCAGGTTGGTACTGCGCACACAGGCATTGGTGAGCCGCTCCATCAGGTCAATATCTTTTAAAACACCCGCCCCGGCACCTTTGCTTACCACTTTTTTTACCGGGCAACCAAAGTTTATATCGAGCAAATCGGGGTTTACGGTATCTACGATTTTTGCGCTCAGCGCCATGGCATCTTCGTCGCCGCCAAATATTTGTATGCCCACCGGGCGTTCTTCTTCAAAAATATCGAGCTTTTGCCGGCTGCGCATGGCATCGCGTATCAACCCTTCGCTGCTGATAAATTCGGTGTACATCAGGTCGGCGCCATTGAGTTTGCACACTGAACGGAACGGGGGATCGCTCACATCTTCCATGGGTGCAAGAAGGAGCGGAAAATCGGAGAGTTGTATGGAGCCTATTTTGATCAAAATGTGTGCAAAGGTAAGGAGAGGGAGAGAATGAAGAATTAGGAATGCGGAATTAGGAATTGGGGCAAGGCCATTCGGGTTGAAGAGTAATAAATTTTAAGGGGGCTGAAAATTTAAATCTTCTGAAAATCTGCTGAATGTCTACCGGTTTAAAAAATAAGTTTCCCTTTTTCCGGATCTTTAAAGGCATTGGATTTGGTAAGCTGTAAGCCCATTTCGTCAAGGTCGTCCCCCATCAGGATAGCACTAAAATCATGAGCTCTTCTCAACATGCGGATATAAGCAGATGGTTCACCCTGTCTTGTCAACTTTCTTAATGCCCCCAGGTAATCCTCCCGGTAAACAGTAGGGATAATAATTTTTGTTTGATTTTGATTCACCAATTCAGCATTCATCATCACCCTTGCAATCCTGCCATTACCATCTAAAAATGGGTGAACCTCACTTATCATAAACATAATGAAAGCAGCCCTTGCAAATGGATCGTCCAGCGCGTTTAAATAGTCAAAGCCCCTCATCAGGGTTCCCTTTACTAAAGTATGATCCACAAAAAAAGTCTCTCCGGCCCTGTTGTTTATATTTTTGAATGCTCCCGGCATTTTTGATGTTCTTCCGCTCATCATTACCCGGTGTCTTAATAAAAGTATTTCAATTAATTTTTCTGGATTTTCGGGCACTGTGCTCATCTCCTGAAAGTTGCTAACTATTTGGTAAGTTCCCAATATGTCATGGGAATCTTCATGCCGGGCCGGCATAGGGGTATTGGATTCAATAATTCGTTTTGCATCTTCCAGTTCAAATTCTGTGCCTTCAATATAATTTGAAAAATAAGCTTCAAAAAAGGCAAAATTTTTGAAAAATCGTTGACTATTGTTCTTCACAGGTAGTGCATTAAACACCTGTTGTTTTAATGATACAAAGAGCTTTTCGAATAAACTAATTCTTGATGGATCATAAGGCTGACCAAATGCCCTTGCGATGGCTAATGGCGAAGAAAGCAACTTCACAGGCCTTGAGGAAAGCAATGCGCCAATCATCTTGTCGAGTTTACCAAATTCGCGGTGCATGCCCAGGTTCTCTGCTATTGTTCTTGCATGGTCTCTCAGTTCATTCAACCCATTTTCACCCTTCACCCTGATTATTTTTTCCAGTTCTGCCTCTATTTCTTTAATATCGAGCGTCTTTGATTCAGGGCCCCTTTGCCTGCTCACCTGCAGGTTTTCCAAAATAGCCCTTCCAGTTTGTGAAACAAAGAAGTTCCCGGAAAGTGGATTATCTCCATCGATTGGCCCGGGCCCGGCAATAAAACGAAGGGAAATGCCAGGCAAGGGTATTTTTTTTGTATAGGTGTAGGTAAGAAAAAGATTGCCTGAAGCTGTTGGTTTAAATTCAATTGCCGACCGATGACTTAGTAAAGCACCGGGGTAAAGATTACCAAGTATAAAAAAGATGTTTCTTAAGATTATGCTTTCATCAGTATCCTGAAAATTGGAAGTAAAAATCCGTGGAGCAATTTTTCGAATTTTCCCTGTCTCTTCCCATTTTTTTACCTGTCGGCTTCGGTTTGAATCGCTCGAAGAGAAAATCACTTCCTGAAGATGTATAGGCAGAAATTTTTCCATTTAACAGACACAAAAATCAAATTTAGCAAGTATTTTCCATTATAGACAATTTTATGGCAAAAATTTTCTACTTTAAATGTGATTGTATATTAATTCCAACAAGATGAGCATTTTGGCCGGTCTATTTTTCACCCTGAAAAGGGGTTAGGAGGAGCGGAAAATCGGGGAGTTGTATGGAACCTATTTTTATCAAAGCGGTGTAAAGGTAAGGAGAGTGAATGAGTCAATAGAAGTCAATGGGTGAATGAGGAAATAAGTGAATTGGTGAATGCAGATACAGAACAGGTCTTAAATAAACTTGAAAAGTCTTATTGATTATTATCAGATTACTGCTCATATAACCGTTAATATACTTTAATATTTTTGCGATGCGTTAACTTGTGCTATTAGCTTCACACTGTATTATTACCAACTATGAAAAAGATTCTTATACCCTGTCTGGTTTTTTCAGCAAGTGTATTCAGCTTGTCTGCATTTTCTCAAAACCAGGAAGATTCAATCAAAACATTGGGCCTGCCAGGCGATAACCTTGATTTATATGCTGTACTCACCCTATTTCAAAAATCAAAAACTATTGAGTCTTTTGAAAAAGATTTGAACCTTCAGGAAACCGGGATCAATAACCTGGATTTGGATCTCGATAAAAAAGTTGATTTTATAAAAGTGGTTACCACCCAACAGGACATGTCCTATACTTTTACCTTGCAGGTGGATGTTACTAAAACCGAAACGCAGGATGTTGCCTCCATTCTGGTAGATAAAGACAAAAACGATAAGGTGAGTTTGCAGATTGTTGGCGCTGAAGCATTATATGGCAAAGACTATGTAATTGAGCCCAAAGGCCAATCTTCGGTAACCGCTAATCCTGCCTATACCGGTGCTGACCCTGTACCACAGAGTGTGGTAGCACAAAGTGTAATAGCTGTGGAGACTACACCCATTGTGCAATATGTGTATTCACCTGTTTATGTACCCTATGTTCCACCCTATTACTACGGTTATTACCCGCCTTATCATTTAGCATTTACAGCTATTGCCATTGGTATATACCATAATAACTGTTATCATTACCATGGTGGTTATTATGGTGGTCATTATGGCGGCGGCAATACCGTTATTATCAATAATGGAAACAGGAATAATATCAATCATAACAACTCCAATACCGTAAACAATAACAGGAAAAATGGAAATTATGGCAGTGGAAACAGCCAAGGCAATGGTGCTTCGGCAGGTACAAGACCATCCACATCCAATAATAAGGCGGGGGCAAATGCCCGACCTTCCACCAGTAATACATCTAACAGATCATCATCAGGAAGCGCTGCTGCCAGGCCATCTACCAGTCAATCAGGTGGAATGGGCTCTTCAAGCGCAAATCGCCCATCTACTTCCAACTACGGAGGCAGTTCTTCCAACAGATCGGGCTCATACGGCGCTTCACGCAGCATGAGTAGCGGCAGAAGCATGAGCAGCGGAGGTATGAGCAGGGGCGGTGGTGGAGGCAGAAGGCGATAAAAAATGTTTTGAATATACAGATGCAAAAAAAAGCAGTCCGATAATATTCCCGGACTGCTTTTTTTAATTTTTCATTTAGTAACGTCTATTCAATTTCCATATCAGAAGCACTCATATCACGCAGGCATACAAATTTACCATCCCTTTTTTCAAAAAGGCTCATGTAATTTCCTGTATTGATAATGGTTTTTGTTGAGTCCGTAACCTTATAATAGCCAATTTCAACCACCATATTGCCATCAAATGATGGAAAAATTTCATTGGTGATAAATGAAATTTTATTTGTGTTTGATTCTAAATCCTGTTTAAAAAATTCTTCTCTTTCGGCCATGCCATTTATGGGCTTCCTGTTTTGAAAAAAGGTTATTGCATCCTCCGCATAATAGCCGATTTTCTTTATTTCGCCGCTATTATACAAATCAGCATATTCATTTTCACGTGCCTGAATTTCGGCTTTAATGGCGTCTTTATCAACCACAACCTTTGGTGCTTCTTCCACCTTAGTATTACAGGCGAATAAAAAAGTAAGTCCCGCTCCAAGCAATACCCCTTTCACAATCGAATTTTTCATACTAATGCTATTTTGCTTTTACCTATTATTAGTAATATTAATAGCATCAAAGCTAATAAAATAAATGAAAAATAGATGATTTTAACCGTTACCGGGCACTACTATCTGTCTGAAAATCAATTAATACAAGAAGGGAAAATATAGTTTTGTACTTGCTGAAAGGATTCAAAATCTCTTTAACCCTTCTCCCTTAGGACTTTTATAAGTTTCAATTAAAAGAAAAAGCATAGGCTATAAAACTATCCTGGGATAGTTGAAGCCAACCTGCCAATTTACCCGATTTTTTCAAAAAGCAACAAAACAATGATTCATCCATATATCCATCTTGCCCATATTTCCTGCCAATTGTTTCCTTTACTTTGCAGCATGTCGCAACCGCTTATTAATAAAGGTTTCAAACCGCTTTCTCAGCTTTCCGTATTCATTGGTGTATTTGGTGCATCGCTTATTGCGGCGGCCATTGCTACATTTATATTTATTTATGCCTCGGGCCTGCCACTTACCGATTCTGAAGCGTTGATGCAGCCCGAAAATATACCTTCCATGCGCTGGTTACAGGCCATCAGCACCCTGTTTATTTTTGGGTTACCTGCATTTTTATTTGCATTTATCTGCTATCGTAATGGCTGGGTTGCCTTAGGATTTGGAAACGCATGGCAATGGAAACTCGCTGCACTCGCCATTGCCATTATGTTAGCCGCGGGACCACTTACCGATGCGTTGGGCACCTTAAACAAAGCCATTCCCCTACCTGCCAACCTTCGCGCCTATTTTGACGGAATGGAAAAAACCTATGAATCGCAGGTAAAAGCCATGCTGAATGTAAGCTCATGGCAGGGGCTTTTTATGTCCATCTTATTAATAGCAGCGTTGCCTTCATTGGTGGAAGAATTGTTTTTCAGAAGTACCATGCAGGGTCTGTTTATGCGTTGGTGGGGTAATCCGTGGTTGGCGATAATTTTTACAGCCTTCATTTTTTCCGCCATTCATTTTAGCTGGTATGGTTTTATCCCAAGGATCATGTTGGGTATTGTGCTGGGAGTGGTATACTATGCCACGGGCAATATTTGGTATAGTATTCTCATGCATTTTTTTAATAATGCGGCGGCCGTACTGTATTTGTTTTACCTGCATCAGCAGGGGAAAGAAATGGATATGAGCGATACTTCCATGTTTCCCTTATGGACGGCAGCGATTGCATTCATTGTGCTAATCCTGTTGATGCGATTATTATTCAAGGTGCACCCGCCGGAAATGCAAAAAGAAATCATGGATAATAGAAATGACCCTTTCGCAAACAGGACGGTTGACCAACCACAAAGCGACCTCCTTTGAACCCTTGTATATGAATAAGCAAATGTCGTGGCAAAAGGTTTTCAGCACCCGTTATTATACCGAGGCAGCTATTGTAAGCGGCAAGCTGGAAGAAAATGAAATACCTGTACAAGTATTGAATAAACAGGACAGCATGTACAATGTGGCTTTGGGCGAAATAGAAGTGTATGTCCCGGGGTACCTGGCAGACCTGGCGCGGGGATTGCTTTCGAAAACGATTGAAAATTGAAAAAATGGCTTTAAATAAACAAGTCTTTCGAACCCGTGCCATCAGTGCACTCTTTTTTGTGGCCATCATGCTGGCTGGTTTACTATGGAATATTTGGAGCTTTTTAGCATTATTCCTCATTATTAATGCAGGTTGCTGGTGGGAGTATGTAAAACTGATTGAAAAAATAGAAAACATAAAAGTGCATCGCTGGGTAAGCCTGGGATTTATTGCAGCCGGCATGGCGATAATGGTTGCTTTTTGTGGTGATGTTTATCAGATAAATCATTTTTCCCTTAGGGGCAACCTTGTTTTACCCTTATCGCTTGCAGGTTTTGCGTTATTGGTAATGGGTATTTTGCAAAAGCAAACCACCGTTTCAGTACCCGGTTTTGCGCGATTGGGTTTAGGTCTTTTTTATATTTCATTAAGCTGGAGCATGATGATCGGGCTCAGACAGGTGGGTATTGGATTTCTTTTTGGCGACCTGGGATGGATACTTCCTATTTTATTGATTGGCTCCATCTGGATAAACGATACCATGGCCTATATGGTAGGTTCATTTATTGGCAAAACACCCCTTTCTCCTATTTCGCCCAAAAAGACCTGGGAAGGCACTATTGGCGGTGCAATTTTGGCGATTATTGTGGTTGCGCTCCTTGCAAAGTTTGCTTTCAATACCAATTGGTTATTTGCCATAGCCATTCCATCTATCGGCGCTGTAGTAGGTACTTTGGGCGATTTGCTTGAAAGTAAATTGAAGCGGCTAGCCGATGTAAAAGATAGTGGCAATATGATGCCCGGCCACGGCGGTTTTCTCGACAGGTTCGACAGTATGCTGTTGGCTACGCCTGCGGTTTGGGTGTTTGTTCAGATTTTTGGGTAACTTTGAAAAAATAATATGCAAATGGAATGGCAGCAATATATTGAGCATAATCCTGAAATAATGTTTGGTAAGCCTGTAATTAAAGGTACAAGGATTCCTGTTGCCTTAATTTTAGAAAAGCTCGGTTATGGTTTAAGCATGGAAGAATTATTACATGCGTATCCAAGACTTACCCTTGACGCTATTCATGCAAGTCTTCTTTATGCTGCTGATAATGCTACGCACGAAAAAGTAATGGCGATTTGATGAACCATATTTTTCCAATTGTCGCAGATGAATGTGTTGATTATGCCATAACACATAAACTTCGGGAAGCGGGTTTTAATGTGTACGCAATTTGTGAGCAAAATCCTGCACTAAAAGACCGGGATGTACTTGAATTAGCACATAAGCAAAACGCTTTACTCATCACGGAGGATAAAGATTTTGGGGAATTGGTCATAAGACTAAAGCTCCCCCATTTTGGAATTTTATTATTAAGAATGAAAGGAGAATCTTCATCAAAAAAGGCAGAAATAGTATTTAGTATCATTTCAAAATATCATAATTCCTTACTACAAGCATTTTCAGTATTGGATGGCGAAAGATTCAGAACACGGAGCACGGATTAGAATCTATCAAATCTATTCTATAGTTTAATTAGCTTTCCAGTAGTTTGTCTTTACATTCTCAAAGGCGTACTAAACCTTAGGTTTGGGTATTTGTTCAGATTTTTGGGTAAGTTTGCCACCTAATTGTTTGAAACGCTTTTAGCGTATTATTTTTTACACATGACCATTCACAAAGAAGGATACGCAACCATCGGTATTTCAGCACTTATTTTAGGCGCTGTTAACGCATTGTCTATCTGGTTTTTAAGCGAGCAATTCCCCGTTGTTTCCATCATCATTTTTCTGGTTACCGCCGGATTTTGGCTGTTCCTCATTTCTTTTTTCAGGATACCCAACCGCAATCATACAATTGATAGCCGCAAAATTATTTGCCCCGCCGATGGTAAAGTGGTGGTAATGGAAGAAACCACCGATGTGGAATACTTTAAGGACAAACGCCTGCAGGTAAGCATTTTTATGAGTCCGCTCAATGTGCATGTAAACCGGAATGCTGTAAGTGGGGAAGTAGTGTACAGCAAATACCATCCCGGCAAATTTTTGGTGGCATGGGACCCCAAAAGCAGTACCGACAATGAAAGACATAGTGTGGTGTATAAAGTAAACGGCACCGAAATTCTCGTAAAACAAATTGCAGGTGCGGTTGCCCGCAGAATTGTAAACTATCTGAAACCCGGTATGCAAGTGCAGCAAGGCGAAGAAATGGGGTTTATTAAATTGGGCAGCCGGGTTGATTTACTGTTACCTGTCGGCACTAAGATACATGTACAATTGGGTCAGGTGGTACAGGGTGGTGTTACGGTTTTGGGTGAGTGGTAAAACTATACTTCAAAAAATCATAAAAAATAGGGCAAACGCACATGCGTCTGCCCTATTTTTTAGGTATTACTGCAAAAGATTACTTCGTTTCAAGCGCCTTATCAATCATGAAAATCAGGTTTGCACGATGTGCTTTGGTAGCTTCATCCGTACTAACCGCACCTGCCAATTGAGCCCTAATTTTCTTAATGGTTGCAAGTGCTGCTGCCCTTGAAGCATTATCGTAACCTGAAGTGGGTGCACCGGTTGCAATACCCGCAGCACCTCTTACAAAATCAGTTTGCAGGTTTTGCCTGAACAGGTTAACATTCGTTTTAAGATCAGCAGCAAAAATTGCAGTTACCAGATCACTCATCACTTCTGCAGCACTGTAGGTATTTCCATATAAAGTGCTATTGTTTATACGTGACAGTGTTACCGGGTTCAGCATGCGTGATAATGTACCTGATTGAATAGATTGTACCGTACTCTGTGGCTTGGGATCTTCGGGGTTACCAAAGAAATTAAACCCACGACGCTGCATTTGCAAATAAGGGTAAATATCTACATCTGCAGCAAAAGCATCAGGTGCAAAAATATATTTGCTCAATAGAGCCATAGCCTTTTTCTGATAGGCTTTGGGTACAGGGGTAAATGGTTTTACATCCTGCTTTTGTCCGGGATAGCTTCTATCCACATATACACCACCAATATAATTTGCAATGGCGCCCGACATTTGGTTACGCTGTCCTGCAAGCGAAAGATAACGCGAACGCAATCTTGCAAAAGATTCATCATCAAGTGTATAACGGGTTTTTATTTTACCCATCATGGTATTTACCAGTTTAAAACGGTCTTCGGCATAAGCAACCATATCGTTACTCATATCGTTTACCATTACCCGTGGATCAATGCCATTTCCGGGGCCGCGCATATCATCCGCATCGTTGCCAAAAGCAAGGTTTGGATCGGTACTGCGCGATAAAATTTTCTTTAACCCGGCTTCTTCGTTAGTTGCATCAAAAGGTGTGTAACCATATTCAATAGCCCACAAATCATAAGGACCTACTTTGGTAGTATAATAATCACCTTGCTTGCTACGATCGCTGTTTACATTAATAGCGGGATAATCCATTACCGAACCTTGCAAACCAAGTTTGTGTGTAATGGCTGTGTTGTGCACTTCGGATGGACTCAGCATTTGGCTTGCTTTCATATTGTGGTTAAGCCCAAGCGTGTGGCCCATTTCATGCAAAATAAGATAGTACAAAAATTGCTTATGCATCTCAGATATTTCCGAAGGTGCTTTATCTTCATCTTCCAGCAATTCTACCGCCGTTACACCTGCAGTAAATTGCAATGCAAGTTCCTGTGCCATGGCGCAGGTTGCCCAATGGCTTTTATTTTTGGGCGATAACATGGCCATCATATCGGCCTGATGGTTATGCGCATCAAAAGTTAAAGGCCCGTCACCAAAAATTTCATTCTGCACCGGAATACCCGCACCACTGCGCCACTCTACGGTAATATCACTTCCCAAAATTTGCCCTGTACGCGGATTGGTAAAGCTTGGTCCAATGGCACCGTATGGTGGATTGGCACTGCTTACCCAGCGGATTACATTATAACGGATATCGGCAGGGTCCCAGGTGGCAGTATCGGGCATTATCTTCATTACCACTGCATTTCTAAACCCTGCTTTTTCAAATGCTTCATTCCATTTTTCGCCAGCTTCTTTCACAATATTTCTCAGCTCAACCGGGGTGGTATTTTCAACCCAAAAAACAATTGGTTCAACCGGCTCGCTGATGGCTGCATACGGATCTTTTTTCTTAAGATACCAACGGTTAATTACATCTTTATAAGGCGTAGGGGAAATGCTGGTAAGATTGTCTACCTGGCTGCCAAAATAACCCACTCTTGGGTCATCGCGGCGACCACGAAAATCATTTTGCGGCACTGCTATAAAGCTATGTTGGATCTTCACCCTGTTATAACGCGCATCGGTAATATCCCTACCGCCCTGGTTAAATGGCATGGGATTGTCATAAGCAAGTTCTACTACCACATCTGTGTTATCGGGATAACTGCGAATACGATTGTACTTGCTTTTGGCAGGATTCAGGTTGCCAAGATTGAATACTGCACCTGGTGGAAGTGTTGGCGGAAAAATGGGCTATACAGGGTCAAGTTTATCGCCGAGCAGCAAACCATCCGCGGCTATCAGGTACCCGGTTGAATCTTCCACCACTACTTTTTCCGCCAGAAAAATTGCGTCAAGGTGATCTACGTTAGCCGATTTGGTTACCGAATTGGTTGAGTCATAATAGAAGTTTGTATTTTGCGATGCAAACTCAATTTTATCATAGGCCTTTTGAATTTTAAAAACAAAGTTGGCACGATGCATACTTTGATTTAAACCAAGGCTGGTAGGCCCTGCAAGCGAAAAGCTTTGATAGATATACTCTTTACCCAACTGATCTTTACGCACATATAATTGAACCGAACCGGTTGCAGTATCCTGGTACATGGTAAACAAGCCCACGTGCTTTTTACTGCTCTTTGTTTTTTCAGCTACCGATGCTTTCGGCGGTGCCGCAGGTGGTGTTTTTTTCACCGTATCCGCCATAGGCGGCGGCGGAGGTGTACCCTTTTTTTTCTTTTGGGCGGTTGCACTCATAACTACACACATGGCTAGTGGCAGCATCCAAATCGCTCTTTTCATTTGTTTCCTTTTTTGTTTTTAAATTATCATTCCCTGTCTCGACATAGCAGCATACCATCCTGGCATTTTCATTTTACTAAATACTTGCCATTTGGACGGGTAAAACTGTTAACGTATATTTTGCAAAAAAATTCGCCGGTTAGCGAGTTGTCTAAAATCGCGCTAATCTACGAAAGCATATCCTAAAATGGCTAAACGGCTTATAAGGTGGAAAAGCGGCAATAAGTTGGCAATAGCGGTAAATAACAAGAGCAGGATTAGAAAATTGTTTCCAGTTCCTTCAGGTGATAAATGGTATAAGTCGGCTTAATTTCCGTTGGTTCATTAATGTGGTTTACAAATACCGTATCCATACCAAACCGCATCGCGCCGCCAATATCCGCATCAAGGTTATCGCCAATCATAATGCTCTCATGTAGTTGCGCTCCCGATTGTTGCAGTGCATACTCGAAAATTTCCTTGTGCGGTTTGAGCGCCATCGCCCTTTCGCTCGTAATAATCTCATCAAAATATTGCACAATACCGCTGTTGCGCAATTTTCCATGCTGCACTTCCTCAAAACCGTTGGTAATCATGTGCATGATATATTTTTTCCCGGCGAGGTACTCCACAATTTCTTTGGCATAGGGAAAAAGGGCTTTTTTGGTGGGCAATATCAGCAGGTATTCGCCACTTAGCTTTTTTGCCAGCTTTTCATCGCCGTTTTTAAAATCAAGTTGTGCATGCCACATGCGTTTCCAGCGCAGTTCTTCCTGTCGTATATAACCATGGTTGTAGCGATCCCAAAGCTTTTTATTGTGATAGCTATATCTTTCGTAAAAGGCATCAAAATCAGGCGTAAGCAATTGATCCAACGCATTGTTGAAATACACTTCGCGCAGGGTTTCATGGCTGTTGGTTTCAAAATCCCAGAGGGTATGGTCGAGGTCGAAAAAAAGATGTTTGTATGTTTTTGTTAGAGACATGGTGCAAATTTGAAACATATTACCCAATGCACTTGTTTAATTTGCGTAAAATAACAATATGCAAAACACTCCAATAGCAATAATTACCGGTGCAAGCCGCGGATTTGGCAAAGCCATTGCCGAAATATTTGCCGCCAATGGCTATAACCTTGTCATTACAGGCAGGCAGGCAGTGGCGCTGTACACAGCTATGGAATCCTTGCAAACAAAGTTTCCCGACATTGTCATAAAAGCAAAACCGGCAGACCTGAGTATAAAGCAAGAAGTGCTGGAACTTGGCGAATGGATTACCCATACCGTTCCGCATATAGATATACTGGTAAACAACGCAGGCAGCTTTGTACCCGGTTCCGTACACAACGAACCCGATGGTGCGCTGGAACAAATGATAGAAACAAACCTCTACAGTGCATATCACCTTACCCGCGCTCTATTGCCGCGCATGATGGAACAGGGCAGTGGGCATATATTCAATATGTGTTCCATTGCATCGCTAAACGCTTACCCTAATGGCGGGGCTTACGGCATCAGTAAATTTGCCCTGCTGGGTTTCAGCAAAAACCTGCGCGAAGAAATGATGCCGCATGGCATAAAAGTAACCGCAGTAATGCCGGGTGCCGCTTATACCGATAGCTGGATAGGCAGCGGCATCGACCCCCACCGAATTATGGAAGCGGCAGATGTGGCAAAACTTATTTTTGCGGCAAGTCAGCTTAGCCCGCAGGCATGTGTGGAAGAAATTGTGGTGAGACCACAGTTGGGAGACTTATAAAATTGATAGCTACAGATGTAATGAAATTTAGCCACGAATGCACGAATAACATTTTCTATTCGTGCATTCGTGGGTAAAAAAAACTTGTTCATTGTTTTGTACCATTTGTGGCTAAGCATCGTCCCATGATTCCTGTTATCTTTGCCCGCAATTATGGAACCACTGCTGCAACAAATAGAGCAATATAAAACCGAAATATCCGCTGCCGAAGCCGCTAATACCGATGCACTCGAAGCATTTCGTATAAAATTTTTGGGTACCAAAGGACTTGTAAAAACCCTGATGGGTGAAATGAAGCAGGTTCCCAACGAGCAAAAACGCGAATTCGGGCAAGTGATGAACGGCTTCAAGCTATTGGCCGAAGAAAAATACGAAGCGCTGAAAGAAGCCATTGAAGCTGCCGCAGACAATACAATCGCGGATGGTATTGACTGGACTTTACCCGGCGACCCTTTGCCTATTGGCAGCCGTCACCCCATCAGCATTGTGCGCAACCGCATTGTTTCTATATTTAAAAGATTAGGCTTTGCCGTAGCGGAAGGTCCCGAGATTGAAGATGACTGGCACAACTTTGGCGCACTCAACCTGCCCGAAGACCACCCGGCACGCGATATGCAGGATACTTTTTATCTATCGCAAAACCCTGCCTGGTTGCTGCGTACGCATACGAGCAATGTGCAGATACGCGAAATGGAGAAAGGCCATTTGCCCATTCGCCTGATTATGCCAGGCCGTGTGTACCGCAACGAAACCATCAGCGCACGGGCGCACTGCTTTTTCCACCAGGTGGAAGGCCTGTACGTGGCAGAAAATGTAAGCTTTGCCGATCTTAAGCAAACGCTTTACTTCTTTGTAAAAGAAATGTTTGGGCAGGATGTAAAAATCCGTTTCCGCCCTTCCTATTTCCCTTTTACCGAGCCAAGTGCCGAAATGGATATCAGTTGCCTGATATGCGGCGGTAGCGGCTGTAATGTGTGCAAGCATACCGGTTGGGTGGAAATACTCGGTTGCGGTATGGTACACCCCAATGTGCTTACCAATTGCGGCATCGACCCTAACAAATATACCGGCTTTGCCTTTGGTATGGGTATTGAGCGTATTACCATGCTTAAATACCAGGTAAAAGACCTTCGGCTGTTCAGTGAAAATGATGTGAGGTTTTTGCAGCAGTTTTCGGGGGCTGTGTAGGTAACAACAATCCATACTTTTTTTAAGCCACTGCATTTGCCGGTGGCTTTTTTCATAAAAGCAACTTCGCTGAACAGCAGGGTGGCGTCATTCGTAACGTCACCGAACGGCAGGGATTTATCCTTCGAATACACTTACGCCCGTTCGGGAGACATTGCTCGAACACGTGTTCGAGCAATGTCTCTGATACCGACAATAGGAGGTATCAGGACGTTGCTCACGACTTCGAGCAACGTCTCCGATATCGACGATAGGAGGTATCAAGACGTTGCGATTTTACCGAGCGGGCAGGTTGAGATTCACGATCCCCATTCCACATCAACCAACGTTCTATAATGCGTCACATCATAAATCCCCAGCATTCCGGTGTTATAAAACAACGCTGAACTATGCTGATAAGATTCGGGATTTGGCGCAAGCATCCATTTGCCAGCACATGGATTTTTGTGGTAATAATTCAACTTTTGTAACATAAACAATTCCGTACTGCAATATTTCCAATCGAAGGAATATTCCCATACCTGATGTATTTTTTTTCTTAAGGCATATTCATCATCAACAAAGCTTTTAAGTTGGTTTAATAACTCCAGCTTATTTAATTGTTCCAACCTTTTGATGATATCGTATGCCAAAAAACGTTTTCCGTTGCCTATGATGGTATTAATCTTTTGATGTGATCTGCGAAAGCCAATCAAAGCATGCAAGTGATTAGGCATTATAACGTAACCAATAATGTGATGATGATTCACTTTCAGCAAATCAAACCAATTGTAAATCAGATCGTAACCCTGCACTTCCTCTATCAGTGGCAACCAATGGGCACAAGTAAAGGTGATAGAGAATACACCGCTGTCATAAGGTATGGTTTTATGTGTAGGCATAAGGAAAGAATGAAGTATAAAAGTATAGAATAATAATGTCAATTGAAATGTCCCCGAACGGTGGAGTAAGGGGTAGACAATCGCAACGTCCCCGAACGGCAGAAATTTTTCCTTCGAATACCCTTGCGTCCGTTCGGGAGACGTTGCTCGAACACGTGTTCGAGTAACGTCTCTGTTACCGACGATAGGCGGTAACAGGACGTTGCGATTGGATGTTGCGATTGCCATCCCACAAGATGTTGCGATTAACATTCCCACATTGCCTTTTATATTTGCTGAACAAGATTGCGCTATCTCACTATAATTAAACTATGAATGCCTGAATTAAGCAACATTAAAACCATTGCCGTATGCGGTGCCGGCACCATGGGCAGCGGCATTGCACAGGTGGCTGCACAAAGCGGTTACCACACCATTCAGTTTGATGTAAATGAAGCCATGCTGGAAAAAAGCCGTACAGGGATTGAAAAAAGCCTCGACTTTTTGGTAAGTAAAGAAAAAATAACCGGTGCAGATAAAATAGCAACACTGGAAAGATTACATTTTACCAATGATATCAGCGCGTGTATTGCTGATGTAATTATTGAAGCCATTGTAGAAATTCCCGAAGTAAAGGCAGACTTATTTAAAAAGTTGCACAAAGTAAATAACCCTGATTGCATTTTTGCATCCAATACATCTTCGCTGTCTATTACCCAATTGCAAAGTTTGGTTCCCAACCCTGAAAGGTTTGCGGGTATGCATTTTTTTAACCCGGCCAACATCATGAAGCTCGTGGAGATTGTAAAAGGTGAACAAACTGATGATGCAGTAGTGAATACTTTATACGAACTTGCCATAGCGATGGGAAAGGTTCCGGTACATTGCAAGGATGCGCCGGGTTTTATTGTAAACCATGTGGCGCGTACCTATTACCTCGAAGCAATGCATTTACTGGAAATGGGTTATGCATCTATAGAAACCATTGACGCAGTAATGGAAGCTACCGGTTTTAAAATGGGGCCGTTTAAGTTGATGGACCTAATTGGTAATGATATAAACTATAGTGTAAGTAAGATTGTTTGGGAAGCAATGGGTAAACCAGACCGGCTAAAACCTTCTGATATTCAGCGCGCGAAAGTAGAAGCAGGGGAATTGGGAAGAAAAACAGGGAAGGGATTTTATAACTATGCACAAAAGAATTAAAAAATATACATGATATTAGTAACCGGCGGTACCGGCCTTTTAGGCACACATCTTATTCTTCACTTGCATAGTATTGGCTTGCGCCCAAGGGCTATTTACCGCTCGCAAATACCCGATGTGGTGAAGGACAAAGCCGAATGGGTAATTGGCGATGTGCTCGACATTATAAGCCTTGAAGAAGCAATGAAAGGCATTAAGCAGGTGTATCATGTTGCAGGCTTTGTAAGTTTTAACCCAAAGCACCGACACACCATGCAACAAATCAATATTGAAGGTACTGCCAATGTGGTGAATCTTTGCCTCGATGCAAATATTGATAAGCTTATACATGTAAGCAGTGTGGCCGCACTCGGACGCATACGTATCGGCAAACCGATTGACGAGACCATGAACTGGACCGAAGAAACAAGTAACAGTGAATATGGCAAAACCAAATACCTCGGCGAAATGGAAGTATGGCGTGGTATTGGCGAAGGATTGAATGCGGTAATGGTAAACCCGGTGATTATTCTTGGCGAACATGGCGACTGGACAAAAGGCTCCATGAATATTTTCCGCAATGTGTATAATGGTTTTAAATGGTTTACTACCGGGAGCACAGGCTTTGTAGATGCCGATGATGTGGCACGTGCCATGGTAATGCTGATGAATAGCGATGCAACAGCCGAACGCTATGTGATAAGCGCTGAAAACATCAGCTACCAAAACCTTTTTAATTTAGCCGCAGATAACTTTGGTGTGAAGCGACCTTATACAAAAGTTACGCCGTTTTTAAGTGAAGTAGTTTGGCGCATTGAAAAATTAAAAAGTTTTTTTACCGGCAGCGATCCTTTGATAACCAAAGAATCAGCAAGAACAGGAATGGCAACAGTAACATTTAATAATAGTAAACTCCTTGAGACCCTACCATCGTTTCGTTATCAACCATTGGCTGTTTCTGTAAAGCGTATTTGTAATTCCTTACAAAAACAATACGGTTAGTCGAGCTTCTTAAGTTTTTCCCACATTTCAGGAATGCGCTTTATCCAAACCAATTCTTTTATTTTCACCTTCGCCTCTTCAACCGGCGAACCAAAATAAACTTTATTGCCTTCAATAGATGCAGCTACACCGCTTTGCGCATACACCTGCACATTATCTCCAATCGTAAGTGTTTTACTTACACCTACCTGTCCCCAAAGCGATACACCATTACCAATGGTAGTTGCACCGGCTACTCCCACCTGGGCAGCAAGAATGCAGTTGCGCCCCACTACTACATCATGTCCTATCTGAACAAGGTTATCTAACTTGGTTCCCTGCTTAATCGTTGTATCATGCGTAACGCCACGATCAATGCAACAGTTGGCACCAATTTCTACATCATCTTCAATGATTACCCTGCCGCAACTTTCCATTTTTTTATACCATACATCGCGGTTCTTTTTGGTATTGTAATAAAATGCATCAGCGCCAATTACGGTACCGCTATGTATCACCACATTATTTCCAATGATACAATTGTTGTAGATGGTTACATGCGGATGAATGATACAGTTGCTGCCAATGGCAACATGATGCCCGATAAATACACCCGGCATTATGATAGTGCCTTCGCCCATCTGCACCGTAGGGCTTATCATCAGGTTTTGTTTTTCAAATAGTCTGAAATGCCTTACGATAGTGAGGTATGCTTCAAAGGGTTGCGCACATACAAGTATTGTTTTACCGTAGGTATTTTCTACTTCGGTATCAATGATGATAAAAGATGCTGCACTCTTCAAACATTTATCATAATACTTTGGATGATCTACAAATGCGAGATCGCCTTCTTCCACTTTGTGAATTTCATTGATACCTGTTACAGTGGCTGTAGCATCGCCAATTACTTTAGCTTGAATAAGTTCGGCTACCTGTTGTACACTTAGTGGATGGGGAAATTGCATAAAATTCTAATTTGTAAAAGCAAATGTAATTGTAGAATTGTGATAAAGAGAAGAGAATTTACATCCTGAATAAAAAGGAATTTTTAGCTGAATTCACAATATTTTTTTTTGTGTGCATAAAAAAAGATAAAAAAATTTTTATTCACAAGAAAAACTTTTTTAATATTGTGATGGCATTTTACTGCCAGGTACTTACTAACCCATTATTAAGATGTCCTCCTTCACCGGGGGACATTTTTATTTCTTCCATTTCGTTCACCTTATTTGTTAGCATTTTTTATGAAGGTAGATTAGTATATTCGCCCTATTAATAAACCTGGAACAGCACATTGCCATTTTGATTACAACCTTCATTTGTATTAAAAAATACTATTCATCAACATTATGAAATCCCCACGAACGGGTGCACATCTAAACGAATGATCATTGGGGATACCATATGACAAATAAAACCAGTCTCTACGGATGTTGAGACGCTCTAAAAATGAATATATGAAATCCCCACGAGCATGGGCACACTCAGCACCTTTGATTATTTGGGGATTCCATGTGACAATTAAAAAACAATAAAAATAAACACATGAAATCCCCATGAGCAGGGGCTCACCCAGCACCGATGAGTATTGGGGATTCCATGTGACAAATAAAAAACAATAAAAATAAACACATGAAACCAAAACGCATCATACTGGTAAGACACGGTGAATCAGAAGGAAACATTGACCGGAACACTTATGCCGTAAAGCCTGATTTTAAATTATTGCTTACCCATGATGGAAAAGAGCAGGCATCGGAAGCCGGATTGCAAATAAAAAAATGGGTGGGGGATGAATCTGTTATGTTTTATGTGTCGCCACTATGGCGCACCCGTATGACGTTTGAATACATTGCACAACATTTTGATACAGCAGTTTTAAAATGGAAAGAAGATCCCCGGCTTCGCGAGCAGGAGTGGGGACACTTCCGCGATTTGAAAGCCAACATTCAGATTGATGATGAACGTAACCGCTTTGGTACTTTTTATTACCGCATAAAAGATGGCGAGTCCTGCGCCGATGTGTACGACAGGGTAAGCGACTTCATGCATAGCATGTACCGCGATTTTGAAAAGCCCACTTTTCCCCCCAATGTAGTTTTAGTTACACATGGCATGACGATGCGGCTTTTCTTAATGCGCTGGTTCCGCTGGACGGTGGAAGAATTTGAAACCATGCGTAATCCAAAAAACGGCGATGTAGTTGTGATGCAATATAATGATGCCATTAAACGCTATCAACTCGTAACCGAACTAAAGCGCAAAAAAATTCCGGAAGAAGATCATTATCCATGGACCCTATTAGATAAACCACCTTCGCGCATTTAACTTTTATACTTTTTTATCCATTCTTTTATCAGCGCAACACCTTCGGCATGTATTTGCTCCCTGCCAATTTCAGGCATAGCAATACCCGGGTCATTGGTTTGCATGCGAAATAATAGTATCGATGCATCAGGTTTTCCGGGTACAATATCGAACTGACGATTACCCGAACCCCTACCCGCAGCTACCGGCGTTTTCATTACACCTAAAGCTGTTTCATTTTTTTCATGCGCATATAAAAATAATCCGCTTGTATTTGCAGGTCCATCAGGACGATGGCAATGACCGCAATTAATATCAAGATAGGCACGTGCACGCGCATCGAGCGATTGGCTTTCATCTTTCCAGTTTGCATTGGCAGCTATATCCTTATCCGGTAGTGTCTTCAGCATTCCCTGTTGCTTCCAGTATTGCAATTGATTCATAGTGCCGGATGCATAGGCATAGTCGCTGTTGATATGTCGCGCAGCTATACCAATAGGCATTACTGTATTGTTTTGCAAATGACAACCCTTGCATTGATTTTTATTTGGAACCAGGTAATTGGTATTCACTTTCTTTCCCTGCTCATTTATATAACTCACCTGCATCGTTTGCCCGGTAGGGTCGTACACTGCATCTGTTTGCGCATCGTTCCAAATATAAGGCCAGGTTTGCCAGCCCTGTTCATCGCGCAGCATTACGCGCGTTTCCATAATGCGCCTTCCTTTTGACAGATCACGAAAATCGTTTGGGTAATAAAAACTTTTTACGAGATAAGTACCTATGGGCAAGTCAAATGCTGCTGTTGCATGAAATTGAGCAGTGGTTCCTATAGGCAATTTTATAAACCTTGCCTTTTCTGCATAGTTGCTAAAAAGGGGTGTTTGCAAATCGTAAGGTATTACACCCTGAGAAGGATGTAATAAAGAAATGTCTCCTGTAAAAAAGCCGAAGGATGATAGCGTTTCTGGTGGCTTAATCGGCACCCAATTCTCCCTGTTGGTAAAGCCTGTTAAAAACAAAATGGATACCAACAATATCGCTGAAACTTTCAACATAACAATTAAGGGATGTTTTCTAATGTAACAGGCATGAGTGGTGCCGATGCACAATCATAGGGCTTTTCATCACGCGTAATACCTTTGAACTTATTACCCGCCTTAAAATTGGCAATGCTCTGGTTAATATTGTTTCGAATGCAAATGGTACCCGGATTTTTTTCATCCACAATTCCATCAAGCAAAATATGGGGTACATCTTTGCCAAACCTTAGCTTAAACTTGAACATCTTACCCATCCTCCCCTTTGATGTGGCCTTTACATGCTGCCGTTCATAAATATTATCGTGAATATAAATGGAAGAAGGATAGGGATAATAGGCACTATCTTTAATGGGGTTCTCCGAAATATAATAGCTTACGATGGCGGTTCCTGCTGAAATGTTATTAATAACCCTGTTATTGAAAATTTCCACGTTGTTGGAAGCCATCAGCATTATGCCGGTACCTTGTGGTACTTTGGCTACAATGTTTCCTTTTGGCGCAAAATTGATATGGTTGTTATTGTGAATGTGATTATTATATAACCGCGCATTTCCACCTTTCTTTTTTACCAGGTCGGGCAAGTCGAAAATCAAGAGACCGCCTGTATTGTTCCATGCCTCATTATCATACACATCGGCATAGCTTGTATTTTCAATTTCAATACCCGCTACATTTTCCCAGGCCTTGCAGTTACGAACAATTACATAGTTGCTTTGGCCTACATATATACCAGCATCGCTTGCACCCCGTGCTTCGCTGTATTCAATCAATACATTATTGCATTGTACCGGGTATAAACCATAAGCGCCATTCTTTTCGTCGGGTCCATTCGTCCATTCAGCTTTTACCCTGCGAAAAACCATTCCCTCTACCTGTTGTGTTTTTATAGCATCACCTTTTGTATTCTGTACTGAAAAATCTTCTAACACAATCTTCTTTGCATTGGTAACCTTTATCCCTTCTGCACCGCTTATTTGCCCCTTAAAATCAAGAATGGTCTTATCAATGCCCGCACCTTTAACGGTTACATTCTCCAAACCATCAAGCCATAAAGATGCATCGAGCATAAAACTACCTTCAGGCAAGGTGATAGTGCTATTACTTTCAGCTTCTACAAAAAGTCGTTGCAGTTGCTTTTGCTTATCGGGTTGTGCAAAAGCAATAGTCGCCATCAATAAAAGGATGGAAATGCAAATCGTTTTCATAGGCGGTTGCAAAAGGTTGCATAAAAATACAACTTTTCGCTACACAAGGAATTTTATAAAAATAAATATGGTACTTATTGCAGTTTCCATTTCAACACATCCACGCCAATAGAATATCCATACTCATCACCTTTTTCAGTTGTATAAAAGCGAATTTTATTAGCTGCCCTACCCAGATTAACCTTTGTCCAGGTAATTCCTCCATCCTTTGTTTCGTAACCGCTATTCATGGTTCCTAAATACCCATGGTCGTTGGTTATAAACCCAATACCAAACTCGCGCGCTTGTGCATCTTCTACGAGGTTAATTTCTGTCCATGTATTTCCGCCATCGGTTGTTTTAGCAATGCGTTGTTGCTTTACTTCTGTATCGGGGTTATAAGATTGAATTGTAACATACCCAATTTTTCTGGTGGGAAACGATGTCTTCCAGGTAGTTTCGAAAGGACGGCTGCTCTCATACACACTAGTCCATGTGTTACCGCCGTCTTTAGTAAGTAAAATAAGTGCATGCGATGCTGTAATGTTTTCATCTGTTGCAGCGCACGCAATTCCTTCTTTTGTATTAAACATCTTTATATCAAAAAGCATTTTAGCATCGGTCTGCATACTACGCGATTCCCAGGTTTCGCCACCATTGTGGGATACCATTATGTTGGCTGGGCTACCCACGCGCCCCACCGCATAAATATGGTATTTGTAATCTATGTTTCCATGGTTAATGTATTGCTCCTTAACAATATCAATAGCGCATAACCCTTTTACATAGGTACCATTATATGATACCGGTGACCATGTTTTACCCCCGTCCTTGGTTTTGTAAAGCGGAATGGTATCGGTTACATTGGGAAAATAATCGGTTCCTACAGTACCCGCAAAACCGGTAAGGCTATCTATAAAAGCAATACAGCGAAAAAAAGTTCCCTTTTGTTCCAATTGCTTCATCCATGTTTCGCCACCATCAGCCGTATGAAAAATTTTTCCGTATCCGTTTACATACCAACCCAGCCGTTCATTTACAAAACAAATATCATCCTGCTTGCCGGGGTAAGGTTCCGTATTTAGTTTTTCCCAGCTTCCATTCGTTATTGTCATTACCTTTTGTTCGGTTACACTTTCTGCACCGGATGATGTATTCTTTTGTGCATGTATATGCAGGGTGAAAAACAATATATAAATCAGGATAATACCTCTTCTAATTACCGGGCATTGCATATTATTAATATTTATGGATAAAAAAAGTGTGAAAGCGCAGACCCACTATTTTATAGTAAGCGATTCAAAAAAAGCCTTTTTCAGATTTTCATCTGCCTTTCCGCCCCGATTGGTATGTACTATATTCAAGCTGTAAACATCATCCACTAAAATGTAAACCGTAACGGTATTGTTGGTGTTCGTTTCTTGTACAGGCCGTTCAAGAACAAGTTGCATAATATCAAACCCTGCTATCTGCTTCATTTCCTTACTGATGAATTTTACATCCGTTCCAAATTGTGCCATAAATCCTTGCTGTACCTGATCCCAAAACTCTGGTGTTAAACTTGCCGCAGCAAGTGTGGCTGCATCAAGCCCATTACTCTTTTGCAAATCAGAAACTACTGCAACAAAATTGGCGGTGCTATCCGCAAGGCGCAGGTTGTACAAGGTATTGGCACCCATCTCCTGTGTTTTGAATGCCGCCGGAAAGCGCAATGAAATACGCGATGTAAGTTTCTGTTCAACGGATTGCCCGATTACGCTTGAAGACGCAACCAATCCGAGTATAACACTCAATAAAAAGGTAATAATAATAGATTTCATTTCTAAAAAATTTTGTGTCGGGTGAAAAATTGATAACACAAAAATGCTGAACTCGTGCAGCCGTTCCTTCCTGATTTACATGATCGCGGTAAAGGAGTGAGGAATGCGTAATATTTTAAACGCCCATAAGTTCCTTAAAACGAACCGACTGTCGCTGACTGATGTCAACTTCCATTCCATTTTGCATAGTAACCCGAAGGGTGTTGTTATGGAAAGGCACAATCTTCTTAATAAATTCAATATTGATAATGTGTTGCCTGCTTGCCCTGAAAAAATGAGATGCAGGCAAACGCTCTTCCATATAATTAAGCGAACGATGAAGAAGCGGTTTTTTATGATCGAAAAATACCTTTACATAGTTACCGGCACTTTCAAAAATGCAGATATCGGACAGTGGTACAAAAAAACATTGCTCCCCATCTTTTATAAATATGCGCTTATGAATAGGTAAGGTTTCGGGGACAGATGCTTCCTTTTGCATTTGCTTTTTTACCTTAGCTACTGCTTCTTCAAGTCTTGTCTTATTTACCGGCTTTAGCAGGTAATCCAATGCATTTACATCAAAAGCCTTAATGGCATATTGGTCGTAGGCAGTTACAAAAATTACCTGCGGAGCTTCGTCGAGATCTGCAAGCATATCAAAGCCATTCTTCTCCGGCATATTAATATCAAGGAAAATCAAATCCGGCCTTTCATCGCGTATGAGTTGTATAGCTGTACCTGCATCCTGCGCTTTACCGATAATTTCAATGTCGCCATAGGCAGCAAGCATATGGGTTAACTCTGCAATTGCCAAATGTTCATCATCTATTAATAGCGTACGGATTGCCATTATTGCGGAATTTTAAGTGTTACAACAACGCGGTTTTCAACATTTTCAAGAATTAAAACAGCACGGTCGCCATAAAGTTCTTCGAGCCTGCGTCGAATATGCTTTAAACCAATACCTGCATCATTTCCCGGCAGGTATTGACCGGTATTAGTCATTTTCACACAAAGCATATTTTCATCTTCCATTGCTTCCAACCTTATTTCACCCGGCTTTACCGATTGGCCAATACCATGCTTAACCGCATTCTCAGCAAGTGTAAGCAGCACGGCCGGGGGCACCAAACAGGATAATACCTTATTATCAATATTATATTGTACGGTTAGTCTTTCGCCAAAACGCAGCTCTTCCAATTCAAGATATTTTTTTACTTCTGCCAACTCTTCGCTTAACAGAATCTCCTGTTCCTTACTATATTGAAGCGTAAACCGTAGCAGCTCACTCAGTTTTACTATGGCATCGCGGCTTTGTTCGGGATTAATGGATACCAGCGCTTTAATGCTATTGAGCGCATTAAACAAAAAATGGGGGTTCAATTGTGTTTTCAGCAATTCCAGTTCCGCAGTTCTTGCGGTGTTTTCAAATAGCAATTTTTCCTGCTGTATGGCGTGGTTTTGCTGCAGAATTTTATAAAGGAAATAAATAATAACCCATACACCATAGTAACGCATATAATTATAGGTATAACCAATAAATTCCACCCACTCAAATGACCTGATAAAGCTCCTGGAATCGGTAATAAGCCCCGGAACAAAATTAAACCCGGCTTGAATGGTAGACATGATTGCTGTTGAAATAAAAGCAAATACCCAAATGAACCTATGATGTTTTTCAAAATAGTGGATGCGTTTTAGAAAATATCGGTAGCCATGGGTTATCAGTAACCCAAGTACAGCACTAATGGACATTTGATATAATACGACAGGTTCAAATCGCTGAAGAATGAAAAAAGTATAATTGCTTACCTCAATAATTACCATGCCGAGCCAGCCAATGATTTGGCAAAGCCAATAAGTTGTGCGTTGTTTCATACTTGATTAGGCTAAAATAGGGTTGAAACCCTAAGCGGTGTAATATCTTTTACACAAAAGCGGGTATAGTGGGATGAATGCAAAGAGCAGCAATAAATTTCAATATAATGCATACAATCATATCGGTAAAACATGGAAAAAGATTATCATGCACATTATTCAAAAAGTCCATTTAATTATGCTTAGAATCACATGTATATTTTCCTTCGTCTGCATGGCGATAACCGTATATGCGCAAACGAAAACCTCCGCAACGCAAAACATAAAAGATCAGACGCTGGCAAGTATTCAGGCTAAAAATGGTATTTATAAAAGTACTGCGCTGCAAATATGGAACTATGCAGAGCTCGGGTATAAGGAAACCCAAAGCAGCGCATTATTACAAAAGCTATTAAAGGAAAATGGTTTCGCTGTAGAAGCAGGCGTAGCAGGCATCCCAACCGCTTTTGTTGCTACCTATGGAAGCGGAAAACCTGTCATTGGCATTTTGGCCGAATATGATGCACTGCCGGGTCTTGCGCAGGAAGCTATTCCCGAAAAGAAAACCATTGAAGGACAAAGAGGCGGGCATGGATGCGGGCACCACCTCTTTGGAACCGCAAGTGTTGCGGCGGGTATTGCCATTAAAGATTTAATCGCATCTAAAAAATTTACAGGTACCATAAAAGTATTTGGGTGCCCGGCTGAAGAAGGCGGCAGTGGCAAAGTGTACATGGTGCGCGAAGGGCTTTTCAATGATCTCGATGTAGCCATCCACTGGCATCCTGATAGCGAAAACGAAGTAACCATGACAAGTGCATTGGCCAACAAATCCGCCAAGTTTCGTTTTCGTGGGCTGAGCGCACATGCGGCCATGGCACCCGAAAAGGGACGTTCAGCACTTGATGCATTGGAAGCCATGAACTACATGGTCAACATGATGCGCGAGCATGTGCCGCAGGAAGCCCGTATTCATTATGTAATTACCGATGGTGGCAAGGCCCCCAATGTAGTGCCAGATTATGCTGAAGTATATTATTATGTGCGCCATCCAAACCGCAGCGATGTGGTTTCCCTATTTGACCGAGTGGTAAAAGCCGCAGAAGGTGCCGCAATAGGAACAGAAACCAAAATGGAATATGAAATCATCGGTGGTACGCATGATCTGCTCATCAATCGGACCCTTGCAGAAGTAATGCACGATAACATGGAAAAAATTGGCGGTTTTTCTTATACTGCTGATGAAGCTGCTTTTGCAAAAAAGATTCAATCTACCTTGACCTTTTCGACGCCTGCTATCAACAGCGTTGGTACCATAAAACCCTTGCTTATTAAAATGGATGCCGGCGGTGGCAGTACCGATGTAGGCGATGTAAGCTATGTGGTACCAACAGTTGGAGCCGAAACCGCTACCTGGGCACCGGGGGTACCCGCACATAGCTGGCAGGCGGTAGCCTGTGGCGGAACTGAACTTGGCATAAAAGGTATGATGCTTGCTGCCAAAACCATGGCGCTTACTGCGATTGATCTTTATACCAATCCGGCTACTATTGCTAAAGCAAAAGAAGAACTTACGCAAGCTGTTGGCGATTACAAATACAAGGCTTTGCTGGGGGATAGGAAGCCTGCGTTGAATTACAGGGATTAGTTTTTGCACTTGCAGAAAAAGACAAATGCCTGAAATCACACAATTAGTGACAATTATGTGTAAAAAATCACACTTTTGGCATTAATTGTGTGATTTATAGAAAAAAGGATAATCCTGAAATAGTATTACATTGCTCCATCCAACAATTAAAGCACGATAACGGGTTGATAAATGCCTGTAGCACTTATCATTTGAACTTACAATTCTTTAAACCGTTTATTTAATCAATAATGAGTTAAGAAATTCCTGGCTTGAAATGCTCTTCGTTGAAACACCTTCATTCGAAAACATGACTTCAATAAGAATGGGTCCGTCAAATAGCACATTAATAGTAACATTACTTTTTTCATTGGCATCTTCATCATCCAATCTTTCAAAAATCACTTCCATCACATCCATTTCATTTACCCCCTTTAATTTTTTATTTACTATTTTTAATTCACCCTCAAATTTTCGCATAAACACTTCAATGTAGTCATCCCAAAAATCAGTTTCAGACATTTCTCCCTTTATTTCTGGGGTATACATACCATCTGCCTGCATATCTGTTACAATTGCCCTATACGTACCGGTACTATCCTTTAACTGATAAACAGTTATCGATTCAATTTGTAGTCGCTGAAATTGGCCCGGAAATTCAATGGAAACACGATTGGATAATTGCACTTTTTGAGGCTGTGAGAATACACTTAAAAAGCAAAAAGAACTGATAAAGATCGCAAGTAATGCAGATAGAATAAATTGTTTCATAAAAGGGTTCTTTGTTTGCGAATTAGAATGCATTCAAATGGTGACTTATTGATACACATCACAAAATTCATCCAAAAAAATGAAATATTCTTTTCGATAAAAGGTAGGCTTCAACCTACAGTTCTTATCAAATTACGTCGTTGTATTAGGCGTTTGGAGATAACAATTACAAATCCAATATTTTTTTAGCTTCTCCCCAACCCGTCAACTCAATCCTCAAACTTCTCAGGCCGCATCATCGGAAAAAACAACACATCCTGAATACTTACCTGGTTCATCATAAACATACACAGCCTGTCAATTCCAATGCCAATGCCCGATGTAGGCGGCATACCGTACTCAAGCGCACGGAGAAAGTCATAATCAATAAACATGGCTTCATCATCGCCGCGGTCTTTCAGTTTTACCTGCTCTTCAAAGCGTTCGCGCTGATCAATCGGATCATTCAGTTCGGTGTAGGCATTCGCAAGCTCCTTGCCATTTACCATCAGTTCAAAACGCTCCACAAGACCCGGTTTGCTGCGATGCTTTTTGGTAAGCGGGCTCATTTCTACCGGGTAGTCAATAATAAAAGTAGGCTGTATGTAGGTATGTTCGCTTGTGGCACCGAATATTTCATCAATCAGTTTGCCTTTTCCCATACTCGGCGCTACATCAATATGTAATTTTTTACAGGTGTCGCGCAATCCGGCTTCATCCATTTCGCTGATGTCAATACCTGTATTGGCTTCTATGGCTTCAAAAATGGTAACGCGCTTATAAGGTGCTTTGTAATTGATTATTTTATCACCCAACTGCACTTCGGTAGTGCCATGCAATGCGAGTGCAATTTTCTCAAACAACTGCTCGGTTATTTCCATCATCCAGTTGTAATCTTTGTATGCCGTGTACCATTCCAGCACGGTAAACTCAGGATTATGGGTGCGGTCCATACCTTCATTGCGAAAGTTGCGGCTAAATTCATATACCCAATCGAACCCACCTACAATCAGGCGTTTCAGGTATAATTCATTGGCAATACGCATATACATAGGTACATCGAGCGCATTGTGATGTGTTTCAAAAGGGCGCGCCGCCGCACCACCGGGTATACTTTGCAATACCGGGGTATCTACTTCGATCGCACCCTGTGTATTTAAAAATTCGCGTATGGTATTCATCAGCTTTGTACGCTTCAAGAATACTTCTTTTACATCGGGGTTTACAACGAGGTCGGCATATCGCTGACGGTATTTGAATTCGGGATCTGTTACTTCATCATACACATTGCCTTCATCATCGCGCTTGGTAATGGGCAGCGGCTTAAGTGCTTTTGCCAATAAAGTAAGCGACTGTGCATGAATGGATGTTTCGCCTGTTTTGGTGATAAACACATAACCTTTTACACCAATAAAATCGCCAAGGTCAAGTCCGCGTTTTACCAATACATCCCATCCGCTTTTATCTTCATCAGGATAAAGATCATCGCGCCGAACATAGGATTGAATAATGCCTTTGCTATCCTGAATTTTTATAAAGAATACTTTCCCCTTATCGTTTATACTCATAATGCGTCCTGCCACGCATACATCGGTAAACTGCTCTTTTGTTTCTTCTGAAAAGCCTGCCTTAATATCTGTACTATATGCATTTACAGGATAAGCTTCTGCAGGATAGGGGTCAATACCCGCCTCCAGCAATTGCGTTAATTTTTCGCGACGGATGATTTCCTGCTCGCTTAAGTGTGTGCTCATAATAAATCCTTAGGTTCTTAAAATTGGGCTGCAAAGGTAAGGTTCCATTCCGAGAGAATACTTTTGTGATGAAATGCTTTCTACCGGATACTTTGGATACCATTAACTTTTTCAAAAAAAAATCGGCTTACGATGCAATTGCAACAACCCGAATGGAAGAAGTACTATGGGTAATTATCGCATAAACTTTTAATCTAACGTTTAATAACCGTAAGTGTCGACACTGTGGGACTGAAACCCTGAATAACAAATCTGTTTTTGTAACGTGAGGTTTGGCCTGTAGTTGCACGCTTAGTGTAAATTGCAATAGCACCACCACTGCTTCCTATTGCACCACCGTTAAAGGGTGGCTTAAATACTTTTACCATGGCAATCTCACTCACGGGTATGCTAACAATTCCCTGTAGGTCCACGGGCGTCTCATCCACGAAAAAAGCGGTAGGCTCATTGCGCCAGCTTACCCAGTAGCCGCCAAACTCTTCGGTATCTCGTACAATATTCAAGCCGGCCACACGGCTTTGCAGATAGTCAAGAATATTAAGATTGCCTCCAAATTCACCTTCCATGCCGCCGAATACAACCGAATTTTCAGAAGTAAAACTACCCGTTGTGTAAGTTTCATCAAGCTTTCCTTCCGGCGTTTTTCCTTTTGCTGTAACTGTTACATTATTGAGTGTACCTTTTTGTTGATTTTGTAAAAACGCAGTATCCGTTACATACCTGCTGATAACATCATTATCCCTTTTATCGCCGATTTGTAATGAAAAAGTAGTTTGCCCAATAGGCGAATAGGAAGAGTCGAGCGGCGTTACAATAGCTACATCAATATTATTCTTTGCTTTTTTGCCAGGATCTAAAGGTGAAAAATACAAAGTTGCCCTTCCGCTGAATACATGCCTTGGCATCCTGAAATTCCCTTCTTTATTCAATGCAACTTTTCCTGCAATCATGGTCTTATTGTCAAGCAGCATGGTATACCTTAACGAATCACCATCTTCTTTCTTCAGCGTACGTCCGGTAAGTTGAAAAAATACAGGTTGTATATCTGCCGTAAAAAAATATTCGCCATCCGGAAAAGTATCGGGCAATACAAATTCCGCATCAAAATAACCTTCTACTAAAGGATAACGAAATTTCCATACCTGTTCATGCCGTTTATCTTCAATCAACAGGTTTAGCGTTCCTAACCTTTGCGTATTTTCCCATTCCGGTACCCTGCACATAAGTTTTATGGTATCACCCGGTGCATACGATTTTTTATCTGCCGACAATTCAACAATGGTTTGCCCCCCTACCGGCAAACAAAAACATCCAAGCAAAATAAATAGAAGCCAATGGCGCATACAATAAAAGGATATGGGGGAAAAGGACATAGATTCTTTAGAAAAAACAAATGTAACATGTCAGCCACAATCCAACAGCATCAATAAATTGATAATTCCGTAACATCCTGCTAATATTTCGTTAACACCGGGTTGCGAATTTTGAAAAACATCTATAGAATGGAAAAACGCTCGCCGGAAGTATCAATAATCAGTGATGTGCATTTAGGTACCTACGGATGTCACGCTTCAGAATTACTTCAATACCTGCGCAGTATCAACCCAAGACTGCTCATCATAAATGGTGACTTTATAGATATCTGGAATTTTTCAAAACGATATTTTCCTGCATCACACCTTGAAGTAATCAAGGAAGTAATGCAAATGGTAAGTAATGGCACTAGGGTTATTTACATTACGGGTAACCACGATGAGTTGCTGCGTAAATACAGCGATATGGAACTGGGCAACTTTAGCATTACCGATAAAGTTGTAATGGAAATAAACGGCAAAATGTGCTGGATATTCCACGGTGATGTTTTTGATAACACTACCAAAGGAAGCGCTAAATTATTGGCTAAACTAGGTGGCAAGGGTTATGATTTACTCATACTTATTAATCGCTTTATCAACTGGACGCTGAACCTGATGGGACAGGAAAAAATGAGCTTTTCGAAGAAGGTAAAAAACGGTGTAAAGCAAGCGATAAAATGGGTGGGCGATTTTGAACAAACAGCGGCGGAATTAGCCGTTGAAAAAAATTACGACTATGTAATATGCGGGCACATTCATCAACCGCAGCATCGCGAAATTATTACATCCAAAGGAAAAGTAACCTATTTAAACAGCGGCGACTGGGTTGAAAACCTTACTTCATTAGAGTACGAAAATGGGAAGTGGGAAATTTATTCCTATAATGAAAAGGATTTTGAAAAAGTAAAAATGCAGAAAGAAAAGCCAAGGCTGAATGTAGTAACCGAAGAAGTAATGCTGTACATGCATACCCTTGTAACATCACCTGCAAAAAATGTTATATAATGAAATGCCCACGAGCCGCTGCACCCGTCCGAACGGCAAGGCCGGGCGGGCACCCAGCGCCAATGATTATTGGGCATTCCCTGCCCGTTCGGTCAGGCGGGCATGTGACAAATAAAAAACAATAAAAATAAACATATGAAATGCCCACGAACTGCCGCACACCCGAGCACTAATGATTATTGGGCATTCCATATGACAAATAAAAACAGCAGCCGATAGGCTGCGCACTAAAAATAAACATATGAAAATATTCTATGCCGTACAAGCAACGGGTAACGGACATATAAGCAGGGCCATTCAGCTAATGCCCTATTTGGAAAAATTGGGTGAAGTAGATGTTTTTCTAAGTGGCGCCAATGCTACCCTGGATGCTGATTTACCCATCCGTTACCGAAGTAAAGGGCTTAGTTTATTCTATAGTACATGTGGTGGCCTCGACTACAAACAAATGTGGAAGCATAACAGTATGGTAAGGGCATTACGCGAAGCAAAACAATTACCTGTAGAACAATATGATATCGTAATCAACGATTTTGATTTTATAACGGCGCAGGCTTGTCGCATTAAAAAAATTCCATCAGTACAATTTGGACATCAGGCTAGCTTTATTAGTCGCAACACACCGCGCCCGGAGAAAACAAGCTATTTTGGGGAAATGATTTTACAGCGGTACGCACCTGCTACACAGTACCTTGGCCTTCACTTTCAACCCTATGATAATTTCATTTTTCATCCTGTGGTAAAAGATATTTTTCTGCAGTCAACCCCTGCCGATGAAGGTCATATAACCGTTTACCTGCCTGCCTACGAAAGGCATTGTATCGAACAACATTTTAAAGCACAGCCGCATTTACATTTTCATTGGTTTTTAAAAGAAATTAAAAGCGTAGTAAGAGAAGGGAATATTACTTATTACCCGGTAAGTAATGATGGTTTTAATCAAAGCCTGTTACATTGCCAGGGCATTATTACCGGCGGCGGATTTGAAACACCGGCCGAAGCGTTGTATCTTGGCAAAAGACTTATGTGTATTCCTATACGCGGACAATACGAGCAAATGTGCAATGCAGCGGCATTGGCACAGATGGGTATAAAAGTGCTTGACGATGCAGATACCGAAGACTTTGACAAGCAAATTGAAAACTGGATGAATGCAGATAAACCTTTAGTAAACCAAAAGGCAAATGATGTACATGAAACGCTGAAATACCTCGTTGGCAATTATCCTACACGGCCAAACTATAGGATGAAGGCAGCACTGGAATCTGTAACGTAGCATGTTCCCAACCGCTTTCAAAACTTCTTATAAATGCAGCTTTTTTACGCCGGCTTACACCAATTATTTCGCCGTTTACCAGGTGAATTTGCAAACCGGATTGTTTGCAATCAATCACTTCCTTTATATATTGCCTGTTTACAAGATGGCTGCGGTGTACACGCGTAAATGTACAGGCCGGTAAGGTACTCTCAAAGTATGAAAGCACCTTTGCAACCAGTAACGGTCGCTTTTCATTTGTAAAAAATATACGGGAATAATTACTGCTGCTTTCAATTCGTAAAACATCAGCCGCTTCGCATTGATGATTTCCGCTTTGGGAATAAATAATAATTGATTGCATAATGATGTATTCGGGTTTTTAAAAAATCCCCTGCATAAAGGTGTGCGTGCAAATGCAAATTTTACCCCCGTGAAAACACCCATTTTTTTCGATAACCAATAATTTACAATAAATAAAAAAGAAAAAGCCCTTACCATGATAGGCAAAGGCTTTACTTAGTTTCTAAGAGTTTGTCGGGATTAAGTAGCACTGCAAAAATGGGAGAATTACAACAATTCCAATACCGTGTTTTCACGGTATTTTTTTGGGTGTTTTCACGGGGATTACATAAAAAAATAACTTTTACCTTGCATGACTGGGTTTAAAAAAGCAATTTGGAAAGCATAGGCCAAACACTAATAATCAATACGTAAACGCTTGTTACAACAGGACAATGTATAAACAATAAAAACACAAAACGTAGCATTGAAATTACCCTTATTTTTAAATGAACAAAAACGTAGAAAGTGATTAACGATTTGCAATTAGGACTTATTGGATTTATAATTTTTTTACTGTTAGCAACTATTGGCTATATAACCTGGTTGAATTTTACACGTAACCAAATGATTATTTCTCTAAGGTTAGCACAATACGCGCTTCAAAAGGAACAAGCATTCATGAATTTGAAGCTTGAAATACATGAACATACACTTCAAAATATTAATTACCAGATTCATGATAATATTGGGCAGGTGCTTAGCCTTGCCAAGCTTTATGTGTCGGATATAGAAGAAAAACAACCGGGCTGCGGATTGCACGAAACCCATACCCTCTTAAGTAAAGCAATTACAGACCTGCGGTATGTAAGTAAAAGTTTACAAACAGCACGCATTTGTAAGCAGCCCATTATTGATATCATTTCCTATGAATTGGGATTATTGGAAAAAATAAGAAGCATGAAAACTGAACTTACGGTTTCTGGCTTACCACATGAAATTCGGCCTGAAAAGAAAATCCTTCTGCTCAATATATTTCAGGCAGTTATGGCAAATACCCGCTTATATGCTGATAATGGATTATTTCACGCACATTTGACTTACGGAAAAGAAACATTAAAGCTTATTATGGATGATCTTGGTAGCAGTAATGACCTAATGGCTTATCGAAACCCTATTTTAGCGGGTATAACCGGGCATTTACATCGAATGAAAGGAAAGGTTGACATTAAATCATTACCGGGTACAGGAACACGCATTGCAGTTCAGGTTCCTTATTAATAAAAAACAATTTCTACTATGATACAGATTGCCATGGCCGATGATCATGTTCTTTTCAGAAAAGGCCTCGCTGCATTAATAGAATCCTTTGGGGTCTATAAAGTAATTATTCAGGCAGCTAATGGTCAGGAGTTGATGAATAGTCTTGCAGAGAACCCAACATTGCCCGACCTCATTTTGCTGGATGTAAGCATGCCTGTAATGGATGGTTACCAAACGGCAAAAAATATTCATATTAAATACCCGAATGCTAAAATGCTTGCACTAAGTATGCTGGATAGTGAGGATACGATTATGCGTATGATTCGCAACGGAGTAAGAGGCTATGTATTAAAAGATGCCGAGCCGGTGGAATTAAAAAAAGCATTGAATGAATTATATACGACGGGCTATTACTATTCCGAGCTTGTTTCGGGCCGGCTTATGCATAAAATGCAATCCGACACTGAATCAGTTAATAATCCCATTGATAAATTAAGCCCAAAAGAAACAGAATTTTTAAGCATGGTATGCACTGAACTTACTTATAAAGAAATTGCAGAAAAAATGAATGTAAGTCCGCGTACGGTGGATGGATATCGTGATATTCTTTTTGAGAAATTGGTCGTAAAAACCCGTGTAGGTCTTTGCATGTTTGCCATAAAAAATGGATTAACCATCCTGTAAAAATTTTAGCCTGCAAGCAAAACCTGCCATGCATCCTGTACCCTTCCTTCCTGCAAAAGCACTTTTGCATAATGATGCAATTCCTGCTCCATTTCAGCCGGGTTTAAAGAAAAGTATTGTATAATATCTTTAAGCCTTTCATCATGAAAAGCCGGATTGATAGCAGGTATTTCATGCACGTTTGCAAGCATGCCCAAATCGTTTCCGGTGAGCACAGCACTATTTTTAATGGATGCCGTTAAAGCATCCATTCCTATACCTAATTGGGTATTGGGCTTTGCTACTTCAAAAACAGCATTACCGCTTGCGCGGCAATAGTAATCGTAACCCATGCGTGCCACAAGGTCAATTTTATGCGGGCTTATTTTCTGCTCGCTATCGAGCAAATCGTCATTAATATGCATCATCAGCACGCGGCAAATTACCAGGTTGCCTGCACCACCTTCCTGCCCGGTTTCTATTATATCCTCCACCCTGCATTCCATTTGTACAGGGCTTTCCGCCACCCTGAAAGGTTTTACTATTTGCGATGGTAATTTGGTAAAGCCAGATTTCACAAACTCATCTACTCCCTTTGGGTACTCGCAACTGCTCAGGCTCATTTGCTGCACCATGGCGTAGTTCACCACATTTATTACCACTTCGCGGGTATCGTAAATATTCTCGAGTGTATGTTTAATTGTATTATCGCGTACGCGCCGGCTTGGCGAAAAAACCAGCGTAGCCGGGTTGCTTCCAAAAACATTAAAAAAGCTGTAAGGGCTAAGATTAGCCTTTCCATCCGCATCAACCGTGCTGGCAAAACAAATGGGTCTTGGTGCAACAGCACTCAACAAATATTGATGAAGTAACGCTGTTTTTACTTCGCCGGGTACAATTATCATAGATGCAAATAAACAATTACCAAAATATACTTCAACAATGAAAAACTATAATACCACGAGCTTCGCCTGTTCAATGCGCGTATCTGTCATAGCAACAATTTCGAATCGATAATCGCCGATAATGATTTTCTCTTTTTCCCTTGGGATTTTTTTGTGATGCTTTATAATATAGCCACTCAGGGTGCCGGCTTTATCTTCTAAAAATTCCAAATTATACTTTTCACTTATATCATTCAGCTCCAACCTGCCACTGAACATGAATTCCGTATCCGAAATTTTTTCTTCCACCAATTCCTCGGTATCATATTCATCTCTTATATCACCAAATATCTCTTCCACCAGGTCTTCCATAGTAATAATACCTGCAGTTCCACCAAATTCATCTACCACCCAGGCAATACTTTTCTGTTCTTTCGAAAATTTACCAATCAGGTCTGTTACACCCATTGATTCGGGAATGGTTGGAATAGGATGCAAAATTTCCCGGAGCGAGGAAACAGGTTTCAATAAATCCAATTGATGTACGTAGCCCAAAATGCTATCAATATTATTTTCATAAACAATCAACCTGCTTAAGCGTGTTTCAATCATTCTCTTCCGTACATCAATAAGAGGTGTTTCTACAGGCAACGCAACAACCTCCGTACGTGGTACCAAACAGCTTCTAACTTTTATCCCCGGCAGGCTCAGTGCATTTTCAAAAAGCTCCTGGTTTAACTCCTGTGCTTCATCACCCGACTCTTTGGTTTGCTGGTAATAATGCTCAATATCTATACGGCTGAATGGTCGGCCCGGGCCTTCAATTTTCATGTTGAAAAGATACTTAAGCATCCAAACCGAAATATTTACAAAAACGCTTAGGATAGGTCTCAAAAGGGTGATCAAAAAAGCAAGGGTACCGGAAAAAAAGCCAAGAAGGGTATCGCTTTTTGCACGGAAAATGGCGCGGAATAAAAATTCGAAAAACAACACCAATCCAACCGCAAGCAATATTTCGGTAATGGATTTTATAAAATAGGAGCCCTCCATTTGCTGAATACCTGAAATTTTCCAGAATGGAGCAATTAACCGGCTTACCAATAACCCATAAATAACAAGGAAAATCCCATAACCAACAATACAGCTCCCTACAAAAGCCCATGGATTATCCAGAAACTGGCTAATGATAATGCCACTACGCCTGCCTTGCTTCTTTTTAAGTTCAATACTTAGCTTATTGGAGCTTACAAAGGCAATTTCAATACCGGCAAAAAAGCCGAGTATCAGCAAAATGCCAAGTAAAAGTATACCATTAATCATAATTCGAAATTAGGTAATACAATTATATATACTATAAATAAATAGATAGCAAGAGAAATAGCATTAAATAATTAATGTTTTATCCCTAAAATTTTGGGCATCATCAAGGATTTATATCGGAGGGTAATGCTACGGGACCCCTTGGATTAACAATGGTGTATTTGCTGAAATCTTGCTTTGCCTGAATACCGGTCCCGTCGAGTTTTTGGGTTAATGTTCGCACCCTCACAGGGTTCAGGCTGTAAAAAATTTCCTGGTTCTGATCCCACCAAAGGTCCTGTGCATAAAGGGTATCTCCGTTTACATTATATACGATCACACTATCCTTAATATATATTTTGCGCAGCAACTCATAATATTTGGCGTAATTCCCCTGTATAATACTTTCCACGGTAGCACTGCTGTCCTTATAAAAAGTAACTTTTAGGGATTCGGGGAATTCCGTATAAATAGTATCATCCTTCACCCGGTACATAACGGGCGCTTCCAAAATGGCCGATAGATTTCCCGATTGGCTGTAAATAGCTTTAATATTTTTTGCTTCCTCTATATCGCGGGATGGCTTGGTATAACTTTCCACTTCAGTAGGATCATTCTCGCAGGCAAGGATTAATCCGCAGAAGGTAAGGCATAAGCCAAAAAAAGAAAACTGCGAAAGTTGCATGCGGCTGAAATTTAAATTAACCCGGGCGAAAAGCGCTTAATCATACTGCCGTGGTATAAACCAAATATCACTTAGGGCTAGGCCGAGGTTCAGGCGAAAATAGCGCTCGAAATAAGGCGTATCGTTTCCGCCACGTCTTCCATATTCAAAAGAAAGATTTACAGTACTATATTGCGTAGAGTATGCATTGTATCGCTTAATGGGAAATCCACCACCAACGGTAACACCCCACACCGGGAGTTGCTTATCATTTACCACCACATAATCCTTTCCGGTAAAAAAGCCTGCACGGTAAGCTACCTGCCGGAAATATTGTTTACCGCCAATGGCATCGGGTATCCATTGTGCACCAGCACGAAACATGTTAATATCACCCATTTTGTTGGATTGCCCAAAATTGTCCAGATCTGTCCACTTGACAATTTCATATTCGGCACTCAACATAATGTCATTTATTTTATCATACGAGATACCTACTGAATAACCGGCAGGCATGGTATAGGTGCCTTCCATACTTTTTCTTTCTACCACATCAAGTGTATCTGCGCTTCCAAAAGAATTGAAAAAGGATGTTTGGGATACTACATCCCGGCTAGCGTTTGCATCACCACCTAAATAACCGTTAACCCCTATACGAATCTCCGATTTCTTTGAAGTTTTAATGGAATACATCATACCCGCATCAGCCATAAACTTATTGATGGAAGTATTTTGACCAAAATTGGCGGTGTAGTAAAAAGTTGTGTCGTTTATCAGCGTGCGATAGGTATTAATATCCTGCTGACCAAAAACCCAACCCGCATTTATCCCTAAAGAAAGATTGCCTAAACTAAACCCTGTTCCTGCAAAAGCACGGTATAAACCACCCGTACCCCGGTACTCTGTAACGCTGCTGTCAATGCCGGGAATTCTTCCGAAATCCTGAATATCATACTTTATACGACTTATCGGACGAAGACCAAAGGCCAACCCCCATACTGTTTTTAATTTGTCCTTCGATTTTTTAATAGGAAGGCCAAGTGCAACATAATTAAAAAGAATGTTGGCCGATTGATAACGATCTGTCTTTTCCTGGTTGCTGAATGTGCGAAACTCTGTTTCTAATCCAACATCAAATGTTACAAATCCAATCTTGCTATAGGATGCAGGGTTAATAAAGTTAACCGATTGAATATCGGTATAAGAAGTAGCAATTCCACCCATTCCTTTAGATGCCACGTTGCGTGCATTGTACAAATCACCAATTCCAAAACGGCTGAAGGGGGAATTAACCTGCGACATACCGGATGCAGAAAACAGCACGCCTGCTGCCAGCATTGCCACCCTTGCAGGTTTACACATTAAGATCACAAATCGCATAGAGTCCTTTAAATAATAAATCAGGGTCGGCAAATATCAATGATTTAAGGTGTGGTGCCAAATGAACCATATCACCCCCGGTTAAAAGCACGTTAAATGCCCCATATTTACGGCTATATTCGGCTATGAACCCTTCTATTTCGAAGGCCAAACCTAAAACAACCCCACTTTGAATATTGGTTTTGGTATCAAAACCTACCAGGGGCACGTTCCAATCAGGATCAACAATAGGCAATTTGGCGGTGTAACTGTTCAGCGCTTTCATCCGCATAATCATACCCGGACTAATGCCGCCGCCCAAAAACTCGTTGCGTACGTTAATGAAATTATAGGTAACCGCGGTCCCCAGTCCTATTACAAGATTATTTTGCCCGGGAAAAAGCAACACTGCTGCCGCGCACAAAGCAAGCCTGTCGGCGCCAATGGTTTCGGGCTTGCCTACAGGGGTAAAAAATGGCAATTTACTTTTGGCCGCCTCCAATAAATGGAAATTACTTCGCTCGGAAAGCATCCTTTCCACAGAAGCCGGATGATTGATTACAGAAGACAAAATACTGCGATCCGGTTTCCAACGATCCAGTAAATCTAATAAGGAAGCTTCAAGGTCGTTGCCAAAGTAGGCAAAGTCGATTTGCTTTTCACCGCTGAAGAGCGCAGCCTTTTGCCTTGTATTCCCAAAATCAATACAAATAGTGGTGGAGTTCATTTTTGATAAAGTATAATAAATATCGGGGCAAACCTATGGCAAAATGCGTGCATGCAAAAAAAGGCTTGGGTAGGGGCAAAAAAGAGGCCCTTGTGGAAACAAGGGCCGAAACCAAAACTAACTGCTTATGAGAAAAACTTATTTTTAAATGTTGAACACTATTAAGACGTTTTACTTGGTAAAAAGTATACCGCTTATATGTTAAAAGAACTTAAATTTAATCAACCGTATAAAGTTATGCGCTTTTGATTAAGAATTCAAATATCGTAATAAAATATTGCATTAAAACGCAAACAGAACACTTAACCGTTAATTAACATCCATTCCAGGTCTTTTTGGCAAAGCATTTAGCAACCTGTAACAAGCCCTTTAAATTTCTGTAACTATGCTTTAACCTATTAAGGCTATTTATTAAAAAACCCTTTGATAAGATTGCCTATCATATCCTGTCCGCCGGCTTGCTGATTTGTATTTCCACCACCGGTAAATTGTCCGATCAGCGAACCAATATCCAGTCCGCCTGACTGTTGACCTCCACCTGTAAACTGGCCAATTAAGGAACCAATGTCCATTCCACCGGCCTGCTTCTGACCTCCACCTATTAATCCACCAATTAAGCCCTGCAGGTTAAATCCACTATCTTCCTGTGCAGTACTGTTGGTACGCTTCACCATGTTATTAATAATCATAGGTATAAAAGCAGCGGCAAGCCCTGCAGCCGTTTTGCTGTTAATACCCAGTTTGGATGTTATATTATCCATAAAACCACTCTGTACCTGCTGTGCCAGGGGGTTTGCCATCAATTCTCCATCATCCTGACTATTAAACATCTTCAGTAATTCTTCACCCTGCCCGCCAGCAATGGCTTGCTGCATAGTGCCAAGCAAACTTTCAGAAGCTGTAGCCATTACAGTTTCATTATACTCATTAGGCACTTCAGGATTGTTCACCACCTGATCCTGTCCTAATTCCTTTACCATAGAAAGCAATTGTTCAAGCATAAAATTTATTTTTTGAAAGTGAAAATTATAAAAGATCAGGTAATTACCTAAACAGGCTTGTTTCAAATTACCCAACCACCTATTCTAAAACAACTTTTAGTTCATATTTGCCATTTTTTCAGCGTTTTCCGCCAATTGTAATTGCTCAATAAATTCTTCAATTTCGCCATTCATTACCGCATCGAGGTTATATACAGTTAAGTTTATCCGATGATCGGTTACGCGACCCTGCGGATAATTATAGGTGCGTATTTTGGCACTACGGTCACCTGTACTTACCAGGGTTTTCCGCTGACGCGAAATGGCTTCTTCATGCTTCCGAACTTCTTCTTCATACAGTTTGGTACGGAGCATTACCATTGCTTTTTCGCGATTCGCCAACTGGGAGCGCTCGGTTTGGCATACCACCACCACACCCGTAGGAAGGTGGGTAAGCAAAACTTTGGTTTCCACTTTATTTACATTCTGACCACCCGCACCGCCGCTTCGTGCCGTTTCCATTTTTACATCTGCGGGGTTTAGTTCGAAATCCACTTCTTCCGCCTCGGGCATTACAGCAACCGTTGCTGCTGAAGTATGTACCCTTCCCTGCGTTTCGGTATTGGGTACCCGCTGCACCCGGTGCACGCCACTTTCAAATTTCAACGTTCCATACACATCATCACCTACCACTTCTATTATCACTTCCTTATATCCACCCACGGTTCCTTCGCTTTCGCTCACCAATGAAGTCTTCCACCCCTTTTTACTAAAATAACGCAAGTACATATCAAGTAAGTCGCCGGCAAAAAGACTCGCTTCATCACCACCGGTTCCGGCGCGTATTTCCACAATGGCATTTTTATCATCCTGCGGATCCTTCGGTATCAGCAATTTCTTTAATTCGGCTTCAAGCGCTTGCATCTTTTCTTCGTAATCAGGCAATTCGGCCTTGGCCAATTCGCGCATTTCAGCATCGCTGCCAGCCAGTAATTCGCGGCTGAATTCCACATCGGCCAGCACTTTTTTATAGGCTTCAAAAGGCTCCACAATTCTTTCCAATTGCTTATACTCTTTACTGAGCCGGCTGTATTCCTTTGAATTTCCAACAATTTCGGGATTGGTAAGCGCCATGCCCACCTGCTCGAAACGACCTTTTATGGCTTCTAATTTATCAATCATAGGTACGAATTACGAAGTACAAAGTAAGAAGTAGATTAAGGATTAACCCGCATCATGGCTTTCCCACTTACCTTCTTTTTGGGGAGCAAAAGTAATATATCATTACGGCCAAAGGGAAAAATTTGCAGGGGTGCAGCGATTGCTTACTTAAATTGCAACCATGGCAGTTAAAAAATGGCTGGCAAGCCGCTTGCATACAGGAAAAGGTTGGGCAGAAGAAGGCACGGTTGTAATTACAACCGAACAGGGTACCATCATAGACCTTGTTATGCAAAAAGATGCCGGCGACGATGTGCAACCCTTTGAAGGTACGATGATCCCCGGCTTTATCAATGCACATTGCCATCTTGAACTAAGCCATCTGAAAGGCCATATTCCCCCGCATACCGGTATGGTTGATTTCCTGATGCAGGTTATGCAACTCCGCCGGTTTCGTCCCGAAGAGAAATTGAAAGCCATGGAAGCAGCATTGGTGGAAATGCGGGGAAATGGCATTGTGGCGGTTGGCGACATAAGCAACAATACCGACAGCATTGCCCCCAAGCTAACATCGGATATTTACTTCCATAATTTTATTGAAATTACGGGTTTTGTACCCGCTACGGTTCAGGAACGGTGGCAGGCAGGCGTGGAAGTGGCACAAGCTTTTTTACAATCTTTTCCACCCGAACAGGTAACCATTACGCCGCATGCACCGTATTCCGTATCGAACGAATTATTGAAAGTAATCATGGACCATGCGCATGATAAAACCCTGACAATCCACCTGATGGAAAGCGAAGATGAAATTGATTTTTTCAGGGAAAAACAAGGTGATTTCAATCGCCTTTACGCGCAACTTGGCGTGAAAATTGATTTTTTTAAACCAACCGGTTCAAATCCGCTTAAGTACCTGTGGCCAACTTTTAAAGCCCATAAACCCTGGCTATGGGTTCATAATACCGAAGTGGGTTTACACGATTTGCAATGGCTCGATGAAAATGGCGTGGATTGGAACCAACTCTATTTTTGCCTGTGCCCCGGGGCCAATCAGTATATCAACTTTGCAACACCGGCCATCCATCGCTTTCGGGACAAATTCCCGCTGCAACTTTGCCTTGGCACCGATAGTCTTGCCGGTAACTATTACCTGAACCCTATGTATGAAATGCGGCTGATGCAAAAGCATGGCAGACTTCACGACCTGGGATACCTGCTGCAAATGACTACATTCAATGGGGCCAAAGCATTAGGAATTGAAAATAATTTGGGCGAAATATCACCTGGAAAAAAGCCGGGGATATTGCTGATAAGAGGGTTGGAAGGGGATGTAATTACGGCTAAAACTAAGGTGGAAAGGCTTCTTTGAGGGTTTAGGATGGTTTGGGTTTCACATTATAGGAATTTGTTGTGATAATAAATTAAAATTTCATGTCAAAACGGCCTTCTGTAATTGAGATTGTAGTGCAACCGTTTTTTGATAAAGTGGCATTGAAATTTCCAGATATAATTCTGTTTACTCGGTCAAGCTTAGTTATGGTTAGTGTCCCAGTCCTTCTTATGGTGTTGTCAAAATAATCAAGAGTGCAGTTGTTGTCAGAAAAATAGATACCATACAAGGAGTTATTTCCAATTGAATATGTCTTTGGTGGTTTTATAATATTAATGCTATCATTAACCCCTATACCAAAATAAGAACGGTCATTATTTGTAATAATTTTATATGCAGATATGCTAAAAATTCCATTTCGTAATCCCGGGTCAAAATCTATACTAAAGTTTGCTGTTCCATTATACCCCTTGGGAGTCCACGGTTGTCCGTTTAGTAAAAACCCAAGAGTGTTTTTTCCTTCCTTCGTAGCAGCGGGAAGCCCATTAAAGTCGAGCTTTTCTTTTTCACATTTAGCAAAGCAAAAAATAGTAAGTATCAGCAGGGCTGTTATTAATTGCCTCATAATTTAAAGTTTTGTTTATAGAAATGAATTTGATTAAAATTTCATGTCAAAACGGCCTTGAGTTATTTTTATAGTGTCAGTACATCCCGGTTGGAATAAAACGGCATTGAACGTTCCTGCAATAATTCTGTTTATTTTATCAAGTTTTGTAATTATGAGCTCCCCCCCTCTAAATGTTAGCGTATCGTAAAAATTCATATCGCATTTAAAATTTGAAAATCTCGAATTAGCAATTGAATTTTTAGTCATAGGTAATCTACTTGATAAGGAGATAAAATTTAAACTATCCTTAATGCCAATTCCAAAATACTCTCTATTGTCATCTGATATTATTCGATATGCGGCAATACCAAAAACTCCCTGGTTAAATCCAAAATCTACATCTATGCTTAAATTAGCCGTACCGTTAAATCCCTTCGGTGCCCAGGGTTGTCCGTTTAGTAAAAACCCAAGAGTGTTTTTACCTTCTTGTGTGGCGGGGACCAGTCCGTTAATGTCGAGTTTGTCTTTTTCACATTTGGCAAAGCAAAAGGTGATTAAGATGCTTACTGCCAAAAGAATTCTTTTCATAGTTTAAAATTTAGAGGTGTGTTGGGAAATTCAAGAAATATGAACCATGCCTGCTGGTAATGAGTATTAATGAAGAATAAAGTACCATCATACTATTTGTTTAAATTCTAAAGTTTTAAATCAGCATATTCCTTGTAAGATAATGCTTCCCAATCAACTTTGATAGCGTATTTCCAAGAATTTTTGCCGTTCTACAATTAGCATAATTATCCGGCATATACTCATCCCCATTTACTTTGTATTTTAAATTGTACTTGGGCAGATGGTCCCTTTTACATGATGCAGCAATAAGGGAAAATGATAGAAGAGCTAGGATGTTAATTGTGTATGGTGTGGGTTTCATAAGTTCAAATGATTTGCAAAATTCGCTTTAGGTGTTTTAAAGAGAAATGATAAGAATTATGCGAATAGATGAGAAGGGTCATTTTTTATATGGGCAGGCTTTGCTTAATAAAACTTTACCACAAGTAATGCGAAAAATTATGAAATGGGATTAGTTTAGGAGTGTCTTTTTAGGGTAGCTTACAACATTTGCATTTTTGAAATATACGAACCTTTCGATTAGATTCTTTTCGAAGGGAAGCCGAAATAAAGGAAACTAAACGCGAAGCACTAAACCACACTAAACGCGCAGCACTAAACGCCAACGGCACTAAACCCTTTTACATACTTATCCCTTTCGCCAACGCCCCGTATGCAATCGCACATACGTCACCTTTATCGTTGCGCAATTCTACCGTTCCAAAAATACGGTTACCTACTACCTGTTGGGTAATGGCAGTAGCTGAAATGCTTTTGGTACGGAATGGCTTCAAATAATGTACGGTAAGCTGTGCGGTAGCCGTCATACCATCTTTATAATGCAATAAACCGAGCAAACCCAATGCAAGATCGGCTAGCCCGGCAATTACGCCCCCGTTCACCGCATCCGAACCAATGCCACCGGCATGCATTTCATTTAACTCATCGATATATGCTACCGGATTCTCGGGATTGGTGAGGTTAATCTTTGCGCCGATATACTTTAGCTGCGGGGACCTGTTGAACAAATGTTCAATCTCTTTCCATTTTCCCGATATGGCCAAATCGCGGCTTTTATGCAAATGCGTTAAATCCATGGTTCCTATTAAATTGAATTATGGAATGCAATATATACGTAACAAGGGGAACCAAAAAATGCAATTATTGGGAAGGGCTAATCCACGCCCGTAATCATGCTCCATTCAATTTATGGTTTTCATATGGTTGCAGGGACCAATTTCCTTACTTTTACCGCCCGCTTTTAAAGCAGTAACCAACCTTTAATACCAACATTGAATTATGGCACATATACAACCATTTAAAGCTTTGCGGCCCGAACCGGGCTTTGCAGCAAAGGTAGCAAGCCGGCCTTACGACGTAATGAACCGGGCCGAAGCAAAAGCCGAAGCACAAGGCAATTCGCATAGTTTTTTACATATTACCCGTAGCGAAATAGATCTTCCGGATACGGTAAGTCCTTATGATGATAGTGTTTACCAAACCGCAAAAGACAACCTAAAGGCTTTTACGAGCAGGGGTGTACTTTTTCAGGAGGCAAAACCTTGTTACTATATATACAGGCTCACCATGCATGCACGGCAGCAAACCGGCTTGGTTTGTGTTTCAAGCGTTGATGACTATCATAACGACATCATTAAAAAGCACGAATTCACCCGGCCGGAAAAAGAAACCGACCGGATTCGTCACATAATAGGCTCAGGTGCACAAACGGGTAATGTATTTATGGCCTATCGCGATGTTGCTGAAATCAATACAATTATTGAAGATTGGCAGCAACAACGGTCTGCCAATTATGATTTTACCGCCGAAGATGGCATCCGGCACGAAGTATGGGTGGTAAGTGCTGAAAAAACGGTGGATGAAATTACCACGCTGTTTAATGAAAAAGTGCCTTGTACCTATATAGCAGACGGTCATCACCGGGCAGCAAGTGCAGCCAAGGCGCAATTGTTATTTACCAATGAAAAAGCCCGTGCCAAAGCAGGGTGGTTCCTTACCACGCTTTTTCCTGCCGAACAGCTTTACATAATGGATTACAATCGTTTGGCCAAAGACCTGAACGGGCTTAGCCATGAAGATTTCTTTAGAAAGCTTGCCGAACATTTTGAAATTTCGCTGGAAGGCAAAGAGCCGGTTGCTCCTGCTCAACTACATGATTTTGGCATGTATATGGATGGTAACTGGTACAAGCTAACAGCAAGAATCGGCAGCTACACAAATGATCCTATTGGCATTTTGGATGTAAGTATTCTTCAAAACAGGGTATTGGACCATATTCTTGGTATCAAAGATCCGCGTACCGACACCAGAATTGACTTTGCCGGCGGCATGCGTGGTCTGTCTTATTTACAGGATCGGGTTGAAAGTGGCGATTTTCGGGTTGCTTTCAGCCTTTACCCGGTAAGCATTCAGCAGTTGTTTGAAATTGCTGATACCGGCAATGTTATGCCTCCCAAAAGCACCTGGTTTGAACCTAAATTGAGGGATGGATTGTTGACGCATCTGATTGAAAAGTAAGGACTAAGTTAGAAGTACGAGGTACGAAGTTAGAAGTGCAGAGATGACAGATGACAGATAACGGATGACAGAAGATAGATGACAGATGTCTCATCCGGTACCTTATTCACTCATTGACTTATTGACCCCATTGACTCATTCACCCCCACTTCGTTATTTTTTATTTCTTATTTTTTATTTCTTATTCCAGTTGGACTACTTCTTCAACCCAATCTCCCTCAACCGCTCATCAAGGTATTCCCCGGCAGTAGCATCTTCATACACTTTAGGATGATCCATGTCCACACAATTTTCGAGGCAGGCAAGGCTCATACTACCTTTAGGATGTAAAAAGAAAGGTATGCTGAAACGGCTGGTTCCCCAATGTTCGCGTGGTGGATTAACCACACGATGCGTGGTGCTCCGCAGCCGGTTATTGGTAAGTCGCTGGAGCATATCGCCCACATTTACTACAATTTGGCCAGGCAGTGCCGTAACCGCTACCCAATCGCCTTGTTTGGTAAGAATTTGCAGCCCTTCTGCACTTGCACCTACCAATAAAGTAATCAGGTTAATATCTTCATGCTGTTCGGCACGGATGGCACTAGCAGGCTCCTGTGTAATGGGAGGATAATGGATGGCCCTTAAAATACTGTTGCCATTTACCACCTGTGCTTCAAAAAAATCTTCACCAAGACCAAGATAAAGTGCAATCGCTTTTAACAATGCCCTTCCACTTTTTTCAAAGTTGCGGTAAGCACGGAATAGCGTTGGGGTTAACTGTGGCACTTCATCTACCGAAATATTTCCCGGGTATTCTGCGGCAATGGGGTCACCGTCTTCCACCGTTTGCCCGTATTGATAAAACTCCTTCAAATCGGGGGCTTCGCTACCTTTTGCATGCTCGCGTCCAAAGCTGGTATACCCGCGCTGGCCGGCAAGTTCAGGCTTCTCATACCCCTTTTTCAATGCAAGCGGCAAGCCAAAAAATCCCTTTACATGTTTATATAATTCGTCAATCAAATCTTCGGGAATACCATGGTTTTTTACAGCTACAAAACCTACATCTTCGTAGGCGCGCCCCAACTCATATACAAATTCGGTGCGTTCGCTTTCAGTACCTTTTGTAAATTTGGCAAGGTCAACTACCGGTATACTCATAAAAATGTTGGTTTTTGAATTAAGAAAGATGAATTAAAAATGCCGGGCAACCATTTGCAGCAACCGACTGTTTTCGAATATAGCAATATACAAATAAAATGATTTTTTATACATACACAAGTCAAAAGATGCATTCCTGGAAATTTCAGGTTTGGATTTCTGTACTTTTTACACTTTCATCCTGCGCAGGAAGTAAGGTGAATGATACAAAAAACAATCCTGCACCTGCTCATCCATCTGAAGCACCCGATTATGCATCTTTAACCAATTGGGCTGCACATCCCGCCAAATATGATTTATCCGACACGCTTCCAGCACCTTACCGTCCATTAAAAAAAGATACTTCGGTGGATGTATTTTTTTTATATCCCACATCTTACCTTGATGCATCAAAAATTAATGAAGCGCGGCTTAACGAAGCAAATGAGCGCAACCGTTGGAATGCAGATGTTAAGGATACCATTTTAAATGCCTACACCGATAAGACATCGATGCTGAATCAGGCATCCGCATTCAACGCCTGCCGGGTTTTTGCACCCCGCTACCGGCAGGCACATATCCGCTCATTTTATATTCCCGATAGCATAGGAAAAATATTTTTCGAAACTGCCTATGCCGATGTAAAAGCTGCATTTCAGTATTACCTCGAGTTTGAAAATAAAGGCAGACCTTTTATCATTGCAGCACATAGCCAGGGCACCCTGCATGCTTCCCGGTTATTGAAGGAATTGGTAGATGGTCAGCCATTACAAAATCAATTGGTTGCAGCCTACTTACTTGGGTTGCCGGTAAAGGAAAATTATTTCAGTCAAATTCCTCCATGCGACGAACCGGGTGCCACAGGATGCTTTATATCATGGCGCACTTTTAAAAAAGGATATGAACCAGAAAATGTGGTGAAGGAATCCTTTAAAGCAGTAGTGGTAAACCCGCTTACATGGACCTTGGATGAAGGATGGGTAACGCGAAAAGCAAATAAAGGCACTGTGCTCTATAATTTCAATAAACCTAAGCCTTACAATGTAGGCGCAGGCATTCATGGTAATATTTTATGGAGTAGTAAGCCGCGCTTCTTCGGCAATATACTTTTTACCCGAAAAAATTACCACATTGGTGATATCAATCTGTTTTGGAAAAATATACGCGAGAATGTTGCCATGCAAACGGCAATGTATAAATTTAAACAAATTAAAAAATAGGAACCAGATAGTATGGAACGTAAAAATAATATTCACCAATATCAAAACCCCTTTTACAAAAAATGACCAACTCACAAAAATTTAAAAAATCAATTTATCCCCTGCTAAAAATGGCGGGTAAATTCTTTGGCATAAATGGAAAAAAAATATTGAACAAAAAAAATACCAAACCGCTAATGCCGCTAGCTGAACTAAAAGTATCTTCCAATCAGGGCACTAGTATCAATCTTGATAAATACAAGGGAAAGTATTTGCTGATATCCAATACGGCGAGCCATTGCGGGTACACCGGGCAGTATGCCGAATTGCAACAATTACAGGATAAGTTTCCTGATAAGCTTAATGTACTTGCATTTCCCGCAGATGACTTTGGCGGACAAGAACCGGGCAGCGATAATGAAATTGCTGATTTCTGTTCTATAAATTTCGGAGTTAAGTTCCCGGTTATGATGAAATCGGATGTGGTGGGGCTGAAAAAAAATGTAGTATTCTCCTGGCTAACAGATCCGGCGCAAAACGGGTGGAATGCGAAAGAACCATCCTGGAATTTTTGCAAATACCTTGTTAGCCCCGATGGAACCCTGGTAGGATTTTTTGAAAGTGGAGTTAGTCCATTGGATGAAGATATTACAGGCAGTATTCGCTAAATAGAAAAGTATAATCTCATTATCTTTCCAACATAAATACATCCACAGCTATGTTTACCAAAGCCGATGCCGAAGCCTACTTCAATGGCGAAAAACAGGAAAGTCTTGTTTTCATTGCTATTGGTGTACTAGCAATTTTAGCAGCTTTACTATTGCTTTTTTACTTTAAACATCAATGGTGCAAAGGTGCTGCATGGCCTTTACTGCTGATTGGAATGTTGCAGATAGTGGTTGGTTATACTGTTTATACGCGTAGCGATGCACAACGAAAGGATATTGTATACAAAATGGATATGAATACCGATGCACTTTTGAAGGAAGAATTACCTCGTATGGAAAAAGTAATGAAAAATTTTGCCATTTACAGGTATACGGAGATTGCATTGGTGCTGGCTGGCACTATCTTGTTTTTGTTCCTACGAAACGATTCTGCTAAACAATTTTGGATGGGCCTTGCAGCAGCACTGGCTTTACAGGCGGCATTAATGCTGCTGGCAGATGGATTTGCCGAGCGAAGAGGCAACAGGTATTTAGACGGAATGAAAATCTATTTGAAAGATGGAGGCAATAAGTCCTAAAAAAGTGGCAGGACTCATTCAAGACTTTAAAGCATTCCCGTTTAAGGATTTTGCAGGCTTGCTTCATATTCGCTTTGTTCCGAACGGTGCGCTATATAATAATTTTCTGATAATTGCATCATTTCCAACATCGCGCTTTTTATACGTTTTGCTTCGTCATAAACAAGCAAGTGTCCGCGATTGGGAATCATGCGTATAGAAAGCTTTTCGCTTTTGGTGATATATTTTTTTGCAAAAACGGCATTGCTCGTATAAATCAGGTCGTCATTTTTACCCTGGAAATAAATTACCGGGACTTTAATTTCTTTCCATCGCTTCTGCATTAATTTCAACTGCGCCTTGTGCGAAAATTTTTCAATGTTTGCACTATGCAGCATGCGCGGTTGGGCCCAGGTAAAAAAGGGGGATTCCAAAATATAACTGGCAAAATAGGTTTTTTCTTCGCCGGGAGCAAGAGAAGGCGCTATCAAAAGTAACCCATCGGCGAGATGCGGATAATCCATTGCAAGCCTTGATGCAACGGGTGTGCCATAACTGGCACCTATGAGCACTACAGGTCGTGATCCCTGGTGCAAACTATCGAGAATGGGTGCAATCATGGCTGCCTGTACCCCAATATCAGGCACAGGTTTCCCAAACCCACTATAACCATATCCTGGCCGGTCAACGGCTATAAGGTTGGCTATTCTGCGCAAACCGGTATCGCTTAAAAAATGGCTGTAATACATGCCCGAGCTTGGCGCACCATGAATAAAAAAGAGTACGGGTTTTGTTGGATCATTACCCGTAGACATATACCGCATCTGCCTTCCATTTGCCTGGTAATATTGTATGGAAATCGGTAATTTCAGCTTTTGAAAATGGCTTACAATTTCTTCATCTGTGCTGCGAAACTGAATAAATTTATCAGCAATCATTAACCCTAATACCAGAAACAGGTACAACCCCACTATTGTGCGGAGTAAAATTTTTACCGGTTTCTTTAGTTTTAGCATTTACGAAAGCTTTTGTTGAAGACAAACAAAAATGGGCTTTAGCTGGTTCAATGAAAAATAAAAAAATGTAAATCCCCATGATTAACAGATATTTTGCGGAATAAGTAAGGAATTAAAATAAATGCTCGTCAAACGATGCAGAAAAAATCTTGTAAAACAATTAATATAAATTTCAATTATTTATGAAAAACATACTGCTGGGCATTTTGTATCTGCTACCGTTAGCATGCGTGGCGCAACAAACACAAAAGCCGCCCTTACATGGCAAAAATTGGATGGCTATTACAGGAAAGCCGCTTGCTGCTACTGCCGGTGCAACCATTTTTACTAAAGGTGGTAATGCTGTAGACGCCGCCTGTGCCATGCTCGCATCTACCTGCACCATGTGGGATGTTTTGAGTTGGGGCGGTGAAACACAAGCTATTATTTACAACCCCAAAACAGGTAAAGTACTAGCATTGAATGCATTGGGCATAGCACCTACCGGAGCAACCCCCGAATTTTATAAATCAAAAGGGTTCCAGTTTCCTCCGGAATATGGCCCCTTAGCGGCTGTAACCCCCGGCACACCGGGCGGCATTTGCTATATGCTGGCAGAATATGGCACTATGAGTTTAAAAGAAGTGCTGGCGCCCGCAATGGAATTGGCTGCAGGCTATCCCATTGATGCACAAACGGCAAATGCCATGGAACGGGGCAAAGCCCGCATTAAAGAATGGCCATACAGTAAAGCAGTTTTTTTACCGCATGCAGGTGAGCGCAGAGAAGCGCCGGAAGCAGGAGAAATATTTATACAAACCGACCTGCTGAACACACTTACCAAAATGGTGGAGGCGGAACAAGATGCACTGAAGAAAAAGAAGACACGTAAAGAAGCCATTATGGCAGCTTACGATCGCTTTTACAAAGGCGATATTGCAGAAGAAATTGTGCGTGGTTGCCGGGAACAAGGTGGTCTTTTTACCAAAGAAGACCTTGCCAATTGGAAACCGCTGTGGGAAGAGCCATTGCAAACGAGCTACAAAGGAATTGATGTATACAAACTGCAAGGCTGGACACAGGGACCCATGCTGTTGCAGGCACTGAATATTCTTGAAAATTTTGACCTGAAAAGTATGGGTTATAATAGCACCCGATACTTACATACGTTGTACCAGGCTATGAATATGAGTTTTGCCGACCGTGATTTTTACTATGGCGATCCTTATTTTCCACCTGCTGAACCCATGAAAGGGCTACTTAGCAAGGAATATGCAAAGAAAAGAGCTGCCACCATTGGCTTCGAACGCAACAACCCGGTTTCTTCGCCCGGCGACCCTTATCCTTACGAAGGAAAAACAAATCCTTACCTTGAAACCCTTCGCCAGCGGGGCTTTCCAGCTTTTACCGATAGTAACGACCGGCGCAGACCGGGGTTTATGCCGGCACATGATCAGCAAACTGCGTATAATAACGGTAATACCTTGTCGCAGGAAGATTACATGGAAAAATTATGGATGGGTACTACTTCTGTAATGTCGGCCGATAAGGAAGGATGGATTGTAAGCATTGTACCAAGCGGCGGATGGCTGCCTGCCTGTATTGCCGGCAAAACAGGGGTGGGTATGAGTCAGCGCCTGCAAAGCTTTGTACTCGATTCTATGCTTAATCCATTTAATGTAATGGCACCGGGTAAAAGGCCACGGGTAACCCTTACCCCTTCATTGGCCATGAAAGATGGAAAACCCTTCCTCGCTTTTGGGGTGCAGGGTGGCGATACACAAGACCAAAACCTGCTGCAATTCTTTTTAAATATCGTAGAGTTCGGAATGACGGTTCAGCAGGCAACAGAAGCTGCCAACATCAATAGCAACCAGTTATGGTTAAGTCTGGGTGGTACTAAAACCAGTGACAGGCAACCAAAACCCGGAGATATTCTTCTTCATGATGACACGCCCGAATGGCAAAGAGCAGAACTAAGACGCATGGGGTATACGCCAACATTCAGTGCCCGCACCAGTGGGCCGATAAATGCCATTTGGTTCGATTGGAAACATGGAAGTATGTGGGGCGGCAGTAGTAACCATGGCGAAGATTATGGAATAGGGTGGTAATCGAAAAACATTAATTTGCCTGAATGAATTACTAAAAGAATAAATGAGCAGTTAGATCAATAAACATATTAAAATTAATTATAACACAAATGGCCAGGGAAAATTTTTCCCTGGCCATTTGTGTTTATGAACCTTTAAATTAATCACAAAAAAACATTTAACATTCATCTAAAATAATTGCTGGTAACAAACATTTTTATTAGTGCTGTCTACAGTTAAAATCCTATTAATACTTCAATTTAAATGTGTAACCATTAGATATAATTGTGTAACAATTCATGAACAGCACCCGGATACCTTTGCCGCCGGAGTAAATCCACTCTATTAAAATAATCATATGAATAAAATACTACACACGTTTTCGGTGGGATTGATATTTCTACTGCCTCCCATTTTCTCTTCCGGGCAAGCAACACCCCCGATTATCTCAACTTTTGCACTTTTTACAACTAGTGGAGCAGTTGGAAACACAGGCACATCCCATGTTACCGGTAATGTAGGAAAAAATAATCCTGGTCCTATTACCGGTTTTGGAAATGTAAATGGGGTTATGCACATTGCCAATACCACCACTGCCGCTGCAAGCGGTGAGTTGTTAATTGCTTACAGTTTACTTAAAGGCACTGCTCCTAACTTTTTTATTGCACCGGTTATTGGTAATGGAGATACACTTGAAACAGGTGTTTATGATATTCCCGGTGTTGCTACCCTAAGTGGCGATCTATATCTTGATGCACAAGGAAATCCAAATGCAACATTCCTTTTTAAAATGGGTGCAGCTTTTTCATCAAACCCTAATGCTAAAGTGAAGTTATTAAACGGTGCGCAAGCTTGTAATATTGGCTGGATAACTGAAGGAGCGGTAACCCTTGGTACCGGAACTTTTATGAGGGGAAATATTATCGCGAATAATGCAGCCATAAATCTTACCACAAATGATACATTAGAAGGAAGGGCACTTTCTATCCAAGGTGCGGTTAACATCAGCAATTCACTGGTATATACGCCTACAGGTTGTGGAAGTCCAATGAATGTTGGTCCCGTGGCCCCAACTTTAGGTATGACAGGCTGTTTCGCGATCCTGAATGGTAGTGGTGCAGTATCAAATACCGGCAGTACTTATGTTACCGGAGATGTTGGCACTAATGCTGTGGGACCAGTTTCTGGGTTTGAGGCGTTAAAGGTTACCGGAACCATTCATCCAGATCCGAATATGTCCACCGCTATTGCAGCAGCAGATATGTTGGTTGCTTACAATTACATGAATACGCTTCCTCATGATATTGAGTTACTGTATCCTGCACAGTTTGGCAACGATCTTGTGCTTACCCCACATACCTATTTATTAGATGCAGCTACATCCCTTACCGGCAATCTTTATCTTAACGCCGAAGGAGATGAAAATGCGGTTTTTGTAATTAAAATAAATGGTGCACTATCTACAAGTACTTATTCAAAAGTTATATTGATGAATGGGGCTCAATCCAACAATATATTTTGGAAAGTAACCGGCGCCGCAACCATCAACGATTATTCTGTTTTTCATGGTACATTAATAAATTCCGGAGCACTTAATTTATCCACAGGTGATTCATTATATGGCAGGGCGTTTACACTTGGTGGATTATTGAGTGTAACTTCAATGACAATTATTTCACCAAAAATTACCTGCGCAGCTTTACCTGTTAGCTGGCTATACTTCAAAGGCACTCAGGTTAAAACAAATGCATTACTTGAGTGGGCAACTTCTGCTGAAGTAAATAATAAATATTTTACGATTGAAAAAAGCAAGGACGGTACCATTTTTGAAGCCTTGGCTACCGTGAATGCTTCAACCGGAAATACAAACAAGGAATATTCTTTTTTAGATGTAAATCCTCATGCGCTGGGTTACTATCGCATTTCTCAAACTGATTTGGATGGCAGAAGAACTTTCTACAAAACCATTCAAATTGGCATTACAGAAAACAATGTACTTTCAGTAATACCTACCATACAGGGAAATAGCATTCTTGTGCAGGTTTCGGGAGCAAAACCGGGTAAAGGTTCATTGGTAATGTATAACGTTGATGGAACAAAGGTTGCAACACAACAAATTGTATTAACACAAGAAACAAGTTCTTATCGTTTACAAAAACCAACCGGGAAAGGTGTTTATATAATCACCATTGTAAGCAATGCTGACAGAATTTCAAGTACTAAATTAATGGTCCAATAAAGTAAATTAAGCAGGGTTTTATAGCTGCTGTAATATTCATAAAAAAGCCAGGGAGAATTTTCTCTCTGGCTTTTTTATTTGAATGATTAATCCATTTTAAATCCGGCCGGCGGTGTTGCGGCTTTAAACCTTGCCGTTGGAGCCATCCGTGCTTTTGCAAACATCAGGTTGTCGCCATTAATGGCATAGTTATCTACCATCTCTGCCATTTTTTTAAGGCCATTTTCATTCGTCATATCCGGGCAGGCCATCATGGTACTTATCATCTGTCCAAACTTAATGCGGTTGCCATCCATTAATTCGTAAGAACCACCCATTACGTTGCATCCGCCCGAAACACTTACCCGCTTTTTAGCAGCGTCAAAATAAATGAAAGATGGTTTTTCTCCTTCCTTAGGTGCCGCAACAGGTTTACCATCAAGCTCAGTAAGTGTCCAATAAGTTCCTTCGATGGCTTTATTTTCTGCGGCTACGGTGGCCCCGGCATCTGTTTTGGTAGCAGACTTGTTGTTGGAGCAAGAAACACAAACGCCTGCTAAAACCAGTGATAGAAATAGTAATTTCATGGGGTAAAAATTTGTTTCGATAAAATTAAGGGAAAGAGCTTACCATTTACTTGTATAAACAAAAAGCCTCCGGGATTAAAACCGGAAGCTAATGTTTTAGGGCAATAAGATGTTAGGAAGGTGTACGGGGAGTTCTTTTGTTTTTCTTTACGTTGAGGATCTTGCCTTTCGAATTGCTGATACAAAATTAAACCAACCCATATATTCAGTACATCCGTATTTCTACTGAAAAGAATACGTAGAAATACGCATTTTGATAATATGTGCATTTCCAACGTGGCATTTTTGTGTATTAAGACAAAAATTAATTACCCCAGAATTGAAAAAATATCACCATCCTTCCAAAACGGGAGCTTTTGCCTGATATCCTGCAAATGATTGCCATCAAGCAGATGATTACCGATGGTCTCCATATCTTTCTCCCGGTAAATAATTTCTCCCAGCGGGTCAATTACAGATGTGTAACCACTATGATAAATCCCATTGCCATCATTACCCACCCGGTTTACACCTACTACATAACATTGATTTTCTATAGCACGGGCCTGCAAAAGCGTACACCAAGCCACACTTCGCCTGTCCGGCCAATTGGCAACGTAAAAAATGGCATCAAATTCGGGAGCTCCATCCTTTATCTGTTGCCGGCTCCATAAAGGAAAGCGCAAATCATAACAAACCAACAATAATATCTTCCAGCCTTTTACCTGCGCCACCAATCGTTTATCACCGGGCGTATAATGGTTATGCTCTCCGGCATAGGCAAAAAGGTGACGCTTGTCGTAATAACCGAAAGTTCCATTGGGCAACATCCAAATAAGGCGGTTATAAAAAAGGCCGTTCTCTGCTATCATTATACTTCCGGTAAGCACAATTTTTTTTGACATAGCTATGTCTTTCATCCATTGCAACGTTGGGCCTTCCATAGGCTCTGCAAGCCGCTCCGGGTTCATACTAAAACCAGTGCTAAACATTTCAGGCAACACCACTATTTCACCCTGCGGTATAGCCTGCATTTTTTCTTCCAGCATACGCAGGTTTGCAGTTTTGTCTTCCCAATGCAAGTTGGTTTGTATGGTAGTTACAGAAAGGTTGTTCATATTTTTTGCAAAATGATTCCCGGTAAAAATAACAAAAGCCATTACCAAAAAAGGCAATGGCTTTTGCAAACAGGTTGGGGCAAATAATTATTTTACAATCTTAAGCTCCTTAATAATGTTGGATCCTCCACCGAGTTTGTCAATACACCATAATACATAGCGTATATCTACACAAATAGTACGGTTAAGTTCCTTGTCAAAATTAATTTTATGGCTTAGCGCTTCATAATTGCCGTCAAAGGCAAGCCCAATCAATTCCCCATTGCCATTGAGTACCGGTGAACCAGAGTTACCGCCTGTTATATCATCCGAAGTAATAAAACCAATCACAAGGTCTTTGCGAATAGGATCAGCATACTGGCCAAAATCCTTCTTGCGCAACAATTCAATCTGATTTGCAGGAAGATCGAACTCATAATCACCCGGCTTATATTTTTCGAGCAACCCGGCGCTTGTGGTTACATAATCGTAGCGAACGGCATCACGGGGCTTGTAAGATGACACTTTACCATAACTGGTGCGCATACTGAAGTTGGCATCGGGGTACATTACCTTACCCTTGTTCATTTCAGTATATGCCTTAAGGTACTTATGGCCCAATTCATTGTTTTTTGCTGTAAAATCTAACAAGTCGGGCTGGTACTTCATCCAGTTTTGGCTAAATGCACTTGCCATAGCGTAAAGCGGGTCATTCTGCAAATCACCTACATTAGGCACTTCGGTAAATTTTTTCCATTTGGCATCATCCAAAATCATGGTATTGGCAAAAACACTTGCCGCCCAGTTTTTGTAGGTGCTTTCATCTTTCAGGCTTCCAAAGTTTTGTTTCAGCAGGTTGTAAAACAAAGTGGGCTGCTGATCAGCTACAATGCCTTCCTGAAACGTTTTTACAATCTGCCACAACATTTGCTGTTCACTGGGTTTGTTCAGGTCTTCCAGCATTGCGGTACGTGCCTTATTAAGATTAGCTACCAGGTCTTTGGCATTTGCATTCCCACCGGTTGACAATGCTCTTTCAAGTTGCCCGAGCCTTGATGCAAAAAGAACCACAGACGGCCCCATAATTCCCTGTTCGAAATATTCTTTGTGCCTTGCGTAGGGTTGCCATGCGGCATATGCTTTTTCATAATCGCTCCAAATATTGGCATATTCGGTTTTGTTATTGTCGTATATCCATTTTGTCAGTGCATCTTCCTGCTTCTTTTTAGTATTAAATACGTCATACTTTAGCAGTTGCTTTGTTTCTCCATCATAAAATTTCCAATAATTCGCAAGCCCTGCAAATGCATTGGATAGTTGCAATTTTACAGCCGGGTCTTTACGCATTTGCTCGCTCATAGCCTTTAATCTTATGTCACGCATCTGCACAAAAGCAGGGTTCTTTATTTCGGTAGCCAATTTTACACCGTAAGATGTTTCAAAGCGGTTGGTACTGCCCGGGTAGCCGAATATCATGCTAAAGTCACCTTCTTTTACACCTTTAAGGCTAATGGGTAAAAAGTGACGGCTTTTAAAAGGAACATTATCTTTATTATAAGTGGCCGGTTTACCATCAGGTCCCTGATAAACCCTAAAAATGCTGAAGTCGCCTGTGTGGCGTGGCCATTCCCAATTATCGGTATCTCCACCAAATTTTCCAACGCTTTCGGGTGGTGTGCCCACAAGGCGAACATCTGTAAAAACTTCGTAAGTATACAGCAGGAACTGGTTATCCTTAAACATGCTATATACCCTACCCATATAATGCGTACCTTCTGTGGCAGCCCTTGCTATACCATTAAAAACCCTTCCTTTACGCGCTTCCCAATCGCGCCATGCAAGCCCTTTCATGCTATCCTGCACCTGCTTGGTTACATCTTCAATTTTAATAAGAAATGTGGCATTTATACCCTGTGCAGGCAGTTCCATTTCTTTGCTTTTGGCATAGAACCCATCACGCAGATAGTTGGCGTCCATGGTACTTAATCCGGCAATTGCGCCATATCCACAGTGGTGGTTTGTAAAAATCAGTCCCTCTGCACTTACAATTTCCCCGGTACATCCACCGCCAAAAATTATGATGGCGTCTTTCAAAGAATTTTTATTGATGCTATATAATTGCTCAGCGGTAAGTTTCAGCCCTTTGGCCTTCATATCGGCATAACGCTGCGCACCCAACAATTGGGGCAACCACATTCCTTCATCTGCATGGGCTGCAAGCGAACCCAAAATGGCAAATAATACAAGTAATCGTTTCATATTTTATAATTAAATTGAAGGTAAAATTACCACATTTAAGGCAAGCCCAGGGATGGTATTCAAGATGAAAATGCTAAAAAAAGGATTCTTTAAAATCCAACTTATAAAATTACCCGTATATACTGGAAAAACAGGAACGTACTGGCAAAAAATAGTCACACACGTTTAAAGGTTAGCGATGAAACCGAAAGATTTTTTGAACTAAAATGGCCAGAAAAGCGTGAAACTTTAAACAAAGAAAATGAAACTAGTGAAGAACAGATTTGCCATCAGAATTCTTGCTCTATCATTATTTTGTTAATTTCCCAACCAATTCTAATCAAAAATGCAGCTAAATTGTAAAATAAAGGTCTTAAATCAGGGAAAATTAATACTTTTATGGCTTAAACCATACCTGAGCTTTAGCTCATTTTACATTTAATTGCTTAAATCAGTTAAACCCCTAAAAAATATGTTATGAAAAAAACTTTATCCTTCCTGGTTTTTAATGCCTTATTTGCAGGTACATTATTAGCCCAGGTACCAAAACGCGATGCAGCCGCAGCAAAGCCTGCAGATATGTCTAACTTAACAATAGTTAGCTTAAATGATGTTTGTGATTCTTTAGTATGGCCCGAACCAATAGGGCAAACTATTACCTTTTACACGCAACCGGGTAATTTAGGTTATGTTACAGGTGTCAATTCAGCGGGTGATTTGGCAAAAGGCAATTATTTTGACCTAAGCTCAAGCACATCCAATTTTGTTTCAAGAGCACTAGTAGGTTTGGGTCCTGTTAATGGTGCCAACGGTGGCAATCTTTCCAAGATAATTAATATTAAAGTTTTGGACGGTACTACGGGTACCCCCGGGGCAGTTCTTGGTACTTACGCCAGTACCTTGGGCGAAATGAAAACCGCTCAAAATAAGTTTACGGCTTTCACTTTTTCTCCGGCCGTTCCATTACCTGCATCCAAAAAGATATTTCTCATCCTGGAGTTTCCTACACTTACATGGAATACATCAAGTGACCCCACTACAAAAGATACCCTTACACTTTTAAGTACAGCTTACATGCAGGTAGCCAACCCACTTGCATGGGAACAATATTCCGATGCGAGCTGGCACGATATGGAAGATGCTTGGGGCAATATCAACATCAACATTCACATTTACCCATTGGTTAGCTCGGTTGCAGTTAACTGCAATCCCTTACCGGTATCCTTTGGCACTTTTACTGCAACACAAAAGGAGAATTCAGTTGACTTAGATTGGCAAACACTGACGGAAACTAATAATGATCGTTTCGTTGTTGAAAAATCTATTGATGCTTTAAAGTTCAGCTCTGTGGGTACAATCGCTTCCAAAGCTACTAATGGCAACAATCTGGGTGTTTTACATTATCAACTTACAGATGCAGCTCCTTCTCAAGGCACAAATTTCTATAGAATCAGGCAAATTGATAAGGATGGTAAATCTGAATTCAGCAAAACCATTAAAATAAACTATACAGGCCTGGTTAATACCGATATCATTGTTCAGTACTATCCCAATCCGGCAAAACAGCGCCTTATGATTCAATTGGGATCAGGCATTACTGAAGTAGAATCGATTCGTTTTTCAGATGCTTCAGGCAAAACGATTCGTACTGTTAGGCCGGCAGTTGCACCTGGCGGTACAATAAATGTATCCATTAGTGAATTACGCAGCGGATTAAATTTTGCTACTATCATGCTTCCTGATGGAAAACAAAAGACTATTAAAGTAATTAAGGAATAAAAAGATAGTTATTTATTAAAAAGCCCGCATCTGAATTTTGGATGCGGGCTTTTTAAATTTCTACTTTTTAAACCGGTTCTTCAATGCGGCTAGTGCATCATTGAGCGAAGTGGGTTCCTGCTGCTTTTCACTTTTTACAGGATGTGGGTTTGGCAACCTTTGTTTATCCCGGGTGCCTTTTGATATAGGTTCTGATCCTCCGGTTTCACCCTGTTTTATACTGAGCGATATCCGTTTTCTTGCCATATCCACTTCAAGCACCTTTACCATTACCTGCTGACCTAGTTTTAGCGCTTCCGCAGGGTCGCTTATATATCTGTTGGCTATTTCGCTTACATGTACAAGTCCATCCTGTTTTACCCCAATATTTACAAAGGCGCCAAACTTGGTAAGATTGCTTACCAGTCCCGGTAACACCATGCCCGGATGTACTTCTTCCATACTGAAAATTTGGGCAAATTCAAAACCGGAAACCTGTTGCCGGGGATCGAGTCCTGGTTTCTTCAGCTCATTCACGATGTCTTTTACCGTAAGCTCGCCAAATGCGGCATACTGCTTTGGGTTGACCGTTTTTAGCAACTGCTCATTGCCAATAAGCTCCTGCACTTTCACGCCGAGGTCCTTGGCAATTTGCTCTACCAAAGGGTAGCTTTCAGGGTGAACTGCACTCCCATCTAAAGGATTGGGAGCGCCGGGGATACGCAAAAAGCCCGCACATTGTTCAAAAGCCTTCTCCCCTAGCCTTGGTACTTTTTTCAGTTGGCTGCGGCTATCAAAGCGGCCGGCTTCTTCCCTGTAATCCACAATATTCTTGGCAATGGTATCGCCAATGCCACTTACATAGCGCAACAGATGGCGGCTAGCTGTATTCAGGTTTACACCTACCAGGTTTACACAACTTTCAACCGTTTGATCCAGCTTTTCTTTTAACCTTACCTGGTTTACATCATGCTGGTACTGCCCTACCCCAATACTCTTTGCATCTATTTTTACCAATTCCGCCAACGGGTCCATTAAACGCCTGCCAATACTTATAGACCCGCGTACAGTTACATCTTCATCTGGAAATTCCTCCCGCGCAGCTTCACTTGCGCTATACACGGATGCGCCGGCTTCATTTACCAAAAACACCGGCAATCCCAGGTCAAGTTTTTTTATAAACTGCTCTGTTTCGCGTCCTGCGGTACCATCACCTACCGCAATCGCTTCGGTTTTGTAGCGCTGCACCAATTGACGTATTGTATTCTCTGCTGCCTGCAATCTTCCAGGCTCATGAATATAAACAACCGTTGCTTCCTGAAACGACCCTTTTTCATCCAGCACGACCGTTTTGCAGCCCGTGCGATAGCCCGGATCGAGTGCAATTAATCTTTTGCCACCGAGTGGGCTTGCCAGTAAAAGCTGACGGAGGTTTTCCGCAAAAACTCCAATCGCATCTTCATCGCTTCGCTGCTTGATAGCCATACGGAACTCACTTTCCAGTGAAGGTTGAAGCATCCGCTTCCAGGCATCACGCAATGCTTTTTTTACATGCGGGCCTTCGCTGCTCATTCCTTTTACAAACTTTTCTTCCAATATCTCAAGGGCAACCGTTTCTTCCGGTTCAATGCTTATGCGCAAAAAGCCTTCCATAAATCCACGCAACACTGCAAGCGCCCGGTGGCTTGGCACTTTGCTTATAGCTTCACTGTAGTCAAAATAATCTTTGTATTTAGCTGCTTCCGCTTCTTTATCAGGCATTAGTTTGCTGATAAGCCTACCTTCTTTTTCAAACAAATGCCGCATTGCCGACCGCACTTCCGCATCTTCATTAACTTTTTCGGCAATAATATCGCGGGCACCTTGTAAGGCTTCATCAATCGTTTTTACATTTTCATTCAGGAACTTTTCTGCAGCCTGCTGTATGTCGGAATCGGTTTGACCTAACAATACATCGGCGAGCGGCTCAAGTCCGTTTTCCCGCGCTGTTTGCGCCTTTGTTTTTCGCTTTGGTTTGTAGGGTAAATAAATATCTTCCAACTCATTAATCGTTGTTGCTTTATCGATTGATGCCTGCAGCGCTTCCGTCATTTTACCCTGCTCTGTAATCGTTTTTTCAATAAATGTTTTACGTTCGGCAAATTCCTGCACTTGTTTGGCCGTCTCCTGAATGGCCTGAATTTGCACTTCATCGAGGTTGCCGGTTTTATCTTTTCGGTAACGGGCGATAAATGGTATGGTTGCGCCTTCTGCAAAAAGACTGAGCACCGCTTCTACCTGTGCCTGTTTAATATTGAGTTGTGAACTTACTAATGCCGCGTAGGGATGTATCATTATTATTTATATTTTTTAAAAGCAGGTTTGAAAGGGGCGCGAAACTAAGGTCTTTAAACCTTTAACATCATAACCATTTTTATTAAATGAAAAAAAAAAGGCTTGAAGGAAAAGAAGGCTAAAAACCATCACCATACACAATCATGTGCAATATTTTATTTTCATACCGGTAAGCCCCGCCATGTTTTTTAATGAGGCTCTGCTGTACCTCCCGGCTGCTTAAGACATTGTCTAAAAATGTTTTTTGACGATCGGTACTCACCACGGGGGGGTCGGGTTTCTTGCCAATGGAATTAACATAGCTGGCAAGCATGGTTTCAAATAAAACATTGGTAAGATCACTGTTATCAAATAGCTCAACACTCAAAATGGAATTACCGGTGACAAACAAAAAGCCCGCAAATCCTCCCTTACTTTCCTGGAGTTTTTGCTTAAAATATTGATGGTAATCGCGATTCCAACGGCTGCTGTCGGTATTTAATTCAAGGTATGACCAGGTTTTACTGGTGTTTTCCTGAATATGGTATTGCCTTTCTATTTCTTTCCAAATCGCAGCTTGCGATTTGCGTATATCAATTGCTTTTCTTAGTTCCACATCACCGGTTCCACCATGACGAAAGGGCTTTGATTTACGGCTCCATCTTCCTTCTTCCACGCAATAAGTGGTAAGTACTTCCTTTTTAGATTTGGGCGGAATAATGGTGGTTTTAGAAAGAATCCGGTCTTGTTTCCCCCCGCTTAACAGTTCTCCACTTTGAACTACAATTGGCACGTTCCCTTTATTGGTAATCGTTATCGCACCCTTATGGCTGCCAATTTTTTCAGGAAGCTCACGCAACTCGGCTTTTTTGGTCAACATCGCCTCTGAAAGGGTGATAAATCCCGCTTCGGATGAATTACCCCTGTTTATCTTAAAACGAATAGGAATAAGCTGAAGATTTTTATAGGTCCAGGCACTATCATAAAGCACTTCTACCGTTTGGTAGGTGTATTGCCCGTTTACTGAAATGGTAAACGACAGGATTATAAAAATTGCCAGAATTTGCTTTTTCAAATGTGGTATTTTCACTGTAAGATAGCCATCCGGGCCCCTCATTAGTCTTTACAAAGGTAAAGTATTGGAAACCAATTCCTTTTCAATACTGAACTTCAGTAGCATTTTCCATTACGTAAAATAATTCCTTCGGGTTATTGTCATTTAAAACAAGCCGACCCCTAAAGGTGGCAATCTGATCAGTTTTATAGTTTTTAGAAGGTTTTTTTAGCTTAATGGTCATTACAGATGCCGGCCCGGCCTTACCACAAAAAAAGCATTCGGCCATTGCATAACCAGAAAGCACAACTGTTTTACCGGTTTTATCCAACGGAATAATATATCCGTCAATCTCGACTATTTTGCCATTGTAAGCCTTAATGGCCGCGGGAAAAACTGCCAAAGGCAAAAGCCCTTCCACCCCTTCTATTTGCACTGGACGGGTAGGAACGCGCTGTATTTGCATCCAATTAAGCTGAATTGGGTGGGTTTCATTTTGAAAACCAAGGCCTGCTACCGCAACTAATCCCTGGATTGCTGCTAAAAATATTTGTTTTTTCACCGCCGGTAAAGGTAATGATGGAGTCTCCCTGATAATAATAACAGAATGGTAAATTAGTAAAGATGTTGATAGTCAATTGCTTTGTAGAAAAAACGAAATAAAAATCAAAAGGATCTTGTAGGGGCATAAAAAAATCCCGGTAGAAACCGGGATGATTTTTAAACCCTAAACCCTTAAAACATGTAGCAAATATAAGTTACCATTTCATCACAAAAAATTAATATTTACATATTTGTCAATTTTTATTGTAAAAAAAACATTTAACTGTTATACAAAAAGAAAAATAAGAGGGGAAACTTTTATGAATGAGTGTTAGGGAAAAAGGAAAAACTTGATGTGAATTTTTTTGTTGAGCGTTGGGGGCATAAAAAAAGCCCCGGTAGAAACCGGGGCAATTCAAAACCCTAAACCCTTAAACATTGTAAAAGTAAAGCATTTGCTGAACCTGCAAAATTTTTTTTTATTTTTTTCACTCCCCAAAGGATCGTTTTCCGCATCCCGCATAGCTTAAAACTGAAAATCAATCAATTAGCTTAGCCATGTTTCTGGGCAAAATATTCCAATAATTGGGATAATGTTGCTACACTTTCCAATGGCATAGCATTATATAAGGATGCACGAAAGCCTCCGGCCGTGCGATGCCCCTGAATTCCTACAATACCTTCAGCTTCTGCCATTGACAGTAATGCATTATCCAGTTCCGGATTTTCCAGCACCCAAACCACATTCATCAAGCTACGGTCTTCCAATGCAACGGTTGGCTTGTAGAGTGAAATTGTATCAAGGGTATGGTAAAGCAGCCTTGCCTTTTCGATGTTAACCGGCTCAATGGCGGATATGCCACCAACATTTTTCAGCCATCGCAGGGTAAGCATACATACATACACAGCAAACACAGGCGGTGTGTTGAGCATACTGCCTGCTTCAATATGGTTTCGATAGTCCATCATGCCCGGTAAGGGGCGGTTAACTGTGGGAATTTTATTTTTATTTACAATTACTATGGTTACCCCTGCCGCGCCAATGTTTTTTTGGGCACCTGCATAAATAAGATCGAAATGGTTAAAATCCATTTGCCGGCTCAGGATATCACTACTCATGTCTGCTATCATCGGCACCTGCGTTTCAGGCCAATAGTGCTGTTGCGTACCCTCAATAGTATTGTTGGAGGTAATATGGCAGTATTTAGCATCAACCGGTACCTCATAATCCCTATAAATATAGGTGTAACCTTTATCTTTCGAACTGCCCAGCACATGTACTTTTCCAAAGTTCTTTGCTTCCTTTATGGCCTTGGTGCCCCAGGTTCCTCCATCAAGGTAAGCAGCCGTTTCATCTTCATTTAAAAAGTTCATGGGTACCTGGAAAAATTGTGTTGTGGCGCCACCATGCAAAAACATCACTTCATGTTCATCATCCAATTGCATCAGCTCTTTTACCAGGGCACGGGCTTCATCCAGTACCGCCTGAAAAAGGGGTGTACGATGACCAATTTCAAGAATGGAAAGACCCGTATCCATAAAATTGGTGATGGAACGGCTTGCTTCTTCAAAAACTTCCTTTGGTAATATGGAAGGCCCAGAATTAAAATTAAGGCCCCAGTGTGTATGTATAGTTGGTGTCATAGGATGGCAAAATTACCATATTGCAAAATCCCAATACGACAAATTCCAAATTCCAAAAGGGGCTAAAATTCTAAAAAAGGGGAAATTTCAAAAAGAGGCAGACATCCTCAACTTTGGAATTTGGAATTTTAAACTTTGGGATTTTGTACCTACTCACAAATTTTCCCGATTGCCTTTCCGGTTTGCCATTGCTTGTTTAGTTCATCATACTCCATTTGCTCCTGTTCGGTCATGGTGATGTTAGTTAGATTGCGCAAGTCGGGCTGCCCGGCATTTACCCATGCAGTGTACCAAAAACTAGCAACGGCAAAAATGGTTTGCCGCATGCGGCGCTCAATCATACCATTCAGCATATTGGTATAGGCACGGCTGTATGCAGTTGAGTATTGCCGTACTATTTTTCCCAGCCGTTCTTCGTAGGCATATTTTCTATCAGGCGAAAAACGGGCATTCAATACGGCTTCGGATTTTAATACCGTATCCGCAGCGGCAGCGCTTTCCAATACCCGGTTCCAGATAAAGTCGCCGGGTTTTTCAATATAACCAGCCTTACCAATAAAAAAGTCGTAATCGGTTTCGGCAAATAATTCGGGAATGCGCGATTCCCAAAAACCATGAATACCCACCTGATCGGTTTGTGCACCGTTATAATTACTGCATGCATGAAGTGGGACATGCGCATCGCCAATATAATGGCCAATATCCGCACTAATCCTTAGTATGCGCAACTGGTCTTTTGCAGCAAAAGCCTCGGTAAGTCGCCGGAGCATCGTTTGCGTCCACCATGGTACAATGCCATGTTGCTGCAGGGTGTCCTCTGTCCATTTGGCAACCGCAAGGTTCCACTCGCGTGGCATATCGGGGTAAGGATATACGCCATAGCGGTCAAGGTCAATATAATGCCGCGGTGCTTCGCCATTTACCGCATAGCGTCGTTTGTCAGGGTCAACGGCATGCTCAATAATAAATTCAATATTGGGTTTGTACAACACCATCATCTCCGGTGGCAGCAAATAAACAGACATGCGGTTAATAAGGCGATGACCATAAAAACCCCATGCCGAAGCCTGTATAAAAAGACAGAGCGCTATCACAAGGCATATAAATCCTTTACTAAATGTCAATTTCAAGTTCACCATTTGTAAAATGCCTTTTACCATCAAAAAAATATTGGCCCCGAAACTAACAAGAAAAAGCACCCATTAATCCGGCAGCAGGTTAATTTTGAAAATCCTTTTATAAAACAGGAATAATTATGGAAGAACAATTGAATCTTGGTATAGGCACCCGCTTGCAGCATACACAGCATGGCCCCGGCGTAATTGTTGGTGTAAAATATGCCACCTATCTTATTTCTTTTATTTACCATGGCATTATTGAAATAGATAAAACCGATACCGCTTTGGATGAAATTATACCGGAAAATGTAACGGCCGAAGTGGAAACCATATCGGAAGTAGAAAAATCGCTGTTGAAAATTTTACGGCAATGGAATGGATTTAGCGAGGTAGTAAAACTTGGGGACAGATGGAAAGGTGGGATGATGCTGTTGCAACCTGCTGATAAATCGCAAAAACCCAAAGAAGTACCTATAGATGTGTTCTTTCATAAAATTGTAATGGCGCGTGACCGCCTGCGCGTGCTTGAGCAAAATATCAACAGCCACAAGGGATTGAGCGACGAAGACAAAGTAAACCTGCAACAATACATTACCCGTATTTACGGCTCCTTCACCACCTTTAATGTGCTATTTAAAGATAAAGAACATTGGTTTGTAGGTGAAAAAACAGACGGTTAATCCATTCTCCCTTATTTTTCCATTTAATTTAAACGAACAGATTGCGATGCCCAATAGTAAAATTGCCGGTATAGGGATGTACGTACCCGAAAAAGTAGTGACCAACCAGGACCTGATGCAGGTGATGGAAACGAGTGATGAATGGATACAGGAACGCACCGGCATTAAAGAACGCCACCATGCACATCCTACCAAAGATACCACTACCACCATGGGTGTGGAAGCTGCCAAAATAGCGATGGAACGTGCAGGTACGACTGCGCAGGACATTGATTTTATAGTATTCGCTACGCTTTCACCGGATTATTATTTTCCCGGATGTGGCGTATTGGTACAGCGTGCTTTGAAAATGAAAGAAATTGGTGCATTGGATGTACGCAATCAATGCAGCGGTTTTGTATATGCTTTATCGGTTGCCGATCAGTTTATCAAGAGCGGCATGTATAAAAATATCCTGGTCATTGGATCTGAAAAACATTCTTTCGGCTTAGATTTTACCACCCGCGGGCGCAATGTATCCGTCATTTTTGGTGATGGTGCGGGCGCTGTTGTTCTTCAGGCTACAGATGGACCCGGTATTCTAAGTACACACCTTCACAGCAACGGGGAAGCGGCAGAAATTCTGGCTATGTTCAACCCGGGAACCCATGCCAATATGTGGATGGATGATCTTGCAGATTTTGGTGATGCCGAAGTAGGGAAGATGTTTGTTACCCAGCAAATGGTAGATAAGGAGCAGTTTTTCCCCAATATGGATGGCCCGAGTGTATTTAAAATGGCAGTGGTAAAGTTTCCGGAAGTGATTATGGAAGCATTAAATAAAAACGGATATACGCCCCGGGATTTAAACTTATTTGTACCGCATCAGGCTAACCTGCGCATATCACAATTTGTGCAGCAAAAAATGCAGTTACGTGACGACCAGGTATATAACAATATCGAACGATTTGGTAATACAACCGCTGCGTCAATCCCTATAGCGTTATGCGAAGCATGGGAAAAAGGATTGGTAAAAGATGGTGATTTGATTTGTCTTGCAGCTTTTGGGAGCGGGTTTACATGGGCGAGTGCGTTGTTGAGGTGGTAACCTGATTTATGCTTCTATTTTCATAGTTATATAATCCGTCCAGTAATCTGCCTGATCCTTTGAAAGATAAGGTATCACCCATGATTTACCCGGCATGTGCAGTACCAAATTTGCGTAACCATTACTTCGCTGATATGGTGAGGTATGCAGCGCAACGGAAACGATTTTATCCAGGTAAATCACCACTTGCTCTCTTCCCCAAATTCCACGGGAAATTTGTATGGCATCTTCTGTTATCCAGATGCGGTAATTTTTATAAAAAGTATATTGTGAAGCGGCAAAATAAACTAACCAAAGCAGCACCCAGCCGGCATGCCAACCTGCGTTAAACCAAATAATGGCACCTGCAATCAGCGTGATTGGCAAACCAATCATCAACAGTTTTCTATACACATAAGCTTTTTCTATTCCGGCAGGTGTGGCAACGATTTCTGACGGCAATAAAGGAATATAAGTGTCCGTAATATGTGCAAAAATTTTCTTATTGGTAACCGGCATTTGGATATGTAATGCCTGTTCCGTTTCCGATTCGGCAAGGCTGTGTAACCGCAACACCATCATATCCATTTTTTGGCGAAGCCAGTTGGCCACCCAGGTAATAAATTCTACTTTGGCATAAGGCATGGTTTTACGATGGCGGGTAAAAAGCCCCCACGACATTTCAAATACCGTGCTTGTATGCTGCAACCGGTAATCGTAAAACCTGATAATGACACGGATGGTAGAAAATAGGATTGCAATACCCAATGCTATCGAAAGTAAAATGCCTACCGCCCACATAGAAACTGCAACACCCGATGATTGCTCTTCAATATATCGCTTTGAATCCAAACCCAGTTGCTGCGAAATATCATAAGCTTTACCCAACACAAAAGTGGCTATCAGTGCCAGCGATTTCAAATGATTTTCACTGATACAAAGCTTCAAAAAATCCTTTGCACGCATGGTAAGCAAGGGTTGTTTTTCTGTTGCACTTGTTTCCTCTTCCACTACATGGGCATCCTGTTGCTGACTGCGTACAAATTGCTGCAGGGAGCGGGCATCATCTATTTTCAATGCTTCAATGACAAACTCAGCCTTAGCACTGCCTGCAGAATCCATGGTTAATGCACAGGTATGGGTGAGCCGGTGCAGCATGTTTTGGTGTATTTGTATCGTTTGAATTTTTTGGAAAGGCAATTCCACTTGTTGCTTTACAAACAAACCCTTTTTCAAAACCACTTTATCGCCTTCTACCCAATACCAGGTAAAAAACCAGGCGAATATCTTTTGAAATTTTAGAATGATAACGGCTGCCAACAAAACTGCAATTAGCCATGGAAATTTTTCAGGGTTATTTTCATTCCCCTTTGGATTACCTTTTCGAAAATAAGTAGATACGATGGCCAAAAAAACATAGCCTACTGATTCTTTGGCAGCATCTACGAAGCCGGTAAGAAAAATAACCGGTGATGGTCGGCGTGGTTTATCCCATTGTTGCTGCATCTTCGTCAGTCGTTGGGTTAATGGGTTCACCGGGTGTAATAACAAGCCAGTCTTTTAACCGCTCTGCATCCTGCTGCGTCAAGCCGTTAAGGGTTATATCAGCACCGGCTCCACCAGCGGTAAATATTTTTAGCGAAGCCAATCCATACCGACGTTCAAGCGGTCCGCGCTTTACCTGGCAATGCTGAATTTTTTTGAGTGGAATAATATGCAGTTTTTCAAAAAGCCAACCCTTACGAAAAACTAGATCATGCTTTCGCAATGCATAACCCATATTTTGAAAAGCCTTATTAGCCGTAAACAGTAGAACGCCGAGTAAAACAGCGAGCAAAAGCCCGCCACCGAATATCCACCAATGCTTGTCGGCCACCGATGAAAAAAATAAAATTGCGGATGCACCTATTACTAATATCAGCCATAGGATAATTCGTTCCACCCACATTATTTTTTTATACGCAGGCATCACCTGTTGTAATTCCAGGTTTTGAAATCGCGGTATTTCTTCCCATGCCAGCGCAGGATTCGAAAAAGTTTGCATATTAAATTATTCAATTTTTAACGCCTTCCAATTCTTTTTGTAAGGAGAACATTTTATCCCTAAGCCTTGCCGCTTCCATAAAATCCAGATCACGTGCCGCTTTTTCCATTTGCTTTTTCACCTGCACAATTTCTTTCTCCATTTGCGGGATGGTCTTTTGCTTTTGCTTGTCGTTTTCAAAACCCACACCATCTTCTCCTGTCACCCAAAGTTCGCCACCTTCTGCAGCCACTGCCAACGGGCTTTCAGGATTGTAACCTTTAATATCGAGGACACTTGTTTGCTTCATCACATCTTCAATACTTTTTACTATAGTAGTGGGTGTAATGTTATGCTCAATATTGTAAGCAATTTGCTTTTCGCGCCTGCGTTGTGTTTCATCAATCGTTTTTTGCATACTCATGGTCATGGTATCGGCATAAAAAATCACCAATCCATTTACATTCCGTGCGGCGCGGCCTGCTGTTTGAGTAAGACTTTTTTCGTTGCGTAAAAAACCTTCCTTATCCGCATCGAGAATGGCCACTAAACTTACTTCGGGTAAATCCAATCCTTCGCGCAATAAGTTTACACCCACCAATACATCTATTTCACCTAAACGAAGCATGCGCAAAATTTCTACCCGTTCGAGTGTATCTACATCGCTATGAATGTATTTGCTTTTGATGTTAATGCGTTGCAGGTACTTATCCATTTCTTCTGCCATGCGTTTGGTAAGCGTTGTTACCAGCACCCGGTCACCGCGTTTTACACGGTTGTCAATCTCATCGAGTAAATCATCTATCTGGTTAATGCTTGGCCGTACTTCAATGGGTGGATCCAACAAGCCTGTTGGCCGCACCACCTGTTCAACCACCACACCTCCTGTTCTGTCAAGCTCATAATCCCCCGGTGTTGCACTTACATACACTACCTGGTTGAGCATGCTTTCAAACTCATAAAAATTAAGCGGCCGGTTATCGAGTGCGCTTGGCAGACGGAAACCATAATCCACAAGATTCATTTTGCGGCTACGGTCGCCGCCATACATACCCGAAACCTGCGGAATGGTTTGATGGCTTTCATCAATAATGGTGAGGAAATCTTTGGGAAAATAATCCAGCAAACAGAACGGACGGGTACCGGGTTGACGCCGGTCGAAAAACCGTGAATAGTTTTCGATGCCGTTGCAATAACCGAGTTCGCGAATCATTTCGAGATCATATTCCACGCGCTCTTTTATCCGCTGTGCTTCAATAAATTTTCCCTGGCTTTGATAGTAATTTACCTGCGCCATCATTTCATCCTGAATTTCATTGAGCACCTGCTGCATGATGTCTTTTGGTGCGAGGTACAGGTTGGCCGGAAAAATAGCAGCATTATCCACACGGCCAATTCGTTTGCCACTATTTATGTCCAATGTTTCAATGCTTTCAATTTCATCGCCAAAAAAACTGATGCGATAGCCCCAATCCATATAGGGCAGATTAATGTCAATGGTATCGCCTTTTACCCGAAAAGTGCCACGTGTAAACTCCACGGTGGTGCGGCGGTACAGGCTGTTAACGAGACTATGCAAAAAGCCCTGCCTGCTGATCATTTGTCCCTGTGCAATGCGCACAATCCCGTTTTCAAATTCGGTAGGGTTACCCATACCATAAATGCAGCTAACCGAAGCCACTACAATGATATCGCGGCGACCGCTCAGCAGTTCGCTTGTGGCATGCAGCCGGAGTTTATCGAGTTCTTCATTAATGTTGAGGTCTTTCTCAATGTAGGTATCGCTTGTGGGTATGTAGGCTTCGGGCTGATAGTAATCGTAATAGCTTACAAAATAACCTACGGCATTATCGGGGAAAAACTGCCGGAACTCGCCATATAATTGCGCTACGAGTGTTTTGTTGTGTGTGAGCACAAGGGCGGGCCGCTGTACATTCTGTATTACATTGGCCATGGTAAAGGTTTTACCGCTGCCGGTAACCCCAAGCAATACCTGCGAAGGTTCACCGCTCAGTAATCCTTCGGTAAGTTTCACAATGGCGCCCGGTTGGTCCCCGGCTGGTTCGTAAGGTGCTTTCAGTTGAAAAGGCATGGGGCAAAGTTCGGGGTTACTTTGTTTGTTATTTATGGTTTATGATTTATTGTTGGGGGGTGTGGTCAAAAGAAGACTACGACCTGCCATTTTAAAACCATAAAATGCATTTAACCGCCCTTAGGCCATTCAACCCATTTTGCCCTTACTTTTTTTGCTTACAAAAAGGTTTGACGTATTAAACTACCTCAAAAACCTAGTTGCCACCGTAATTCCATAATTGATAAAATTATCGCCTTGTGTATCTAATTGCAAAGAAGAATGTAAACCGATGTGCCATTTTTCACTTAATTGATAACGATATTGGAAAGCGCCTTTGGCTCCAACCGCAAAAGTGTTTCTTTTCACATTATACGGAGTGTTCTCAAAGACAATTACAGGAAATGGCAAATTAATAGCCGGAGGATAAAATACTGCATAACCATCATTGCTATTAAATTGCAACCTGATGATGGGACCAATATCGGTTCTCAAAAAATGTCTTTTTCCAATTTTAAACTGTTTGCCTGTGTATGCGGCTAGTTGTAAACCACTCATTACTGTCCAATAGCTCATGTCTACAATTTCATTAGGATTACCAGGGTTGGATACCAATATCTCTTCTGCAATTTCGCTATGCATGTTAAACCCTAATTCGAATCCTATGATTCCATTTTTTTTAGTAGGTTTCTCAATAAATACATTGGACATAATACCATAATAATCGCCTGAACTTGCAAAGCTCCTGTTGACATTAACCCCAAGCCAAAATGGTTTTGATTCTTGTGCATTCACCTTATTAAAAAAGAAAAGAAAGATTAATGCAACTATAATGTTTAGGGATTTCATACAAAAAAAGATTTATGTTTTCGACAATGATTTTAATTAAAAGCAAAGAAATTAATGATCTTGAGAAGTACAGAGAAAGTATTTCTTCAGATATAAAAATTAATGGGATGTGGTTGGCCACACCCCATTTGTAATCTTATTGCTTTTCATTTTTCAGCTTCCTGAAATATATAAAATATAAGAATGTCAAACAAATAACAAAATAGCAACCGAGGACGAAAATGTTTCCAAAAACATCTTTCGGAAATATAAATGCTATTATCATTGTTATTAAATAAAAGTATAGGCCATATCTGGCAGCTTTCTTATTCATAGTTTAATATTTTATTCACAAAAACGATCAGCGCATTCAACAATCATCCATGCTTGTACAGCGCCACATGCAAGAACACATGCAGGAATACCTAAACCTGCCGTGGTTGCAAGTGCAGTTGTATCACAGCCCGCATGGCACAGAATTGCACCTGCTGTTGCTGCTCCAGCACATCCATAATATCTCCAACCGCAATCATCTGCACGCAAGATTCTAACTTCTCCTTCACTTTGTTTAGGAACTATTTTTGACATTACTTCTTCCGTCTCTTTTATTAAAGTATTAGGATCTATAACTCCATATAAACGATTTAATTGATCCATGCTTTTCCTATAAGTTACCATGTGATTCTTTAATCTCACAGAAACTTGCATATTAAAAATGACATCAATTTCATTCATTTGCTTATCAAATGATAGATTCCTTGCCTGTAATTCAACAAGTTGACTGTTTAGTTGCGCTTGACTAATAGCATTGGCTTTTAAGTTTGTTGCCAGGAATTTGAGATAATCGTGAGTTTCAGTAACTAATGTAACAAAGTTTTTGTCTTCGCTTAGAAGACTTTGGTCTTTGAACTCATTTTTTACGCCATTTTTTTCACACGCTTGTGTTACAACAAACAAGGTGAAAACTAAGAAATAACTGAATAGTTTTGAAGGAAAGCTAAAAATCAAACTTTTGATTTTTGTAGAAAAGAGTTCTTGGAAGGCACTCATGCCTTTTGCGGGGGGGGGGGGGGACAATTTTTTCATTTTAGTTTAAGTTTAGATTATGATATTTTGTTGCCACTATTCAAAACTATGTAACATAATTTATAAAAATTAATTTGGTCAGTTTTTTTACTGATGCCTATTTTTCGCTCTAAAAGATTAAATCCATCGTTCTCGTGCTACTTCCCATGTTTTATAAACAGCGGAAAGTGGTATATTTAGGGTAGATTCCGCTGGATATAATTTTTTTATACTCAGCGGAATCTGCTATTTTTGTAACGATTCCGCTGGATATAAATTTATGGAAACTGAATATTCTTTTGTAGGCAGAAGCCATCAGGCCACATCCATACTGCATTTGCTCGATACACCCCGCAGTGAAATGCTGGTTGTGATCGGGCGCCGAAGGGTGGGTAAAACAGAGCTGGTTTGGCAAACATTAGGTAGTCGTTTCGACTTTGAAATAACGGGTATTCAGCATGCAACTACATCAGCTCAATTAAAGAATTTTGCCAGCAAGTATAACCAATATGCCAAACAGGTAATACCCATAGCGCCGCCGCGCAACTGGCAGGATGCCTTCGAGATTTTAAAGGATTGGCTAGGCAAGCGCAGGTCGAAGAAGAAAATCGTTTTATTCTTTGATGAAATTCCATGGATAGCGACAAAGCGTTCGAACTTCCTGGAACTAATCGGACATTTCTGGAACGATTGGGCGGTTCGACACAATGTATTGCTGATTATTTGCGGCAGCGCGGCAAGCTGGATGATTAAACAGGTGGTACACCACAAGGGGAGCCTGCATAATCGTATTACGCATCAAATTCACCTGAAGCCCTTTACCCTTGCTGAAACTGAACAAATGCTGCTTTCGAAAGGTATTCAACTGGAACGGATGCAGGTAACATTATTGTACATGGTTACCGGCGGGATACCCTTTTACCTTGCCCCGCTGGCAAAGGGTAAAAGCGTACCGCAATATATAGATCAGCTTTGTTTTAAAACCGGTGGTGTACTCACCAATGAGTTCGATAAGTTATTTGCTTCGCTTTACGAAAAGCCCGATAATCATGTAGCGGTCATAAAGGCATTGGCAACCAAGTGGAATGGCATGACAAGGGCGGAACTTGTTAGCACAAGCAAACTCGCTGATGGCGGTACCTTCACCAAAGTGCTGGAAGAACTGGAAACATCTGACTTCATTGCTTCCACCGCCCCCTTCGATAAAAAGAAGAAAGATGCTTTATACCGGTTGACAGATCCTTTTTGCCTCTTTTACCTGAAGTTCATGCAGGATCTCAAAAAGAATCAGGTGCAAAGTTTTGAGCAAATAGCGCAAAGCCAGGCTTTTAAAAGTTGGACGGGGTATGCGTTTGAGAACATTTGCTTCTACCATTTACCTCAATTAAAGAGCGCACTTGGTATCTCGGGGGTAACAACAGGCGTTTCAGGATACCTTTTCAAAGGAAATGATGATCAAAAAGGTTTACAGGTGGATATGGTGCTAGACAGGGCAGATGGAATTATCCATCTATGTGAGATGAAATTCTACCAGGCGCCTTTTACCATTACAAAAGCCTTTGCGGATGAGATACGCGAGCGAAAGATGCAATTCAGCGAGTTAACCGGTACCCGTAAATCGGTGTACTTGTTGATTGTATCGCCTTTCGGTATAGCGGAAAATCCATATAAATATCTGCCTGAGCATCAGTTTGATTTAGAGTATCTTTTTACAGATATTCCGGTTGACTGAGTGCTGTTAATAGCCACCTTAGACAGCAGAAAGTGAAACTTATACCCAGCGGAATGTGGTGTTTTTATGATAGATTCCGCTAAGTATAAAATCATCCTGTTTACACCAAAGTTATAATTATATACCTGATAACGCCCGCTCCTGTTCCTCAAAATACAGCAATACATGATCCTTCAAAAATTCTTCCTGCTCGCGAAGACCCAATTCAGGCAAGGGTTTTAGTTGCTTAAAATGTGGCCAGCCATCTACATCCGTAACTTCCAGTTCGTAATAACCTGAAGGAGTTAAAATGGTACAAACAGCCACATGCATCAGGTCCTGCTTTTGCTCCTTGGATATTTTTTCATTGAAATATTGTAGCTCCTGCATACCAATCAGGTAAAGGATCGCATCAAGGTCAGGCTTTTTTCCAAACCTTTCCGCCAATTTGGCTTCGAGGTTCCACCATCGCTGTTGTAAATCGTCGTGCATGTACATAGCTGCAAAGAAAAGGATGTAATGATGTAATATTTTCGATTTAATATTTAATATTTGCGCGAAGCGGTGCTTAAAACCTGTTATTACGGAAAAAGAAAACATGCAACACAAAAAACCCGATGTAGATGTAATATTGGATGTGCTGAAGGCATGTTTGGTCCGTTATCCTGAATCTACCTTTGTCAACAGCCTGCATCAGCAATACCAGGAACGTGGCTTTCTTACCAAAAAGCAGTTGGAAGGCTTACACTCCAAAGCAAGTAAAGCGGTTGACCTGCTACCCGGCAAACTTGCTACTTTGGAAGCAATCATTAAGAAACTGCCCAACCGTTTCAAATCGGAGGCTCCGGCGAACCCATCGCCCATTTATGAAAAAGTCATTCCGGTGCGTATATTTATAGCCGCCATCCTGGAAAAATTACCAACGCATAAACGGGTACTTGAATTTAAGGCAAAGTTTGATACCAATACGCCATTGACCAACCACGAATTGACGGAATTGCAGAAGTTTTATAAAATGTTTGTAGATAAGCCACGAACTGAGTCATAAGCTACGAATGAGATTTTTAGCTACGAATGCACGAATAATCTTTTCTTTTGTCAAAGTAGGCTTACCAAATTTTCGAACCTGTCTGTGACAGACAAGATTCAGTGTAAGCGATCTGCTTTAGACCAAAATTTAATATACAAGCCTTTTGTAGTTCAATCTGAGTTCGCCAAAATTTACCAGCAAGCATAATTTAGTTCCTGAAACCTTGAGATAATTAAGACACCTGGCTGTAAACTCGTCTGTTATTTTGGATACACCTTTCACCTCCAAAATTATTTTATCAAAAACAACAAAATCGGCACAGAAATTATGCCGAAGGATTATGCCCTTATAGTTAACCAAAAACACTTTTTCTCTTTCATAGGGAATGCCTGCTAATTTAAATTCATATTCCAATGCATCCTTATATACCACTTCCAGAAATCCCGGCCCGAGTTCGTTATGAACTTCCATGCATTTACCAATAATCTGATAGCTTTCTTCGCCGTAGATAAGGTTTTCCATAATAAAGGATTTATGATTTTTGAATTATAAGGCTAAAAATAAAATGAATTATCAAGTAAAAAAATTCGCTGCGAATTTTTTTTGCCACGAATGCACGAATAATTTTCAATAGCCAGCAATTTTGGCTTTTAACTAGCTAAAACTGCCTTCCATTCGTGCATTCGTTGCCAACAAACCACCGCAGGTAAAAACATCATTGGTGACTTTTCACAAACTATACCAACATCCGATTCGTGCATTCGTGGCCAACAAACCACCGCAGGAAAAAACATCATTGGTGACTTTTCACAAACTATACCAACATCCGATTCGTGCATTCGTTGCCAACAAACCACCGCAGGTGAAAATATCATTTGCGGCTACAAATCATCGGCTTTTCATTTGTGGCCTTCACCCTAGTTTTGAAATAACCCTGGATGCCTATCCTCCCAATCCGTTGCTTTTTGATAAGCCGCCGCGGCACGCAATATGTGCGCTTCACCCCATAAATTACCCAGAAAAGTAATGCTTGTAGGCATTTTAGAACGGGCGTCTATTCCATTGGGAACGCAAACAGCCGGGTGACCCGTAAGGTTGGTAATAGCTAATTGATTGCCCGCATAACTTGGACATATTACCACATCATATTCCGACATGGCTTTGGTTACTGCTTGGGTTAGCAGGAAACGGTGCCGGAGTGCGTTGATATAATCCACCGCAGGAATCAAGCGTGCCGTTCGGAAAAAATTGGGCCAATCACCCCTGTTTTGTCTTGTCATCATATCATCAAGTTGGCTGCGGGTAAAGGCATCAAAGGCTGCCGCACATTCTGCACCAATTACTATGTTCATAATATTAAACGGCCAAACAGTACTATCGTCGGGGAAAATCATGGGCATGGGTTCGATACCCATTTTTCGAAATTCATCCAGCACTTTCCATTCGTTGCGGGATGTGTCCACCCTATCGAAATAGTTTTTTGCGTAGGCTACTTTTAGTTTTTTTACATCACTTGCCGTGCGGTAATCAAAGGCAACCGGTGCCGGAATTCCATCCAGTTCATTTGCGCCCCTTATAGCGGCAAAAACGATAGCGGCATCTTCAGCACTGCGACAAAGCGGGCCTACTTTATCGAGGCTCCAGCTAAGTGCCATGGCACCCGACCGGCTGATGCTGCCAAAAGTAGGACGCAAACCAGTAGCGCCGCATGCGGTGGATGGGGAAATGATACTGCCCCAGGTTTCTGTCCCAATCGCAAAAGGTACCAATCCGGCAACAGTTGCCGAAGCGCTTCCAGCCGAACTTCCCGAACTGCCTCTTTCCAGGTTCCACGGATTGCGGGTACGGCCGCCAAACCAATAATCGCCCTGCGCCAATGCGCCAAGTGTTAGTTTTCCCACCAGCACGGCCCCGGCGCTGCGCAAGCGTTCATACACATACGCATCTTCATCAATCATTTGATTTTTGTAGGGTTCTGCACCCCAGGTAGTACGAATACCTTTTACCGCAAACAAATCTTTTAACCCATAAGGAATGCCGTGGAGCATACCCAGGTATTTTCCTTTTGCGAGTAGTGAGTCGGCGGTTTTTGCCTGCTGCATGGCAATATCTTCGGTAAGCGTAATCAGGCATTCAAGTGTATCGCTATACTTTTTTATACGTGCTATAAAAAACTGTGTAAGTGCAACCGAGCTTATTTTTTTACTTTGAATAAGCGCTGCAAGTTGCGGAATGCTATAAAATGCCAATTCATTTTTATTGGCAGGCAGTATCACATTTTTGGGTAATGGCACACTATGTTTTGCCAAAGGCGTACTTCCTGATTTACCAATGGCTATGGGGGTTACGGGCATCTGCCACATACTCATAGGCACACTGTTGGATAATGCTGTAGCATGCATTTTCTTTATTTCACGCAGGTTGTTTACCACACCGCCCATCATGGAATCCACTTCCGAATTGGTATATTTTACATCCAATAATTTGGAAGCTATTTGTATATCTGCTTTTGATATAGTATCCTGTGCAGGTAGCAGTTGAATGATAGAAAAAACCTGGAAAAAAAGTATGAAAAATTTACGCATATATAGATAATGATTTTACAAATGGAATGTTCAAATGTAAAGGCAAATCATCTTGTCGGTTAAAACAATATTGTAAGAAAAAATATGAAGATTCGACCCTGGAGGTAAATGAACAACCATCTTTCATATCTAATTTCAATTACTTAATTTTATGGTCATTTTCTAAAAACAGCCACTATGAAAAAAATATTTCCATTTTTGATGCTCTCTTCGTGGACCATCATATTTTTTGCCTGCAAAACCAATCCTACAACGGAAACTGAAACAGTAATCCAACAGGTAAAGCCCGCACCCGAATGGATTATGAAGGGGAATGTTTACGAAGTAAATGTGCGCCAATATACGCCCGAAGGAACGCTGAATGCTTTTGCAAAACACCTGGACAGGTTAAAGGAAATGAACGTGCAAACCATTTGGTTTATGCCCATTAACCCCATCAGCAAAGTGGCACGTAAAGGCACATTGGGAAGTTATTATGCGGTATCCGATTATACAGCACTTAATCCGGAATTTGGGACGATAGATGACTTTAAGCAAATCGTAAAAACCATCCATGAAAAGGGAATGAAAGTAATTATTGACTGGGTACCCAACCATACCGGTGGCGACCACCGCTGGATGACATCACATCCCGATTTTTTTGTAAAAGACAGTACCGGTAAGCCGGCAGTAGCTTTTGACTGGGCCGATGTCCGCCAACTGGATTACAAAAACCTGGAAATGCAGGACAGCATGATCAATTCCATGAAATGGTGGGTGAATGAAACAGGTATTGATGGTTTCAGGGTAGATGTGGCATGGAATGTTCCCGCTTCGTTTTGGGAAAAATGCATTCCCCAAATAAAAGCCATGGGCGATAAGTTTATGCTTGCCGAAGGTGACAGCGCCTATTTACCCAAAAGTGGTTTTGACGCCGTGTATCCATGGCATATGTTTAAAATGATGGAAAAAATTGCCAAAGGTGAAAGGCCTGCATTTGGATTGGACAGCATAAAAGCGGAAATTGATTCCATGTATCCCGCATCCACCATTCAACTATATTTTACCAGCAACCACGATGAAAACAGTTGGAACCATGCCGATTTTGGCACTTTCCCCGGCCCGGTACATGCGCCATTTGCCGTATTTACCCAAACCATGGCCAATAGTGTTCCGCTGGTATACAGCGGGCAGGAAGAACCGGTGTTAAGGGCACTTGAATTTTTCGAGAAGGATCCCATTACTTTCAAAAAGCTGGAAAGACAAAAATTTTATGCAACCCTGCAAAAACTAAGAATGGACAATGAAGCGCTTGCCGCCAATGCATCTTTCAGAAAAATAATTGCCGGCGATGAAAAGGCCGTGTACGCTTATGTGAGAGAAAAAGGCAATAAAAAAGTATTGGTCGTTTTAAACCTATCTGCGAAAGCACAGAACATTACCGTAAAAGATGCAGCCTTATCAGGTGAACCCTTAAATGTCTTTATGGGGATGAAGGAAGCGGTGCAAGGAAAAACATGGTCTATGGAGCCATGGGGCTATGCCGTTTATGCTTTCTGATTAAACATAATTCTTGTTTAATACCCAGGATTCAACAATATGCTTCATTTTCTGTTTAATAATGCCCGCCAAAGGTTTTGACATTTCTTTAGGGCTATATGACAAGCCTTAATAGCTTGAATAGGAATGCTTTGGCGTCTGAAAAAAGGTTACATGCTATGGTGCATGTCCCAAACACGCATTTCTATTTGATTATGAAGTACTTAGGAACATTACTACTCACACTTTTTTCCATCACGCTATTTGCGCAGTCGCCGGTTACCGGCAGTATATCAGGAATTATTCAGGAACCGGGCACAGGAAAACCTGTTGCATCTGCTACCATACAAGTGCTTAATTACAGTGACTCTCTTCTAAATATCACCATTTCTGCCAATGATGGGAAGTTTTTACTGCAAGATTTACCACGTACTACAGGCCTGTACCTTTCAGTTACCGCAATAGGATTTGCTCCTTATGACCTTGCTATTGACTGGGCAGAAGCGAATAAAGATGGCAAAATAGACTTTGGCAAACTGGAACTTAAGGTAACTTCCAATGCCCTGGAAACAGTAGTAGTTACCGGCCGCAGAAAGGCATTTGAAATGAAGCTGGACAAAAGGGTTTTTAACCCCGATGCACAAATTACGGCCAAGGGCGGCACGGGTGCGGATGTTTTAAAAAATATACCATCCGTTTCAGTGGATGCACAGGGTGGTGTAGAATTGCGTGGCAGTTCCCCTCAAATTTTTGTTGATGGCCGCCCCACCATTCTTACGATTGAGCAAATTGCAGCGGATGATATTGAAAGGGTAGAATTAATAACCAACCCGTCTTCCAAATATGATGCTGCATCTTCCGGTGGCATTATCAATATTATTTTAAAGAAAAACAAGGCACGCGGGCTAAACGGAAATGTATCGGCAGGTATTGGCTACCCCGATATCCTGAACAGTTACCTTGGGCTAAACTACCGGCAGGGCAAAATCAACCTTTTTGTAACAGGCAACTATAACCAATCGGGTGGTATTGCACGGGGAGAAACAGAACGTACCAATCTTGAAAATGGCGTGCCTACCGGATCTTTTTCACAGGTTTCGGAAAACAACAGGCTGCGTAAAAACATGAATACCCGTTTTGGGGTTGATTATTTTATTGATGATAAAAACACCATAACCGTATCGCAGGGTTTTAGCGGTGGAAATGGCCGCAGCATTGGCGAACAAAATCAAATTTATTACGATAAAAGTGAAAATGTTACAGGCACAGGTTTGCGCGATGAAACCTATAACTGGAACTTCAATAATTCATCTACACAGGCTTTTTACAAACGCACTTTTAGCAAAAGGGGACGTGAACTCACCGGTGATTTTACTTACAACAATGGCAGTAATACGAACAGTTCTTCTTTTGTAAACGACTTTTACAACACCGGCAGTTCTGTACCCGCCACTACCAATACCGTGCGTAATGAAGGTGGTTCAGGAAACGATCAGTTTACCCTACAGGCAGACTATGTAAATCCTTATGGCGAAAATGGAAAACTGGAAGCAGGCTTACGCTATTTCAACAATGACTACCGTAGTTTTTTTAATGCTTATAGTGTTGAAAGCGGAAACGAAAGCAAGCTTCCATTCAGCAATAACATTGCCTATAAAGAACAAATTGGCGCAGGCTATTTAAATTATGGCAACAAAATTGAAAAATGGAAACTTAGCTATCAGGCTGGCGTGCGGGTAGAGTTAAGTAGATTTGATGGCATGCTGCTTGATAGCAATAAACAGTTCGGCTACGCATATCCTGAAAATATTGGTGATATATTAAAATCTCTTTTTCCAAGTCTCTACCTTACCAGGGATCTAACGGAAAACACACAACTGCAACTCAACTATTCACGCAGAATTCGTCGTCCCAATTTTTGGCAACTCAATCCTTTTGTAGATATTTCAGATCCGCTTAATGTAAGGCAGGGAAATATTAACCTGATTCCTGAAACGGTGCATTCGTTTGAATTGAATTTCAACAACAGCTACGATAAAGGAAACTTTATGGTGTCGGCTTATTTCCGTAACAACCTGGATGATATTACGCGCTACAGCGATACCATTACGCAGGAGCAATTAGATGGGTTGGATAATGCCGCCATTAATCCAAATGCTATATTAAATACTTTCATCAATGCGGACTTTACCAACCGCCTTGGACTCGAATTGAACCTGCAGCATAAGTTCAATGAAAAGTTTGATATTATGCCATCCGTAAATTTTCAATACCGCCATGTAAAAGCGCAGGTTGGTGAACTTAATTTGGATAACAAAGGATTTAGCTGGGAAACACAGCTTACGGCTAATTACCGGGTATTGTCTAAAAAGAAATTGCTCGACAAATTTTCTTTCCAGCTAACGGGTGAATACGAATCGCCGGAAGTAATTCCGCAAGGCCGCACCATTGCCGAAACCCGCATGGATTTTGCGATTCGCAAAGACTTTATGAAGAATAATAAAGCATCATTGGTTTTTGCCATTGATGATGTATTTAACAGCCGCCGTTGGGGACAAACCATTGAAACACCCCGTTTTGTGCAGGAAAGCTACAGCCGATGGAATGTGCGTCAGTTCAAACTTACTTTCAGTTACCGCTTCGGCAGCAACGATTTTCAGTTTTTGAATAAGCGGAAGGGTGGCGGCGATGATGGTGATGGTGGTGGTGGAGAAGGCTGATAAAATTTCTCCATGAAAACAACCGAACAAATATTTAACCGTCCGATTACTGTAATACAGTTTTATTGCCATCATATTTGGTACAAAAAAGAAGAAAAAGCTACGATTGATCATAAAAGCCTTTTCTCCTGGAATGACATTTATTCAAAGCTTGGTTATATAAAAGATGGGTTGCTTTATTTGCCAGAAAACATAATCTCCAATACTGAATTTTCTCCCTGCGATTTAATCATTATTGCAGATGAAATAAACCCATCGGAACGGCTTCAGTCCACGATTCAATGCCTGAGAACTTCGCGTGCCAATGCCGTGGACATTTTCAACATACGCAAAAAAGAACAACTTGAATTACACCTTGCATGGAACTATTTTTCCGTAGGTGAGCCCGCAAGAGATAATATGAAATTGTGTGATCTGCACAAGGAAAAATCATACGAAATTCAGATAAACGGGAAAACAGATTTTTCCTTAACCGGGCGCAGACCAAGGCAATATTTGGAGCAATCATACATTATTGAAACACTTGGCATATTTGATCGTTGCCAACTTTTTGCTGAGCATGAAAACCCGTTGTTGAAAACCGTGCCGGAAGAAAGAAAACTGATTGATTTGCGTAAGATGCTTTGGTGAAGATGCATTTCGAATTATATGTACATCACTTTTCTACCCATAGTTATCCTTGGCTGCTGATATATTTGTGTTTCCATGAAAGTCCACACTGCCAAATCAATGTATCATCCCGATATCCGCATCTTCCTGGTAGCCATTCCGCTTATCAGTGCTTTCAATTATTACCTTACTTATCCCAATATTCACTTTAATGGGTACCTGCTGCTCACTTTTACTATTGATACGCTTCAAGGCTATCTTGCCTGGTGGGCAGTACGCAGCATTATTCTCAAGCTCGATGTATAACTGCCCTATGCTGCCTTTGTGGATTTATGTTAAAATTTTCCTATCAACTAATCATTTAGTTATTAAACTAAAAAAATAGTTATGTTTACCATGTATTAGGTACAAAAATCATCATTCGAAACCAATAATAGCAGTATCAGACCTTAATATCATCTCAGTATAAAACACCCTTTATGCAAAGAATATTTATCCTTCTACTTCTACTTCCCCTATTCCATTTGTCTTTTTCCCAGGAACGAATCAATTTCCAGGCTGAGTATGTAATGATGTATAAACTTGTTCATTCCCCTGATACCAATAATTTGGAATCTAAAGATCAAATTGAATATTATTTATTTGGAAATTCCCAGGCTTCTTATTGGGTGGAAAAGGGAAAATATATATCTGACTCAGCCATTTCAACAATGTCAGAAAAAACAACGGATGTTGCACAAGCAATGCAGTTAATGAATAGTTTGCCTAGACCAAAATCCCTTGCTACCATTTACAAGAATTATACACAAAATACTATTGAGTATTATGACCATGTAAGAACCGAGCCTTTTTTTTACGTTGAGAATCTAAACGCTATTTCATGGAAGCTTGAAAATAAGCATCAGGAAATAGGTGGATTTAATTGTCAGGCTGCGACATGTGTATTTAAAGGAAGACAATATGAAGCCTGGTTTACTACTGATTTGGCCATGAATGAAGGTCCATATAAATTTTATGGATTACCAGGTACCATCGTAAAAATACAGGATTCAAAGGATCAGGTTGCATATGAATTAGTATCCATCAAAAGGGAAAATATGGCTATTCTGCTAATTGATAAAACAGTAAATAAAGGTGCTACTAAAGTTTCCTCAGGAGAATTTAAACGCCTGAAAATGGATGCCATAAAAAATCCACTTGTGGGCATGGAGGATAGAGGTATTAAAATGGATGAAGAAAATCAAAAGAAGGTTATGGAACGAGCTAAGTTGAGAAGTGCTCGTTTTAATAATCCTATTGAATTGGAGGATTAAGTAAAACAGGCCCCCCTATTTTACGAAATGTGCATAACATGTGCAAAACATAATTTTGGGGGGGGCGAAAAAACATTTTAAGTTTACAGTAAGAAATTTTTGAGGAGAAACTTCATGCCTCGAAGGTTGGCCACCTTAAACAAGTTGAAGCCTTTTACTTAAACCGGAACTATTTGATGTTCCAAAAATCAATTTTTTATGAAGACACTTTTTATTTCATTATTATTTGCATTTGCACTAACCTCTGGGTTTGCCAAGGAAAAGAACAATGATCAAATAAAAATGAACAATGGATGTACTACTATGATAGTCACATTAAGTTGTGGAGCACAGTATGAAGACTGCATTTATGGCGATTATTTAGGCTTTTTAATTGGCATGTTGACATGGGTAGATATGAATAATACCTATTGCCCAACACCAAAACCAAGCATCCCCGTTTATCTTGCTTAATTTTTGTAAGTAAATAACCCTTGCACACATTATACTGTGGGCTAGGGTTATTTCCATTAATATCAAAAACAATAAAATTATTCGGAATGTTAGGTAATCAAAAAACTATTACTTTCCTTTTGATATTGCTAATTGCGAAAATAGGTATTGCAAATGCTCAACAAATTGCAAAGTTTACCCCTACCTATTGTGCTGTTTATGAATTCAAATTTGTAATAGATACAAATCAAAGGGAAAACAAGTTGGTTGATGAATTTCTGCTTTTTTTTAATGAAACGGAATCATATTTTATTAGTAAGGATCGATTTTACAATGACTCATTAATCCTTGCAACTTTGGGAAATACAAATAATTACGCCAAAATAAGCGACCCAAGTTTGCTTTTTAATAAGATAGCCGGACAAACCAGGAACAGTGCCATTAATTATTTGATTTATAAAAACTATAAGGAAAAGAAAGTGATACTTACCGAGGCGATTCAGGCAGATAATTACCAGATTATTGAACCCACTTTCACGAATAATTGGAAATTGTCAAATAATCCAATGAATATAGCTGGATTGGAATGTAATGCAGCCCAATTAAAATTCCACGGAAGAGATTATACTGCTTACTTTACTTCGTCCATACCGGTATCTGATGGGCCTTACAAATTTAACGGTCTACCTGGTTTAATTCTTCACATAGAGGATTCAAAGAAGGAAGTGTTGTTTACCATAAAAAGTGTAAAGAAAATAACATATCCTGTAAGTTTTATTAGCAGGGGTGAACCAATTACCATTAACACAAAAAAACTTTATGAACTTAAAGTTCGCCATTTTTTGAATCCCTTTGCAAGCCAGGGCGGCAGTATGGTAAGGATGGATGAAACGGAGAAAGCTAAGCTATTACAGGATAGAAAGGAAGCTATTAAACGAAGTAACAATTTACTGGAAAAGGAATAGATTTAAAAGATGTATTGTATTAAAAATGAAGAGAATCAAAAGGATGTAATGTAAGGACCTAGGTTGCGAAGTACTGGAAAAAATAATCTTCCAATTAATTGGAAGATTAAGTAGAACAATTGGCCAAATTTTGGGAAATGTGTATAACATGTGTAAAACAATATTTGGGGGGGGGCGAAAAAAGGTTTTAAGTTTGAATTAAGAAACTTTTGAGGAGAAACTTCATGCCTCGAAGGTCGGCCACCTTAAACAAATTGAAGCCTTTACTTAAACCGGGATATTATTTCCCAAATCAATTATTTTATGAAACGAAATTTCTTAGGATTTCTCCTTTTGCTAAATGCATCTATTGGTTTTGCATCTACTAGCACACAAAAGGAAGCTAAAGTTGTTTTTTTTGGTTGTACTCCAACAACAGTTACATTAAGTTGTGGAGCTCAATATCAAGGTTGTTATTCAGGTTGGCTTGAACAATGGCATGACTATGTGGTAATGAATGCAATATATTGTGATCAATCAATTCCACCACCTAATCCTTAATTTATTTTATTACATTTAAACTTTATGCAACCCTTAATTATTTTAAGGGTTGCATAACTATTTTTTAGCCTAAATTTCAATTTCCTAAGTTATTATAACATATTCAATTTAAATTTTTCCATTTTTTATATTTTTTAGGATGAGACCATTAATAGGAACTATATTTTTTTTAAATTTTTTCTTTAGCGGACCAATTTCAAACGCTCAAGCGCAGCAATTCCAAATAACCAACTTTATTCCGGCTTACACTGCAAAATACCAGTATAGATTAATGCGGGATACCACAAAGCGAAATGTATATAGTAATACAGTACTGTTACTTTTTTTCAACAATGAGGAATCTTATTGTATAAGTAACGACAGGTTCTATAATGATTCAATAAAAATTGAAGGTTACGAAAAATTACTTGAGGGGAACTCAGCAGAAATTGCAACTAAAATAACAAAATCTCCTTTAAACATGCGCAGTACTTCGGATAATTATTTAATAAGAAAGGATTATGGAAAGAAATCAATTACCTATTTTAACTATGTGGTTTTTGAAGAAATGTATTATAAAGAGCAGATGGATGACGTGAAATGGAAGTTGGTGGACAGTACTGCTACTATTCTTGGTTTTGAATGCAGAATGGCAAAGAAAAAGTACCTTGGCAGAAACTATACTGCTTTTTATGCACCGTCAATTCCTGTACAGGATGGTCCTTTAAAATTTGGTGGATTACCCGGTCTTATTATTCAATTAAAGGACGATTTAAATGAAGTTGATATTTATTTAACCGACTTAAAACCTTCCACAGAGCAAGTTCGTTTTTTTCAGAGTTCTAACCCAATTAAAACAGAAAGAAAAAAATTATACGATTTATTGATTGAAGCATATTTAGACCCATCAAGATGGACAGAACATTTGAACGTACGTGTAAGGGAAGAAGATAAAATTGCATTGATAAGAAGGAGGCAGGAGGCTTTGAAAGCAGTGAACAACCGCCTTGAAAAGGAATAGGAAATTCTTTCGGTTATTTCACGGTTCATTCAACTACTTCATACGAATAAACACACCCTATCTTTATGAGAAAATAGAACAGCCCAAACTTGCAAGCAACACTTAAAATATTGAAAGCTAAATTCATAGGAAGGCCACCAGGATTTGCCATCCTGATGTCTTTGGCAAAGAGCAGTTTTTTAGTTTTCACCTTGTGCGCAGGCAATATGCTTAATGCCCAATCCACCATTACCGGTCGTGTACAGAACAGCACAAACCAACCTGTGTCCTCTGCTTCCGTCACCGTAAGTGATAGTGTTAACGGCAACATTCTTTCCTATGCCATCAGCAATAGCAAAGGCGAATACAAGATTGAAATTGAATCTGAACGTAAATCTTTTGTACTTCAGGTTCGTGCATTTAATTACGCTACCGAAACCCGCACCATACCCAATAAAACCGCTGAATATAATTTTACATTAACCCCAAAACCTACCGAACTGCCCAATGTGCTGGTAAAGCCGCCACCCATTACCAAAAGAGGCGATACCATTAATTATGTGGTAAGCCAATTTGCCGACCAAAAAGACCGCAGCATTGCCGATGTACTTTCTAAAATTCCGGGTATAGAAGTACAGGGCGATGGTCGGGTGCTGTACCAGGGTAAACCTATACAGAAATACTACATTGAAGGCATGGACCTCCTGGAAGGAAAGTATAACCTTGCCAACCAAAACCTGCCACATGCAAGTGTAAGTTCGGTACAGGTGCTTGAGAATCATCAACCCATCCGCATACTCGATAGCCTTGTACCTACCGACCGTGCTTCGCTCAATATAAAACTTAAAAACAATATAACCGTAACAGGGAGTGGCCGCGCGGGTCTTGGCACTTCGCCATTGCTATGGGATGCAGGCATTACCCCCATGCTGTTTAGAAAGAAAACACAGTTTATAGGATCTTACCAGGCTAATAACACAGGCGACAATGTTAGCAGGCAGTTGAAAACACTAACCATCGAAAACCTGATGGAACAGTTGGAAAATCAAACTTCGGCAAGCCAAACACTTCAAATGATAGATGCAGCCACCCCACCGGTTAGCAGCAAAAGATGGCTCGATAATAATGTACATCTGCTTACCGGCAACCTGCTTACCAAAGTGAATAAGGAACTTGAATTACGGGTAAATGCATCCTATCTCAATGATGTGCAAAATCGCGGCGGTAAAGCCACTACACTTTACTACACCCCGCAAGGCGATGTTGCCTTAGCCGAAGAAATTGATAACAGGTATTTCACAAATGAGCTGAATACCCAATTTACCCTTCAACAAAACACACCCAAAGGTTTTTTGAAAAACATGCTTACGGTAAACCTGCATGAAAACAGCGGGCACGGTTTTATTAATAATACAGGGGATACAATTGGTCAGCGGATTAACACACCTATGCGCCAAATAAGTAACCAACTGCGATGGATTACACCCATTGGTAAACAACTAATAACACTTTATTCCTTGCTCCACTATGATGAATTACCGCATCAACTCACCATAAACCCCGGCCAATTTGCAGAACTGCTTAATAGCGGCGAAGCCTACGCATTACTGCAACAATCTTTTGGCCAAAAACATTTTAATACACACCACTATGCCGAACTTACAAAGGGTTACAAAAAATGGACCATCACACCAAGGGTAGGAATGAATACCACTTCGCAACAAACCGAAAGCGATGCCATTATTGATAAAACAGCCGCTCCTTCTTATGCGCAAAACAATATAAAAGCCAATTATACAAAGCCCTATGCAAAAGCATCACTCATCTATAAAATACCCGGGTTAGATATAAACTTTTCGCTTCCGGTTAGCGGCCACATATTTCAACTTACAGATGCCATAAAAGATTCCACACAAAATCACAAGTTTGTAACCTTCGACCCAAATGTGTATGCCAACTATACGCTGAATGCCTACTGGCGCATAACAGCGAATGCCGCCTGGCAAAACAGCTTCACGAATTTCAATCAAATATTTACAGGGTTGGTAACCGATAATTACCGTAGCATACGTACCAATAACCTGCCCATTGCACAATCGCAGACCGCAATGGCATCGGCAGGGGTATTTTTCCGCAACCCCATTAAGTCGGTTTTCAGCCATCTTACGTATATGTATCAGCGCAGCAAAAATCCCTTTACAGCGGTAAACCAAATAAACCCCGATGGCAGCCGCGCCATGATCGTGTTGCCCTTAGAAAATGTAGCCAATAACCACAGCCTTCAGGCAAAAGCAAGTAAATACGTAAGCAATTTAAAAACAACTTTTAGCGCCGGGGCCGATTTGGGTTTATCACAAAGCAATCAGGTGCTTGATGGTGTGCTTACCCAAAGTATTAACCGTTATGTAAAGCCCAATGCTAAAATAAATACGCGCATTGGAACGGCTGCAGCTTTTGATTATCAGTTGGATTATACCCTTGCCACCAACGAATTGAAGGATCAGCAATCTAATCAATTTAATATGCTTTCTCAATCGCTTAGTATTCATTTATATCCGGCAAAAAATCATTACTTAGGTTTAATGGGAGAACATTTTTATAATGAAGCGCTTGACGAAAAAACCAATATCTTTTATCCTGATATTACGTACCGCTATACGTTCACCAAACAACGCATTGATCTTCAAATTACGCTGACCAACCTTCTGAATGAAAGCAGTTATATCACTACCCGTTTTACTGATTTTTACTTTTACCAAAGCCTATTTCAAATAAGGCCGCGGCAAGTACTTGCATCGGTAAAGTTTCAGTTTTGATAAGTGGTTAAACTTTATACACATTTTTTAAATTTGATTTCAATTCAATTTTGTATTTATTTCCCCTTTATTATCAGCATCCTTAACTGATTTCTTTATGAAAAATTGAATAATGCCACATGCTGATATATTTGTGTTTCCATGAAAGCACACACAGCCCAATCAATGTATCATCCCGATGTCCGGATCTTCCTGGTGGCCATTCCGCTTATCAGTGCCTTTAATTATTACCTTACCTATCCCAATATTCAGCTTAACGGATACCTCCTGCTCACTTTTACCATTGATACTATACAAGGCTACCTTGCCTGGTGGGCAGTGCGAAGCATTATTCTCAAGCTCGATGTAAAACTTCCCTACACTTCCGGACTTTTAAAACGATTAGGCATTCAGCTAATACTTACCTCCATTGCCGGGATGGGTATCATTATCCTGCTTACTGAACTGGTTAGCTGGATCGCCCGCGGAAAATCAGCCCATATCAGTTTTTACTCGATGGATATTTTTATCATCTTTATCTGGTTCCTGGTGATAAATGGCGTTTACACCGGTATATATTTTTACCGCCAATGGCAAATTGCTGAAGCCGAAAGGAAGATGGCTATCCCCAAAGCGGGGGGCATTCCTGTAAAAAGTGGGAATGCAACTTTACTAGTTCCTTTTGAAGAAATTGCCTGCTGCTATGTGGAAGGCGAGTATGTGAAACTGGTTAACACTGCCGGCAAAAGTTATTTCCTTGACATCTCGCTGAACAACCTCGAGGAAAAACTGCCTGCTACCCTGTTCTTTCGTCTCAATCGCCAATGCATGATGTACCGCCAAAGTATTGCAGGTTTCAGGCGGCTGGAAAACGGCAAACTCGAAGTGCAATTGGTGCCATCCATTAGCTTGCCTGTGGAAACTACCATCAGCAGAACCAAGGCAGCGGGATTTAAGGGATGGTTTTTGGGACAGCAGGCTTTTTGAAATACAACACTATCACATTTGCCTGGCGATCCTTGCATTATATTACGGGTATGTGCCCTAATTCTTTTTAAGTGATTTTTTTAATATCCCCTGCCAAAGTTTGTATCCGCTGGCATTCATATGCAGACTATCCGCCAAAAATAAAGCACCATTCGGATATCCATCGGGCAATAACATTGATGGATAAACATCCACAAAGCTGGCTTTCTTTTGCTTTTTCAGAAATTCCCGAATTTCAAAATTTGCCGTTTCATATTTCACAAGTGTCCTTTTTCGGGCCGGGCTGGGTTTCATGGAAACAAAGACGATAGGCACGTTGGGCATTTTTGCCCGGATATCGTTAAATAATCTTTTAAACCTATAAACGACCGAATCCACAGGCAAAGTTGCATCGCCTGCAAAATCATTTTCTCCGCAATAAATAAATATTTTCGAAGGCTGATAGGGATAGATGATATCGTGCTGATAATAAATAAGATGGGTGAGTGAAGAACCGCCAAATGCCCTGTTGAGAATAGGAACACCGGGAAAATAATCCTGAACATCTGTCCATTTGGTAAATGAAGAGCTGCCTATGAAAAGGACTTGCCCTTTATCGGGAAAGCTGAGACTGTCCATTTTTTTAAACGCCATCACTTCTTTATAATAAGGTGGGGTATCCTGGCTGAACCCGGAAATACTTAACGCCAACATACTCATACACAAAAAGAAGAAAGGTAGCTTAAGCCGAAACTTTCTCAACAAATCCACTTCTAATAAAACTTCTGACATTTGACTTGCATGATAATTATTTTGCCGCAAACCCGGGTATCCATTTGAGGAAATTTATTACATGAGCCAAATTAGAAAGGGAATTGGATGGAAATCCAAGATCAACCCACCACCGCATATCTTTTGGGAACCCTTTACTGAAAGACAATTCGATGGCAATTTTTGTCTATTGGGTGCATTTCAGGGGAAAAATCCCCTCATTTCACGGAATTTGCAGGTAAAACATGTGTTTTTCAGGGTTGAAGGCCAATAGTTTTGACCAAAATTTGGCACCATGCAAAAACAATTTATTCTCATCACACTCGCCTGTTTCCTGCTGACAAACAGCACATTTTCACAGGAAAAAACGAACAAGGATTTCCGCAATTTTCCCATCATCCTAACCCTGCAGTTTCATTCGCTCAGCATGCCCTTCAAAGATTTGGGGAGCCATTTTAAAAACATCGGTTTTGGCATTGGAACCGAAGTAAGTCATAACGGCAACCACGATTGGGTGCAGCAGTTTGGCATCATCCGTTACCGGAATAAAGCGGTGGGAAATGGCTGGCTTTTTTCTACCACTACCGCATGGCGGCCTTACATAAGTAAACCGGTTTATGGCGAAGTGAGACTAGGTATTGGTTACCAACTTGCATCGAAGCCTTCCAACAATTGGGTACAAAAAGATGGCAAATGGGCATCCGGCGGCAAAAAAGGGAAAGGCATGCTCGCTATACCCGCAGGTATTTCACTTGGCTATCACGATTTCCAGAACGACAAAACCTATGCCGCGCCATTTGTAGGATACCAGGTAAATTTTTTAAAGGGATACAATAAAGATTTACCACTTGTGCCCCAAACCTTACTACAAATAGGAACTGGCATTCACCCATAATGGTAACACAGGGCAATTTTTCATTTTTTATAAAACACCAATTATGTACACACGCAATTTCATCACTATCGTTTCACTGTTTTTATTCATGCACACCGGTAAAAGCCAGGCCATTACAACCTTACCGTGTTCAGTAACACCCATTGCACCATCTGCACACCCCAAGGCAGCCGGGCTTCAGTCTTCGCTGGACAAACTGGTGGCATTAAGCGTTCCCGGTGCTGTTGCCGCTATCAGTGATGCCAATGGTGATTGGATTGGCGCTTCCGGCTTCGCCAAACTCGAAGATGCTACGCCCATGGGTACCTGTCACCTGCACTACCTGCAAAGCATTGCCAAAACTTACATGGCGGTGGTCATAATGAAGCTGTACGAAGAAGGTAAAATTGAATTGGATGCAAAAGCAGCAACCTATTTACCCGAAGCCCAAAGCAAACGCATTCCCGGGCTGGAAAAAGTAACAGTACGTATGCTGCTCAATCATACATCAGGTTTGGCGGAATACAATTATGACCCAACTTACATTACAAGACTTCTGCAAAATCCACAACGGATTTTTACCCCTGCGGAATACATTGATTATGTTGAAAAAAAGAAGCCGCTTTTTGAAGCGGGCAGCAAATACATGTACCTGAATTTCGGATACGAATTACTCTCACTGATAGCCGATCATATTACCGGCGATCATGGGGCCTATATGCATGAAGAGATATTTGTGCCGCTGGGGCTGCAACACACTTTTTACCGCATTTCGCAGGGCAATACCTACAACGGTGCATTGGTCAATAGTTACTGGGACCGGCATAGTACGGGTACCATCGAAAATATTTCGATGTTGCAAAACAGTAATGTGGTTTCCATGGCCGGCGATGATGGATTAATTACCACACCCGCTGAAGCGATTCAATTTTTAAAAGGCCTGCTTGAAGGCAAACTGCTAAAGCCTGAAACCCTTGCCCTGATGCAGGATTGGGTAAAAGACAGCAAAGGAAATCCTCGCTATGGAATGGGACTCTCTTATACCACTATTGCCGGGCAAAAAGCCATCGGGCATAGCGGCGGCGGGCTTGGCGCGGGTTGCGAGCTGTACTATTTCCCAGATAAAAAAGTGTACATGTTTCTAAGCATGAATTTGGGAACGGTTACATCGAGTCCGATACATGATAAGGCGGAAAAGGTGTTGGAAGGGTTGCATGAGGGGTTTTTGAAATAGTGAAGGAATATTGGTAGTAATAATTATCTTTAACTAAAAATAACTGTATGGAGATAGCACCAAAAGACCAATTATTAAAGCGGATTCAAGCCATTGAAAATGAGGAGTTGGTAGCTGTTTTGGATGCCGATATCTCCTTTTTTCTGGGTGAAAAAGATGTAATAGATTCTATTTCAACCGAAGATCAACAGGAATTACTGAGTATGGTTAACGAACCATTTGGCTTTGAGACTGAATCTGCGGAGGATTTTAAAAAGGCTACCGAAAAATGGCGTACGAAGTAATTTACAGGATACGCTTTCGCAAAAAACTCCTTAATCTCCTTGATTACCTTGAAAGAGGATGGGGTCATAAAATTGCATCTGAATTTCTTGAAAAATTAGATTCACGGATTTACCGGTTGTCATTTCAACCTTTTACCGGAATCAGATCCGCCAAAATGCCCGGTGTCCGAAGTGTTTTAATTACCTACCAAAATCGCCTTTTTTACAGGATTAAGGGAAGAAGAATTGAAATTCTGAATCTATATGATACGAGGATGGATCCCAGAAAGAATCCTTATCGGTAAAATTTGAATCTTCGAAAAGAAGGTTGGTTAATTTTTTAAATAATCCTGATATTTATCTTCGGAATCGTTTTCCCAAAAAGAAAAACCATTAGCAATTTTTCCTAAATCCCTTACATCGGGTTCTGATACGAAACCTGCATTTTCTATCTCCTCCGTAAAAGTAATAATTACCTTATAGCTCTTATTTTGAGGCGTTGGTTCAAGCGGGGTGATGGTGTTTCCATCATAAATTCCTTTAATTGATACCATTTTTGTCTTACTTTACATTCAAAGTTAGTTTTTGATAGGGAGATTAAACAAATTTTTTGAAGAAGTGCTTCCAGCCTTTTTCATTCAGTTTTAAAATATCAAATTGTATTTTATGCAATTTGAAATCCTTATTCTTCACCATAATAACTCATTCCCCTTCTCCATAATTCCCCCATTTTTTTACGTAACAGGACAGGTTCTATAACTTCTGCATCAGGTCCAAGACTCATTATTTTACTAATGAATTCATAGTTTATAACAGCCCTGATCTTGAAAATGGTAAATTCTCCATCGGTCTTTTCTGCAATTTGAGATGAATGAAGCTTTTTTGCTTCAATGTATAATGCCTGTTTGCCAAAGACTTTTATGGTTATCCATTCCGGCCTGTCTTCTGGAAGGCGCGTTACGCCAATTACATCCTGAAAATATGCAAGCGGGTTTATGTGGTTATTCTCTCTAAATGCGAATTTTCCCGGCTTAATACTTTCAATTCGGTCAAGTGGTGAATTATCTAAACGATCAGCATCTTCATTCCAACCAAATAAAAACCAACGCTGATTACTTTGCTTAAGCCACCATGGATGAATATGTTTTTCAATAGTATTGACAGCCTCAAATGGACGGTAACTGATATGTAAGTATGTTTTGCTCCGTATTGCTTCAAACAATGGTTCCAGCCATTCAATCCCTTTAAGATCATGTGCTTCTTCAAATAATAGAATTGGGAAATGTTGTACGGGCATTGTTGCTAATTGCTTTTCCAATAAAGCCCTTAGTGCAGCTACTTCTCTAACCATTGGAAAACCCTTCAACTGAGATAACACTTCATGCGCGAGTGTAAGTGCAAAAACCTGATCACTATTGGTAGCCGGAGCTTCCATTTCATAATGGCGATCGGTGTAATAATAATACCTGATGCGACCATCATCTGTAAAACCTATGGGTGCAGGATTATGAGGCAGTCCTTCAAGGTACTTCAGGTCCTTTTGAATGGTACGGATAGTTACGGTTGGAATATCACATTCCTCAAGGTAAGCGTTTACTTCCTTTAAAAGTTGTTGTGCGCTCCACCGGGTGCCGGGCGTTTGCAGACAACGATCTATAACAGGCAGGCGTAAATGGCGACGACGGTCATTTGATATCATACTATAAAAATACGCGAATCAAACGTTCGCGCATTGGCTTTTATTGTATTAAATGAAGAACATGACCGCTTTAACAAACATCACATCGTTTACCAAATGCCAGGCAAAAGCGCTTGATGCGATGGAGCAATTCGTTCGTACGGAAACTGACGAGACTATTTTTGTGCTTACGGGTAGCGCCGGAACCGGCAAAACCACCCTGATGCAGGAAGTAATCCATCGCCATGCAGATGCATTTGAAACCATATTACTTGCGGCACCTACCAATAAAGCCGCCAAAGTATTAAGTACCCGTACCAAAATGCAGGCAGGCACCCTGCACAACCTGCTGTTTAAAATTGAAGATCGGGGCGGCGACCCTGTATTTATAAAACGCAAACTGAACGCCGAACAGCGCTGCCTGATTATTGCCGATGAAGCAAGTATGATTAGCGACAGAACCCAACAGGGCAATGAACTCTTTGCCCAAATCAGGTTACTTACAGCATTGGTTCAATTTGTACAAGACGGCCACCCGGGCAATAAACTGATCCTTGTGGGTGATCCCTGTCAGTTGCCGCCAGTGGGTTATGAAAGTTATGAGCAAAGCCCGGCGCTTGATGTGCCCTACCTACAAAGCAACTTTGGTAAAAAGGTAGCCACCGCTACGCTGAAAGAAGTGCGGAGACAAGACGGGGATAGCTACATCCTGAAAGGTGCAACTGCTTTACGCAACCATATATTGGAAGGTGCGCCCAAACCGGTACTGATGATGCAGCATACCGGACATGCCACCGGGCTGCTTCGCCAATACATCAGGCAGTACGATGCCCAATACCCGGAAAGCATGGCCATGCTGGCTTTTACCAACCGCGATGTAAATTGGTGGAACAATGCCATTCGCGGGGAATTGGGGCTTGGCAACCAACCGCTGATGCCGGGTAGCCGGGTTTTGATAGACCAAAATTGGAGCGATGGCAGCACTGTGCTGCTGAAAAGCGAAATGGCGCTGGTGAAAAGCCTTGGCGCGCCGCAAAGGGAATTTGCCGGCCTACACTTTATGGCTGTAGAATTGGAAACCCGCAACATAAATGGAGAAACCGTAACCGTGCAAAGCCTTGCCTTGCTGGAACACCTGCACAGCGATAAAGGCTACCTGTTGCCCGAGCAGGAAAGGTTTCTGCGTGCCGAAGCCATGCGGCTGAACCCCAAATACCGCGAAAACAAGCGGGCAAGGGATGATCGCTTTGTAGGTGCCTTACGCCTACGCTATGGTTACGCCTTTGCCTGCCACAAAGCCCAAGGCAGCGAATACCGGCAGGTTGCCCTGCACCCCTACCAACCTTCCAACGACCCGAGGTGGCTGTACACCGCCGTTACAAGGGCTAAAGATGAACTGTGGACCTATTGACCTTTATACCGTATAATTGTAATTCCAAATTTTTAGTAAACCAACAACGATGAAAGCACATATTACCAACCTTGGACTTGAGAACTTCCGGGTATTTAAGGATAAGACAGATTTTGAGTTTGCGCCGATAACGATATTGACCGGGACGAATAGTAGTGGGAAGAGTAGTTTGATTAATGCTATAAGATTATTAAGAGATAATTATCAATCAGTTGAAATTAGCAAAAATGGAAAAGTAGAAATTACACAATTGTTCGCTGCAGAATTTGATGCAAAAGAACTCATTGAAAAGTATGGCAGTATAGCACATTTTCCAAATTGGTCTGATTCCACCGGATTCTCATTTTTCACAAATGTAAATTTTGCAAACGAGCACTACAATCTTGAATTCAAGTTTAAGATACATGGCGATGTTTCAAAAAAGGCAAAACTTGTAGGAATAACAGCCATTCAAGGTGAATCCGACATGGTCATTTTTGAGATTAACGAAACTACTATTGAGAATCCTGCAATAGATGTCATAAACGCAGAAGGGCCGACCTTAAAAGATGTCTTCAATCTTCATTTAGAGCCAAAATTGCAGGCTTATGATATATTTTTAAATCCGATTTATCTGCTCTCTGGTTTTTCTAATTTTTTGAAAATTAATGCTGATTTTTACGCTACTCACAGCATGAGAAAGGAAGCTGATTATTACAACAAATTATCTAAAACAAAAAAGACCCTTTTTGATTGGAGCAACCTAGAGAAAGTTTTAGAAAAGAGTAAAAATGGGCAAAGAATTAAAGCAAACTCGGGGAATACAGAGTTTTATGAATATCTTGAAAATACTGTTTTTAAATTTCTTTCAAAAGTAAACTGGCGTCATCCTTACTGTGAAAAAGGGGTATTTCTTTCAACGAAATCGGATATATATGGACTTTTAAAACATTTTAGTCTTGGGAGCAAAGGAATTTTTTCACTTAGTTTTTTCATGAGAAAGTATCTTGAAAATTGCTACGACTTAGAAATATCAGATATAGATGGAATGATAACAGATGTTATCCCTACTGAAATAGATATCAATCAATATATTTCTAAGTATTTACAAAATAAGTACAACCTTGATTTTACATTAAATGAACTGCAGGATTTGGCTTCATTGATGGCTTTGATAATAGAAAATTCTAACAAGCCAAGTGATGATACTTTTGAAGAGAATACATTAGACCTAAATTCTAAAGAAATCCCATCCTTATATTCTGTATTTCATGATGAGTTTTTCGGTTCATATGTTGGACCTTTAGTTAACTCATTTTTACTCGCATTTCGAAATTATTCCATATTGGATATCGTCTATGTAAGTTCCAATCGTTCTAATGAAAAAAGGGTAAAAAATATGTTAGATAAGGATGAAATGAGCAAAGAAATCGGAAGATTAATTGGGGCACCAAACAATCATTACCAAAATGCATTGACTTTTATTAATAAGTACCTTAACCTTTTGGGGATTTCTCAGAAACTTACTCTTGAACCAGATGCTGATTCTGCGAATTATAAAATATTCCTTTCTCAACCAGATGGGCGTAAGACTTTAATAAATGATTTTGGACAAGGTATATCTAAACTATTACCTATCATTATGGGAGTTTTTCAAGGTGATGAACAAATGGACTTTGAATTGGAATCAGCAGGTATTGATGGTGGAAAGGTGCCTACGCCCAGAACAATACTCGTTGAAGAGCCGGAAATTAATCTTCACCCCGCCCTCCAAAGCAAACTCGCCGACCTGTTTGTGGATGCCGCCCGCACCTTCAACACCCAATTCATCATCGAAACCCACTCCGAATACCTTATTCGCAAACTGCAATACCTTACTGCCAAAGGAGAAATAAAACCGGAGGATACCGCCATTTATTATTTCTATCCACCAGATCACCCGAATGTGGTAAGTGGAAAAGAGCCGCAGGTGAAAAAAATAGATATTCTTTCAGATGGAAGATTGTCATCGCCGTTTGGTGAGGGGTTTTTCGACGAGTCTTCCCGTCTTATGATAGACCTAATGAACATCAACCCGAATTAATATGAAGGCAGTTTATCAAAGCTATATAGATGCAGCCTTTCTTAAAAATCATAAGGCTAATAAACCTATGGCTTCTTCGGCTGAATTTGTTGATTCGGATGAATTGAAGAATTGGAAGTCAATTAATGAGTTTTTATTGCTTAGAACGAGAATATCCCTATTCAAACAGGGAATTGATGCGAAAGATTTACAGGACTCTAACCCAATTGCTTTTACCCTGCTGAATGATTATGTGCAAGGTAAGAGAAAGGATATGACGTTTATTGAGGAATCGAGTGAACAATTAGTGAACTGTCACGATGCACTTAGCTTGTTTTTCTTCACAGACGAAGTGAAATTAGGCTTTAGTCCGGCTGCTTATGGATTTGTAAAGTATGATTCCGGTAAAGTGCAAAAGCGATGGCTTGACAACCCAAGCAAACCAAGGGAACTGCTCATAAGTGGAGAGCAATTAGTAAAAAATCAGTTGCAATCGTGGAATGAATTTTCTCAGTTTGGCTTAGGAACCAACTGCATAGTTATTCTTGATAACTACATTTTTAATAATAAATTTAGTATTGCCAACAATTTTGTACCATTAATTCGAGCCTTCTATCCTGCTTCATTAAGTGATACGCCTTTGGATATTCTTGTGATTACTAAATATTTGTATGCTAAAAATCCAAAAGCTCCAAAAACCGAACACCAGGAAGAATCTTTAAAAAATATTTATGACCTAATTAAAAGTGAGTTAGTAAATGAACTTTCTAAGAGATCTTTTAGACTCACCATTATCCAAAAGAAAAAGGCTTTAAATAATGTTCATGATAGAAATATTATTACGAATTACCTGCGGATAAAAATAAGCAACTCTCTTTCGTTCTTCGACAGAAACGGACGGGCATTAATGGCATCCGATGTTACATTTGATCCAATACCTCATATTACGAGAAATGGAACTGAAACCCATGGAGACATTTCCCTTGTTTTTTTAAAAAGGGCCGCCGAAATAGTAAAGGACCAAGCTAATATGGTACAAGGAGAATGTAAGAACAGACTTTTGGATGTATATGAGAGATCAGGATAATTGAAATTATTAAACATGCCTAAAACCAAATGAGTAAGTTAAATAAAAAATATTACAGTTAAAACTCTTCTATGAAAGCACATATTACCAACCTTGGGCTAGAAAACTTCAGGGTATTTAAGGATAAAACGCATTTTGAGTTTGCGCCGATAACGATATTGACGGGGACGAATAGTAGCGGGAAGAGTAGTTTGATAAGTGCGATGGAGATGTTGCAAGGCTTCGACATTCAAACTGAATTGAACTCAAGACACGGCCTAAGCGAATACGAATTTCCAACAATTTTAAAAGACATATCCTTTCTTAAACTTTCCAAATTTGCCCAATCGAAGGGTGATTTTACAAATCTTGAATCAACTAAAGGAAAAAATAAAGGTGTGGCATTCTCGTTTCCCGGGCTAATCAAAGGCCTTGACACCGTTTATTGCCATTTGACCTTAAGATACGTAGGAAAATCGAATGAAATTGGCTATGAAAATGGTGAATTAAAACAATTACTTATCGAAACGTTTGAACAAAACAATAAAGAAATCTCGACAATAGAACTCTTCAAGATTGACTTTGCAAGCAAATTCAATAACGTAACAATTAATTGGAAATATTTCTACAAATATTATAAAATAAATGCTGAGCACATAATTAATAAGCCTAAGAAAACTTCCGAGGGAGATGATAAAGAATCCAGAAGTTTGGCAAAGTTGCTAGATACCAACAAGTACAGAGCACTTTTGAACGATTTCCTGATTTATGATGCAATGTCGTTTACTTAAGGTTTTACAACTGTTTATAGTTCATTGATGGTGGTTTTTTCTGTGTTTTCTTTCTTGGATTAGTTCTGTTTGGTCTTATTAGTTCTGTTGTTGATTGAAGTATCTTATCCATAGCTTTTATAGCTGGTTCAACGATTTTTTTGATAAAAAAACTGCTTACTATCTCTTTGGTCAATGACAACGCATTCGTCCTATTTACCTTGTTCGCGTATTTGCGTTGGCTATT
>JBGSLS010000015.1:0-21661 GCA_041740575.1 Chitinophagaceae bacterium | reverse complement strand
CAGACGTGCGCTGAAGGGCATTCACTGCCCACTGAGAAATGTTTTTTTTCCATTGTAAAACAATTTTAAAGTTAACAATGGTTACAAGGTATAAATATTTAAGGAAAACTCATTGCCGAATGGCAATGTTGGTTCAACTTTTTTTAGGCGATACATACTTCTTGTTTTGTTTCGCTTTAACCCCAAATTTAAGTGATAAACCGCATATTTCAGGCATCTTCCCGTTTCGCTTTACCATACTCAAAACTACATACATTTTGCAATGCATTAAAATTTATGCTGTTTCAATTATGTTTATTTCTTCCTGTGTCAAATCGTATAGTTGGTAAACCATTTGATCTATTTCATTCTCTAATTTCGCAGTATTAGATGCATAGTTTTGTTTTTTAATAGATAAGATTTCATCAACTATAAATATCATTGAATGCTCCATATTTTTATTTGGTATTGCTAACGGAATTTGAGATAGATATGTTTTGGATAAATTCACGGTTAGATTTGATTCATTAGTGAATTGTATACTGTAAAACCAATTAATTAGTTTTGAATTTAACAATGCCAGTACAAACTTCGATTGAACAGGACTGTCTTCTTTAAGAATAATGTTGTTTATTGATTCCTTATTATAAAACCCTTGATTATCATATGCTGCTTTTAAAGGCCTATTGCCACCGGTAATCCTTTGAATCATTATTTTCTCGCTAGTTTCGAAAACTTCTTTAGTTCTTGCTCTGTGAAGTAATTTTGGTTCGTAATTTAGCCATTGTTTTACTTCTCTGATTAAATAAGGTCCAATTTCCTTACCTTCCAAAAAGGGTTTCCAATCCGCAATTGGTTTATCACTTACGACTTCACCTTTATTTTTTGTATTCACAACACCAAAAATCATTTCCTTACAAATTGAACCTAACGTAATATTTGACTTCAGTTTTTTTACAAGACTCAGAGAATTTACGTTAAGGTTAATTGCAATTACAAACTCATTTTCAATTATATCTGCTTTACTTAAAATCCCTGTTTTTGATTCATTTACAAGACGTGTTTGAAAATCATCAAATTTCCCTTTAGTTGCAGTAATAACTATTGCAGTTGTAACTGCATCATCGAATACCTTATCACCGAAGTCATATATTGAATTAATTTTTGAAATATTAACTAAATATCTTCTAGTAGAATCGTATGATGTTACCCTTAAAAACGTATTTGGTATTATAAAGCCAAATTGCGATGAGGTCTTCAGTAAGCAAAAAGCTTTTTCAATGAAAAGCGTAAAAAGATTAATCTTCCCACTTCCATTTTCATAATTAGTTTTATAATATAATTTTTCATTTTCGGAAATACCTTCGTTGCCACCAAAGACATACGGCGGATTCCCAATCACCACATCAAAGCCCACAAAATCACCTTCATCATTCAGCACTTCGGGAAACTCAAAACGCCATTCAAAAGCATCTTCAAAAATCTTGTTGGCAATTACTTCATCTCTTTCCTTTTCCAGTTTGGCAAGGGTTTCCACGGCCTTTTCGTGGTCGGCAAGCATTTGTTTATCGGCCTTTTCGCCAAAGGTTTTCAGGTTCAGTATTTTTACCGCAAGCGCATCGGCCTTACCCCTTACATCGCTTATTTTCTTTTTAAAGGGGCTCTCTATTTCGCTCCTGAAATCGGTTTTTATGTTTTCAATCAACCGTTCCATTTCGCGCTTCTCTTCCTTATTCTCCGCATTACGGTAGGTAGCCACCGCCACCCGGTAGCTGTCAATCGTCCACTTGCTTTTTTTCAACGCCTGCTTAAGATCGGCATCAATGGTAAAGCGGCTCACCAAACTGTTCCCGCATTTTATATTGATGTCAATGTTGGGTAATGTTTCCAGTTCCGTAGCGTTTTTGTAATAGGTATTTTTCAATAACTCAATCCACAACCGCAACCGGCAAATTTTTACCGAATTGCTATTGATGTCCACCCCAAAAAGACAGTTCTCAATAATGGTTTGCTTTTCGTGGAATAAGGTTTCCTGTATGCGCTGGCTCTCCTTGCTGGCAGGACTATACTCAAACAGTTCGCCTTCTTCATCGGTTACAATCAATTCATCGTTCACTACTTCCACCTAGTATTCTTTCAGCCGTTTGCCGTTGCGGTCCTGCAGTATTTTCAGGTCGTTTTTTACCGCAATCATTTCATTGAGTGCCGAAACAAGGAAGTGTCCCGAACCCACGGCAGGGTCGCAGATTTTCAGGCTGTTTACAATGTTGTTGGCTTCCTTGCGGTCTTCAATTTTGTCGTATAGTTCATCAATGCTGGCGCAGTTCCATTTTTTGGTTTCATTGAATTTTTGCACCACGGCTTTACGGATCGTTTCACGACACATATACATGGTAATAAAACCCGGCGTGAAAAAGGATCCGTCTTTGTAGCCGTTTATTTTCTCGAAAATCAACCCGAGTACCGAGGCATTGATCAGCGTTTTATTGTCTTCCTGTATTTCTTCCGAACCCTCGCTGCTGAAATCGTAGGCATTCAAAAACGCAAACAGGTATTCAAGTGTTCCAAGGTTTCCGGTCTGCTTTTTACCCTGCTGATCTTTCAGCACGGTGGAAGCCATGATGGGGATGGTTTTATCGTCCTTCAGGTTGCTGATAAAAAATGTAACCTGCTCCAGGTCGGTAGGCTCAAACAGCGAAGAATTGAGGTAGGGCACTTTCTCAAACAACTTTTTTACATCATCGTTCCGCTCATCGTACCTGCGCGCCAACACCTGGAAAAACAGGCTATTCAGGTCGTCGTAACTTTTTATTTTGCTGAGGTTGAGAAACGAATAGGCATTGTAATTGGCTTTACCACCTTTGCTTACAGTGAGCTTGTCGAACCTACTTGCAGTGAGCTTGTCGAACCTGTGATAGCTGATGAGTTGTGCTTCGAGCAACTTCAAAAATAATATGCGGTTTATCCAGGTAATGGAAAGCTGAAGCGCTACGTTAAAAAGCCGTTCCTGCTGCGTAGTTCCATATTGGCCCGGTCTTTCAAGCCTGTTGAGTTTATCAAGGCTGTCAAGCTGAATGATGGTATCTTCCAGCAGCGAACCCGAGTTTCTTTCCCCTGCTTTGTTGCGCTCAATCAGCTTCTTGCCGCCTTCCTTGGTTTCGGTAAGCCCAATAATGTGCAGCAACTCGCTGTAAAACCGTTTGTCGAGGCTGTTGCTATCGTTGGTAAACGGTAGTTTCAACAGATGCTCCGGCGATAACAATTTGAACAAAGCAATCAGCGAAGCATCGTCTGCCTTTTCGGCATTGCGCAGCGGTTTTTGAAAATCCTGGATATTGAAGTACGTAAACTCAAGCCCTCCCCCGGCCCCTCCCACATGGAGGGGAGACAGGATTTGGTCAATAAAGGGTTCGGCAATTTGTTTGTAGAAAAAATCTGTTTTGCCATCTGCCAACCGCCCGGCTTCAAATTCATTGAATTGTTTTACCAGTATCTTGTTTTGGGCAAACAGCCTGTCGAATAGCGTAGCATCAAAAATGAACCATTCATTGATGTTGGTGGCCACAAGGTGTTTTACTTCGAGGTTTTTATGGGTTATCCGCTCCCGCAGGTAATACAACACCAATTCCTGGAACGCTTTGGCGTTCAGCTTTTTGGTGGTCATCATCTCCGCTTTGTTGGTTGGTTTTTTTGCTTCGATAATTACGCCCACCGTGGTGGATGCTGTGGTACCGTTATGAATAACAAGGTCGTTACGGCCTTTGGTATTTATAAAATGGTTTTGCTTGTAGTAAGTGTCTTTCAGAAAGTCGGACACCAGGTTTTTATGAAACTCCTCGCTTTCCGTATCATTGGTGCGGTCGAGTAAAGCAATCAGATGGGTTTTGAAACCTTCTATCTCCGTTCTGTTGGGTTTTACCTTCAAAAAGGCTTTGTTCAACGCCTTTCTTGGTTTCAATGCTGTTACCATCATCTCCTGCTTAGATTTTGTTTTGGGACGGTTAAGGTAGGATTTTTGGGGGAAATGGAGGTAGGTTGGGGGGAAATGCTATTTAGAATTCCTTACTTCCGAACCACAGCCCAAATACATTTCGTCTCCCGATTACTTTTATCCCGCAATCGTGGTTTGCTGCCTACGTGTAGGTTATGGTTCATGCGTCACCAACCAAGGCATAGTACATGCATTGTGAGTTTTGATACATTTTTGCTGCTATTGACATTGTTCCAGCTTTTCTGAAAATGGTAGTGGTCATTATATTTCTTCTTCCTTAATTCTACTGTTTAAAGGAAATGGGTATTATTTTATATATAAAGGATAATAGTTCATGTTTTTTTAAACAAAAGATAGAATACACGTAATTTTTTAAACAAATGATAGTATCCTTTATAATTGTTTTTTTAATTTATCTATGGTTTGTTGATTTTTTACTTTCTGTCATTACCTTCACCTTTCACATGGAATCCGGATTTTTATTTATAGAAACTGCCCTTTTTGCGATAGGTTTTTTTTGCACTGCTTTATCCTCAACTGTACTGCTTGCATATAAAGATGGCCGATCTCCTGCCAACCGGTTTTTGGTTTCTTTTTTGGTGATTATGAGTCTTGCTTTATTCATGAATTTTTTAATTCTAAGCAAACTCATTCTCCAGGTTCCATGGCTTTACCGTTTACCAAGTCCGCTATTTTACTTTCTGGTACCATCTGCCTACATTTATGTTCGCATGGTTTTGCTGGATGAACCGCATGCCCGGAAAACGGATTGGCTTCATGCCATTCCAGCCATCATCCATCTTGTGGAAATGCTGCCTTATTACATGGGTTCAAATGAAAGTAAGATTGCCCAAATTCTCGAGGATAGCCAAAATCCAATGGGGCTCATGGCTAATACAGAAGGCTGGCTACCTGTTTATATGCATAACCTATTACGGGGTGTACAGGGACTGATTTATGCATCCCTTATATGCCTTATGCTTTTGAAATCTTCAAAAAAACGTGCAACCGGCAGGAATATTTATCCGGAAATGGTACAGTGGCTTTGGGTTTTTGTAACCATGTTATTATTGTTATCCATTGCCTTCATACTCGCTTTCACCATTCCGGGCATAAACATAGCTACCAAATCTTTTATCCTGTATTTTATTATGACTGTCACGCAGATTGTTACAGCAATTTGGCTACTACTCAATCCATCGATTTTATTTGGTATGCCAAAACTTGAAAAAATGGTATCCAGGTTGAAGCATTTTCATAGCGAAATATTTCTTAAGCAACCTGCTCATAGGAACGCAACCAATGCCAAAAAGGATGGATCAGGCTTGTCAAAAACGAATGATTTGCCAACCGAAACAGGGGCCCTGAAAGAATCTGAGCATCCGCCTTTAATTAGCGTGGAATCAAAATCTGCCACAAATTATGATGAAAATATTCCTTTGCAAAGGGTTCCGCAGGTTCAATATGATAATTATATTCATATGCTAACCCGGCTGATGGAAGATAAAAAGCCCTTTTTGCGTAAAAGATATTCTATAAGCGATCTTGCAAATGATGCAAATATTCCTCAGCATCATATATCCTACCTGCTCAATAATATTTTCCAGATCCGTTTTAATGAATATATCAATCAGTTCCGGATTAAATATATAAAGGACCGGGTTGCTCATGAAGAAATTAGCCATCTTACACTGGAAGGCCTTGCCTTAGAGGCAGGATTTAATTCGCGTGTTACTTTTATCCGTGTAGTTAAAAAGCATACGGGTATGAATCCTTCAGAATACTTCAAGGTAAATCTTGTTGAACCTGGTGTGTAGCTATATGCTTCAGGTACCATTTTTATGTTTTCTTCTTTCTATTTCACCATGTTATTTTGGTATTTCTTCTATCCTGAAAGTTTTCTTGTGAATTCATCCATTAATCCGGGTTATCATGTACCATTTTGAGAAAATGGTACCTTAAGCGATGTAGCTATAATCTTTATTAGCAGATTTTGTCGGTTAATTTGTGTGGTCAATGAGTGCCTGCCAATTCAAACCGGAACCATTTTTTTCCAATATTGAAATGCTGCGCATCCCCATATGACTCCATGCATTTCCGGATCATACAATCAAAAAACTTACTATGCAGTTAAAAAAAATTCTTTTTGCCAGTGTTTCTTTATTCATCACCGGCCAATTGCTTGCTCAGCAAAAGCCCAATATCCTCGTTATTTGGGGCGATGATATTGGCACCTGGAACATTAGCCACAACAACCGTGGCATGATGGGCTATCAAACACCCAATATTGACAGGATTGCAAAAGAAGGCCTGGCATTTACGGATTATTATGCGCAGCAAAGTTGTACGGCAGGTCGCGCGGCTTTTATAGGCGGTAACGTGCCTGTACGCACCGGAATGACCAAGGTAGGCATGCCGGGTGCCAAAGAAGGTTGGCAAAAAACGGATATTACCATGGCCACTGTAATGAAAAGTATGGGTTATGCTACGGGGCAATTTGGCAAAAACCACCAAGGCGACCGCGACGAACATTTACCTACCATGCATGGCTTTGATGAATTTTTTGGTAACCTGTACCATCTGAATGCCGAAGAAGAGCCGGAAAATGAAGATTATCCTACCGATCTGAAAATGGCCAACGGCAAAACTTTCAGGGAAACCTATGGCCCACGCGGTGTGTTGCATACCTGGAGCGATGGAAAAGGTGGGCAGCGGATAGAAGATACCGGCCCACTCACCAAAAAGCGTATGGAAACCATTGATGATGAAAGCATTGCAGCAACTAAAGCATTCATTAAAAAGCAGGTTGCCGCCGGCAAACCCTTTTTTACCTGGTGGAATGGCACCCGGATGCACTTTCGTACACATGTGCGGCCCGAACACAGGCACAAGGGTAATGATGAATATACCGATGGCATGATAGAACATGATATGCATGTGGGGGAGTTGCTTAACCTGTTGGATGAATTGGGTATTGCGGATAATACAGTTGTTATGTATTCTACGGATAATGGCCCACACTTTAATACATGGCCCGATGCTGGTACCACTCCCTTCCATGGCGAAAAGAACAGCAACTGGGAAGGCGCATACCGGGTGCCGGCTTTCATTAAATGGAAAGGCCATTTTCCGGCAGGGGTTACGCTGAATGGCATTGTGGGTCACGAAGATTGGTTGCCAACTTTTGCTGCAATAGCCGGCAACGCAGGGGTAAAAGACCAAATAATGAAAGGTGTAACCATGAATGGCAGAACCTACAAAAACTACATTGACGGGGTAAACCAATTGGACTATTTAAGCGGTAAAACAAAAGAATCGCCTAAAGAAGGCTTCGTATATGTAAATGATGCCGGACAAATTGCATCACTACGATATGGCGACTGGAAGGTAACTTTCCTTGAAAACCGTGCTGATAAATTGCAAATCTGGCTGGAGCCGTTTGTAGAACTACGTGCACCCTATTTATTTAACCTGCGACGCGATCCGTTTGAAAAAGCGCTGGTGGGCTCCAATACCTATTATGATTGGTATATAGATCGTGCATTCTTGATGACCGGTATTCAGAGCTATGCAGCTAAATTTCTTTCAACGTTTAAAGACTATCCGCCAAGCCAGGTGGCAGGCGACTGGAGCCTGGCAAATGCGCAAAGGCAGGTAGAAGCAATGGTGCAAAAAAGTAACTAACTGTTTACAGATTAATAAGTAAAATAAAAAAATGAATTTCCCACGAGCTGACGCACACCCCTGCCCTGAAAGCAGGCAAGCAGTACGAATGATCATTTGGGGATTCCATATGGCAAAAAAAAGCAGGCTTTTGCTTGCGCACAAAAAAATGAACAGATGAAAAAGAAGATTTTCCTAAAATTGGAATTATTGATGTTAGCTAACTTAGTATTTTTTACTATGCAAGCGCAAGACAAACCCAATATTCTAATCATATTTCCAGACGATGTGGGTTGGCAAAATGTCAGCGCTTATGGTTTGGGAACAATGGGCTACAGAACACCTAATATTGATAGGATTGCTCGTAATGGCATTATGTTTACCGACCATTATGCCCAGCCCTCCTGCACTGCAGGACGTGCAGCCCTAATTACAGGCCAATACCCTATAAGGAGCGGCATGACAACTGTTGGAAGACCTGGTGCTGAACTCGGGTTAAAAAAAGAATCACCAACACTTGCTGAAGTGTTAAAGGCACAAGGGTATGCTACTGGTCAATTTGGTAAAAACCACCTCGGCGACAGGAATGAACATTTGCCAACGGTACATGGATTTGACGAGTTTTATGGTAACCTATATCATTTGAACACACAGGAAGAATATCAACAGAAAGATTATCCGCAGGATCCTGCATATTTCAAAAAATACGGAACAAGGGAAGTATTACATACTTGGGCAACAAATGTGGATGATCCTACCGTTGATCCGCGCTTTGGTAAAGTAGGAAAACAAAAAATTGAAGGAACCGGACAATTATCTAAGGAGAGAATGGAGACTGTGGATGAAGAATTTATTGATGCCTCTCTAAAATTTGCTAAGAAAGCTAAAGGCGAAAAAAAACCTTTTTTTATTTGGCTTAATACAAGCCGGATGCACATGTTTACGCACCTGAAGCCTGAAAGCCGCTATCTGGCTTTGCCATATACCACTGAACATGATATGTATGGGAGTGGCATGATGGAGCATGACAAGCAGGTAGGAATGATGCTGGATGAATTGGAGAAAATGGGTTTATTGGAAAATACAATCGTTGTTTACTCTACAGACAATGGACCGGAACATAGTGCTCGTGCACACGGTGGAACAACCCCTTTTAGAGGCGAAAAAATGACCACTTACGAAGGAGGGGTTAGGGTTCCCATGATGGTTATGTGGAAGAATCATATTCCTAAAGGACAAATTTTAAGCGGTATTCAGGCACACATGGATATTTTTACAACACTTGCTGCAGCAGCCGGTAATCCAAACGTAGCAGAACAAATGAAAAAAGACCGCAAGCAATACATTGACGGAGTGAATAATTTGGATTATTGGTTAGGAAAAAAAGAAAAAAGCAGTAGAAATAATTTTATTTACTATCACGAATCTGACATTAGAGCCGTTAGAATCAATCAATGGAAATTAAATTTCCAAACCAGTGAGAATTATTATGCTCCATACGTAAAGGAAAAATTTCCTATATTTTATAATCTAACTTTCGATCCTTTTGAAAGCTTTGATAACTTAACAGACCGGTCAGATATGTTACAGCGCAAGCAATTTTTGAACGAGCCTGTACAGGAACTCTTAAATGAGCACATTAAAACTTTAATTGAATTCCCTCCGGTACAAAAGGCAGCAACATTTGATTTTTCGGAATTGATGAAAACATTGATGGCAGGGGAACAATAAAAAAAGGGAATTTTCGGATTTTATTCTGATTTTTTGGCAATAGCACCATTTATGATAAGTATTTAGCAGAATTGACGGTTTGCATTTTAGTACATTTTTTTGTGGTGGTTTAAATGACGCGAGAAACATAAAACGGTAGTCTTTTTTGTTGCAGGATTTATTAAATTCAGCGAAATCAGTTAAGTAAATTCCTGATTTTGTAAAACGAATGGTGAAATTTTTGCTTTGTTGCAGAATAGTATTAGATTTGTTTCACCTTCATGAATTCCAGTTTTTTGATCATAGAAACCGCTCTTTTTGCTATAGGTTTTTTTTGCACCCTTTTATCATCTATTGTCCTGCTATCATCCCATGATGGGCGTTCTCCTGCAAACCGGTTTTTGGTGTATTTCCTCTTTACCATGAGCATGGTATTATTCATGAGTTTCATGATTTTAGGCAAATTTATCATTCAAATACCCTGGCTCTACCGGTTGCCAAGCCCACTTTATTATTTTCTTTTTCCATCCGCCTATATTTATGTCCGCATGGTTTTGTTCGATGAGCGGCATGCCCGTAAAACAGACTGGCTTCATGCCATACCTGCATTCCTTCATCTTGGGGAAATGATGCCATATTACCTGAGTTCTAATGAATTTAAGATGGCGAAAATTCTGGAAGATAGCCTAAATCCCCTGGGTACAGTGGCACATAGTGAAGGCTTGCTGCCGGAATATATGCATAATTTATTACGCGGTTTTCAGGGAGTTATATATGCACTGGTGATAATATTTATGCTTTGGAAATCTACAAAAAAGCGCAGGTTGAGCAGGTTTGTGTATCCTGAAATGATGCAATGGCTTTGGGTGTTTGCAAGTATGATTCTGTTGTTTTCATCAGCACTTGTTTTTACATTTATTAATACGGGAATTAATATCACTTCAAGGTCAATTTTTCTTTTTATAACAATGGCAGGTACTCAAATAATAGCAGGGTTTTATTTGCTGCTCAAACCTTCCATACTTTTTGGTATGCCAAAACTTGAAAAAATGGTTGCCATGTTGAGGGTTATTCGTAAGGAACGGGACGGGGGTAATGCTGATTCATCTATGGGTACCAGGCTTCCGGCTGAAAATGCTGTTCCGGCAGGCGGTATTGGAGCCACAGATGCCAATGATTTTCCCCTGGCTGAATTTCCTGAAATTGACAAAGCGGGTTTAGATTTAAATGAAGCTAAAAAGGGTTCCACAAAATTTAGCCAATCAAAATATGATGAGTATATGAGTATTCTTGCCCAGTTGATGGAGGAAGAGAAACCCTTTTTACGTAAAAGATATTCCATAAACGATCTTTCGAATGATTTAAAAGTGCCTCAACATCATATTTCATACCTGCTTAATAATATCCTTAATGTCCGTTTCAATGATTACATCAACCAGTTCAGGTTAGAATATATAAAAGAAAGGCTAAGTAATGAAAAACTTGGGCATCTGACATTGGAAGGTATTGCACTTGAAGCAGGTTTCACTTCGCGGATCACATTTTTTAGGGTCGTACAAAAGCAAACGGGGATGAATCCTTCTGAATACTTTAAACTTGATTTGGCAGATACAGGGTAGGATAGCTTAACTTACTGTTCCCGGTTTTACAACCCCCAATCCGGCAAATGGACCTTTTTTTACAACAAGGCGCCAAATAAATGGGTATAACAGCCGAGTGTAGGTTACAAATCGTAAATAAGTAACCTCAACCCTGTCAAAACTTTGTTTTTCCGTTCCTGAATCCATTTACTTTACAAGGGTAAACCGGTTAACAGGGCCAATGAATGAAATGATTGGTGAAAACTTACAGAACGGATAAAATCCAATTTTTAAAAAACAACTTACATAATGAAAAGAAGTGTCTTAAACTTTAAATGGTTAATGGGTGCCACCCTTATTATGTTGCTGGCATCATGTAATCAATCGCAAACGGAATCAACCGCCGAAAGTGACGGTTTAACCTTTAAAGGGGATATTCAACTTGATGTGAGGGATTCAAAAGCTGACTGGGCACCTTACATCCGCAAAAAAGCACCCGAAGGAGCTCCAAATATTCTTTTCATCCTTTACGATGATACAGGTTTGGCCGCTTGGTCGCCTTATGGTGGCCGAATTAGTATGCCTACCATGGATGCCCTTGCGGCAGACGGGTTAACCTATACACAGTGGCATACCGTGGCGTTATGTTCGCCAACCCGTTCCTGCATTAATACAGGCCGCAACCATAACCTGAACGGAATGGGGGCCATTACAGAGGGAGCCAATGGTTTTCCGGGATATAGCTGTCAATTACCGCCCCAGGCGGCTACCATGGCGCAGATTTTGAATGATAATGGCTGGAGCACTTTTTGGCTGGGAAAAGACCACAACGTGCCTGAAACCGACCTTTCGGCCGGGGCCAATAAAAGCCAGTGGCCGCTGCAGCAGGGTTACGACCGTTTTTATGGGTTTATTGGTGGCGAAACCAACCAGTTTTACCCCGATCTTACCGAAGATAACCATGCCATTGAGCAACCTTACGGGCCGGAAGAAGGTTACCATCTTTCAAAAGATCTTGCCGACCAGGCCATCAAAATGATCAGTGACCAAAAATCGGCTAATCCCAGTAAACCCTGGTATATGTGGTATTGCCCGGGTGCCAACCATGCACCACACCAGGCGCCAAAAGATTATATTGCCAAATACAAGGGCAAATTTGATGATGGCTATGATGCCTACCGCAAATGGGTATTACCCCGCATGATTGAAAAGGGGATTTTGCCAAAAGGTACTACGCTTACCGAATTTAACCCCATGCCTAAAGACCAGGAAGCTCCGGGAGATTTTGTTCGCCCATGGGATTCGCTTAGCCCCGATGAAAAGAAATTATTCTCCCGCCTTTGCGAAGTGTATGCTGCATTTTCTGAATATACCGATGCCCAGATAGGCCGTATTATTGACCACCTGAAGGCAACCGAGCAGTATGAAAATACCATCATTATGTATGCATCCGACAACGGTGCTTCAGGTGAAGGCAGCCCAAGCGGTTCGGTAAACGAGAATAAATTTTTTAATGGATTTCCTGATGAGCTTTCAGAAAACATGAAGTTGATTGATGAATTGGGTGGCCCAAATACCTATGAACATTATCCAACAGGATGGGCGGCAGCGCTGTCAACGCCTTTCAAAATGTTCAAGCGCTATTCAAACTACGCCGGCGGTACCGAATGCCCATTGACCATTACCTGGCCAAAAGGTATCAAAGCGCGTGGTGAAGTGCGTAACCAATACCACCATGCGGTTGATATTGTGCCCACCATTCTTGAAATCGTTGGTGTTGAAATGCCAAAAGTGTACAGGGGCGTTGAGCAATATCCTTTATCGGGTGTTTCTATGAAATATTCCTTCGATGCCAAACCGGATGATCCTACCCAAAAACATGTGCAGTATTATACCATGCTGGGTACACGTGCCATTTGGCAGGATGGGTGGAAAGCTGTTGCTGTGCATGCGCCACTGACAGATAAAGGCAAATTTGACCAGGATAAATGGGAACTATACCATGTAGATGTTGACCGTTCTGAGTCAAAAGACCTCGCAAAGGAGCATCCTGAAAAATTGGAAGCGTTGAAGAAATTATACATGGAAGAAGCAAAGAAAAATAATGCCTTGCCGTTGGATGACCGTACTGCAACACAAATTTTAAATATTGAGCGTCCTACGGAAGAAGTGGCAAAAGATAGTTATACCTATTACCCGCATGCAAGTTCTGTACCCGAGGCAGTAGCCGTTAGCATAAGAGGCAAGTCGTATAAGATTATTGCGAATGTAGAAGTTACCGCCAATGCTTCCGGCGTCATATTTGCCCATGGCTCCCGCTTTGGCGGCCACTCGCTGTTTATTAAAGACCATAAATTGTATTATGTATATAATTTCCTGGGTATTATGCAACAGCAGATGGTATCTGCTGCCGTAAAACCGGGTAAATACATTTTTGGTATGGAGTTTAATAAAGAAAAAGCAGGCGCACATGGAGAGTCGATAGGCACTGCCAAATTGTATATTAATGATAAGCAAGTAGCCACAAGCCCCATGACAGCACAGGTAGGTAAATTCACCCTGGTAGGAGACGGCCTTTGTGTAGGTTTTGATAGTGGTGACCCTGTAAGCAAATTATATAATTCGCCCGGTGAATTTAAGGGTGGAACCATAAAATTTGTAACTGTAAGCACGGGTAAAGAGCAGTATTTGGATTTAGAAAGGGAAGCTGCAAGGGCTTTTGCAAAGGAGTAAAAATTGGTTCTTTAGTTTCTTAATTTCACAATCGCAGTAGTGTGTGCTTGCATATACTACTGCGATTTTTTATTCTTTGTATCAATTTGGCCAAATCGTTACAATTGCTTCGGTGTCTGTAACCCATTTTCACCCTTTTTGGGTTCCTTTTGCTTTTGTAATCAAGTACTTTCAATAAAATCTAAACACTATATGCATTCAGTTCAGCAACATTCAGACGAATCGAAAATTTCAAGGGTCAAAACCAATGGCTCCCTATTTATAGGCTTGGCTTGTTTTGTTGCATGTCTTGCAATTTTACCAGCTTGCAGGGAGGCGGCAAATCCAACCGCTACTGTTGAAACTTTAGGGTCGGAACTAACTTCCTGGGCTGATACCCCTGCAAGTCGCCTGAAAGACTGGGTGAAACAGGTAACTGATACCAGTTCCCCCGATTTTATACCGGTTGAAGACAGGATAGCCGTATTTGACAATGACGGAACCCTTTGGCCCGAGCAACCCATTCCCAGCCAGTTAGTATTTGCCCTGGATAATTTGCGCGCAATTGCACCGCAACATCCCGAATGGCAGAAGGACCCGGTATTGAAAGGAGCCATTGCAGGCGATATGGAGCCATTAAAAAAGGCAGGAATGAAAGGACTTTTTAACATGATGAATGCCAGCCATAACGGCATGAGCGAAGATGCATTTAATGCTGCTGTGCGAAACTGGATTGATACAGCACGTGACCGGAAATTCAAAAAGCTGTATAAAGAAGTTATTTATCAACCTATGGTGGAATTGCTTGCCTACCTGCGCGCTCATGGTTTTACCACCTTTATTGTAAGCGGTGGTGGGGCCGATTTTATGCGGGTTTGGAGCCAGGAAGCCTATGGCATTCCATCCTTCCAGGTAATTGGCAGCTATGGCGATGCCAGCTATGCAGTGGTAGATGGCAAACCCATGATTACAAAAAAGGCAGGTGCTGTATATGTGGATGATAAGGAAGGCAAACCGGTTGCCATTCATCGGTTTATTGGTAAAGTGCCGGTGTTTTGTGGGGGCAACAGCGATGGCGATCAGGCCATGATGCAATACACTTCGGGCTCGAAATACAAAAGCATGTGTGTGATTTTGTACCATACAGATAGTATCCGCGAGTATGCTTACGATGTAAAAACCCTGAGCGGCCATCTCGAAACAGCATTGGTGGAAGCCAAAGAAAAAAATTGGATGGTGGTGGATATGAAAAATGATTTCAAAAAAATATTTGCTTTTGAATAGGGATGGCATCACATAACCCCAATAAATTAACAGCAGTGGCAATAATAAACAATGACAATAAATCCACTCAATCTATTTGTTGTTTCCTGGTACTGGTGGGTTGCTTTTTAACCCATACAACGTTGGCGGAGGAACATGCCGGATCCACCCCGCACGCTCCCTTCAAGCCTACCCATTCCGTTGGGCTTGCCATAGGCCATGCCCGTGTTTTTGAAGGTGTGGATGCCAATGGCAATTTAAATGCGCTGGTATTACCCATTTGGGGTATTGATTACAATTTTCAGTTTGCACCCAAATGGATGGTGGGGTTGCATACAGATTTGATTGTAGAAACTTTTTTTTGTTGAGAAAAACCTGGAAGGCGGAGGCGAGGAGGAAGTAGTGGAGCGATCAAAACCCATTGCACCTGCCCTGATGGCTTTCTATAAACTTACACATCACCGGAGTTTTGGGCTTGGTGTGGGTGGCGAATTTGCTAAAGAAGAAAATTACTTTTTAAACCGTGCTGCCGTGGAATTTGGCGTACCCATTACGAAAGGCTGGGAAGTGTTTGGCGCGCTGCAATACGATTTCCGCTGGGATGCTTATGATACATGGACCATTGGCATAGGAATCTCAAAAGCGCTGGGGAGCCAAAAAAACCATAAATAATCGTTTTGTTTTGTATTGAATTATTAAAATGAAACGCATTCAACGCAGGTAACGGCTGATTTTTTGTCAAATTTGAACTTTAAATCCAAATTATGCAATTAAACAAGTTATTTCGGGGCTTTTGTCTTTTAGCATTAGGTATGATGTTTATGAGTGTTTCGGCTCTGGCACAAAAAAATGATGTCAGGGACAAGCCTACCTATAAAACAGCCATTGGTGTAAAATATGCCCCTTTTGCCGTTTCATTAAAACTCTTTTCAGGTAAAAAAAACAGGGCTTTTGAAATGCTTGGCGATTTCGATGATGGATTTCGTCTTACGGCACTGTACGAGTTTCATGGAGATCTTACGGCAAGCCGCAATTTAAAATGGTATATCGGCGGTGGTGCACATGGCGGCTATTATGATAAAGGGGAAGTAGATGGTGCTATGTTTGGTCTTGATGCGGTTGCCGGTCTCGATTACAAGTTTGTAAAGTTACCTTTAAATATTTCGCTCGATTGGCAGCCTGCTTATGAATTTATTACGCCCGGCACGGAGTTTCAGGCAGGCAGGGGTGGCCTTGCCGTAAGGTTGGCTTTTTAAACAAGCAGAAAATCATTGCCTAGCCTATAAGGCTAAATGGCTGTTAGCCCTTGACCCCAGCGGGGTCGCATGTTTGTAAAAAGAACTAACCATTTAACTAACCGACCCCAGCGGGGTCGAATAATAATAACTACGCTAAAAAGAAATCCAAAAGTTAGGGTTCATTATATTGTATTTGCAAAAGCACCAATGTGTAAGATATGTTCGACCCCGCTGGGGTCGTTGATCTTTCTGATTATTTGGAAGCTACAAATATTTGACCCCGCTGGGGTCGGTGATCTATCGATTTTTTTGGCAGCTAAAAACATGGGAGCTGAGATGGGTGGTTAGTCTCAACACTCTTTGAAGAGGCAGATTCGACATTTGGTAGTAGGCTGAAAGCCGGCATACGAAATTCCAAAAATTTTTATATTAGCATTCAATACTATGTTTTTAAGTTGCAAACCAGAGCAAGCACGCGATACGAAAGAATAATAAAATATTATGCATGCCATCAGTAAGGTGGTTGTGTATTGTTATGCTTTCGTTCGCCGAAGGCAGGCTGTAGTTCCTTAAACTTATTGGGCTTCCCCTTGGTTTTGGCTTTTTGCAATTCAAAAGCATCGTAAAGCATACCTGTTGTTGTGTAGGCTTTATACTTAAGTGTGTTTCCGTCGATATGTATAACCTGGAACAGTTGGGTATTTTCTGCCATCCTTTCAACGGAAGCCCCATTTTTATCCCATATATCGGGGCTGAAATCATACATTTTACCACCGCTTACGCTTACTACATACATCGTACCCTTTTCAGGATCGCGGGTATTTACGCCGCTCATTTCGTTTGAAAAACCCGGGCCTGCCTGTCCGCGTGCATAAGTATGGTCGTGACCCTGAAGCACGAGATCCACATTATACTTGTCATAGATAGGTTTCCACAAATTGCGCAATTCCGCATTATCTCTGTTGGCGGCGGTTGAAAATACCGGGTGATGGTGCACCATAATGGTCCATTTGCCGGGATTGTTTTTAATGGTTTCTTCCAGCCATGGTGTTTGTTCTTGCAGCAACAGGTTAGAATTCATAATAATAAATCTTGCCCCCTGGTAATCGTAATAATAATTGGTTTCGGGCAAGGCTGCAATACCATTTTCCGGCAGTGTAAATTGGTGCTTCCATTGTACGGATAAATAAGTGCTACGGTCGGTGGTATCAGCAAGTGCATGGCGGCTATACTCGTGATTTCCGGTTACAGGTACCGATGGTATCATGCCTGCCATCCATCCCTGTGCCGAAAACCATTCATGCCATTGCCGGTCGTTATGTGCATTGTTTATCAGGTCGCCGGCGTGAATAATAAAACGGGCTTCAGGCGCTTTGGAAAAGCCTGCACGTATTAAACGCGACCATAGCTCAAGCACATAATTTTGGGCATCGCCCACATATAAAAAAGAAAAAGGCTTCGGCGTGGCAGATGCGGTACGAAACTGAAACCATTCGCTCCAGTAGGTTCCATCGCCTACACGATAGGCATATAATTTGTCGGGCTGCAAGTTGCCAAAGGTTACCGAATGATAATTGGCCAGGATGTCGGCGCCACGAATAGCCGTACCATCAAATGTGGTGGTTTTTGCATTGATATCATTTGCGGTTTTACGCAGCATGGGTGCTTCATGGGCAATGGTTATTTGTGCCATTGCTTTTTTTACCGAAGTATCGGTACGCCAGGTTACACTTTGCTGTGTGGCAGGGTTACCGCTAAAAGTGAGGCAAACCCTGTCCGGCTGCGGGCCAGGCTTATTCCACGAAAACGGAAATACCGGATTATCGGGGTAAGGTTTATGTTGGGCAAATAAAAATCCTTGTATAATTAATACTGTTAGAAAACAAATAATCTTCATGAAGATGCTGTTAAGTTTACAAATATCTGCTTTACAACCACTGCTGGCAGTTTAGTTTTTTATTGTTTCATTATTTCCCACGCATCTTTTTTTACAAACCCATTCTTCCCAATAAATCCCTGTAAGCCGGATTGTTACCATGATATTGTTTGAGCAGTTTTCCGGTGGCTGTCGCCTTTGTTCTATCCTGTTGTTGAAGGTATAAAATGGTAAGCGCATTCAATACATCTCCGTTTTGCGGATCCGTTGTAAGTGCCTGTTTGAATAACTTTTCAGCATCGGTGTTGTTTCCATTTTGGTTTAGCAATAACCCATAATTGTATAGTACCCTAATATTATTTGGATTGATGGTTAATGCCTGTCTGAATGCATCGCTTGCTTTTTTCAAATCGCCCATTTCAGCGTAGAGTAATCCAAGCGTGTAAAAAATATGGTCGCTGTTTTTTTCAATGCGCGATGCGGTTTCCAGTTGCTTCAGCGCTTCGGCATTTTTCCCATTTGCATTGAGTGTTGCTGCATAGTTTACCCTTGCATTTACCAGTTGACTATCCTTAAGAATGGCACGCATATAATATTTTTCAGCATTGGCCAAATCGTTCAGTCGTTGGTAATAATCACCTGCCTGCAAATTGCCCTGGGCAAAATCGGTTTGATAATGGATGAAACGATTGAGTTCTGCTTTGGCTTTGGTAAACGCATCTGTGGTTTCCTGCTGCATTTGGTTGGCAGGCAGGCCGATAAATAAATCAGCGGCTGCTATACGAACGGCCCGCACTTTATCGCTTAGCAAAGGTGCCGCTGCGGTTTGCCAAAATTGGGGTGGAAAATTGCGTAAACCTTTCAATGCCGTATAGCGAACCAGTGCACTGCTATCGCGCAAATAGGCTGCCAGTTTATTGCCCGCATTGGCAGTGGGTAATTGACCCAGGTACCGAAGCGTAGTGGCGCGTACAATATTGGGGACAGCACTATCGCCGGCTAATTTGCCAAGATGCGCTTCGCTCGCCGCATTCATTTGGCTGCCGGGTACAAGATCTTCCGAAAAATGGTAGCCCGGCTTGCGGCCAAAATGATTTTCTAAAGCGGTTGCAGCCCATTCGGCGCTTTTATCCTTATGGCAACTGTTGCAGGTGTTGGGCGTACCATATTTGGCGGTAAGATCGGGGCGTGGAACCCGGAAGCTGTGATCGTGCCGCGGATCGTTGCCCATATACACTTTGGTGGGCATGTGGCAACTGATACAGTTTACCCCAACCGTGCCCACCTTATGCAGCGTATGCGCTTCGCTTTCATAGGTAGCAGGTACATGACATTGGCTGCACACCGTAGGGCCATCCAGCTTAAGTTTACCGCTATGCGGGTTGTGGCAACTGCTGCACTGCACACCCCTATGAAACATTTTACTTTGTAAAAACGATGTGTAATTATAGTCTTCATCATCTATTTGCCCATCGGCATAAAAGAAATCGGTGCTTGGCAATTCCGGTATATAATCATCCATTACTTCCTTACCGGGAAAAGGATTGCCGGTTATATCCGAACGGCGTGCATGGCAATAGCCACACAAATTTACCTCAGCCATTTGCCCCGAAGCTTTGTACAACATTAATAAGGAACCCGCCTTTTTTTTACCATCTTTGTAATCGCTGCCATTTACATAGTCAATATGGCTTTTGCCCGGTCCGTGGCAGCTTTCGCAGCTTACATTGATATCGTTGTAAGTGGTATGGTAAGTATCGGTATTTTCATCGTAGCCCTTGTTTACATTGGTGCTATGGCAGCTTGCACACATGGTATTCCAGTTTTGTGCATTGCCGGTCCAGTGCAGCCAATCGCCATGCGGCATTTTTTCCCCTGCATACTGGTGAAACCATTTTTTGGCCATAGCATCCCAGCTTACCCGCGGCACCTGCATGCGCCCGCCGGGGAATTCAACCAGGTATTGTTGCAGCGGGGTAAACCCAAAGATATATTTCACTTCAAAATCGCGGTTCGCACCCGTTTCATCTTCGGTGTTAATGATAAACTTGCCATCCCGCTTAAAAAACCGAGAGGTAACACCATCGGCGGTAAAAACGGCATCATTAAAATCGCCAAACACATTGCTGTCACTTGCGGGCAGCATAGCCATGTAGTGGTGCGATTGTGTCCACTCGCCATGTTCCTTTGCATGGCAGCTTTGGCAGGATGCATTGCCTGTAAATGCATTGGTTGCTGCCGCAGCCGGTGTACCCGGTTTGCAGCATTCAAATATGATGAGTACGCAGGTTGTAAGCAGCAGTAATCCGGCAATCCATTTTAATTTCATATCACCCCAGGTTTATATCCCTTTATTCAGGCTGGAAAAATACTGAAAATGTGTATGGGTAGATGATGTTGTTAAAAATGCCGGAACATTTAACCGCAAAGAGAAGAAGAGTTTCGCAAAGCACGCGAAGGGTAATGGACAATAAATAGATTGTTTTTGATAGTCCCCAAGCCCCGTTAGGGGCGACCGATTACCAGCGCTGGCATTTATGCCGGGGCTTCTGGTTTTCGTCGGCATTCATGCCTGAGCTTAAAGTTTGCGCCAAAATTGAATTGTAAATGCGCCAGCCCTTTGCGGCGCTGCGTCTTTGCGTGATAAAAAAAATCATGCGCCAGCCTTCGTCTCTTTGCGCGATAAAGCAAACATGCGCCTTCATTTCTCTGCGGTTACATGGCTTTTTGGAGAATTTTTGCAGGGCATAGCCAAAACACTTTAATATTATACATCCAATTTCTATTCATCATGCGAATTGCCTTCTTTTTTATTACTATCGCCTTTCTCGCCTCCTGCAGCTCTTCGAAGTTTAAATCGAGCTGGACAAAGCAAAAAGCACCTGCTCAATTTACGGCTATGTTCGAAACGACCGATGGCAATTTTACCATTGAAGCCCATCGCGCATGGTCGCCCGCCGGGGTGGACAGACTTTATCAACTCATCAAACGCGGTTATTTTACCGATGTGCCTATTTACCGCGTAGTGCCCGGTTTTGTGGCACAGTTTGGTTTGCTCGATTCGGTAAAAACTGCCCCCTGGAATAAAGTAGAACTGCCTGATGAACCCGTGATTACCGGCAATACTTCCGGCACGCTCTCATTTGCCCGTGCCGGCAAAAACACCCGCGGCACACAGTTTTATATCAATCTCGCCGATAATGCAAAACTCGATACATCGGGCCAAACAAGAGGTGTACCCGGCTTTCCTGTTTTGGCCAAAGTAACAAGCGGCATGGATGTAGTACTCAAATTTTTTCCTTACGAAGATGCCCCGAGACGCAACCAGCCGAAGGGTAAAGATGCGATACCTTTTTTTAAAGAGAAGTATGCGGAGATGGATTATATAAAGAAGGCGGTGGTAGTGAAAAAGGGGAAGGGGTGACCGCTCCTACCTGAAATTCTTTCTTGATGAAAGTTGCGAGTAACTGTGGATTTACTGTCACGAAATCTTCCCGCGAAGATGCCCTTGTTGGGTGTGTCACGAATTAAAGAAATGGATAGTTCTTTAAATGCTGAATAAGAGATGATGGTAGGCCCATCGCATACGCTTTGCAGACAGCGTTTGCAAACCACCTGATGGTGCTGCAATCAAAAGTTGTGGTGCTGA
>JBGSLS010000014.1:0-40112 GCA_041740575.1 Chitinophagaceae bacterium | reverse complement strand
CTTCACTCTTTAAAGGGCTTTCTAAATTAAATATGCCCCCATAACCCTGTAAAAGTAAAAACCACCAATGATTTATATTAGTTGTCAAAGAACTTTATTATCCACACACCTTATTTTCGCTTAAGTAAACGACATTGATTCGTAAATAATGAGAAAAATGTTGCTAAAGGCAAATGTGACCATTTAATTAAAGAATTAGCACTATGGATTAAGTCAACTAAACGCCCTATATTCTTAAGAATAGGTTATGAGTTTGATGGTTGGGATTGGAATCACTATAAAAAGGAACACTATTTAATGTGTTGGAAAAGAATACATTCAATTTTAAATGATCATCAAGTAGAGAATGTAGCATTAGTTTGGCAATCGAAAGGTAATGGCTCTAATCAAAAAACTTTAGAAGAGTGGTATCCTGGAGATGATATAGTTGATTGGGTTGGTTACTCATATTTTGGACAACCAGATCAGGAAATGTTGACTTTTGCAAGAATTCATAGCAAGCCAGTATTTATTGCTGAGGCTACTCCAGTAAGACAAACAGACAATTTGTACTTTAGTAGTGATCTAAAAAACAAAGAATTACAAGAAATTATATGGGAAAAATGGTTTGTTCCATTTTTTAGAACCACAAAAGATAATTCAGACGTAATAAAAGCTTTTAGCTATATAAATTCTGACTGGTCCTCACAACCAATGTGGATAATTAATCCTGTGTTTCAAAAAGTGGACTCAAGAATACAAATGAGTAAATACATTTCTGAAAAATGGAAAAAAGAGATGGAGGATTTGAGATACATAAATGCTTCGGACAAATTATGGAGTAATTAAATAAACCAGGCACAATAACAAGCGTTTCGTTGCGGCCGCAGGCCAAACAATGAAACGAATCTTTTAGCCATTGTTGGAGTTCCATCCCAAGACTTGCCCAGAGATGCCGCTGGTGTTTTCCACCAACAGCACACGTTATCCTTTCCTGATGTAAGAAGGATATTGCGCCGAAAAGAGATAGCATAAGAAACCGTATTAGATAACCGGTAGCCCTGTTACTTGTCCCTACGTTTTTGGGTGCACTATTATTACTTTCGTCAAATGATTGTATACTTGTAGTAACCATTATGATTCATTCATCACCGGCTGAGCGTAAACACCCGAGATAGCGCGTATTGTTAGTACCCTGGTAGTGATTGTATTTTTGGCTTATTTAAATTTTATACATGGAACTAAATAATAAGCCATCCATCCATAGAAGGTCAGCAGCAGAAATAAAGTCAATACTCACCGAGCAGGCAAACAGCCATTTGAGTGTAAATGATTTTTGCAGTGCGCAAAAAATTTCAAGGGCGCTATTTTACCATTGGCGCAAAAAGTACACTGATAAAGATGTGCAAACCGGTTTTATGCCTGTGCATTTATCAAACAATGAACGAACACCCGAAATTTTTGCTGAAATAGAATTTCAGAACCAGTATTCCGTTCGGTTGTTCCGTCCAGTTGAGCCTGCCTACATTAAAGCCCTTCTTAAGCCATGATACACCTTTCTGACAAATATCGCTACCTGGTGTATAGTGGCAATACGGATATGCGTAAAAGTTTTCATGGGCTTGCTGCTATCGTAAAGTATCATATGCAATGCGATGTACTCAACGGAGATATTTATATATTTTTCAGCAGACGTCGTAATGCTGTAAAACTGCTTCGTTTTGAAGGTGACGGCTTTGCTATATTTTATAAACATCTTGAGAAAGGTACGTTTGAAATGCCGGTGTATGATGAGAAAAAAGCATCAGTACTTATTACCGATAACGAGTTGCTGTTTATCTTAAAAGGCGTATCACTTAACAAGGTAAAATACCGCATTCGTTATTCACATAGTATGGAAAAAATGCAGTGATATTATTTGCCATATATCTTGTTTGTTTTTTAATTTAGAGCATTCATTACAGCAAGTATGAATGCAGCAACTACTATATATTCTCCATCTTTTACTGAACAGCTGATAAGCGAAAATGAACATTTGCTAGCGGAGAATGCATTGCTGAAAAAGCAGAAAGATGAATATAAGAATGAACTGCTGAAACTACAACTTCAGCTTAAAAAGTTCACACAAATGATCTTCGGTAAAAAAGGCGAGCGTCATCTTTCCAACCCTTCTCAGCTTAATCTTGAGCTGCCTGTTGATACTTCAGATACACCCAGCTGTAAGTTAGGTGACGCAAAAAAAATTAGTTATACTAAAACAAAAGGCACCAACAAAAGAGAACTAAACGAACTGGGTGCATATATGAAAGACCTGCCTCATGTTTATGAAACAAGAGAACCGGACAATATACCCGAGGGTGCTGTAAAGATTGGCGAAGAAAAGCATGAAACGCTTGAACATACACCAGGTAAAGCTTTTGTAAAGGTGGTTATTATCCCTAAGTACAAAGTTCCATGCATCCATGATGCTGATAAGACGCTTATAATTGCAGCGCCCGCCCCAGAAAGGCCTTTGTTTAAATGCCTTGCTGGTGCAAGTTTGCTTGCCACTATTTTGGTTGATAAATATTGTGATCATCTTCCTTTGTTTCGCCAGGCAAGAAGGTTTAACCGCAATGGTCTTGCACTACCATATAATACTATTGTTGACCTGAATGCAAAAACTATTGACCTGATTACTCCCTTATACATCATGCTTAAAAAGGAAGTACTTGCATCATCTTATATCCACGCAGATGAAACAGGATTGAAAGTGCTGTTAGGCAAAGAGAACCAAAAGCATAAAAATATTCATTCAGGCTTTTTGTGGTGTTACCAAAACAGTATTAAACACCTGGTATTTTTCGATTACCAGCATGGGCGTGGTGAGAAATGTACCGAAGGCACCTTGAAAGAATTTAAAGGTTATCTGCAAACAGATGGCTGGCAGGTATATAAAAATATCGCATCAAAAGATAAGGATATTATTCAGGTATGCTGCTGGGCGCATGCCCGGCGGAAGTTTATCGATGCATCACCTTATGATAAGGAACCTGCAGAATTTGCACTCCAAAAAATAGGTGTACTTTATGAAATAGAGCGGTATTGCAGGGATCAGGGGTTACCTTATAATGATATCGCCAAAATACGGCAAGATAAGGCCGTCCCAATACTTAATGAGCTAAATGAATGGATGATAAAAACGTATAAAAATAATTTACCATCATCTCATATATCTTCTGCCATTGGTTATGCACTTGAGCGCTGGCAGGAGTTATGCTGCTACACTAAAGATGGTAGACTTAAGATCGACAATAATCCGGTGGAGCGTAGTATCCGCCCCGTAGCCCTGGGCCGCAAGAACTTCTTATTTGCTGGCAGCCATAAAGGTGCCGAACGCCTAGCTGTTATCTACAGCCTGATTGGCACTTGCACTATGAACAATGTTGATCCATATGAATGGCTCAAAGATGTAATAGGGAAAATAAAAAACTACCCAATGACCCGTGTGCACGAACTATTGCCAAACAACTGGAAAGAATACCAGCCCGAATCCGTTACCGCTGACGAAATACTGGCATAAGATGTTATAGGCGAAAAAAGTGACATCACAAATACGTAGCTATGTCGTGTGTTTACGTCCATTGTTGTATAAATAGGCTGAAATAATAAAATAGGCAGCATAATACAGACGGCTTACGCTTCCAAACAGGTAGTTGTTTTTAAGTAATAACTCAGCTTCCCTGTAGGTTGTATCTGCTTTTAAGATATAGTTGTCTTTCATCTAACCAGGTTTACAATACCAAACCTTCCTTTTTTATTTCGTGAAATAATGGTGCTTGAATATGAATGGTATTCCATTTGACTTTATTTCTGATAAAGGTGGAAATAATCTGATCGGTTTTCATCATGACATCTAAAATAACTGATCTATAGGGAGCCTGTGATTGGAGACTGTCCACATTTTTTTCTACCAAAACCAAAATATCCCAGTCAGAATCTTCTTTAGCGTCGCCTCTTGCCCGACTACCAAATAATATAACCTCTGCCTCCGGGTCAACTGTTGCAATGGCCTTTTTAATCAATGTGGTAATTTGGTGGTCAGAATATTTCACGCCATAAAGTTAAATCATATAACTATTCCAATTAGCAATGGGATTCAAGGCACAACATAGTTATGGTTTGTTGTTTCGTTTATGTAGTGCTTGTTGACAACACAAATAAGATTGCAGCCCCTACTTCGGCTCCATCACCACAACCGGCACAATCATTTCCTCCAAACTTAATCCGCCATGCTGAAAAGTATTTCGATAGTAGTTTACAAAATGATTGTAATTATTGGGGTAGCAAAGGAATTTATCTTCCCTGGCAAAAATATAGGATGAATTGATATTGGGAGAAGGCAGCCCGGCTTCGGCAGGGTTGCGGAATGCGAGCACATCTTTGGCTTCGTAGTTAAGGTTACGGCCATGCTTGTAGCGGATGTTGGTAGTGGTGGTGCGGTCTCCAATAACTTTAGCGGGGGTCTTTACACGGATGGTGCCATGGTCGGTAGCTAATACAATCCGTATCTTTTTGTCAGCTATTCTTTTCAGTGCATCAAATAGTGGGCTATGTTCAAACCAGCTTTTGGTGATGCTCCGGTAGCTGCGTTCATCACTTGCAAGTTCCTTCAGCACTTCCATTTCGGTACGCGCATGACTAAGCATATCTACAAAATTGTAAACGATAATATTCAGATCGTTATTCAGCAGGTTGTGAATATTGTTTACCAATTGGTTGCCGGCTTCATTGGTTACTATTTTGGTATAACTATATTTTATATCGGCACGACCAAGCCGCTTTAATTGCGCTGCAATAAATAATTCTTCTTCTTTGTTTTTGCCGCCCTCATCATCATCATATTTCCATTCGTTGGGAAACTTTTTGGCAATATCTACCGGTAACATGCCTGCAAAAATCGCATTACGGGCATATTGCGTAGCGGTAGGAAGGATGGAGAAAAAAGTATCATCTTCCACCACCCTGAAAAGCTCGCTGAATATGGGTTGAATAGCGCGCCACTGATCGAGGCGGAGATTATCTATCAATATAAAAAAGGTACTTATTCCAGGCTTTACTTCGGGTAACACTTTTTCTATAAAAAGCGAATGGCTCATTACCGGGGCATCCTTGGCTTTGGGATCTACCCAATCGGTATAGTTGCGGCTTACAAACTTGAAGAATTCGGTATTGGCCTCCTGCTTTTGGGTTTGAAAAACTTCACGCATTTCGGGACTATCACTTTTGTCCATTTCCATTTCCCAATACACCAGTTTTTTGTAAATATCACGCCACTCTTTGTGGTCAGGACTGCTGTTGAGTGCCATAAAGAGGTTGCGGAAATCCTGCTGATATGCACTTGTGGTTTTTTCGCCAACCAACCTTTTATTGTCGAGAATTTTCTTAAGGCTCAGCAATACCTGGTTGGGGTTTACCGGCTTTATCAAATAATCACTTATCTGGCTGCCAATGGCTTCCTCCATCAGGTTTTCGGTCTCGTTTTTGGTAATCATCACCACCGGCAATCCGGGTTTGAAGGATTTTATTTTTGCCAACGTTTCCAAACCGGTAAGTCCGGGCATGCTTTCATCAAGCAGTACCACATCTACCGGATGTTCCTGTACGTAATCAATGGCATCGAAACCATTGGTAAGGCTGTGTACTTCGTATCCTTTATTGGTTAAAAAAAGTAACTGGCTTTTCAGGCTGTCTATTTCGTCATCTACCCAAAGTATTTTAGCGGACATGGTATTGGTTTATGCTATGGTTGGTCTAATCCTGCAAATTACCCCAATTCCCGCCAACTAGGGTTGGTAAGATTTTGTAAAAGCTTTAATCCGGGTAAAATGTATGATCGTTTTGCCATATCCCTTACCTTTGCACCCCCAAATTGGGGAGAATCGGTGGATAAGCATCCTTGTTTCATCTGCCACTATACAAAAACGTAATACAACAATGGCTCAAGTAACCAGGCAAAATGTAGCACCGCTTACCGACAACATAATAGTTACCCTGCAAAAGGAAGATTATTACCCCGGCTTTGAAAAAGCGCTGAAAAATTATAGCAAGCAGGCTACCATTCCCGGCTTTCGTAAGGGTATGGTTCCGGCAGGTGTGGTAAAAAAAATGTACGGTGCATCCATTTATTCGGAAGAAGTGCTTCGTTTGGTGGAAAAGGAAATCAATGCCTTTCTTTCGGCGGAAAACCCCGAGATTTTTGCACAACCATTGCCTACCGAATCCAATAACGAAACAGTTCGCAACCTGAATATGAATCAGCCGGGTGAAGTAAGTTTCACCTTCGAAATTGGCCTGAAGCCAGAAGTAGTGCCCGCCGACCTGGCAAAAGCTACCATCAAGCGGATGAACGTAAACGTAACCGACGAAATGGTACAGGAGGAAGTGGAACGCCTTCAAAACCGCTTTGGCAACATGAAAGAGCCTGAAACGGTAACCGTTGACGATTGCGTGCTGAACCTGCAGTTTACCCAGGTAGATGCTGATGGCAATGATGTAGAAGGTGGCGTGGCACACGAAACCAACAGCTTGCTGGTAAAATATTTTTCTGAAGCCGTGCGTCCGCAGTGGATGGGACTGAAAGTAGGAGATGCCCTGACTTTTGTATTGGGTGATGCATTTGAAGAAAAAGAATTAAGTTGGGTTAGTGAAGACCTTGGCCAGAAAGATAATCCTGAAGCGGCATCACTCCGTTTCCGCATGACCATTACCAAAATTGGTTTTGTAGAAAAGCGTGAACTGAACGAAGAATTTTTTACCCAGGTATTCCCCGGACGTGCTATTGCAACCGAAGCCGAATTCAGGCAGGCCATGCAGGAAGATATTGCTACCCAGTGGCGTAACCAGGCACGCGGACAGGTGCAGGACGAAATTTACCATTACCTGCTCGATAATACCAACCTTGAATTACCCGAAGAATTTTTGAAGCGCTGGATTCAGCAGGGTGGCGAAAAGCCCAAGACTGCTGAAGAAGCGGAAGCTGAATTCCCACAGTTTAAAAATCAACTTCGCTGGACATTGATCAGCGACTATTTCATAAAGCAACACAGCCTTGAAGTAGCTCCCGAAGAATTGCGTGCGTATGCCAAAACACAGATGATGAGTTACATGGGTGTAACTACCATTGACGAAAGCATGGCATGGCTCGACAGCTATGTGGACCGCATGATGCAGGATAAAAAATACATCGACGAAAACTACCACCGCCTGCTTACCGAAAAGTTGTTTAGCTGGGCCGAAACACAGGTTCAGTATAAAGAAGAAACGGTGAGTGCGGAAGAGTTTTTAGCAAAGCAGCATCACCATCATCATTAGTTGGTGAAAGGTTTGTGTTAATACAAGCCATGCCTGAGAAGTGAAATAATTTTAGCCCCGTTGTGTTTAGATACGCAACGGGGTTTTATATTTTGGCGGAATCCGCCGCATGCTGCCTGCATCCTTTGGTGTGCGAAGATTTTACTGCCTAAGCCATATGGTAATTAGGCATTTTATGAGTAACCCAACAGCCGTTCAAAGTTCTGTGGTGTCGCCACTTGCAAATCTGCTTCAGGATAAGCGTCTTTAAAAGTTGAAGGAAAACTAACCCTGGTTTTTTCATTCCATTTGCACTCTATTGCAGTTATTTTTCCTTCGCTTTCTTCTATAAAATCAATTTCCTGCTGTGTAATGGTACGCCAGAAATAGTGTTTGGCATCCATGCCCTGGTTGGCCATGTATTTAATACGCTCCATAATAAAATAATTCTCCCACAGAGCGCCTGTATCCGTACGATTGGTTAATCCATTGAAATTGCCTAGAATGGCATTGCGGATACCACAATCGTAAAAATAGATTTTCTTTCCTTTTTTTAGTTCTGTACGCACATTTCTATTGTAACCAGGCAAACGAAATACCACAAATGCCTTCTCCAGCAGGTCAATGTATTTTTCTACGGTGTTTTTATCAGCGCCTACTACCTGGCTCAGTTCATGGTAATTTACTTCGCTGCCTAGTTGCAGGGCAAGTGCTTTCAATAGTTTTTCAATCAGTACTGGTTTTTTTACCTGTTCCAGCATCAGCAAATCCTTGTACAGGTAACTGCCCGAAAGTAACTTTAGTAGTTCTCCTTCTTCACCTTGTTTAGTTACTATTTCCGGGTAATACCCATATACCATCCTATGTTCAAGCAGTCTTTTTTCGGTGAGTAGTCCATGGTGGTCAACCATTTCGCCAAAACTTAACGGGTACAGAAAAAATTCATATTTGCGTCCGGTGAGTGGCTCATTAGCCTGATTGGCTAGTTCAAACGCCGATGAACCAGTTGCAATTACCTGTACATCTTTTAGCTGATCTGTTATTAGTTTCAAAGTAAGTCCAATGGTAGGAATCCGCTGTGCTTCATCAATAAATACAATCTTATGGTTCCCAAAAATGCTTTTTAGCCTTGTAGAAGTTGTATTGGTTAGTTCACTACGAATATCCGATTCATCGCCATTCAGATACAACCATGGCTGGTTAAATTCCTGTAAAATACTTTCGCAAAGTGTACTTTTTCCTACTTGTCTTGGACCAAACAGCAGAATGGCCTTCCCTTTAAAAAGGCGTTCTCTTATGCGTTTTACCAAATGTCTTTGAATGGATTTTTCGCTCATGGTAAATTGAATTCACAAAATTATACCTATTTTTTCGATTGTATTCACAAATATTGATATAAATTTTAGATTAAATTCACAAATATCGATATAAAATTTCGATTGAATTCACAAAATTCGATAGAAACTTTCGATTTTGGGTGTCGATCGGGAGCCGCCACTTGGGGCCGTTGTTATCAGAGTGTTCATAGGCCTTTAGCCTATAGTTAGGCGAATCGGCCCGTTGGGCCTGCAGTGGCCAAGACCCAACGGGCCGATTCACTCCAACGAAGGGTGCAGCCCTTCGTATATAACCACGAAATTAAAGTTACTCCCCCTTCCTCCTGTTCTCCGGAACCAACCCATAAATCACCAATCCCACCCCAAGCGCAATGGCGATGGAAATAATCTCCTGCTGCTTACTGCTGCTGAGTAACCATGCAACAATGGGTAGCGCAATCCAGGCAAGCGCCTTTCCATATCGCAGTTTCAGGTAGGTTTCGGTGCCGGTATCTTTTTGGCGAAGCCGTAAAAGGGCAATACAAATAATACCATAAATCATTACACGTGTAATAGCACTCAGCGTAGCTGCGGCAATAAAACTTTGGCTAAGCGATACCACCAATGTTACAGCTGCAAAGGCCCAAAGTGATAAAACGGGCGTTGCATATTTCGCATGCACTTTTTGAAAAACAGCCGGAAACTGACCTTGTACACTGAAGGCATAAGGAAGCCGCGAACCTACGAGCATGATAGCATTGAGCGTGCCGGTAATGGAAACCCAAGCACCTACGCCAATCAGCAGCGCCCCCCATTTACCCATAAAAAGTCCAGCGGCTGCTGCAAGCGGTTTATCTGATTCCGCTAAACCTGGCAGTGTGCCGATGCTTACCAGCAAAATAAGAATGTAGATGCTTGCTATGCATAAAGTGGCAATCAGCAGGGCAAATGGCAGTGTGCGTCTCGGGTCTTTTACCTCGCCGGCATTTACCAGCACCGACTCAAAACCGCCAAAGGCAAAAATCCAAAGCAATACCGTAGATGATAAATCCTTGAAAGTAGGGGCGTTTTCCCAATGCAGCCTTTCAGCATCTACAAAAAAGAAGCCAATACCGATAAACAGCAGCAGGGGCAGCAACTTGCCAATCGTGAGCACATTATTGGTGCGGGTAGTATTACGAATTCCGATATGGTTAATCCATGCCAGTAAAAGCGTAATGCCACTGATGCAGGCAATGCGGGGCAATGGTTGTGTAAACCATTCCGAAAAAACGCCGAGATAGGTTACAAGCAGGTTTATAAGTGCCGCGTAGGTGATAAATCTTGTAATGAGCAGCAGCCAACCGGTAAGAAAAGCAGGTAAGGGGCCAAAAGAAGCAAGCGCATATAGGTAAGGCCCGCCGGTTTCGTGAAAACGGCTGCTTACTTCGGCAAAGCACAACACAATAACAAAAACCGCGAGCATGCAAAGCAACAAGGCAGCAATGCTATACACCCCGGCCATTTGATACACCTTTGATGGAAGGCCAAAAATGCCCGCGCCAATTACGCCATTGATAAATAAAAGCACCATTTCCCACCTGCCAATACTGCGTTTGAGCATAGGCGGTCAAGATATGGATTTCATTCTTGCGATATTCTGTTTTTTTTAAAGCCTATTTTTCCAAATCTTTGCTAACTTTCAAAAAATTATTAAATAAAAGTAATTATGAATTTTCCTGCCAACCTCCGCTACACCAAAGATCACGAATGGATTAGCCTTGAAGGTAATATAGCCACTGTAGGTATCACCGATTTTGCACAGGGTGAACTGGGTGATATTGTGTATGTAGACGTAAACACCGTAGGTGAACACCTTGAAGCCAATGCGGTTTTTGGAACGGTTGAAGCCGTAAAAACCGTAAGCGATTTGTTTTTACCGGTAGCAGGTAAAATACTGGAAGTAAATGCAGGATTAAATGATGCGCCTGAATCGGTAAATAACGACCCTTACGAAGCAGGCTGGATGATTAAGATGGAAGTTGACAGCATTGAAGAGGTTGAAGCGCTGATGGACGCATCCGCTTACGAAGAACTGGTAGCCTGATAACTGTAAACCTATTGGAAGAGAAAAAAAATATGACACCTGTACAGGTGACGGGTGCCCCGCGTCCCATACGCTGGCTGCGGGGCGCTATTGCGGTATGCATCATTTTGTTGATGGGTAGTATTTTGCTGAACTTTTATTTTTGGAGTAAGAGTGCAGAAGCAAGGATAGAAAACAAGGTACTGCAATCGCGGTTCGACAGTTTGTTGCAAACGCTGCCTTCACCACCCAAATAGGTAATAGTTTTTTGGGAGTATAACCGGAAAAAATTTGTTTACACCATGCGTTTCACTACACAGCCGCGAACTAGATTATGGCTGGCAGTTGGTTGGTTTTTGCTGACCACTTTATTATTGGCCATGCCCGGTAATGCGCTTCCCAAAACAAACCTGGTTAACATACCCAATTTTGATAAAATTGTGCATGTGGGGTTGTTTGCTGTGTTATCCTTTTTGGCAGTGAATGCGCTAACCCAACCTACTTACTTTAAGATATCAGTGGTTGCCTTGATGGCAATTATATACGGCACCATAATGGAATATGTTCAATTGCACCTTGTGGCATATCGCAGCTTTGAGGGGATAGATATTATAGCCGATGCAATAGGAGCCATAGCGGGGGTACTGCTATGGCTCCAGTTCGGTAAAAAGATAATGTAACTATTGCTTACCCGTGAAATGATAGGTAAGGGTGGGAGTAAGTGTAATTGCTTCGAAGGTCCCTGTTGAAACCAGGAAAAATACTTTGGATCTGATCCCCAAATCGAAATGCTTATCTATTGACCAAGCATGCTGAATGCCCATAAATGCACCTCCTTCTTCAAGGCCATATGATTTATAATTTCTTTCCCTAATATATATTCCACTAGGCCTTCCACTAATATTTATTTCTTGTTGATTCGATAAAAGATATAATAAACCTCCTGAAAAAATCCATTTTGTTTTTTTAGTATCAAGAGTATATTCGTAACCCAGTTGAAAAAATTGATTGGTATGCCGGATATTGAAATCATCTATAAAATATTCTACACCATTAACAATTTCATTATAATTAATTTCCCTTGTATTTGCAGAACGATCGTAAGCAAGTGAAAGTGCCGATTTATTATTGAAATGATATTTTATTCCTAATCCTCCAATTGATCCTATAACATTTTTATTGAGAAATGACGCTTCAAAAGGAGTGTTTTCATTGTAGGTATTTACAAAAAAATTTGCTTGTATACCATAATTCGCTTCAATGGAAAATCTTCCTTTTTGTTGGGCAAAAGATGATAAGGAAATAATCTGCACACAAAGTGCAAGCAGTTTGAATTTGAGATTCATTTAAGTTTGATTTTGAAAAATGATGATTAGTATTAATTAGTTGCCGGATGAAGGATTTTGTAACAAATGGATATTAAAAACATTTACCATCCCTTTAAAATAAGCAGGCAAATGCAACATTAAATCTAAAATAGCTATAACCCCCAACTCTTTAGCTCCCTGAAATGCCCGTTCAGCTTCACTTTTTCCTGTAGCGATTGTATTTGATGTATGGTAGCAATCATGGCAAGTAAATGCCTTTTCAGGTATTCCTGCCGCTGATCTTCACGCATGAGTTGTAAGAGTTCCAATTCCTGTTCCAGTGTAAACCCGGCATGGTGTGCCACATCATAACTGTTAAGTTCGTTATCAGGTTTGGCAAATTTTTTCTCCACTTTAATGAGCCGGTGCAGTTCGTAAATGGATTCAACAATATTGGCCATTAGCCGGGTGGTGGAGCGGGTTTCGTTTTCGGGGTAAGTTACAATGGCGCCGCTGTAAAGTTTGTCAGGTATTTCTTTAATTTGTTCCAATACCTGGAAAACCTGCTCACCGCGGGTTACAATGTCCATTTTACCATCTTCGTACACTTCTTTTACATCAGCCACACGTACAACGGTACCAAAATCGGTTACTTTTTCGCCCACCACCGAAAGTATGCCAAAGGGCCTGTCTTCGGTAAAGCACTCCGTAATTAATTGCTTGTAGCGCGGTTCAAAAATGTGCAGGTTCAGTTGTTCGCCGGGGTAAACAACAATGCCCAAAGGAAAGATAGGAATGAAGTTTGTCAATGCTTTTATGAATTAAATAATGAACCACAAAGTCACAAAGACAGGAAGTAACACAAAGGTGGAATCCATTTGTAAATTAACCGCCTTGTGAACCCTTGTGCCGCTGTGGCTTTGTGGTTCAAAAAAAGTATTACTTAGCCGCCGCGTAGCGTTCAGCTACTTTATCCCAGTTTACCACGTTCCAGAAAGCGTCAATAAAATCGGGGCGCTTGTTCTGATATTTCAGGTAGTAAGCATGTTCCCATACATCTAATCCAAGAATGGGTGCACCTTTTACTTCGGCAACATCCATCAGCGGATTATCCTGGTTAGGGGTGCTGCTGATGGCAAGACCACCATCTTTTACAATAAGCCAAGCCCAGCCACTGCCAAAACGACCGGTACCGGCTTTCTTAAATTCATCTTTAAAAGCATCGAAACTGCCCCACTTGGCATCAATCGCTGCAGCAAGGTCGCCGGAAGGTTTGCCACCTTCGTTTACAGCTAGTTGTTCCCAAAAGAAAGTATGGTTCCAGTGTCCGCCACCGTTATTACGTACCGGACCACCGATAGCGCCTGCATTGGCTACGAGTTCTTCCAGTGATTTGTTCTCATTGGGGGTTCCTGCAATAGCGGCATTCAGGTTGGTAACATAAGCGTTGTGGTGCTTTCCGTGGTGAATTTCCATGGTTGCAGTGTCGAAAAAAGGCTCCAGCGCATTGGTTGCGTAGGGGAGCGCAGGTAATGTAAATGGCATAATTTTAAAAATTTAGTCGAATGATTCTAAAAAATACAAAGACAAATTTACGAAAGCGATGTTCAATGCAGTGTCGAAATGAGGAGAAGCAGTGGAAATAAGGTTAATTAAATAGAAATAATTAATAAAAAATAAGGAATAAGGAAGTATTAGCGTGTAGGATTAAGTGTGGCTAATTGAAATCTATTTCTTTCACTTCCGCTTTCCCTTAAAAAAAGCTTTCATCAGCGCAGCGCCTTCGTCGGCAAGCAGCCCTTGTTCTACCACTGTTTTTGGATGAAAGGGCGATTGATTGCCATAAAACCTGCGGTAGCCGTGTTTTTCATCCAATCCGCCAAAAACGATTCGGCTGATTTTACTCCAGTATAAAGCACCTGCACACATGTGGCAGGGTTCTAAGGTTACATAAAGCGTGGCATCGGGCAAATATTTTGCCCCGAGGTAATTAAATGCACCGGTAATGGCAATCATTTCAGCGTGTGCCGTTACATCCTTCAGCCGCTCGGTTTGGTTATGTCCGCGGCCAATAATGCGGTTGTTTTGCACGACAATGGCACCTACAGGTATTTCGTCTTCGTCAAAAGCTTTTTGGGCTTCCTGCAGGGCGATTTGCATAAAATGCAGGTCGGTATCGGTAAATGCCATGGTGGCAAAGGTATTGGGGAATCTTTCTATCTTAGGCCCATGGATTTAGAAGCATTTCGAAATTATTGTCTCAGTTTGCCGCATACTACCGAAGGGTTTCCCTTTGGTGAAGAAACCATTGTTTTTAAGGTAGCAGAAAAAATTTTCGCGCTTGCGGATACAACATTTTTTGCCAGTGTAAACCTGAAATGCGACCCCGAACTTGCCGTTGATTTGCGCGAGCGGTATGCGGCGGTAACACCCGGCTTTCACATGAATAAAAAGCACTGGAATACCTTAGAAATGGATGGCAGTTTGTCCGATTCGTTTATCAGGGAATGGACACTCCACAGCTATACCCTTGTGCGGGATTCGCTGCCTAAAAAGGTGCGCGAAGCACTACTTTGATGGTTGTTTAATCGTGAAACGACAAACGGCAAACGTGAAAAGTCAATGAATAAGTGAAATGTCAAACGTTAGATGGGAAAAGCTTTCGTTTCAGGTCTAACGTCTCACAATATCTCTACCCAGCAATATACCACGCAGCTACCTGGCACATGGCGCCTGCCAAATACCCGCCATATATTTCACCGGGTTCGTGGGCTTCGCGTGCCAGTCTTGCCGTACCGGTAAGCCCGGCGGCAACAAGTGCAACCGGTAATATCCAAACCGGCCAAAAGGGATCGGATGCCATCATGAGCGTGGCAAAAGTTACCATGCCACCCATACCGAGGGTATGCAGGCTCATTTTAAAAAAGATATTGGTAAACATAGCCGCGCAACTGCACAAAAACACACCCAATAACCATTGCACCAATGGCGTAGGCACATTTTCAAGGTTACGCGATACATACCATGCCCAGAAATAGAAGATGATGCTAACGATGAGCGGAATAATTCGTTCGCGTTGGGTGGTAAGCTGTACGCCATTGGTAAAACCCAGGCGCCAAAGGAGTACTACAATCAGCCCCGGGAATAGAATCGTATTTAGCAGAACCATGGCCAAAAGCCTTACCCGGTTGGGTTCTTCGAGTAAAAGCGTATAAATGGGATGCTGAAACAGCAGCCATGCTGCTACAGCCCCGGGAATAAACAGCGGATGAAAAATAAACGATAATACCTGCGCGGGAAAACGAACAGCAGGAGTATGTAAAGTAGGAGCGCTAACTGACATGGATATGTAAAAGAAACGGCAAATTTAGCGGGTACAGATGGTTTTACCATTATTACAACCCTTTTGCAAGGTGCTTTTCATTTCCTTTGCATGGATTGCATGAAAACTCCAAGACGCATAGTATTCTTTATCAACCCTATTTCGGGTACCCGCACAAAAGATGGGCTCGAAGAGTTTCTGACACGCACCTGTCATGAAAAGGGAATTGAATACATGATTGTATACAGCGTTCGCAATATGACTGCGGATATGCTGCAAATGCAATTGTACGATTTTAAAGCAACCGACCTTGTTGCCTGTGGTGGTGATGGTACCGTAAACCTTGCTGCATCAGCCGTAGTAAATAGCGGAATAAACCTTGGTGTTATAGCAGTGGGCAGTGGTAACGGATTAGCGCGTACAGCTTCCATTCCGCTTAAGCCATCACATGCAATGGAAGCCATCATGAATGGCCGCCTTCAACCCACCGATAGTTTTACCGTAAATGAAAACTTTGGTTGTATGCTGAGTGGTGTAGGCATGGACGCTGCAGTTGCAGAGCGTTTTGCACAAAGTCATCAGCGTGGGTTATTTACTTATACTACACAAACACTTATTCAGTATTTTAAATCCAACCCTTATCAATTCGAAATAGAAATAGAAGGATTGCGTTTTTTTACCGATGCCTTCTTCATATCCGTTGCCAACAGCAATCAGTTTGGCAATAATGTAACCATAGCTCCGCTGGCAAGCCTTAATGATGGTCTTCTCGATATTATTATTGTTCAAAAAATGCCTAAGATGATGCTTCCTTATGCATTGATGCGGCAGTTAAGAAACAATAGTAAGAAGAAGAAATGGATGGAACAGATTGGCAAGAGAACCATTCTTTATTTTCAAACATCCGAAATAATCATTCACAACCCAAAGCATGCACCGCTACATATTGATGGCGATCCGGCTTCAACGGATGAAAGATTGCATATAAAAATTATTCCACATGCATTTAACTTGTGGGTGCCGGCAAAAGATGAAGCATATTAAAGATCAAGCGTCATGCAAGGGTATTTGTAATCTCGCTAAAGTATTGATGCTACTGGTTTTCCCCTTATAGCGATTCTCCTGCATAGTTACTATCATTACTCCCTACAATGCTCCTGCTGCCTGCAAAATGAAATTTATAGTTCAATCCTTTTTGTTTTATTAGCAGAGGAATAACTTGCTGCATACCCAGCTTTTCTCCTATGCAAAAAATGATTTCATCTGCAGGTAAACGATTTCTATTATGCAACCATTGTTCTAATGGCATTAATGCGTTTTCATTATTATCATTGTTTAGCGAAAGCCTGCCAATCAGCTTTGATGGCATGCCATATTTTGCTAAAATATTTTCTATGGCAATGAAATCCTGTTGTGTACCGGCAATAAGTATTTTTCGATTATTAATTGTTTCTTTTCTATCCTTCTGCCCTTTTGGGATCTCTAAGCTCCTTTGAAATATACTTTGTATGAGCGAGAAAAAACCACGGATAATAATGGCAGGATACAATAAAATTGAAAACATGCCGGCACTTCCGGTTGTATAATGTTTTTTTACAAATTGTATCATTGCCTTGTAAAAAAGCTTCACATAATTAAGACTTCCTTTTTTCGTGCTTTCGCCTTTAAAATGCACAATGGCCGAACCCGCGAAATAGTAATTCTGCCAATAGGATTTCCCATTCGGCATCATTGTTTTTTGAATACGGTAACTCAGGTCAATATCTTCGCCATACATAAAAAAGCGTTCATCGAAACCGCCTGTTTTATCCGATACCTGCCTGCGTAACATCATAAATGCGCCCGCAAGTACATCTACTACATGCGATTCCGTGGATGGTAAATGCCCAAGCTGATACCGGGCAAAAACGGGCGACCTGGGAAAAACTACAGAAAGGCCAACAAGTTTATAGAAAGAAGTAAGCGGCGACGGAAAAGCCCTCTTGCTTTCGGGTAAAAAAGTCCCGCTTCCATCCACCATGCGTATACCGATAGCACCTGCATCGGGCTTTCCCTTAAAAAAAGCGATACAGGCATGCAGACAATTTTCGGGTAAAAGGGTATCCGGGTTCAGGTAAAGAATAAAATCTCCTTTTGCCTGTTGTAAGGCAAGGTTGTTGGCCTTTGCAAATCCAAGGTTCTCCTTACTTTTTATCCATTTTACTTCTGGAAAAAGCGGCTGCAAATACGTTATACTGCCATCAGTACTGGCATTATCTACCACCCACACTTCTGCATTCAATCCTTGCAAAGCGTTGCGCACACTGTACAGGCACTGTTCCAAAAAGTGCTTAACATTATAGTTTACTATGATAATGGAAAGGTCCAGCTTATCTTGTTTTAACGGGCGAATTACGATTATTTTCGGTTATTTGCCGCATGCTGGCACAAATACTTCGCGAAGCGGCCCATGCAGGCGCCGATCAGCTCCGACATTATTTCAATAATCCCGATTTAAAAGTTTCTGTAAAAAGTGGTGGAATCAATGACCTTGTAACCGAAGCAGACCATGCAGCAGATAAGGCAATTATTGAAACCATCCGCAGGGAATTTCCCGACCATTTTATTTTAAGTGAAGAAACGGGCAATGTGCCAACCAATAGCGCCTACAAGTGGATTATTGACCCCATAGATGGTACGATAAACTTTGCACAGGGCATTCCTATTTGCTGCGTAAGCATTGGGTTGGAAAAAGACGGGGAAATGATTCTCGGTTCCGTGTACGCGCCCTTTCTCAACGAATTTTTTTATGCCGAAAAAGGAAAAGGGGCTTTTCTCAACGATAAGCCCATATCCGTTAGCCGGCAGCAGGATATCAACCATTCCTGCCTTGTTACCGGGTTTCCTTATAGCTATCTCGACAACGAGAATGGGCCCTTGCAAGTGTTTGAGCGTTTTATCCGCAAGGGCGTTCCGGTCCGCCGGCTTGGCAGCGCCGCCATCGACCTTTGCTGGGTTGCTGCCGGCCGTTTTGACGGATTTTATGAGCACAAACTCAATGCCTGGGATAGTGCCGCAGGGTTTCTACTTGTAGAAGAAGCAGGCGGTAAAGTCACGGATTTTACCGGAACGCATTACTCTCCGTATCAGCCGCATATTTGCGCTACAAACGGATTGATTCATGAGGAATTGCTCAAGGTAGTTCATGGAATTCACCCCGAATTCTGATAAGTAAGTAACTTTATGATTAAATTCAGGTTATGGAACGCGTAAGAGCCCAATTTGATGGAGAAAAGGTCATTCTGCTGGAACCGGTGCAATACACAACGCCTGTTGAAGTAGTGGTTGTTTTTCCGAATGAGTCAACGGCAATGGTTTCAGAACCAGAAATAACAGGAAGGTCCATTGCTGCTTTAATGGAAGAAAATGGTTCGCTCGACTTTTTACATGATCCGGAAGAAGATATTTACTCTGATGAAGACCTGAAAGTAAATTTAAGTTAGAAGTACGAAGTTAGAAGTACGAAGAAGGGAATACAGGATAGAAAAACTAAGTTTGAAGTATGAAATCTTTAAATTAATGTTTATGGCAATAAATGAATTGGTTTCCAGAACATATTCATTTGCAGTAAAAGTTGGGAAGTTGACTGAAAGGCTTCCAAATTCATTAGTTAACCGAGCATATTGCGCACAAATAATTAGAAGTTCTTCTTCCGTTTATGCAAATTACAAAGCTGCTCAACGGGCTAAATCGGAAAAGGACTTTATAAATAAACTTAAAATTGTAGAAGAAGAATGTGATGAAACAGTCGGTTTTTTGGAATTACTGAAAGCCTTTAATGAAATGGAAACAGATGAAATTGAAATTTTGATTGATGAAGGAACTCAACTTCTCAAAATTTTTGTAGCATCAATTAACAAAATGAGAGATAAATTAAAAAGTGCGAAACCAACAATGGGTTCATAATTGAAACCCGCCATACTTCGTACTTAGTACTTCGTACCTCGTACTTAAAAAAATAGGATGGAAAATATAAGAACAGAAGTTGCTTCGCTTGGCGAATTCGGGCTCATAGATTATTTGACCAAAAACAATGAAACAAGACAGTCATCCACTATTTTAAGTGTAGGCGATGATGCGGCAGTAATTGATCATTTTGGCCGGCAAACAGTCATTAGTACCGATTTGCTGATTGAAGGCATTCATTTTGACCTGATGTACACACCACTAAAGCACCTGGGCTACAAGTGCGTAGTAGTGAACCTGAGCGATATCTACGCCATGAATGCTACGCCTACACAAATTACAGTGAGTATTGGATTCAGCAACCGGTTTAGTGTGGAAGCGCTTAACGAATTTTATGAAGGTATTTATGCTGCTTGTGAAAAATACAATGTGGATTTGGTAGGTGGCGATACTTCCACTTCACAAAAAGGGTTTATCATAAGCGTGACTGCTTTGGGAGAAGTAGCACCGGATACTTTTGTAACCCGTGCGGGTGCGCAAAAGGGTGATTTATTGTGCGTTACCGGCGATTTGGGTGCAGCCTTTCTGGGTCTGAGCCTGCTGGAAAGGGAAAAGAAAATCTTTATAGAAAGCCCCGGTGTGCAGCCCGACCTGGAGCAGCAAACCTACCTTGTTGGCCGCCTGCTTAAACCCGAAGCGCGCAAGGATATCGTGGATTGGTTTGCCGAAAAGGAAGTTATTCCTACAGCCATGATGGACATCAGCGACGGATTAAGCAGCGAAGTGCTTCACATTTGTAAGCAGAGCAATTGCGGCGCGGTAGTTTACGAAGACAAGTTGCCCATTCACGACGATACCAAAAACTTTTGCTACAAGGTTGAGCTCGACCCAACGGCTACGGCACTTAGCGGTGGCGAAGATTATGAACTGCTGTTTACCGTAAAACAAGACGATTACAAGAAAATAAAGGATCACAACGATATTGCCATCATTGGCTATATAACTGAACTTGAAAAGAAAGTTACCCTTTTAACCAAGGGTGGAAATGTGCACGAGTTGGTGGCACAGGGCTGGAAGCACATGTAGATGAAAATCCCGTAAATAGTAAAGGCCGGTGGAGACACCGGCCTTTACTATTTTATACAAATAAATCAAATTACATAATATCCATTGCCTTTGCAAATTCAGTTACTACAAAGGGTAAAACAAGCCAAAAGAAGGGCCTTGTACCGGGTAAATACAACATTACACTGATAACAATCAGCCAGAAAAAGAAAAAAGCCCAGTGTTTTTTGGTGTTTACCTGTACTTGCTGTTCCATAATAAAATGCGTTTTCGTTTGGGATGCAAATATAGGAAGTGAAAGCAAAAAAATGGGATCTGGCATTTATCTTCCCCTGAAAAAGGGTGTTTTTGGTAGAATTTATGGTAAGTGGTGCTTGACAATACTGCAAGTGTCCTCCATATTTTAATATCCATTTAAATTTTTTTTATATATAAAATGAAAATAATTTCCCCCTTTTATTACATGTCAACTATTGAGTTATAACGCCTTGTAGACGAATTAATAATTAGTGCGGGTCTTTTTACAATATTATTTGCTGCTGTTTCTTCTGCAAGCCTGCCAATCACCAACTCAGCAGGCGATAGAAGAAAACAAACCGTTGTATGCAGAACCGGTCAGTTATGCTTTAGATACTTCCCGAGGTTATACCATTAACCCACTTACCGGTGATTCTATAGAGCTCTTGTACAATCCTTTCGGTGAAATCATTTTAACTGGCAAACAGGTTTCGTTTCGTAGCACAATGGTGAATGAAGAAAAACTATTTACCAGCACACTTATTACACCGGTAGTCAGCAGCAGAAAACCTACATCTTTCTACAGGAACGTAGGAAGCGAAACGGCTGAAAAAATTCCGGTGGATATCAATCAATTAAAACAAGTAAAACTTGGCGAGGGAGATTCATCATTTGTACTTAAAAATTCCAAGGGTATTGTCCCTACAGGTATTCCGCTTGCATTTACCGGGAAGCGAATACCGGTCATCGCATTAGCTCCTGTAAGAGTCATGCCCTTCAGGTCGAAGGATGAAGCCATGGCCAATATTCAGTATCTCGATGTAGAACAGGGACTTCCCATGTCTTATATCACCAGTCTGATACAGGACAGCAAAGGCAATATCTGGTTTGGTACAGATGGATTGGGCATAAGTAAATACGATGGTGTCCGGATCATCAACTATCCGTTAAAAGAAGCACTGGCGGGCAGCCCTGTTACATCGTTGACTGAAGACCATAAGGGAAATATATGGATTGGTTCCAACAATGGATTAACCATTTTTGATGGTACCGGCATTTTTCATTTTACCGAAAAGGAAGGGTTAAGTAGTAACCGGATCACATCTATACTTGAAGATAACAATGGACACTTCTGGTTAGGCACAAGCTATGGCGGGGTCAGCAAATTTGAGCCCAATGACCTGAAAAATGGCTCCGGCACTATTACACATTTTACAACCAAAGAAGGGTTGCCTCATATTGGCGTAAACAGTATTATGCAGGACAGAAAGGGGAATATCTGGATAGGCTCGAACATTGGGGTAACAAGGTTTGATGGAAAAAAATTCTGCCTGTTAAGAACGGTAGATGGGCCGGGCGACAACGTAGTAAGACCCATGCTTGAAGATAGAAAGGGGAATATATGGATAGGCGGCGAAAAGAATCTAACATGCTTTGATGGCAAAACCATGACCCGTTACACCAAAAGGGAAGGGCTTATCGGCAACACCGTTCATTCCTGCATGGAAGATGAAAATGGGAATATCTGGATTGGCACCGTGGATGGGCTCTGCAAATTTGACGGGAAAAATTTCACGTATTTTAACGAAACGCAAGGACTTACAAAAAATAAGGTTGTGAGCCTTGCTGATGGTAGGCAGGGAGTTATTTGGTGCGGTACAGAAGGCGGTGGTATCAATAAACTGAATGATGCAGGATTCAGCTATGTGCTCAATAAAGAACAGTTTGATCTGAGCCGGGTTAGACCGATGATGACAGACCCCACCGGACAATTATGGTTTGGTACTGAACCCGGTGAGATCTATACATTCGATGGAACCACCCAGGAGAAATATAATTTCAATTTTCCTGTCGATTTTGGAATGAGAGCCATGCTTACAGATAGAAGCGGGAACAGATGGTTTGGTGCTACGGATGGGGGAGGATTGTATTTGCTTAATGGCAAAAATTTCATTCGTTATTCGGAAAAAAAGGAAGGCCGAACTTTAAGTATTATGACCATCGAAGAAGACAAGGATGGAAATATTTGGTTGGGGTGCAAGGGAGACGGCGTAATATGCATTGAAAAGCAAGCCCGGCCAAACAATAATAAAGCTGTACGGAGATATGCATCTGGCAGCGGTTTACCGGTCAACACAGTTATGGTAATACGCCGCAGCAAAAAAGGCATTCTTTGGATGGGAACAGAAGGTGGCGGCCTTTGTAAGGTGAGCGGAGATAAAATAACCAGTTATACAGAGAAAGAAGGACTTTTTGCTAAAACCATCACTGCTATTACTGAAGACCTGGACGGTAACCTTTGGCTCGGCACCCAGGGGGCAGGTATTATTAAATTTGATCAGAAAAAATTTACTTATTACACCGAACTGCAAGGCTTGTCAAATAACAATGTATGGTCGCTTTACCAGGATACAGCAAAAAGGATTTGGGCAGGAACAGATAAAGGCCTTACCCTTTTTAATCCGCTAAAAGCGAATGACAGAGATTCGCTAAAGAAATATGTGCTGTATAATTTTGGTGTACAGGATGGACTTAAGGCGATAGATTTTAACCTGCATAGTGTTTGTGTGGATGATCATAAGCGTATTTGGTGGGGAACCGGCAAGGGTGTTCCCACACTTGACCTCAACCAATCTTTTGAACAGTATGCACCTCGTTCGTTATCGCTGAGTCATATTGAAATCAATGAAAAATTCTATGACTTTCGCAACCTGCCGGATAGTGTTAAACAGAATATCTCTTACACCAACCTTTTACCTTTTACCAACTACCCTGCCAACCTGAAACTTTCGCATGATCACAACCATGTAAGCTTTCATTTTTCAGCCATCGATTTTGCTGCACCGGATAAATTAAAATACAGTTATCGTATGCTGGGCCTTGATGAGCAATGGAGCACACCCTCGGCAACTGCAAGGTCCGATTACCGTGGACTAAGCCATGGTCAATATGCATTCCAGGTAAAAGCGATTGGACAATCACAACTATGGACAGCGCCATTTACCTATCGCTTCGTAATTCTGCCTGCATGGTGGCAAACATGGTGGTTCAAAACACTTATGGTACTTGGATGCGTTTCCATTTTGCTATTCATTTCCCGGCTTATCTACATGTCCCGCTTGCGCAAGCAAAAAACAGAAATGGAAAAAAAATTGGCTGTGCAAATGGAGCGGCAACGCATTTCATCCGAAATGCATGATGATATCGGTGCAGGATTATCGGGCGTAAGACTGCTAACTGAAATGACAAAGAAAAAAGTAAAGGATGAAAATACAGCGGAAGATGTTGAGAAAATTTATCAGTCAGTGGGTGATATTTCATCCAAAATGAAAGAAGTAATATGGAGCCTGAATACCGAGAATGACACCCTGCCCAACCTTGTTTCATTTATTCAAAAACAGGCAAGGCTTTGGTTAGAACATTATCCCTGCCAGCTTAATATTGATGCAAACAATGTAATGCAAGATATTCCGGTTTTAGGAGAAACGAGGAGAAATATTTATCTCATAATTAAGGAAGCCATTCACAATATTATTAAACATTCGGGGGCAGATAAGGTGCAACTTTCCATACAATACTTTAATAATAAACTCAATATTATAGTGGCAGATAATGGCCACGGTATGGTTGTAAAAAGTGCAAATGAAACAGGAAATGGCATGAAAAATATGCGGCAGCGAATAGAACAATTAAATGGAAAATTATTAATTAAAAGCACGGATGGACTTTCATTGACATTTGAAATTCCTATTGACTCAAATACTATATGATTACTTTATCCATTGTAGAAGACAACGAACCATTCCGGCAGGGACTCGAAGCCATTATTAAAAGTGAAAACGACTTTTGGCTGGTTGCTTCTTATGCAAACGCCGAAAAAGCATTGACCGATCTTATGCAAAATCCGCCTGATATTGTTATTTGTGATATCAGTCTTCCGGGCATGCGTGGCACCGAACTTATTGTAAGGCTAAAAGATAAATTACTACAAACGCAATTCATGGTTTGTAGTATTCATGATGACAACGATACCATTTTTGAAGCCTTAAAGTGTGGTGCTTCGGGGTATATACTGAAAGATCCGGTAACAGCCGATGAGATTATAAAAGCCGTGCATGATTTGTATAATGGTGGCTCGCCTATGAGTCCTTTTATTGCGCGAAAAGTGATAAGTTCTTTTCAAAGGTCTGCTAACAGCGATGCACACTCTCTGCTTAGTCAGCGCGAAAAGGAAGTGCTTCAACTACTATCAAAAGGCTTACTGTATAAAGAAATTGCGCAGGAACTTGGCGTTGGCACCGAAACGGTTAAAAAGCATTTAAAAAATATATATCAAAAACTGCATGTGCAAAATAAGATCGAAGCCTTAAATAAATTTAAACTGCTGTAATCTATTCCCCGAAAGGGGAATTGTCTTGCCTTGCCATTATCGGCATATTTACCGCGAGGTAAAAATTCTCTGCCCGTAATGATATTCAACAGCAAAAGCAAACGCTTAGATATACTAAAGTCATTCTTTTTTTTGGCTGTTGGAATGGTATTTACTGCCAACATAAACCCTGCCTTTGCCCAACCTGCCAATGATAACTGCGCTAATGCATCTGTGATATCCATTGGCAGCAGTGGGTTTGCGCTTGGCACATTCACCAGTACACAAATTGACATAAGTGCTGCAACGGTGCAAGTGGGTGAAACTTTTGCACCGGGTATTCTTACGGGGGGCCTTAGCAAGAAAAGCATCTGGTATAAGTTTACCCTGCCTACCACAAGGGGTGTAGAGGTATTTCTAAAGCAACCTGCAGTAGCCATTGCCGATGGCAATGTGGGTTTTGCGGTGTACAAAGCCAATACCTGCATGCCGGGGGATGCACAAATAAGCACCAAGCTAACCCCTATTGCCAAGTTTGCAAGCAGCAAGTACCCTTGCCTTGAGGCCGGTGAATATTATGTACAGGTAAGTGCCAACGATGTTGCCAATGGGCTGGTATTTATTTCGCTGGAGCTTGCAGAACCGGATCCGGCACCCCATGATAAGCCGGCAACAGCCAGCAAGTTTGGAAAACTTGCAGTGAACTTTACTACATCAGTTGAGTTTGCAGTAGGCTGCCAAAGTATTGACAATGTTTCCGAAGTTTGTTTAGCCAATTCATCTTTTAAAGACTATACCCAAAGCACCTGGCACACCTTTACCACACCCGATTATTCCGATTATATAGCATTGATGATTTCGGGTAATGGAAGCAATCCCGGTAATCATAGCAAAACAAAAATTGGCTTCCGGCTATTCGAGGGCGATGTAAGCACCACGCCGCTTGCATCGCTAACGCAAATTGGGGGCTGCGACAGCCTTACGTTCCAAAATAATGCAACCGACTATCGCTTATACAAATGCGGCACATTTAAAACCAACACAACCTACTCCGTACAGCTTTTGTATCCAACCAGTTTTACCAATATTTTTCGTTTTTATGTAAGGCAAGGGGGCACTGCACCCACCCTTGCACCTCAGCCACTTATTTCTATTCCGGCGGCCAATAAAATGGGCATACTGCCTTCCAGCTACGCAGGCATTACTACCAATGCACCAATGGACGTATTTGCCTGCAATGCAATGCACAGCAATTACGCCTGTCCCAAAGCGATGCCAGTTGAAGGTATTCCGGCACCCTACAATAGCAACCTACGCTTTAACTTAAGTACCTTTTACAGTTTTACCCTAGCCAATACGGCTAACGTTAAATTGAATGCTACTGGTGGTTTACCCTATTTACGGCTGTACCAGCAAGGCCTGGTAAATACTTGTGCTGATTTAGATACTTCTAAAATTCTTGCCCATGGCAATGATTTGGATGTAAGTTGCCTTCCGCCTGGCGATTATGTGGTGCAGGTGATGGGCGCCGATAGTTTCTTAAATGCAGGTTTGCTTGTTGGGCATCTTGGCATCAATGCAGGCTTTAGGATCACTGTTTCCTCCATTCCTGCAATCAACAAATTCTCACTTAACGCCCCTGGAGCCTTTGAAAAAATAAATGCCAACGGTGCGGGCTTTATGCAGCCTTTGGAAATAAATAAAATTTACAGCACCACACCCGATACCCTAGGTTGTGCCAATACCGTGCTACCAGATGTGAATTGCGGTGTAGGAGACCAGAAAGCTAGTTATCGACAGTTTCTGGTAGGCGACAGTAGCATCTTTAGGATGGAGGAATATACACGCAACTGGAATTTTACCAGTCTTTACAAAGGCGATGCAAATGCATTAGCTATTAGTCAAAATGCCTTCTCCTTCCCAAAACTAATTACCGGCCTTGTTCCCATGCGAACTTGCATGAACTATTACGACTTTGTTAGAGAAACAGCTACCTGCATCACCCCGGGAACCTTCAGCCTGGTAGGTTTTGGCCCTTTGAATGTTGGGTACATCAACAATTTTAATGTCACAATACAGGAACCAAGGTTTTCGATAATTGCCCCAAAGGCCAAACACATTACGCCACAAACCGCCCAAAACATGGGTGACCTATGGGCGCAACTCGGCCCGGGCGGCGGACTGCTTTCCAGCGATCTCGATACTTTTTCCTGCTATGATAACCCGGCCATTATAGATGGTTTGGATGGCTGTATTCGTGGACCTTACAAAGCTACCAAACTCATTTACCGGCAGTTTTACCTGAGCCAGCCATCTTCCATTCGAATTGCAACAGGACCGCATGCTACTTACCCACGCTACGGAGTTTTAACGCTATTCAGCGGCAAAGCCACAGATGGCCTTAATGGTTTAAAAGCCGTGGGCAGTAATTGGACATGTTTTGCAGATGTAAACAATGCCGGAAGTTGCACCGATTTAATGCCCGCCGGGTGGTACACCGTAGTTGCTTATGGCCATGGTGGCAATTATCAAGACCCATCTCAGGCCAACAATGTGGTAGGTGGCAGTTGTGTAGGACAGCCAAGTTCATTTTATGTTTGGCTCTACCCTCAAACATGCGCAAGTCCAAAATTCAACCGGCCGCATAAAGCATCGGTGGATACCGTAACCAAAAAGCCTTATGTAGTTGACTGGGCACCAAGACCCGGCCATACTGCGGCATACCCGGCTACATACCAAACTTATACCCTTAACAAAGAAAATTTCGACTGCACGCAAGACACCGCTTTCATTAAGCAGCACATAGGTACATGCAACGCCAGCGACGTTAAAGTGGCGTTTTATGTTTTTCAAATTACCAAAGAAAGCTATGTAAAAATTGGTCGCCTAGAAGTCGATGGGGCCATATGGAGCCGGGTTTATGCATTTGATGTACGCAGTTCGGATTCGCTGAAGCTAAAAACGGAAGCGCCACTGCAACCATGTCTGAATGGGTGGGGGCATATTGAATTGTGTAAACTGCAACCGGGCTTTTATACGCTTGTGCTTTTTGCACCTTCCAATTATAATTGCAATGCCATCACGCCTACTGTTTATGTTGATCAGGTGGGTTTTAGCCGTTTCGATCATGCCAATAAGGCCTACGACTTTGGTACCCTTAAGCCTGATAGCGTTTGGTACAATGGAAAAATTGGCGATGTAAATCCGCTAAATAGCAGCAGGGCGCCAAGTAACGATTTTTTCTACTGTACCACAGGTGCGCAGGAAAAAGATCCGAATGCAGCCAGTTGCAATTTTATCTACAACCCCAATATTTATCCTGCCGCCAACAACAAAGTGCTGAATCCGGATAACAATAAAGCTACAACCGATCCAAATATTAACCGGCGTAACCTTTGGTACACATTTTCCATAAACCAACCCGGCTTGGTACGTGTAAGGGTAGCCCTGCCTACACCGGGGAAAGATATTATGGGTGGTTACAGCATTTACAAAAGTGATGTGGACGGCACGCTGCCATTCAGCAGTGTGGTAGCAGGGGGTATGGTTGACAGCACCGCACTGCAAGGGTTGACCCTGGTTGCTAACAGTTTTGGCAATAAACCCTGCTTTGGCCTTGATTTTCCCCGCCCATCGCCGGAACTTGCGTTTTACGTAAATCCCTGCAACTTTAAGCCCACCCGGTACTATATTATCCTTGATAATTCCAACACATATTATTGGCCTTGGGCAGAAGCCATGCGGCCCAACTATCAGGCGGAAGTTTCGGTATTATTAAGCAATATATCCTTTTCTTCCACCAAATTCGATCATTACACGCAGGCAAATGATTTGGGACTGGTAAACAGTGGTAAAAAGAAAGGTGCCGTGGATAATTTTACTTGTGCCACCAAAGACCTGACCGATCCTACTAATGGAAATTCCCTTGGGGATGGTGGAGCTTCCTGTAAGAAAACATTATGGTATAAGTTCACTACCACGGTTACAGGCACCATACGCTATGCTGCTTTTTTGGGAAACACCTATCAATATCATTACAATTATATTCAGCTTTTCAGGCAAATAAAACCCAACGATTCCACGTCAATCGGACTGCAACATTTACCTTATACTTCCTCTCATAGTTTTAATGGAAATTGGGCACAGCAATGTATTAGCCCGGGCACATATTATATTTTATTACCCGGCTGCAATGTAAGCACCGAAGATGTTTTTCCTGAAATTGAAATCATTCCCTCTGCCGGTGATTTTTGCAGTAATCCAATGATTGCTAACCTGAATGGGGTGGGTAGTAAAGTAGTTCCTGTTACCGTAGATTGCCACACTATTGGCACCGACTATGGCGAGTTTAACCCAACCCTTACCTGCCCGGCCAATGCGCTTACAAAAGATTACAAAACAAGCTGGTATAGGCTCGATATTGGCGGAACAGATACACTGGACCTTACCGTTTTTATTAATGAAAAAACCAATGCAGGCAGTACAGATGTAAAGTACCGCATGATGACGGGCAGTTGTGGTGCTATGCAGGAACAAAGCTGTGTGCAGGATGCGCTTACCCGAAATACGTATGAATGCATGATACCAGGGAAAAGTTATTATATACAGGTCTTTACGCCGGTACTTCTAAATGGAAATACACTTGTTGTAGGAGATATAGAATTGAATATTGCTGCCGTAAAACATGTGTTACCCTGCGCTCCGGCCAACAATTGTATAGCGGTGGCTGAGTTTACGCCAAATTTCGATTGTACCAAAGACCAGAACATGACCGTGACCAACCTTAGCACTTTTGGCAGCGATATTAAGTATGATTGGGATTTTGGATACAATAATGCAAAGAGTAATGCGGTATCGCCTGAATTTTTCTACCCGGCACTTACAACCGATAAAACATATACCATCAAGCTGGTGGTAACTAATTTGGTGTGTGGTAAACAAGATGCCATTTCAAAAACTATCATTATACCTGCCCGGCCATCCGTTAATTTGGGCAACGATACAATCATTTGTTCAAACCCTGCTTTGGTTAAGCTCGATGCTACTTCACACGCAGGTACCACCTATCAATGGTATTACTGGTATATCTACTACTTTGAACCTTATAGTAAAGCAGCAACGGTAGATGTGGCTAGCCCTAACCGTATTTTTGTAGAGCTTACCTATAATAATTGTAAGGCAAGAGATACGGTAAATGTTTGGTTAAACCCCATAGACCCAAGACCATTACAAACTGTTGCGTTATGCAATTCAGACAAAGTTATTTTGGATGCCTGGCGGGACAAGCGCGAAGTGTTTCAATGGAACGATGGCAGTTCCAATCCGCATTTTACCGTTACACAGCCCGGCTTCTATTGGTGCGATTTATATTTAAACGGATGCACCATACGGGATAGTTTTTTAGTTGTAAATCCTGCAGCCACGCAGCAGGTTAAAAAAGTAAATGTCTGTCAAAATAATTTGCCATACCTAGCCGATGCTACGGTTAGTGGTGCTACTGCATACAAATGGAGCGACAATAGCGCGAATGCGAAATTGAACATTACCAAATCTGGCATTTATTGGGTGGATATTACACTAAGTGGTTGCAAATACAGGGACACGCTCATCGTGACAATAGATTCATTTAAGACAGCCGCTGTTACTGCAAGATTATGTGGCGGGCAAAGCTATACGATGCCAACCGGCAAAGTCATTTCCATAGCGGGCATCTATAAAGACACCATTAGAAATGTAAGAGGCTGTGATAGCATAATTACCACTGTTAACCTGATAGTAGATACCGTAAAAAAAGTGAATAGTACTGTCTCCATCTGCGCCGGGCAGAGCTACACTTTGCCAAGCGGCCAAGCGGTCTCCGTTGCAGGGGGATATGCCGATACAGTCAGGTACAAAACAAGCAACTGCGACAGCCTGATTACTAATATCAATCTTACCGTAGCCACGGTAAGCCGTATCAGCCAAACAGCCACTATTTGCGCAGGAAGCATGTATCAGTTACCCTCCGGTAAAAATGTAAACACAGCTGCCATCTATGCTGATACCCTTCGTGCGCAAGCCGGCTGCGACAGCGTAATCTATACCATTGACCTTCGTGTGGATGTTCCGTTGATATCGGGCCTTACAACTACTATTTGCAACGGTAATTCTTATACGTTACCCAGCGGCAGGGTGGTTACCATTGCCGGGCTGTACCGCGATACCATCCGTAATGTACGTGGTTGCGATAGTGCCATAACCAATGTTACATTGAAGGTGGATGTTGTGAACATACAATCCTCCAATGCCTACTTCTATATCGGACAAACCTACACACTTCCCTGGGGCAGGGTAACCAATGTGGCTGGCATTTACCGCGATACGCTAAAAAGCGTTGCAGGCTGCGATAGCCTGATTACCATTGTTGATCTTAGGCAACTTACGGTTCAAAGTAATATACGCCAGGCGGTTATTTGCACGGGTGGCAGCTATAGCCTGCCCTGGGGGGGCCGTGTAAACCGTGCCGGCAGTTATGCCGATACCATCAAAAGCGTAACCGGCGCTGACAGCCTGCTAAATATTGTGGAGCTAATGGTATTGCCGCGTTCCATACTTACCCCTGATAGCACGGTATGCCAGGATGCGGTGGTAACCCTTCGCGCTATGAAAGCACTTAGTTATACGTGGTCGCAAACCACAGGGCTAGGTGGCGCAAATAACGAAATGGCAACCTGGACAGCCACTATAGACAGGCAGTTCCACCTTACGACCACCCACACCAATCCCGAAGGCGGCACCATAAGTTGTAACGACAGCGTGCAAATTAAAGTGGTGCCCAAACAGTTACAGAACCAAAGCCTGACCATCTGCTTTGGACAAATTCATACCCTGCCATCGGGCATTATCGTAAATACGAGCGGCATCTACCGAGATACAGTGCGTAGTACAGCCGGTTGTGATAGCCTGATTAGTACCATTGATCTTACGGTTCAATCATCTGTAACCAAATCCATATCTGCATCGGTTTGCGAAGGACAAACTTATTTACTTCCATCGGGCAAATCGATAAGTGCAACAGGTATTTACAGCGATACCTTGCGCTATACCACCGGCTGCGACAGTGCGATTACTGTTGTAACGCTTACAAAATTTTCGGTTACCGAAAGGAGCGAAACCGTTACCATATGCCTTGGCAATCAATATACGCTTCCATCGGGCAAAAGGATAAACAGCGCCGGCACTTTTCGGGATACGTTGCGCTATGCAAATGGTTGTGATAGTATGCGATTATCGCTTACGCTTCAGGTAACCGATGCAAAACGGGAAAGCCTTGCCGCACACATCTGTTTAGGTAACACATTCCGACTTCCATCGGGGCGTAGCATAAGTGTAGCGGGTATTTATAACGATACGCTTCGTACCGCCTTAGGTTGCGATAGTCTTATCAGCTCGGTAACGCTAATAACAGATGCAGCAGCTAACCAAACGTTGAGTGCAACTATTTGCAGCAAAGAAACTTACACATTTCCATCCGGCAGAAAAGTAAATGCAAATGGGAATTACCTTGATACCATTTACAATGTGCGTGGTTGTGATAGTATCCGCTATACCATAAACGTTACGGTTATCGCAACTAAGTTTGGGAATGCATCTGCTTTGCTATGTGCAGGGCAGGGTTATACCCTACCATCGGGCAAGGTTGTAAACATTGCCGGTACTTACATGGATACCATTCGTAGTAGTATAAATGGTTGTGACAGTGTGATAACCACAACGCTTACCTACCAGCCAGTATTAACTGTTTCATTAAATGCGCCACTTAGCGTTTGCGTGGGTAGCTCAGCAATTCTTACCGCCAATGCCACAGGCGGTAATGGAGGGCCGTACACGTACACATGGACAGGCGTAACTGCTAACAGCAACACGGTATCCGTTACCCCAACAGCCACTACAAAGTACAAGGTAACAGTAACAGATGGTTGTACGGTTGCTTCGGCTAGCGACTCCGTTACGATTCAACTTACTTCATTTCCACTACCCGGTCTTAATAATGCAAGCATACAAATTTGCCGTGGTAGCAGTATGCAATTAAATGCAAGGGGCGGCACTATTTACCAATGGACACCTGTTACCGGATTAAGCAATGCAGCCATTGCCAACCCAACGGCATCGCCCTTAACCGACACGCGTTACAAGGTAACCGTAACCACGGCCGATGGTTGTAAAGGAGAAGATAGCCTGTTGGTAAAAGTAGTACAGCCATTTACCCTTACCACCAGCCGCGATACGGCGGTTTGTATAGGTAATGCGGTAAACTTAACTGCATCGGGCGCATTGCGTTATGAATGGAGTGGCGCCGGATTAAGCATTAATACCGGAGCTACTACGACAGCGCGTCCTGCTACTTCTACCACGTATGCCGTTACCGGTTTTGGTATAGATAATTGTTTTACCCAAACCAAAAATATCCTGGTAACGGTGGTCGCATTACCACAGGTAAATGCAGGGCCTGATACTGCGATTACATTTGGAACTTCCATCACTCTGCAACCTGTTTACGGTAGTGGAATTACCAACTACCGATGGACGCCCGGTACGGCGCTTTCCTGTACCAATTGCGCACAACCAACGGCACAGCCCAAAGAGCCTATCGATTATACGATTACGGTTCGTAACAATTATGGTTGCGAATCGAGCGACCAAATAAGTATCCGTTTTTTATGTAGTATCGAAAGAGTGTATTTACCCACCGGATTTACTCCCAATAACGATGGATTAAATGATGTATGGTACCCACTTGGTGGTGGTTCGTTGAAGGTGAATTACCTCAAGATATTTAACCGTTGGGGGCAATTGGTTTTTGAACGCACGAACATACTAACGAATGACCGCAGTACCGGATGGGATGGCAGTTTCAAAGGACAGCCTTTGCCTACCGGCGTGTTTGCAATAACAATGGGTGTTAGCTGCGAAAACGGGCAGGTGGTGGAAATGAAGGGGAGTGTGAAGTTATTGAGATAAGGGAATTTCTTTTCTAGGTATAAGAAAATTAAAGGGATTGATAGATTGAATTTATAGAATCCTACAAATAGAATGAAATAGAGGATTGCATGCCAGACTTTGCCTAAAAAGAACTATTTCATAGAAAGAAAGGTTTGGTAATTCTTGTTCAGCCTAAATACAAACGCTTTCATTGATTTATGTAGTTACACTTTAAAATATCTATCAAATATGGAAAGTGATTCGACATTTAACAAAAAAATCCCCGGTGTTCCCGGGGATTCATTAATCGTAAAAGTATAATTATTGAGCTGGAGGCGGCCCCTGCTTTCGCTGATCATTTTGTGGTGGCCGGGGCCTTTGCCTGTTTTGCGGCGGCCTGTTTTGCCCGCCACCTCCGGGTTTGCCGGGTTCCTGTGGTGGCCTGTTATCGGGTTTGCGCTGATTGGGATTACCTCCCGCACCTTGTGGGGGACGGTTATCCGGTCTCCGCTGATTAGGGTTTCCACCCTGCCCTTGCTGTTGCCTTGCTTGTTGTGCCTGTTGGTCACCCGTTTGCTTTTGCTGCTGTGGTGGCCCTTGTTTTGGCCCGGTATTTTTCTGTTGTTGCGGACGGTTCCTGTTTTGTTGGTCCCTGTTTCGAGATTGTTCCTTGTCGCGGTTGCGACGGCTGGTTTTTTCCAGGCTACGCAGGCTTATTTGGCCTACTAAATCTACAAATTCAGGTTCTATCTCACGTGCTTTATTACTTATTACCTCCACCGGCTGTAGTTCATCGGGTTTTTGGCCCTTTGCATTCATTTCTTTTATTTCCAGTACACGCGCAATGGTGAGTGGATACTGCCTATTGCTGTCTGGTAAAGTGTACCACATTAAACTCCGGAAGATATCTTTCTTCGCAAGCATGGCACGGCTGCGGGTAGTTTCCAGCATGTCGGCATTATTGGGAAAATGCTGTAAGGCATCGAGATAAGTATCCAGTTCATAATTGAGGCAGCATTTTAATCTGCCACATTGCCCGCTAAGTTTAGTTTGGTTGATGCTCAGGTTTTGGTAACGCGCTGCTTGTGTGTTTACACTCTTAAAATCGGTAAGCCAGGTGCTGCAACATAGTTCGCGGCCGCAACTGCCAATACCACCCACTTTGGCAGCTTCCTGCCGGGTACCTATCTGCCGCATTTCAACCTTTACTTTAAAATCGCTGGCATATATTTTTATCAGTTCTCTAAAATCTACCCGGTCATCGGCTGTGTAAAAGAAGGTAGCTTTTTTGCCATCGGCCTGTAATTCTACTTCGGCCAATTTCATTTGAATGCCAAGTGTGCGGCAAACGGCACGGCTACGGGCAAGCAGTTCCTTTTCGCGGCCCTTGCTTTCGCGCCATTTTTCAATATCCATGGCGCTTGCACGGCGAATAATTTTCCGCATATCGGCACTGTCTTCTGGTATCCGATGCTTTTTTAGCTGCATGCGCACCAGTTCACCGGTCAGGTTTACTTCGCCCACATCAAACCCGGACACTCCTTCCACGGTTACCAATTCACCTTTTTCAAATGGCTGAAGGCTTGCATTTCTATAAAAATCTTTACGGCTTCCCTGGTTAAAGCTAATTTCTACCACACGGCAGCTACTTTCCGGGTCACTAAATGGCAGATTCATCAGCCAGTCATGTACATTCATTCTATTGCATCCGCCGCTGCTGCAACCCCCGTTGCTATTACATCCATTGGGTTTTCCACCCGTTTTTGTACTACATCCGCTACATCCCATAATTATACAAATTCCTAAGCGTTAAACTAAAAATTCCAAAAAATGAAATTCCAAATTCCAAAAAATGGATATGGGTCTTTCATGTTTACAAAACAGTAATCATTTCAAAGTCAACCCACGATTAAGATGAGCCTGAAGTCGGGTTGGAAAAAAGGAGAGAAAAATAAATGGAGGAAAGAAGCAAGCAATAAAGGTTGTATAGTGGGAATTATCCCATTATTACTCAATTAATCATTGACAATCAATACTTTATAAAATCAACAGACTAACCTGACAACAACATTCAACTCACTTTCTTCTCTGCAAGCCAACCAGATTCATTAAAATTTGTCTGTAAGGACTTTGCCACCATCCATAAACCCTCTAAACCCCACTTTTCCTAATTCACTGTTTACCAATCAAAAATATGGGAATATTGTGGAAAAAGAACAGGTTGAGGAGTAGCGTTCGATGGTAAAACTAGTTTTGGTATGCCTGCTTTTTGGAATGGATACACTTTAAACCGGGTTTAGGAGGTAAAGCCTACCTGCTTTTTCTCAAGTAATAAAAACCGCATTTTTATACTGAGGCTATGAAAAAGCAGCTTGGCATTCGCATTTCGCTCAATGTAATAAGTTGCATTTTCCAATAGCCCGGCAAGCGCACCCAACGTACTAGGCCCGGCAATTCTATTGAGCCGTTGGGCAAATTCAGCTTCCTGCTCCGGAAGGTGAAGGTAGCTTTGGCCAACAAGTCGTAAGCGTAAGCTTTGCTCAATAAGTTGAAGAAAATATATGAGTAATTGTTTCTGTTTTTCACGGCCAAGCCCCGAAAGATCGGAAACCACTTTATTAAGTACTGCGTAGGGATTGCCACTGCCCCGCATGAGGGTGCTATTCAGCCAGTCGCGCAAAATTATGTTCCAGTTGGCTTCATGGTGTTGCAGCAGTTCCAATGCATCACGATAACTGCCATCACTAACAAGGGCAATTTGCCGCGCCTTGTCTGTTTCCATATCATAGTGCTTCACCAGTGCATCCACAATTTCATTGGCATCCAACGGTGGAATGCGAATTACCTGGCAGCGGCTTACGATGGTGGAAAGTATTTTTTCTTCCTTTTCGGCGGCAAAAATGAAAAGTGTATCGGGGGGTGGTTCTTCTATCAATTTTAGCAGGCGGTTTCCTTCGGCCCCCAGCATTTCGGGCATCCACATTACGAGCACTTTGTATTTGCTTTCGTATGGCTTCAGGCTCAGCTTGTGCATGATTTCGTAGCACTCCTTCGCCGTAATATTTCCCTGCTTGTTTTCCGCCTTAATAAACTGAAGCCAGTCATACAGGTTTCCATAGGGATTTTCTTTTACAAAACTCCGCCATTCCGTTGCCCATTCTGAACTTATGGGTGGTGTTGTACTGCTAGGATCACGCTTAATAACCGGGTAGGAAAAATGCAGGTCGGGGTGCACAAGGTCGAGCGCCTTACCATCGAAACCCGGGAACTCAGTGGGCGCATCTTTTTTTGGTTCGGTGTCATCTTCCTCAGGTAACGCACTCAGGCCGCCAAAAAGATCGGCTACCATTACAGGTGCCGGTTTGGTTGCTTTATGGCTTACTACATACCTTCCAAAATCCAGCGCAAGGGGTAAAGTACCTACACCCTCAGCCCCTACCATCAATATGGCATGGCTAAGACGGTTAAGCCTTACCAGGTCTATCAACTGCTGCTGAATGGCTTTTTGACCAATAACGGTAGGAAATTGCAATGTTTACCTTTTTTTTAGAAGGGCTCAAAAATACTGGGATATGATGATGATGCCGAAATGAATTTAGCACCCATTGCCTGAAATTGCTGTTAATACAGGGTTTTCAATATTTTCATTTTTTATAAAAAAACAGCCCGGGCGACATCACCCGGGCTGTTTAACATACAAATGCTTATAATCTTATTTCAAATACTTGGTGATAGCTTCACTCATTGGCTCCACATTGCTGGAGAAATGCTGAAGCAATTTACCATTTTCATCGAGCAAAAACTTGTTGAAGTTCCATCCAATATTAGCATCCAATACCCCATTTTCGCTTTTATTGGTCAGCCATTTAAATAGCGGGTCAATATCGCCACCCTTAACGCTTACTTTAGAAGCCATAGGGAAAGTCACACTAAACTTGCTGGTGCAAAATTCTTTGATTTCTTCGTTGCTGCCGGGTTCCTGACCACCAAAGTTGTTGGCAGGAAAACCAATTACCACCAATTGCCCTTTGTACTTTTTGTACAAGGCTTCCAACCCTTCGTATTGACGGGTATAGCCACATTTTGATGCCGTATTTACAATTAGAATTTTTTTGCCTTTGTAGGCCGAAAGATCAATGGCACCGCCATCAATACTTTTTACTTTAAAGCTATAAGCGCTATCTATTTTAGCAGGGGTAAATGCCATAAGCAGGATTGCGGAAAGAATGGTTAACAGTTTCATTATGTAAAATTTAGTGATATAACATCATTTGGCGCCAAAAGTTGGCTAACTCATCGGGCAATACTGTAAAATTATGGTTAAATGGATTGGTAAACGGTCAAATCATTGTCTTTCGTAGCTGCCAAGGTCGGGACGGGTGCCTGCAAGCCGCGGTAAACCATCAAGGTCAACAACCAAAGATGTGGTGCGCCCGCTGTTTACCGCAGGCGAAATATCGCGTAACCGGAAGTTGTAATATCGAAGCGATGTGTTGATACTGTCAAATTGCGGCGGCTGATTTACAATAGCATCTTGCAGGGTTGCATTGGTGGGCGCATCTTTATTTTTATACAGCACATTTTGCAACAACACATTAAATGCGGGACCCGCCGTACGGCTAATTAAAATTTCATTTTCGGTTAAACCACTTTCGCCATATACAATACTGTTGGTGAATTGGGTATGTAAGGCTGCCGTGGTTCCATTGTAGCTATTGCCAATATACAGCGCTGGCTGCTTATGGTTTTGAAAATAATTTGCATAAGTAGCAATGGTACAGTGCGTGAAAATATAGTTGCCACCACCTGTTACAATCACATTGCTGCCTCCGTTGCCGGGAAGCCCATCGTTGCCAATTTGGGTAAAACGGCAGTTGTTAGCCACTACCGAACTATTAAGCGCAAATAATCCCACATCGTAAGCATTGTCCACCACACATTGGTCCATAATCAGCTTTGCAGGCGTAGCATTTGCATCCCCCGCGGCAATAATGGCCTGGTAAGCATTCAGAATGTTTGTGTATTGAAGCCTGTTTCCGGTGCTGCCTTGTACAAAAATAATACCGGGCCATCCGCCGGGGTAGTCGCGGTATTCGGCATCGGTGCGGTCGCCCCGAAAAACAATGCGATCCTTTTCCGGCGCTTCGCCCAGGCAGTGCAACGAACCATTTACGATGATAGGTGCATTGGCATTACAAAAAACCCGTACACCTTTTTGCATGGTAAGCGTTGCCCCGGCTGAAATGGTAAGCGGCTTTAAAATTACCCAGGGCAATTGCGCGTCCCAACTGGTAGTAACGTCAATGCGGCCTCCGTTGATGAACCTTGCATTTTGTCCGTAAGCTTCCAGTTGTACCCATTGCGTGATGCTGTTATACTCCACTTGAATGCTGTCGCGTACGATAAAAGGGTTGGCAGCATTATTGGGGTCAATGGTAACTTTTACAAAAATGTATATACTATCGTTAGGCCGCATTTCAATGTTAGAAACAGATGGTGCCGCTTGTCCGTTAATATTGAGTGCAAAGGCAGAACTATTTCCGCCGCTAAGGCTGATACGGTTGATGCGCAGTTTTTGGTCGTTATCATTTACCAGGGTAAATTTTTTGGTTACCGATCCTGCTGATGTAAAAACAGTATCAAACCTGAGTGTATCGGCGCGTAGCAATACGCTTGCATCGGGAGAAGTAATAAAGGATTCTTTTTGGCAGGATGCCAGCAATATCCATGCAGCTAAAAAGACGGTTACAATATAGGTTGAAAGCAGACTTCGCATTGTTTACACGACAAACTTAGGCTGGAAATGGCAATATGGAAAGAAATGTACGCCCCAAATAGCATAAACAAAAAGGCTGCCCCTTTCGGAGCAGCCTTAACACTTGATTGAACAAGGGATTATTTAATTATGATAAAGCGTTTAGTAACACTTAATCCGCTTTGCTTTATCTGCAACAAATAAAATCCTGCTGCTGCACTGCTTACGTCAAGCCGCACCTGTTGCCCTTTTACTGCAGGTATTAAGCTTTGGCTTTGTTGTACCTTTCCATCAACCTGCATCATGGTAATTGAAAGCTTTTGGTTGGGTACAAATGCATCAAGGGTTACCATAAGTTCTGTGCGTGCCGGATTAGGCCAAATGGTGGCTTCGAGTGTCTTTCCTTCTACCTCCACTTTAGTGGCTTGTTTTGCCGTGGTGGCAGGTTTGGCACTTTCT
>JBGSLS010000013.1:0-102766 GCA_041740575.1 Chitinophagaceae bacterium | reverse complement strand
ATCTATGAGAAGAAAAAAAATGAAACCAGATAACTAACGTAACCTATCTTTATCAAAGAAAAAAGCTCTTGTACTTACCAGCCAATGAAGGGGTGGGTCAACATCCCGGAATGGTGGGTCAACATCACCAGAATTTACATTGCAGGGGTTATACGCATTGTAGGACTTACATTCTTTAAGAAATATGATTTTACAAACTTGTCACCATGTTTTACAAATTCTAAGCCTTCATCTAATCCCTTGTAATAAACAATGACATAAGCTAAGTAAAAGAAACCACTTTGCATTAAGGTTATTACTTTATCGGGAGTACCGCTATCAGGATTGGTATCATCATTATCTACATTGACTGCTTTTAAATCTATCCAAATCAATTCTCTGTGTCCATTGTACTCAAAAACTGTTTGAATGTCAAATGGGTTTTTGGTTTTTCCGCTTGGTGATGCTAACGATTCCTTGAAATGTGGATGGATTTGAGTTACTTCTACGAATTTATTTTCAAGATATTTACTTATGCCGTCTCCAACCCGTTCGCCTTTTTTAACAGCAATATTTAATTTGGGATTTGCTGTAATAATACCGTAAACAACTTCATCTAGGCTATTAGATATTAATGTTTCATACTCTTGAATTTCCATAATTAATTGAATAAGTCTGATTTAAAAAATTCATAAACAGACATATCAAGTGCTTTAGCAATTTTTTCAATGTTTGCAACAGAAACATTTCTCTTGCCTTGTTCAATGCTAGCAATATAGGTTCGGTCAAGTTCGCAAATAAATGAGAACTTTTCCTGGCTGAATTCCTTTTTTGTCCTTAGTTCCCTGAGCCTTTTACCTATTTTTACCCGTATGTCCATTATTGCAAAGATTCTTTATTGTAGTTTATTGGACAACGGACTATAAGTATAGGTTAAGGATTGTCTATAAAAGGTGTTGAAGTTTTTTTTGACTTTTGAAAGTGCAATAGTTGTCGGGTAGGTTGACGCATAACACTGCTATATACCCTACTCCCCAATCCAACGACCACAAACGATTAAAAACCCTTAATATCGTCTGGCAAATTCATTCAAATGAGACTTTCAGTAAGCCAACTTAAACAGGATTTTAAAACCGGGCTTGCTTTTATAAAATTAGGAAGAAAGTAATTGGAATGCTCAAAATACCTGATTTTTATTTTAAAAGTAAGGAACAGGATATAAAATGAATACCCGAGAGCACCTCACACACAAAAACATCCATAAAAAAGGAACCATTCAATGAATGTTAGAAAATTCTACGGGTTATAAACTTTCAAATAAACCTTGAAAGCAAACCCATACTTCAAAAGGGTGAAAGCAGAATCATAAAAAAATTAGGTATTTAAGAATGAATCCCCATAATGAATGGTCCGGCTGCCAAAGGCTCCATTCAACTATGGTTTCATTATTGGCTTTTCACGCCAAACGAAACCTTAAATGTTGGCAATATTTTTCTGCTAAATTTTTCTTTTAATTTTTTGTGGCAATTCTGGTAGTTCTGGCATTTCAGATAATTCAGGAAAATTTGGCCCAATGTTATCAGTGAAGTGTTGTTTTTCATCTTGAAGGTCATCTTCAATTATTTCAAGTAATCTTTCCATTCGTTTTTCTTCAAGCTTTTTCCAAGAAAGTTTTTCCTTTACTAAAGTTTTTTCTTCGGCGAATATTAATCCAATATATACTTTAGTAAATTGGCTACTAAAATAATAGTAATTTGAATTAGTGTCCATGAACAAAATTTCGCTACGTTTAAATGTTTGAAATTCTTCAAGTATTTTCTTAATCAGGGTTTCAGGGATGGTTTTAAATAGATTCCTTAATGGAAAATAAATTTGGTTGAAAGTAAATTCAGGTGAATCTATTTCAATTGCAGTCTTCAAAATTTCCTTGGGTAAATTAAAACTAGCCGAATGCGGTATTCTTATAGCTTTATCATATTGAGCTTTGAAGGAATCTGCCTTTTGAATTAAATATTTCCGAATTGCTTTATCGAGGTCAGACATAGAAAAATTAATCCATTTATCTTGAGTATGATTCACTTGTCGTTCGAAACACATATTTAAACATAATTGATGGCACACAGAGGCAAGTCCACTTGAAAATTTCGCAATTCGATCTCTAATATCAGTATCGAATTTGACTCGTAATAAATCTTCACCTTTTCTAATTATTGATGTGATTTCTTTGTAATTCATTAAAGGAACTAAAATCTCGGTAACTCTACCATCCATCTCATTATCATACTCCACAACCTCTCTTCCAGTGCTAACAGCACCCAATGCAATAATTTTCAATTCTGGAAACTCAAAAGAACTATCCATAAACACCTTCATCATTTGCGATGCTTTCACTTTTTCTTCTGGTAGGACTTTATGGAAATCTTCCAAAACCCAACAGCATTTTTTTCGTCCGAATAGCTTAGCCAATCTTTGAGGTGTAAGTTGCGGTGGAAGAATCCTTCTATTTTTGCTTTTATTCTTATCGGATAATTCAGAAGAAATTTGAAGTTTTATAGCATTATAATCCAATCCAATTGAACTTCCAATTTTTTGAGCTTTTTCCGTTTCAATTTCCTCAACATAAAACTCCCCAAGTTGGTCAAATCCATCAAGTAAAATATTTTCGAAGGTCATAGATTGCATACATCGCGTTATAACAAACCCCTCATAAATTTGATTTAATTTATTTAATAATAATGTTGTTTTACCGCATCCTGTGTGTCCGTAAATAATAATTTGTTTCCCTTGTGTATTTAATGCATCAACTAACAAGTCATTGACAAGGCTATCTCTTTCAATAAATGTGTGTTTAGCTGGTGAAGTGGGAGTGAATACTTCTGATGCTTTTAAGATTTCCATACCAAAAATTTGAAGCTTTTTAAAATTACAACCATCTCGGTAAAATACCTTACTCCCCCACCTAAACGACTACAAACGCTTATAAACACTTCATATAGTTTGCAAACACATTCAAATGATGACATCCCGTATGCTTACAGAAAACAGGATTTTAAAACCGGTCTTGCTTTCATAAAATTAAGGGGAAAGTAAATAAAATGTTTAAAAAAAGCCGGAATTCTTATTAATTGGTAGGTGCGGAGAAATAAATGAATTCCCGATGGCACCGACTGTATCGCATGATAGCATCCGGAAAACAAATGCCTCCTACAAAAGCTTCTTTTATCTTTCACTTAAAGGTAAAGTCCCCCAGATATAAACATTTTAATATGGTTTTGCAACCTATCAAAAATATTTCGCCCCCTTTTTGTGGCAATTTTTCTCTATAATTTATTTTTTGCCACCATCCTGTGGCAATTTTCTGAAAAATATTTTTTTTGCCACAGTCTTGTGGCAATTTTTTCAAAAATTATTTTTTTGCCACAGATCTGTGGCAAATTCTAACTAAATTTATTTTTTTGCCACAAAACCTGACAGGCCCATGGAATCGCTGAAACGCATCCGTGAACAATTAGGCATATCGCAACAGCATTTGGCCATTCTGCTCGATACCCGCCGCGCTCTGCTTTCTATTGCCGAAATTGGCAAACGCGACCTGCCCGCCAAAGCGCTCGCCACGCTTGTACAGTTACAACAACATATTCCGCAGAATTTGCACGTAGCCAATACCAGCCCGCACAAGAAATTTGCACGCGGCCCGGCAAAAGAATTGGACATGCTGCACGATTGGGCCCTTACCAAAGGAAAAGACTACCTGCAGATTGCCAACGATATGGAAGCCGCCTATCAGCAGGCCATATTAAAAAAGGATATGTTGCCGGCGATTTTCCCCAAACCCAACAGAAAGCAGGCCGTTGTGCTATCGCTCATAGAAATGGCGAACGATGAAATTATTGCGAAATGCAATCCCGCACTGAGTGCATGGTGCCGTAAAACGGGGGAACATCTTAGCCAAATGCCGGGGCCCTCAGCAAAAAATGATTAGAACCCTTGCGTCAGCCTTGTCTCACCTGGAATACACGGCGTTCAGTTGAATGAAAAAAACGAAACTCCTTTGTGATTTTGGGTTACGCCGTGTCCCCATGCGGGAGACACGGCTAAGACTAAGTTGAATGAAAAAACGAAACTCCTATGGGATTTGGGGTTACGCCGTGTCCCCATGCGGGTGACACGCCTAAGACTAAGATAACACTTGCAGCTTACACGTCACCCCACCACTGCGCAATCATTTTGTTGCCGGCTGGCCATTCCGTCCACCGTGAAGGAATGGTCAGTCCATATTTATTTGCCCTGAAAATGAGTTATTTTTTCTTTCTAATTGTCGGTAGCCAGGTCATTGCTATTTCAGCAATGATAAGGGGCACAAATGAAAAGAAATATTCATTTACTGTTCTCCTGAATGTCGGGTCTTCAATATTGCTAAATAGAAAGTCAAGCGGAAAGATTCCGTCAATTCGCACTGTCACAAATGCTAACGCACAAACATAACTCCTTATCATAAACTGTCTGTGAGCTTTAATGTTATGTTGTTTTATAGTTATCCAGGCTAATCCACTTGATAATATCATGAAAACTGCTAATAAGAATAAGGATACCCGACAGGGCAGGCAAGAGCTAATTAATGAAATTCCCAGAGCGGATAAGCCTGCAAGACCCGCACCTAACAAGTATATCTTTCCAAGTAGCCGATGTACATGAAGGAATTTATTTCTAAACCAAGTCCAGAATTGAATTGGTCCCAATAAAAGTATTAGCGTCCCGCCTGTCATGTGCAACGAGACCCAAATTTGATTGTTAAAAAAAGAATCACCGAATAACTTACTTCTATAACCAAAGAAATAGGCAATAACGTTGTCGTAAAAAAAATAGACTGACAAACTAATGATTAGAAACCATAGTAACCAAGTCAGTATTTTGATTGATACACCCATGTCACTGAATTGTATGTACTAAATTAAAAATATCTTGTCAAGATTTCTCACCGGAACAAATATTTGATCTGTCTATAAACTTTCCGCGTGAGACTTGTCATGGCTTGCCTGCAACTCACTAATATACCCTACTCCCCCCATCAACCGACTTCAAACGCTTATAAACACTTATTATCGTTTGAAAATGCATTCAAATGATGGCTTCCCGTATGCTTACCTAAAACAGGATTTTAATACCGGTTTTGCTTTTATAAAATTAGGGGGAAAGTAAAAGGAATGTTCAAAAAACGGAATTTTTATTAAAAGGTAGTTGTGGGTCGAGGTTTTGGCGATTAACTAAGTGGCAGATTTCGGAGCACAAAACTTTCAATACACCCCAAAAGTTGATGCATGGTAGTATGTTCAATTAACAACTAAACCCACTTTTGTGCCCAACCGCTGTTTTATGCTGGCCTTCTGTCCACCTTGACTCTTTATTCTTTGTAAATATTGAGTTTATATAGTTTCCTGAAAACAAAAAATCAATCAACTCCCAACGGCCTCAGGACATCTAATTTCAGCCCTTTCACTATCTCTTCATAAACTTTCCAACTTCTTTCCTTCCAATTCAAAACAGATGAATTAAATGCATCAGCATCAACTTTTACATTTTTCATGGCTATGGCAAATGTGGATGGTGGAGGACCGGCCGGCGGATTGGGTGTACCAAAAGCAGGGTCGAGGTAAAAAGCAACGGATTGCAATTTCTGCATAAGCTGGGAAGGATCTTCGTAAATACCCTGTGCATCTTCGGGAGCGGTTACTTTCGCCATAAGGGCGTCTATTTCCTTGCCCACAGACTTCCGCTTTTCGTCATAGCGTTTTTTTTCGGTTGTATCTTTTACCTGGTCGGCTACAAGTTTGTCCAAAAGGGTCATGCGCTCCCTGGCATCGCGCAAAATATCGGCATTACTTGTTACGCTGCCAACCATATTAAAATAGGCTTCGGCCGATTTATGCCATTGCTCCACTCCTGCTAAATCTACCTGCCTTCTTGGATCTGCCAGTACTGTTACCTGTTGGCTATCCGAAAACGCCCCGTAGCTAATGTGAATAGTATATGTTCCCGGCCGCACATATACACCCGGCGCCGGGGGTGCTCCTGCTTTTGGTTTTGGTGTTATAGGAAAACGGGTACCATCACCTTCAAGTTGCCAAAACATCCTGTTTACACCCAGGATTGCAGGTAATTTTAAATGCCTGACCGCTTTACCTGAACCATCTTTTATGGTAACATCTACACTATCCTTTCCGTCAGCCAGTCTTGCCGAATCCTTAGCCGGCCACTTTCCAAGGGCGAAACTCACCATGGCGCCAAAGGGTCTGTTTTGACCTTTGAACATTTGATTTCCTGTAAACCGCGTACCCGCTCCTTCTTTTACATTCACAAGGTAAGCGTCAGGTACGGGGAATATTTTAACAGGTTGCTGCAAAGCTTTAGCACCCTTTGCCGCCACTTCACGTAGCGGAAGAATATCATCAAGCACCCAAAGCGATCGGCCGAAAGTACCTATAATCAGATCGTGTTCACGGGGATGAATAGCCAGGTCATACGTACTGACTGTTGGATAGCCATTTGTCCATTTGCTCCAGTTTTTACCTTCATCAATACTCACATACAAACCAAATTCGGTGCCACAAAACATCAGTTTAGGTTCCACCGGATCCTGAATAAACGACAATACATATCCACTTACAACTTTTTCATTTACAATACGTTCCCAGGTTTTACCAAAGTCTCGTGTGCGGAAAAGCCAGGGTGTCCAATCGTTGCGACGGTAATTGTTTACCACCACAAACGCTTCTCCTTCGGCAAAACTTCCGGCATGTACCTGCGGTATCCAGCTACCCTTTGGAACGCCAGGTAAGTTTGCAGCAACATTGGTCCAGGTTGCACCACCATCTCTTGTTATCTGAAGGTTTCCATCGTCTGTTCCTACCCAGATAACACCCTGCTTTTTAGGGCTTGCACTAATTGCCAGGATGGTGCAATGGTTCTCGGCGCCGGTAATATCATAGGTAAGTCCACCGCTTACATGAGATTTTATTTTGGCGGTATCGTTGGTGGTAAGATCTGGTGAGATAATGGTCCAGCTTTTTCCGCCATCCTTGCTTTTATGTAAAAACTGGCTGCCATAAAAAATGGTACCAGGGTCAATAGGATCCTGCCCTATCCCCGCATTCCAGTTAAAGCGTAAAAATGTTCCTTCCGGGTGAACCGGTTTACAGGGCTCTGAAGCCCCGGTTTCAAAATTTACACGGAGCAAATTCCCCCCTTGCCACATAGCATAACCATACTGTTGGTTTGGCTCAATCACCACATCAAATCCGTCTCCAAAAGCTATTTCGTCCCAGTAATGATTTCTAATACCGTCTGTTTGCCAGCGATAGGCCGGTCCGCGCCAGGTGCCATTATCCTGCATACCTCCGTATATATTATAGGGTATCTGCATGTCGTAATTTACATGGTAAAACTGACCAACAGGCAGGTTTTCACTAAATGTCCAGGTTTTGCCCTTATCGCGGGTAATGGCCAACCCACCATCATTGCCGTCAATCATAAAATTGGGGTCGGTGGGATGAATCCACCAGCTATGGTGATCTCCATGTATATTGTCCCAGCCAAGCAGGGTTTGAAAATTACGACCGCCATCATCGCTAACGGTAATATTGCTGAAAACGTTGTATATGCGATTTTCGTTGGTTGGATCCACAAATATGTCGTTGTAATAAAAGGGTCGGTCGCCAATATTTTTATCGGCTGTCATCTTCCAGCTATAACCACCATCTTCGCTGCGGTACAATGCATTCTTTTTACTTTCAACAAGCGCATACACAATATTGGTATTATTGGCGGCCCAGGCGAGCCCTATTTTGCCCAATTCACCGGTAGGCATACCATCCTTTTCGGTTAGTTTTTTCCAGGTATCTCCTCCATCAACTGTAAGGTAAAGACCTGATCCGCCTCCCCCGCTTTTAAAATACCATGGCCACCGGCGGTATTCCCACATGTTTACCAGCATTTTGTTGGGGTTTGAAGGATCCACAATAAAATCCGCAGCGCCGGTTCTATCATTTACAAAAAGAATGCGCTCCCAGGTTTTGCCACCGTCCTTTGTCCGGTACACTCCCCTGTCATTGGTTTCCCCCCAGGCTGTACCCATAGCGCTTGCATACACAATATCCGGATTTTGTGCATGAATAATCAGGCGATGGATGGTTCTTGTTTTTTCAAGTCCCATACATTTCCATGTGCGGCCACCATCCAAACTTTTATAAACCCCGGCACCCATGGTTTGGCTATTACGGGGATTACCTTCCCCGGTACCCACCCAAATTACCTGTGGATTTTGCTGGTCAACTGCAATTGACCCAATACTGGAAACATCCATACTATCAAAAAGGGGTGTCCAGTCAGTTCCGCCACCCTCGCTACGCCATAAACCACCACTTGCAGTACCGGCATAAATCACATCAGGCTTCTTCAGGTTTACATCAATAGCAGTAACCCTTCCACTCATACCCGCCGGACCAATGTTCCGTGGTTTCATATTTTTAAAAAGCAAAATATCCAAAGGCTGGGAAAATAGCATTGTTGGGGCCAATAAAAGGATGACCCATACATTTTTATACTTATACATAGGGGGTGAAATATTTTTATTCGGGTTGGAAGATAAGGAGTAAATCAAAAAAATGGATTCCTACACGTTTTTAGCATAACTACGCCGGACTAAAAAACAAATCAGCAATTACAAATACCGCGAATACCACGCTTGCAATGCCATTTGCTGTCATAAAGGCAATATTTACTTTACTAAGATCTGTAGGTTTTACAATGCTGTGTTGATAAAGGAGCATGGACACAAAAACCCCTACCCCGATCCAATACAACCAACCAAAACCTGCAACAAGTCCAGCAGCAATAACACAGGCAGCAGCAAGCACATGGAGAATACGGCTTACCATTAAGGCTTTTGCCGTACCTAATGCCACGGGAATGCTGTACAGGTTTTGGCTTCGGTCGAATGCTTCATCCTGCAGGGCAAAAATGATATCGAAGCCGCTTACCCAAAAGAGTACGGTAAAGGAAAAAAGGATGGGCAAAAAAGCAAATTGGCCTGTTACGGCAAGGTAGGCTCCAATTGGCGCCAGGCTTAAACCAAGCCCAAGCACCAAATGGCAGAGCGGGGTAAACCTTTTGGTATAACTATAAAATAAGATAACAAATAAGGCCACCGGGCTGAGGGCAAAACAAAGCGGATTAATAAACCAGGTGGCCAAAATGAAAAGGATACAATTAAGTATAGTAAACCTTAAAGCACTGTTTGCACTTATGATGCCCGCAGGAATTTCCCGGATGGCGGTACGGGGGTTTTTGGCATCAAACTGCCTGTCGAGGTAACGGTTAAAAGCCATGGCAGCAGATCGGGCGGTTATCATGCAAATTAGGACCAGCGAGAAAACCTTTAATAAATCCTTCCATCCTGAATAAAAGACAATTTTTTCACCCGGATATGGTAAACCCATTTTGACTCCGGATAAAGATATGAATGAATTTACCGCCAGAAAAAAACCAATCAACGCAAAAGGCATTGCGAAAATGGTATGCGAAAACTTAATGAGAGACAGGTAATTTTTAACCTTAACCATGCTACAAAATTGCAGGGATTTAATGAATGTCCGCTTGTAAATCAATACATTTGAAAAGGAGAATGGTTAAAGGGGCACTTCAACCCATTTAGCCGGAACAATCAACTCAAAATGGGAAAATCGATTCCAAAACAGCAGCTATGGTGGCATCGGCTACTACCTGTTACCCTTTGGCTGCCTGCCTATAAAAGAAAAAACCTGCGCTACGATTTCCTGGCTGGTATCACTCTTGCATCCTTTGTATTGCCGGGGTCAATGGCATATGCAGGATTGGCCGGACTCCCCCCAGAAACAGGAATTTATTGTTACATTGCCGGTGGCATCGTTTTCGCCATATTTACTACTTCAAGGCAGGTAGCGTTTGGGCCAACTTCCGCTATATCGCTGTTGGTAGGCAGCACGCTTGCCCTTCTTTCTGGCGGTGATCCTGTAAAATGGCTTACCATGGCTTCGCTTACTGCCTTGGGTGTTGGGCTAATTGCTATTGTAGCCTATATTATAAGGTTAAGTTCGCTTGTAAATTTTATTGGTGAAACCGTTTTACTGGGTTTTAAGGCAGGTGCTGCACTTAGTATAGCGAGTACCGTTTTGCCCGACCTGCTTGGAATCCCATCAGGAGGACATAATTTTTTTGAAAGAATAGGTAATGTGATTACGCATATCGGAGATTCTAATATTGCCGTATTGATATTTGGACTAATAGCCTTTGGGTTCTTAATAATCGGGGAAAAATATTTTCCCAAAAAGCCATCTACCTTAATCATTGTAAGTGCTTCCATGTTGCTGATGGGCATTACTAACCTTGGTGAATTGGGTTTTAAAATGGTGGGTGCCTTGCCCCCGGGGTTACCATCACTTAACCTGCCGGTATTGGGTGCCGGTGAAATGAGCGCCGTCATTGATCTTTCATTTGCCTGTTTTGTACTCGCCTATATTGAATCCATCTCTGCTGCCCGAACCCTTGCTCTCGAACATGAATACGAAATTGATGCGCGACAGGAATTACTCGCAATGGGCGCTGGAAACCTGGCCGCATCGCTGGCAGGTGGATATCCTATTACCGGTGGGCTTTCCCAATCAGCTGTAAATGATAAAGCCGGCGCACGAACACCACTTGCACTTATCATTTGTTCGCTCGCACTTGCCATGCTGCTTTTATTTTTTAGCGACCTGCTCGGCTATTTACCCAAAGTAATGCTTTCAGCTATTGTATTGCATGCAGTAATGGGCTTATTTAAATACAAAGAACTTAAAAGACTATTTTTTTTAAACCGCAAGGAATTTATCATCGCCATGGTTGCCCTTGCCGGGGTTGTACTTTTCGGAATATTAAAAGGCGTAATGATCGCTGCATTATTATCGCTGGCTTTGTTGTTGCAACAAACCGCCAAACCCTACATCGCCATTTTAGGACGCATTGGAAGCAGTAACCGGTATAGTGATATCAACAGGCATCAGGATAATATACTTATACCTGGTATTATTATCCTAAGAGTAGAATCCTCTATTTTCTACTTTAATGCACAATTTGTACGCGATGAAATTTTAACCAAAATTGAAGAATCAGTCAGCCCGGTAAAAGTGCTTATCCTTGACATGTCATCATCTCCATGGGTAGATGTATCGGGCTCAAAAATGCTCGTTGATTTGAATAAAACTTTGCAAAAAAGATATATTCAGCTAAAAATTGTAGAAGCAGTTGCCAATGTACGGGACATTTTACGGAAACAAGGAATGGAAAAAGCCATTGGCCACCTGAGCAGAAAGATAATCCTGCATGATGTGGTCGATGAAGCAATTATCGAAATAAGTGAATCCGGATCTTTGGAAAAATCAGTTTAATGATTACCCGAATATTTTAGAAAGCGCTGCCAGCTCATATAAAACAATCCCTGCAGCCACACTCACATTCAAAGAATGCTTCATGCCCATTTGCGGAATTTCAATGGCAGCGTCACAAAGCGCAAGTACATCATCATCCACCCCATCCACTTCATTACCAAACACTACACATACCGGTCTGTTTTCGGGAAGCTTTATTTCGGGCAACATAATACTTTCACCGGCTTGCTCAATGGCTGCAATCCAGTACCCGCGCCGCTTTAGTTCCAGGATTGCAGTTGTTGTTGCATCAACATATTCCCAGGCAACAGTCTCGGTGGCACCTAAAGCAGTTTTGTTAATATCCCTATGTGGTGGCCTTGGCGTGTAGCCGCAAAGTATAATTTTTTCGATAAGAAAAGCGTCTGACGTACGAAAAATACTGCCTACATTATGCATGCTCCGCACATTATCAAGTACAACCGTTACAGGCATTTTATCCGTTTTCCTAAAGGCATCAACCGATAAACGGCCGAGTTCTTCCATGGTTAGTTTTCGCACAATAATTCAGAAATAAGGAATAAAAAAAAGTAATCTTCAAAAAAGGAGTTTTCAAAAATCAAATGCAAAACTAACGGATAACCTGCTTGTTTATCTTCGCGCTTCGCATTATGAGCATTAAGCATTTTTTTACCCGTTATCCCTTGCTTCGTTTTTTCCTTACGGCAAGGTTTTGTTTTATTTTAGCCCTGCAAATGGTAAATATTTCGGTGGGTTGGTACTTGTATGAAATTACCGGCAATCCGCTTGCATTAGGATGGGTAGGGTTAAGTGAAGTAATCCCTGCCATCAGCCTCGCACTCTATGCAGGTCATACGGTGGACCGTAGCGACAAACGCACCCTTTTGCGAAAAGGAATGTTGTTTTATTTTATAGCGGTATTAGGATTAGGCATTATTACCAGCAGTTGGTGTTTGCAACAAACAGGTTCAAAAAAGGTGGAATTACTGATTTATCTCTTCATTTTTTTTACCGGTGTTTTTCGGGCTTTTACAGGCCCCACTTTCCAATCTATTATTGCCCAATTGGTTGAAAAAACAGATTTACCCAGGGCTATTACGCTTAGTACTACTTCATGGCAAACCGCGTCGGTACTGGGTCCTGTGGCGGCAGGCGTTCTAATTGCCAAAACCGGTATAACTACCATGTATGGTTTTGCAATTATAATGGTAATGGTTTCTATATGGTTAATTTCCCGCATTCCACCTTTGCCCATTCAGCATAACGCTGCAGGCAAACGAACCTGGGAAAGTGTAAAAGAAGGCATCCGATATGTTTTACGGACAAAACAAATATTGGGGGCGCTTAGCGTGGATATGTTTGCTGTACTTTTTGGTGGCGCAACTGCAATGCTGCCTGTTTATGCTAAAGATATTTTGCATGTAGATGCTACGGGTATTGGCATACTAAAAGCCGCACAGGGCGTTGGAACCGTCGCAATGCTTTTCCTGTTAAACAAATCTCCACTAAAGGGCAATCAGGGCCGTACCATGTTGCAATGTGTCGCTATGTTCGGGCTTTGCATTTTGGTTTTTGCCATCTCAAAAAACTTCTGGCTATCCTTTGCTGCACTTCTTTTTAGCGGGGTCTTTGACGCCGTAAGCATGCTGGTTCGCAGCACTATTTTACAAATGTATGTACCCGATGAAATGCGCGGCCGGGTAAGTTCCGTTAACAGTATGTTCATTAATAGCAGCAACGAACTCGGGCAATTTGAAAGTGGTATGGCTGCCCGGGTGTTGGGTACGGTGCCCTCGGTTATTTTTGGTGGAACAATGACGCTTGTAGTGGTTGCAATTGCGTGGTGGAAAGCACCAACCTTGCGGAAATTGGAATATTAACAACAAGTATGAAGTACGAAAAATGAAGTACGAATTAAATACGCAATGCATTGCGAAGCTCAATGCATTGCGTATTTAAACAAAAACAAGAATAAAGGACCGATGGGACGCATGGCCATGCGTGCTTATTCTGCAACTAACAAATGATAATTCTTTTTTCCCCGCTGTACAAGCACGTATTTACCGTGCATCAATCTATCAGCTGTAATGTTCTCTTCCACCCCGGATACCTTCTGCTTGTTGATTTGAACACCCCCACCCTGGATCATTTTGCGGGCTTCTCCTTTGCTGGTGAAAACGCCGGCTTCAGCCAGTGCTGTAACTACATCAAAGCTTTCGCCAAGGTTTCCCGACGGAAAAGCATGCGTTGGCACACCTTCCATAACCTGTAATAACTGATTTTCATCGAGGCTTAACAAGGTTTCAGCAGTAGCATTTCCGAATAAAATTTCCGAGGCACGCACTGCAAAGGCATAGGCATTTTCTCCGTGTACCAAGGTAGTAACTTCTTCGGCAAGCTTTTTCTGTAAAGCTCTGTTATGTGGAGCTTCATTATGTTCTGCTTCCAATGTTTCGATCGTTTCCTTATTAAGGAAGGTAAAAATTCTAAGCCAACGGGCTGCATCATTATCAGCAGCATTCAGCCAGAACTGGTAAAACTGGTAGGGACTCGTACGGTTAGCGTCAAGCCATACGTTTCCTTTTTCAGTTTTGCCAAATTTACCGCCATCGGCTTTGGTAATTAATTTGCAGGTAAATGCAAATGCTTCACCTTCCCCACTTGTCATACGCCGCACCAATTCAGTGCCTGTAGTAATATTGCCCCATTGGTCGCTGCCACCCATTTGCAGCTTTACACCCATATTCTTGTAGAGCCAGTAAAAATCGTAACCCTGCATAAGCTGATAGGCAAATTCAGTATAACTAATGCCAGAATCGCCTTCAATACGTTTACGAACACTGTCTTTTGCCATCATGTAATTAACCGTAATATGCTTACCCACATCACGTAAAAAGTCGATAAAACTAATTCCTTTAAACCAATCATAATTATTAACCATGATGGCAGCATTTGGCTTAACTGAATCAAAATCAAGGAATTGCATCAATTGATTACGTATGCCATCCACATTTTTCTGAAGGGTTTCCGCATCTAATAAATTCCGCTCTTCGCTTTTCATACTTGGATCACCAACCATACCCGTTGCACCACCCACCAGGGCTACAGGCCTGTGACCAGCTTTTTGCAAATGCATCAATAAAATAATGGGCACAAGGCTTCCAATATGCAGGCTATCAGCTGTTGGATCGAAGCCAATATAGGCAGTTGTCAATTCCTTCATCAGTTGTTCACGGGTGCCAGGCATTACATCCTGCAGCATTCCACGCCATTCCAGTTCAGTTATTAGATCTTTATACATAATTTTACCATAAACAGATTAAGGCATTTTAGGCCTTAACCTGTATTTTTGAAGCCCATATTATTGAAATTGAAACCAACTACTTGTCAGTAACAGCGCGCGAAATTAATCATTAGGACTTTATGATTACATTAATGAGTAAATTTGAAAAGTAAATCTTTACAAATACCCATTTCGTATATTATTGATAGTGAGAAAGTTACTGAAGCCCAATTTTAAAATTTATGAAAAATTACATATTAGCGATTGTGACACTTTTCCTGGGTTACCAGGGTTATGCACAGTCATACGGAAATGAGTGGATAGACCATAACAAAACTTATTATAAGTTAGGGGTAAGGGAGCAAAGGTTCTATAGAATCACTTATTCGGCACTTGCCAATGCAGGACTTTCAACGGTTCCAGCCGAATATTTTCAATTGTGGCGTGACGGAATGCAGGTGCCTGTTTATACCTCCGTACCCTCAGGCCCAATACCCATAAATGGATTTATTGAATTTTATGGTACTCCCAATACGGGGATTAATGAAACTGAATTATTTTCACAAGCCGCACATCATACCAATCCTGACCGAAGTTTTTTTAATGATAGTGCGTATTATTTTTTAACCATAAATAGTACCAGTGCCAATTTGCGGTTTACCGATGCAGCCAATAATGTTGCGATCACTACCCTGCCTGCAGATTCATTTTATATGCATACGGTAAATCCATTAGCAGGTACACTTGGATTAAACGGAGGATTTGCAAGAACATTTGGTGCAGATTTTTTGCGGTCATCAAATTGGGACGCGGGTGAAGGCTACTGTTCTTCTTATTTTTCTTTTACGCGAACGACAGAATTCAATGTAACAGGCCTAAGGATTTTTCCAAATGGCCCAGCAATGAGATTGGCTACTGCCGTAGCTGGTGCTACAACATTGGATAGAAAGTATATTTTAAAAATCAATAATTTACTTTTTGATAGTGCACAGACCCCTTTCTATACCCTGGTAAAAAGGAGTTATAATAACCTGGCAATCGGAGACTACATCATAAGTGATGCTATTAATTTTAAATTCAATTCCAACAACGATACCTGGTTCGAAAATGTCACGGTTAATGAATTAAGGCTAACTTATCCAAGACAATTTTTCCATAATGCACAAAACCCATTGCAGTTAGAGTTGCCTGCTAATACATCAGGTAATCACATAAGAATTGCAGGATTACCTAATGGTGTAATACAGCCCGTTCTTTATGATTTTAAAAATCTCAGGCGTTATGTAGGAATATTAAAACAAGATAGTTCATTATTTGAAATTGAGCCTTCAAATGATAGCCGTTCCATCGTAATTGGTACACAAGTTGCATCTCATTTAAGAAATATTACATCCCTTCGCAGCATTCAATTTAAAAATTACAAGCAATTAGAGAATCAGGGTGACTATATAATTATAAGTAATAGCAGGCTAAGAACCGGCACAACCGATCAGGTAGAAGCCTACAGGGCATACAGGGCAGGTTCTGCAGGGGGCAATTACAGGGCCATTATTGCAGATGTTGATGATCTTGCTGATCAGTTTTGCTATGGTAACAGAAAAAATCCCTTAGCCATAAGGCATTTTATAAGGTTTGCTAAATATCAATTTCAACAATCTCCAAAGGCCATATTTTTAATTGGCAAAGGTTCTAATTATTATAATTCCTATAGAGCCGGAGTAAACTCAACATCTGAAATACTAAACGCTGTTCCTACCTGGGGAGTACCTTCTTCGGACAATTTATTAGCTGCTGAAAACAACCTTGTTCCCGTTCCAATGATTCCAATTGGAAGGTTATCAGCAGTAAACGCAAATGAAATAAAAACCTATTTGGATAAAGTAATTGAATTTGAAGCACTGCAAAGGAAAACGCCGTCTCTTCCATCAGAAAATATATGGAGGAAAAAAATTATTCACTTAATAGGGGGCGATGACGTATTTCTTGCAGAAAGTGTATTATCGGCATTTATGAATACCTACACTGAATTGGCTGAAGCCCCTATGACCGGTTCGGATGTGTCGCAATTTACAGCAACCAAAACCGAAACTTTCCCTGACAATATGAGTTTTATTGAAAAAGGAATTTCGGAAGGCACAGGGTTGGTAACCTATTTTGGTCACTCATCCAGGAGCAGTATTGATTTTAATTTGGGTAGCCCGCAACAATTTAATAACCAGCCAGGTAAATACCCCATTTACCTGGCAAACGGTTGCAGGGCAGGTGCCATATTCGATTTTAACGGGCAGCGACTTACTTCAAGGGAAGTAACTATTTCAGATAATTTTACTTTTGCTCCAGGTAAAGGAAGCATTGCTTTTATTTCAAATAGTGACTTAGGTGTAATAAACTATCAGAACTTATTAACCCGTGAATGGTATAGAGCATATTCAAGCACAAAATATGGCCATACCCTGGGAGAAATTCACCAGGAAGCATTAAGGGTTGCTTTCGCTAGGACGGGAAGTGCTGATTTTCTCAACCGTTGCAACCTTGAGCAAAACGTTTTACATGGCGACCCGGCCATTATTCCCTTTCCGCAGGGCAAACCCGATTTTGCTTTGGAAACAACATTTATGGAAACTGACCCGGCCAAGGTGGTAACCGAAACGGATAGTATTACGCTGAAACTTAATTATTTCAATCTCGGTGTTGCTATAAATGATGAAGTATTAATAACCATTGACAGGGAGTTGCCTGACGGAACATCGCGCCAACTTTACTCAGCCAAGCATAAAGAAATTTATAACCAGGATAGCCTGATGATTAAGATTGGCATAAAAGGATTGTTTGAAGAAGGTAATAGTTTTATTATTGCAAGAATTGATCCGGGAGGTGAATGGCAGGAAACAGATGAAGACAATAATGTTGCCGTGTTAGCTATGCCTGTAATACCCGGAAACATAAAGCCTGTTTTCCCTTACAATTATGGTATAGTTAATACATCTATGGTAGAACTAAGAGCTTCTACCACCAACCCAATTAGTGATACATTAGCCTATAAACTTCAAATAGATACCACAACAAGTTTTGCATCGCCACAATTTGTTGAAAAAGATACATTAAGCCCCGGCGGAATTGTACAATGGAAGCCACCTTTTGCCCTGGAAGCAGGAAAAGTGTATTACTGGCGTGCCATGCTGGTTGGACAGCCAATTGAAAATGCTCCCGTTTTTTCTTTTATTTATTTACCAGGTGAAGGAGAAGGTTTTAATCAATCTCATTTCTACCAACATTTAGAAAGTTCCGGAAGCAAATTAAAATTAGATAGTAACCGCAATTGGTCCTATTTACAAAAACTACAAAACTTATATGCATCGCATGGTATTTATCCTAGCAGCGGAACCGACGATGTACACTTCAGCGTGATTGTAAATGGAGAAAGAAGTATTCGTAGTGCATGTCTTGGACAATCTATCATATTTAATCTTTTTGATGGCAAAACATTTGAGCCATTAGAAAACGATCCTTCAGGATTTATGGGTAGTGCAGCAAATTGTGGTGCCTACCGACAAAATAATTTTGAATTCCGCTATTTCAATCATACAAACCGTAAGTTAATTATGGATTTTATGGATTGGATACCGAAGGGAACATATGTTGCTGCACGACTCGTTGTAGACCCGCCTTACGATTCATTGCAATCAAAATACTGGAAAAGGGATACTGCCATTTATGGTAGTGGTAAATCACTTTATCATAGTTTATTTGACCAGGGCTTTTATAATTTGGATTCACTGAACCGAACACGAACTTTTTTCTTCGTTTACAAAAAGGATGATTCTGCAACCTTTAAACCCCACCAGGTTTTTAGTATGGGTACATCAGACAGGATCGAATCATCAATTTATCCAACCATACTTGATACTTCAGGTACAGTTACTTCCCCCTGGTTTGGCCCGGCTACCCAATGGAAAAAGGTTGATTATAAAGCAATGGCACATCCGGATGCCGCCATTATTCCTAATACGAAAATGCAACTTTGGGGTAGAACAGAAAATGGTGAAATAGCTTTACTAAAAGAATACGATGCTTTGCAGCATGAAGAAGCTTTACATTCTATTTCTGCATCCACGTATCCATGGATTCAAATGAAATTGATTTCTTCTTCTGGTTATGCCAGTTATCCTGCGCAATTAGAATATTGGAGAATATTGTACGATCCATTGGCAGATGGTGCACTTAGCGGCAAAGACCATTGGGTTTGGGAAAAAGATACTTTTAAACCAGCAGATGATACCATTCGTATGCAGATTGCATTTAAAAATGTCAGCAACACACTCCTGGAAAGTACAAATGCAAGGGTGAAATTCATGAATGAATCGAACCAGGTATTTTTCACCCGTGACATCCCTTTAAAGGTTTTGCCAGCCGGAGATACAGCAATCATACATTTTGAAGAACCGGTTAATATGGGTGAAGGCAATTACAAAATGTTGGTTGAAGTAAATGAAGGTGCAAATCCACAAGAAACAAATTATTTCAACAACAGGGCATTGATACCTTTTGTAATTGATGGTGGTGTATTACCACTACAATGGATGCAATGGACAGCTACCAAACAACGGGAAAATGTTTTACTGAACTGGAAAATTGTTGCTGATAAGGATATTGCAAAATATACCATTGAACATAGTATTTCAGGTAACGGATTCACAAGAATTGGTTCTCAAAATGGGCACTTTGCAAGCACACTTCCCCAAACATCATCGTTTACACATACAAATCCTGCTAAGGGAATAAACTATTACCGGTTAAAAATAGAATATCGTGATGGTTCTATTTCCTTTTCTACAGTAGAAAAAGTGTTGTTTGATGAAATTAACGGCGTAAAAATTGCCCCCAATCCATTTAACCAGTATTTTACTTTATACCCTATGCAATCTTTTTCTCCATGGAACGTTCGGATTTTTGACGCGAATGGGAAATTGATTAAAGAAATGAGCGGATCTGGAAATGCTAGAATTGAAATGCAACCCTATGCATCTGGTAGTTATTGGCTTGAATGGAAATCAGGTACAGATAGACAAATTATTCAACTGCTAAAGCAATAGCATATACATGATTAAAAAAACATCGTTGCTGCTTATCATGAGTTTTGGGGTTATATGCCTGCATGCTCAATTTCGTAAGTACTCCAACGAATTCTTAAATATTGGAGCAGGTGCAAGAGCGCTGGGAATGGGTGGTGCCAATATTGCCACTGTAAGAGATGGAACAGCGGGATACTGGAATCCTGCGAGGCTTGCCTTAATGGATGAAAACCCAACTGTATCATTGATGCATGCAGAATATTTTGCGGGTATTGGCAAATATGATTTTGCAGGCGTTGCACTTCCCATGAGCGATGCAGGCCGCACCATTGGGTTTTCACTGATACGTTTTGGTATTGATGATATTCCCAATACGCTTTACCTGGTTGAACCCGACGGTACAGTAAACTATAATAACATTGAAACCTTTTCCTCAGCAGATTATGCATTTCTTTTTTCAATGGCACAGGTATTGAAAGAAACGGATGATGTTACTATTTCGCTGGGTGGCAATGCAAAAATTATTCATAGGAATGTAGGAAAATTTGCAAAGTCATGGGGATTTGGCCTGGATGCAGGACTTAGCATTGCAGCAGACAAATGGAAATTGGGTGTTGTATTGCGCGATGCAACGACAACTTTCAATGCATGGTCCTTTACATTTTCGGATAAAGAAAAGGAAGTTCTCTATCTTACCAATAATGATATTCCTGAACAATCAACCGAACTTACTGCCCCAAGACTTTTATTGGGTGGATCTTACCGATTTGATTTCAATGAGAAGCTTGGACTAACAACAGAAGCGAGTTTAGAAACCACTTTTGATGGCAAAAGAAATACGCTTATTAAAACTGATGTTCTTAGCATTGACCCACGGTTGGGAATGGAATTCAACTATAATGAAATATTATTTTTAAGAGGCGGTATCAGTAATTTTCAGCAGGCATTAAAAGATGGCGATACAACCAATCAGCAAAAAGTTTGGATTTACCAGCCAAGCCTTGGTGCAGGGTTCCGCATTAATAATGTTGGTATTGATTATGCATTTACCAATCTTGCTAATCAAACATCGCCGCTTTATACGCATATTATTTCATTGAATATTGACATACGGAAGAAACAACGTTAAGCCAAAACACTATCCGGTATTATGAAAAAAATTTATCTACTCATATGGTTTTTGGTAACAGGCATAATGGCCGGCCATGCGCAATTCAACAATGAATGGGTTGACTATGCCAAAACATATTATAAAATTAAAATAGGGAGAGACGGCATACACAGAATTCCTAAATCAACGCTTGATGGACTTGGATTAGGAAATACGGCTGCTCAGCATTTTCAATTATGGCGTAATGGCGAGGAAGTTAACTTGCACACATCAACCGCCTCCGGAGCATTGGCATCCGATGGATTTATAGAATTTATTGCACAAAAAAATGATGGTAAACCGGATCGTACTTTGTATCTCCTCGCTGCTTATCAGCTTTCAGACCATCAAAGCCTTTTTACCGATACTGTTTCTTATTTCTTAACCGTAAATACCACAGGAAGCACCAAAAGATTTATTACCATTAATAATGACCTAAGTGGGCAATTACCAGCTCCTGCACCCTATCTTTTACATACGGTAAGGCACCAATATACCCGGCCAAACGGAAGTTATTATGTAAACAAGGGATTTGCGGTAAACTATGGTGAATATGTATATTCTTCTTCTTTTGATATTGGTGAAATGCTCTCATCAGAAGAAATTTATGCCGGAGCTGCCAATGCCAATAAAATGGCAGTATTTAATAACCTGAACCCCAATACATCCGCAGGCATACAAGCACGTTTACGCGTGGGTTGGGCAGGAAGTTCGCCCGGTTCGCGTGATGTAACGGTTACCCTTGACAACCAGGTTGCTATTACCCGAAGAATTGCCGGCTTTCAGGCTTTTCGTGATTCTAATATAAATCTTTCAACGCAATTACTTAGTCAGCCTGTTACCACATTAAACATAAATAATCTTAGTAGTAATACCACCGACCGGGTGGTGGCGGGTTTTGTTGAAATTGAATATCCAAGGCTTCCCAATGCTGCAAATGCTGCTTATTTTGAAAGTAGTATTCCGGCAAACAACGGTACTACCTTGCTGCAATTAACACAATTCAAACATGATGGTATAGCCCCTGTTTTATATAATGTTTCTGCTGGGTACAGAATAGTTGGACAAATTGATGGCAATGGAAACGTACGCTTCTTATTGCCGGCAGCAGCACAAAGGCAATATTTTTTGGTAACATCGCAAACCGGATCATTTTTTCAAACAGTTAATGCAGCAACAGAAAAAAGATTTATCAATTATTCGTTACAAACAAATCAAGCCAATTATTTAATAATAACCAACAAGCTTTTACTAGGTGGTAATAATGCAATAGAAAATTACAGAAGCTACAGAAGCAGTGTAACCGGTGGAAGTTTCAATGCTAAAATTTATGATATTGATGAGTTGACTGATCAATTTGCTTTTGGGATAAAAATGCACCCATCTTCCATAAAAAACTTTTTACGATTTGCACGTCAAAATTTCTCGACTGAACCAAAGTTTTGCTTTCTGATTGGTAAAGGTGTTACCTATGATGAGTTTCGCATTAATGAAAGTCACCCACAAGCTAGTCAATTACAATTGGTTCCCACCTTTGGTTATCCCGGATCGGATAACCTGCTTTCATCCAATGATAAGCTTGCTTACCCCACTACACCTATTGGGCGTCTTAGCGTTGTAAATACCACTGAAATTCAGGTTTATCTCGATAAAATAAAACAATATGAAGCTGCACAGGCTAATCCATCAATCCTTCAATCCGATAAAGCATGGATGAAGAATGTTGTGCATGTGGTAGGTGCTAATGATGCAGGTACCGAATTACAGATAAGACCGTATATGAATGAATATACGCGCATTGCAAGTGACACCTTATTTGGTGCAAGTGTTACAACCTTCAACAAATTTAATTCTACCACTGCCAGTACGATTGAAAGCCAGGCATTATCTAATTTATTTCAAACAGGTATTAGCCTTCTTACCTATTTCGGTCACTCTTCGGCAACAGCACTTGATTATAACCTTGATGATCCCAATCAATATAATAATCCGGGTAAGTATCCAATGTTCATGCTAAACGGTTGTAACGCAGGAAACTTTTTTACTTTTGAGGTTCCCCGCCTGCAAGCACAAGCCACTATATCCGAGCGTTACGTACTTGCCCCCGAACGCGGTGCCATAGGCCTTGTAGCAAGTACACACTTTGGTTTGGTAAGCGGGCTTGGCGTTTATTCGAGAGGCTTCTACCGTTCACTTTCTTACCAGGCTTACAGGCAACCAATAGGAAAGCATATTCAAAACTCAGTACAGTTTATGTACAACACCTGGGGAACCGACTACCAGGCACGTTTTCATACCGAACAACAAACACTCCATGGGGATCCTGCTATCCTAATGAATAGCTTCGATAAAGCCGATTATTCTATTGAACAACCCAATATAATTGTAGAACCTTCTTTTATTTCGATTGCTGAAACCAAATTTGATACAAAAATTTACTATTATAATATTGGCAAAGCGGTAAATGATTCCATCATTGTGGAAGTAAAACGGCGCTATCCTGAATCAGCAACATACCCCAACGGACAAACAGAAACCGTATACAGGCAAAAAAGAAAAGCACCTTTATATATAGATTCCATTTCACTTTCACTTTCCATCATTTCAGAAAGAGATAAGGGAATTAACCTGCTTACCGTTACACTTGATGCAGACGAAAAAGTGAGCGAAATTTCTGAAACCAATAATACTATCACCCGGCAGGTAGTTGTTTTCGAAAATGAATTACGCCCTGTTTCTCCTATAAATTTTGCTATTGTAAATCAACCCAATGTAAAATTAATTGCATCCACTGCAAATCCGTTTAGCACTCCGCTTACTTACCTGATGGAAATGGATACAACAGAAATGTTTAATTCAGCAGCTAAGATTACAAGAACCATTACAGCATCGGGCGGTATTGTGGAAATAGATCCTGCGACAACCTTAATTAACAACAGGGTTTATTATTGGCGTCTTGGGCTACAGCCAGCAACCGGCGGTGCTCCGCTCCGTTGGAATACTTCTTCCTTTATTTACATTACCGGAACCGAAACAGGATTTAATCAAAGTCATTTTTTCCAACATACCAAAAGCACCGCAGACAGAATTAATATTGATACGGCTTCCCGATTGTGGAAATTTAATCCGAATGTAAACAACTTGTTTATTACCCATTCCATTTTCCCAACAAGTGGTACGGAAGATTCGCATTTTGCCATATCGGTAAATAATAATCAAATTTCAACGAGTGCTTGCGTTGGGCATTCCATGATCATAAATGTATTTGATCCATTAACCTTTAAACCCATGCGCAATACGGGCAATTGGGGAACAGGGCTGTGCGCCAATGGAAGAAACCCATATAACTTTGAATGGGATGACAGAACGTTTGAAAACCGTAAGCGCATCATGGATTTTATGGATGCCATACCATCAGGGTCATATGTGGTGGTTAGAAAAGTTTTGGATCAGCCTTATGAAAATGAAATTTTTGCAGCCCAACTTAAAGCAGATGAACAAGTATTAGGCGCTGGTAACAGCCTTTACCATCGTTTAAAAAATGCAGGATTTGCAGAAATTGACTCTTTTAGCAGGCCTCGCACCTATGCATTTGTATATAAAAAGAATGATGCAACCATGCCATCCGTGTACAGGATGAGTGATGGGCTCTACGACAGAATTCAATTGAATCTGAACTTACCCACTACTGATACACTGGGCTATGTTACTTCACCCATACTTGGCCCTGCGCGCGAATGGAAAACTGCGTTGTGGGCAGGCAGCGCAGCTGATAATGGAGAAGGCGACCGCATAAGAATGAAGGTAATTGGTGTAGCACCAAATGGTAGCGAAACTTACCTGTTTGATGTGCCACAAGATCAGGGAAATATAAATTTATCGGGAGTAAATGCAGTTCAATATCCTTCCTTAAAACTTCAAATGGAAAATATTGATTCTGTTCAAGGTACACCATGGAACCTGAATTGGTGGCGGGTTTACTACACCCCTGTGCCTGAAGGTGCTTTGGCGGCCAATATTTTCTTACAATCAAAAGATTCACTTGTACAGGGCGAACCACTTGATTTCAAGATTGCATTTAAAAACATCAGCACTTCAAACTTCGATAGTTTGAAAATTACTTTATCCATTACGGATAATAATAATGTAACCACCACCACTACACTAAGGCGCAGGCCGTTACCCATGGGTGATACCTTAATTGTAGCATTTCCGGTTAACACAAGGCAATTGTCTGGTTTGAATACGATATACCTTGCCGTTAACCCTGATAACGACCAACCGGAACAATATTTCTATAACAACTTCTTGTATAAATCATTCTTCGTGGAGGCTGATGTAACCGATCCGTTGCTTGATGTTACATTTGATGGTGTACATATACTTAATCGTGATATTGTATCGTCCAAACCACATATTCAAATTAAGCTGAAAGACGAAAACCCATTCCTTGCATTAAATGATACGGCAGGCTTAACGATAAGGTTAAAATTCCCCAATGAACCGAGCGCAAGAATATTCAGTTGGAATACAGATACACTAAGGTTTACACCACCGGCAAGTGTATCGGATAATACCGCAACCATTGATTTCTTCCCCACATTGGCTGATGATACGGATGGATCGGATTACGAATTGGCAGTTATTGGAAAGGACAGGAATAATAATCCCGCAGGCTATAAAGACTACAGGATTAATTTTCAGGTGTTCAATAAACCCATGATAAGCAACCTGCTCAATTATCCAAATCCATTTAGCACCAGCACGGCTTTTGTATTTACCATTACCGGCGCCGAAGTGCCACAGGAATTTAAAATACAAATTCTTACCGTAACGGGCAAAATTGTAAAAGAAATTACCAAAGCCGAATTAGGTAATATTAGGGTAGGTACAAATATTACGGATTACAAGTGGGATGGGACTGATATGTTTGGACAAAAACTTGCCAATGGCGTTTACCTGTACCGTGTTGTTACAAGCCTTGATGGTAAAAAGATGGAGCAGTTCCGTGTGAACGACGGTTTTAACCAAAATACACAGGATGTAACCGATCAGTACTTTAAAAAAGGTTATGGCAAAATGGTTATTTTAAGATAAACACTTCATGACAACGATTGGCCGGAAGGGATGGATACTGCTATTTTCTGTATGGGCTGCAGTGCAACTTTTCTGGCTCTTCTTTTATGGCATTTATACACAGGAAGAGGCGCAGGTCTATATTGGCATAGCTAATGCAATAGCTTCTGGAGATTTTTCCCAGTCCATTCATTATTGGCTTTATGCCGGCTACATTGCACCGCTTACACTAATTAGCTGGCTCGGACTTCCGGTGCAAATGATGTATGGTGTTCAGCTAATTATCGGCATCACAGCTATGTGGTGTTTTGTAACAATACTTTGTAGTACTGGCGTTAGAAAGGTAGCCATCATTTTGGGTGGATTATTATTTGCCGGTTCTCCCCTGTTTCATTCCTGGAATACACATTTATATACCGATGGTTTTTGGGGAAATGCAGTTGTAATTCTTATTTACCTGGTACAACGAAACAGCCGGGGTACACAATCACAATTCCTGCTTTTGTTTGCAATGCTCATCGTTGGATGTTTTACCCGACCGGTAGGCTTTTTAATGGTCCCGATCACTATTCTTCATTTGTGGTTTACACGTGCACCCAAATACCGATGGCTGATGCTGACAGGCTGGCTGATCATTTTTTCTTTTTTTGTCAGCTATGCACTCAGGCATGGAACCGATTTTTTTTATCCCAAACACAATCTTGACCTTAATATTATTTGTGGATTACCAAGCGAACTGAAGAAATACGAAAATCATCCTTATGAAACGGGAATGAGTATCCCGACCTATTTTCTTTCCAATCCGGAACTTACAGCCCGCTTATTCGTAAGTCGTTTGGCAAAAAGCCTTTGGATGACAAGGGAATATTTCAGCGCCGGGCATAACCTGATGAATGGCTTGGCTTGTTTTATTTACTATATGCTTGCCATTCCGGGTATCATTTATGTATTAAGTAAAAAATTAAGATTTTGGTATTATATCATTTCGGGATTGGTAATTTGGTTAATTCCTAATATAGTATTTTGCGCCGATTGGCATAATAGGTTTATGGTGCCTTTTATTCCTTTCCTTTTAATTATGGCAACTTTCGGTATAGAATTTGTGTTGTCCATAAAAGGAAATCGGGTAAGCAGGATTTAACCATTGTTAAAGCACTGCAATGCCATAAAACAGTAAAAAAATTTGTTATGGGTAAAATTTCAATAAATATTGCTACGGGTAGTTTACAAAAGGCGGAAATGATTGTGGGTATTGATTTGGGAACCACAAACAGTCTGGTGGCGATCATTCATCCCGAATCAAATAAAGCTACTGCCTTAAAAGAACACAATAGCAGCAGCCTTGTGCCTTCCATTATACATTTTGATAATTTAGGTAATCCCACGGTTGGTGAAAGCGCAAAGGAGTTTTTGATTACCGAACCACAGAATACTATTTTCAGTGCCAAAAGGCTGATGGGTAAAAGCTACCACGATATTGAAAGCCATGCAGATTTTTTTACCTACAAGGTAATTGATGACAATACCGACAGCCTTGTTAAAGTACAGGTGGGAGAAAAATTCTTTTCACCTGTAGAGTTATCATCTTTTATTTTAAAAGAACTTAAAACAAGGGCGGAACATATTTTAAAAACACCGGTTACCAAGGCCGTTATTACTGTTCCTGCCTATTTTAATGATGCACAACGACAAGCCACGCGTGATGCCGGAAAATTAGCAGGACTTGATGTACTCCGCATTGTAAACGAACCCACAGCTGCAAGTCTTGCCTATGGCATAGGACTTAAGCAGGATGAAGAAAAAACCATTGCTGTGTATGACCTGGGTGGCGGCACATTCGATGTCTCCATTCTGCGTATTTCGGGTGGCGTCTTCGATGTATTGAGTACACATGGTGATACATATCTGGGTGGTGATGATTTTGATAAAGCCATTGTAAATTATTGGCTTAAAGAAGCAGGTCTTACCATGGATGAAATTAGTGGAAGTAAAGCTTTGTTACAAACACTTCGCCTGGAAGCAGAAAAAGCAAAAATTGCATTGAGTGAAAAAGAATCTTATGAAGCGAATATTAATGGGGATAATTTTTCTATTAGCCGCTCCCTATTTGAATCGCTTGTGAAACCCCTTGTTGACCGTACCCTTCAAAGTTGCACCAATGCTTTGAAAGATGCATCACTTAGCGTGACTGTCATTGACGAAATTATAATGGTGGGCGGAAGTACAAGGGTTCCGCTGGTGAAAAATAGTGTGAGCCAATATTTTGGCCGTGATGTGCATGATGAACTGAACCCCGATGAAGTAGTGGCCATCGGTGCTGCGATACAGGCAGATATTCTGGCAGGTAATAATAAGGATATGCTGCTGCTGGATATCACACCGCTTAGTCTCGGCATTGAAACCATGGGCGGATTGATGGATGTATTAATTCCACGCAACGCAAAAGTGCCCACTAAGGCATCGAGACAATATACGACCCAAAAAGATGGGCAAAGTGGCATCCGCATCAGTGTATTTCAGGGAGAACGCGACCTCGTAAAAGATAACCGTAAATTGGGTGCATTCAACCTTACAGGTATTCCCGGCATGCCCGCCGGCATTCCAAAAGTAGAAGTAAGTTTTCTTATAAATGCAGATGGCATTTTACAGGTAAGGGCAAAAGAATTACGCAGTGGCGTAGAGCAATCTATAGATATTCAACCACAATACGGGCTTACCGATGAAGAAGTAGAACGTATGTTGCTCGAAAGCATTACGCACGCCAAGGATGATATAGCTACACGAGCATTGGTTGAAGCCCGCACCGAAGGACAACAAATACTGGAAACCACGGAAAGGTTTATAGGCAAAAATGTGGCACTGCTTAGCGCAACAGAACTTACTGAAACGGCTCAGGCCATGCAAAATTTGCAACTAGCATTAACCATGGAAGACAAGAACCTGATTCAACAAAAAATTGAGGAACTGAATGATCTGAGCCGACCCTATGCAGAACGTATAATGGATGAAGCCATCAGTACAAAAATGAAAGGTACCGCCATAATGGAAAATTAAATCGCCGCATGCGGTTTGGTTACAAATAAATACATTTGAATAAGGGCAATAATACCCGATTATCATACCGTATGTCATTCTTACCACCGGTCGGAAAACAGTTTTCTGTTTTACAAAAAATGATTGCCATTTTATCAACTGTTGCGTTGGTGATAATTGCATGGCCGGCACGCTTTTATTTTTTGAATGACGACCTTGTTCATATTCCTTTGTCAGCAGCAGGAACGCTGGGCCATAATAACAGTGTACGATACACGGGCGATCTTTCGCTGATGTTGGATAACCTTTTGTATGGAAAAAATGCGATAGGTTACCACATAACCAATCTTTTTCTGCACCTGCTGAACTGTTTGCTTTTTTTTGCAGCTATCGGTCATTATTTTACGAATGAAAATCGCATTCGTCAATCCTGGATTATTTTATACGCTGTTTTGCTGTTTGCTTTTTTTGGGTTCCACAGTGATGCGGTTCTCTGGATAATAGGGAGGTCTGCTACATTAGGTTGCTTTTTCCTTTTGGTAACCATCATTTGTATGCAAAGATGGAAAATACATATTGCCTATCGTGCCGGCTTTATCGTTTGCTGGTTGTTGGCGCTGTTTTCCTATGAATCCGTTTGGATTTTTCCCCCTATTGCTACACTTGCTTTTTTATTATTTCAAAGGCCATCGCTTTCATTCTTTGCACCTGAAAAGGTTCATATTCTTTTGTTGTGGTTAGGTCTGTTTGTCTATTTGATAATCAGAAAATGGGTAACGGGTTCCCTGCTCGGAACTTATGAAGCAGCAGCTTATGAAACTCTATCCATTCAGACATTACTAGTAAACTATGGAAAATTACTGTTACGTACATTTATTTCTCCCATGCAAAACGGGCTGTATTTTTTGCTCGCTGGCTGTGCAGCAATAGTTTCGTACCTGGGAATATCATTTTTCCTTTTTCAAAAAAAACTAATAACTCCCATTTGGATTTTTATACATATTTGTTGGATATTTTCCTACCTCCCCTATTTGTCATTGGGTATTAGCAGCAAAACCATTGAATCGGAAAGGTTTTTATATTTACCCTCTCTATTCTTCGCGATATCGATAATCAGCACACTTTTTATTGCTTATGCCAAAAAGAATCCGATGCTATTTCATATTCTTTGTACTGTCATTATCACCTTGCACGGCGTTGTATTTTTGAAAACAGCTAAGGATTATGCTGAAGCCGGACAAACGGTCAGCAGTACTTTTCATCAATTAAAACAACAGCAACCCATTAATAGTCTTGAAGTAAATAATCTTCCACAAACCATACATGGAATTCCCGTTTTTCGTTCAGGATTTATAGAAGGCTACCGATGGATATGTAATGACCAAACATCTATTATAGTTAAGGATTCAATGCAAATTGGTGAATCCTTAACTACTCCTACCCTTTTGAAAAAAGGGGATAAGCATTTTTTAAACTTCGTAGAAAATTAAAAGGTTTTCAAAGCATCTTGTAAGGCTTCTTTCCACGGCCGCGGATGAATATTCCACTCCCTTGCAATTTTACTGCAATCCATTACCGACCATTCAGGGCGCTTTGCCGGTGTAGGAAACTGTTCTGTAGTTATAGGTTCAACTTGACAGGTAAGGCCTGATAAATCACGAATGACGCAAGCGAAATCGTACCAGCTAATTACCCCTTGATTTGAAAAATGATAAATACCCTGAGTGCCATGTTTGGCAATGGCCATGGTTAGAATAGCATCAGCAAGATCCTGCGCATAAGTAGGTGATCCAAACTGATCGCTTACCACACGGACCAAATCTCTTTCATTCATCAGTCGCAACATGGTTTTTACAAAATTGCTGCCATAAGAACTATAAACCCATGATGTACGGATGATAATACTTTGCGCATTTTCCACTAAAGCCAAGGTTTCACCCAATAATTTGGATGCCCCATAAGCGTTCACGGGATTTGTATCATCCGTTTCCACATATGGCTTTTTTGCCTTACCATCAAAAACATAATCGGTAGAAATATGAATGAATTTTGCACCTGTTTCATTACAATATTTTGCAAGATTTCCCACAGCATACCCATTAGCATTGTTGGCGATTTCTTGTTCCGATTCGGCTTTATCTACCGCTGTATAAGCACCTGCATTTATAACACATACCGGTTTAAGTGCTTGCAATACATCCCGGGTTAGCAAATGGTTATCAATGGGCAAATGCTCCCTTCCCAAAAAGTGAAATATAAAACCCGGCATATCAGCAGCGGCCTTTTGAATACAGCGTCCTAACTGTCCGTTGGCACCGGTTACTACTATGCCGGGTAAATTAGATTGCGTCATGCCTATCAGGATTTAATAAACTCCTTAGGTTGTTTAAACCATTCTTCCTTGGGCAAATTTTTAAAATATTCGTAGGTCTCTTTTAACCCTTCAGCCCTTCCAATTTTAGGTTCCCAATCCAGCAATTTACGCGCAAGGGTAATATCCGGCTTTCGTTGCTTGGGATCATCGGCAGGCAATGGCTTATAAATAATTTTTTGATTGGCACCGGTAAGTTTCAGTACTTCTTCTGCAAAATCCTTCAGCGAAATTTCATCGGGATTTCCAATATTAACGGGATATGCATAATCGCTGAGTAATAAACGGTAAATGCCTTCTATTAAATCAGAAACATAGCAGAAACTGCGTGTTTGACTGCCATCCCCAAAAACAGTAAGGTCTTCGCCACGTAGTGCCTGTCCAATGAAGGCAGGCAATGCACGACCATCATTCAATCGCATCCGTGGCCCATAAGTATTAAATATTCTTATGATACGTGTTTCTACATTATGGAATGTATGATAGGCCATAGTGATAGACTCAAGGTAGCGCTTTGCTTCATCGTACACACCACGCGGACCTACCGGATTTACATTTCCCCAATAGTCTTCCGTTTGCGGATGCACTAAAGGATCACCATATACTTCGCTGGTGGAAGCAACCAATACCCTTGCCTTTTTATCTTTGGCAAGCCCCATGCAGTTATGAGTACCCATGGCACCCACTTTCAGGGTTTGAATCGGTATTTTTAAATAATCAATCGGACTTGCAGGTGATGCAAAATGCAGGATATAATCCAACGGGCCCGAAACATGAATGAACTTGGTTACATCATGATGATAAAACTCAAATGATTCAAGCTTAAAAAGATGTTCAATATTTTTAAGGTCACCGGTAATAAGGTTATCCATGCCTAAAACATGATAACCCTTACTTATAAATTTATCGCATAGATGTGAACCAAGAAAGCCAGCAGCCCCGGTGATAAGCACCCTTTTTTTATTCTCTATCATAGGATTTTTTAAAAGACGATGAAAAAATGTAATCCGCCTGATCAGGGTTTTACTGTAGCACGACCAATGCTGAAATAATAATAGCCTTGCTGTTTGATAAATTGGAGGTCAAAAAGGTTACGACCATCAAAAATGACCTTATCTTTTAATCCTTCTGTTAACTTTTCAAAATCCGGGGTTCTAAACTCCGACCATTCGGTTGCAATGATTAGGGCATCAGCGCCTTCAACAGCTTCGTACTGTGATGCAGCAAACTGGATGGAATCGCCTACAATTTCTTTTACATTCGCCATCGCTTCAGGATCATAGGCAGAAACAGTTGCTCCTGCATTTAGTAATTCCTTGATCAGGTATAAAGCGGGTGCTTCCCTTATATCATCCGTATTTGGCTTAAAAGCAAGACCCCATAATGCAAAATGACGTCCCTGTAAATCTCCGTTGTAATAGGCTTTTATTTTAGGGATGAGGTAAATTTTCATTTCCTCATTTACATTCATTACGGCTTCCAAAATCCTGAAATCATAATTTACTTCCTCTGCCGATTTTGCCAACGCCTGAACATCTTTAGGGAAACAGCTTCCTCCATATCCGATACCCGGGAAGAGGAATCTTTTACCAATACGGTCATCGCTGCCAATGCCTTTGCGCACCATATCTACATCAGCACCAAGTAATTCGCAAATCCGCGCTATTTCATTCATAAAGGTAATCTTGGTAGCAAGAAAACTATTGGCTGCATACTTGGTAAGTTCTGCACTCTTTTTATCCATGTATAAAACCGGGTTACCCTGTCTCACATAAGGACCGTACAGTAAACCCATCAGGTCTTTTGCCTTTTCGGTTTCGCAACCAATTACCACACGGTCAGGTTTCATAAAATCTTCTACCGCAACGCCTTCACGCAAAAATTCAGGATTGCTTACTACCTCAAAATCAACTCCGTTTTCAAGTTTTCCGTTACTGCTTTTTAAAATGGCAGCTGTAACCTTATCTGCCGTACCAACGGGTACGGTACTTTTATCAACTACAACTGCAAAGCCACCTTTGGGAAGTAATTTACCCAAATCATCAGCAACGCCTAAAACATATTTAAGGTCGGCACTACCATCTTCACCAGGCGGAGTGGGCAGGGCAAGAAAAATTATTTTAGCATCTTTAATACCATCTGAAAGTGAAGTAGTGAAATGTAATCTTCCTTCCTTCAAATTTCTTTCAAACAACTTCTCTAAACCAGGTTCGTAAATGGTAATGGTACCTGATGATAATTTTTCAATCTTTTTCTTGTCAATGTCTATACAAGTAACATCATTTCCTGTCTCAGCAAAACACGTTCCCGATACAAGTCCTACATATCCGGTGCCTACTACTGCAATTTTCATGTGTATTTTTTTATTGTTTTTAAATTGTCATATGGAATCCCTAAAGAATTGTCGGCAGTTGTAGAATGCAAATTCAATGGGATTTCATGTCTTATGTGTGATTTATTTAATGTATAAATTGGTATTATATTAATTATTTACAAATGCCAATACTTCTGAAATAATGAAATCCTGTACATCTTCAGTAAGCTCGGTATGCATAGGCAGGCTGATAACACGTTCGGTTAACCAATCTGTTACCGGTAACTGGAAAGAATCGCCACCAAAAAATTCAAAGGCCTTCTGACGGTGAGATGGAACCGGGTAATAAATCATGGAAGGGATTCCTTTTTGTGCTAAATATTCATTTAGACCATCACGGTTTACGCCTTCCAAAATAAGGGTGTATTGGTGGAAAACATGGTTGGTAAAAGGTGCACGATATGGAACTTTTATTTTAGCATTGTTAGCAAAAGCCTTATCGTAATAATCCGCAGCTTTTTGGCGTGCAGCATTATACTTATCAAGATGCTTAAGTTTGATATCTAGTATGGCAGCCTGAATGGTATCCAAACGACTGTTGCAACCAATAAGGTCATGATAATATCGCCTGTTTTGACCATGATTAGCTACCATTTTCAATTTTTCTGCTAATGCATCATCATTGGTGTACATGGCACCACCATCACCATAACAACCTAAATTTTTACTTGGGAAAAAAGATGTACAACCTACCGTTCCCATAGTACCTGCCTTTGATTTGGTTCCATCAGGAAAAATATAATCAGCACCCATTGCCTGCGCAGTATCTTCTATTACAAACAAGTTGTACCTTTTTGCGATCTCAAGAATTTCCTGCATGGGGGCTGTGTGGCCATACAAATGCACAGGAACAATTGCCTTTGTTTTTGGGGTAATGGCAGCTTCAAGCGCCTTTGGATCCATGCAAAAAGTTTGTGGGTCAACTTCTACAAAAACAGGCTTTAGTCGAAGCAATGCTACCACTTCGGTAGTAGCTATATAGGTAAAAGAAGGCGTAATTACTTCATCACCGGGCTGAAGATCGAGTGCCATCATAGCTATTTGCAAGGCATCGGTACCATTAGCACAAGGAATTACATGTTTTACACCAAGATAAGCAGCTAAATGGGTAGCAAAGTCCTGAACAGGTTTACCATTAATAAAAGCCGCAGAAGCAATCACATCTAAAACAGACTGGTCAATTTCGGCTTTTATATGCCTGTATTGAGCCTTTAAATCAACCATTTGAATGGCTTCCATAACTAACTGTATTTTGCGCGCAAACCTACATCAAAACATTTGTATTCCCTTACCGAACATGTATAAGGCGCTACAAATCCTTATCTTGCCGGCTACCATTATAAGGTAATTATGCTGGCAATTGGGCTTTACAATATCGGAATAACCATTTTACATACCGCCATGCGGATTGCTTCGCTTTTTAATGCCAAAGCGCGCAGGTGGGTAAATGGTAGAAAAAAACTATTTAGCCGCCTTATGAAAGATTGGGCAGCCACCAAAGGCGATGCTAAGGTAAAAACTGTTTGGATGCATGCATCTTCGTTGGGAGAATTTGAGCAGGGCAAACCGATAATTGAGCAATTAAGGGCTGATAAAAATCCTATTAAAATTATCATCAGCTTTTTTTCACCATCGGGTTATGAAGTCGCAAAAAACTACCCTTTGGCAGACCATGTTTGTTATTTACCCGTCGATACTGCTGCCAAAGCAAAGCAATTTCTTGATATTGTACAACCCGATCTTGTTATCTGGATAAAATATGAATATTGGTTTCACATGCTTCGTGGTATTCACCAACGCAAAATTCCATTGCTATTGGTTTCAGCCATATTTATGGAAAGGCAACCTTTTTTTAAATGGTATGGAAAACTTCACCGGGATATGCTTCATTATTTTACCCATCTTTTTGTACAAACCCCGGTTTCCGGGCAATTGTTAGCGCCACTTTTATCATCTGAAAAATATACGGTAAGTGGCGATACACGATTTGACAGGGTACTTGCTTTGGCTGCGGAATGGCAACCCATACCCGTTATTGAAAAGCTTTTACCCCATTTCAAAAAAGTAGTAGTAGCAGGTAGCACATGGCCAGATGACGAAAAAGAACTTACCCACCTGGTTAGGGTTCATAAGGAGATTTTATGGGTTATTGTACCTCATCATGTTGACAAGGGGTCTGTATCTAAAACTTTAGCCAGATTTCACAATCCAATGCTTTTCAGCATATTTAATAATAATACTAATGAATCAGGTGGTTTATCAAATATCCTGGTTATAGATACCATTGGCCTTTTAGGAAGGGCATATCACTATGCAACAATTTGTTATTTAGGAGGTGGATTTACGGCAACAGGTATTCACAATATTCTGGAACCAGCCGTATATGGAAAGCCGGTAATTATGGGCCCTGAGTATTTTGACTATGCCGAAGCGATTGAATTGGTAAAAGTAAAGGGGGCTTTTCCGTTTGAAACCACCCTTGAACTGGAGCAATGTTTTGAAAGGCTATTGCACGATAAAGATGCCTATGACAAAGCTTCTCTGGCATGTGCCAATTTTACACAAACCATGAAGGGTGCAACAAAAAAAATAATGGATTATATCTACAAAAACCGCCTTGTTACCAACTGATAAAAGTGTTGTACGAGTTCGTCTTCATCATTCCAACCTAATTTTATAACCAATTCCCTTTGCATCCAATACTGTGCTTCGGGCAATATGTCAAAATTATTTATGGTTTTTATTGCGCGGTCAAACATTGCTTCATCACCCCGAAACAGCGAATTAATAAACCGGAAGCGATCGTTTATAGAAAAGCCTTTCCTTAAATCGGTGATTTTCCCCCCCGATATCTTATCCATTACACCAACACTGGTACTACCTGAAGTATTATCCTGGGGCTTTGCAAGCACCCGATTTGCAAGTATTTCATGCAATTCGCGGGGTTTTTCTGCCACCAAACTTTCCTTAAAGCCAGAGCCAACCAAAAATCCATCGGGTATTTTTAGTGGCTCCCATTTTTGTTGAACCGGTTCCGTTTCCCATTGTTGCAAATCAAGTTCAAAAACTACAGGCTTTTCTTCTTCTTCTTCAACTTTTTCAAATTCATTTGGAGCTATTTCTTCAATTGCTTCTTTTTCTTCCAACACAATTGTCAAAGATTTTTCGGCAATTATTGCGGGAATTTCCTGAATGGCTTCAGGATCATCAACATTTAAGGTAACGGGTCCATATGACTCCGCAACAGCTTCATTACCAATGCCTAACGTAACTTCAGAAACAGGTAAAGGCTCATTCTCTATAACTTCCTTCTTAATCTCAAATATTTCCGCTACTTCGGGAATAAAGACAGCTTTCTCTTCCTTTAATTCATCCTTTATATCCAATATGGATTCAGGCAAAGTACCATCCACATGTGATGCCGCAGGCAATTCATCTTCCCCTTCTGCTTCAAATACCCTTACTAATGGAGGCCTCGGAACACCCATAAAGGAAAAAGTTTTGTTTTCCTGGACCACCTTTTCTTCTAAATTAACCTTTTCTTCCTTTACTAAATTTTCCAGCTTTTCAAAATCGGGTACTTGTACATTTATAGTATCCGTAGAAAATGATGTCAATACCATTTCTTCATTTGGCGAAATAATCCCCTTCGGGATGTTCGCAGTCACATCACCCATTTTCTCTTTAGCAGGATCAGATTGTGGCCCCACATAACCCTGTGGCAGCCAAACTGAAACAGGTGCTTTTGTATGATCTACCGGCACAATTGCCCTGGTTAATTCCCTGCGCATATCTTCCAGCAAAAAAAGCAATTCCGAAGCTGAAGCGCCTTCGGAATACCTTTCTTGCATCTTGTGTATAATTGATGGTATCCTTTCCATAATCCGACTTTACATTTACCGACAAAAAATATTCTAAAAAATAAAGGTAACACCTATGAAACGGCATTACACTTTACTAATTATACACAGATGTTTATTGAGCCAAATTTAACAGGTGAGCGCAGGGGATGGATTGAAGTAATTTGTGGCAGTATGTTTAGCGGAAAAACAGAAGAATTAATCCGGAGGTTGAAACGTGCGCGCATTGCAAATTTGAAAGTAGAAATATTTAAACCTGCCATTGATACCCGCTATGACGATGTAAAGATTGTTAGTCATGATGAAAACCATATACACAGTACGCCTCTCGACAATTCGCAAAAAATACTGCTAATGGCTCAGGATGTGGATGTGGTAGGCATTGATGAAGCGCAATTTTTTGATCCCGAATTAGCAAGGGTTTGCCAACTGCTTGCCCTAAAAGGAGTAAGGGTAATTGTGGCAGGGCTGGATATGGATTATCTCGGCAAACCTTTTGGCCAAATGCCCAACCTGCTTGCAGTTGCAGATTATATTACCAAACTTCACGCCATTTGTGTAAAATGTGGTAATATGGCGAGCTTTAGCCACCGCATGTCGGCACAGAGCGGACAGGTTTTATTGGGAGAAAAGGATGTTTATCAGCCGTTATGCAGGCTGCATTATTTTGAAGCCAACGAATTAAAGTAACCGGGATAATCATGCTGCAGAATATTTACCTGCTTTTTAAAAAAGACCTGAAACTGGAGCTAAGGTTACAGCAAAACCTTTATGGAATTATCGTTTTTGCTGTAAGCACTATTTTCATTTTGTACCTGTCATCAGGCCAACCGGAAGCCACCCAATGGAATTCGCTTTTTTGGATAACGCAACTATTTATTGTAGTAAACTTAGTGGTAAAAAGTTTTGTAGGCGAGCCATCAGGGCGTTTTCTGTATTATGTTTCGCTGGTTTCGCCCAATGCGTACCTGTTTAGCAAAATGCTTCTCAACGTTTTGTACATGCTTATTTTAAGCACCCTTTCCATGTTGCTTTTTCGCTTTTTTTTAGGCGACCCTGTATTGGACCCATGGTTTTTCTGGGGCATTTCATTATTAGGTGGTTTTGGATTCTCTTTATTATTTACCATGCTAAGCGCTATAGCATCCAAAGCAAAGCAGCAGGCAAGCCTGATTGCCATTTTAGGCTTTCCCGTTATTGTGCCACATATTATGCTGCTTATCAGGGTATCAAAAGCGGCTTTTGGCGAAGTGTACAGGGAAGGCGCAATACTTCAGATTATCCTTTTACTTATTTGTATAGACTTTTTGATAATGATTATGGCAGCTATATTGTTCCCATTTTTATGGAAGGATTAATTTTTATTAAATTGCAGCATTAAGTTATTTATTTAATAAGAAAAAGGAAATTTAAAACTTAGCTAATAATTTTTTTACAATGAAAGCCATAATACTCACATTTGATAAATATCGTCCACTGACAGAACACATGCTCTTTTGTTATAAATCGATTTGGCCCAATCATCCTTTTCAATTTAGAATTCCATATCAAACTATTCCATATACAGCTGATGAAAATGTAATTTCCATTCAAACCGATAAAGCAATTAAAGCATCGGTTCTAACTCTTATTAAGGATTTGGACGATGAAGAATGGATTTATTGGTGCATTGATGATAAATACCCCGTTTCGTTAAATGTAGCTGTATTAGATAAAATGGTAACCGCAATCAGTTCAGGTAAAATGAATAATGTTGATGGAATTCTATTTTGCCACAAAGCAGGCACACCCGAAAGTTCAGGTGTAAAAGAAGTTAAGCCGCAAAGCATTGAAGGTTTTCATTTACTTCCAAGAAAAAAGTTGAAGCCGTTCTGGATTCATCAGTTTATTAAAGTAAAAATCATTCGTCGGGTTTTTGAGCAATTTCCAGATGTTATTCCAAGGGCAAAAATGATGGATGATCTGTTAAATACTATGTCTATACCGGATGGTTGCCGTTTATGGCTAACTGCTGATAATCTTGCTGTTTTTGGAGAAAGCACAAATGCAGGAAAAATTACCCAAAACTGCTATGACAGCATATTAAAAAATGGCCTTACTATGCCCGACCTTACACTAGAAAAAGGTTTTGTAAGTTATTTTGGCAAAAAGCCTACTTTTTTAAAAAAATTAATGAAGAAAATAAAGTGAAACGTATGAAATAGGACCAAGGGTATTAATGGGAGTAAAATAGCTTTTATGTAATACCCTTTTGTAATGAAATTATAAATTTTATCTGAAACATGATTAACTCAATACGACAGCAATTCAACGCTGCCTTTACCCCGGAAAAATATAAGGCCTACCTGGATGAACTAAATAGCTTCCATCCTGGCGATATTGAATTCAGGGTAGCAGAAACCCCGGTTTTTGTTGACAAAGCCTTTACCCAAAAAGTGATTGATGCCTGCGAAAGCATAGTGGATGTAATCGTACAACCCGATTTTAAGCAACTTACCGAAGCAGCTATTCCGGATGAAGTACGTATGCCGGGAGAAAACGATTATACTGATTTCATTGCTTTTGACTTTGGCATTTGCGTAAATGATGATGGGACATATTCGCCACAACTTATTGAAATGCAGGGATTTCCAACCTTATTTGCCTACCAGGTACTCCATACTGAAATTACGAAGAAACACTTTCCACCGCCTCCCGGTTTTGATTCCTACTTGAGTGGTTATAACAAGGAAACCTATATTGAATTGCTTAAAGAAGTAATTCTGGGCGATTGTGCTGCGGAAAATGTAATCCTGCTCGAAGTTTACCCTGATGTTCAAAAAACAAGAATTGATTTTAGATGTACCGAAGATTATATTGGAATAAAAACGGTATGCATAACCAAACTGAAAGCAGATGGACGGAAGCTCTTTTATGAAAACAACGGAGAACGAATTGACGTAAAACGGATTTACAACCGTATCATTTTCGATGACCTGGATAAACAAGAATTACCCGAAGGAGCCATCAACCTGCGCGAAAACTGGGATGTACAATGGTGCCCGCATCCGCATTGGTTTTATCGCATCAGCAAGTACACCTTACCATTCATCAAAAGTCCTTATGTTCCCCCTACGTTTTTCCTTGACCAAATAAATCCCGTTCCGGCAGACCTTGAAAATTATGTTTTAAAACCGCTGTTTTCTTTTGCCGGACAGGGTGTAATCATTGATATTACACCGGAAGATATTGCTGCTGTAAAGGATCCGCACAACTGGATTTTACAACGAAAAGTACATTACGCCGAAGTAATTACCACCCCCGATGTGCCAGCCAAAGCCGAGATACGTGTATTTTATTTTTGGAAAAAAGGTGCAGACAGGCCAATTGCCGTGCAAAACCTTGCAAGGTTAAGTAAGGGTAAAATGATTGGCGTACGTTACAATGCAGATAAGGAATGGGTAGGTGGAAGCCTTATATTTTTTGAGCAATAGCTTTCATTCACTTTAAGATTCTTCATTAAACCAAACTGGTTCCCAGTCATCCCAACCTGCTGAATAATTGATGGTTAATTCTTCGCCTGGCAAAATGTCGCGCATGGTTTGTATGGATATGGTCTGGCCTTTATAATCCATTACATATTCACAATTACTAGGTGAAGCATGGTTATAAATACTTATCCAACCCAGCGCAACCGCAGCATGGTCTGTATTATCACCCCATTCAAATATATAATTGGTTAATTCCGTTTCTTCCGCTTTCTTTCGATCTTCAGGGCTAAGCACAATGACAGGTGATTTTTCAATGATCGTTTCGGACGGAATAGCCGTTTTTGTAAAAACACCCCTGCCCTTTTTACCGGCATTATCTATGTAAAGTCCTTTACGCAGCATAATAAGGACAGGGCCTTTTTATTTAATGAAAGAAAATATAAGCAATAATAATAGCAGCAATTACCCCGGCTAATTCAGCTAATAAAGCAGCCGGAACCGCATGCCTTGATTTTTTAATAGCTACCGATCCAAAGTAAACAGCGAGCACATAGAAAGTAGTTTCGGTACTTCCCTGGATTACACATGCAACCCTTGCAGGGAAACTATCTGCGCCTGCCGAATTCATCAGGTCAATCATAAGCCCACGCGCACCGCTACCACTCATGGGTTTCATAAGGGCAACGGGTAATGCAGGAACAAAATCTGTATTAATCCCAAACAAACCAATTAGCCAGCTTATTCCATTCATTATGTAATCTAATGCACCTGAATTACGCATTACACCTACGGCCACTAAAATACCCACGAGGTAGGGAATGATTTTTATGGCCACTTCAAATCCTTCTTTTGCGCCTTCAATAAACGTCTCAAAAACATTTACCTTTTTAAACATGGCCAATGCAATGAAGGCTATGATGATACCAAATAAAATAACATTACTGATGACCTTGGTTGCAATCGTCATTTGGTCAGGGGGCAGTTGGGCAAAAAAGTATAGCGCCCCACCCACAATTACCACAAGCGAACCCAAATAGGCCATTACCACCTTATTCCAAAGGTTAATACGCTGGTACAAAGCCGTAATTACAAGCCCTGCCATGGTACTAAAAAAAGTCGCAAGCAAAATCGGGATAAAAATATCCGAAGGATCAAGCGCCCCTGCTTCCTTACGATATGCCATGATAGAAATGGGTAACAAGGTTAGGCTCGACGCATTAAGCACCAAAAACATAATCTGTGCATTACTTGCCGTATCCTTTTGGGGATTCAGTTCCTGCAACTCCTTCATGGCTTTTAAGCCCAATGGTGTAGCTGCATTATCCAAGCCCAGCATATTTGCCGAAAAGTTCATGAGAATAGAACCATACGCCGGATGGTTACGCGGAATTTCAGGAAATAGTTTGGCAAAAAAGGGTCCGACAGCACGCGCAAAAATATTGATCATGCCCCCCCTCTCGCCTATTTTCATAATTCCAAGCCAGAAAGTCATAAGGCCAATAAGTCCGAGTGAAATTTCTGCCCCTGTCTTGGCACTGTCGAAGGTACCTGTCACAATTTTCTGGAAAATATCGTAATCCTGAAAAACGATGAGTTTTACCAGCGCGGCAAAAAATGCAATCAGGAAAAAAGCGATCCAAACATAATTCAATGCCATGCGGACGGTTGTTTTGGTGGTGCTGCAGAATTGTTCGTTTCTGCAATGATGCGGGCAATTGTTGCCCGCAATACTTAATTCACACTGTTTTTGGTGGCTGCCCACTACCTTTGCAGCCCGTTTGCCAAAAATAAGCGCGACTTATGTGGCAAATATGAAGTATTACAAACGGAATTAAAAATAAAATATGGCTTTAAAAGCAGGCATCGTAGGATTACCCAATGTAGGCAAGAGTACCCTTTTTAATGCGGTAAGCAATAGTGCCAAAGCGCAGGCAAGTAACTACCGTTTTTGCACCATCGACCCCAATGTAGGTTTGGTAGATGTTCCCGATCCCCGATTGGACAAATTGAGCGAATTGGTTATCCCGGAACGAATTGTGCCCACCCAAATTGAAATCGTGGACATTGCCGGCTTGGTACGTGGCGCAAGCAAGGGCGAAGGACTTGGCAACAAGTTCCTTGCAAATATTCGCGAAGTGGATGCAATTATACATGTAGTGCGCTGCTTTGAAGATGAAAATGTACTACGCGAAGAAGGTGCTATTAACCCCATCAGCGACAAAGAGATTATTGATACCGAACTGCAGTTGAAAGACCTTGATAGCGTAGAAAAAAAGTTGCAGCGCATAGAGAAACAGGCACGCGTAGGAGATGCCAAAATGAAGGCCGAACTGGAAATTGTATTGCAATGCAAAGCACATTTGGAACAAGGGAAGAATATTCGCGAACTGCACTTGCATGGCGATGAAGCCGCGGCTATTTACGACATGTTTTTACTTACCAACAAACCCGTTTTGTATGTAGCCAATGTGGACGAACCAAGCATGCATACCGGTAATAAATTCAGCGACCAACTGAAAGCAATAGCTGAAAAAGAAGGTGCAGAACTTATTATTATGAGCAACTCCATTGAAGCACAGATTTCGGAAATGGAAGACCCTGATGATAAGGCTTTATTCATGGAAGAATATGGAATGACTGAACCTGCATTGCACCGTTTGATTCGCACTGCTTATAAACTTTTGAAGCTACAAACCTATTTTACCGCAGGTGTAAAAGAAGTACGTGCATGGACCATTGAAGCCGGATGGAAAGCGCCACAAGCAGCATCCGTTATTCATACCGATTTTGAAAAAGGGTTTATTAAAGCAGAAGTAATAGGCTATGATGATTTTATAAAATATGGCTCAGAAGCCGCCTGCCGCGATAATGGCCGCCTGCGTATTGAGGGAAAAGAATACCTGGTAAAAGATGGCGATGTAATGCACTTCAGGTTTAATGTGTAGGTAAATAGAAAGGGCTAAACGGAAATTTAATGGTAGTAAGTGCGGATACCGAAAGGTTCCGCACTTTTTTTGTGCGGATAACCCATTGTTTGTAATTGCTAAATATTGCTCACCATACCCTTTAATAATAAAAAAGCCTTCTATGAACCAAATTCCCCAAATTTGTAACCATTGCGAACATCCCGATTTCAAGGAAAAATATGCCGACAATCCCGATGCACAAACCCGCTAGCTTGCCTTCAATAAAATTTTCAACGAAGTAATGGGCAAGCAGCGCAAAAATGAAATGGATTTGTATCGCCTGTTATCGCAGGATGATAGTTTTAAAATTGCAATGCTGGATACGTTGAAGATGATATTGAGGGCGTAGGGAAATGAAATTTATCAACATCCTTTTTTTTGTAATTAATAAATAATAAAAGTATCAAGACATGATTAGTTATCAGGAATATGAAAAGGCAGTATTTGAATGGCTGATGCAAAAGCATTCCATTGATTCAAACTTTACTTTTTCGCTAAGACAGAAGGCAGTAAAGGGTGCAGAACGTGATTATTTTATTGGAACAGAAAATTCTGGTTACTTTGGTACGACACTATGGAATATACCAGTGGCGTATCCAGGCTCATCAATGGATTTAGTTGATATTTTTTTTCACTATACCAAAGACAAAAAGCTAGCTTATTATATTCATTTCAACCAAACAAAAAATCCATATAATAAACAGAATAAGTCAGCACTTGCTTTAATAAGAAATCTTAAACCATTAATCTTTAAGGCATTCCCTAATGCTACAGAAAGCCAAAAGGATTCAAAAATGGAATCATATAGAGTACCTGGTAAAATGCAAGGATATGAGAATGTAAGTGAACTGATGAACGATGTTGATGAATATTTAACCATTGTATCTCCAATTATTGATATCGAAATTGAAAATATAAAAGCAAATATTGATAACGAATTTATTGGGCATCGTATAACAAAAAATGAATTTGACAATTTTCTAAAGAAGGTAGCATTCAGGCTAAAAAATGAAAATTTTGTAATACCTAAAATTGAAAGCAAAATTGTAAAAATTGGGAGTTTAGAAAATAATCATCCACTAAATCAGATATTATTTGGACCTCCAGGAACAGGTAAAACTTTTAATACGGTAAATAAGGCACTTGAAATTCTTGGTGAGAAAATTGATGGAATGACCCGTAATGAAATAAAGGAACTTTTTGACGCAAAAATGAAGGATGGACAAATTGTATTTACCTCCTTTCATCAAAGCATGAGCTATGAAGATTTTATTGAAGGGATTAAACCTGTCATAGTTTCAGATACGGATGGCGAACTTAGTTATGAAATACAATCCGGTATTTTCAAAAGGATATGCAGAAAGGCAGAAACACCTCCAAATCCATCCTTTTTGGTTGCATATAATAAAATGCTGGGGCATTTAAGAAATGTGAATGAAATTAGTCTGGATACAAACAAGGAAAGTTTTTCAATCCGTATTTCGGAAAATGGGGTGGACTTAGATGTTATTTCAAATAGTCATATTAAAAAAATATTTCAGGATGGCCTTGAATATGTGAGCAAAACAAAACTCTTTGTTGGGAAATGGGGAGTGTATTATAAATCAATATTCAACTATCTGAAAGAAAATTTCGGTTATAATGAAAGCAAAACTTCGGAAATACTAAACCATGTTTTAATTATTGATGAAATCAATCGTGGAAATATTGCGCAGATTTTTGGAGAATTAATTACCCTAATTGAAGATGATAAGCGCTTGGGTAAAAGCGAAGCCCTGGAAATTACTCTGCCGTACAGCAAGGAGAAATTTGGTGTTCCACCTAATCTTTACATTATCGGCACTATGAATACGGCAGACAGAAGCGTAGAAGCACTTGATACTGCATTGAGAAGAAGATTTTATTTTGAAGAGATGGCTCCTAAGCCTGAACTATTAGAATCAGCAGAACAATTAAATAGATTATGGAATAAATATGAATTCCTAGCATGTGACGACCCTGAATGGTTATGTGTTGAAAATGATTTTTTAAATCTATACAATGCAAAGGTATTAAACCGAGAAATGTTTGAAAGACTTGAAGATGAAGTGAATGAAGAAATAAGAATTGAAACTTTTAAGGAAATAATTTCATTTGGGGAATTCTCATTACAAATTATTTTGGAAACCTTGAATGTAAGAATTGAAAAGCTGCTTGATAAGGACCATCAAATAGGTCACAGCTATTTTATGTCAGTTTACTCACTCAATGATTTAAAATCCGCTTTTCAACACAAAATTATCCCGTTGTTACAGGAATATTTCTTTGGCGATTATGGCAAAATTGGGTTGGTAATAGGAAAGGGATTTTTTCAGGAAGTAGTAAAGTCAACTGAAAATATTTTCGCACCTTTTGATTATGATGCCAGTGAATTTGCAGAGCGAACGATTTTAAAATTGAAAAATGTAATGACCATGACAGACGATGCATTCAGGGATGCATTGGCCATTTTGATTAGAAAGTAAAGCGATGGGCATCAACAAGAATCATATTACTGTTTTTGAGCATCAAGTGCTTAGGCTTAACCAGGAAATAGATGGTGTAAAGTTTGATGCAGAGAAATTGAAGGCAATGCAAACCTATTTTGGAGAAAAGGGTGTGCCTTATTTTTCATTGATACACAATGGCATTCAATTTACAGAATATGTAGGAGTAATTCAGGTCGGCAATTTGGTGATCGAAGTATTACCCAAAGCTGATAAACAGGAAACCGATACAGCGAAATGGCAGCATATACTGTTTGGGATGTTAAGGTCTATCGCCTTGTTTAATATTCATGCACCGAGCAGCAGTTCATTACAATTAAAATCAAATTCTATTCTTGATTTATATTTTGAACTGTTTATTAAGGAAGTAGAATACCTGCTGCATAATGGCCTTGTAAAGCAATACCGAAAAAAGGAAGCCAATGTAACGGCGTTAAAGGGGAATCTTCAGTTTGGAAAGCATATTCAGCAGAACCTTACCCATCAGGAACTTTTTTTTGTACGGCATACTACTTACGATGTAAATCATAAGCTTCATTTCATTTTGTACAAAACCATTTGCCTGCTAAAGCAAATCAATACAAATGTGAATCTTCATAGCCGTATCGGTGCCTTGTTGCTTCATTTTCCGGAGATGCCAGATATTAAGGTTTCGGATGCCACTTTTCAGAAATTAGTATTTACCCGCAAGAATCAATCGTATCGAAAGGCAATTGAAATTTCAAGGTTATTGTTATTGAATTATCATCCCGATGTAATGAAAGGTAAGAATCATGTGCTTGCATTAATGTTTGACATGAATAATTTATGGGAGCAATTTGTGTATGTAAGTCTTCGGAAATTTGGTAAGAATTATCAAAGCGTTGTTTCGCAATCACATAAATATTTTTGGAAGCCAGATGATGGGAATCGTTCAGGTATGCGTGCAGATATTGTTATTCGTACAAATGATGGTAGAAACATTGTGCTTGATACCAAATGGAAGAACCTGAATGGTTATAATCCGGGTCCGGATGATTTGCGGCAGATGTATGTATATCACAAATATTATGATGCCGAACAAGTTGCCTTGGTGTATCCGGGAACGAATGCATTGCCCAGGTCGGGAACTTTTTTACACCCGGAAAAGGGTACAGCTACCGAAATGAATTGCAGTGTAATTACCATTTCTGTAGAATCCAATATTAAAATCTGGCAGGAAAATATTTGTAAAAGCATTGAAGCTTGGGTAAATGCAACGGGAGTTGATTAAGACTCGAAAGCGAAATTCGGGTTTTAGCCGTGTCCCCTAGCGGGAGACACGGCTAAGACTCTAAGAGTGGAAAGCCCACTTCCTTATTCCTTATTATTTATTTCTTATTTTTATTATACTTAGACTTACCCTACCGATTCACTATCCTTCTCACTCATCAAATAAGCTTTTATAAATCCATCCAATTCGCCATCCATTACCGGCCCAACATTACCTACTTCGTAATCAGTGCGGTGGTCTTTAATCATTTTATAGGGGTGGAAAACATAGCTGCGAATCTGACTGCCCCACTCTATACTTTTCTTTCCTGCGTTTACCGCATCTTTCAATGCATTGCGCTTTTGCAGTTCAATTTCGTATAATCGGCTTTTCAGCATTTGCATGGCTTTTTCCCGGTTGCCAAGCTGATTGCGTTCCGTTTGGCACACTACCACAATACCGGTGGCATAGTGGGTAAGCTGTACCTTGGTTTCTACTTTGTTTACGTTCTGTCCACCCGCACCACCACTACGTGAAGTTTCCATTTTCACATCGCTGTCTTTCAGGTCAATTTCAATGGTATCATCCACAAGCGGGTACACATACACGCTTGCAAAAGAAGTATGTCGCCTTGCATTACTGTCGAAAGGAGAAATACGCACAAGGCGGTGAACGCCGCTTTCAGCTTTCAGGAAGCCATATGCAAAGGGTCCATCGAATTGGAAGGATGCACTTTTAATTCCGGCACCATCACCTTCCGTCCAGTCGAGTTCGGTAACGGTCCAGCCTTGGCGCTCGCCGTACATGCGATACATACGTGCAAGTATTTGTGCCCAATCCTGACTTTCGGTACCGCCTGCACCGCTGTTAATCTGCACCACAGCGGGCATTTCATCTTCCGGCTGATTCAATGTGCTTTTAAATTCAGCATCCTCAATGGCATTAAAAGCCGCATCATAGGCAGCCTGTGCATTCTCTTCTGATTCTTCACCTTCTTTCCAAAACTCAAACAATACGGCAAAATCTTCCACCGCCGTTTCCACGGAATGAAACATGTCTATCCAGTATTGGTTCTGATTGATTTCCTTCAGAATGGCGGTTGCACGTGCATTATCATCCCAAAAACCGGGTGAAAGGCTGAGTTGTTTATCGTTTTCTATCTTGGCTTGTCGGTTAGCGACGTCAAAGAAACCTCCTCAGGACCAGGATACGGTCCCTCATAGCATTAAGCTTTTCAATTGTCATAGTTTTGCAAAAGTAAGGGTATGCGGGTGAATGCACATTTTCAGTTTGATAGCTATCCCGTTACTTTGCAATCATGGCCTTATGTCTTTTCTACCGAAAATTATTTGCAGGTTTTTGCCTAATGGGAAGCCTTGTGGCTTGCGGCCAACATTTGACCGGCGATGCTCATGTAAAAGCAATGTTGGGCCAGTCCGTGCAGCTTGGTGATACAAAAGTTAATATTGCGCCCAATTGCAAAACACCCATCAATGGTATATGGTTTGTTCATGTGCATGAAGATGAAAAAACGGCTACATCCGCTGCCACCGAATTTATAGACAGCATTGGATATGGTTGCTTTGTAACACTACAACATGGCAGTGGAAGAAATATCAGTTTCACGCAAGGCGGTGTATCCTACACATTCGATCCCAACCGTATGTTTACTGATGTTGGTCGTAAAGCAACATTGCAAAAACTTGGCAAATACAGTGAATCAGCATTTAATGATGTTACCCTTTTGGCAATAACATTTACAACAAATTATATTGACAGCAACAAACTGATTATTGCGCTCCACAACAACACAAACGATGGTGGCTTGACGATAAAATCTTACGCAAAAGGTGGCGATTATGCTTCAGATGCTTCCCAGGTTTTTATCAATCAGAAGGAAGATGTTGATGATTTTTTTTACACCACATCGGAAAAGGCATTTACTTTTTTCAAGGAATTGGGCTTTAATGTAATGCAGCAAAATAATGCCACGGTTACCGATGATGGATCCTTATCGGTGTATGCAGGCATAAGGAAAATTGATTATATAAATATTGAAGCAGAGCATGGAAAAACGGCACAACAAAAGCGCATGCTGCTTGCTACCTTGCAGTATATTAAAACTTACTATTCCGCTGTGCCTCCCATTGTTTTACCCGATCAACATTAAAAAAATCATCATTGCCTGCATAAGCCGGATTCTGTAAACTTGTTGAAACTTTGGCAAAGGCAGGAAACCCCACCCCACTTCAGCATAACAAGCTGCTATCATTTATCTGCGACGTGCATTACTGAACGCCTGTTTCTGCCTACCCCGGAGCCCGTGGCGCCATAGGCGCCACACGAACGGGCCGCTCTTAATGACTCCTGTATGTGGCATTTCAGCACCCAAGGTTTACCCCCAATTTCTGTTACCAAAAATTGCCGTGCGCTCTTACCGCACATTTTCACCCTTACCCTTTCAGGCAGTTATTTTCTGTGGCACTATCTGTTACCTGTTCTGCAACAAGTACCCGGCCGTTAGCCGGTGAGTTGCCCTATGCTGTCCGGACTTTCCTCCCCACCCTTCCGGGAAAGGCGATAGCCTTCGGCAATGATGATTTGGTAAAATTACGATATCAGATTGGATGTTTAATGTTTGATATTTGAGTTTGCCTGACGCACTTAAAACTCAAACATCACACCCTACAATCATTCACTATTCACTCATTCACTTCACTCCTCACAGTTGTAAAAAATTTCTAAGTATCACTTCACCAACATCTGCACTTTTCTCCGGGTGAAATTGCACTCCATAAAAATTATCACGATGTAAGGCACTGCTAAATGGTAATCCGTATTGGGTAGTAGCAATTGTAAAATGACTCATTTCAGCATAATAACTGTGCACGAAATAACAGAAAGCGGTTTTATTTAATCCGGCGAATAATGGAGACTTCAAATCTTGCAGGTTATTCCAGCCCATGTGTGGTATTTTAAGCGCAATGCCATTTTCATCATGCTCAGGAAATTTTCTTACTGCAATATCAAACAAACCAAGGCATTCCGTATCATTTTCTTCGCTGTGCTTACACATAAGCTGCATACCAAGGCAAATGCCTAAAAACGGTTGCTGCAAAGAACGGATGACATCATCTAATCCACGTTCAATCAGGTAAGGCATTGCACTGTTTGCCGCACCTACCCCGGGAAAGATAACATGGCTTGCCTGACGTATCTTTTCCGGATCATCGGTTACAGTTCCTGTGAAGCCTAATCGCTCCAGGGCAAAAAGTACCGAGCGAATATTACCGGCGTTGTATTTTATAATTACTATATCCATAGGAGAAATTCCAAATAATAAAATCCCAAATTCCAAATAATAAAATTCCAAACAATCAAATCCCAAATATTAAATATTACCTATTAAATATTACCTACTACGGCTATAAAACCCCTTTCGTACTCGGCAATTCCATTTTCAATGGATTCCTTTTCACAGCCATTTTTATGGCTTTAGCAAATGCTTTATAAATTGCTTCAATTTTATGATGTTCGTTTTCCCCTTCTGCTTTTATATTGAGGTTGCACTTCGATGCATCGCTGAAAGATTTGAAAAAGTGAAAAAACATTTCTGTAGGCATATCCCCTACTTTTTCACGCTTAAATTCCGCATCCCATACTATCCAATTGCGGCCACCAAAATCTATTGCTACCTGTGCCAGGCAATCATCCATAGGCAGGCAGAACCCGTATCGTTCCAATCCGCGTTTATCGGCTAATGCCTTTGCCATTGCTTCACCCATTGCAAGGCCGGTATCTTCAATCGTGTGGTGTTCATCAATATGTAAATCACCTTTTACTTCAATGTTCAAATCAATACTTCCATGCCGGGCTATCTGATCGAGCATATGATCGAAAAAGCCGAGACCTGTTTGAATATTGGCTTTTCCGGTTCCATCTAAATTCAATCCGATACTTATCCTGGTTTCGTTTGTGTTACGTTCATGTTCCACCACCCGAAGTCCAATCTTTAAAAATTTATATATTTCTTCCCAGCTTGTACTTTCCAATGCCACGGTTCCGTTTCTCAGTTCAGTTACATTATCCTGCAATTCACCGGCACCAAGGCTTGCATCTTCAACCATCCAAATAGCTTTGCATCCGAGATTCTTGGCGAGTTGTATATCCGTTATTCTATCGCCAATTACATATGAATTTTCAAGATCATACCTTTCTTTATCCATGTATTGGGTAAGCATACCTGTAGCAGGCTTTCGTGTAGGCGCGTTTTCGTGCGGAAAACTTTTATCAATATGCACTGCACTAAAATGAATATTTTCTCCTTCCAATGCCTGCATCACAAAGTTATGAACCGGCCAAAAAGTATCTTCAGGAAAAGCATCGGTACCTAACCCATCCTGATTGGTAACCATAACCAGTTCATAGTCGAGCTCTTCGGCTATACGGCGCATGTAGGTAAACATATCCGGGTAAAAAACCAGCTTATCAAAACTGTCCAATTGGTAAGTCGGCGGTGCTTCCTTAATTAATGTCCCGTCGCGGTCTATAAATAAAATTCGTTTCATTATGGTAATGGTTCAATTGGATTTGGAAGTTCCCTATTTCTTATAGCTTCCCATGCTGTAATTAATTCATTTTGATGTAATAACCCCCATTCAATAACCAAATTCATAGCTCGCTTTGGAAGAGAGCCCTTAATAACTGTTAACGATCTGATATCAATTAAGGCTTCATAACCGGAATATTCGGCATGAAAATGCGGGGGATTATGGTCATTGAAATAGAAATAGATAATTATCCCGTAAAAACTACTTATCTGTGGCACTTAACATCGTTGATTGGTTTGCATATTTTGTTTCAAAAATATCCTGATGAAGCGCATCAGCACAAAAATCAATGCCGCCGGGCCATTCAATTGCTCTTCCGTTTCTTACTAATTCAAATTTTTGAAAAAAAACTGAGTCCTGTAGATTTCTTAACACACCTCCATCGGCAATGGGCGAAAAATCGAAAACCCCGTTCAGACCATCATTGAATGTAAAATGAAGTTTCAAATGATCAATTTGATAAGCATGTATAATTTTAATCCATTCCATATAGCTAAATTAAGCAATAATTTCCATGTAAACTGCCAAAGCATCCACCAACTTTGTATTCTCTGCCTCAGTTCCCACAGTAATCCGAAGGCAATCATCACATAAAATCACCTTGCTCCTGTCGCGAACAACAATTCCTTTTGTTAACAAGTAATCATACACTTCACGCGCCTTTTCTATTTGCACCAGCAAAAAATTAGCATCACTCGGATATACTTTTTTCACAACTGCCATTTGCTCCAGCACTCCTGCAAGCGCTTCCCGCATATCTACCAGGTTCAAAATCATATCGTTCACCTGACCTACTTCATCCAGTGCCTTTTCAACTAACTCTTGTGTATGCTGACCTATATTGTATGGCGGTTTTATCTTGTTAATAACATGTATAATTTCTTCAGATGCAAACATCATACCCAATCGCAGCCCGGCAAGTCCCCATGCTTTACTCAGCGTTTGCATAACTACCAGGTTAGGATAATCGGGCAACCATTTCAATGCAGATGCTTGTCTTGCAAAATTGATATAGGCTTCATCAATTACTACCAGTCCATCGAAGTTATTCAGCACCATTTCCATATCGTGCAGGTTCAGCGAATTACCCGATGGATTATTGGGTGAACATAACCAAATAATCTTTGTGTTTTTATCTACCAGTTGTTCAATATGCGCCAGGTTTAGTTGAAAATCATCTAGCAGAGGGGCCTTTCTAATTTCAACATCATTGATATTGGCACTCACTTCATACATACCGTAGGTAGGCGGACATATAATGATATTATCCTTTCCCGGATTACAAAAAGCACGATACAAAAGATCGATACATTCATCGCTTCCATTGCCCAGAAATATTTGTTCAGGCTTAATACTTTTTATAACTGCCAGCTTTTCTTTTACCTTCCATTGTAAAGGATCGGGATAACGATGATACCATTTTACCAAAGGAGAGCCAAGACTATTTTCATTGGCATCCAAAAAAACAGATGCTTCACCCTTAAACTCATCACGAGCGGATGAATAGGGAGTTAATTTTTTTACATTAAGTCTTACCAGTTTGTCTAAATCGAACACAGTTTTATCAATTTAAATTTTTATCCAATCGGATGGTTACTGCCCGGGCATGCGCTTGCAAACCTTCCGCCATAGCCATTTCCGTAACCGTTGATGCAATTTTTTGCAATCCATCTTCACTTAATTGCTGCACCGTAATCTTTTTCACAAAACTATCTACACTAACACCACTGTATGCCCGTGCATAACCATTAGTAGGTAACGTATGGTTAGTACCACTTGCGTAGTCACCCACACTTTCGGGAGAATAGTTCCCTATAAAAATGGAACCTGCATTAATAACTTTTTCTGACATCGCAACAGCATCTTCCCTGCTGATAATAAGGTGTTCAGCAGCATATTCATTTACCAGGGCAAGTGCATCTTCTTCATTTTCTATGACTACAGCCCTGCTGTTTTGCAAAGCTGCTGCTGCCATTACCATACGGGGCAAAGCAGCCAATTGAAAGTCAAGTTGTTCCTGCACTTTTTCAACTATTGATTCATCAGATGCAACTAAAAGTACTTGTGAATCCACACCATGTTCGGCCTGACTCAGTAAATCGGATGCAACGTAGGCCGGATTGGCGCTGGCATCAGCCCATACGCATACTTCACTTGGTCCGGCAGGCATATCAATCGCAAGACCATCGAGTTGCACCATTTGCTTGGCCGCTGTAACATATTGATTTCCGGGGCCAAAAATCTTATATACTTTGGGAATTGTTTCGGTTCCATAAGCCATGGCGGCTATTGCCTGTGCACCACCCACTTTAAAAATATCGGTAACACCCGCAACCTTTGCTGCATATAAAATTGCCGGATGAATAGAACCATCCCTTGAAGGCGGTGTACATAAGATAATTTGCTTACAACCCGCAATACGCGCAGGAATAGCGAGCATTAATAAAGTTGAAAACAAAGGAGCAGTTCCCCCGGGAATATAAAGTCCTACTTTTTCAATACCTACCCAACGACGCCAGCAGGTGATGCCGGGCATAGTTTCAACCATCTCTTCTTTTACCATTTGCTTTTGGTGAAAGGTTGCAATATTTGAAGCAGCTTGTTTAATAGCCTCTTTCAATTCACCGGTAATCAAACTACCTGCTGCAGTTATTTCATCAGCTGTTATTGCCCAGTTTTCAGGTGCACTGCCATCAAACTTCAAGGTTAATTCTTTCAAAGCAGCATCACCTTCTTCCTTCACCTGAAGTAAAATGGGTCTAACCCTTTCCATCACAGCAGCCGTATCCATGGAAGGACGCTCTACGATTTGCGGCCAGGTTTCTTTCGAAGGATTAATAAAAATTTCCATACAAATTTCTTCATTTAATGTTGATGCCAAAAGCAAAAGCCGACACCAATTCACAATTCATCATTCCACCTTCATCATTCATCACCCCTTATAAAATCATCTTCTCTATCGGCACTACGAGTATTCCTTGTGCACCTGCATCTTTTAATTGCTCAATAATTTCCCAAAAATCATTTTCATCCAACACACTGTGTACACTGCTCCAACCCGGATCAGCAAGCGGTAATACTGTCGGGCTTTTCATTCCCGGAAGTAACCCAACAATTTGGGGCAGCTTTTCGTTGGGTGCATTTAATAAAATATATTTATTGTTTTTTGCCTTGCGCACTGCACGAATACGGAAGCAAAGTTTTTCAAGTAAACGGTTTTGTTCTTCGCTGAGGGCGCTGTGTTTTACCAAAACGGCTTCGCTTTTCAGGATTATTTCCGTTTCTTTCAGTCCATTCATAAATAGCGTGCTACCACTGCTTACAAGGTCTACAATAGCATCGCTTAATCCAATACCCGGAGCAATTTCAACACTGCCGCTAATTTCATGGGTTTCAGCAACTACATTATTTTTAGCAAGGAAATTACGTACTAATACCGGGTAGCTTGTGGCAATGGTTTTCCCGGCTAAAAATTCAGGTCCGGTATAGGTTTCACCCTTCTGCACGGCAACCGAAAGCCGACATTTGCCAAATCCAAGCTTTTCAACAATCGAAATCTCCTTTTCCTTTTCATACAATACATTTTCACCCACAATACCTATATCTGCTACGCGGTCTTCCACATACTGCGGAATATCGTCATCACGCAGAAAATACACTTCAAGCGGAAAGTTTTCCGCTTCGGCTTTTAATACGTTTACACCGTTTCTAATATCAATACCACAGTCTTTCAGCAGTTTCATGCTTTCGTCGTGCAGCCTTCCCGATTTTTGAATGGCTAGTTTGAGTTTCATAATTTATTCATTTTAAAAAAATCCCGTTCAAATAGGTGCAACAAAAAAGGCCTACCCTGCGGTAAGCCCTTCAATTCGTTTAGCAACATATCGCATAAACATCATTGGCCTACCGGTTGCGGTAAGTATGATGGTGATGAATATGGATAAAAATTGCCATTGCGGTGCAAAAGTAGGAAGGTTTTTGAAAGCACCAAAAAAGGTTTCAGTTAATTTCGCCACTTATTCAAAATAATGGAAAAAGCATTAGCCACCGTGGAAGCCTTGGGAAAGGCATACTTTAAAACCACCCCCGACGATATTCAACTGCTCCCGCAAAGCGGCAGCGACCGCAGATATTTCCGCATAAAAAAAGGTGAAAAAAGCCTTATAGCCACCTATAACCTGAATGTTCAGGAAAATAAGACATTCATATATTTCACCAATCATTTCCGGCAACAGGGATTATCAGTACCCGATATATTGGCAACCGATGAATCCGGTATTGCCTACCTGCAAAGTGATTTAGGAGACCAAAGCCTGATGATGGTGCTTGAATCGCAGGGATATACACCTGAAGTAAAACAACTTTTTGCCGACAGCCTTGCCCAAATAGCCGAATTGCAGGTAAAAGGTGATGCAGGGCTTGACTACAGCCATTGCCTTACCGCCAAGGAATTTGGGAAACAGGCCATAATGAGCGATTTGCTCTATTTTAAATATTATTTTCTTGATACGCTTCAACGCCCTTATGACAAACAGGCTTTGATTGATGATTTCGATGCACTTGCCACCTATCTTACCCATACCGAATATAAGTTTTTCATGTTCCGCGATTGCCAGAGCAGAAACATTATGCTAAAAGATGGAAAACCATGGTTTATTGACTACCAGGGCGGCATGAAAGGTGCGCCGCAATATGATGTGGCTTCTATGCTATGGCAGGCAAGGGCCAACCTGAGCGATGAATGGAAAAGTGACCTGCTGAACAGCTACATGGACAGCCTTGACCTTCATCTGCCGGGGCCCATGAACCGGGAGATTTTTAAGAATCAATACTATGGCTATGTCCTCATCCGGCTATTGCAGGTATTAGGTGCCTACGGTTTCAGGGGCTTATTTGAAAGAAAAGCTCATTTTCTTGCCTCTATTCCCCTCGCATTGCGTAACCTGAAATGGTTTGTAGAAAACAGGCCCATGGGTATTCATGTCCCCGAATTTAGAAAAGTACTTGACCTTGTGAAAAGTGATGAAATTATTGAAAAATTTACACCACCAAACGCTGATGAAAAAACGCCGCTAACGGTAATTGTAAATAGTTTTTCCTACATAAAAAATGGCTACCCGGCAGATGAAAGTAAAAATGGTGGCGGGTTTGTATTTGATTGCAGGGGCATACTTAATCCTGGACGAATTGATGAATATAAATCCAAAAGTGGCAAGGATAAAGATGTAATAGATTACCTCGAGCAACGTACACGGATGCCGGAATATTTAAACAGTGTAATGGACATTGTAGATATTAGTGTAGAAGATTACATAAACCGGGGGTTTGAAAAACTGATGGTAAATTTTGGCTGCACCGGCGGTCAGCATCGCAGTGTGTATGCAGCGGAGCAAACGGCAAGGCATTTACGTAACAAGTACAAAGTAAATACGGTGGTGAACCATATCAATGAAGAGAATTGGAAAAAGTAACCGATTTTACTTAATTTTGATATTATGAAGGTATATCAGGAAAATGAAAAAATTGTAATCACCATGAATTCTAAGGATGAAGCCCTTCGCCTTATGAAAATGCTTGATTATGCCCGATACGTTGAATTAACCAAAGGAATGAAAGATATAGCAGATGAAGAAATTGAAAAGCTTGCAGATGATGTAAATCTTGAAGGATATAACCATAGATATTCCTTACAATGATACTCGTTTTAGATGCAAATATTGTGTTTAGCAGTATTTTAAAACCCAAAGGAATAGTAGCAAGTATTTTATTAGATTCAGAAAATGGAATCATCTTTATTGCACCAGAATTTCTAAAAGCTGAAATCAAAAAACATACCCCTCGACTATGCATTTTAACAGGTTTCGAAGAAACCCGAATAACTGTATTAATTGATTTTATCTTTTCGCGAATTTTATTTTACCCTAATGAAGTAATCCCGGAAAACATTCAACTTCAAGCAGAGAAGATTTGTAATTTAATTGATCCGAAGGATTCCATTTATATAGCTTTTAGTTTGTTTTTCCAATCCAAGGTTTGGTCTGGCGATAAAAAACTTTATGAAGGGCTAAAAAGGATAGGGGTTGATTTGCTATTAAATACAAGTGAACTTACCATCATAATAAATTCCTTAGATAAATAAATTTTCAACCCCAATGAAAGCAATGATTCTTGCTGCCGGACTCGGCACCCGCCTAAAACCTTTTACCGACCACCACCCAAAGGCATTGGCACCTGTAAATGGCAAAACAGTGCTGCAACGTAATGTAGCGTATCTGCAACGGCATGGCATTAAGGATGTAATTGTAAATGTGCACCATTTTGCCGATCAGATTGAAAAAGCGATTGAAGATGCAAATGGCTGGGGCAGCAATATAACCATAAGCGATGAACGGGATGAAGTGCTGGAAACCGGTGGTGGCATATTAAAAGCTGCCTGGTTCTTAAATGATAATGAAGATTTTGTGGTAATGAATGCCGACATTCTTACTGACCTTGACCTTAACGCCTTGGTTGCTGCACACCGTGAACATGGCTCATTGGCTACTCTTGCAGTTACTAACCGAAAAAGCAGTCGCGCATTACTTTTTGATAAGGAAAACGAACTTTGCGGATGGCGGAATGATAAAACCGGGGAAACGAAGGGCAAAAAAGGAAAACCCATGGCTTTTAGTGGACTACAGGTTTTTAGTCCCAACATTTTCAAGAACATACATTTTACCGGCAAATTTTCTATTATTGATGTTTACCTTGATTTGTGCCATAAATATATGTTTCTGGCATTCGACCACAGCGATGGCCTTTTTATGGATATAGGTAGCCCGGAAAAACTGGCTGCGGCGGAAAAAGTTTTTCCTTAAATAACATTATTCAAATAAATAAAATGCGATAAAAGTAAATTATAATTTACTTTTATCGCTAAATCAATACCTTTGAAAAGTTCTGAATTGCTAAAAAAACTGCATAAAGCGGGATTTCGATTTCTCAGACAAGGAAAGGGAAGTCACGAGATTTGGCAGCACCCTGAAACAGGTATTGAATTGGTTGTAACCAATCATGGCTCAAGAGAAGTTGGAAAAGGTTTGGGAGAAAAAATTTTGAAACAAGCAGGTATCAAATAATTATTGAATGATGAAAAAAGTTGTTTTTACTGTGGAAAAAACGAATACGGGTTATTCAGCATATGCTGAGGATTATCCTGTATTTACAGTTGGTGATACCATTTCAGAAATAAGAATAAATAGTAAGGATGCAATAAATACCTGGTTTGAATTTAAAAGCTTACCCGAAGTTGCTGATTATCAAATTGAAATAAAACTGGATATTCCACAACTATTCGAATTTTACAAGGAAATCAATGCGAAGGCAATCAGCAAAAGAATTGGGATGAACGAAAGCCTTTTATCCCAATACGTTACAGGCCTGAAAAAGCCGTCACCCAAACAGCGGACCCGTATTTTAGATGGAATAAAATCGCTCGGCAAAGAATTGGTTAATCTCGATTTGGATTAACCCTTTTAGTTAGTTTGAAAATGCAACCCTGACAGATTTTTTTTTCCTTAAAGCCTTCCCTGTTACTTTCGCAACCTAAAGCAACCATCCGCTTTGGGCTTGCACTATGGATTACAATTACCTGCCGCTCGACAGCACGCCTGTCAATATGCAGCAATTACGGCTATTACTTCAATACAAACAGGATATTTCCATTACCTATCAGGCATGGGAAGCAGTGGAAAAATGCCGTCATTACCTTGATGAAAAACTGGAAAAAGACCCAAGACCTTATTATGGTATCAATACCGGGTTTGGTTACTTGCAGGATGTAACCATTGATCCTGCGCAAATAGAACAATTGCAATACAACCTGCTGATGAGCCACGCCTGTGGTATGGGCGATGTGGTTCCTATAGAAATTGCCAAACTCATGCTCGCACTTAAAGTAAAAAGCCTGAGCTATGGATACAGTGGCGTACAAAACATCACCATTCAGCGGTTGATGGATTTGCATAATAATGATGTAATTCCGGTGGTTTACACACAGGGGTCATTGGGTGCTTCCGGCGACCTTTCTCCCTTAAGCCATCTTTGTTTGCCCATTATTGGCATGGGAGAAGTTTGGTACAAAGGCGAGCGTCGCCCAACCCATGAAGTGGAAAAGGAACTTGGATGGACACCCGTACCACTTAAAAGCAAGGAAGGTCTCGCGCTCATAAATGGCACGCAATTTATGCTGGCTTACGGTAGTTGGTGCATGCTTAAAGCAAAACACCTGCTGGAAATGGCCGATTTACTCGCTGCCCTTTCCTTTGATGCTTTCGATTGCAGTCTTGCCCCATTTAGCGAACCCATACACCGGGTAAGGCCGCATGCAGGGCAGGCAAAAAGTGCGGCCAACATGCGTAAGTGGCTCGAAGGAAGCAGCATTGCCCATAAAGCTGAAAAACATTTACAAGACCCCTACTCTTTCCGTTGCATTCCACAAGTGCATGGTGCTTCACGCGATGCGCTAGCACATATCGAGTCCGTTTTTCTTACCGAAGTAAATTCGGTTACCGACAACCCCAATATTTTCCCCGAAGAAGACCTGATTTTGAGTGGAGGCAATTTTCACGGACAACCCCTTGCGCTGGCATTGGATTACATGAAAATTGCCCTCAGCGAATTAGCCAACATAAGCGAGCGCCGTATTTATCAACTTATCAGTGGGCAACGTAACCTGCCTTTGTTTTTGGTAAAAGATGCCGGACTTAATAGCGGCTTTATGATACCTCAATACACCGCTGCATCTATTGTAAGCGCCAACAAACAATTATGCACACCTGCAAGCGTGGACAGCATTAGCAGCAGCAATAACCAGGAAGATCATGTAAGCATGGGCGCCAATGCCGCTACGCAGTGCTACCAGGTAGTAAATAATTTGGAAAAGGTGTTGGCCATTGAACTGATGACCGCAGCACAGGCGCTTGATTTCAGAAGGCCTGCGCAAAGTTCACCTTCATTGGAGCAATTATTACAGGCATTCAGGGAAAAGGTAGCCTTTAATGAAAAGGACAGGATTTTGCATAATGATATGATGAAAGCAGTGGATTTTGTAGCTTTATGGAAGTTCTAACATACGATACTTTAATTCCAACTAATATGAAAAAAACGATTGCCATTCCTAAAACACCAACGGGCACCCAACTCAATTGCAAAGGCTGGATTCAGGAAGCAGCCTTACGTATGTTACTAAACAATTTGGACCCTGCAGTTGCCGAAAGGCCTGAAGACTTAATTGTATATGGCGGACGTGGAAAAGCAGCCCGCAACCATGAAGCTTTACATAAAATAATTGCGCTACTAAAGCAATTGGAAAACGATGAAACCCTGCTCATTCAAAGCGGGAAACCGGTGGGGGTTATGAAAACACATACAGACGCGCCACGTGTTCTCATCAGCAATAGTCAGCTCGTTCCTAACTGGGCCAATTGGCAGCACTTTGATGAACTGGAAAAAAAAGGCCTGATGATGTATGGTCAAATGACTGCCGGAAGCTGGATTTATATCGGCAGTCAGGGTATTGTGCAAGGCACTTATGAAACCTATGCTGCCATTGCAGATAAACATTTTGGCGGCAGCCTGAAACATACCCTGAATGTTACGGCAGGTCTGGGTGGCATGGGTGGCGCGCAACCACTTGCTATTACCATGAATGATGGTGTAGCATTGATAGCAGAAGTGGAAGCATGGCGTATTGACAAACGCCTTGAAACGCGATACCTCGATGAAAAGGCAGAAGATATTGACGATGCCATAGATCGCGCACTTCAATACAAAAAAGATGGAATTGGAAAAAGCATTGGCGTGAAATGTAACGCTGTACAACTTTTGCAACGATTATTGGAACGCAACATTGTTCCAGATACCCTAACCGACCAAACAAGCGCGCATGATCCGCTGATTGGTTATTGGCCGCATGAACTTAGTTACGAACAGGCAAAGGTTTTACGCGAAGAAAACCCGGATGAATACATTGATTATGCTTACAGAAGTATGTACCTGCATGTGCAATTGATGTTGCAATTAATGGATAATGGAGCCATCACATTTGATTATGGAAATAATATAAGGGCTAGAGCAAAGGAGTATGAAAATTCCAGGGGAAATTCCAAACTTCCCCCCGGCGGGGGGGTCGAGGGGGGCCAAAATTCCAAATTCCAAAATGCTGAATCACTTCCGGCTTCAGATATCTCAACTTTTCAACTCAATCGCTGTTTCGATTTCCCTGGCTTTGTGCCAGCTTACATTCGCCCCTTATTTTGTCTTGGAAAGGGTCCTTTTAGATGGGCAGCCTTAAGTGGCGATCCAAATGACATCAAAGTAACCGACGACATGATCCGTGATTTATTTCCGGAGAATAAATCACTCATGCGCTGGCTCGACCTTGCACAGGAACGCATTGCCTTCCAGGGACTACCAGCACGTATTTGCTGGCTTGGGCAGGGCGAACGTGAAAAAGCGGGACTTGCTTTTAACGAACTGGTGCGTACCGGCAAAGTAAAAGCCCCTATTGTAATTGGCCGCGACCATTTGGATACCGGAAGTGTAGCAAGCCCAAACCGCGAAACGGAAGCCATGCCCGATGGCAGCGATGCTGTAGCCGACTGGCCAATTTTGAATGCATTGGTAAACACGGCAGGCGGGGCAAGTTGGGTAAGCCTTCACCATGGTGGCGGCGTAGGAATGGGTTACAGCATTCATGCCGGCATGGTGATTGTGGCAGATGGCACGCCTGAAGCGGCAGCACGATTAGCGCGTGTATTACGCAATGATCCGGGCATGGGCGTAATCAGGCATGCGGATGCAGGATATGAAGTAGCAAAGGAAACTGCGGAAAAATTTGGACTTAGTATTTAACCAGAAAATCATTACTGGTTTACAATAAACCGCACTTCGGCAATTTTATCTTTATCAATCGTATAAATAGCCACAGCGCGCATAGGTGGTTGCCCTTTTTGAAAAATCACCGATTCCTCGTCAATCACCTTATTGCCTAACACTATCCTTTTCACAAGGGTACAATGCAAATCAACTGCCTGTTGAAACATGCCTGCATATTGTTGACGCATAATAGTTTTACCTGTGTACATCAATTGATTGGGATACATGTAAACCTTTACCGTATCGGCATAGGGAATGAGAAAAGCATCTATATCCCGCTTATTGTAGCCGTCCAATTGCTCCTGCGCAAGTTTTTGAGCGATACTGTCAGACTGAGCTAAGCCTAAACCACAAAAACAAAAATTAATTAATACGAATAATAGGGACTTATGTAACATTGGATATTATATTTATAGGCTCAAAAATAAAGTTGAATTAATTTAAAAGGAAATTTTTATGGCACTCCCCAGCATTTTTGAACCAACTGTAACTGCTAAGCTAGTTGAAAGGCTAAACGAAATTTCCCCTGAAACTAAGCCTTTATGGGGAAAAATGAATGCAGGGCAAATGCTCGCACATTGTAATGTATCATATGAGTATGTTTACGAACCCGGAAAATACAAACCCATGCCGGGCATTTTAAAATTTATAATGAAATTACTGGTTAAAAACAAAGTAGTAAATGAAACTCCTTATAAACAAAACGCTCCCACCGGTCCTGATTTCAAAATTTTGGAGGATAAAAGCTTTTCAGCCGAAAAAGAACGACTGATTGCGTTTATCCAAAAAACGCAACAACTTGGCGCAAATCATTTTGAAGGATTGGCATCTCATTCATTCGGTAAACTTAATGCCATTGAATGGAATAATATGTTTTACAAACACCTGGATCATCATTTCAGACAATTTGGAGTATAAAACGATTAAAGATTTTATGAAAATTATTTTCTCGACTATTTCTTGTCTCCTTTTTATACTGGGCACACAATTGCAAGCACAAGAAAAATTGCCACCTATTACCAAAATTGCATTTGGTTCCTGTGCTCACGAAAATGACCCGCAACCCATACTGGATTTTGCAGCCAATCAAAAGCCTGACTTGTTTATTTACCTGGGTGATAATATTTATGGCGATACCAAAGACATGAACGTGCTAAAAGCCAAGTATGCAAAATTGGCTGCAAAACCGGAATTTCAAAACTTAAAAAAAAGCACCCGGCTTCTAGCCACCTGGGACGACCATGATTTTGGATGGAATGATTCAGGCAAATGGTATCCTTTTAAAAATGAATCCAAAGAAATATTTTTGAACTTCTTTGACGAACCCAAAGATTCGGAACGCAGAAAACGGGAAGGCATTTATACTTCTTACCAATTTGAAAGCAACGGTAAAAAGATACAAATCATTTTGCTGGACAACCGCACTTTCCGCAGCGACCTCCGCTTGTACCGCGGTGAGTTAAGCCATGAATCGAAATTTTTTTATCCGCTTGATTACTACCCGCACCAAATTGAAGACAGCACCCTTTTGGGCGAAAACCAATGGAACTGGTTAGAAAATGAACTGAGAAAGCCGGCAGATATCCGCATTATTGGTTCCGGTTCCCAATTCAGCATTAGCTACAATGGTTATGAATCCTGGGCAAATTTTCCCCACGAACAAAAGCGTTTCCTGGAGCTCATAAAGAAAACCAAAGCAAATGGCGTTTTCTTTATTTCCGGCGATGTACATTATGCCGAAGTATCAAAACTTGATTATGATGGTCTATATCCTATTTACGATTGCACATCAAGTGGAATAACATCCACCTGGCTTTTTGCAACGCCAAATGATAACCGTATAGAAGGCCCGATAATGGAAAATCATTATGGCATGCTAACCATTAATTGTGGGAAAAAGGACCCGGAAATTAAGATGGAAATTATTGATGTAAAAAATAATCAGCGGATAGAGCATACCATCAGCCTTAGTGACATCTCATTTCCAGCCATTAAGTAAATACATCGTAGATGCTATGTATTGATTGTTACCATAAATATGCTTAAAAAATTACATAACAATACATTGGCATAGATTTTTTGCCATTTTGTAAAATAATTATGTGCAGGTATTTCCTTGCTTTCTAATTTTCCTGTTATAAAAATCCAAATATTTACACATAATTCTATATGAAACATATAATTATTGTTTTTGCTGCATTTGGTATTCTTTTTGCAGGATGCGCAAGTATGAGTAACCAAGGGAAAGGCACCGCTATTGGGGCAGGTGTTGGGGCTGCCTTAGGTGCCATTATTTTCAAGAATAATGCTGCAGGCGCACTTATAGGGGCTGCCATTGGCGGCACTGCGGGTAACCTGATTGGAAAGAAAATGGACCGGCAAGCAGAAGCACTGAAGCAGGCGTTGCCCGAAGCAGAGGTAGAACGAGTTGGAGAAGGCATTAATGTCACTTTTGATTCAGAACTTCTTTTTCAAAAAGGAAAATCAAAATTGAGTGATGAAGGAAAAAACGCAATAAGTAAAATTTCAAAAGTTCTTTCCGATTATCCAGACACTTATATACTGGTAGAAGGCCATACCAGCGCGGATCCAGCACTCGCATCCAAAGCAAATGAAGAAGCTAATATGAAACTCTCAAAAGACCGGGCAGATGCTGTTGGTTCCCTCATGAAAAAAAATGGTTTAGCAGATGAAAGAGTCGTAGAAAAATGGCATGGTGGTGCACTTCCAAAATTCCCTAATGACTCCCCTGAGAATATGGCTAAAAACCGCAGGGTTGAAGTTGCTATAATTGCCAATGAAAAAATGCAGGAAGCTGCCAAATCCGGTACTTTGGAATAAAAATTTGGAGCTTTAATTCGATTCAGGGGAGTGCTGCAAAAAATGAATGCCTGGCGCCCTTCTAACTTAACCAGACTACCGGTCTATCACCGATAGTTTTTTTTCGTTTTACGCATCATTTTATACCAACATTTCATGTGTTTATTTTTATTGTTTTTTAATTGTCACATGGAATCCCCAAATAATCATCGGTGCTGGGTGTGCCCGTGCTCGTGGGGATTTCATATGTTCATTTTTAGTGCGCAGCCTATCGGCTGCTGGTTTTATTTGCCATACGGAATGCCCTGATGATCATGTGTGCTGGGTGTGCAGCGGCTCGTGAGCATTTCATGTGTTTATTTTTATTGTTTTTCATTTGTCACATGGAATGCCCAATAATCATTGGTGCTGGGTGTGCAGCGGCTCGTGGGCATTTCAAATGAATATTTTTTTATTGTTCCAAAAAACGACAATTTGATAATATGAAACAAACTATCAATGGCACTTGCATCTAAACGACAAGCAAACAATTATAAAATAATAATTTGCATTATAATTCCATTTCATAAATAAGACTATCCCATCATTAATAAACAATAGTAAAATGAAACTAAAATTTTTTCTGGCTTTTTTGGTAATTGGCCTGGCGGTAAAATCGCAAACTGTTACCATGAGCAACAATTGCACAAAAATGCTTAACCAAATTGAAAGCTATAATACTGCGCAGATGTATGACTCTGCACTTGCTGTTTTTCCAACCTTTGATAAAAAATGTACAGCTAAAGATGCAAAGTTTAAAGGTGGATCAGCCAAAGCACATGCATACAATGGATTAGAAAATTACCAGGAAGCCCTAATGGCTGCCAATATTGCACTTAAAGCAAATCCAAGATGGATTACAGCCTATTTTGAAAGGGCGGTAGCTTATGCCGGCAACGGACAAATACAGGAATCTAAAGCAGATTACAATAAAATAATTGAACTAAGTGCCAAAAACCAAAATACTGATGCAAGGGCTAGTATTTATGCCATGCTTGCTGATATATCATTCAAACAGGGACAAAACGATTCGGCCTTTGCTATGATGGATAGTGCACTTACCATAAAGAAGGACCCTATTTATTTCATTCAGCGGGGCGATATGCATTATAATCTCAAAGATTATGATAAAGCATTTGGCGATTACGATAATGCAGTAGCTGCCGGCAAAGCAGATTTTGAAATGTATGCCATACGTTCGGCGCAAAGGCTGCGCATTTATCAGCAAAAATATGGAACGGAAAATGTAAACGAATTAAATAAAAAAATTAGTACAGATGAAAAGAAACTTGTTTGTACAGAATTAACCAAACTAAAATCATTTGGCAGAAAGAACATGAAGTTTGATATGACCTATACTTTTCTTTGCGATTAATCTTAAACAGTTTTAAATACTTAAAATTCATTTTTACTATGAAGAATATACTTTTTGTTATAGCAGCATTCTCAATCCTTTTTGCCGGATGTGCAAGTATGAGTAATCAAGGCAAAGGCACTGCCATTGGGGCCGGTGCAGGCGCTGCACTTGGGGCTTTGATTTTTAAAAACAATGCAGCGGGAGCACTCATAGGGGCAGCTATTGGCGGTGCAGCAGGCAACCTGATTGGTAAGAAAATGGACCGTCAGGCCGAAGCATTAAAACAAGCCGTACCAGAAGCACAGGTTGAAAGAGTGGGAGAAGGCATTAATGTAACTTTCGATTCGGAATTACTTTTTGAAAAAGGAAAATCTTCGTTAAGCGAAGATGGAAAAACCGCTATCAATAAAGTTTCGAAGGTATTTGCAGATTATCCTGATACCTACATTTTAGTGGAAGGCCACACAAGTGCTGATCCAAAACTTGCATCTAAAGCAAACGAAGATGCCAATATGAAACTCTCAGAAGATCGTGCTAAGGCAGTTGGTTCCATAATGAAAAACAGCGGTATAGCCAATGAAAGAGTCGTAGAAAAATGGCATGGAGGTGGTTTACCAAAATTCCCTAACGATTCACCTGAAAATATGGCCAAAAATCGTCGTGTGGAAGTAGCTGTAATTGCCAATGAGAAAATGCAGGAAGAAGCCAAAGCGGGCACACTGCAATAAAATAATCAACCCATTATATTCGTAAGGGAAGTGAAATGCACTTCCCTTTTTTTATGCCTTATTTTCTTCTTCTCAATTCTTCCCGTGTTAGCACCAGCACCCTGCCTAAACGTTCGCCATTACGATAAGTAGTGGTGCGCAATACAATTGGCCCTGCAGGCATTACCATTGGCTGTGTATAAACAGGTGAAAAAGCATCGGGATGAGATCCATCAATGGTATAATGAATAATGGCATCAGGGTGTTCGCACCCTATTTGGATAAGTGTGTCACTTCCCTTTACCGAAGTAGTTACAATGGGATCATATACTGCATGACTAACATTAATATTCGCTGATTCAGCACGGTCAAAATGATTATCAACCCTGCGGACAAAATCGGGCCAGTTCTTTTGCCCAACAGGTGACCATACTGCTTCAGCAATCGCCCATGAGCGCGGATACGTCATATACGTTGCATGCCTGAATGTAGGCACTTTTTCTGTCCACAAATTTGCCTGACCACCCAAAATGAGTTTTGCATCCACATCTTTTGGTAAAGGATCAAATTCATAACAGGTTTTCAAATACAGCTTTGCATAGACGCGCGGCTCCAGTATTGGATCGCCCTGCATATAATCAAGGTAAGCATGTGTGGTAGGGCTCATTACCACCGGGTGTCCTTCTTTAGCGGCCGCTATTCCGCCTTTCATGCCTCGCCAGCTCATTACCGCTGCGCCTTCTGCAAGACCTCCATATAAAATTTCATCCCAACCAATCATTTTTTTGCCCTTGCTTTCAATTATTTTACCTACGCGTTTCATAAAATAGCTTTGCATACCCAGCACATCCTTAATTCCATTCTTCTTCATAAAAGCCTGCACTTCAGTTGATTTTTCCCAGTAACCATGATAGGCTTCATCGCCACCGGCATGTATATAAGTACCAGGAAACAGCGTTGCTAATTCACCAAATACCTTATCTAAAAATTCATATACACGCTCATCTATTGGATTCAAGGAATTATCAACGAGCATCTTAAAAGTTCCATCGCCATACCACTCGCTGAATTTATGACCGGGACTAACCATTTGCTTGTCTTTAGTTATGCTTAACTCAGGGTAAGCCGCAATAGCAGCAAGGCTATGACCGGGAACGTCAACTTCCGGTACGATGGTAACGTGGCGCGCCTTTGCGTAAGCAACCACATCTTTTATTTGCTCCTGCGTATAAAAATTACAATCTGTGGCTGCTTCACCGAGCTTTGGTGCAATACGCTCACCAAAAGTACCATAACGAACTACCCTGCATGCACCAATTTCGGTAAGTTTGGGATAGGATTTTATTTCTACCCGCCAACCCTGATCGTCGGTTAAATGCCAATGGAGTACATTGAATTTATACGCTGCCATCAGGTCAATGTATTGTTTTACCTCATCCACTGTAAAAAAGTGCCGGCTTACATCGAGCATCAGCCCGCGCCAGCCAAAACGAGGGTAATCTATTATGGTACATGCAGGAATGGCTACTGCCCCTCCTTTTATTTCAACAGGAACCATTTGTAAAAGTGATTGTAAGCCATAAAAAAGTCCGGCTGGCTTTATGGCAAAAAGGCTTATCTCTTTATTGCTTACTTCCATTATATACCCTTCATCACCTAAAGCTACATCGGAAACGGAGCCTAATTCCAGCTTAATGGTTCTTTCTGATTTTCCATTTGCAAGCTTTATACCAGATTTATGTAACCTTTCTACAAACCATTGTAATGCAGGCTCAAAATCTTTTGAAGACGAAGCAATTGCCACCGAATTATCCAATATAAATTTACCATCTAAAGCCTGATACGCAACAGGTGCGGGAATAATGGGTTGTTGCGCATTTACCAATAATGATAATGAAACAAAAACCAATACCATTGATATTTTATAAAAGGCAGACATCGTTGAAATTTAAAGATTGATTACAAAGGTAAGGGCTAAACAGAATGCCATTCTCCATCGCCCTATATCAAAAATGGAAGGCAAAGAATCATCCTCAATTATTCGGGTATCGGACCTTTTGCTGAGATTATGCGTGCAAGACCCGGAAAAAATTTTGCTATCAAAACTGCTATTTTTCCATGGCCGGTGAAAACATAATCACCCTTTCTTTGGTAAATAGCCTTTACGATTACTTCTGCAGCTTTTTCAGTTGGCCACATCAGATTCGCAGGGCGTGGGTCCGTTCTCTCCTTATGCAAAACACCTGAATTATCCACTCTTGCAATATCACTATTTACAAATCCGGGATGGATAGTCGTACAGCTTACCCCACTTCCCTTAAGTTCCACCATAAGCGCTTGTCCAATAGCCCTTACCGCTGCCTTGCTAGCAGCATAAGCACCTACACCCGGGCTAGGAAAATAGGCTGCGACACTGCCTATGAGTACCAACCGTCCGGAAGTTTTGTGCAAAAAGGGAAGCGCATATTTTGCAGTAAGGGCCACACCCGTAACATTCACAGCTAGTTGTCGTTGCCATTCGGATGCATCGAGTTTTTCAATCTTCCCTAGCACGCCAAATCCAGCATTGGCCACCGCAATGTCAAGTTTCCCGAATTTTTCAATAATCCCATCAACACAAGCCTTTATACTATCATCTTCAGATACATCGCAATAAAATGCCCCGGCTTTTCCGCCCAACCCTTCTATTTCCGCAACCAATTGGTTGAGTTCTTCCATTCGTCGGGCTGATGCCGCTACGATAGCGCCCTTGCGGGCAAAAGAAAGCGCGAGATGTCGCCCTATACCTGATGATGCACCGGTTATCCAAACTACCTTTTGGCTAAAGTCCATAAAATAATTCCCATTGTTAAGTATCAAATGTAAGAACCAATACTACAACTATTGGTTATACATTCGCAATCCGTTATGGCAAAAAAGACAACCACTTTAGAAAATATACCTGTTCGCGCCGGAGGCGACATGATAGAAGTACTCGGCGCACGTGAGCACAACCTAAAAAATATAGACATCAGCATTCCCAAAAACCAATTGGTGGTTTTTACCGGCGTAAGTGGCAGCGGCAAAAGTTCGCTCGCTTTTGACACCTTGTACAATGAAGGTCAACGCCGCTACATGGAAAGTTTCAGCGCCTACGCCCGCCAGTTTATGGGCGATCTGGAACGGCCGGATGTGGACAAAATAACCGGTTTGAGCCCGGTAATTTCCATTGAACAAAAAACGACCAATAAAAACCCGCGCAGTACGGTAGGAACCGTTACAGAAATCTACGACTTCATGCGGTTGTTGTATGCGCGCGCTTCGGATGCCTTTAGCTATGTTACCGGCAAGCAAATGGTGAAATTCAGTGAGGACGAGATTGTAGCAGATGTCTATGAAAAATATACCGGCCAAAAATTATCCATACTCGCACCGGTTGTAAAAAGCCGCAAAGGTCATTATCGAGAGCTGTTTGAAGACCTGCGCAAAAAAGGCTACCTGAAAGTACGGGTAGATGGCGAAATAAAAGACCTTACTGCTAAAATGCAGGTGGACCGTTATAAAATTCATGATATAGAACTTGTGGTGGACAGGCTTGCAGCTACCGAAGATATGAAGGTAAGGCTGAGCCAAAGCATCCAAAAAGCTATGCAATTGGGTAAGGGACAAACCATGATTCATTTTCAGGCTACAGACAAGGTAGTATCTTACAGCAATACCCTGATGTGTGCGGATACAGGCATTAGCTATGAAGAACCTTCACCCAATTCTTTTTCCTTTAACAGCCCTTATGGGGCTTGTCCAGGTTGCAAAGGACTCGGAACAGTTTTTACCATTAACCTGAATGCCGTAATCCCCGACCCTGCAAAAACCGTTGCAGAAGGTGGAATAGAACCTTTGGGTGAAGAACGTGATGCGTGGATTTATAAGCAGGTGGCAGCATTAGCGAAAAAGCATAAGATCAATCTAAAGAAACCCATCAGCGAATTATTACCTGAACAGGTGAATATTATCCTATACGGAAAGGAAAATCCGGATGCTGATGATTTGGGACTTCAGTGGAACGACGAAGGCCCGGGAAATGCTACAGGCGGTTATTTTGATACGGTTTTCGAAGGCGTAATCCCAATGATAAAACGCTGGTTCAATAGCAGTAGCAGCGAAGCCATCCGCAATTGGGCCGAAGGCTTTATGAAAATGGATACCTGCCCCGAATGCAAGGGAGCAAGATTAAAAAAAGAAAGTCTTTGGTTTAAATTAGACAATAAAAACATATCGGAATTAAGCGAATACGACCTCGATGCATTGATGACTTGGTTTGTGAACCTTGAAGATAGAATCAGCATTCGGCAGCAAACCATTGGCAAAGAAGTGTTGAAAGAGATCAGGGACAGGTTGCAATTTCTGCTAAAAGTAGGATTGAATTATTTAAGCATAAACCGGCCTACGCGTACACTGAGCGGTGGTGAAAGTCAGCGTATAAGACTTGCCACGCAAATTGGTTCGCAACTGCAAGGCATTACCTATATTCTTGATGAACCATCCATTGGTTTGCATCAGCGGGATAACCATCGCTTGATTGAAGCACTAAAAAATCTTCGTGATATTGGCAACAGTGTATTGGTAGTGGAACACGATAAAGATATCATGCTTGCAAGTGATCACTTAGTAGATATTGGCCCCCGCGCGGGCAGACATGGCGGCACCATTGTGGCAAGCGGTACACCTGCAGAAGTGTTGAAAAGCAATAGCGATACGGCGCAATACCTGAACGGTAGTAAAAAAATTGAAGTACCTGAAACACGCAGAAAAGGAACCGGAAAACATATTGAATTAAAAGGCGTAACCGGTAATAACCTGAAAGATATTTCGGTAAAATTTCCATTGGGCAAACTGATTGTGGTATCCGGCGTAAGTGGCAGCGGTAAAAGTACACTCATAAATGAAACGCTTTATCCACTGTTAAGCAATCATTCTTTTAAAGCAAGTCGTATGACGGCCATGCCTTTTAAAACCATAAAAGGGCTGGAACACATTGATAAAGTAATTGAAATTGACCAAAGCCCTATTGGTCGTACACCACGTAGCAATCCTGCAACCTATTGCGGATTTTTTACTGAAATAAGAACATTATTTTCTTCCATACCCGAAGCAAAAATACGCGGCTATAAACCCGGGCGTTTTTCCTTTAATGTAAAAGGCGGGCGTTGTGAAGTTTGCGAAGGCGGCGGCATGCGTGTGATTGAAATGAACTTTTTGCCGGATGTATATGTGCATTGCGAAAAATGCAATGGTAAGCGATACAACCGCGAAACATTAGAGATAAGATATAAAGGAAAAAGTATATCCGATGTTTTGGATATGACGGTGGATGATGCTGTAGAATTTTTTCAGGCAGTACCATGGATTTATAGAAAAATAAAAGTGCTGCAAGATGTTGGACTTGGATATATTACCCTTGGCCAAAGCGCTGTAACCCTTAGTGGCGGAGAGGCACAGCGGGTAAAGCTTAGTACGGAACTTGGCAAACGCGATACTGGCAAAACTTTTTATATTCTTGATGAACCTACCACAGGATTACATTTCCAGGATATTCAGCACCTGCTCGATGTGTTGAATAAATTGGTAGACCGCGGAAATACGGTGCTGGTAATTGAGCACAATATGGATGTAATAAAAGTAGCAGACCACATTATCGATCTTGGTCCCGAAGGTGGTGGCGGTGGTGGAAAAATTTTATTTGAAGGCACGCCAGAAGAATTGGTAAAAGTCAAGGAAAGCCATACGGGCAGGTTTCTGAAAATGGAAATGTAAAAAATGCTTGAATTTGGACTTTCAATGCTGATGATATACCTTTTTTCGTGTTTTTTTATATCTTTATAAGCCAAAATAGTAAACCATGGAAAACGTAATTGAAGAACCTGCCGTTTCGTACACCAAACATTACACCGAGGAAGCATACCTGAATATGCAGTGGGAAGATGGCATACGCTATGAGTATTGGGATGGTGAATTAGTGGCCATGAGTTATGCAACCCAGGCACATAATCGTATCTCATCTAATGTTAACCATGCATTTTTAGTTAAGAAGGAGAAGGATGGTTGTGGAAGCTTCCAGGAAAGTGTTATGCTTCGCCGGGAAAAGGACAATATTTATTTCTTACCTGATGTCTTATTGACCTGCCATCCGGATGATTTGGATCCCAATAGTTATCAAATAAAAAATCCAACCATTATTGTTGAAGTGCTGAGTGAGAGCACAGAATCATACGATCGAAATCAGAAATGGAGACAATACCAAAAAATCAAATCGCTTAAATATTTTCTCTTAATAAGCCAGGTTGAATATCGGGTTGAAATGTTCAGCAGGCCTAATGACTTTACATTGTTTTTCTATCAATCATTTGATGATTTGGATGCAGTCATTCATTTTGAAGATTTAGGATTTAGCATGAGCTTAAAAGAGATTTATGAAGGTATTTCCCTCGAAGTGCAGCAGGAAACGGGTCCGTCAATTTGATTCAATTTTTTATTGAATGGATAAATGGCTTCTAAAAAGTTGAATCTAAAGATGATTGGCTATTGCTTATATAAGGCAGCAATCCTATTAAAAGATGTAAAGTAAATTGAAACATAAAAACTCGACATTCACGTCTATTCTAAGCTAGCTAAATGAAAAAGTTTCATTAACAGTTCTATTTAATAACTAATGGAACCTTTCAATAAAAATTAAGCAGCAGCTACTAAAGCTTTTGGTTTTTTGACCCCACCTTTCTTATTTTTATAGAGTGGGAATATATCGTTTCGCCTATAATATCATTTTCGCCTTCATTTTTTGGTGTGGCATGGGTCATGCTGTGGCTCAAAAGGCCGACACCGCACTCATGAATAAATGGTACGATTCCATGGTGGCAAATATGGATAACGACCCAAAAAAGGCATTGAATTACGTAGCTAAAGGGTTAACTGAAAGCCGGATTGGTGGGGACCTACTGTGGGAAGGCTACTTTTTACAATCGGGTGGAATTATTTACGATTTGTCTAACAACCTTGATAGCGGACTCGCTTATTTTGAAAGAACCATAGAAGTAGCCAGGCAAAGAAACGATACAGTAATGGAGGCCAACGCACTTGGCAATATTGGGGTGGCCTATCAGGCGAGAGGTTTTCTTCAACCTGCACTTACTTACCAACTTGCCGCCGCACGCCTTAGAGAATATCAACCCAATAAAACCTACTTAAGCAAATCTTATAACAATATCGGACTCATCTATAGAATTAAGAAGGATTATGCAAAGGCGCTTGAATATCTGCACAAATCATTGAGTATAAAAAAGGAAACAGTTGATAGTAGCGGCATGGCAACCACCCTATTAAATATTGGAAGTTGCTACCAACACCTTGGCAACTATGATAGCGCAATATCCTATGCTAAACAAACGCTTGCAATTGCCCAATTATTGGACGAAAATGAAACTATTGCGGCTGCCACAGGCAACATTGGCTTAGCTTTTTTAGCCAAAGGTGATTTGGAAAAGGCTATTGAAATGCTGAAAAAGGCACTCGAACTATCAGAAAATGGAACTAAAGAAGAAGAATATTTTTCAATTTATAAAGGCATTTCTTCATACTACCAAAAGAAAGGAAATATAACCCAAAGTAAAGTTTTTGCCTTGCAGGGTTTAGAAAAAGCCATACAATACAACAGAAGAGAACAGATCGCCATTTTTCAGAAAACACTCTCTATGCTGTATGCAGGTGAAAATAAATTTGCTGAAGCATTTAAAATGCTTGAAAAATCAACCTTACTTGGTGACAGTTTACTAAATGAAGCTAATATCCGGCAAATAAATGAAATGAATATTTTATATGAAACAGAATTAAAAGAAAATAAAATTGAAGTGCTCACTTCGGAAACATTGGAAAATCAAATCAAACTTCTAAAGGGGAGCAAACAAAGAAATTTACTTATTTCCGCCCTTGCTTTTGCCTTAATTATAGCGTCGGTAATTGGCTATTCCCTTAGGCAAAATCAAAAGAAAAACTTACTGCTAAGTGAGCAAAAAAATATCATCGAAGCCCAATTGAAAGAAAAGGAAATACTAATGGGTGAAATTCATCATCGGGTAAAAAATAATCTGCAAATTATATCGGGATTACTAAACCTGCAAAGCCGCCATATTGCCGACCCCAATGCGCAGCAAGCTGTGCGCGAAGGCAGAAACAGGGTAAAAAGCATTGCACTCATTCATCAGCAACTGTACCAGCGCGAAAGCCTTACTGTTATTAACTTACGGCATTATCTGAAAGACCTATTGCAGTCCATTCACCAGTCTTTCAGAGATACCGGAAAGGAAATTTCACATGAACTGAAATGCCCGGAAGTACTGCTTGATGTAGAGGCTGCAGTGCCCATCGGACTCATCATCAATGAATTGGTAACCAATAGTTATAAGTATGCATTTACCGAAAGAGAAACAGGAAAAATTGTAATTTCTGTTGAACCAAATGACCCTTCGATGATAGTAACTATTAGTGATAACGGCATAGGCTTGCCGCAGGATTTTAACTGGAAGCAACAAAACTCATTTGGCATAAAAATGATTGGAACCCTGATCAATAAATTAAGGGCCAATTTTTCAATCGATGGAACCAACGGAACCCATTTCCGGATGAACATTCCTGACTATTCGAACATCGCATAAACAACTTGAAATAAAACCCAATGAAACAATTGCAAATAATGATCGTAGAAGATGAACCAATCATTGCACAGGAAATAAGCATGGTGGTGGAAGACCTGGGGTACCATGTGTGCGCAATGGTAATGCACAGCAGCGAAGTGGCAAGGGTATTTGCACAGTGCAATCCGGATTTATTATTGATGGATATAAACCTCGGGCATGGGCCTGATGGTATTTCATTGGTGAATGGCTTAATGAAAACAAAAAAAACGCCATTTATTTTTGTTACTTCTTATGCCGACAAAGCAACGCTTGACAGGGCAAAAGCAGTTAACCCGGATGGCTATGTGGTTAAACCATTTGATGAACGTGACCTACAGGCTGCCATTGAAATTGCCTTTGCAAGGTTTGAGCAAAGTAATACTTCCATTGAAACAGAAGCTACAACAGAAAAAGATAATTTCCTTATAAATCAATACTTGTTTGTACGACATAAAAACAAATTGGTAAGGTTGCATCCTGAAAATATTTTATATGCCGAAGCAAGCAGCAACTACACACAGATAGTTACAACCGATCAATGCTACACTGTTAGTTCACATCTTGCAATCATAGAGCTAAAACTTGCCCCGCATGGATTTATAAGGATACACAGGAGCTTTATTGTGAATTTGAAACATGTTGAGTCCGTTGAAGAAGACATGGTAAGTATCCAAAATAAAAGTCTTCCGCTTAGTCGCAACGCGCGGAGCCTGTTGTTAAAATACATTACACAACTTTAGAATGCTTACATCCTTCGTTCATTAATTACACCTGTTTAATCAAAAAAAGTCCTTCTTACTCATTACCAAACCATGTCTAATAATTTATAACTGATTTTTATAGGGCAATATTCACCACATTAAAAAAAATAGATGTGCCTGACTATTATTCAGCCTAAAAAAATCAGTTATGAAAAAGCATTTTCCGTTAACAAGGATTAAAAGATTGGTAAGTCTTACGTTATTTTCAAGTTTGACTACTTGCCTGGTTCAAGCCCAAAATGTAGGGATTGGTACCAATACGCCATCAACCAATTTACACATTCAAGGTGGTGCAAGTGCCGGGCTGCTGGTGCAAAACATTAACGGGATTGGGCAGTCTTCAATCGAGATAAAATCAAGTACAACGCCCAACGAATCGTTATTCATACTTCATTTTAGCGCCGCTGCCGGTGGCACTATTGCAGGTATTCCTTTGTCGGGATCATCAGTATTAAGAACCGGCATAAATAATACCGGAAGTTTAGTTTTAGGAACATCGAATAATGCACCGGTGTACTTTATTTCCAACAATACCAGGCGCATTACCCTTTCAGAAAACGGAGCGTTGGCTATTGGCGCAGCAAATCCAAATGCAAGCGCCCAACTCGATATTCAAAGTACAACAGGTGGTTTATTAATTCCAAGAGTTTCCACTGCGCAACGAAATGCTATTGCAAGTCCTGCAAATGGCCTAATGGTATACAATACCACTACCAATAGCCTGAATTATTTTAAAACGGGCGATGGCTGGTCGGAAGTAGGTGCAGGTGGTGGCGGGGCCAACAATGCCTGGCTTACATCTGGAAATTTCGATACCCCACCGGGTGCTTTACTCGGCACTTTCAATCAGGAGCCACTCAGGTTTCGCGTAGGTGGTCAACATTCAGGTATGTTTTGGTACGATGCCGAAGCAAACACTTTTGCAGGATATGCAAGTGGTGTACTTAATCAAACTGCAAATGCAAACAATAATGCAAATACAGGCTTTGGTACCAGTACGCTCACCGGGTTAACCACAGGTTCCAGAAATACTGCCGTAGGTTCTGAAGCAGGCTATGCGGTAAGTACAGGTCAACGAAATGTATTTGTTGGGAGACAAGCCGGATGGCAAACCACCACCCAAAGTGGTAATGTAGCTTTTGGATCATCGGCTCTTTACCACGCGAAGGGTAATGATCATATTGCCATTGGCGACTCTGCCTATTTCGGTGCGGCTACCGGTACCGCTGCCAGTGCCAATATTGCCATTGGCAAAAGGGCATTGGGAGCAGCTACTACAGCCAATGGCAACCTGGTAATAGGACGTGTTGCATTTTCCAACGTTACCACAGCAAGTCAAAATACAATTATAGGCAATAATGCTTTTTCTTCCGGTAGTTCTACAAATGGTGGACAACATAATATAGCCATAGGATCGAATGTAATGTTTTCAGCCAACGGCGGCAACTTCAATATTGCGATGAATAATCTTAGCCTACGGAATAATACAGGCGATTATAATATTGCTTTAGGGGCTGCAAGTTTGTGGAATAATACCACCGGGAACAGAAACATTGCCTTTGGTCATCAAGCATTGGCAGCAAGCACCACATCAAATCAGCAAATAGCCATTGGTGATAGTGCCCTATACGCTTACAACGGCTCAATAGGCGGTAATACAGCAGTAGGATCTAAAGCAGGATACAACCTGACTTCAGGATCCGAAAATACCGCCCTTGGATATGAAGCTCTGCCATCAGGCATTTTTACAACCAAAAATGTGGGTATAGGATACCAGGCGCTTAATGGGCTCCAGGGTGGCGGCAGCAACGTGGCTGTTGGCCATAGTGCAGGCTTAAAAAATAATACCGGTGCAGGGTCAACGGCCTTAGGGGCAGAAGCTTCCGCTGGTTCTATAAATAGCACCGCCATTGGGTATCAGGCAAGTGTAACCGGCAACAATAAAATGGGATTTGGAAATGAAAATGTAACCAGTTGGGTTTTTGGCCGCACCACCAATACCGCCGGGAGGGCCTTTGAAATTGGCACCAACAATACAAACGGCAATGGGGCTTATTTAACTACGGGCGGAACATGGACCAACAACAGCGATATAAACCTAAAAGAAGATATTTCCAACCTGAGTGCGCAGGATATACTACAAAAAATTGCGGGTATGCCCATAACCCGTTGGAAGTACAAAGGAACCAACGAATATCATATTGGCCCAATGGCGCAGGATTTTTATGCAGCCTTCCAAACCGGAACCGATAATAAAAGTATTTCGAGTATTGACCCGGCAGGAGTTTCTCTTTTAGCTATTCAGGCTTTAATAGAAAAAATAAATACGCTTGAAAAGGAAATTGCAGAACTTAAAATGAAATAAAATTTCCGGATGATTATACGTAAAAATGCGAAGATTTTACTTCGCATTCTTTGTTATGTGAAATCATCATTTTCCCTGTAAAAAGATTTCATCACCTATACTAATGATTCCATCATTTAGCGGAATTACATTTTGCCCAAACAACACTTTGTTACCAACTTTACGATAACTGCTGAGCGTGGCCAATGGCTCTTTTCCCTGCTTACCGGTTTGTTGATCAATGGTAGTTATAACACATCGGGCACAGGGTTTTACGCCAACCATTTCCACATCTCCAATGGTAAAAATATTCCATTCATCTTCTTTATACGGCATTCCACTGGTAAACACAATATTGGGACGAAAACGATCTATACTAACCGGGCTTTCTAACCGTCCATTCAAATCGTCCAATGAAGATTGGCCGATGATAAGAATGGGATATCCATCTGATAAACTCGTTTGATTATCTGATTGAATGGCATAATCCGGATCTACCCACCGGGTATTTTCTTCTGGAAAAGCGACCAACTTACATGAGCGATTCAGTACAAGTGAAAACCAATTACTCAGGGATTCATCCACTTCTTTTACATCTACCTTGTCGTCCCATACATCAGCAAAAAAGTCATCGCCTTGCGGTTGATAAGGTAACGTAAAGCTACTATCGTTGTAATGGATTAGAATGCTTTCATTATCAAATGATGTTTTAATAAAAGCCATTTCAGGATGCTCCCGCTGCGTAAGAAAACGATTATTTTCATCAATCAGCATCCAACGCCGGTCGAACTGAAGTCCTTTAGGAAGTACCAATGCTTTAGATACTTCAAACCCCCCAAGAGACTTAACAGGATAAATAAAAAGTTGAGATACAACCAATGAATCCATAATTTTAAAATTTACAGGCTGGAAAATACTTAAATTAATCATTTTCATTTTCTACAATATTCTCTACCCCTTTTGTAGTCTTTATTCCATCAATTGTCTCTTCTTCATGTATGTATTCATCATAATATATTCTTACCAAGAGCAGGAATAAAGCAAGTAGCAAGGGACCAAAAATGAGCCCGAGAAATCCAAAAAGATTCAACCCGAAAATCACCCCGAATACGGTAATCAAAGGGTGTATATCAGCCAGGTACTTTTGTAAAACAAACCTGAATACATTATCACTGCCGCCAATAACAATTAGGCCCCATAAGGCAAGCCAAATTCCATTGGTATTATCACCATTGGCAAATGCTAAAATAGTAAGCGGTACCCATGCCGCCATAGTACCTACAAAGGGAATAACCGAAGCGATTCCGGTAATAACACCCCAAAGAATAGGTTCACTTACGCCAAACATACTGTACCCAATCATTGCTACGATCCCCTGGACTACCCCAAGCACAGGAATACCAACAGCATTACTCATTACCATTTCCCTTATTTCAAAAAGTACTTTATCAGCATTGGCTTTTTTTACGGGGAGCGCTTTCAACAGCCACCGTTGAATATGGCCTACTTTCATCAACATAAACCATAATATAAAATACATGACAACAAGATTGGTAAGTGTATTAAGGGTGGTACTTATCACTTTTCCACCAATATTGGTTGCAAATCCTGAAACCTTTTCTATATTTCCTACATTTAACAGGTCGAAATTGTAACGGTCTTGCAGATATTTATCAATTTGTTGTAATGCATTTTGCAACTTCGTTGTATCGGTCAGGTAAGGAGACAATCGTTCTATCAGCAGGTTGATAACCCATGCAAATGGATAAATAATTACCCCGAGGCTTAAAATGATCAATACCAGGGCAGCAATCCAGTGCTTCCATTTTCGGGTAAACACCAGGTAAAGCATAGGCTTGCGCATGAGTACGTAAAGCGTAACTGCTCCCAAAAACCCACCCAACATAAAGTACATTTCTTTCCATATGATGAATCCCAAACCAATTACGGTACCAAGCAATAATACTTGCCTGATTTTGTTGGCGTGTATATGTTCCTGATGTGTGCTCATATTTGAAAAGTTATTGAATAGATTGTAAACCTAATCTTTTGTATTGATTCCTGATGAATTTACGGGGTAAAGGTGTTCCAATGAAAGTGAATAGGGTAAAGCAAGTGGGTGAGATCCGGAATGGGCTACAGGTAAAAAACTCATTTCAAAATTCAACATACCTCCACTCATTAATGCAGTGTGTTCTAGCTTCCTGAAAATAATATTATCGTTTAGGGTTACTCGCTTCACATACCTGTTGTCCCGTGAATTCCCGGGTGCAACTATCTGTAACATTTTACCATTCTCGAACTGAAGCGTAGCTTTTTTAAATAAAGGAGCACCCAACACATATTCATTACTACCGGGCGTAACGGGGTAAAAACCCAGGGCAGAAAATACATACCAGGCCGATGTTTGCCCGTTGTCTTCATCGCCGCAATATCCATCGGGTGCCGCCTTATACATCCGATTCATGATTTCCCTTACCCACCAGGCAGTTTTTTGCGGCTGACTTGAATATTGGTACAAATAAGGCATGTGTTGAATGGGTTGATTACCATGTGCATACTGCCCCATATTCATTATCTGCATTTCACGAATCTCATGTATTACCTGTCCGTAATAGCTTTCATCATACACCGGTGGCATTTTAAAAACAGAATCAAGCATGGCAATAAATTTTACATCGCCGCCCATTAACTGCTTCAGGCCTTCCATGTCCTGAAAAACACTCCATGTATAATGCCATGCATTGCCTTCGGTAAAATCCCCGCCCCATTTAAAGGGGTTAAACGTAAGCGGAAACTGACCGGTTTTCGATTTTCCCGCCATCAGCAAATTAGGTGTATAAAACAAGTTTTTATAATTCATGCTTTGGCGTTTCCATCTTTCTATTTCATCCGCGGATTTTTTAAGCGCTATTGCGAGTTTATACAAACAAAAATCAGCATAAGCATATTCAAGGGTACGGGCGGCACTTTCATTAATGCCGACATCATTGGGTACAAACCCTAGTTTGTTGTAATAGTCGGCTCCCCTTCTTCCCACCGAACCCAGCGGACCTTCGTTTTCCGCATTTTTCTTCATGGCTTCGTACAAAGTTTCAATATCAAATCCACGCACGCCTTTCAGGTAAGCATCTGCAATAAGCGAAGCTGAATTGCTGCCAATCATGCAATCCCTATGCCCGGGACTTGCCCACTCCGGCAGCCAGCCACTTTCTTTATAGGTATTTACCAGCCCCTCCATGATTTGCGCATTAAGGGATGGGTACATCAGGTTAAAAAAAGGAAACACTGCACGAAAAGTATCCCAAAATCCATTGTCGGTAAACATATAGCCGGGTAAAACCTGACCGTTGTAGGGACTGTAATGCACCGTTTCGCCCTTTGCATTAATCTCATAAAACTTACGCGGGAAAAGTAATACCCGGTACAAACAGGAATAAAAAGTACGGATGGCATCTGTATTCTCATCTTCAATGGTAATGCGTGCCAACTCCTTATTCCAGATGGCCTTCGCATTTAAAAGCGTAGCAGCATAATCATTTTTCCCGATTTCACGGTCAAGGTTTAGCTGCGCTTGTTCAAAACTAATAAAAGATGATGCCGTTTTAACTTCAACCACCTGACCTGTGGATTTTGCCCCAAAACCAACAATTGCACCGGCATGTTCAGCCGATATTTCAAGCGTATCGCCAGAAAGTGAATTGCCCCGCCATGCCTTTGCAACGGTGAGAGGTTGACTAAATGTGAGGATAAAATAGTTTTTGAAATTAGCAGGAACACCACCACTGTTGTAGGATGTATAACCAATAATTTTTTGCTCCGCCGGAATAATTTTTATGTATGCTCCTTTATGAAAACCATCCACTACCAGCCAGGCACTATCGTTTCCCTTAAAATGAAAACGAAAAACAGCGCCGCGCTCGGTGGGGGCAAATGCTGCATCAGTATGATGATCGGCGAGATAAACACTGTAACTGTAAGGATGTGCTTCTTCCGCTTTATGTGAAAACCAGCTAGCACGGCTTGTTTCATCCCAGCGCATTTTTCCGCTTACAGGCATAAGGCTAAAACAACCATAGTCGTTTATCCAAGGTGAAGGTTGATGGGTTTGTTTGAAGCCCCTTATTTTATCGGCATTGTAGGTATACATCCACCCATCGCCATTTTTACCGGTCTGCGGGCTCCATGCATTCATACCCCAGGGCAACGAAACCGAAGGATAGGTGTTTCCACTGGAAAGCGAATAGGTGGATTGCGTACCCATCAGCGGGTTTACATAATCCGCAATTTGCAAGGGTTGTCCTTTGCCGGCAAAAGCCCCTATTATGGCCAAAAAAGTGACGATAAATCTGTAGATTGACATTCGCCAAAAATAAGCCCATTGACAAAAGCCGATTTAAGATATTTTTGAAGCAAAATTATTCTCATGTTTTTCAATGCATCTACCGAAAGAGCCGAAGTTTTTGAAAAAATAGCTTCCTACCTGAATCACCAGGAATATACCGTGGTATCATCCGACTTTAACCGCCCATGGGGTGGATTTTTTGTACTTGCCGAGAGTGATGCCGACCGTTTTATAGAACATTACTTTCCCGGTTACACCAAGGAGCAATTATTGATTGGTGAAAAACTCAGTCCTAAATTCCTGGTAGTTGCGCCCAATAAACGACTTAGCTGGCAATACCATTTTCGCCGGGCAGAGATATGGCGTGTACTAAGCGGCCCGGTAAAAGTAGCTACCAACCTTACCGATGAGGAAGTAGAACCGCATACCTATAACGATGGCGATATAATTGTACTGGAAAAAGGCGAACGTCACCGGTTGATTGGTGACGACAATTATGGCATTGTGACCGAAATATGGCAACATACCGATCCTGCCAACCCGAGCAACGAAGACGACATTGTAAGGTTGCAGGATGATTTTGGGCGATAAAATTTTTAGTGGTTGGTGAGACACCAACCACTAAAAATGCCTTTGCTTTTTGCTTTTGGCCTTCAGCATTCCGCTATTTATCGTTAAGCAGCAGGTAAATAATAATGCCAATACCCAGCAGAATCAAAAATCCGGTAATGCCAAAAAGTATGGTACCCAGGATTACCGCACCCACTACAATGGCTATAAACACCCAAAAATTTAGCCCCATTACCGTTTCGGGTACATCCTGCCTGAAACCAAGTGTGGCTTTCATTTTATAACCGAGCGCTTTCCATGTGGCCTTCCTTACCATTTTACGATACTGCTTGCGCGCTGCTTTGGTCATAGATGCGCCTGCAAGTGCAGTCATCATTAAAACCGCTGCATCCGATGAAGTAAAAGATGTTTGTGCTTCCGCAGGAACTGCTAACGGTTGTTCAGTTATGGTATTTGTGCTTGAAAGTGCCATTTTTTATGCGTTTTGATTCGGCGGCAAAATTAAAGACATTTGCTTTTTTGTAATAATTGAAATTTAGGAACGAATGGCTGTAAAATTTATTGCCATTTGATTTTTTATACTCATTTAGCCCCACGCATTTTTCAATTCCATTTTAACCTTTACCCTTTATTTAAGCATTTCCTAATTCACACCATTCACTTCCTTGCCATTTTGAACTTATTCACGCTTTCTCATCATTAACTTATTCACTTATTGACTTTTTCACTTATTAACCTCCCCTTACATCACTTCCTTCAACTTCCCAACCACTCTATCCACTTCTTCCTTCGTATTATTTTTACAAAAGCTAAACCGCACCGCAATCTGGTTGGGATTATTATTTATGGCGCGTAACACATGACTACCCTGATCGGCACCACTCGTGCAGGCGCTTCCGCCGCTGGTACAAATACCATTAATATCAAGGTTATATAAAACCATTTCGCTCTTCTCGGTTTTGGGAAAACTAACATTAACCACGGTGTACAAACTATGGCCAAGTGTATCGCCATTAAAATGTACACCTTTAATGTGCTTTCTTAGTTGGTCCATCATATACATTTTTATGCTGCGAATGTGGGCACTTTCTTTTTCAAAATTAGCCGTTGCAAGTTCCAATGCTTTTGCAAACCCTACAATGCCATACAGGTTCTCGGTGCCTGCGCGCATGTTACGTTCCTGGCTACCACCATGTATAAAAGGTTTTATGCGTACATTTTCATTAATGTACAGCATACCCACCCCTTTGGGCCCATGAAATTTATGTCCCGCACCGGTTATAAAATGCACCGGTGTATTGCGCAGGTCAAATGGAAAATGTCCAACGGTTTGAACGGTATCGCTATGGAAGATAGCCCCGTACATTTTGCATAACTCACCCACTGCATGGATATCGAGCATATTACCAATTTCATTATTGGCATGCATTAAAGTAACCAAAGTTTTCTCCGTTGCTTTGTTTAGTAATTCTTCAAGATGTTCAAGGTCCACATGTCCATCAGGAAGTAATTTAACAAAGCTTAAGGTTGCATGTCCGCGCGTAAATAAATTTTCAGCAGCATGTAAGGTTGCATGGTGCTCAATGGGTGATGTAATAATGTGTTTGCAACCAAGATCGTAAATGGCTGCACTTATGGCTGTATTACTTGCTTCGGTGCCACCACTGGTAAAAAATATTTCGGCAGGATGTGCATTCAATATTTTGGCTACGGTTTTACGAGCGGTTTCTATGGCAAGCCTCGACTCGCGTCCGTAACTGTAAATACTCGATGGATTACCAAACTTTTCGGTAAGATAAGGCATCATGGCTTCGAGCACCTGCGGGTCGAGCGCGGTAGTGGCAGCATTGTCAAAATAAATACGATCCATGCTGCAAAAGTACGAAATAGCTAGCCCGGTGGCCTTTTTTGCCTTTTATGGTGCATCATAGTTTATCAAAAAGATATATTAATCGGTTCCATCCTTAATTTTATCGCCTGATTGCAGATTGATATATGGAAACCTACGGTAAAATATTGGTAATAGCCATGCCCGCGTTTTTGGTACTGGTATTGCTTGAAAAGTGGTATGGCTGGCGCAAAGGCTTTGATACGGTACGAAATATGGATATGGTGAGCAGCCTGAGTAGCGGCATTACCAATGCCACAAAAGATGTGCTGGGACTGAGTATTACCATTATTGCCTATGGCTGGCTGGTAAACAAAGTAGCCATTTATGAAATAAAAGCCACATGGCTAACCTATGTGGTAGCATTTATTGTACTGGATTTTGCCGGTTATTGGGTGCACCGCTTAAGCCACGAAATCAATATTTTCTGGAACAAGCACCTGGTACACCATAGCAGCGAAGAGTTTAATCTTGCCTGTGCATTACGTCAGAGTATTTCTTCCTTTTTTAATATCTGGACGGTATTCCTGTTGCCGGCAGCATTGGTTGGGGTACCACCGGAGGTAATCGCCATCCTTGCCCCATTGCATTTGTTTGCACAGTTTTGGTACCATACCCGTCATATTGGCAAAATGGGATTCCTGGAATATATCCTGGTTACGCCTTCGCATCACCGGGTTCACCATGCTATTAACCCGGAGTATCTGGACAAAAACCATTCGCAAATTTTTATCATATGGGATAAATTGTTTGGCACTTTTCAGGAAGAATTACCTGATGTGCCTCCCGTTTATGGTATTACCCGCCCGGTAAGTACCTGGAACCCTATTAAAATTAATTTTCAGCATATTTGGCTGCTGATAAAAGACGCATGGCGTACACAAAGCTGGAAAGATAAATTCCTGATTTGGTTTAAACCTACCGGTTGGCGTCCTGCCGATGTAACGGAAAAATATCCCGTTCCCAAAATCAATGATCCTTATCATTTTGAAAAATATAATCCAACTGTTTCCCAAGGCATAGAAATATGGGCCTGGGTACAAATGACAGTGATGCTTTTATTACTCACTTATTTCTTTGGAAATATTGCATCCATTGGTATGCCCGGCATTTTTTATTATGGTGCCTTTGTGTTTATTATGGTGTATGCCTATACCGAATTAATGGATGGAAATCCTTTGGCAGGTATTTATGAATTGATTAAAAATTTGGTTGGCGCAGGCATTATTTTGTATACCGGCGATTGGTTTGGCATTTCGGCTAAATATTCATGGGCACTGCCTATAATTGTAGGGTATTTATTTTTATCAACGCTTGTTACAGGATGGTTGGCATGGCAACAATATAAAAGCCCCGTGTTAAAACACGAGGCCTTTGAAAGTTATTGAAATTATTAATTCGATTTATACACCACTTTCCCATCAATGATGGTCATCATTACTTTGGTATTTAAAATATCTTCATCGGTACAGGTAAGTAGGTTATTGGACAACATTACAATATCTGCATACTTACCAACCGTCAACGAACCCTTTTCTTTTTCTTCAAATTGTGCAATAGCGTTGGCCATGGTATAGCTGTAAATAGCTTCTGCTCGGGTCATACTTTGGGCTGGATAAAAAGCAGTACCATCTTTTGATTTGCGGGTAACCGTACTATAAAAATTCACAATAGGATCAGCATCTTCCACCGGCACATCGGTACCATTGTTTACAATAACACCTGCATTCAAAAATGCTTTCCACATATAGGCGCCGGTGCGGGCGCGTTCATCGCCAAGTCTGCGATGCACATATGGCGCATCGCTTGTGCAATGCACACCCTGCATGCTTGCAATAATATGCCATTCGGCAAACCTTGGTATTTCGGCAGGATTTACATGTTGCGCATGTTCTACCCGCCAACGGTGGTTACGTGTTTTATCTTTTGCAATTTGCTCTGCAAAAATGTTTACCGTTTCCCTGTTGGCCCTGTCGCCAATGGCATGTACGCAAAGCTGTAGTCCGTTATCCCAGCAAAAAGCAGCAATGGCACGCAGGCTATCCATATCAAAAGTATTTTGCCCCATAAAACCTACACGGTCGGTGTAGGGTTCAAGCAACCACGCACCATAAGAGCCAAGCGCGCCATCCAATGAAACCTTCACACTTTTCGCAGTGAGAAAACCATTGCCGGAATTTATCAATGGTAACCTTGATGTATTCGCTTTCAGGTTAGCAAGGCTTTCGCGCAACATGATCCAATGCCGCAATTTCAGTTGATTATTTTTCGCCATATCTTCCATCCAGGTCATTTGTTCAAAATTGGAACCTGCATCTACAAAACTCGTAATGCCCTTACGAATACAATCGGCTTCTGCCAATTCAATGCCTTTTCTCCATTTCTCTTTTCTTACCTCATCCGGTTGCAGTTTTACAAAGTCGCCGTAGGGTTTGCGTACAAGACCCATCGCCCTTTCTTCGAGCACACCCACGATACGGCCCGAAGGATCTTTTACAATATCGCCTCCGGGCGGATTCGGCGTTTCGGGTGTAACACCGGCCAACTCAAGTGCTTTGCTGTTTACATACACCGAGTGTCCGCTTGCATGGGTAAGCAGTACTGGGTTGTTAGGCGAAATGCTGTCAAGCAAATTTTTATATGGATAACCCAAATGATTTTGTTCCGGGGCTTTATCCCATTTTTCCTGGTGCCATCCGCGACCAATAATCCAATCGCCGGGTTTGGCAAGTTTAATGGCCGAATCCAGGCGATGCAAAGCTTCATCCCAATTGGAAACAGACATCAGGTTGATGTCGCGCAAAAAATCGCCTAGTCCGTGGATATGACCATGACCTTCAATAATGCCTGGCATCACAAAGCTTCCGGCTGCATCAATTACTTCTGTTTTTTCACCCTTCCAAAGGTTAGCCGAATCATTGGTGCCTACATACATTATCCTTCCTGCTTTTATAGCAATGGCTTCTGCTTCGGGCAATCCTTCATCCACCGTATAAACACTTGCGTTTATAATGATCGTATCTGCCACATCACCAGGAACTGTATTACAACTCCCCAAACCAATGGTAGCTATCAATAAAAAAGATGCAATTTTTGTTCTAAACATATTGTAATTTTATTTAATTAAAAACGAATACTTTCAATACTGAAAAGCGATGGATCCTTTGCAGTTTTATCGGCGTAAAAAGCCTTTATGGTTTCTGCATCAGCTTCTTTATTTCCTGTAAGGTAAAAAGGTGGCGCAAATCCAGCTTCTTTTTTATCATAATCAAGATAAGCGAGCATTAGCGGTACACCCGCACCTATGGCAACATGGTAAAAGCCCGATTTCCATTTATCCACTTTACCCCTTGTGCCTTCAGCAGCAATCATCAGAAAAAGTGAATCAGATTCATTGAATTTTTCAATGGCTGCATCTACAAAACCGGTATTCTTACTCCTGTCAATTTCTAATCCGCCGGTACTTGTCAACACACCTTTCATCGGCCACCTGAACAATTCTTTTTTCGCCAGGTATTTTACCGGAATCCCAAACAAGTATAATGCACCAAGCGAATACACAAAATCCCAATTAGAAGTATGCGGTGCTGCAATTATCACACATTTTTTTATGTCGGGGGGAATATTGGGTCCCAATTTCCAACCCTTCCGCTTATACCACCACGCAAACAAACGTAAAATCATGCCCGAAAATAAGGGTTTACTTTCCAATGTAAACCAAATGAAACATTGGGAATAAAGAATAAGAAATAAAAAATAAGGAATAAGGAAGGGGGGCTCACTTCTATCCCCGACTTTTTCCCAACTTACATTACTTTCAGGTAAGACAATTGCAAATGAATGTTTATAGTTCCCCCTATTACCTGTTTAACAAATTGATGTATCATTTTTATTTAAAAAAATCGCCCCATTCTTTCGAACAGGGCGATGTTTTTTATTTAGAATTACTTTGATTAAACTGTAACTAAACTAGAAGCAATATATTCTGAATTCATTTTAGCAATATTGCTCAGGTCAATACCCTTAGGGCAAACCGCTTCGCAAGCACCTGTATTTGTACATGCACCAAAGCCTTCTTTATCCATTTGCGCTACCATGTTGATTACACGGGTTTTGCGCTCAGGGCCACCTTGGGGCAGTAACGCCAATTGCGAAACCTTTGCGGAAGTGAAAAGCATTGCCGAACTATTTTTACAAGCAGCTACACAAGCACCACAGCCAATACAAGCAGCGGCCATAAAAGCATCATCTGCGTGCAATTTTTCAATAGGAATAGCATTGGCATCTACCGCATTACCGGTATTTACACTAATATATCCGCCCGCCTGAATAATTCTATCAAAAGCAGAGCGATCTACCATCAAATCTTTAATAACGGGAAACGCATTGGCGCGCCATGGTTCAATTACAATTGTATCACCGTCTTTGTAAGCACGCATGTGTAACTGGCAGGTAGTATTTTGTTCCCATGGGCCGTGTGGTCTTCCATTAATATACATAGAACAGGTACCACAAATACCTTCGCGGCAGTCATGATCAAAAGCAATAGGGTCTTTACCGTCTGAAATCAATTCTTCATTCAGTACATCTATCATTTCCAGGAAACTCATTTCCGAAGAAATATTTTTCACCGGATAGCTTTCAAAAGAGCCCTTGCTTTGTGAATTTTTCTGACGCCATACTTTCAATGTCAGATTCATTGAATAATGTTCCATGCTATGCTATTTTCAAATGATACAAAATTGAAATATTAATTTACTTGTAAGAACGCTGACTGGGCTTAACTACTTCATAATCCAGTATTTCTTTATGCAATTCCCACTGGTGTTCGTCTTTCATTTCCCATGCCGATACAAACATAAAGTCAGCATCATCCCGCAATGCTTCACCATCGGGTGTCTGGTATTCTTCCCTGAAGTGGCCACCACAACTTTCGTTACGGGTTAATGCATCAATACACATCAGTTCGCCTAGCTCTATAAAGTCTGCCACACGGTTTGCTTTATCAAGTTCGGGGTTCATTGAATTGATTTCGCCGGGGATTTTCACATCACTCCAAAATTCAGCTTTCAATGCCTGTACTTCCTGTATTGCTTGTTTCAAACCCGCTTCATTGCGCGCCATACCACATTTATCCCAAATAATCTTTCCCAAACGCTTATGGAAGCTCTCTACTGTTTTGGTCCCCTTGATATTCATGAGCCTGTTAATACGATCTGAAACTGCTTTTTCTGCTTCCACAAAAGCAGGATGATCGGTTGTAATGGCTTTCGTATGAATTTCATCGGCAAGGAAATTACCAATGGTATAAGGAATAACAAAGTATCCATCGGCTAATCCCTGCATGAGTGCAGATGCACCAAGGCGGTTGGCTCCATGATCGCTAAAGTTGGCTTCACCTAATGCATATAAGCCGGGAATATTCGTCATCAATTCGTAATCAACCCAAAGGCCACCCATTGTATAGTGAACGGCAGGGTAAATACGCATGGGTAATTCATATGGATTTTCCCCGGTAATCTTTTCATACATATCGAAAAGGTTACCATACTTTTCTTTCACCACTTCTTTACCCATGGCAATTATTTCCGCTTCGCTTACATTATGAAGACCTTTTTTGCCGGCTTCAATCTTACCATAACGTAAAATGGCATCCGCATAATCAAGGTAAACGGCCTGCTTGCTTGTACCTACACCATAGCCGGCATCGCAACGCTCTTTGGCGGCACGGCTTGCTACGTCGCGGGGAACAAGGTTACCAAATGCCGGATACCTGCGTTCCAGGTAGTAATCTCTTTCTTCTTCAGGTATATCAAATGCCTTTCGCTGGTCATTTTGCTTTTTTGGTACCCATATACGTCCGTCATTACGCAGCGATTCACTCATCAACGTCAACTTACTTTGGTGGTCGCCGGTTACAGGAATGCAGGTTGGGTGAATTTGCGTGAAGCAAGGGTTGCTGAAATAAGCACCTTTTCTATGTGCTTTCCAGGCTGCAGTTACATTGCAACCCATAGCATTGGTACTCAGGTAAAAAACATTACCATAACCACCTGTGCAAAGTAATACGGCATGCCCAAAATGCTTTTCCAATTCTCCCGAAACAAGATCGCGCACTATAATACCACGAGCTTTTCCATCTATCACTACCACTTCGAGCATTTCGTGACGACTATGCATTTCCACATTACCTAGTGCAATTTGCCGCTCCATAGCACTATAAGCGCCTAATAGCAACTGCTGACCTGTTTGGCCTGCAGCATAAAAAGTACGTTGTACCTGTGTACCTCCAAAAGAACGGTTGCTGAGCAAACCGCCATATTCACGGGCGAAGGGAACTCCTTGGGCAACGCATTGGTCAATAATGGCATTGCTTACTTCGGCAAGGCGATGCACGTTACCCTCCCGGGCACGGTAGTCACCACCTTTAATGGTATCGTAAAAAAGACGATGAACACTGTCACCATCATTCTGATAATTTTTAGCCGCATTAATACCACCTTGTGCTGCAATGGAGTGCGCCCTGCGGGGAGAATCCTGAAAACAAAAAGCTTTCACCTTGTAGCCTAACTCGCCAAGTGCTGCAGCAGCAGAAGCGCCGGCCAATCCGGTACCTACCACAATAATTTCAAGCTTACGCTTGTTAGCGGGGTTAACCAGGCGGCAGGTAGACTTATAAGTACTCCACTTTTCATTGAGTGGTCCGGCAGGTATTTTTGCGTTTACCATATAATATCGGATTAATAATTTTTTATTCGTTTATACATTAAAAAAAGGTAGTTGGTTCACAACCTAACTCTAAAATTACCTGCTGTGTGCTGCCTTTTTTTAACTTGTTGAACAATGGTATCTTTTTTGGGCAAGTATCAAAAACACTTTTAATAAATGCTTGATTATATTTAAAAACCAAAACCTAATTACCAACCCATCCCAGGTACATGGCTATAGGCATTAGTGCAAACAAAAGGGAAACAATTATTGAGTATCCAAACCCCAATGATTGTACGATTCCCAACCATTTTTTATTACCTAAACCAATGGTACGAAAAGCACTTTGGAAACCATGCATCAGGTGATAGGCAAGCGAAATACAAGCTGCTACATAAAATATTACTACCCACAGCTCTTGAAAAGTAAATTGCATAAGACTAAACATATCGTGCATTTCACCCATTTCCCTCAATTCTTCATGACCGGTAATACGCGCAGGAATCCAAAAATGCCACCAATGTAAAATAAGGAAAATAAGAAGTATCGTTCCGAGAAGGCCCATGCTACGGCTATACCATTTACTTCCTTTACTACCAAGTGCAACAGCATAACCTTGGGCGCCCCGCTTTTTTCTGTTATCAAACTCAAGCATTAAACCCTGAATGATATGCAGAAAAATACCAAGAAATAGTCCCACTTCCAAAATGCGGATTAATACCGTACTGCCCATAAAATGCGCTGCCCTATTAAACATTTCTCCATTTTCATTTGCATCAAATGGCCAAACCGGCACATTTAAGTCGGCAAAAATCATGGCATTGATACCTACATGCACCACTAAAAACAGGATCAGAAAAATACCGGTAAGGCTCATCACGATTTTCTTACCAATGGACGAAGTAAATACTTGCTTCCAGGTCATACAACTAATTTTGTTTGTGCGGCAAATTTAGTCCTTGAAACCCAAGCAGTAAAAGAATAATTCTTTGTTGGCAGAATAATTATTCCACTATGTGTAAAAACAATAAAAGTGTTATATATCACCACTTATCCTTTTTTTCATCCTGACTAATTAAAGGCTCGCTAAATTTGCAGTATGCGCGCTGCACTTACTGTATTTTGGAATAGCCTTTTAATGGCCATTGGCGAATTAAGGGTAAACAAACTTCGGACTTTTCTTTCGCTCTTTGGGGTAACCATTGGTATATTTTGCATTATTGGTGTTTTGGCCACGGTTCAAAGTCTTGAATCGAGCATTAAAAACGATTTGAGTGATTTAGGCAACAATACCGTTTACATTCAAAAGTGGCCGTGGGGCCGTGGGGATGATGGCAAAGAATTTCCCTGGTGGAAATACATGAAAAGACCTGAACCTAAATATGCCGAATTAAAACCAATTCAGGAAAGAAGTTCTTATACGAGTTCTGCGGCTTTTTTGCTTTTCAATAGTTCTAATGTGGAATTTAAAGAGAGCATGATTTCAAATGTTACTTGGTATGGCGCTACAGATCAATTCAATGAGATACAGGAAATAAAAATGCAATATGGCAGGTACCTGTCCGCGAGTGAATTTGCATCAGGTGCCCCTGTTATTGTAATGGGTTATGATAATGCAGAAAAACTTTTTGACGACCCCGAAAAAGCTATTGATAAAACAGTTGAAATAAGCGGTCGAATGGCCACCATCATTGGTGTTATGAAAAAACAAGGCCGCAGCATGGTAGGTGCATGGGATTTTGACAACATCATTATTGTTCCTTTCAATTTTTGCAGGCAGGTTGTAGATGAAAGGGTTGCAGGAAGATTCTTATTGGTTCGGGGTAAAGAAGGGGTACCTGTGGAAGCACTTAAGGATGAACTTCGTGGAATCATCAGGAGTGTGCGAAAGCTAAAGCCATCAGAAGAAGATAATTTTGCACTGAATGATGTTACTTCAAGCAGCAAAGGAATGGAAAGCTTTTTTGGCAGTGTAAACCTTGGAGGGCTTGTTATTGGTGGTTTCAGCCTTATTGTGGGATTATTTGGCATTGCCAATATTATGTTTGTAACGGTAAAAGAACGCACAAGTCAAATTGGTTTAAAAAAAGCAATAGGGGCAAAAAGAAATACGATACTCACCGAATTTTTATTGGAATCTTCCTTTTTATGCATCATTGGCGGTTTGATAGGTTTGTTGCTGGTGTTCCTGATAACACTTGGGCTTAGTGCCGCGCTGCCTTTTAAAGTTGGCCTATCGCCTTCCATTATCATTCTTGGTTTAAGTATTAGCATTGGCGTAGGTTTACTCGCGGGTATTATTCCCGCATGGACAGCTGCCAAACTTGACCCTGTGGTTGCCATTCGCAGTAAATAAGTCACCCTTTTTTTGAATTTGGAATTTGAATCTTTGGAATTTCTCCCTACTATACTTGCAATTGAATCTTCTTGTGATGAAACATCTGCATCTGTATGTTGCAAAGGCGAAATTATTTCCAACATAATTGCAGGGCAGGCTGTACATGAGCAATATGGCGGCGTAGTACCTGAACTTGCAAGCCGCGCGCACATGCAAAATATTCTGCCGGTGGTGGATGCCGCTATTGCTAAGGCCGGCATTTCTTTAAATGACATTGATGCTATTGCTTATACGAAAGCACCCGGATTAATTGGTGCCTTATTAGTAGGCAGTAGTTTTGCGAAAAGCCTTGCATTGGCATTGGATAAGCCGCTCATTTCCGTTCATCATATGCAGGCACATGTACTGGCAAACCTTATTGAATCTCCAATGCCTCGTTTCCCCTTTTTGTGCCTTACTGTAAGTGGCGGGCATACACAAATTGTTTTGGCAGAAAGCCCGTCGCAACTAACCATATTAGGCGAAACACTGGATGATGCAGCAGGCGAAGCATTTGATAAAAGCGCGAAATTATTGGGACTTCCCTACCCTGGCGGTCCACTTATTGATAAATATGCAAAGGAAGGCAAACCCATTTTTACTTTTGCAGATCCACAAATTCCGGAGCTAAATTTTAGCTTCAGCGGAATAAAAACATCTATTTTGTATTTTTTACAAAAACAGCAAAAAGCAAACCCAGCCTTCATAGAGGAAAACCTTGCTGACATATGTGCATCGGTTCAACATGCCATTGTAAATACGCTGATGAAAAAGCTTAAAAAAGCTGTAGATAAAACAACGATCACACAGGTGTGCCTTGCTGGCGGGGTAAGTGCAAACTCGGGGCTAAGAAAAGCTTTTACAGAAGCCGGAGAAAAATATGGCTGGGAAACTTTTATTCCTGCTTTTGAATACTGTACCGATAATGCTGCCATGATTGCTATTACAGGATATTACAAATACCTGGAAGGCGATTTTGCGCCTTTGGAAAGCAGCCCGAGTGCAAGGGCAGCCTGGTAAATGCTTATCTCCTTTTCCTTATAACCCTTGTGTTTTTTACGGGTCTTACTATATCTTTATGGTACAAATTCCATACTATGGAAACTACCTTGGAAAATGTGCTTCAGGAACCTGCAGTTGCATATGACAAATTAATTACCCCGGAAGATTACCTGCAAATGTTATGGCAGGATGGTACCCGATACGAATACTGGGAAGGAGAATTATTTGCAATGGCGGGTACTACCCTAAATCATAATTTAATTACGACCAACCTATTTAGTGCTATCAAAGCAAAAACAAATCCAACATGCAGAACCTTCATATTGGATGTAAATGTTGGCATAAAACAAGATAGTATTTTCACGTTACCTGATCTGGTTTTTACTTGTAATGAAGATGATATTAACGCAAATCGCATTATAAGAAATCCTTCTATTTTAATGGAAGTATTAAGCGACAGCACGGAATTGCACGATCGTAAACGCAAATGGGAACAATACAGGCGGATAAAGTCCTTGCGTTATTATTTATTGGTAAGCCAGGATAGGTATTATGTTGAAATGTTTCATAGGCCCAATGAGCAAACACTGTTTTCTTTCCAATCTTTTGAAGGTTTGGATGCAATTGTTCCCTTTGAAGATTTTGGTTTTACCATGCCCATGAAAGAGATTTATAAGGACATTTCTATAAATGAAATCATGGAAGCGTAACGAGCAGGTTTTATGCATAAAAAAAGGCCGGTGTTTCCACCAGCCTTTTTTTATAAATCATATTCAAAAATTACTCTTCGTCGTCGAAACTCATCACTTCGCGTGCAGTGCTTAGCAGTTCGTATTCTTCTTTGTTGCCTACAATCATGCCTTCGAACTCGCGCAAACCTGTACCCGCAGGAATAAGGTGACCTGTGATTACGTTTTCCTTCAATCCAACCATGTCATCACGCTTGCCATGTATGGCGGCAGTGCTGAGAACCTTGGTTGTTTCCTGGAACGATGCAGCCGAAATCCAGCTTTGTACACCAAGTGATGCCTTGGTAATACCAAGTAATACCGGTTTAGCTGTTGCCGGGTTTGCTTCGCGCACTTCAACAAGTGGAAGATCAGCACGACGCATTGCACTATTTTCTTCACGCAGTTCACGTACACTTACAATTTGACCAGGGCGGAATTTACTGCTGCCACCAGGTTCGGTAACAACTTTCTTATCGTAAATCCTGTCGTTTTCTTCAATGAAATCAAACCTGTCTTCCAGATCTTCTTCAAGGAATTTTGTATCGCCGGCATCTACAATTTCTACCTTTTTCATCATTTGGCGTACAATTACTTCAATGTGCTTATCATTGATTTTCACACCTTGTAAACGATACACTTCCTGAATTTCATTTACCACATATTCCTGCACAGCAAACGGTCCTTTGATAGAAAGAATATCTGCAGGTGAAATAGCTCCATCACTCATAGGTGAACCTGCTTTTACGAAGTCACCATCCTGTGCCAGAATCTGACGGGTAAGTGGTACCAGGTATTTCTTGGTTACACCATCTTTAGATTCTATTACAATCTCACGGTTACCGCGCTTAACGCTACCGAAGGTTACTACGCCATCAATTTCGGTTACTACAGCAGGGTTACTTGGGTTACGTGCTTCAAATAATTCCGTTACACGTGGAAGACCACCCGTGATATCACGAAGTTTACCCAACACACGTGGAATTTTCGCTAACACCATACCCGGTGTAACATCTATACCACCTTCAACCACAATATGTGATCCTACAGGCAGGTTATACATTTTTGTATCCTTTGCACCTTCTACTACCAATGCAGGAATCTTTGATTTGTCTTTGGTTTCAATAACCACTTTCTCACGGTGACCAGTTTGGTCGTCCACCTGCTCGCGGTAGGTTGTACCATCAAGAATGTTATCAAAAACAAGTTTACCAGCAATTTCTGCAACGATTACGTTGTTAAACGGATCCCAGCTACAAATCAAATCACCCTTTTTGATAGGCTGACCATTTTTAATGGCAAGGATTGATCCGTAAGGAATGTTGTTGGTAATTAACAGGCGATCATTCTTTTCATCCATAATACGGAGTTCACCCGTACGACCAATTACAATCTGAACCTTATCGCCGTTAGAATTAAAACCTGCAACTGTACGAACACCATCAAATTGAACAGTACCATCAAATTTAGCGAGCATGGTGCTTTCAACTGAAGCAGAACCAGCCACACCACCAACGTGGAAAGTACGGAGGGTAAGCTGTGTACCCGGCTCACCAATTGACTGAGCGGCAATAATACCCACTGCATCACCGCGCTGTGTAGTATAACCCGTCGCCAGGTTCTTACCATAACACCTAACGCATACGCCACGTTTGCTTTCGCAGGTAAGTACCGAACGAATTTCCACGGTTTCAATGCCAGCATCATCAATGCGCTGAGCAATATCTTCCAATATCTGCTCACCTGCTGATACAATTAGTTCGTCCGTTAAAGGATCGAATACATTATGCAATGATGTACGGCCGAGGATACGATCGTATAAAGGTTCTACAATATCTTCATTATCTTTTAGTGCAGAAGTTGCAATACCACGAAGCGTTCCGCAATCTTCTTCAGAAATAACCACATCCTGGGAAACGTCCACCAAACGACGGGTCAGGTAACCTGCATCCGCCGTTTTAAGCGCCGTATCCGCAAGACCTTTACGGGCACCATGGGTAGAAATGAAGTAATCCAATACGTCCAATCCACCTTTAAAGTTGGAAAGAATGGGATTTTCGATAATCTCACTTCCTGTGCTGCCACTCTTACGAGGCTTAGCCATAAGACCACGAATACCAGCCAACTGCTTTACCTGCTGCTTGCTACCACGCGCACCGCTATCGAGCATCATATAAACAGAGTTGAAACCCTGCTTATCTGTTGCCATTTCGCGGATAAGTGTTTCTGTAATACGGGTATCCACACGGCTCCAGATGTCAATAATCTGATTGTATCGCTCGTTGTTGGTAATAAGACCCATATTATAGTTATCCCAAACTTCATCAACCTCAATTTTCGCATTATCCAGCAATTTCTGCTTGATATCAGGAACAATCAGGTCATTGATACTGAATGAAAGTCCGCCTTTGAACGCCATACGGAATCCAAGGGTTTTTATTTCATCGAGGAATTTAGCAGCCTTAGGTACATCGGTAAACTTAACGATGTTACCAATGATTTCGCGAAGGCTCTTCTTGGTAAGTAATTGGTTAATGAAACCTACTTCCGGAGGAACATGCTGATTAAAAAGTACACGACCAACAGTAGTTTCAATGGTTTCCTTTTCTAAAATGCCTGCCTTGTTGCGCATTTTGGTACGCACCTTAATATTGGCATGCAGGTCAATCATTTTCTCGTTGTAGGCAATAATTACCTCTTCCGTGCTGTAGAAGGTTTTGCCCTGACCTTTAACCACTACATCATCAGTAGTTAAACGACCTTTAGAAATATAATACAAACCTAATACCATGTCCTGTGAAGGAAGGGTAATCGGTGTACCATTCTGTGGGTTCAAAATGTTGTGGCTCGAAAGCATAAGCAATTGAGCCTCCAACACAGCAGCGTTGCTCAAAGGAACGTGAACGGCCATTTGGTCACCATCAAAGTCAGCGTTGAATGCCGACGTAACGAGCGGGTGCAATTGAATAGCTTTTCCTTCAATTAAGCGAGGCTGGAAAGCCTGTATAGAAAGACGGTGAAGGGTTGGGGCACGGTTCAGAAGAATCGGGTGACCCTTCAATATGTTTTCAAGGATATCCCAAACAATCGCTTCTTTGCGGTCCACCAATTTGCGGGCGCTTTTCACGGTTTTTACAATACCCCTTTCAATGAGCTTACGAATAATAAATGGCTTGAATAATTCAGCAGCCATATCCTTGGGTAAACCGCACTCGTGCAATTTTAATTCAGGTCCTACCACAATAACCGAACGGCCTGAGTAGTCCACACGCTTTCCCAAAAGGTTTTGGCGGAAACGCCCCTGTTTACCTTTCAGTACATCGCTGAGTGATTTAAGTGCACGACCGCCTTCGGCCTTAACGGCGTTAGACTTACGGCTATTATCAAATAGGCTGTCGATAGCTTCCTGCAGCATACGTTTTTCGTTACGCAGGATCACTTCGGGTGCCTTAATTTCCAAAAGACGCTTCAAACGGTTGTTACGGATAATTACCCTGCGGTAAAGATCGTTCAGGTCACTTGACGCAAAACGACCACCATCCAAAGGAACAAGCGGGCGAAGTTCGGGTGGGATAACGGGAATATACTGCATTACCATCCACTCCGGACGGTTACCAATACGTGCACTTGAATCGCGGAAGGCTTCTACCACGCTCAAACGCTTAAGCGCATCAGCACGGCGCTGCTGACTTGTTTCGTTGGCAGCTGAATTGCGCAGGTCATAGCTAAGTGTATCCAATTCGAGACGGGAAAGTAACTCAGTTACGGCTTCTGCCCCCATTTTGGCAACGAACTTGTTTGGATCGTCATCAGGAAGCATTTGATTCTCGCGGGGCAATGCATCAATAATGTCAAGATATTCTTCTTCGGTAAGCAAATCACCGTAGTTCTGCCCCTTATCGGCACGAATACCAGCATTAACCACCACATAGCGCTCGTAATAAACAATAGTCTCTAATTTCTTAGAACTCATTCCGAGCAGGTAGCCAATCTTGTTGGGCAGGCTCTTAAAATACCAAATGTGTACTACAGGAACTACCAACTTGATGTGGCCCATACGTTCGCGGCGTACTTTCTTTTCCGTTACTTCTACACCGCAACGGTCGCACACAATACCCTTGTAACGGATACGCTTGTATTTTCCGCAAGCACATTCGAAATCCTTTACAGGACCGAAAATGCGTTCGCAGAATAAGCCATCCCTTTCGGGCTTGTAAGTACGGTAGTTGATGGTTTCGGGCTTCAATACTTCGCCGTGGCTGCGTTCCAGGATACTATCCGGGCTTGCAAGGCTGATGGTAATGCTCGAAAAATTTGACTTGGGCCGATTGTCTTTTTTGATCGCCATAATGAATATTGCGTATTAAAATTTTTGCAGATCTGCTCAGTACCCGGGGACAATAGCACTCCATCCATCGAAAATTCGATAGAAAACTAATTGATAATCAATGTATTACGATGAAAAAGCGCCAAATCACCCAAAATATGAGTTTGCGAAGGTAAGATAATTTACGACACGACAAAATGCAAATATTTCATCAAAATTATCCACGGTTTTTGGGGAAATGTGACTAAACACCCTTTACAGGATGGGTTTATTAAAAAAATGTAAGTATTTAGAAACAATCATTAATTGTAATTGATTCAATAAGTCATATTTCTATAAACAATACTTCGCGTTTGTCAAAATATGGGAGTATCCAGTCAGCGCTTCGAAGGTCGGACAGAATTACCCGATATTTACTCTTGTTGGGGCATACACAGCTTCGTTGCCAATGCACGCCTCTCCCACACATCCGCTAATGCTCCGGCATCAGCAAACCCAAAGACAATAGTTTTTCCCTTATATATTATTTTGTCGTTCATTCTTATTGTGTCAACTTATAGGCTTGCCGCCAACACCTATAAAAGTATCCGTCGGCCCCCCAAAAGAAGCCCCCATTATTTTACTCTTATGGGGGCTGGCGGTATACTTTTGCGTTGGCCGATGTTGGTTTACGGCAGTGTCAGTAGCTGGTCTGGTTCTGTATGGAGTAAAG
>JBGSLS010000012.1:0-7724 GCA_041740575.1 Chitinophagaceae bacterium | reverse complement strand
AAAAACCAACATTATTTTATCATTGGGAAAGAAAGTACAGTTGAAATTATCAAAGAATGACACGAGCCGTGTGAAGGGAGACTTTCAAGCACGGTTCTGTGAGAGGCTTGCGGGTGAAACTCCCGCTTGCCTACTCGGCGCTTAAGTATCGGCTTCAGCCAACACCCGAATCGCTTCATGAATTTACGGCCTGGATGAATCGGCCCCGCCCTGCAGCACCCGCCAATCCTGATACTTCGAATAGCGCAACACCACCCACAGCCCCGCAGATGGATTTGTCTGATCAGTTAGCGGACGCCGAAGCTGCCTATGCCATGATTGTGAAACGTTCCAAAGAGTGGGGCGTTGATACTGACAGAATTGGTATGATCGGCTTTTCGGCCGGTGCCGGACTTACCATGCATTCCACGCTTCACTCAAAAACCATGAAATTGGCTTTCATTGGTCCGATTTATGGTGGTATGGGCCCGGTAGACGTACCGAAGCATGCGCCGCCTATGTTCAATGTTATTGCTACGGATGATTTTCTATTTCGCGGACAGACGGGAGTAATAGAATCCTGGTACAAAGCGGGCATACCTGTAGAGTTTCACCTTTATCAAAATGGCGGCCACGGTTTCGGTCTCGGAAATCCCGACAGAACGAGTAACCGCTGGTTTGATGCATTCATGTATTGGCTGGAGGTAAACCGCTTTACAAAAAGTAACAAATGAGGAAATTAACTGAATGCCACACGCGATACTGCCACAAAATAATTATGTGGCAAGGGATGGTATGGCGAATTTCAATAACGCATTGAAACACTTGCAGCGTTATTACTGCTCTTGTGTTATTACCTGAACTCCCGGCGCCAAATGGAAACTTGCACCGGCATTCACCTGCAGGCTGTATATTTTAATATCGGATGTAACCATCGGGTAATGCGGTTTTGCATTATTTATGACAACCTTACTCGTTGGCCCTGGAACCTTGCCACAACACCAGTTTGCTTCGTTAAACCAATCGTTACTAACAGCGCCCGTCCATTCGGATGTAGTGGCCGGTAATGATTCCAGTGCATACCACAATGTTTGGTCTGTTGATTCATCAAAAGTTACATAAAAAGTATTAGGAATATTGGCAAAATAGCTTTTTGTATTAATCCGTTGACCCTGCGTATTAAGTGAATGCACCAGCAGGCAACTGCCGGCAATATTAATACGTAAACTTACCGTAAGCGGATACTGACTTGTAGGCGAACTACCCCAATTGCCCTGTAACGTAGTGTTGCTATTGGTCCATATCATATTGCTGTTTTGCTGCACGGATGATATGGCAATAAAACTGGTATCGCTTACAGCAAGGGGTTTATGGTTTAGCGATACCCATGTAAAGGCACCAAATTGATTGGCAGATAGTAAACGAACCGCACCTGCATCCGTATTGGCAGCGGCATTTAAATAACCGGCCATACTGATATATTTTGGGGTTGTTGTAGTCAGTAAACCAACCGTCGTATACAACACCGTTTCTCCGGTACTCGTTGTATGGGTTGTGTTTTGTGGAGCGGGTAAGGTTTGTGCAGTATATCCTATTGCATCATGATAGGTTCCCGCTTTAACCACCTGTGATAGTTGGATTCTTTTATCATAAGGTGTGTACTTACCCCAGCGGCCCGTATTGTCTTTCTCGTAGGAGTTATAAATATCATCCTCGCTGTAGTTTACCAAAAAAGGAGTGCCTTCTCCAATCAAGTGGTTACGGTAGGAGAAAGCGGCGGCAGGAAATAAGCTCATAACAGAATGGTCACGATGTATTGAAAAAAAGTTGTTGGTTACATCGGGGGCCCAGCTCGCAGGCACATCACTATTGTAATCAAAAAACATAACGCCATCCATTCCCTGAAATGAGCCATAAGCCGCCATGGCAGGTACCATTTCTACCCGATACCTATTGGGCGATGCATGGTTATATTCACTTATGGTAAGAGGTTTATTGTTTAATGCTATGCCCGAAAATGCACTTGGTATGGCATCGAAATTATTTTGCTTTACCATGGGTGTATTGCTGATATTCCAGTTGTTTGGATCCCATGCATTTCCAGGAAAATTAGGATGGTCCCAGTATGAATGATCATCATAGTAATCCAGATTTTCATTTTGAAATCCTTCCTGGATGCCGGTGAAAGCATTGTTGCCGGTAATGGGTGCCAAAACGCCCAGCGTATTGCGTAAATAATTGCGCATTTCTTCCAAGAAATTTTTCTGAAGGTTTATGTAAAAAGTTGCAAGGTCTGTGATGCGTTGTTTTGAAAAATCGGAACGCAGGCTGTACAGGTTACGTTGAATGGTAGCGCTGGCTAAATCTTCTCCCGGAAGCAGACCAATCCTTTGCGGTTGCACAAATGAAACATCATCTATCCACACCGTACCCGGTGCCGCTCCCAGGGAAAACGTTAAGCGGCCATCGTTTACCACATCATCAGTAGGTATCACTGTAATGCTGAATGGCTGCCATGCGTTGGTTAGATTGGCTCCCATGCCACCAAACCAGGTATAAGGTGCGCCATTGCGCATGAGCGCTGCCGATATGGATCGGTTTGCATTGGCCCTTGCCCAAAAAGTCATTTTATAACTGCTGTCTTTTTTAAAGGAAAAACCCACATGCTTGAACTGAACATGCCAGTCGGTACCGGTAGAAGCAGTGATATTGATTTTTGCAGATTTGGCTCCACTGTGCCATGTGGTTGCATCCTGCACAAAACTCGCTACAGCGCCATTATGTACTTCATTCTGCCAGTTGAAGTTAAACGTTGGCCCTTCAAAACCGCCATCAATAATCAGTTCGGTAGGAGCAGGACCACTGGTTGCCCATGCAGCCTGCAAGGTCGTTTGGGTGCCGTATTTATTTTGCAAAAAAACATTCCACATACTATCCAGCATACGGCTATGGTACCAGGTAAGCAATCCACCCGGCAGCGATCGGGGTTGCAGCGCATTGTCTTTCCACATACCGTACAATGAGTTTTCATTGATCATTTCCAGCATGGCTAACGCCGGGTCTTCGCTTAGTTTAATTCCGGTGTATGGATTTGTATGATTAAGTAATTGTGCTGCATATTCTTTTTGCAACGCTATCATTTGCGGATCAAAAATGGTTATGCCTTTGCCAAACTCCAGCAACGAATCTGCACTGTATACACCATCCAGATGATTGAACGTGCGGCTTACATTCAGGTTCATATTGGTGTAAATGCCGTGCTGCTTCAGTTGAAAAATAAAATAATCCAGTTTATCCAGTGACGCAGGGTTAAGGTTGCGGGTGCTTTGCCCTTGGATAAACAAACTGCCTGCCGTAGTCCATGAAGGGTTATCGAGGTGATGAAAGCGTACCAGGTTAATGCCCATTTTGGCAGCATGTGCGGCAATGCCACTCGCATCTGATTTATCGGGAAATGCGCCCGCCGCTACCATATTTACCCCCCAGAATTTGTAGGGATGATTATTTACCATAAAATTATTTCCCACAGCGGTTACCTTGTCCGATGCACCAAGGGGCTTCGTATTAAAACGAGGCAGAAAAGGACTTGGCAGACTGTCTTTATGGGGAAATGCGAAATTGAATCCTCCGGTAAAATTTTGTGCATGTGCAATGGATGCACAGCAAAAGCAAAGCAAGGCAATCACTATTTTTTTCAATGAAGAAGTAGAAAACTGTTTTATTTTAGCTTTCTGACAGTAACAAAATTAATGGTTTTCGTTTATTAGCTTGGAGCTTTAAGTGCCGATGGAAAAGGTAGGGTGTTCATTGTAAATGATTTGATGAAATTTGGCGAAAACTTATATTTGGATTATATAATTACAACAAGCGTAGTTGTTAGGCAAAAATTGATGAAAACGTTTATCATAGGTTTTAATATTATATTAATTGTTGCCTTGACTGGTTTTGTTGGAATTTTTTCCGCAATATTTTTTATTGGTAGTGACGAAACTTATGCAAGGCTTCTTCAGACTTTACCGTCTTCTTTTGCTCGCCGGGCATTAGGTGGAATATGTGTTGGACTTATTGGCGCTGCACTTATTTTTTTAATAAACTATTTTTTGACTAAAATAAACCCTGCAGCAAAAACGATAACTTATAGAAAATTGTTTTGGGGAATAGTGCTGATTACTTCGGTAGCTTCAATAATAGGAACGGCTGTTTTCTTCAGTAATTAGATGCATCCTTTTACGATCCTGAATACTTTAATGATGATTTATGGAGTTAATCCGTTCCGGATCAATTAATAAGGGATTATAAGGATAGAAACGAATGGAACACTGTTCTATGTTTTTAAGAACTTAAACTCCGATAAATGTATTACCATCTGGGACTGCCTTTAACGTAATGAAACCAGCCTGACAGCGACGTTCTCTTCCTGTTGTAGGGTGGATTTTACAAATGGGTAATTCAGCCACCAATTATTTATTTGGCTAAAGCCAACTCCATCTAAAGCTTTCATTTGCCCCGGCCTTAAGGCCGGGGCAATGAAAGGAGTCGCGTTCCAATGGGCTTTAGCCCAATGTGTGCAACTACCTTTAGTTACACTAGATGCAAGCAGGTCTAAAATGTATTACTTAAACACCTGGAAATCATTTGGTGAATTTTATGAAATTCTTATATTTGGTTCATATAATAGCAACAAGCGTAATTGTTACAGGCAAAATATGAAATTCATTATTATTTGGACTGTTTTATTTTTTTCATCTTGCTATGTGCCACATATTCCGCTGACAAGTGAGGAAAAAGAATATAAAGAGACTTTAACTGAAAAATTTTTTGCATCGGTTACCTTTTATCATGATTGGGAAAGACTTAGAGCAAATCAGAACGATGGAGCATTTTGGATTCAAATAAAAAATTCAAAGAAAAGTATTTGCGAGAAAGACTCAACTACGATTAAAAAAGAAGCAATCAACATTGCAAAAAGAATATATCCAATTTTAAGCCACAAAGAGAAGTATGTTGCAATCGACATCAATTTTACTGACTCTGAATTCCCAAATGATAGAATGGAGAGAATCCTTTGTGAGTGCGCAACAAGAGTTTTTCTAAATAATCTTAATTTGGCGATTATTGTGGAGAAACGCTAGTGCTGCCTGCAACTGCAGCCATAAAAAAGAAAGGCGGAAGAATATTAATTGAACCAGTTACCTTTAATAAACAACGATAAGTAAGTGGAGCGACAGAACATAAATCCCTGCCTTCCTAAAGCAGTTAGCCATTGCCCTTATATTTTCAAAACCATACACTATGAAACAACTACTTTTTACCCTAATTATCATTAACCTTTCATTGTTAAGCAAAGGACAAAAAGCAAAAATCGAATATGGCTTCCAATCAGGATTAAATATAAGCACGGCTTATGGGGATGGTATATCCAAAGACTACAGCAGCTCGCTAACAGGGCTTCATATTGGTGGGCATCTGAAAATTAAAAAGACCGAAAATTTGGGTTTTAAAGTCCTTATGGCATATGACGAGATTGGTTGGAAATATGAATCAGTTGGATTTGAAGGTAGCATGGGAAACCCTTTTAATTATGCAGATATCATATTTAAACATAACTATTTGAATATGCCGGTTCTTGCGGAGTATTCGTTTGGTAAAAAAGTAAAAGTACATGTAGACGGAGGCTTATTTCTGGGCATTTTGCTGAATAATAAAATCATTATACAATATAAGGACCCTATTCCCCCCAATCAGGAACCGGTAAGTTCATCGGACTACCGCAAGAAAACTAACTATGGTTTGTCACTTGGCGCTGGCATTCAAATTCCTGTTGCTTCAAAATTGAAATTGGACTTTGATCTAAGGAACAGCCTGGGTCTTGCAAACATTTATAAATCACAAACTTCCAATGTTGGCAACATAAAAACGAATGCTTTTACTATTTCGGCTGGATTAACTTTTGAGCTGTAAAACTTCGGGCAATCGTGTAAGGAAGAAGAATTTATACAGTTAAATTTGATTGCTATTTATGGTCTGCATGAATAAAACTTCTAGCCGATTCGTAGTCTTATCACACGCACCCACTGTACTTTTACCAAAACAGTAACTTTATCAAACCAGTATCTGCAGAACCCGCAGCTGCGACGCTGTTCCACCTTTGTCGCAAATGCTTAGTCTTATGACACAATGGGAGGCAGCATTCACTTCGCGACAAGCCCCATTCGTGGTTATCTTGTTAAGCACTTATAACTTTATGGCGAAAGAATGGCAAGAGCGGGATAAGTTATGAAAGCCTTGGCTAACGCGAATGCTTTTCCTTTAACTACAAAATTCTCAAAATCAACATGTTCCGTCCTTTGGAAACTATTGGGAAAATGATTCCAAAAAATGGAACTTTTTTTCTTATATTTGCGTTATGAATATTGTAGATGTCTCAACCGGCAAAATCTATCCAATAGAAATTTCGCCCATTGAAAATACAGACTACAAATTGTTATCGAAAACAAGGTATTTTTTTGACTGGAAGAAAGAAAGAGAGCAGGAAGTATACAAATTAGTGATAAAGGGACAGAATGATATACTAGGGCTTGTTTCACTAGAAAGAATTCCTTCCGAGTGGAGAATTCATATAAGACTCCTTACCGTATCAAAAGAGAATATGGGAAAAGAGAAAAATTTCGATAAAATCGCAGGGAACCTAATAACACACGTTGCCAAAATTGCAGTAGCTGAATATGGTGAATTAGCATGTGTTTCACTTAGACCTAAAAGTTCAATTGCTCAACATTATATTGACAAATACAATATGAATGTTACTGGCATGACTTTGAGTTTGGAAGTTCCAGAAATAATTAATCTCATAAATCAATTTGACCATGACGAATAAACAAAATATTATTAATGTTGATGCTGAATTTGGAGTTGACTCGAGATATAAAACGAATAATGAAAGAGAGCAAGACTCCATTGCGCTCATGCAAGCCCGTTTGGATAGAATGAAGAATTTAACTGAAAAACAAATCCTTCGTGCAAAGCTGTTGCAATTAAAGTTAAAAATGGAGAATTACTTAAAAGAACCGGTTTATGATAATCAAAATCATTTTTCCCAGTTCTTAGAAACGTATGTTGACGTGATATATTCGAAACGAAGTGATTTTGCAAAGGACATCAACATTACTGCAAATTTTCTGAGCAAGATTATCAATAATCATCGGGAACCTAAAGAAGAGTTTATTTTAAAACTCATGATACATTCTGAAAAAGTTTTCGAACAGGTGGGTGAATTTCATAATAGAACCTGGTTTCAAATTTACTTTCATGAAAAATTATGCGATACTATGTCGAGTCAGCATAAATGGAGACCGGAAATTGAAAAACAGGTTAAGGTAACGGAGTTTATTGAAAAATAAATCTGCAGCTAACAAATAAGGCTTCGTCGGGCCTGCAAGGCCAACGATGAAGCCGCAGTTGTACGGAACCGCTACTAGAAATCTATATTATGGGGATTGCGTTCTTATGAACGGCGGTATGCAAGGGGGGGGAGGTTAAGGCTTGGTAAGCAAATGTAACTTTAGCAATATTAAAGCAGAGTTATTTTGGTAATGGCTTTATTTTATATTTTATTTTGATATTTCCACGTGTTTTCAGGTTGATTTTTTAACCGCATGGCATAGCATTATCTGCCCGTTTTTTTCAGGTATTTTTTTATACGATACATTCAAGTAGATCAGCAGCCAGTTGACGCCAATGCGGTG
>JBGSLS010000011.1:0-20193 GCA_041740575.1 Chitinophagaceae bacterium | reverse complement strand
AAAAGCTATGGATAAGATACTTCAATCAACAACAGAACTAATAAGACCAAACAGAACTAATCCAAGAAAGAAAACACAGAAAAAACCACCATCAATGAACTATAAACAGTTGTAAAACCTTAAGTAAACGACATTGATTTACGAATGACAAACCTATAGCAATTGCACTATTTTGGTAAGTAGAGTCACGCAAATATAGGTCTGCCCAAATATCACCAGCGCCCCAATTCGCTTTATTTTTTATACCATCAAGCCCTTTATTATAGTATCCGAAAGATTCACCTCCTGGCGATAAATTTGTATAAACTGTAACGCCTGCTGGTGTTTTAAAGTAATCAGTATATCCATTATGATAATCATTTAACCCACCTGTGGCTTGCAAATCTTGTCCTATAAATACTATACATTTTCCATCTTCAGGTACAAATTTTTGTGCAAGCGCTATTTTACTTACAAGTATTAAGATTAATATAATTACGGCTTTATTATTCATTTCATTCAAATTAGGCACAACGGTTAGTATATGAAAAGTAGGCGATCCCGAAGCACTAAACTTTCAGTTAATTTCAAAGTTTGAAACGAGCTAAAAGTCATAATCTTATTAATATTTCGCCTTTTTTTTCTATACATTGTTGTGCACAGGTTTTCTTTTATTTCTTAAAATTAAGAATTTGTGTTTTTATACTTGGGTCATCAGGGAAGCACCATTGCTCCGCTATTTTTCCATTACTTATTCTATAAATAGAAACCTCGTAAATCTCAATTTTAGCTCCGGTCGGCTCAATTCCTTCGTAGGTTTTGGTATGAGTTGCTGTGGCTTTATACCTCATTACGACTTTGTCTTTTTCTTGAATTACATCCACCAGCTCTTCATGCCAATCTGGAAAAATTGCTCTCCAAGCTGAAATTGCTTTTTTAGCATCTGGTATTCCTGTCCATTCTTCACTTGTTAGATAATGATTAACGAAGTCTGCTGTTAGTATTTCATCTAAATTGTCAATATTATCTCCACTCCAGACTTTGTGATAGTCCAAAACAATTTCTTTGTTTTTCTCTAAAATCGAATTCTTGTCTGTTGATTGGCAACCAAATAAAAGGAACAAGGTTGTTAGTGTTGTTAAAAAAAAGACTTTGTGCATAATTCTCAGATTTTTTTTATGTACCCAACACGTTCATATACGCGTATCAGTTTACTTCCTTTTAAAAATTGATTATCAATACCCGTTTTGAAGCCTTTGTAAATATATTACGCGTAAATGAATCTTCCAAAATAGATGGGATATTTAAATTGTCAAATAAACTTTTTCCCATATATCATCCAGCGGACTTGGGATGTTGACCAAATTTTTTTTGGATGCATGCAGGTATCTTTCAGTAGTTTTTGTCTCCGTTGATGCTGCAACATCTGCACCACCACATTCACGCTTCTTTTAGGGAAGTTCCTTCCATTCTGCCAATGCGTGGTGCCTGCGTTCCTTTGGTAGGTTATCGCCCGCATTTCCTCCTTGCGCTCAATGCCTATAACTTATTACCACTGCGGATTAAAAACATCATTCGCCCATGCTGCCAATGATACTATGAACCAGATGCAGCGTAATAATTCAGGCAGTTCTGCACCTGCAAAGCGATTTTTGTAGTATAGTTAGACACTAAAGCAATCCGAAGCATCGGATGTTCGGGACATCGGACAGCGGTGATTATGAAGTATGGATTTTGCGAATACCAACACCGGCAGAAACACCAACATGGGCTGGAAGTTGCCACCATTGCGTCTTTTCGACCAACGACTCCCTGTACTCCTTCGAAGCCGGGATATCTTCTAGCTTATGAAATCAACTTAACCTGCATTAGTACATACTAATGGGCATCGTGTGCTGTTGATAGAAAATTTACCTGTTGGCAAACAGGCACTAACAGCGGCATCATCGGAGAAGTGCCGTTGAATGTAGCACTAAACCCGCCATTTTGCCAAACTGCTGTTTGTGCGTTCGTATTTTTCAAAATTGCTTTTCAAAAGTCTTTCCGTTAAATTTATAAACGCCTGCATTATGACTTCCAAGCCAAAGAACTCCTTTGTTGTCTTTAAAGATGGTAAAAAGTAACACATCAGTTTCCCCATCTTTGATAGGGTAATGAACAAGTTCTTTTCCGTTGTATTTCCATACACCATTGTCATAAGTTGCCAACCATAAGTTACCATCATTATCTTCGGTTATGGATAAAAAGAATGGGAAATTGATTTGATTATTTTCATCGACATAACCAATTCCATCTTCTTTTTTAAAGTCTGAATTACTACTGTTATTCGGTTTTACGTTGTACTGAAAATGGGTGTTATTTATCCAAAACTTCCCTTCTTTATCTTCAAAAATAGCACGTGTTCCAAAATCGCCACCTTCGGGCGTTGTTTGTAATTGTTCCTCATAATGCCAACTAAAGGTTTTGCCATCATATCGGCACAGACCTAAACTTGATGTTCCGAACCATATAAATCCTTTACGGTCTTTATAGATGGTATAAAGCCCATAGGGTCTCAGACTTGCATTCTTGTTTTTGCTATTAAATCCGTCTTCTTGTGGCGATTTTGGAAATTTCAGGTAATGTAGATATTCGCCATCAAATCTATAAGGTCCATTATTATTAAAACCTATTCTGAACCACAAATCTTTTGGTTCTATACGCCAATTATTCGCAGGGAATTCGGGGTTTGCAATTTGCAAGGTTCTGAAGGCCTTACCATCAAATTTACTTACACCTCGCTCGGTTTCAATAAAAATATTACCAGCCGGGTCTTCTTGAAAACCGCGTATTTCATTGCTAACTAAGCCATCTTGTATAGTGATGTGTTTTAAAAGCTGCCCATTATAATAAAATACACCATTCTCTTTACTTCCGAACCAAAAATTTGAATACTTGTCCTGATAAATTACCCAAATTGTTTTATCAACTCGAGAAACAGTTACGCCAATTTCAATACGCTCTTCTGGGATTTTAAAACTATTTTGTCCATTACAGGCAGTAAAAGTTGTAAACAAACTTATAAGCTCAATTGCGTAAAATGCCATTTTAATATGCTTCATTTTCTTTATATAATATGGTACGGTTGCCTATCTTTTACAATTTTTACATTCCGTTGAAATACCTGCTTTATTTTCAACATCCGGCATTAACCGCCACAGCATACAATACATTACCGGAAACATATATTCTGAATACTTTATCAGGTTTACCGGAAGAAATATTCCCTGTTGTTGAAAATGTAAATGCGTGTTTTTCAACACCAGGATGAACGCTTTTCCAGGTTTTACCCATATCAGATGACAGGAATATACCATCCGGATGACCACAGATTAAATTTTCTCCCATTTGTTTAATGGATGAAATAAGCGCAGAAGGCGGAAGTCCTTTATCAATCGCTTGCCAGGTTTTTCCGCTATCCAGTGATATGCGTATCCTTCTGGATTTCGTTGTTGTGTTGTAGGATATAGCAGCAAATCCACCATGTATAGGTTCAATAGCTATACCCACGCCACCCTCGCTTATTACCCATTGCCAGTGTTCACCATTATCTGTCGAACGCCTGATACCTTGTTGGCCTGTTGCCATTATGACCCCTTCTGACTTCACTATATTACTCCCCGACGCAGTCGGCTCAACTTCAGGTGGCGCTTCGTTGATGTCCTGCCAGGTGAGTCCGTTATCAGCCGATCTGAAAACGACGTTTGCAGTTCCGGTCTTATCTCTTTTTTGATTTATCAGACTATCCGATAGCTGAGATGCATGTGGCAATTCAGACGCATGGTTGCAGGATAGGAATTGAAAAAGTAGCAAACCAGCAAGGTTGTAGATGATATTCATTCCTTTAATTGATTGGGTAATACGATAAAGTAAAGTTATCAGGTGTCCACTCCCAGGTAGGTTTTTAATAGTAAAGAGTTGTAAAAAAAGTGTAAAAGCTTGTAAAATCGCCGAAAAAAGGGGTTAAATGGGTTATTTTATTGCCGTTGCAAGTATTATCACCGGCTGATCAGGGAAAATCGAAGGTAGAGCCTGAGATTGGTTTGCGCGCAGGGAACCAGGGCGGGAATTAGCTATTAATCGGTCACCACCTTTACATCCTTAAACAAAAAGGGGTTGTCGCTCATCCTCAGTTTCATTCCACTGGACGTGGTTACATTTCGGAGAATGACTTCTTTGGTTCTTACAAAGGGAAAGGTTTCCTGGTAAGAAGCATCTTTCATTTCCGGATTGAAATTTGAAAAAATGGCCGGACCCTGATAGGATTCCGGATGATTGGAATCGTTGATGCGAAGGTTTTCGATTGTAATCCGTTCGGGCATAAAACAGGTGTAGCCAAAATCATGCTGACTGGAATTAGCACCGCCAATCAGGCTGGTACTTATGGGCTTGCCGCCGGCGGGCACAAAAACGCAGTTACGGATAAAAACATCTCCCTGCCAGGTACTGCCATAATCGGAGCGCAAATTAATTAAGGTGTTGCCGTTGATGGTCGAATGCTCCACGGTCAACACCCCGCTGCCAATGGCATTAATACCCATGTGCCCGAGGGTGGAGTTGCGGATGGTAGCGTTGGCAACCCCCATGTGGGCATCGAAACGGGAAAAAGTGCATGAATCATACAACAGATTTTTGCTGTAGTTAGACCCCATAATTCCCCAGTATGTTTTGTCGTTGATATCATTTGTCTGGCTGCAGTTCACGACTGATACATTGAGGGCACAGTTCACAATAAGATCATAACTGCCCATAGAAACAGGCTTACCCGCAGCGCCAATGGTAACATATGTTTTGTGCCCGGTAAGCAGGGTATTTTTAAGCGTTACATACGCGCAATCGCCAATATTGATGAACCCGTTATATGGCGCTCCATGGTCTCCTTCACCGGTAATGCGATGTTGAAGCCCCTGCATAACAACATGGGAACGCCTGATGGCGATATTCCGGTTATAATACGTGTACTTCGATTCAGCTTTATTGGCAATCGTAGTAAAGCGCCCACCGGTAATGGTAAGCGTTTTTTCATCGATGGGAAGAGCGGTGATATCGGTAACCTGTTCGAAGTCCCAGATAATCGGGGCATTCATATCCAGGTTGCCGTTTTTATCCGCAATAAAAATATCTGTTTGCGAAGCGCCGTTGTTTTGATTGAGCCCAAAACGTATATAGCGTTTTACATTTGCATTGGTAATGGTGATGAGGCAGGCACCGGGCAGCGTTTGCCCGATTCTCTGCTGGTTTTTCTTTAACGAAGAAATCGTAACTAGTTTAATGGGTTGCAATCCGGAACTGACCATAAAAACCGATGCATTACGATTTTGCACTTCGGTATCGTCGATGATGAAAGCTGCTGTCGCGAAATCGGTGTTGGTACGGATGATTGCCGTGCGTTCTTTTCCGCCAATATAATACGTAGCGCCCTCGTCGGCTTTCACTGACAGACCGTAATGATTGGCAACTGTATGTGTCGCCGCAATATTGTCTATATCATCCGTTTTTCCATCTCCCCTGGCACCGAAGTCGCTATAACGAACAAAACCCCTTGTTTTAAATGTTTGCAAATCCTTTGGAGATACATTTACCTGCAATACATCTTTTTCACCGCTTTTTACGCCAGTAGGCTTGTTTTCAGTTGTGATCAAAACATTTTCAACGGAAACGTTACCCTGCCCCCATCCCAACGTAATGCAGGTTGACAGCAAGAAAAACAATAGCGCATATTTCATGTGTTCATTTTTCGTGCGCCCCGAATGCTCGGGGCTGGTTTTTAATTGTCACTACCTGTCCCGCCCTAGCGGGATGGTATGCCCAATAATTATTGGTGCTGCTTGCCTGCTCAAAGGGCAGGGGTATGCAGCGGCTCGTTGGCATTTCATGGGATAATTGTTTTATAGATGTTTTTTCTCAGGCATGTATACAATGTACATTACTTCGATCATCTTTAAACGAAGGTACCCTTATATTTATGACGAAAATGATTAATAAAAGAACAGGCTCCTGGTTTATGAAAAAGATTACTGTTTTCTATAGCGCTTCTTTACGAAGTTCTTCCTTTTCTTCAGTGAAGAATTTTATTTGTAGTTGTCGGTTGTTTCTTTGAAAGTTATTTGTATGTACCTGTGGCATACTACGGCAGACGGAGAAAAAACTATTCGCTAGTTTTTCTTTCTTAATATTTTAATTATTCGATTATACATTATTTCTGACATACTCCAATTATAGCCATCAAAGTTTACGGTGTTTGTAAATTGTATGACAACAGCATCTATATCCTTATGATATTTGGCAATAGTTTGGTATCCAGGTATCAGGCCTGTGTGCTCATACTTATATAGGGAGGCGTATATTGCTTGTTCTTTATTATCTCTAAAAACAGAACCATCATTTAACGCCCGGATAAATTTACTCAAATCTTCTGCTGTTGCCAGTATTGAGCCAACATTATTTGTTTTTAAATCTGAATCATAACCTACATAATAACCACTCATTACATCATCCATATTTACATCTTTAATTGAGCCAAAAGTGTGCTTTAGATGCAAAGGATTTAAAATTTCTTCCTGGATGTATTGGAATGTATCATATCCAAGAACCCGGTCCATTATTTTGCCAAGTAATAAGTAATTGGTGTTGGAATATTCATATGCTTCGTCGGGTTTAAAGTTGGCTGGTAAATCTAAAACCAAGGCAAGATTTTCATCTGCCGTTTCTTTGGGAGCTACCCAATACATATAGGTGTCAGTATAGTTTGGAATACCACTTCTATGCTGAACCAACATGCGCAAAGTGATGCTGTCAGCATATTCTATTTTGCTTTTTAATTCGGGTAAATAGTCTGAAAGAGATTTGTCCAATGATAATTTTCCATCCCGCACCAATTTGGCCACCGCTACTGCATTATACAATTTGCTTACGCTGGCTATTTTGAACAATGCATTGGGGTCGGCTGGAATTCTTTTTGCTTTGTTTTGGTAACCCGAAGTATAAAATATGGATTGATTTCCTTTTTTGTTTACACAAACAATAATACCATCAAATCCGTAATCGGCTGCTTTATCAACTTGTTCCTGAATGTTTTTTGGCAATGGTATAATCCAAGCTTTTACAATGGGCCACGGAACAAAATATAAAGAGATTATTGTTCCCAGGAACAATAAAATTCTAAAAATGCGTATTGATTTCTTTTTAGTCATGCTATCTTATGTATATAATGTTTTCAAATTAGCCACAACGTCGGACGGTGAAAAAATCATTCACTTGGTTATCCTTATTTTCTATCCGTTTTCTACATGAAAATGTTTTCAATTATTGAGTGTCTCCGAAAATTTGCAGCCAACGGCAGACGGTGAAAAACTATTCCAAATGGGTTTAGTGCAGCACTTTGAGCGATCCGTAACCTACCGTTACCTGGGCACCGGGATTTACCTTCAGACTCCGGATAACGACGGCAGAATTAATTACGACTGTTCCGCTGTTGACAAATACATCGGTTGTGTTATCAGGCACAGTACCACAGCTCCAGTTGGCTGCCTGCTCCCAACTATTGCCGGCGTTGCCTGTCCAAATATTTTGCGGGCGGCCATCAATGGTAGCACAAGCAGGAGTAGGCGTATTGTTTTTATACCGGACATGCACGGGACGTCCTTCAGCGTTGAGGGTTATCCGTGCTATTTCTGCTTTGGTAACATCGTTAAAAAAAATATGCGATCCGCTTGTATCTACCAACAATGTTTCGAGGCTGACGGGTACCCATTGAATGGTCAGATCGGTAATATCGAGCCAGCCAAGCGGTGCCACTTTTCCATCCACTCGAGCTTCCCGGTATAAGGTTTGTTTTTGCCGAAGAACTGCATATTGGGATTGTGGCAATGGCCCCGGCACGGTGGCAAAGCCATAGGCGTCTCCCGCAACAATCTGGCTCGAAGACACGCGCAGGCGTATGGAGTCCATAGTAGTCAATCCGGCAGCTAAATAGGCAGCTCGCAGGCCTGCGGGTAAATCCACAAACCTGAACCCTTCCAAATTGTTATAGCTTTCCGAATAAACATCAAAAAAGTTAAATGGCGCAAAGCGTTCTCTTAAAGTCCCAGTGTTTTTATACACCACATTAAAAGGAAAACCAAACAGGTCTTTTTCGGAATGACCCAACAGGTAAAGCCCCGCGCTGGTTACCTGGTAATAGCGTTCGCCGGATGCGTCAATCATAACCATGTGAGCGGTAGGAAACCGGGCGGCAAATTGTCCTTCGCCGGGCGAGCGGTATATTTCATCATAAGCAACACTTGGCGTTAACCCGGTGAAATCCCATGACAGGTCGAAACCTGGTGGTGTAACCATAGCAAAGGTAGCCTGGTTGTAGGCCCAGTTGTAGCGTAAGGTATCTCCCAACGCCGGGAGGGTGGAGGAAGGAATGGTGATTTGGGCCGGTGCGCTTATGCAGCAAACCAGGCTAAGCATGGCAGTGAAAATATTTTTCATATGTTCATTTTTAGTGCGCAGGCTATCGCCTGCTTTTTTTATTTGTCATATGGAATCCCCAAATGATCATGCGTGCGGGGTGTGCGGCAGCTCGTGGGGATTTCATGTGTTCATTTTTTGTGTTTTTTATTTACTACTACCTATACCGCCTTAGCGGGATGGAATTTACAACATTATATCCATCCTTTTTTTCTGCCACCTGCAAGGTTCTGATAGCTATCGGAAGGATGCCATTATTGCAAGATAGTACCTGCAAGGATATTATCATAATGAGCCTTAAGTTCCTGATGAAAGCGAAATGCATTGAGCATTGTTATTTATGCTGATGGAGTAATGTTACAAAAGCTACATTACACCCACCTAAATCCGGTAAGGGCAGGATTTGCAGCATTGCCCGAACAGTATTTTTACGTATCTGCATCATTTTACATTATGCAAAATGAAAGGTTTACATTTTAAGTCATTATAGGGGGGTAAATTAGCCGGTTTCGGTAAAATGAAGGAGGAAAATTACCAGGATATTGAAAATAGTGATTAGGAAATAATGGGTTGGAATTTGGTTCCTGAGTCACGAACCAAGGCGCGAAAATAGAAAGATGTAATGATACCGTTGAAACTAGAAGGTATCCGGCTCTTCAAAATAATACGTCTTTCCATCAATAATAAATTCACAGTCAGCGTGCATCGATTTTAAAAGAAGCATTTTTTCATGGATACATTCCATATCTATGTTAGAAAATAATAACATCTTCAATTGACGCTGATCTTTTAATTTCAATAGACCATCAATAGTAATACCGGTATTTTTAACATGCAGCAGTTCCAACCCTTTTATTTTATTCAGATCTTCGGCACATGCATCGGTTAGTCCTGAAATGCCCTTGGCTCTTAACTCTGTTACATACTCCAGTTTTGTAAACAGTTTGATGCTTTCATTGGTGATTTCAGTTTCATTGAGGTCTAGCATATAAATACCCTTTACTTCTGCAAGCAGGTATGCAAGGGCTTCATCGTCCAGATTGGGAATAAACCTGCAATCAAAATGATGATAATACGATTCTATTTTACCAACGAGATTGCCAAAGCGCCGTCTGAAGTATTTATCTTTTTTAGACATTGAAGGAAAATTGAAATATTCAGCTTTTAGCAATCAGGTATAGCTTTGTTCAAGCAATAAGTGCAACGCCTGTTTCTTGTAAATGTATTGCAAAGGCTGTTTAGTAGCCAAATATTCTTATTGGTCGATTATTGATGTTGTTTGCTACATTATTGATTTCTATTTTTTCTTGCGGCTGCCGGTGGTGTCCCGAGCCGAAATTTCGGATGTTCGCGATCACCGGCGGTTCCTGATGGCTAAGTACAAGATTACTTGCTTCGCACAAGTGCAGGAAAAAATAAAATAGGCAACGAAATGTAACAAGCATCCAACGGGTTCGGTCATTGTTTTATTCCCTTCTGCAATGGCTAACAAATCATTTTGTACCCAATACCCCTTACATTGATGATTTTTACCGACGTATCCAGGTTAAGATAACTGCGCAGTTTTGATATAAAAACGTCAAGGCTTCTGCCCGAAAAATAGTCTGTGTTGCCCCAAAGCGTTTGCAGTATATCATTCCGGCTCAACGGTTCATTGCGCTTCAGCAATAAAATGTGCAGCAAATCGGCTTCACGGGATGTAAGCTGCTTTTTTTTATGGCCCCACAGCAGTTCGCCTGCCGGGTATAAAAATGTAAATGCACCTATCTGCCATGTATAGGTTTTTTTCTTCGGCAAGGCAACAGGGTTCCACTCCCTTTTTAACAGGGATTTTATTCTTACTTCCAGTTCGGCAATGCTGAAAGGTTTTTTCAAATAATCATTGCCACCCACTTCAAATCCCTTTACCACATCTATCGTTTGTGAGCGGGACGTAAGGAAAATTACCGGCGTAATGGTGTTTGTTTTCCTGATGGCTGCAATCCACGCAAAACCGTTTCCATCGGGCAGCATTACATCGGCTACGATAATATCGGGTGGATGCTGTTGATACAATAGCATGGCTTTGGCAAGCGTAAGGGCATGATGCACTTCAAAGCCTTTTGCTTCAAGGCTTTCTTTAACAATCTCCGCCAATGCGGCTTCGTCTTCTATCAATAAAATTTTTACAGCGGCCATGATAAAATAACGGTTGTACCTTTTCCTTTAATGCTGCTTATTTCAATTTTTCCATTATGCGCTTCCATTATTTTTTGCACATAACTCAAGCCCAGGCCATGCCCTTTTGTGGCATGATTTGATTTTGGCTCCCTGTAAAACCTTTCAAAAACATAGGGCATGGATGAAGCAGCAATACCCTCGCCTTTATCTGTACAGAGTATGTGAAAATAACGATTGTCTGATTGGCAGATAAGGGTTAAGTCTGCTTCCGTGCCGGAATATTTAATCGCATTGTCCATTACGTTTGCAAAGGCCTGTTGAAAAAGTTGCTTATCTGCCATAAGCATATGTACACCTGTATCGTTTATAAATTGGTAATGCACCACTTTATCCGCTGACAGTGTAAGATTTTCTGTTATTTCATTTATCGTTTTTTCAATTTCAATTTGTTCCGGCTGAACAGTGATTTTATCTTTTCCGAAAATGGATATGTTTAGAATATTGTCTATCAGATTTTCCAGCCTGATGGTTGCATTTTTTGCATGATCCAAATAACGCAATTGTCTTTCTTTGTTTAAATCAAAATTGTGCAAAGCTTCTACCGCAGCCGAAATGGTGGCCACGGGTGTTTTTAATTCATGCGTAATATTATTGATAAAATCGTTTTTGATAATCGCAAGCTTTTTTTCATGAAACAAGGCTTTCAGCAACAGCCAGGTAGAGAAAGCAACCAAAACAATTAAGAGTAATGAACCGGCCAATATCCATTTCATTTTGTCAAAAACATAACCGGAAGGGGTTTCAAAAATGCCCCTTATATACTGCTCTTCCTGTTCCCACCATTGGTAGGTAGGTTGTGCTTTTGTCATTATCCCGCCTTTTTTTATCAATGCATCCGGCGGTTTTATATAATTTGAAAGACTGTCTGCATTGGCTAATGAGAATTGAAATGTTGTGTAAATATTTCTTTGCGCAAGATATTGCTGCAATACGGGACGAAAACGGATTGTATCAAAACCAAATTGTTTTACTTTTTCCAGGGTAAAATCTCCCAGGCTTTGAATGCGGTAATATACTACATGATTTTCCAGGTCTTCCGTCCGGAGCGTTCGGGCAAAGCGTTGTGCAATTTTTCTTTTATAGGCTGTATCTTCTATCCTTACAGCATCAGGCAATTCGGGGTGGCTGAATGAAGTAAGGTCTTTTTTGTCTTTGGCGTTAATAATGCGACGTGTAGTCTTGTCTAAATTTGGCAAAAACTTGCTTGTAATGATAAAGGATGCGGTGTCCATTAGCTGTTCCACCAACAACTGCTCAATGGTATCGCAGCGAAGCTGAAAATCTTTTTTTATAGCATCTTCAAAAACAAGATTGACTTCTCTCTCAAAATTGAACAGGGAAGTTTGGTAATAATTTTTTATCCAGTAAAACTGCAATACAATAACGCCTGCTATTGCCAGCAGGCATATCGACAATAGCCAACGGATATTTTTTATCATACTGCAAATATATACCCGGTAAAGGCCTGGCAGTTTCCATTAACAAACGATAACATTCGCTAAGAACCGGTTAACACCAGCAGGTTAGGGTGAAACAGAACTTTGCCGAAATGATCGTTATGAAAAGAATAATAGTTTGTTTTCTTATGTTTTTAGTGTTTCATGCAAATGCACAAGAACCTTTATTGAAAATTGGCAGCCGTTTCCCGGATATGATGATTACCCATATCAGTAATGCGCCGGTAAAAGAAATCTATTTGAACAAGGCAAAGGACAACAAGTATTATATCCTGAATTTTTGGGGCACATGGTGCAGCCCCTGCATTCCTGAAATGGATATATTGGCAAAGCTGCAAAAGCAAAACGCCGGGAAAATCCAGGTAATTGCTATTTCGGATGATAGCGAAGAACGAAAAGTAAAATACCTGGAAAACAAACCATCGGATATATGGTTGGCTACAGACACCAGCTATACCCTTTATAATATGCTGAACCTTGCTTTTGTGGGGCAAAGCGCTATTGTAAACCCCGATAAAAAGATTGTAGCATTGGTAAGAACAGATTCGATTAACCAACAGATGATTGATAAACTGTTGCGTGGTGACACTATAACCATGAGCGCGGGCATTAAGGAAGCGATGATTCCGGCAGTTCACGACCCTTTTGGCGTGGATTCATTAACGGATCATAGTTTTTCCATCAGGGGATATAAAAAAGGCCAGTCAGCCATGGGCAGAACGTATACGGACCATGAAACCTACCATGGCAGAAGATTAACCTGGTACAATGTTTCAATCGGGTTATTGTACCGTTCGGCGTATGGCATTCAATCTTATGAGCAACAGGAGCTATATGATAGCTCCGTAAGCAGGGAAGATGTAAACAACAACAATATGAAAAATAAAGCGGCTTCCTATTGCGTGGATATATTGGTAAAGCCGGAACAAACAGATAGCCTGTATATTATTTTGCAACAAAAACTCAATCAGCATTTGCCTGTTCGTGTCCGTTTGGAAAAACGGTTAATGGAAGTATATATTTTAAAACAAAAGCCGGGAACGGATATTAGGTTTACACCGTCGGTAACTGAAAAGTCATCCTTTGAATTTAGTGGCAGGGGCTACGATGGTAAAAAGGTTTCATTGGCTGATTTTGCAAAAACCTATCTTACCAATGAGCTGGAATTACCCGTTGCAGATGAAACCGGGCTTACCGGGTATTATGATATAAAAACCAATGTAGAACAGCGGGACATGGCGGGCATTATAAAATCAATAGAAGACTTAGGATTAACGATTGAGAAAGCAAAAAGGGAAATGCCGGTGATGGTGTATTATAAATAATGTAAGCTGGAAATAGCCCGGGGCAAGTGATCCTGTTGCATGTATTACCCGCAAGCATCAGGTGTAACAGGTGGCACAAAGAAGGTGGTAAGCAATGTTCACGGTACGGGACGTTGCGTTGGAAAAAAGTAAAGTAACCTTAAGGCTGATTGACCCACAGGGACAGGTGAAGCAGCCATTTTTTACAGGTACCATGGATGCAGCCCAATGCTTAACCTTCCTGCATCATCCATTTTTTTATATTGGCAAGCATAATCAGTGCCAATCCATAAATGAGAAAGGTGGTAATCGTAATGGATGCATTTAAATTGTCCATGTTGCCGGGGGAAATCAATAACATAATTCCGAAGAAAAAGCAAAGGAGCCCTGCAATCATCATGCCCCATCCTAACGGACTTACCGTGTGTAATGTCCAACTTTTTACCATGAGCCAAAAGCTGCTGATCAGGAGCCAAATGGCTAAATAGGTGAAGAAGAATTCCAGGCTATGATAACCTAAAAGCAGCCATATAAATCCGGCGATTGTGTTGATTATGTTCCAGAGTAAATCATCCGTTGAACGATCAAAACTTGTGCTTTTTGTCCATTCCATTAAACCCAATAAGCCCATCAACATAACAGGTATTGCAAACCAGGTTACCGGTTGCAGGATGGAGACAAGGCCTGTAAGAATTACGATTGCAGACAACAGTAACAGGGTTCCTTGCAATATATTAAACCACCATTTATTTTCGCGGGTATGCATGACCGGTTGTATTAATGTAATCGATCTTTTGTTAAGTAAATCTAAGTTATCTTATTATAAATAAAGTAAATGTTTGTTTCAAATTGCCGAATGATGCTAAATTGAAACACCTGGAATGCAAGGGTTTTGTTTTAATACAAAAAAAGCAAGGAGCTATGTTACATTTATCGGTTTGAAGTAACTAATGCACAATGGATGCTGATTTATGGAAACTTCGGATACCACTGCCAACATGATACAGGAAAGTAAATGCACTTTTTTTTCATGACAGGTACTTGTTTGCTGTTTCTGTTATACAATCCATTTATTTTTACCCGGTACAATTAAATTTTATAACGAATGGAAAGGAAATGTTTACTGGCATTAGCCATTATGGTAATGCTAGCCACCACAAGACAGGAAGTATGTGCCCAAAACGCTGACCAGGAAACCTATAAAATGGGTATCGGGATAAAGGGTTGGCCATTTGCAGTTGATTTTAAAGCATTTGTTGGCCAAAATAACCGGGCCATTGAGCTGCTTGGGTATTTTGAAGACGGTTTCCGGCTTACAGGTCTGTATGAGTTTCATGGCGACCTTACGGCTAGTGAATCGCTGAAATGGTACATTGGTATTGGTGCACACGGCGGTTATTACGATGCCGAGGGTATTGATGGTATTACGGCAGGATTTGATGGTACCGTTGGCCTCGATTACAAATTCAGGAACGTGCCGATAGCTATGGCGCTCGATTGGCAGCCTTCGGTTGAATTGGTAACACCCAAAACGGAGTTTCAACCGGGAAGGGGAGGTTTCGCTGTTCGGTTTGCGTTTTAAATAATAACCATTTTCCGCAACGCTTCCATTCAGGGGGCGTTGCGGAAAATGGTTTGCAATTTCTTTACCGATTTTGAAAGCCGGACTACTAATCAGCGGAATTGTTTTTTAATTGCCAGGACATTATACATCGGGATGACTGCCCTCAAATGCTAATTTATCTTCCTACAGCCGCTCTTCGAGCCATTTTTTCAAATCTTCCCCTCGTAAGCCACGGGCTACAATTTTACCGGTAGGGTCAATCAATACATTATCGGGAATACCATTTACGCCATAGGTTAAAGAAGCAGTGTTTTCTCCGCCATTCAGTTCGCTCACCTGTGTCCATGGCAGGCCATCTTTTTCAATGGCATGCTTCCAGTCCGCGGCGCTTTTGTCGAGGCTTACCGCAAGTATATCAAAATTTTTATCCCTGAAGGACTGATAGGTTTTTACCAGTGATGGATTTTCGGCTCTGCACGGACCACACCAACTTGCCCAAAACTCGAGCAACACCCATTTGCCCCGAAAGCTGCTAAGCAAAATGGTATCGCCCTGCGTATTGGGTTGTTTTACTTCTGCAGCCATATCACCCACCGATGACGGTGCGGCCACCAAAAGGTAGCGTTCAATTTTTTTTCCATAGCTGCGTTGTTTATTCGCTGATGTAAGGATGTTGTATAAGGCGCGTACCGAATCGGTCCCCCATGTTGTTTTATATACATCCATCAGGTATGCGCTGTACATTCTTTCAGGATAGGTTCGCACATAATTGCGCGATACCTGTGCTTGCTGATTTTCCAATGCTTCATATTGTTCTATCAGTCGTTGTTGTTTTGTTTTAATCTTTTCCTTTTCAATCTGCATTTCCAATTTTTCCATCTGCTTATCGAGCGAAGCCGTCCATTGATCATATTCGCTTTGGTGTGCATTTACATCATTGCCGGTTACGGTTGCTGTCCTGAGTGTTTTACCGGTTTGATCAATGCGTAAATTACCGGGACTCAACCAAAATATTTTATAGGCAGCATAACTTTTTTCATACACCATTACCTGTGTGGCATCTTTATCTAGTTGTGTTTTCAGCGATAAGCGGTTATCTTTTATAACCGCACTGTCATATACTTTATTGGTTAATGCATCCTGCAGGTAAAAAAGGGTACCATCAGCCATGTTGCGGGTAGTAACTTCCACAGTAGATGTTTGCTGTGCAGTGGCAGTCATTGATGCTACAAAAAATATAGGAATGAATAGCTGTATGCTGCGCATAGGCTGGATTTTTTTTAAATCATAACTTTAAATGAATTGGCAAAGTAATAAAGCTTATGTTAAATCCAATCTAATTCCTTTACCGTCATTTCGCTTTCCACATGGCCTGTATGCAGTGTAGATTTCGGTTCAAAGAGCAGGTTGAAAACCAATTCCCCATTGGTATGCGGCCGGTGTTCTACGCCTTTGGGAACAATCAATATTTCACCTTCCTTTACTTCAACGGTGCTGCCATCTCTGAAATCCATCAGCAGGGTGCCTTTGAATACCATGAAAAGTTCATCTTCATGCTCGTGGCTATGCCAAACGAAATCGTCTTTCAGTTTGCATAGTTTTACATATTGCCCGTTCAGTTCGCCGATGATATGTGGCGTCCATTGCTTTTCAAACAATGAAAATTTTTCCATGATGTTAATAGACTGAATGACTTCCATAATTGAAAAGCAGTTATAAATTTTTATAAATTAACCATCTCATTACAAACCTACTTGTTTGGGAATATAAAAATTTCTTCAATGAGGTTTATTCCTGCTTTAAAATTACAATTTATCAGGGAAAGTGCGTTTGTTTAAAGTAAGGTATTTTATGCCCAGCAACGTCTCCGGGACGGGACGTTGCTGGGATAAGCACTATTGCGCAACGTCCCCTTCTTAGGTCGGGAGTCGTTGCTGGGAAGGAGTAAAATGTTGTTGCGGGCTGAGATAGGTATTCATTTAATGCCCGGATAATCTAATTTTCAGGTTCAATTTTTATGATCTCTGAAGGATTTACTGTTTCCTGCATTTCGAGCAGCAACTCACTGCCATTAAATACTTTATGGTTTTTCAGCACCCTGCCATCCCTCAGAAAAACCTTCACCTGTTGAAAACCCATACCGGTTTCAGGCAGCCTAACAAGCTTCTCCATAAAGGTGTGTGGAATGGTAATGAAATGTTCGCTATTCATAATTAAATGCTGCAGGTGGTGGAATAAAGGTATTAAAAGATGTACCATTAGCAAAAAAACAATCTACTCCTCCATCATTGCGTCCATAGGCGGGTTGAATTATTCCCCGCTGCATTGTGTCGGCAGTACCCGGGCAAATATTAAAAACCCATTGAACAGGCAAGGAAAAAATTTCGATGCCATGGTTCGTGGCTCACCAACCATGGCGTGGGAGAGTTTCAAGCACGCTTCTGTTAGGAGGTAGGGGTGAAATTCCCCTGCCTTACTCGATTAAGGGCTGTGCTTTTTATTGTCTTTAAACTGTCAGCCTAAAAATGTTTCTATGTTCCTTGCTCTTTTTCTTGTCCCAGTTACTGTGTCAACCAATTTTTGTTTTAAGCTACTTGAATAAGGTTCGTTCAATTTAGGTTTAAAGTGAATTTCAAAAATATTGTTGTTGTCAAACGTTGCTAAACCTATATTGTATTGTTTGAAAAAATCAATATTGTCAACTGCGGCCTTTGCAGCTTTGCTACCTATAACAACATACGAAACATTAGAAAAACTTTTATGTCTAAAAGCTTGTTTGGCAGCTCTTTTCCAATTTTTAAGTTTTAATTCAAATGAAACAAACGAATAATCCTGTTCGTTTTTAGCATAAAATACAAAGTCCGGAATACCAAATAAACCTTGGTATTCTTTAAGGTATGTATTGCCAAAATTATCTTTGAGAAATTTCTCAAAATGTTTTGACATTTCTAATTCTGTTTCAAACATAGTTTATAAACTTAGCTCTTTTTGAAATGCATTAATTACATTAAACCAATTAGGTAAATGCGAACCGTTACTATCATCATCTAAAAGGACTGTTTCTTCAATTCTTCTAAATAAATTCATGGATTGCCTTGTGTTTGCTTTCAAGGATTCTATTCTTTCAAGTTGTGTTTCAGGTAAAGCCTTTATTTGGTTATTAAAAACATAAAAATAGTGTTTGTAAGGTTCTGGTTTCATAAATTGCCAATTGTAATCAGGCTTAAACATTAGTGGCTTATACTCTGAGTCGTCAAAATAGCTTTCATAGTTGTCTATCAATTTACTCATTGCGTCAATGTATTGATAATCTATCCATTGAAGTAAGAATGAACTATATAGTCTTGCTCTTGGAGCTCTCATAGGCCCATTTTCTAGGTCTTGAAAGCGTTTAATTCCAAAGGAGCGTAAATTCTCATATGAACCAATGGAAACCGAATCGGGCATTGCAATACTATAGAGGATAGCTTCAGTATTATTATAGCCCAAATGAACTTCCATTCCATTCATTTTTAAAATATGAATGAATTTAAGTGCATTAAACAAGAACTCAAAGTCTTTAATTTGCTTGCCAGTTGCATTGTCTTCAAAAATTAAGTAGACCCCGTCAATCTGTTGGCCAGTAATCCAATTTAGTGTTTCATTTCTCTTTTCTTCATCTGTTAGCATAATTGTCTTAACAATTACCGATTGAAGAATTTTTTTCTTAATTCCTTGTGCTCTTATGTAGTCAATAAAGGGTGAAACAAAATAATCTCCGGTTTGCAAGAAGTAAGTAGTTGGATTGTCTACGTAATACCTGGTGGGAATAACAATATATTCAAAGTTGTTTTTTAACTGATAATCAATACATAATTGAGCAAGTATTTGGTTGCTATTGTCAAGGTCTGGCGTTGAATAGTCGGGTTTAATATTGCCAGGAAAATAGGGATAAGTATCCAATGTTCCTTTTGCTTCATTCAGAAGATAAAGTTGGGGGTCAAGAAAGCTTGTTTCTTTTAAGCTATTATCGAGTTGTATTAGCTTGTCTGCGTCAATGTTAATTGGTGAAAAAATTAATCCGTCTCCAACTTTTTGTTGAAAACAATCTATATTCCAATTTAACCTAAAACCTGTTTGGTGGTATACTTTCATTTCTTTAAGTTGCTTTCAATGAATGACTTGAAAATTTTATAGTTTCTGAATCTTTCAAATGGCTGTTGTTTTAATGTTTTGCTTGCAAGTTCAACCATCCTATTATCAGCTTTAATATCTTTAGTCTCTATTAAAAATTTATTTTGCAGTATGTTTTCTACGATTGAAAAATGATTTTCAAGATATGTTGGGTCAAAGGGGTGAACTCCTAAGAAAAGTTCAAAAGAAATTATTCCTAAGCTGAAAAAATCAGTTCTATGGTCTATAATATTTTTGTTATTTGTTAACTGTTCGGGAGAAGCATATATTGGTGTGCAGGGACCCATTGGAGCAATTGTTTTTGTAAGGGCTTCCATATCAAGAAATCTTGCAATGCCTAAATCAATAATGCAAGGCATACCATTATGTCTTATGATTATATTCTCAGGCTTTAAGTCTCTATGAACAATGTTCTTGTCCCAGATAATTGAAAGTCCATCAATTAAAGAATTCAGCAATGAAAATATTTCTTCAACTGTTGAGAAAGACATCATTACATCTCTTAAGGTATGTCCTTCGATATAGGCTTCAACAATTTCAAATTCTTTGGTTTTAATATCAATGTTAAAGTGATATTGTTGTGGATAATAGTCAGATTTTAGTTCTGATAAAAGCTCAATTTCTCTTTTAATCCTTTCGAGTGAAATAAAACTCTTTATAGCGCCCCTTTTTATTACTACTAAACCAAGTTCGGGGTGTTCGGCTAATTGAACATTTTTTTGTCCACCAGAGGGTAAATCCTTAACTATTTTACAGTCGTTAATCATCTTTCAAATTTAGCAATTATTAGATTTCAATCATTGAAATGTCTTAAAAATGCATTTTTCCCGTGTTGTTTTGGTCGTCCAGAGCATTGCCCTATAACACCTATAAAAGTATCCGTCGGCCCCCCAAAAGAAGCCCCCATTATTTTACTCTTATGGGGGCTGGCGGTATACTTTTGCGTTGGCCGATGTTGGTTTACGGCAGTGTCAGTAGCTGGTCTGGTTCTGTATGGAGT
>JBGSLS010000010.1:0-5187 GCA_041740575.1 Chitinophagaceae bacterium | reverse complement strand
CTTCACTCTTTAAAGGGCTTTCTAAATTAAATATGCCCCCATAACCCTGTAAAAGTAAAAACCACCAATGATTTATATTAGTTGTCAAAGAACTTTATTATCCACACACCTTATTTTCGCTTAAGTAAACGACATTGAATTATGATTGATGAATGCGGAATGATGATTGATGAATGCGGAATGATGAGTTACGGTTTCTTTTCCAATTCCTTACCATTTAATTGCTGAAGCAACTGATCAACCACATCGGCGTTTCTTTCATTCAAATCGGGGTTGCCTTTTAGCTTTACTTGCATAAAAGGCCCGCTGATAACTTTATACCCTTCCACTGCTTGTTCTTCACTAAAAAAGCAAGCATACCATTCTTTTAATTCAACCGAATTGGCCATGGTAATGGCGCCGGGGCTTTCCATTTGCATAGGGTGGGGGAACCAATCGGTATCGGGACGTTCGAGTTTGTTAGCGGCGGCAAAACTGTAAAACATTTTCAAGAATAGCAGGTAGTCTTTTACCCGCTGTTTTATTTGTTCGGGGCTTTCTGGTTTGGAAGGTTTTTCGCGCCATAATTGGTGGTCGGGTCGGAAGGGATCATTTTCAAATTGCAAGGGAACAGCCTTTAAATGCATGGAATTGTTTTCAATAGGATTGGTGTTTTCAAAATCACGTATCACCGAAACATCCATCGAAACCGGGGTTTTATCCTGCACTTGGAATACGGTGAAATACACTTCTTCCGATGCCGTTATTTTTCCGGGTACCAACCAAATCTGATTAGTAGCACTATCGTTTCTCCAATTGCCCGTTACATAGCCCCTTAATGCGCCACCGGTAAAAATTCCATTTTCGTATAATCGTAGAAAACTATAAGGACATAACAGGGTAGTAGATGAGTTATCATCGCAGGTGGTTGAAACCCAAACAAATTCTTTGGGGGCAATTGTTTCTTCTGCTTTTTTAGGGCTGCAAGCAAAAACTACCACCGCCAAAAGCAGTGGTAGTAATATTTTAAAATTCATGCATGTATTTTTTATGATCCTTTTACCGCAGCAATACCGGGTAATTCTTTTCCTTCAAAATATTCGAGCATGGCACCGCCACCGGTACTAACGTAGCTCACCTTGCTGTTGTAACCAAATTTGTTTACCGCAGCTACACTGTCACCACCGCCCACTAAACTAAAGGCGCCATTTTCGGTAGCTTGTGCCACGGCATCAGCAATGGCTTTAGTACCTGCCTGAAAAACATCCATTTCAAAAACACCCATGGGGCCGTTCCATAAAATGGTTTTTGATTTACGGATTACTTCGCTAAAAATACCACAAGCTTTCGGGCCAATATCCAATCCCATCCATCCGTCGGGAATGGCATCGCTTGGGCGCGTTTCAATATTTGCATCGGCAGCAAATTTATCGGCTATTACACTGTCTTCTGGCAGGTGAATGCTTACACCTTTTGCAGTCGCTTTTTTCAGGATATCCAGTGCGGTATCAATACGATCTTCTTCGCAAAGACTGCTACCAATTTTTCCACCGCGTGCTTTCATAAAAGTATAAGCCATTCCACCACCAATAATGATATCAGTAGCACGTTCCAGCAGGTTTTCAATAATGAGAATTTTATCGCTCACTTTTGCACCACCTAAAATAGCAGTAAAAGGTTTCTCCGCTTCTTTCAACACTTTTTCTGCAGCAATTACTTCGCTTTCCATTACGGTGCCAAATAATCTTCTGTCAGCCGGAAAAAATTCAGCTATTACGGCAGTACTTGCATGCGCACGGTGGGCGGTACCAAATGCATCGTTTACCCACACGGTTCCAAGTCTTGCGAGTTTTTTGGCAAATTCCTTATCTCCTGCTTCTTCTTCTTTATAAAAGCGAAGATTCTCCAGTAACAATACTTCACCGGGGCGCATCATGTTGGCGGTCATGCCTGCTTGTTCGCCAATGCAATCATCGGCAAAAAATACTTTTGTTTCACTACCAAGCAGGGATTGTAAATGGTCTAATACATGGCGCAGTGAATATTTGTCTTCAGGGCCACCCTTTGGCCGGCCAAGATGGCTCATAAGAATGGCTATACCACCGTCGGCCAATATTTTTTTAATGGTAGGCAGCGTTGCACGCATGCGCGTATCATCGGTAATAGCCAATGTTTGCTTATCGAGTGGTACATTAAAGTCCACGCGAACCAGGGCTTTATGTCCTGCGAAGTTGAATGATGAAAAGTTGGTCATATTTTTTAATTTTCAATTGTTGCGAAATGAAATTTTTGAATTTGTTCTAGTGCATTTTTAAGTGTATGTGTAAATAATTCTTTAAGTTGTTTATTCGTTAGGTTGTAAGTGTTTACCCAAATAACGCCGGGTGGTGGACCAAGCTCATTAAAAAGCCTGACAATGTCAAAATCTTTGGAAATAATAATGATATCATCTTTAGCATTTTTTGCTTTCTGATAGATTTTATAATCATGTACGCCATGCCCGATTCCAAAAAACCATCGGCTATGTGGCTGCATTTATTACTGTGTCTGTCCAGCTACCAATGCACGGTAAAGGTAAAAAGTATTAAATTAAGAACAAAAGCTTGATAATATTCCTTCCGCCCGAACCGCAGCCTAAAAGACTATATCCTACCAATGAAATGTACGTTACCCCCTGCCGTATAGCCAATACATTTTGTAAGCAGCCCTTATTATGTTCGGCCTTTCTTGCCTATCGAAGAACTTTTAGCTGCTTAGATTTAGTTACACCATTGCTGGTTATCTGAACTACATATGTGCCATTTTGGAGGTTCCCAAGGCTCAAACGTACCTGTGTCTGTCCTTTTTCAAAGCGTTGGAAACTTTCAAGTTTGGTAGTCATTAGGTTAAAAAGCCTCACTTCAAAACTATTGTTAATACCCGTCAATTGCAATGTTGCATAATTCTTAGCAGGGTTAGGTGAAATTGAGAAGTCAAGACTTTCTGATCCAATTCTAAAAGGCTCTTCACCACCATCGCAGTTCCTAGTCCCAGTTTGTCCATAATGAAGGGGGCTCCAGCCACATTGATTTTGATAACGGTAACTAAACTGAAAATTACTAGGATGAGTAGCAGCAGCAGAGATACTTAGGTTTTCTTGATTTAGAAATCCTAAAGAACTGTAACTTCCAGATACTGTCCACTCATGGCCGGTCACCAATCCTTGGAATAAGCCGCTGGGGACATATGGTGTGAAGGTGAGAAATTCACTTGGGCATACCGAAAAACTATTCCCTGGACCATTAACACTGTAATCAAACCGCTGACCTATAAGGTTGAATGCTTCAGAGCCATTACTGAAGAGTAATTTTGGTGTACCATAAACTAAATTGACACTTTCTTCCCCACTTACAACGTTACCAGAATAATTTGCTTTTGCTTTTAAGGTAAAAGAAGTAGGACTCCCTGATAAACTAATACTTGGGTTTATGTTGGTAGTTGTAAGCGACTGAAGACCATTAGAAGTAAATGTGATTCCTGAAGGCCCAATGATAGTGTATGTGTAATCAATAGCACCACAAATTGAGTTAATCGCAATATTTGAAGGAGATGCACATATAGCATTATTGGAAGATGTAAAAGTTGGCTTCTGCACAATCCTATCAATTGTAAAAGTTCTAGTGTCAGTAAAACCACAGGGTAGCGTAATTGTAGCAGTTAGTGGGCCGCTGCTAGTGGCGTCTGGTAAGAACGATACATTATTTCCATTTGCTGAAATACTAGTTTGCGTCCACCCGCTTGGAGGTTGCCACGTAATGCTGTATTGGATAACGTTGAAGGTGGTAGAACAAAAATTCCCTGTACAAAGAAAAGTATTTAAGCTGTAACTTACAGTTGTGGTTGTACAACCAAAATTTGGAGGAGGGGTAGTTGTAATTATACCATCATTTGCAAAATTAAGCTGCTTTATATCGGGCGTAAATGAATTCGAAGTATAAACTTCCGATAGCGTACCATCCCCCTTTTTATATGTCACTTTACAAAATACAGTAGTCGATTTGCTTTTAATTTGCCAGTTTAGTCCAATATCGCTTGGGGTATTCGTTGTTTTTACAGAGACCCCATTTACAAACCACTCGTACTGGGCAACTATAACAAAACCTGCTGGAATCTGATAATTCACAATAAAAGGCACTGTACTACAAGGGTCTACAAACCCTAGGGATGATGCGCTGCATGCTTGCCCGCTGCTGCCGGTATTAGTTAAAACACAAACATTTTCATTGTTAGCAAAACAACAGATTGTGCATAAAAGAACGCAAAAGGTTAGGCAACTTTTTTTCATATTTTGATTTTTAAGGTATGACTTGTAATTTGTTTTGAAATAAATATCGAAATCCTAATTGAAAGACTCGGTTTGCTCCATTTTCTTCTGTGTACCTATTACCTGTTGCATCTACACTATATAAAGTGTTGAATCCGTAATTATATCTAATTTCAGCACAGAAATATTTTGAAATAATGTATTGAAGGCCGATGCATGCAGCAGCATCAAAGCGAGGAGGGTATTGCTTCATTATGTTAATATTACTTTCGCCATCTATAACTAAATTAGCGGAAATTAGATAGCCAAATTCAGGTCCAAGAAGTAGAGATGTTCTATTATCAAATCGGTAATTAAGCAGTATAGGAATGTTTAAATAATTCAGTCTTACTGATTGATAAATTGCTCCAAATTGGTCGTTTGTATTATAGCCTTTTGAAGAATAAATGATTTCAGGTTGTACAAATAGCTTATTCTTTAACGGTATCTGATAGCTAAATCCGCCGTACCAGCCGAATTTGTTTTTCGGAAAAGCAACAAGGTCTTTTGTAGTAGCAATGTTGCCACCAGCCTTGAAAGCAAAATTTTGTCCAAAGGAGATTGTTATACTAAAGGCAAAAAAAAGAATGAAGAAAAATTTTGTCATTACAGATTTGTTTTAAAGCTCGAAAAATAGGAAAAGTATTTTTGCCCTGATCTCTTATCAATTGCATTTTGCAGGTCTAAATGTCTGATTAAGTTTTGGTGTCTGCGGCTGGGTTTCATATAACACCTATAAAAGTATCCGTCGGCCCCCCAAAAGAAGCCCCCATTATTTTACTCTTATGGGGGCTGGCGGTATACTTTTGCGTTGGCCGATGTTGGTTTACGGCAGTGTCAGTAGCTGGTCTGGTTCTGTATGGAGT
>JBGSLS010000009.1:0-34108 GCA_041740575.1 Chitinophagaceae bacterium | reverse complement strand
CATATGAAATCCACACGACCGGGCGGACACCCGAGCACGCATGAATATGGGAAATTCCATTTCTTTGGGTATCGAACCCAAAAAAATGGATATGGAAACACACGAAATTAAATTTCACCAAACGGTAAGTGTGGGCTGTGGTATTGATGTCCACAAGGCAATTATAGTTGCCACTATTAGCAAAGGGCAAAACAACTACCAAACCAGGGAGTTTGATGCCTTTACAAGTTCTTTGACAGCGTTAAGAGATTGGTGCAAGCAGGAAGGTGTTACGCATGTTGCCATGGAAAGCACCGGTGTTTACTGGAAGCCGGTCTTCAACATTTTGGAAGAAGATTTTGAAGTCATTTTGGTGAATGCCCGCCATGTTAAGAATGTACCCGGCCAAAAGACCGACAAAAAGGACAGCAAATGGTTGGCTAAGCTGTTGTTGGCAGGACTGCTAAAAGCAAGTTTTATTCCTCCGGCCGACATTCGGGAGTTGCGCGATTCAGTCAGGTATCATCAAAGCCAGGTGCAAGAAGTTGCGCGGGAAAAAAATCGTACTCTCAAGATACTGGAAGATGCCAATATCAAACTAAGCATGGTACTTACCGATGTACTTGGCAGTTCGGGAACAAAAATTATCCGTGATATTGCAAGTGGGATTACAGACCCCAATGTGCTGCTAAAGCATATTCATGGTAACGTAAAAAAGTCGAAAGAAGAAATCCGAAAGGCACTTGAAGGGCGGGTAACGAATCATCACAGGTTTATGCTAAAGCTAATTTTAGATGGAATAGATGCCCGGGAAAGGCATATTGCCACACTGGAAAAGCATATTGACGAACAAGTAGTTAAATATGAAACTGAAATTCAATTGCTGCAAACCATCGATGGAGTGGGTAAAGACAGCGCAATCAGTATCATTAGCGAAATAGGCGTCAATATGGATCAATTCCATGATGAACAGGCAATATCCAGTTGGGCAGGTGTGTGTCCGGGTAGTAATGAGAGTGCAGGCAAAAAAAAAAGTGTTCGGACACCTAAAGGAAACCATCGACTAAAATCATGCCTAACCCAATGTGCATGGGGCGCTACCCGAAAAAAGGACAGCTACCTACGGGCAAAGTATTATGACATGATAAAGCATAAAGGTAAAAAGAAGGCCTTGGTAGCAATTGCCCGAAAACTTTTGGTGGCAGCTTTCTTTGTAATCAAGCGGAAGGAAGCGTACAAGGAGCCAGCTATCAAGGAAATAAGCCGGGAAAAGCAAATACAAAAGCACTTAAAAAAGCTAGCTGAACTTGGCTTAGAAATAAAGGCGGCATAAAACAAAAAATAAAACAAGTCCGGAGTATTACTGGAGTGCCTTAGATGGCAACCCGTATATGAAATTGGATTGAAAATCAGCATTAAGCACCCAGCACTGTTGCAAATCAATTACCCATGGTAGTTGACGAAGCACGCACATGAAAATTTATAAACTTAACGCTGATATATTTTTTGTTAGAACATTTTTAAAATGGTTGGCTTTGCTCAACCACAAACATTATATACACATGAAAAAATCGGTCAGTTACATGAGAGCCGATACAACAGCAGATAACAGTATTTCCCCATTTATAGACCCGGTGGGCAGGCGAAACTGGTTTAATAACATTGGCGTTATTGGATTTTACTATTTGCAGAAGGGGGATCACAAAGAAGCACTAAGGTACACACGTATTGGTTTCAATGAAAGAAGCAGAGTCAGGTTGGGGTTGTCTCAAAATACTTCGAACATAATGGCGCAGATCAAGCTTTTGTCCGGTCAACCGGACAGCGTTATGTATTATTTAGATTTTGTACTTACTCAAGAAAAAAATAAGGAAACAGCTGATTTACTTGCATCAGCTTTTCAGATAAAAGGCTTTTATAAAATAAAAACCGGCGAGCTTGAAGAAGCAGAAACGGCTTTACAGCAATGCTGGCAATTGATCGAAGAGAATAAGATACAAGCAGATGCCCGGCCCGGAACGATGGCCCCTGATTATTATTTGGCATTGATACGGATAGAGCAAAACAGGATTACTGAAGCAATTGCATTGCTGGAAAAGGATATAGACAGGTTAAAAAGTCAGCGTTTATATGTACTAAGAGATTATAAATTACTCGCCAGATTACATACACAAACAGGCAATTATAAAAGAGCGAATGAAGCGCTGGAATCTTTTATTTCGTTACAAGATAGCATTCAGGCAGATCAGGAGAAGTATGGTTCTTTAAGCTTTGAAACAGAACAGGAGATGAATGCCAAAGAGCTATCCATTGCAAAACTGCAAAGTGAAAATAAAATATCATCTCTGTCAAGAAATTTTACCATCGGCATTGCAGTCTTATTATTGATACTTGCAGCAAGTATTTATTACCGCTTTCAATCCAAGAAAAAAGCAAATGAACTTTTGGAAAAAACATTGACAGAGTTAAAAGCCACCCAAGGCCAACTCATCCAATCCGAAAAGATGGCAAGTCTTGGTGAGCTTACCGCCGGCATTGCGCATGAGATACAGAACCCGTTGAATTTCGTGAATAACTTTAGTGAAGTGAGTAAAGAGTTGATTGATGAAGTGAAAAGTGAAAGGTCAAAAGTGAAAAGTGAAAGGGATGAATTACTTGAAGAAGAGCTGTTGAATGATATTTCACAGAACCTTGAAAAAATAAATCACCATGGAAAACGTGCCGATGCTATTGTAAAAGGCATGCTGCAACACAGCCGAACAAGCAGCGGACAAATGGAACCTACGGATATTAATGCTTTGGCTGATGAATATCTGCGGCTTTCTTATCATGGGCTAAAAGCAAAAGACCCATCATTCAATGCATCGTTCCATTTTGAGCCGGATGAATCACTGCCGAAGGTCAATGTTGTGCCGCAGGATATAGGGCGGGTATTGCTCAACCTGATCAATAATGCTTTTCAAACCGTAGCAGAGAAGCAAAAAACTAAAGGTGAAAAATATACTCCCGAAGTAATTGTTTCTACGAAGCTTTTTTCCCCCCAATCGGGCTTGCCTGCTGGTACGGCAGGGGGATTAAGGGTGGCCGAAGTATCAGTCAAGGACAATGGTCCGGGCATTCCTGAAGATATCAAAGACAAAATTTTCCAACCCTTTTTCACTACCAAACCCACCGGGCAGGGAACAGGTTTAGGATTAAGTTTGAGCTACGATATTATAAAGGCACATGGCGGGGAGTTGAAGGTGGAGACTAAGGAAGGTAAAGGGAGTGAATTTATTATTCAATTACCAATCTAAAAAGTATGTATAAAAAATACTTACATATTATTCTTCTCATTGGCGTGCATTTGTGCTGTTTTTCTCAGAATTCACAACTACTGGATTCAATCAGTACTGAAAGAATCAACAGCCTGAAGCAGCAGCTATTTTTGGCAAAAGAAGACTCAAGCCGAATAAGACTCATGACGCAGATTGGTTTTGTTTACGAAGTTATAAATGCTGACTCATCCATTAAATATACCGGGGCGGGGCCTGCCCTGGCGAGGCAACTTGGCTATTTCCTGGCTGAAGCAGCCCTGATGACCAATTTGGGCAGCGTCTTGCGGCAACAAGGGAAACTTGCAGAGTCCCTGGATCTTCTTTTTAATGCACTGAAAATTGCTCAAACAAAAAATAAAACTCAAGAAATTGCCAAAATCTACCGTCGACTGTCAGATGTATACTTTGATTTGGAAAACTTTCCAAAAGCGCTGGAATACTTAAAACAAGCTTTAATAATAGATGAAGAAAATCAAAATAAACGGAGTGCCGCCATCGATCATATGTCCCTGGGAACTGTATATGAGAAAATGAACAATCTGGATGCTGCGTCTTTTCACACAGAAAAGGCGTTTCAACAAAAGGAGCATATTGAAGACTTTATCCAGTATGCATATCAGGCATTTGGTAACATTCAATTAAAAAAACAAAACTTTGAAAATGCAGAATCACTATTCAGGGAAGGGTTGTTAATATCTGAAAAGAACTCCGATATCAAAACGGCATCGGAAATATGTGCCGATATTTCAGCGCTTTTTATAAAAGTCAACCAAAGGGATTCAGCTATTTACTATGCGTCAAAAGGATTTGAATATGGTCAGAAAGTTTCATCTAAACAAGGGGTCATTCGTTCTGCAAGCATGCTCGCCGAAATGTATGACTCCACACAACCTATAATGGCACTTAACTATTTTAAAATTGCATCCTCAGCCAAAGACAGTTTATTCGGTATCAATAATATTCAGATCATACAAAATCTTATCATAAGAGAAGATGCAAAACAAAAAGAACTGGAAGACGCAAAAACAGCTTACCAAAACGAACTAAAATTGTATGGTCTGTTAGCCGGGCTGGCCGCATTGTTAATAATTGCATTAATACTTTATCGCAATAACATTCATAAACAAAAAGTTAATATGCAGTTAGAGCAACAAAAAGAAGCACTGCAAAATACTTTGTCAGATTTAAAATCCACTCAATCCCAACTCATTCAATCCGAAAAGATGGCTTCACTTGGTGAACTTACTGCCGGCATCGCCCACGAGATCCAAAACCCACTGAATTTTGTCAATAATTTTTCGGAAGTGAGCAATGAGTTATTAAGTGAATTGAGTGAAGAAGTTGAAAAGGGGAATTACGATGAAGTGAAACTTATTGCAAAGGATGTACAACAGAATTTAGAAAAAATAAACCACCACGGCAAGCGTGCCGATGCCATTGTAAAAGGCATGCTGCAACACAGCCGCACAAGCACCGGGCAAAAAGAGCCAACGGATATCAACGCCTTGTGTGATGAATATTTGCGATTAGCCTATCATGGTTTAAAAGCAAGGGATAATTCCTTCGAAGCATCCTTCCGATTTGAACCGGACGAAACATTGCCCAAAGTAAATGTAGTGCCGCAGGATATCGGTCGGGTGCTACTGAATATCTTTAATAATGCGTTTCAGGCGGTGAGCGAAAGGAAAAAAGTCGAAGGCGAAAACTTCAATCCTGAAGTAAAAGTTTCTACGAAGCAAGTATTCCCCCCTGCGGGGCTCCCGAGCGAAGAGAAGGGAATGAACGAAGTTCGGAGGGGGGCTTGTATTTCTATCTCCGACAACGGCCCCGGCATCCCATCATCCATCCTTGACAAAATTTTCCAACCCTTCTTCACCACCAAGCCTACCGGGCAGGGAACGGGTTTGGGTTTGAGTTTAAGTTATGATATCGTAAAGGCGCATGGAGGAGATTTGAAAGTAGTAACCCTGCCTGCCGAAGCGGCAGCGCAGGCAGGGAATGAAGGCGAGGGGAGTGCGTTTATTATTCAATTGCCCACTGACTAAAAAACACTTGCCTTGCTTGATGCATTTTATTACATTGCCATTTCATTCAATAGTATTTTATGGATACATCTTCCTTCCTGCTTTATGGGGCCAATGGGTATACCGGTAAATTAATAGCTCAACTGGCAAAAACGTATGGTTTGAAACCCATACTGGCAGGGCGACGTGAAGAAGTTATAGCGCCTATGGCAAAAGAATTAAATACCACTTACCATGTGGTTGATTTAAATGATGCGGCAAAATTAGCGTCTGTTTTAAAAGAAGTACCCATGGTATTACATGCCGCCGGTCCGTTTAATAAAACAGCAAAGCAAATGATAGAAGCCTGCCTGAAAACGAATACCCACTACATTGATATTACCGGCGAAATTCCGGTATATGAAATGGCTAAAAAATATAATGATGCTGCATTGAAAGCCGGCTTAATGGTGATGCCCGGTGCAGGATTTGATGTGGTACCTACTGATTGCATCGCCTTATTCCTGAAGAACAAGTTGCCGGATGCTATATCATTAAAATTAGCTTTTGCTTCCATAGGCGGAGGGCTTAGTCATGGCACAGCCCTCACTATGGCCGAAGGAATGGGCTTAAAAAGTGCTGAAAGAAAAGATGGTAAAATTATTCCTGTGCCGCTTGGTCACAAAGGGATGTGGGTGGATTTTGGCATCAAAAAATTATTTGTAATGACCATCCCGTGGGGTGATATTTCTACAGCCTATACTACTACCGGCATTCCCAATATTGAAACTTACACCGGTGCTTCTCCAAAAACATTTAGGCAGTTGAAATTCCAGGTACTGTATAACTGGCTGCTACGCACATCTTTTATGCGTAATAAGGCTATAAAGAAGATTAATAATAAACCTGCAGGCCCATCCGATGAAAAACGTATTAAAAGTAAAGCTATGGTTTGGGGTGAAGTAAAGAATGCAAATGGCCAAACCGCACAGGCGAGATTAATTGGCCCGGATGGTTATACATTAACGGCTCACACCAGTTTAATCATTGCAAAAAAAATACTGGATGGCAATTTCAAACCTGGATATCAAACACCTGCAGGTTGTTACGGAGCCGATCTTATATTGGAAGCTCCCAATGTTACAAGAGAAGTTTTATAAGGAAGTCTGTTTTAAAGTCTGTACCCGGTACTGATTACATCAATACTTCCTTCTCTTTTTTAATCGTTACGATTTCCATATTCATTAATGTTTGGTTGAGTGAAATAGTTTTTGGCAATTCATATTTAAAGAAAAATTTCATGGTGGCTATTTTACTTTCATAAAACAGCATGGTTTGTTTTGAAGTATTAGCAGTTTCGATGGCTCGTTGCGCAACAACCGCTTGTTTTAACCATTGCCACCCAACAGTAACTATTCCTGAGAACTCCATAAAAAGGTTGGCGTCGGCCAGAAAAATTTCCACTTCACCTTTATGTGCAAACTTTAATAAATGGGTTAACGTATTTTTATATAACTCAATGGCGGCTTTAAATTTTTGGGTGTATGGTTGTAGTTGTTCATTTATTTCTGCCACTGAAACGGTTTTCATCATTTCTTCCATTAGTAAATGAAAAGCTTTACCATTATGCATGGTAATTTTTCTGCCTAGCAAATCCATTGACTGAATACCTGTAGTACCTTCGTAAATAGACGTAATACGAATATCCCGATAATATTGCTGCAAATCAAAATCCATGGTAAAGCCATAGCCACCCAATACCTGCAGTGCATTGCTTACGGAAGCAATGCCACCATCTGAAGGATAGGTTTTTACAATAGGTGTCAATATTTCAAGGAGTAAAAACATTTTTTCCTTTTCTTCGCCCTCGGTAACTTTTTCCAGATCCTGGTATTTTAAACATTCATTCACTAAACTCAAGGAGCCTTCTACAAAAGATTTTTGTTGCATCAACATGCGCCGTACATCGGCATGATTAATAATCAACGTTTGTTCTTTTGATAAATCTTTGTCGGAAATAAGTCTGCCTTGTGGTCTTTCATTTGCATAATATAAGGATGCGTAATAAGCTGCAGATGCAATGGCTACAGCCGTTTGTCCCACAGCAATTCTTGCAGCGTTCATCATCTGAAACATATAGGACAAGCCCTTATTAGCTTCACCAACTAAAAATCCCTTCGTAATTCCGTTTTCTCCAAAAATTAAATGTGTAGTGGCATAACCACGTTGCCCCATTTTTTGATAATCGCCTGCACAGGCTACATGATTGAAAATAAGTTCGCCATTTTGTTCAATAAATTTGGGAACTACAAATAGTGAAATACCTTTGGTACCTGCGGGGGCACCTTTTATTCTTGCCAATGTAAGATGAATAAAATTTTCGCAAGCTTCATGTTCACCGGCCGATATAAATATTTTTTGTCCAACCATTTCATAATAATTATTATCTGTTGGATTTGCTGATGTTGTAATATCCGATAATGAACTTCCGGCTTGTGGTTCGGTTAGCGCCATGGTTCCCTGCCATTTCCCGGCAAACATATTGGGGATATAAGTATCATTTAATTCTTTACTGCCAAAGTTTTCAATTAATTCCAATGCACCTGTTGATACACCAATATAACCTTGTGCACTGCTGTTGGCAGCTTCAAAAATAAGATGGGCGGCCGAATAGACCATGTTAGGCAATTGCATGCCCCCATGTTCTAAAGCAGAAATAGAGCTGAACCAACCTGCATCTGCCATTGCCTTGAAAACATTTTTTAACTGTGGATGGGAATGTACTTTCCCGTCCTTATAAACAACGGGGTTTTCATCCATAGCTTTAAAAAATGGATACATCTCTTTATCTGCAATACCTTTTGCTGAATCAATCAGCATATCAATTTCTTCAACTGAACCTATATGTTCAAATCTTTTGTATTGTAACAGATCCTGTATGTTATGTACTTCGTATAAAAGGAAACGAAGATTTTCCATGCTGATGTATTGTTTGGTCATACTTGTATTTTTAATAAGAAATTTATTTTCCTCCATTTATAAAGTCACTTTGCTGAAACGCTGGTTTTGGATATTTATAAAATCCTTCCCCGGTTTTTACACCAAGTTTACCTGCATCAACATATGTTTTTAATAATGCCGCAAAACGTAAACTTTTTTCATCCGTTAATGTGTTGGTGACATGCCAAACCGTTTCCAGGCCTATGCTATCTAATATTCCAAATGGCCCCATCTCCATTTTAAAATTTCCCATCCAGCTCCGGTCAACATCTTCAATGCTGGCAACATCATAAGTTACCAATGCACCTGCTGCCCCAATTAATGCCACAAGCATTGCATTAAAAATATAACCTGGGGATTCTTTTTTGACAAAAACAGGCGTTTGATTTAATTTTTTCCCTAACTCAATTAACAAGTCAGTTACCCAGGGTTCCGTTCCAGGATGTGGCATAATGTCCACAACATTGGCCCAAAAAACATCATGGAAGTGAAAAGCACAAAATCGCTCAGGCCGGCCGGTTTCTGCGGAAAAATAGGAAGGCATTAAATAAGAAGTATTGGTTGTAAACAAGGTATGTGCGGGGCAAAGTGCTGCAAACTGTGCCCATACTTTTTTCTTTATCTCCATGTCTTCCACAACCGATTCGCTTACAAAATCTGCATCTGTAGCGGCTTTTGCAGCATCGGTTGTAAATGTTATCCGTTGTTTTGCAGCATCAGCTTCTTCGCTTGTTATGATATTTCGCTCAACCAGATTTTTGAGAATAGAAGCCTGTATTTTTTTTGCAGTTTTAAATGCGGTTTCATGAATATCATATAGGGTCGTATTAAATCCGCTTATTGCAGATTGCAATCCAATGCGTAATCCAAGGGTGCCGCTGCCGAGTATCAATACATTTTTGATATCCGTTAATTTTATTTCCATTTTTTGTTTTTAGTTAATAAAAATTACTAATCCTGTTATACTTAATTGCTTTTTGCGCATTGGCTGCACAGGCATTTACCACGTGTATCAAACCTGCAAATCGTTCATCATTCGTAAATCCTTTTTTGTAACGTGCATATATCTGTTGTACAATTACCCCTATTTTAAATGAGCCAAATACATAGTAGAACAACATATTGGGCATTGGCATATTTTGTTTAGCTGCATAGCGCTGCACCACTTCTTCCCTGTTAAGATTGCCGGGAAGCCAGGTGAGGTTATAGGGTTTCAATGCATCACCATCAGCCGCTTCGGCCCAGTACCCTAAGGAGGTTCCAAGGTCCATCAATGCATCCCCAACGGTTGCCATTTCCCAATCCAATACAGCGATGATGTTATGTAAATTTTCAGGATCAAGTACCAGGTTATCATATTTGTAATCGTTGTGAATAAAGGCTGTTGCTCCTTCCTGCGGTATATTCGCCTGCATCCATTCGGCAGTTTTATTCATGTTTTCAATCTTATCTGTTTCAGCATTCATATATCTTTTAATCCAGCCATCCACCTGCCGTTGAATATAACCTTCGGGTTTGCCCATACTAATTAATCCGGTGGTTGCTAAATCAATGGAATGCAAGGCAGCTAAATTATCCACGGCAGATTCTGAAATCGATCTCATCATAGCTGTTGTAAGTTCCATGCCTTTTGGAATCTTATTACGCAAAATAATTCCCTGCATTCTTTCCATAATATAAAATGGGGAACCAATGATAGATGCATCATCGCAGAACAAAATAGGCGTCGGTATGGGTTTGTAAACAGGCTTTAAAGCACTTAATACCTTAAACTCCCGCCCCATATCATGCGCCGATTTAATATTGGCACCATTGGGTGGTTTGCGTAAAACATATTCTTTATCCGCAGTTTTTAATAAAAAAGTAAGGTTGGAATAACCGCCCGGGAATTGTTGAATGGTTAGGTCTCCATTAAAACCCGGCAACAAGTCTGATAGATAATTTTTAAGTATGTTACTATCAGGGGCTTCGCCTTCTCTTGCAGCTACTGCTTTATCAATATTGTCAAAATAGGTACTCATATTATTGCTGCCTTTTTACATTTTCAAACCATATTCCTTTAAAATGGATTTTGCTAAAGATGCTTTATGCACTTCATCGGGCCCATCATAAATTCTGGCGCCTCTTTCATGGCGGTACCAGTAAGATAAGAGTGTATCATCTGTAACACCTAATGCACCATGTGTTTGAATAGCCCTATCAAGTACTTTCATTAGTATGTCTGCAACAAAGAATTTGATAGTCGAAATATCATGCTTGGCAGCTTTAGCGCCTTCTTTATCTAATTTATGTGCAACATGCAACACCATGAAGCGGGCAGCATTGATTTCGGCCCTGCTTTCGGCAATCCAGTTTTGAATGGTTTGTTTTTGTCCCAACTTTGTGCCATCGCCCATATCTCTTGCCGCAGCCCTTGTACACATTAGTTGAAAGGCCCTTTCGCAAATGCCTATCCAACGCATGCAATGGTGTATGCGACCCGGGCCAAGTCTTTCCTGTGCTAATAAAAATCCACTGCCTGCTTTTCCTATTAAATTAGAAGCCGGTACCCTGCAATTGGTATAAATTATTTCTCCATGACTGTGCCAGCCTTCGCCCGATTCGCCCATTACACCAATATTTCTTTTTAATAGGAAACCGGGTGTATCCGTAGGAACAAGGATCATGCTTGCCTTTTCATAGGTTGATCCCTGATCGTTGGTATTGGCCATTACTATAGCAAAAGCGGCGCCATCTGCTGCTGTCGTAAACCATTTATGACCATTAATAATATAGTCATTGCCTTCCAGAACAGCAGTAGTTGCCATATTAACCGGGTTGGAACCGGCAAATTCAGGTTCTGTCATCGAAAAGCAACTTCTTATTTCGCCTTTCATTAATGGGGTTAGATATTTTTCTTGCAAGGCAGGTGATGCATGTCTATGCATCAATTCTATATTACCAATATCAGGTGCCTGACAATTAAAAACATAGTGACCATAAGGGGTGGTTGCCATCAGTTCACTAAGCTGTGCAAATTCAATCATGGTTAACCCAAGACCCCCATCTTGTGCTGATAGATAAGGAGCCCAAAGACCCTGTTGTTTTGCTTTTGTCCTTATTTGCCCCAATATAATGGCCGCAGCATTAAAGGGCAAATGCAGCAATTGCATTTCAACAGGATACAATTCCTGTTCAACAAAACTTTTATACTGAGGATGAATTTCTTTTAACCGCTCTGTTGCAAAAATATTTACCATAATAATTAAATTGTATATCCACCATCGGCGGTGTAAATGCCGCCCGTGCAAAATGAAGATGCATCAGATGCCAGGAACAAAGCCAGTCCTGCAATATCTTCGGGCTCTGCTAATTGTGGCAATGCCTGTTTGGCTAAAACGTGTTTCAGAATTTTCTCATTTCCGGTTAATGCTTCACTGAATTTTGTTTTAATCAGCCCCGGACAAATCACATTGGCCCTTATATGATCTGCTCCCCATTCTTTAGCCAACACTTTTGTAAGTGCTATCAGTGTGGCTTTGCTGATGCTGTATAATCCTAACCCTATACCGGGTGTAAGGCCTTCAATACTACTGATGTTGATAATAGACCCACCACCCCTTTGCTTCATTACCGGGTAGCATAGTTTACAAAACGCTAACGGGCCATTTACATTTACCTGCATTATTTTATTAAACACTTCACTATCGGTTTCAGCAATAGGCCCAAAAGTCGGATTGATGGCAGCATTGTTTATAATAATATCAATACCCCCAAATATTTTCACTGTTTCTTCCACCAGGTTTTTTATCTGCATCTCATCTCCCATATGAGCAGCAATACCTATTGCATTTATGCCCGCTGCAACAAAGGCTTTCGCGGTTTCATCTACCGCATCCTGCTTACGGCTCACTATAACCACTTTTGCGCCTTGTTGACCCAATGCCATGGCTATTGCTTTACCAATGCCTTTACTGGCACCTGTTATTATGGCTACTTTATTACGGAGCTCAAATTTTTTGTGAATGGTCATATTTATTGCCTGTTAGAAAGTTAAAAATAGACAGATTTTGGGCTTGGGCGATAAATTAAGTAATTAAATTTCAACCCATCTTAAATTCTAAACCTATAATGCAAGGAAAACGATTGGGATTGAATGGCAAGTTTAAATGGAACGGGTGATTGGCTCCTGTATCAAAGAAAAAATTTCCTACATTGCAACCATCCAATTCAATCTGATGAACAAGCGATCTTTTATTAAAAGTCTGGCAGCGCTTCCACTTACAGCTCCCGTTACATTAAGTGCCATGGATAAATTAGTAAACAATTTTAGTCACATCCCCCTCAATGATTTAGCCGGTGACGAAGACTTTTGGGCCCAAATGCGCGGCGGGTATAAACTAAAGCCTGATTATATCAATCTTGAAAATGGTTACTACTGTTTTTTACCGCAAGAAACCCTTGAAAATTTTATAACACATGTACGCGAAGTAAATTACCAGGGAGCATATTATATGCGTACAAAGGCTGTAAATGATAAGAAGCTCGCTATTGAAAGATTGGCTAAAGTAGCAGGATGTTCACCGGATGAATTAGGCATAACCCGGAACACCACAGAATCATTAGATACGGTTATCAGCGGATTTGATTGGAAGCAGGGCGATGAAACCGTAATGGCGGAGCAGGATTATTTTTCCATGCTAACTATGTTTAAACAAGTTGCCAAAAGGTATGGTGTGGTGAATAAAATGGTTTCGGTTCCTAATCACCCGGCTAATGATGAAGAGATTGTAAACCTGTATGCAAATGCCATTACGCCCAACACAAAATTGCTGATGGTATGCCATATGGTGAATGTTACCGGGCAAATTTTACCCATTCGTAAAATTTGTGATATGGCACATAGCAAGGGCGTGCAGGTGTTGGTAGATGGTGCGCATGCTTTTGCGCATATAAAATTCTCTATACCCGATTTGCATTGCGATTATTACGGTGCAAGCCTGCATAAATGGCTGAGTGTGCCATTAGGCGCCGGGCTTCTTTATGTAAAAAAAGAGCACATCCCTTCCATATGGCCATTACTTGCGCCCGGTGAAAAAGCTATGGATGATATCGGAAGGCTTAACCATACGGGTACGCATCCTGTGGCCACTTTGCTGGCGCTGCAAAATGCTATTGATTTTTATGAAAAATTAGGCGCCGAAAGGAAGGAAGCGCGGTTACGTTATTTACAAAATTACTGGACCGGTAAGGTGCGCGATTTGCCGCATGTAATTGTAAATACACCTGCCGATCCTACGCGTTCCTGTGCCATTGCCAATGTGGGCATAAAGGGAATGAAACCGCAGGACCTTGCCGATACATTGCTGAAGAAATATAACATTTATACGGTTGCCATTGATGGCGCAAATGTGCATGGCTGCCGCATTACACCCAATATTTATACCAATACAAAAGAACTAGATGTTTTTGTTGCTGCATTGAAGCAAATGGGCTAATGAAAAATAGCATCAGGCATCCAAATTTTAATGGGAAGTACAATTGAAGAACCCACTTTTTTTGTTTAATTTTTCTAACCCAAATCCTTTCTTTATTTTACACTATTATTCCTTCTTTTAAATTTTATTTGTATGAATAAGTATTTTCGGATTCTGCTAACTTTTTTTTCCATTACAGGCTTTTTTCAGCTATCATTTGCTATTGATACCAATGATACCCGCCTGCTTTGGCAGCCCGCCATCAGTAAAACCCATATCGCCTTTATTTATGGCGAAGACCTTTGGGTTGCCAACCGCGATGGTTCTTATCCACGACGCATTACCGTAAGTGAAGGGCAGGAATCCAATCCGGTTTTTTCGCCCGATGGCAGCATGATTGCCTTTACCGGCCAATATGATGGTAACAGCGATGTATTTATAGTGCCTTCTGCAGGCGGTATCCCTAAAAGGCTTACCTGGCACCCGGGTAATGATCTTGTGCGCGATTTTTCGCCAGATGGCAAAAAGGTTTTGTTTGTATCGCAGCGTAATAGTTTTACCAATCGTTATTTTCAATTATTTACAGTTGATATTAATAATGGAAGCGAACTGCAATTACCTATTCCCAATGCATTTTGGGCATCCTATAGCCCTGATGGAAACAGCATTGCTTACACTACCATTGCCGACCGGTTTGAGCAATGGAAAAATTACAGGGGCGGTACCATGACCCGTATTTGGCTATATGATACTAAGTCGAATGCCGTTACCGAAATACCCAAGCCACAGGGCGGGAGTAACGATTCAAAACCCGTTTGGGAATCCAATAAAGTGTATTTCCGTAGCGACCGGAATGGTGAATTTAATTTATTTAGCTACGACCCTGCAACCAAGGCAGTTACACAGTTAAGTAAGTTCAACGATTTTCCGGTTTCAAGTCTCGAAGGTGCGGCCGGTGACATTATTTTTGCACAATCAGGTTATCTGCATACCTACAATGCTGCAAGTAATTCTATTACTAAATTAAAAGTGGGTATTGCTGCCGATTTGCTCGATCACCGTTCCCGTTTTGTAAAAGGCGACAACTATATTCGTTCAGGAAGTATTTCCCCATCGGGTGCAAGGGTTGTGGTCGATTTCAGGGGTGAAATTATTACGCTTCCTGGTCAAAAAGGGGATCAATTGAACCTTACCAACACGCCGGGTGTGCATGAAAATTATCCCGAATGGTCAACAGATGGTAAATCGATTGCTTATTTTTCTGATGCAAGCGGCGAGTATGCATTGCATATAAAAAATCAGGATGGAAGCGGCGAGCCTACCGTTTTCAAACTAAGCGGTTCGGGTTTTTATGCATTTATTCATTGGTCGCCGGATAGCAAAAAACTTTGTTTTGTAGATAACGGTCGTCGGCTTTATGTATTGGATATTGCATCCGGTAAAATAGAGAAGATTGCAGAAGATGTGCATTATGTGCCGGGGCCTTTCCGCGAAATATTTGGCAGTTGGTCAGCCGATGGAAATTATGTTGCTTACACCATTATTACCGAAACCAATTTTGAAAAAGCTTTCATTTATGCGGTTGCCGAGAACAAATCCTATCCTGTTTCGGATGGTCTTAGCAATGTTTCTGAACCAAGGTTTGACCCTTCAGGAAAATACCTGTACATGCTGGCAAGCACCGATGCAGGGCCGGTCGTTAACTGGTTCGATCAGTCCAATCAGGACATGAAGTCATCCAATAGCATTTACCTGGTAACCTTGCAAAAATCGGTTAAGTCGCCTTTTGCCAAAGAGAATGATAATGAAGAAATAAAGGATGCTGGAACCGATAAGCCGGCACCAAAAACCGATAGCACAAAGGCTGCTGTAACGGCACCAAAGGCTGCCATGAAAATAGATTGGGATGGATTGGTAAACCGTATTGTGCCATTCCCTGTTTCAAAAGGCATGTATAGTTCACTAGCTATTGCCAAAGAAGGGGAAGTGTATTATTTATCTTCCATGCCTGCCAATGCAGGACCAACCATGTTGCATAACTACAGTTTAAAAAAGCGCAAAGAAGATCCCATCATGCCTGCGGATGGTTTTATCATTGCTGCTAAGGGAGAAAAAATGCTTTATAACAGTAAGGGGAAGTGGGGTATAACAACGGTGGGTCAAAAGCCCGGGCCCGATGCGATGTTGAATACTTCTTTATTACAGGTAAAAATATCGCCCAAAGATGAATGGCAAAATATTTTCAATGAAGCATGGCGTATCAATCGGGATTATTTTTATGATCCGGGCATGCACGGGGCCAATTGGGGTGCCATGAAGAAAAAATATGAAGTGTTTCTGCCTGATCTTTCGAGCACAAATGATTTGTATAGGGTAATGCAATGGATGTGCAGCGAATTGGCGGTTGGGCATCACCGTTTTTCAGAAGGTGACCGTAGGGTAAATCCTGCATTTGTACCCGGAGGCTTACTTGGAGCAGATTATGAAGTAAATAATGGTCGTTATCGTATTAAGAAAATTTATGGTGGATTAAACTGGACCCCCGATTTACGCTCGCCACTTACCGAACCCGGTGTAGATGTAAAAGTGGGCGATTACATTATTGGGGTTAACGGACAAAATGTAACCACCGAAAATAATTTTTATAGTTTCTTTGAAAACACATCCGGTAAAATAGTTACGCTAACGGTATCGGCTGCCGCAGATGGTTCTAATCCAGGGACCGTCAAGGTGACCCCCGTTGCAAGCGAAAGTGCGCTGCGTAACCGCGATTGGGTAGAAGGTAATATGAAAAAAGTGCATGAAGCTACCAATGGGCAGGTTGCTTATGTGTATGTGCCCAATACCACCACTGAAGGCCATGAATATTTTAAACGATATTTCTTTCCGCAGGCCAATAAGGCGGGCATTATTATCGACGAACGTTTTAATGGCGGCGGTCAATTGGCCGATTATTATATTGATATACTCAAGCGACCGGTACAATCTTACTGGAACTATCGCCATGGTAAAGATCAAAAAGCTCCCAATGCATCTATTCAAGGACCTAAAGTAATGCTGATAGATGAAACCGCGGGTTCAGGTGGCGATTATTTACCCTACTTGTTTCGGCAGGCAAAGCTTGGAACCCTTGTAGGTAAAACCACATGGGGCGGTTTAGTAGGCATTCTTGGTTTCCCAGAGTTTATTGATGGTGGCACCGTTACCGCACCCAATCTTGCCTTTTATGATGAAAAGGGATTTGGCATTGAAAACGTAGGTACACCACCCGATATAGAAGTGGAACAATGGCCTGCAGATGTTATCAAAGGCAGAGATCCGCAATTGGAAAAGGCCATTGAAATCGTTATGGAGCAACTAAAAGCCAATCCGCCAAAACAAATGAAAACACCTGCCTATCCGGTAAGGGTTCGTAAATAAAAAATGATATAGACTCCGGGGAAAAGGTTAAGCATAACAATTTCTTTGTGCTTAACCTTTTTTTAAGGCTGGAACAGGTGATTGATGTTGGATTCAGTTGGGAAGAAAAAATACAGGGTTGAATTATTATTTCGATTCGCCTTTTTTAATTACGATTAATGAAGCATGAAATGCGTTTTTTCAGGTTGCTTTTTTGCTGTGTAATAATTATGATGGGTCAGGTAGGGGCACAGGATATCAAAGATGTTCCTATGCTTTTACAACAGGTGAAAAATGCCGGTGATACCCAACTGCTGAATATTTATGCACAACTTGAGCTTATATATTCCGAAGTAAATGCAGATAGTGCTATTGTTTATGGGGATAAAGCTATTGCGTTATCCAGGAAATTAAAACAACCCTTTTATGAAGCCCAATTATTAGTACTCACCGGTTATGATTATATTTCAAAGGGTGACTTTAGCATCGCTTTGGACAGACTTTTGAAGGCATCAAAGATGTCAGATCAAAAGGACATTGCTAAGAATATTTTACCTGCCGATTTTATCCAAAAATTTATCGCCGATTATCCGGAAGCCATCCGGTTAAGAATTTTAAAGGGGTATGTGCTGAATAATCTTGGTGTTTTATATGCACAAACAGGCAACAGAAAACTGAATAAGGAAGCATTGCTCGAAGCCAAAGCACTGGTGGAGCAGGATAGGAAGGACTACTTTTTACTCGGCGGCATTTATAATAACCTTTCATTTGTTTATTTGGATGAGAACGATCTCGATTCTGCTATTTATTTTCAAAAATTGAACCTGATAATTGATGATTCAAGCACCATAAAACTATATCAGGGCTCATCTTATACCGTATTGGCCGATTTTTATACGTATGCGGGTCAGATGGATTCTGCATGGCCGTATTATTATAAGGGCATAGATATTATCAAGCGAAATAATGTAAATAAAGTTGCACTTGGACAAACGTATCTATCGATGTCTGCACTGCATGCGCAGCAGGAAAGATTGGATTCCGCTTCCTGGTATGCGAAAGAAGGCACATCCATATTAAAAAGTACCGGGAACACCAATATGATGCCATATGTGTATAGCGCGCTATCAGACATGTATAGTTATGTAGGCAAAAATGATAGTGCCTATCATTATCTCACCCTTGCCAATAGTATTAATGATAGTTTGCAACAGGTACAAATGGATAACCTGCATCGGTTTTATAACGATGTTTTTGAAGATCAGGTGCGCTTAAAGGAAAAGGAAAACATCACTGCCAATCAGCGAAATAAAATCATTCTTTTTTCAGTGGTTGCTGGTTTTATAGTAATGGCTTTTATCGCGTTTGTACTATCAAGACTTAACAAGAAGGTTAAACAGGCCAATCAATTACTACAAACTACCCTTGCCGATTTAAATTCCACACAAGCCCAACTTATTCAATCTGAAAAAATGGCATCGCTTGGTGAACTCACCGCAGGTATTGCCCACGAAATTCAAAATCCTTTGAATTTCGTAAATAATTTTTCGGATGTAAGCAATGAATTGATGGATGAGATGCAGGATGAGTTGGAGAAGGGGGATGTGGAAGAAGCCAAAACCATTTCGAACGACATTAAGCAAAACCTGAGTAAAATATCGCATCATGGCAGGCGTGCCGAAGCCATTGTAAAAGGTATGCTGCAACACAGCCGTGCCGGTACTGGCAAAAAAGAACTTACCGACCTGAATGCGCTTGCAGAAGAATACCTGCGATTAGCTTATCATGGCATGCAGGCAAAGGATAAAAACTTTTCCGCAACCTATAAGTTTGAACCCGATCCAAACCTTCCCAAAGTAGAAGTTGTGCCGCAGGATATTGGCAGAGTGTTGCTCAATCTCATCAATAATGCTTTTTATGCTGTCACAGAAAAGTCGATACAAGGTATCTACGGCTATGAACCCACCGTTATTTTGAAGACGCAAAAGTCCCCTTCAGGGGGTTTGGCGGTAATCATCTCCGACAACGGCCCCGGCATCCCTAACTCCATCAAAGGTAAAATCTTCCAGCCCTTTTTTACCACTAAACCCACCGGGCAGGGAACAGGACTAGGATTAAGTTTGAGTTATGATATTGTAAAGGCACATGGCGGAGAGTTAAAAGTGGAGAGCAAAGAAGGCGAAGGTTCAATATTTATCATCCAGTTACCAATCAATTAAAATCAGCAAATAAGATTCAATTTTACTATTCCATTCAATAATAGATTAAATGAAGAAAATCCTTTCAATAATAATACTGCTGTTTTCGCTTGCTCAATTACAAGCACAGTTTAAGGTAACTTTTATTGTAAAAGAAAGCACCACAATAAAGCACGACAGCATTTTTGTAACCGGCAGTTTCAGCAATTGGGATTCAACAGCCAACCCGGCTTATTTAATGAAGCCCAATGGTGAAAAAGAAAAATCTATTACACTTAATTTAAAAGCAGGGCATCTCCTTTATAAATTTCACAGGGGCAGCTGGTTTACTGTAGAAAAACAATTTATAGGAGAGGAAGTGCAAGACAGGATAATTAACATAAGTAAAGACACTGTTTTAAAAGATGAAGTAAATGCCTGGCGGGATGAGGTATTAATAGATAAATGGAAAACACTTTCCCTGCCAATTCCCGATACCACCCGCATGCGTTTATTATCATCGCTTGCTAGTTTATATGCTTTTCATTCCGCTTACATTAATACTGATTCCGCTTTTTATTATACACAGCAGGCTATGCAACTGGTGCAGAAAATGAAATCATCCAATAATAAAGCCGTTGAAAGTGGCAATACTGCAGCTCTTATAGGTCTACATGAAATAACAGCGACGTTGCTGCATTCATTAGGAAATTATCCCAAGGCATTAGAAATAAGGCTGGAAAATTTAAAACTGGCTGAAAAAGAAAAAGATAAATTTCAACTGGTTTGGGCATTGGGTAACATCACTTCAGATTATCTGTCAATGAAGGACTACCACAGTATGCTAAATTATGCAAATCAACAGGATTCGGTGCTTGCCACATTAGACAAAAATGACCAAAGGATGCAAGGGAATTCCTTTTGGGCAAAATTAAATATTGCTTCTGCTTATTACCGGTTAAACAAACTCTCTCCTGCATTGGCTTATGCAAAACAGGCACTCAGTATTAATAATTTTGATAGAAATATTATTGACTCATGGGGAAGAGATTTTAATGGCCGCCAAATGATTGCAGACATTTATTCAGCGATGGGTATAAGCGACTCTGCAATGAAAAACTACAGATTCATTATTGCCAATGCTCCAACCTGGTTAGGTAATAATATTGCAATTGCCCAAACCGGGATGACAAAAGAATTTCAAAAGGCCGGACGCATTGATTCTGCTTTGTTTTATGGAAGAAAGGCTTTGAGCTATTACCAGAATAATGAAATGAATGTAAGGGCATGGGGTGAAAATTCATTGTATTATGTAGCAGAATTAAGTCCGCTGTTAGCAGAGTTGTATAAATCCAATAACCAGCCCGACACTGCTTACAAATACCTGAAACTTTCCATTGCAATAAAAGATAGTTTATACAATACTGATAAACTGAGGCAATTTCAAACACTTGGCTTTAATGAATCCAACCGGCGGTTGCAATTAGAGCAGCAAAGCAGGGAAGAAAAACAACACTACGAAACCAAACTAAAAATGTATGGGCTCATCAGCATCATTACCGGTTTTGTGGTGCTGGCTTTTGTTTTGTACCGCAACAACAGGCACAAACAAAAAGCAAATGCTTTGCTGCAATCACAAAAGCATGAAATAGAAACTACACTGGGTGAATTGAAAAATACACAGAAACAGTTGATACAATCTGAGAAGATGGCAAGCCTTGGAGAACTCACCGCCGGTATTGCTCACGAAATTCAAAATCCGTTGAATTTCGTAAATAATTTTTCGGATGTAAGCAATGAATTGATGGATGAGATGCAGGATGAGTTAGAGAAGGGGGATGTAGATGAAGCAAAAGCCATTTCGAACGACATTAAACAAAATCTGGGTAAAATATCGCATCATGGCAGGCGTGCCGAAGCCATTGTAAAAGGCATGCTTGCCCATAGCCGCGCCGGTACAGGCAAAAAAGAACTTACCGACCTGAATGCGCTTGTAGAAGAATATCTGCGTTTGGCTTATCATGGCATACAGGCAAAGGAAATAAACTTTAGTGCAACCTATAAGTTTGAACCCGATTTAACCATCCCGAAAGCAGCAGTAGTACCGCAGGATATTGGCAGAACGTTATTAAATCTCATCAACAACGCATTTTATGCCGTTGCAGAAAAGTCGTTAAAAGGTATCGAAGGCTATGTACCTACCGTTATTTTAAAGACCCAAAAATCTTCTTCAGGGGGTTGGGAAGTAACCATCTCCGACAACGGTTCCGGCATTCCCGACGCCATCAAAGATAAAATCTTTCAGCCTTTTTTTACCACCAAACCCACCGGGCAGGGAACCGGGCTCGGCTTGTCGCTAAGTTATGATATTATTAAAGCACATGGAGGCGAATTAAAAGTGGAGAGCATATTGGGAGAAGGAACCACTTTCCAGATTATGTTACCGGTATGATTTTTGTAATATGATGCCTGAGAATTATATTTGAAGGATCATGAGAAAATTAAACTATTTCCTGGCTTTTATTTTGTTGTCTTTTTCATTTTCCATTTTTGCGCAGCAATCCAATCCCTTTCAAAATGAAACACCCGGCAATATTTACGCCGTTTTAATCGGTATATCCCATTATGAAAATAAAGCTATTCAAAGCCTTACCTATGCCAATAAGGATGCAACCCTGTTTGCCGAATTTCTGCAAACCAAATCAGGTGGCAGTGTTCCGACGGATAGAATAAAAATTTTATTGAATGAGAAAGCTACCATTGCAGCCATTTACAATGCACTAGATTGGCTGAAAGATGTATGCAAAGAAAATGATATTGCTTATGTGTTTTTCTCGGGCCATGGCGATGTAGAAACCGAAGCTTTTAAAAATGCAGGTTACCTGCTTGCGTATAATTCCCCTGCAAATAACTATCGTAATAACGCCATTAGCATTGATGATATTAATGATGATGCCAATACGCTTACGATAACCAATAAGGCAAAGGTTGTTCTAATTACGGATGCCTGCCGTTCGGGTAAGCTTGCCGGCGATTTTATAAAAGGTAAACAACTCGCTGCGCAAAATCTGTCCGTCATTCTGAATAACCAAATTCGTATGGCATCCTGCAAACCCGATGAGTTGGCAGCAGAGGGCCCTGAATGGGGCGGCGGACGCGGTGTGTACTCTTATCACCTTCTACGCGGGCTGTATGGTTTTGCAGATGAAAATAACGATGGCAAAGTTCCATTGGAAGAACTGACTAATTTTCTGAATACTTCTTTTTCTGCCGATGAAATACTAAAACGACAAGGGCATAAACAACAGCCGGTGCTCGATGGACATCCGCGTTTTTTACTGTCAACGGTAGATGCAAATACGTTTGCCACTTTTCAGCAGGCAAAGCAAAAATCAACTACCGATGAACTAAGTTTTATTGAGGGACTTGAAGATTTTTCGCAGGTAAGTGAACAACCTATGGATGCTTTCATGCAGGTAATGGAGGGGGATATTTATGAACCCCAAAATGAATATGAAGATTTTTCGATAGAAGGCATTATTCCATTTAAAAATTATGAAAAGATAAGTGCAGATCGTTTTCTATTGCAATTGGTAAATGATTTAAAAGTGCAGCAGGCTTATATAGAAAAGCGTATTGCAGATAAAACAGATAATGATTCACTAAATGCGTTAAATATTTTTAACGTGGAAACACTTGAAGCGGTAAGGGATCAACTCACCAAAGATCCATCTGCTTACCGCGCATTGAACGATCGGTTTATTGAATTGGTGCATAAGAAAAGTCAGCAAATGGTGAATGCTTATTTGGCGGGCGACCTTGAAGAATTGGAACGTCGGCAGTACTACTACACCGGCAAAAGAGATTATGCCGATTTTTTACAAATGCTGCAAGTGGCCATACAGGTAGCACCGCCTAATCATCGAATCCTTCCGCTGCTAAAGGTGCAACAAGCTTATTTAGGCGGGTTAATTGAAAGGTTACAAATGCCGCTAAGTAAAAATGTGCAAGTCTTGCGTAATAAAGCAATTTCTTTTCAGCAAAAAGCGATGGATCTCGAGCCTTATGCAGCTTATATTCATAATGAAATGGGCAATTTACTTTTGCAGGAAAAGCGATTTGATTCTGCAGGTTATCATTTTTCCATAGCGAATGAATTGGCGCCTACATGGGCCATTCCATGGTCGAACATGATGCGTATGCACCTTCTTGCAGGTAACACCAACAAAGCAATGGACGCAGCACGTGTTGCAGATTCTTTACAGCCCGGTGTATCATTTGTGCAAATGAATAAGGGGCTTGTAATGGAAAAAGAAAAAAACCTGCTTGCTGCCGAAACCTTTTACCTGCAAGCAATTGAGAAGAACGATGTACATTTTTTACCTTACGAAAGATTAGGCCAAATTAATCTCGAAGCCGGTAAATTTGAAAGAGCGGATGATTATTTATTTGATGCAAGCCTGCGTAAAAATGATTTTGGGGTTAATAGCGAATATTTTCATATCGGTCTTGAGTTAGGAGGTCCACCTCGTGCCGGTGAAATAGAAGGATTTTCAGGCTATTGTGATTTTTCTTCCATAAAAGATGAATATCTAAAGCCTTATACTTTATTGGCTGAAGGACTTTTTTTAATGAAAATGGATACTGCGGTTGAAAAGAAGGGTCTGGCATTATTGGAGAAGGCCATAAAACTTTCGCCCGACATGATGTTTGCAAGTCATTACCTCGGTAAATATTATTTTAAAACAGGTGAATGGCAAAAAGCTGAAAAATATATTCAACATGCGCTTTCCAACTATGGCAAGGATACCTTATTGTTTGCCAATAGTCCTGCCACGAGTTATGTTTTTATAGAATCAGCTGTGGATAGTTGTTTGAAGCCTATGCTTGCCCAATATAGCTATGATAAACTTGAAGATTATTATTTATTAGCGGCTGTATATGAAAAGAAAAAAATGAACAATGATGCGCTATTACTATACCGGCAAATTGCTGTAACAGAAAATGAAAGGATGATGGATCAGGCCAACCTGAAAGGTGCCGGTGAAGCGTTGGATAATATTGGCAGAGGCCCCTACTTTGATGATTATTTGATTGAAAAATATGAAATGGCACCGGTAATCGGCGGGTACTTAAAAGAAGCTGCCCTGTTTGAAAAAATAGGTGATTATGAAAAAGCAGAAGCCGTACTATTAAATCAACAGAAAGCTACACAGCTTGCAGGATCATTAAGGCAACTAGCCATAAATAATCGCAAACCCGGATATATGGGAGGTGGTAGCCCCATAAATTATTATTCATTGACCATTAATAATGAAATAGAAAATGCAGGTTATGATTTTTACCGGCGTATGCTTTCATTGTTTCCCAGGGAGCCGCAGTGGTATAAAAAGGCAAGCAATTTTTTATATCATCGCCTTAGAATGGCTTATACACAAATGGAACCTGCTGTATATGTTGCCTTTACCCAATCGATTGGTGAATTTGCTTATCCATGGATGGGTAGTGAAGAAGGGCCGAATGAATATGATAAAAAAATTACTATCCCCGGTACGGGAGAAACTGTCATCATTGAAATGCCGGTGTACAATCCGGTAGAGCAGTCGTTACAGTGGATGGAGAAATGGCTTTCGCTAACGCAAACCAATAATCCTGATGAAGCCACTACACAGGTAATGGCAGATTTGCATAGTTGGCTTGGCAATACAAATGACGCGGTAAAATGGTGGCGGCTTTTGATTAGTAAGCAACCAGGTAATGATTCTCTGCGCAAGCAGGCCATTCAATATTTTACCACCGTAAATTATCTTACCGATGCCTATGCACAACTTGATAGTTTACATGCCGGCAATAAACTTCAACATACCCAACACCTGCAATTAGCCGAATACCACATGCTTGCAGGAAAATATCAACCGGCATTGGATGTTTTGCAAACCTACACACCTGCCGATACCACGCAACTTTTTCAATCCATACACCTTAAGGCAAACATAAATCGCTTGATGGGCAATTCGAACCTTGCATTACAATACCTGAACGATTCCTTGCCGGTAATTAACCTTCAGGTACCGCCACCTGAAGAATCGATGGATAGGTTTGGCAGCATAGATGCAAGGTATTCCGGCATTAGTGCCATTGCCTATACTGCATATGCCAAAGCACGCATCTATGCATCAGCACAGAAGTATAAAAATGCATTGGCCGAATTGAAAATAGCGCTTGAAAATGGGTTTAATTATAGGTATGTATTAAGTGAAGATAAAGTATGGGATTATAAAAAAGTGAAACGCAGGTGGAACAAGCTGATAGCACAATATCCATTTGAAAGGGATTATAAAACCGATCGTTCAGGGAAATTTGAAAATCCAATTGAGTATAGGATTCCTAATTGGCCGGAGAATATAAATGATTAGAGGTGACCATCACTCCAATGAAAGGTGATATATTTCTGAAGATTTATTTATCATTTCAGAAATTAATTATGTAAAACGGTCTGGGAAAATTTATACTTGTATTTTTGAAAAAGTATCGATTAGTTTGTTATAATCGTATTTACCATACCACCATTCATACAACCTGCAGAATAATATGACTGATGCAATTGTACCATTACTTTCGCTCATTGCACTGGAAGTAATTCTTGGTATCGACAACATAATTTTTATCTCTATTTTGGCGGATAAATTGCCTGAGAGCCAAAGAAATAAACTACGTTATTGGGGGATAGGTCTTGCAATGGTAATGCGGCTCGGTCTTTTAGCATTTATTTCATGGATATTGCAATTGGATCAAACCTTATTTAGATTATTTGAAATCGACTTTTCCGGTAAGAGCCTTATCCTGATTTTGGGAGGGCTTTTCCTGATTTATAAAAGTACAAAAGAGATTTACCATAAAACAGAAGTGGCTTCACAGGATGTTTTGAATGTCCCTGTTAAAGCTGATTTTAAAAAGCTATTGGCCGAAGTAATTGTTTTAGACCTGGTTTTCTCCATTGATTCTATCATTACCGCAGTAGGCATGGTTAAGGAACTATGGGTAATGTACACTGCAGTAATTGTTACTGTAATTATTATGTTATTTGCATCTAAACCCATCAGTGCATTTATCAGTAAACATCCGTCTTTTAAAATACTGGCATTGTGTTTTTTACTCATGATTGGTGTGGCGCTTTTAGCAGAAGGTTTCCACTTTGAGATACCTAAGGGATATATTTATTTTTCAATGGCATTTGCATTTTTGGTAGATATTATACAAATGAAAACGGTGAAGCATAAAGTGGCTTAACATTGATGAACAGCTTATATTTTCTGAATGTTTAACATCAAATCTTAGCCGTGTCTCCGCGCATGCGGGACACGGCGCAGCATGCGTCAATCCCTTTCAATCTGTGCATATCTGCTTCACCAGCATTCGTAGAAAGCCCGCAAAAAACGCAGGTGCCCGCAGATGAAATGGTATGAGTGAATATCGACGAGCCTTGGTTGGAAACGCCTCTACGCATCATTCCCGGAATATCCGCACCATTCCCGGGAATATCTATATTTGAACTTGCACCAACAGCAAACAAAAAAAGATTATGTCCATTACAACAGCATCAGAATTATCCGGAATGAAAAAGGCAAGCGAAGCCGTTGCCTGTACATTAAAGGAAATGAGAAACTTTGCTAAACCCGGCATGACAACAAAAGATTTAGACAATTTTGGCGGGCAAATGCTAAAGCATTTTGGCGCAACTTCGGCTCCCAATCTTACCTATGGTTTTCCCGGTTTCACATGCATCAGTATCAATAACGAATTTTGTCATGGCGTACCATCGGCAAGGAAAATACTTGCTGAAGGTGATTTAATCAATATTGACGTTTCAGCCGAGCTGGATGGCTTTTGGTCGGATAACGGCGGATCATTCGTGCTCGGTACCGATATAAAACACCACCAAAAACTCATTGAAGCTTCCAAACAAATTTTGCATAGCGCTATTTATAAAATTAAAGGTGGCGTAAGCCTTGCTGACATCGGGCACATAATGGAAACCGAGGCGAAGAAAAGGGGATACAGGGTTATAAGAAATTTAACCGGCCATGGTATAGGAAGAAGTCTCCACGAAGAACCCGCTGATATTGCGAATTACCGGGATAAGACCAATCACACAAGGTTCAGGAAGAATTCGGTAGTGGCAATTGAAACTTTTATTTCAACCACTTCCACCTATGCAGAAACCTTACAGGACGGTTGGACCATGGTAGGAAATAAGGGCGGTTATATGGCGCAACACGAACATACGATTGTGGTTACAGATGGTGAACCGATTATATTGACGGAGATGAATGGAATTTGGAATTGAGGAAAGCCGGCAGGCAGATATGGCATTTCAACAATGAAATTGGATGAAATTACAGATGAAGTAAAAGCAGTCAGAAACAATGCAAAGAATCGTAATTGAAACATTTTTTTTACTATGAACATTCAGGAACAAATCAAGAACTATATTGACAGTCAATCTGAATCAAAACGTTCTGAAATAGAAGCGTTGAACCGGCTCATTATGCAAACGTTGCCAAATGGTAAACTTTGGTTTTTTGATGGTACAGACGATAAAGGAAAAATAGTTTCCAATCCGCAAATAGGATATGGTCTTCAAACCATAAAATATGCCGATGGAAAGACCAAAGATTTTTATCAGATTGGAATCAGTGCCAACACGACAGGCATTTCAATTTATATTATGGGCATTGAAGACAAAAGTTATTTGCCCGAAACCTACGGCAAAACAATAGGTAAGGCAAGTGTAACGGGCTATTGTATTAAGTTCAGAAAGCTAAAGGACATTAAGCTTGATATACTGGAAAAGGCGATCCGTGATGGTGTTACGCAAACATTGTAACCTTTCCATTCAAATGATTTGAAATGCGGTTACAGAAAATACATTTTCTGATCTTTAACTTGTGATAGAACAGGATTTTTTAGAACCTTTTTTTTGCTACCGAAAAGGAAAAGGGGATATTAGGCGTATTGATATACCTTTACGCTATTAGTAAAAAGATATGCAGATTATTGTCCTGCTTTTCAAAACCAGCGTTATGCATAAACTAATAACCACATTTTTATTTTGCTTTATATTCACTCAATCCTTTTGCCAGGTACAACGCAAAGTTTCAACCTACCTGCAAGGCCAATATAATAAAACCCTGTACGATGCAACAAAGGGTAACAATCCCTGGGGAATGGGTTTAGGACTTCAACTATTCTTACATAACCATTCAAAACTAAAACCTACCATTGACTTTACAGCCGATGCCTACCTTGAAGATGATAAAGTGTATAGAACGTATGCGGATGGAACTGAAATGCCCACCGTGGACGGCATGATAAACCTGTTTGCAGGCGCATCCTTTCACCCCACAAGGAAAATATATATGTCGCTTGTAACAGGACCTTCCTTTGTAAGTGGGCAAACCTTATTGGGACTGAAACCATCTGTTGGATTTTACTTTTCCGACAATCAAAGATGGACAGGAAAGCTTTCCTATATTAATGTGTTCAACCGCGAGCAGAGAACGAATGATGATTTTGGCTCCATAAGTTTATCACTTGGTGTCAGGTTGTTTTGAGAATTACAAACTTATCATGGTGCCTGCCGCGCTTTTACTTCATCAGGACCAAAGGTAGCAGATTTAGGTTTCGTTTCCGTAAACACTAATTCTACTTCCCTTTCAATCTATGCAATATCGCCTTAATCTGCTTGCCGGTTTTCAAGGTTGAATTATCTCAGATCCGCCTTTTCCTGTGCTTGGTGTTCTTGGTTTTCATTTTACCATCGGGTAGCCTGGCAATAATGTAACCAAGCGAAGCGTTTTTGGAGGAAACTTTAAATTAGACTATATAAAAACCAAGCTTAATTTTTACCTGCCATTACATGAGACCTTTTCAATTTATCATACCCATTTTTATTTTTGCTTCTTGTGCTGAAAATATAAAAGTTGAACCTATCCAAATACCACCGGAAGCTACAAGAATTGTTTCTATAAAACTTGTCGACAGCTTAGGTAATGTGACGATTTCATTGCCAGAGCGAAATGATACTTCATTTTCCTGGACCCATTATTCAGACTGTGGTAAATCTTGCAATAAAATTAAGTATCGGTCGCAACCAAAGGGATTGCAAATAACAAAGGAATCGGGGTTTCTTTGGTTGTGGGAGCCAAAGGACTCCATAGAAAGATTTACAATTATTCATTCTGGCTATTTTCCGTTTTATGAAAATGATGAAACTTCATTTATTTTCAACTTTCGTCAGCAGCGAAAGGCTTACGTAATTCAGGATCCGGACACTTACAAAATTCAATCAGACACAATAGAAAAAATTGGCGACAGGAATTTTTCAATCATTGCGATTGACTTGTTCGACTCAACTAATTCCCAGTTTTCTAAGAAATTGTTGGCCGCCACAAGTATTAAAAGCAATATGATTCACTTTGAATTTGAATTGTTGACAAAGGAGAAAAGTTCAGCTTCTGTCAAGTTTATTGAAAATTCGAAATATTATTTGCGAACTGTTCGATTAGGTAATGGCAATTAGCATTGGATTTGGCAATATGGAATCGCATCGTAATAGGGTTGAAGGACTTCAAGTTTAAGGGGGTGTATATTTCAGAAATCCAAAGCTTGTGCTGCCAAATTTCATTACTTTCGTAACGGCAATGAGACAAATACTACTATTTTTTTTACTTTCTACTTTTTTCAGCTGCGAACAGAAACTTACTCGCCCTTTCACATTCAAAGAAATTGGCTGGACGATAGATTTGCCTGAAGGATTTGAAGTTGATGACTCTGCATCTGCAGCTGCAAAAATGGCGGCAAGCAAAAAATCAATGGAAGCAATCAATGTGAATATGGTAGCATTAGAGACAAAGCACCTTATTGTGGCAAAGAAGAATGTGAGTAACTACTTTATTTGTTCTTTGACTCCTTTTGATGAATCAGAATATGGTAGCTGGCTGAATGCAACCCAGAAAATAAGAGATATTTCATTTGAATCACAATCCAAAAAATCTCCATTGGCGCAATTTGATTCACTAACTAGTTTAATAACCATTGATACTTTGTCTTTTAGTAAGTTTTTAATAACCATAAAAGAAAATAACCAATTGGTATACCACTCTGTAATGTTGAGTAAATTATATAAAGGTTATGACTTGAAAATATCTTATGGGTGCAGTGATAATGATGTTGCGAAGGAAATAAAAGAAATGTTGAGGCGGTCTAAGTTTTCAAACTTGTAAAATTGCGCAACAATGGGTTTTTAACTGGTGGAATACAATTTTGTTAGTAGCACTAATAATTCTATTATATAGTAATTCTTTTTCTAAGCTGAAGGATCGCTATTACCCATTCAAACGAAAAGCCTTTACCTTTTGTGCAAATCCTTTCCAATTAAGCCTATATAAAAATTGAAATTTTACATTTGGTTGGTATTTCAATGCAATACATAGGCTCAATTATAAAAGGTTTAGGAAAAATTCGGTAATGGCAAATGAAACCTTTATTTCAGCCACTTCCACCTTTGCAGAAACCTTGCAGGATAGTTGGACCATGGTAGGAAATAATGGCGGTTTTATGGCACATCACGAACATACGATTGTATGTAATTACGAATGGAGAACCGATTATATTAAAGGAGATGAATGAAATATGGAATTAATGGAACTATATGATTGAATAGCAATTAGTTATAAAAGTCCGAAATACTTAGATGGATTTGTAATTAAAAGGTGAGAAGAATACTTGTTCAAATATTGTATTTCATTTTATATTTATTCCCAAGTTGTGCTGATATCTTTGATTTCCGTACCAAATCCAATGGCTAAACTGTAAGGTCATGGTTACCTTGAACTAATTCTTACAATCATTTTTAACAATTATGAAAAATAGATCAAACTTCAAAATAGATGACCAAAACGTGGTCGATGGTGAAATAGATTTCACTTTAGGATTGGGCTCACTAATGAAGTTGAACCTTGATTTAGCAGGAATATTCTATGTCAATGCCTATTTACAAATTCAGGAGGGAAAGCAGGAATTCTTAAAACTGCAAAAGGAAATTGAAAAATATAAAGATTTTTACACTAGTGTCCGGTTAAATAATATTTTAGTTCTTTGAAATTCTTGATAGGTAAGCGTTTTAGCTGAAAAACCGACGGTGACGATTTGAATTGATTTTCACTTTTTTGGGGTATTATTCGGCATGAACCAAGGAAAGTATGTTTTTGCTCAATTAACCATTTTTTTACCTGCCCGAGTATTTGACCGTTGTGTTGCAAAATATTCTGGGAATAAATGGGTAAAGCATTTCTCCTGTTGGAATCAGATGATGTGCATGATGTTTGGACAATTAAGCGGAAGGGAAAGTCTTCGTGACTTACTCATTACCATTAGCGCCCATACTGGCAAATACTATCATTTAGGCTTTGGAAAAAATGTTTCTCGTTCTAATCTTGCGAGTGCTAATGAATTGCGAGATTGTCAGATTTATGAAACTTTTGCTTATGAAATGATTGCTTTTGCCAGGCGTACTATTAAAGGTGATGAAGATTTTAGTCTCAATGTACCAGGCAATGTGTATGCCTTCGATTCCACCACAATAGACCTTTGCCTGAATGTATTTTGGTGGGCAACTTTCCGAACGGCAAAAGGTGCTATAAAGATACATACCCTTTTAGATGTTAAGACCTCAATTCCTACATTCATACATATTACAGAAGGCAGTGTGCATGATGTTAACGCATTGGATGTTTTGCCCTACGAAGCAGGCGGGTTCTACATTATGGACAAAGCGTATGTGGATTTTAAACGCCTGAATAACATCGATATGGCATTGGCATACTTTGTCACAAGGGCAAAAGAAAATTTTAGTTTCACAAGGGTAAGTTCTGTAAAGCCTGATAAATCTAATGGTGTGATATGTGACCAAACAGTTAGGCTGAAAGGGCAGAAATCCAGAGAAGCATACCCAAAATATCTTAGAAGAATTAAATACTTTGATGCTGAGCTGGAGCGGTATTTTGTTTTCTTAACCAATAACTTCGATCAAAGCGCAACTGAAATTGCACTCCTATATAAATACAGGTGGAAAGTTGAGTTATTCTTTAAATGGATAAAGCAGCATTTGAAAATTAAATCGTTCTGGGGGACATCATTTAATGCAGTCAAAACACAAGTTTATATAGCTGTATCAACTTACACTCTTGTAGCAATTATTAAAAATGAACTCAAATTAAATCATTCAAATTATGAAATATTACAAATTTTGAGTGTCTCCCTGCTGGATAAAACTAGCCTGATTGACTTACTACGGAGCCCAATCTATCAAGATGTCAAAGAACTGAAATGCAAACAAATTAAAATGAACCTAATTTAACCGGACACTAGTGTCCAGCCATTTATAATTCTTGGGTTCCCACTCTCCTTTACTTTCATTAAACGACTCTTTTGTTATTGTCAACTCTTTTATCGTAATTTCAAATTCAGGAAAACTAATATGCAAATCCTTCTTTACTTCGTCTGAAAGTGTTTTACCATTCAATAAAACAACCTGAATTATTAGCTCTTTATCATTTTTACTGTAGCTAACATCTAATAAATTCCTGCATGCTTTAAGCATGAATAAACCTATCAAAGTATACTTGGTATTCAAATACCCCAAATCATATTTCATAAGTTAAATCTATTTAGGTAACCATGCAGGACTTGTTGGCACAACAGTTGGATAAGTTGTACCCTTAATCATAAAAATATTAGTTGGCTGAGCTGAAATACCTACACCTGCATTAACATTTGTTCCTGTTACACCGCTATATCTGAAAACGGCATGACCAGTTTTAGTTGTTCCAAGGAAAACTGCTTCTCATGAATGAACTGCGTCCAAAACCTTTTGTGCATCATTTACACTATTCAAGTAGCTACCACCCTGTTTAGCAGTTGTTGCTAAATGTCGGGCTTGTTTTTGAATTGATAAGCTTTTGCTTATATTCTGTATAATGGTTCTGCCTTTACTTGCAAGTTTCGCGGTATTTATGGCAATAGTCCCACTACTCACCATTGGAATAGGAAGTACCCCAGTTCCTATACTCAATGCACCTTTCCCTGCTTCTTTTGGTGAATCGTACATTTGATACATGGACTTTTCTCCATTCATCTCAATGTCCGCCATTACTGTATAATCTCTAACAAGCGCTTCGCTGGCTGTTGAATACATATCTCGGCCTTTACCATAGGCTAAGGAAATATTTGCTGAACCATCTTCGGATACTGAAACCTTTCTCACATACCACTCGCCCCACTTATTCTGTCCTATTGATTGCCCTCCACTAAATACTTTATGCAACCATGCTCCAAATTTCGAACCAAAATTACCAAGCGGATCGACATTTATAATGGGGTTGTTATACATGCTAACATATGGAGAATACTCATCCAACGATTCTGTTTCTGGGTCTATCTGCCAAAACCTTCCAATCTGTGGATCAAGTGTCCGATAAAAAGCATCATATTGATTTAGGTTTAATTCAGTAGTATGTTCAATACCATTGTATTTAAACTTATTCTCAAGTTTCCCTGCCGCCTTACTGCTAATGCCCGCCATTGTTAACCCGAACGGATAATAATGTGTGGCTTCTCAAAGAACTATTTGTAGGGCTAAATTAGGGGATGTCGTTTATTTATTCGTAGAAAGATTTCGACTTCGCAGTGGTTTTGGAGCCGTTGGTGAAAAACAC
>JBGSLS010000008.1:0-8787 GCA_041740575.1 Chitinophagaceae bacterium | reverse complement strand
AGTACAATTCATTGTTTATACCGGGATGGTCAGTTGGTTCGATTCACTTGAACACCGCACCATGTTCTCCTTTCTATTCAATGTCTTCCATCTGTCATAGAGCATCCAAAGCACGAATGCTTTGGTTCAAGTCACACACGTAAAAGAACAGGGCTATGAAGCGGTAAGCAAAATACTCGATGAAGCCGGTCAGGAAGAAATAGAGTTAACCCTTAAGTCGGCTGATGGTAGCACAAGGCAGGTGAAACTACAAAAACAGGAAGCGCAAAATGAAGAAAATATTGTGCGCGGCTACCTGTTGAAAGGCAGTAAGAAAATTGGTTATATATCCCTACCATCTTTCTATACCAGTTGGGACGATCAATCCGGTTCGGGTTGTGCCAACGATTTATCGAAGGAAATTATAAAGTTGAAAAGGGAAAAAATTGAAGGTCTTATACTGGACTTGCGTTACAATGGCGGAGGCAGTGTACAGGAAGCAGTGGAAATCGCCGGCATATTTATTGAAGCAGGCCCCATGAGTATCATTCGTTATACATCAGGTGAACGCGCTACAATGAAAGACCCTTCGCGCGGTTCCATTTACGACGGGCCCTTGATGGTACTCATAAACGGGCAAAGTGCATCTGCAAGCGAGCTTGTAGCCGCTACACTGCAAGATTACAAGCGCGCCATCATTATGGGCAGCCCAAGTTTTGGAAAAGCCACCATGCAGGTTATGTTGCCGCTTGATACCACTATTATTACCAACCGTGATATTGATGGAAAGAAGTACAACCCCGCGAAAAAATACGATGATTATGTAAAAGTTACCATGGGGAAAATATACCGGGTAAGCGGTGAAACCAATCAATTACAAGGCGTAACTCCCGACGTGCAATTACCCGACGCTTTTGCATCGATGTCGTACACTGAACGCAGTCTTGATTATGCTTTGCCGGCCGATACCATTGCGCAATCGGTACCCTACTTGCCTTTGACAATGGTGTATGCAAATGAAAAACTGATGGCGTTGCAAAAAGAAGTTTTACAGGATACTTATTTTTCCGGCCTGGAAAAATGGGTTACCGATATGAAAATTCAGGTTGCGGAAAGAAAAATTCCGCTGCAATGGGAAGCCTATGCTGCCTATGAAAAAAGTAGCACTCCTTCCTTTGACGAAGGAATTAACCCCGGAAAAATCAATGATTCATTACAAATTGATAACACATCCTACACACGGCGTTTACTGGAATTGGATAATGCTTATCAAAAAGAAATCAATCAATGGTTGCTCGATGATTTGGCAACAGACCCTTACATTCGCTCAGCCTTTTTTGTACTATCACGCATTTTATAAACCAAAACAAATAACCGAAAACCATGAATTCTAAATTTACATTATGGATGCTTGGAACACTTGTAGCCTGCTTACAGCTAACCGCACAACCCGCCGACAATCCGGCTTCCAACCTGGAAAAAATAAATGCACAAATGGATTTACTGAACAATAAGTATCTCATTTACATGAGCGAAATTTCACATGGCTCAAAAATTAAAAAAGCAGAGAAAAAACATCAGGCCTATCTCGATCAGATCAATAATTTCCGTTATGCAATGGCCGAAATCCCTTATTACAAAGGCGATAAAAGCCTGCACGAAGGCACTAAAAAATACCTGAAACTTGTGGAGAGTATTCAAAGGGAAGACTATACCAAAATAGTGAATATGGAAGAAATAGCCGAGCAAAGCTATGATGCCATGGAAGCTTATATTTTGTTTAAAAAGAAGATTGATGAAAAAATGGATGAAGCCGAAAAGGAATATGATGAAATAGTAGAAGTGTACTGCAAGAACAACAACATAAATCTTGTGGAAGGCCCCAAAACCGAGCAGGGTCAAAAAATGGGTAAGATTGGTGAAGTGAACGACTACTACGAAATGGTATATCTCATTTTCTTTAAAGCATCCATACACGACGATCAGTTGCTCGAAGCGATGGAAAAAGAAAACCTTACTGCGGTTGAGCAAATAAAAGGATCGCTGCTAAAGTATTCGCTTGAAGGACTTGGGAAACTTGATACGCTTAAATCCTTCAAAGGTGGCGATGCATCGCTCAAAGGCTCCTGCCGCCGTGCCCTTGAGTTTTTCAGGAAAGAAGCCGGCATGCTCGATAGCTATACCGATTACATACTGAAAAAAGAAGATTTCGAAGCCATTCAAAAAAACTTCGAACGCAATCCCAAAGCTAAAAATGATAAAAAGGAAATTGACAAATACAATGCGGCAGTGGATGAAATTAATAAAACGCAGCAGAAGTATAATCAAACCATTCAATCACTAAACAAGAGTCGTAATGATGCTTATAATGATTGGAATGCAACGGCAAAGCGGTTTATGGATACACATATTCCGTATGCGAAGTAGTAAGATTATTTATCTGCGATGATTTGCGTTATCTGCGGGTTATATGCTCCCGCTGATTTGCCAGATTTTCGCAGATTTTTTTTGAAGAGAAATTATTAGGCCGTGTCCCTGCCCACCGTCAGGCAAGCCCGATAGGAGACACCGTTAAGACTTGAAAACGAGCTTGTTTATTACACACGAGCACTCACTTTCTTATTATTTATTCCTTATTAATTATTCCTTATTTCACTTATGCACCTCACTCGTAAAGTGAAACTCAATATCCGGATTATTCGTTCGCTCAGTATTTAAAAACCATTCGCTTTGCGCAAGGTAAACGAGATGCCCGTCCTTGTCTTCGGCAATATTCTGCATTTTAAACCGTGTAAAATCTTCCAGCTTCTTTGCATCTTTACTTGTTATCCAGCAGGCTTTAAAATATGGAAGTGTATTAAACTGTACCGATGCGCTGTATTCATGTAGCAGGCGGTATTGAATCACTTCAAACTGCAATTCACCTACACAACCGATAATTTTTTTATTGCCTCCGAACTGCGAAAACAACTGTGCAACTCCTTCATCAGTTAACTGCATCAGGCCCTTTTCAAGTTGCTTGGTTTTCATCGGGTCCTTATTCACCACTTCCTTAAATATTTCGGGGCTGAAAGTAGGAATGCCGGTAAAGTAAAAATCTTCGCCTTCAGTAAGCGTGTCGCCAATTTTAAAGTTTCCGGTATCAAACAAGCCAACTACATCACCAGGAAAGGCTTCTTCGAGTACTTCCTTGCTCCTCGCCATAAAGGTGTAGGGGTTGCTGAAACGGAAGTCCTTATCGAGCCTTACGTGGTGAAAGTATTTATTACGTTCAAACCTGCCGCTGCAAATACGCAAAAAGGCTATACGGTCGCGGTGTTTGGGATCTAGATTGGCATGAATTTTAAAAACAAAACCACTCATTTTAGCTTCACCCGGGTCTACCGAACGATTGGTGGTAGCGCGAGGCTGAGGATCGGGGGCAATCCGGATGAATGTTTCCAGCATTTCGCGTACACCAAAATTATTTACGGCACTGCCAAAGAAAACGGGTGCTGTTTCGCCAATACGATAATCTTCGGTATCAAGTTCGCCATACACGCCGTCTACGAGTTCTACATCATCACGCAAGGTGGCTGCATCCTTCTCCCCTATCTTTTTATCCAATATTTCACTTCCAAGGTCCTTTATTTCCACTACATCTTCATCCAACGCTTTGGTACCTGCGGCAAACAGCACGAGACTTTTTTTATCAAGATCATACACCCCTTTAAAATCCTTGCCGCTGTTGATGGGCCATGTCATAGGGTGCAAATGAATTTTCAACTCCTTTTCAATTTCTTCCAACAGATCGTAACGGTTTTTACCATCGCGGTCCATTTTATTGATGAACACTATAACCGGTGTTTTACGCATGCTGATTACTTGCATCAGCCGGCGGGTTTGTTCTTCCACGCCATTCACGCTATCTATTACCAATATTACACTATCTACAGCGGTCAATGTACGGTAAGTATCTTCCGCAAAATCCTTGTGACCGGGTGTATCGAGCAGGTTTATCAGGATGCCTTTGTATTCAAAACTCATTACCGAAGTAGCCACACTGATACCACGCTGACGTTCGATTTCCATAAAATCGCTTGTCGCATGTTTCTTGATCTTATTGCTTTTTACCGCACCTGCTGTTTGTATAGCGCCTCCAAAAAGCAGCAGCTTTTCAGTAAGCGTGGTTTTACCCGCATCGGGGTGACTAATAATCGCAAAGGTTCTCCTGCGTGCTATTTCGGTTTGGTACTTCATTCAGTAATTTGTTCAAAAAAAGAATAACGGGGCGTAAAATTAGGGAAATGCATAACCATCAAGGGCGCTGAAAATAGCCCATGGTAAGCTGTAAATCGGTAAATGTCTAATAGGTTGTGTTATAAAACCGGCATTGACCTAAGGTTATTCAGGTTTTTTGGTATCTGCTTTACGTTCGTACAGGCAACAACCTGGTAGTTTTTCATACACTTTTTCCGGTGCAGTAAATTGCTCGGTATCATGGCCTACAGAAGCAACCTTCTTTTGAATAGCTTCATTAGAAGTTTTGGATGCATCGAAAGTTACAGTCAGCATTTTAGTATCCTTATTCCATAAAGCAGCAGTTGCACCTTCGGCTTTGGCAGCTTTTTCAATGCGGCTTTTACACATACCACAATTGCCAAATACAGTGAAACTGTCGGTTTTTTCCTGGGCAAACAATGAAATTCCAGTAAAGGATAAGGCTATAAAAAGAAACAGGCGTATCGATTTCATATTATTTCTGATTTTTTTAGATGGCAAATATCCGATAAAAATCGCTTTCAGCATCACAAGTGAATGTACAAGGTTTGCTTAAAAATATTTCAACACAAAATGACCTAACATCATGAGACCAGGATCCTAAAACTTTATCTATCCTTTAAGCGTTGATATTTGCACTATGGCTTACAAAACAATCGAAGAATGCTTGGTAGATTTAGAAAATAACGGGCATTTGGTAAGAATAAAAGAAGAAGTTGACCCCAACCTTGAGATGGCCGCCATTCACCTTCGTGTATACGAAGCCGGTGGCCCTGCCCTGCTTTTTGAAAGGGTAAAAGGTTCTAAATTCAGGGCCGCATCCAATATTTTCGGCACCCTGGAAAGAAGCAAATTTATATTCAGGGACACACTTGCACTCGTTCAGCAAATGGTTCAGCTTAAAAACGATCCCATAAAAGCCATCAAATCTCCTTTGCAAAATTTTAGTGCTGGGCTAGCCGCCATTAAAGCATTACCGCTAAAAAATCCGCTGACTAAGCCCGTACTTGCCAACGAAATAAAAATTTCAGACATCCCGCTCATAAAGCACTGGCCCATGGATGGTGGTGCCTTTGTTACCTTGCCACAGGTGTACACCGAAGACATTGACCAACCGGGCATTATGAAATCGAACCTTGGCATGTATAGAATTCAGCTTAACGGAAACGATTATGAAACCGATAAGGAAATTGGGCTGCACTATCAATTGCACCGAGGCATTGGTGTGCACCAAACCAAGGCCAATAAAAAAGGAGTACCCTTAAAAGTGAGCTGTTTTGTGGGTGGTCCACCTGCGCATTCTGTTGCTGCGGTCATGCCATTGCCAGAAGGACTCAGTGAAATGACTTTTGCCGGAGTGTTGGGAGGCCGCCGGTTTCGCTATACTTACCGCGATGGTTTTTGCGTAAGTACCGATGCCGATTTTGTGATAACAGGCGAAGTCTATCCCGGTGAAAACAAACCCGAAGGTCCGTTTGGCGATCATTTGGGCTATTATAGCCTGAAGCATGATTTCCCGCTCATGCGGGTGCATAAAGTATATGCCAAAGAGAATGCCATTTGGCCGTTTACTGTGGTTGGCCGCCCACCGCAGGAAGATACAAGCTTCGGACAGCTTATCCATGAAATGACAGGTGATGCCATTCCACAGGAAATACCCGGTGTGAAAGAAGTACATGCCGTGGATGCATCAGGTGTACATCCGCTGCTTTTGGCCATTGGCAGCGAAAGATATACCCCTTATATGCCCACTAAGCAGCCCGCTGAATTGCTCACTATCGCCAACCATATTTTGGGCACCGGACAATTAAGTCTTGCCAAATTCCTATTTATTACGGCCGATGAAACCAATCAACTGCATACCCATGATGTAAGCAATTTTATGGAGTATGTGTTGGAACGCATGGATCTTTCAAGAGATATCCATTTTTACACCAATACGACCATTGATACACTTGATTACAGTGGCACCGGTCTTAATAGTGGCAGTAAGGTTGTTTTTGCCGCCTATGGCGAAAAAATCCGCAGCCTTGCAACTGAAATACCCCGCGTTTTATCTTCCATCCGGGGTTTTGCAAATCCACAAATATGCATGCCGGGTGTGGTTGCCATTACAGCTCCTGCGTTTACCACTTATCAAAATGCGCATAGCGAAATTGAAAAACTAAACAAGGGTATTAACGAGGCAGTTCTAAACATAGCTGATGGACTGCACCAACTTAATTCCACACCATTCATTGTGCTGTGCGATGATGCAGGTTTTACAGCGGCCACCCTACGCAATTACCTGTGGGTTACTTACACGCGCTGCAATCCAAGCCATGATATATATGGTGTAAATGCATTTACCGAAAACAAACATTGGGGCTGCAGGGGGCCATTGATCATTGATGCACGGATAAAACCACATCATGCACCACCAGTGCAAACGGATCCTGGTGTAGAAAAAAGCATTGACCGGCTATTTGCAAAAGGTGGAAGCTTAGCTAAACTTAAACTGTAAATCAACCTATACGAATAATAGCAAACAGCGCAATCCTTCAAAAGAAATGCGCTGTTTTCATAAAGCAATTAAAGAAAAAGAAGTACGGATTACAACTTAGAAATCTTTATGGTTCTTACTTCATCGTTTACTACCACTTTCAAAATATAAATACCTTTTGGCAATGATTCCAGGCGATCAAGGTTAATAACCTGTGTGCCAGGTAATTGTACCTTCTTTGTATAAATTATTTTGCCTGAAACATTTACTAATTCAATGCTTCTTACCATATCGCCCGGTTTAACCGTAATAACTTCTGTCCTTATTTCCTTTTCAAAAGGATTAGGATAAGCATTTACAATCAAGTTTTGCTGAGCCTTGTTAAGTGGTACACTAACCGTTATGGAATAACCAATAGCTCCATCCTTATCAACTTTCCGCAGGCGGTAGAAAACTCTCGATGTGGCAAGTTGCGCAGCATTTGTATCCAAATACTGGTATCTAGTTATTATTTCAGACCCACCCTTAGCTTTTACCTGTGTAACACTTTCAAACTGTACACCATTTAAGGAACGTTCCAATACAAAATGACTAACATTGATTTCGCTGGATGTTGCCCAATCGAGTTTAACATCATTTTGCTGCTGACTACCGCTAAAACTCAGCCATGTTACCGGCAATGCTGGATCCTTCAATACAACGGTTAATTCACATGCATTTTTCAGACTCTCAATATTGTTTACATTATCGGTGCCAAGGCTAAAGAAACAATAGGTTTTTCCAGGTGTACCCGTAAATGAAACTACAGGATTTGTAAGCAGGCTATCAAACTTTACAAATGCACCGCCATTTTCACTTACATACATGTCATAGTGTTGTACACCGCTGCCACCCAAATCATCATCTATATCCACGTTCATCGTAATTAAACTATTGAACTCTACGGTAACATTGGGTAATACGGTAGATATTGGCGGATAGGCATCTATAATATTTACAGCTTCGTTCGTTTCAATGGGTGCATTTATATCAAATACAATACTTGCTTTCGCTTTCAGGCTATCACCTGTTTGATCCGTGCTGCGTGGTTTAATGGTATAATTCACAAAACCTTCTCCAATACCAGTGGTATCATTTACAGGAAGGAAACCTTTAAAAGCATCATCCGGTGGTAATCCGGTAGCAGGATTTATACTTTGCAAAATCCAGAACAATTCGCGGTTTACAATATCAATACCTGCCGCAAGGTTAACATCTATACCCACCGAATCTGGAAGATCGAGACGCGTTGTAAACTGCGAAAGACCTGCAGGAACCGAGAAAGTATAAGGTCCAAACCCAAGATCAGAAATCCTGAATGATCCAATATCATATTTATCAGAAAGCTTCTTGGTTATGGTAACGCGTTGAGCAGGAACCGTTGCAAACTCTGGATCATTTTCAAATAAAATAGTATATGGCAACGTTTCGTTTACTGATACAAATTTGGAAGACCCATAACCAGGCGGTCCTTGTATTTCATTTGGATCACAGGATGCCACCACCGGTCGGCAAATTATTTTTTTCACAATTTTACCCGGAAGCGTTGTTTCACCCTGTGCACAGGTACCAAGACCATAGCCGCAGATAAATGCCGCTCCAATGGCACCAACCGTTGCACCACCAATAGCTCCAATAAGTCCCCCTACGAGGCCAAGTTTTGCACCACCCGAAATAAATAAGGTATAACATCCATAACCGGTAAGTCCACAACCTACAAGCCATGGAATAGCTTTACAGGCAGCAAAACTTCCGCCACTCGGAGCGCCGCAATTACCGGGACCACCAGGACCGCCAGGCCCACCAGGTCCACCGGGACCTCCAGGTCCACCTGGGCCACCAGGATCCCCGGGACCACCGGGACCACCGGGACCACCAGGCGCACCAGGACCACCAGGGCCAGGACCACCGGGACCACTCGGACCACCAGGACCACCTGGACCGCCAGGCCCACCAGGTCCGGGACCAGGACCAGGGCCACCGGGACCAGGACCGCCCGGACCGCCGGGACCACCAGGACCACCAGG
>JBGSLS010000007.1:0-32345 GCA_041740575.1 Chitinophagaceae bacterium | reverse complement strand
TCACTCTTTAAAGGGCTTTCTAAATTAAATATGCCCCCATAACCCTGTAAAAGTAAAAACCACCAATGATTTATATTAGTTGTCAAAGAACTTTATTATCCACACACCTTATTTTCGCTTAAGTAAACGACATTGATTCCTGAATTATCAACCGGGTGAAATGATGGAGAAATTTTTACCTGAAACAGTAAGGATTCTGCTGGATGCAGACGATGCGAAATCTGATATTGAATAAAAGGGGAAAATTGAAAGCGCTGTTTTTTATTTTTGGAAAAAAAGATAACATCAATCACAACCCTTATTGCTTTTTTATGGTCACTATTACTTCGCCCAATCCACTGCCAGCTTTAGGATACCATACACCTTCACCCTCGTAAGTAACCGAATCTATTTGTATTTCGAAATGACCGTCAAATTTATTATCCCCCGGCTCATGGAGCATAAACTTTGCCTTGCTTGAATTTGATATCGCTTCCCATGTTCCCTTCAATGGCCGTTTAAGCCCCTTGTGCAGGCTATAACCCGAAGCGATGCCATTGTCATCTACGGCTTCCAGGTTAATTTCAATGGGAGATTGCCCGAAGTATCCCTGGTATAATCCTTTGAATGCAGGATTCAAAACAGGTAATGGCTTTACCAAATGCCAGTGTACCGACTTGATATTTGTATTTAAAAAAGGGGAACTACTGGTACAAAACAATGAAAAAAGGAGACCCGAAAGGAAGAATATTTTCATCAGAAAAAATGGTTACCTAAATATAATTTTCACATCAGGTAGTTTCCAGGTAAATAGTATAAGCGGCAAATATGTTATGCGGGCTCTACCCATGCTTCATTTTCTTTCAGCAAATCAATCAATTCATCCACTGCCACATCACTATCTACATTGCGCTTCACAATTTCCTTGCCTTTGTACAAGGTAATTTTCCCAACACCGCTTCCCACATAGCCAAAATCGGCATCTGCCATTTCACCGGGACCATTTACAATGCAACCCATAATGGCAATTTTTACTCCTTTGAGGTGATGGGTACGGCTGCGTATTTTATTGGTGGTTTCCTGTAAATCGAAAAGGGTACGCCCGCAACTTGGACAACTGATATATTCCGTTTTACTAATCCTTGTTCGTGTGGCTTGTAAAATGCCAAAGGCTGTGTTATTTATAAACTGTTCGGGGGTTGCATTGCTTAGATAATTTCGACCGCTTGCATTTACGGTGTTTGATAAGCCATAGGAATTACTCGTCATACCAAGGCAAATGCCATCTCCAAATCCATCCAGGAATAATGCACCTGTTTCAGTAGCATAATGAATCAAATGCTCATCAGCTGTTTGCCAGTTACTATCCGTTATCAATACCACCGGGTTTTTGATACCGCGTGCCTGTAATTCCATAAACATGCGACGGATGGCCTGCATGGCATTATTCCGTTTACTACTCAGGCAAATAACAACGGTTGGATCATTTGCAATCTCATCTAAAAAAGTAAAATCGTTTATGGTGGTATCATCGCTAAAACAATCCAACATCACAAAATTCAATACACTGCTTTTCAATTCAGCTTCAACATACCCCTGCGCTTCAAAAATGGGAAAAAATTTATCCTTATCATCAGCCAGAGCCCAATGTCCGGGCCATGTAATTACTTTCAAGGTACCGGGCAATGCAAAATCGAGTTCTTCCTTCCCGGTAAAAATAAAATCCGCTGCGAGGTCGCTTATCGTCCATTTATCCGTTACCGGGTTGTAAGTATAACCCACAGATTGCAAACGCTCAGGGGTAATAAATTCTAACTTACTCAGGTCGGCAATTACAACAGGCACCTGCCTTTCGCCAATGTTACCTACGGCAAAAGATTGACGGCGGTTGTAGTTGAAAGGAGAATATTTTAATCCGTCATCAAAAGCCGGAATAGGAGCCATAACAGGCGATTTTTCAGGAACCGCATTTTGCACACCGAAAGCATACCTTTTCACCAAATCCCTGCAAACCGGTATTTCCAATTCGGGGTCTTCGGTAAGACTTACACGTATCGTATCCCCTATTCCATCTTCCAGCAAAGTGCCAATACCCACTGCACTTTTTATGCGGCCATCTTCACCGTCGCCGGCTTCGGTTACGCCCAGATGCAATGGATAAATTTCACCAAATTCTTCATCCATTTGCCTGATAAGCATGCGGTAAGCCTGCACCATTACTTGCGGGTTACTCGACTTCATACTCAACACAATATTGTGGTAGCTTTCACCACGGGCAATGCGCAAAAACTCCATAGCACTTTCCACCATGCCCATGGGCGTATCGCCATAGCGGCTCATAATACGATCGCTCAGGCTGCCATGGTTGGTACCAATGCGCATAGCTGTACCGTATTCCTTACATATTTTTACCAATGGCGAAAATCTCTCGCGGATACGGTCAATTTCTTCGGCATATTCCCCATCGGTATAATCTATTTGCTCAAACTTTTTTTTATCAACGTAGTTACCCGGGTTTACCCGTACTTTTTCAATGATTCGGGCTGCAATTTCAGCCGCATTTGGGGTAAAATGAATATCAGCAATTAAAGGTGTTTGATAACCCTTGCTGCGTAATGCATTTTTTATATGCAATAAATTTTCAGCTTCTTTTTTACTTGGTGCTGTAATGCGAACCAATTCGGCGCCTGCTTCAATGCATCGTATGCTTTGCTCCACCGTTGCCGCGGTATCCATGGTATCGGTGGTCGTCATGGTTTGCACCCTTATGGGGTTATAGTTTCCCAGGAGAAGGCCCCCGATATTTACTTCGCGGGTCTTAAGTCTTTTATATTCGGTAAGTGAAGCGGTGTATAGTTGCATATTATTTATTCACTTTTTGTAGGTTGTCAAAGTAACATAACAATAATTATAAGGATGGGCTTCGGAAAAAATATTCCTGTTATCACCAACGTTTACCTTCCCCGCCGGCTCCGGGCTTAGGTTTCATTTTTTCACGCGTTCGCTTTTCTTCATCCATCAGCGATTGGAGTTTTTTATTGGCATCATCTTCTTTCATGGGTGGCGGTGGTTTTTTCCCATCCTTTTCATCAGGGGGATTTTGCTTCTTTTGCTCCATTAGCGCCTTTTGCAGGTTTTGCCGTATTTCTGCATCCGAAGGATTAGCCTTCAGCGCTTGCTTAAGTGCCGAAATGGCTTCCGCTAATTTATTATTCTGCGCATAAGCAATACCTGCATTGTTATATCCGGCTGCTTGTTTTTCAGCATCTACACCGCTTGCTGCCATTTCCCCGAAATCTGATGCTGCCTTTTCAAGTTTACCATCTTTAAACAGCGTAAGACCCCTGTAAAATTTGGCTTGCACATTCCCGGGTTCATCCATTAATACCCTGTCAAATGCTGCAAGAGCGGTTTTCCAATCACCATTTTTATAAGCTTCGGTTCCTTCATTCAAGGACTTTTTTACATTTTGCGCCTGCAAACCACTTACGGCACCAAGGCAAATAACGGCTACCAAAGAAGCCTTTTGTAACTTTCTATTATGCGTAAATGAAAGGATGGCATTTTTCCAAACTTCCAGGGTGAGTAAAAGAAAAACAATGAGCAATATCCATGGTGAAAAGCTGTAATAATTTACGAGGGATGGATTGGGTACGGCTATTTTTGAAAGGTTAAAAAGGGTATTGGCGGTTGCTTCTACCGCACTATTTACATCATCGAGCATTAAAAAAGATCCACCCGTAACGGTTGCCAATTCCTGTAATAAAGCAGGATTTAGCCTGCTTGTAACCGGCTGATTATTATCGTCCAAAACAGGCTGTCCTGTTTCAGGATTCGTAAGTAGCGAACCTTCCTCCGTACCCGCACCCACCACATACAGCACCATACCTTCATCGGCGTAGGCTTTTGCCTTTTCAATGGCAGCACCTTCCAGTTCTTCACCATCGGTAACCAGCACCATGGCTTTATAGGATGTTACATTGCCCGACATCGTTCTGTTGGCTTCATCCAGCGCCGCTTCTACATTGGTACCCTGCAACGGCACACTTTCGGGGCTTAGCGTTTGCAGACCCTGAACAATGGCACTGATATCGGTGGTTGGCGGCATTTGCAAACGCGCCTCGCCGGCAAAAGCTAGTAGTCCCACTTTATTTCCACCCAATGCATTCGCAAGTTTTATTCCAAAATTCCTGGCTCTTTCCATGCGGTTAGGTGCTATATCTGTCGCCAGCATACTATTGCTCATATCCATGGCAATCATCACCTGTATGCCCTGCATGGGCACATTGGCATTCTCACTCACTATACGTGGATTCATTATGGCAAGCACTAAACCTAAAGTAGCAATTGAAAAAAAGGCCAGTTTCCTTTTTGCATCGGCAGGGTTATAACCTACCAATAATGTACTCAGGAGCCGGGAAGGATTAGCCATGCTCTTTCGTATAGCTGCCTTCCGTTTTTCCCATGCATACCAAAGCAGCCAGGTTAATACCAGCACCGGAATGAGTAACCATCCATACTCGATATGTTCAAATTGTAAAGGCATTTAAATATAGGATGGTTTATTTACGTCCTTCAAAAAAGCCCATTTGGGTTAAAATGCCACGCATAATCTTCAAACGAACTTCCACCATATTAATGTTGGCATCGGAAGTTTCAATATTCATTACAAAAGGATAAACATGTTTATTTTCTTCAATCCAGCCAACTAACCAGCCCAATTGGGTCCCATTTTCTGTAGTTCCCCAACCTGTTTTATAAGCAAGTATATATTTGTCATTCCGCTCACGAATCATCATGGCTTTTACCATTTCCTGTTCACGGTTTTGAAAAGGCAATTGCTTAAAGTATAGGCGCTTCACCAACCCCAACTGCTCATCAGCAGTCACTTTCAGGGAATTATCGAGCCAGAATTTATCAATATTATCCGTAATCCGGAAGGTGTCGTAACGGCGTCCCAACCCAACACTGTCCAGCAGCAATTGCATAGTATCTTTCCCAATCCTGCGTGCCATTTCCTGGTAAAAACCCACATTGCTCACTTCAAAGGCTTCCTGCATATTCATGTCCTTATTCCACTGATGCATAGTATCGCCACCAAGGCCCATTCTTACCACGCCATCCCACGGCACCACTACGGTATCATTAAAAATGACACCGGTACCCAAGGCAGCAAGCGAATTAAAAATTTTAAAAGTGGAAGCTGGCAGATAGACACTATCCCGAAACCGGGTAAGGTTATAAACGGTAAATTGTCCCTGTGCATTATCGAAAATGCCGAATGTGCCTTCCACCCCGGCATCATCAAAATACTTCTTCAAATCATTATCCTGCGTAACATTATTAGTATTACAGGCAAAAAGAAAGATGCTGCTGCAGATAAGCAGCCCGTATATCCGTTGTTTCATAACTCGTGCAAAATTGGCTATTAAAACCCAACTTACCATCATAAGGTTTGGGAAAGGGCGATAAATCTTACTATCGGCAAACCAAAATTTAGGATATAGACCCTTTTAGAAGAAAATGAAATAATATCAACCCTAAGGGGAAAACAGTTGCCTACAAGGAGTAACAGCCCTTTTCCTGCCAAAAAAAGCCTTCAAGGAATACTGGCATACAGGTCAAAGGGAAATACAATTTTTATAAAGGAGCGGCGCTTTGCATTAGCACCCGAAAACCAATATCACGGGTTGCCCCGCTAAAATCCTTTGTACTTTGTATGCGTACATTATAACCGAAATCTTCAAAACTGCCACCTGCCGCCAAACCTTTTTCAGAAAGCATTTCAGCAACATTGCCACAAACATTATATAATCCTATATCATTGGGAAAAAAGGAATTGACGGGGGCAGTAATCTTGGTGATGTTTACCGGTGCCGATTGAGCCACATTTTGCTTTTTACCCCCGGCATCCCCCAGATAATTTGACATACTATCTGGCCTGAAATTACAAAGACGCTCGCCTCTGTTGTTTTGCAGGTACAAACCATTCCAGGGAAATTGCCTGCCATCCTCGTTGCCCGAAGAAGCAGCTTTTTTCCACTCTTCATGTGTGGGCAACCTGAAAATTACTTTGCCAAATGGTTGTTTTTTAATCCCTGTATATTGTTTCGAAAGCCATTCACAATAGGCAGTAGCTGCCTCATAAGTAATATTTACCACCGGGTAATTATTAAAAGAAGGATTACTGAAATAATATGAAACATAAGGCTTTGTGCCATTGCCACCCTTTGCCCAGCCCGTTGTATCGGGGTAAAAAGCCTTCCATTCTTCCAACCGACCTTTATCTTTCAGGTCGTTTAAAAACAACCTGAATTCTGCATTCGAGACTTCCGTTTTTTGCATCCAAATGCCCTCCTGAACTTTCCCCCATGACTTTGCCCAGGTTTTATTTTCAATAGCTATGGTAGTTTCCTTATTTTTTTTGGAAAAGGAAAATAATCCTATTGCAATAAGGGAAATGAAGAGTAGCTTGGTTGGCATAAAAAAAGTTTAGATTCAAAAACGGAAATCGTGTAAAAATATTATCACCTTTTAATAATAGAACTACCCTTCCTCCGCCTTCAACCCAAGCGCCTGCCTCAGCAACACTTCAAAGTTTGGATCATCCGGCATAGGTAACTGCGCATTTACAAAGCGGCCCTGCGGATCAATCAGTATAAAACGGGGAATGGCATCTACCCCATATAATTCCCTCATTTCCTGCAGCCCAAATGCCCGCCATTGCAAAATTTGCGAAGCATTTGTTTTCATGTGCCGGTTCCATGCATTCAGGTTTTCATCTACACTTAACGCCAGAAATTTAATGGGATAGTCTTTGTACTTGCTTGAGATGCGCTCGAAAATAGGCGATTGTGTTTTGCAGGGACCGCACCAGGTTGCCCATACATCAATAGCTACAAATTTCCCTTTCAGGTTAGCAAGGCTAACATCTGCATTATCATAAGTGTGCGCTTTGAACAAAGGTGCGGACTGACCCATCCTAAGCCTGTTCAGCACGTTATTTTTTTGCTGCAGGGATGCCAAAAACCTTTGATCCTGCAAATTGGAAGCATTTTGAAGGATAGCAAACCGCTTTGCGCTGTCGCGTGCAAAATTGAGTTGGTTCAATGATAAATCGTACAGCAACCGATCACGTGTTCTACCCGGAGCCTGCGTCAGCAAAACAGCAAGATAGGCGCTGTCCTTATCCAAACCGACCGGAAGGTCTTTTACCACCCATTTTCTTAAAAATTCATGATAGGCCGGCCAACCCACAAGTGAAGAATCAAAATCGCTCACTTTTGCCAAAATGGGCTTTATAATGGTGAACGCATCTATTAAAGCTGTGTCAGTTAAAGCCAGGTTTCTTTTTTCCGGATAACTGAAATAAGCCATTTGAAGATAATTTACTGAAATCAGTTTTTCCTGAAGTGTACGCATGGTACTGCCTAACCCAAAGCCATCAGCCGTTCTGAATTCACCCAAATATTCCACTTTCTCCTGCCATTCTTCCAGCAATTCCTTATAAAATACCGGCGGCGCGGGCAACCGTTGAGGATTTTCCAGGTAATAACCTACACTGCTCCAGGAATTGCTGTTATTCCTGATAAACTGATTGGTTGCAATGGCTGTTCCCAGCACTTTTATGTCCTGCATGCCGGGCTTGTTTCCCTGCCGCCATTTTAAATACAGGCTATCGCCCCTTCCCGCATATACCTGAATGCCAAAATTGAAACCGGTTCGCACAAACACCTGTTCTACACTGCCCATTAGTGGGATTTCGGCATGAAAACTGCCATCGGGTTTTACCGCTACCGTTTTAATCTTAAACTCAAGTGGCAAGGCAAATATCTCTACGCTATCAGGCAGTTTTTCGGCTTCTATTTTGCCGGCTATTACCGGGCGATTTTCAAGCAAAGGCAGGCTTCCCGGCCGCTGTATCCACCAACTGCCAATGGCAAGCACCACAAGCGCACCAAAGCTCACCGCCCATGTTTTACTAAAACGAAAAGACTGACGCAGGTATCCCCGGAAATGGTACAGGGTAAAAGCAAGTGGCGCCAACAGCACCCATAGCAAGCCCTGCCATTCCGATGGCAACAGGAAAGCGCCAATCTCACTACCGTTGGGAAACCTTGATGTATAACCCGTAACCGAATAGGGCCAAAGGCTTGCAATGGTTTCGTTGCTGCCCCCGGCAATATTGGTTATAATGAGCGCCAACACCCCAATGGCAATGGGCCAAACCGTACTTCGGATGATGATGGATAGCCCCAACTGAATGGTGAGCAAACCCAAACCTGCAATCCAAAGCCTTGTACCCACCACAAGCAGGTGCTTAACCGGAATGCCAAAGGTGGCTGCATCGTGAACTTCCTGCACAGGGATGGTAAGTGCGGTAAACAGCAGGGTAAAAACCAGGTAAATTAAAATGACCATTGCAGAAAGCGCGCAGGACATCAGCCATTTTACTATCCAAATGGAAAGCCTGCTCACGGGTTGTGTTTCAATGAGTTTCCAGGTATCGGTTTTATGCTCAATGGCCGCTACCCTTGCCGCCAGCAAAATGAGTGCCATAGGGAAAAAAAAAAGCCGAAGCCCGGTACACTGCTATTGAACTTCTCTTCAAAAAAGTTGAAAGGCAACCGGTCCTGCGCGTTACCAATGTTAAAAGATGATTCAAAAAAAGTTGCTACTGTGTACAAAATCGGAAAAACCGTGCCCATTATCAGCGTAAGCAGCAAAATGTGGCTACCTTTTATTTTTAATTTTTCGGCCTGCCATGCCTGCCTGAACCCATATAATAAACTGCTCATTGTGGTATGTTTAATTGTTTTCCGGTAAGTTCCATAAACCATTCTTCGAGGCCATCGTGCAGGCGAAGTTCGCAAACCGGTGCACCCGCCTGTACCAATTGCCGGTTAATAGCGGCGGCTTCGTCGCGACTGCTTACCGTGAGTTGAATTTTGTCGGGTTGCATCAGGGCTGCCGTGGGGTGACTTTCTTTGACTTTATCGAGCCACTGACCAGCTTCATCAACCGTAATGGTCAAACTTTTTTCGGATGCCGCCTGCTCTGCTAATTGCTGCATGGTTCCTTGAAAACGCACGGAACCAAGGTGGATGATGGCGATATGCGAACACATTTTTTCTACTTCGTGCAGCAAATGGCTCGAGATAAAAATGGTGACCCCCTTCTCGCGGTTCAGTTCCTTCATCAGTTCGCGCATTTCCACCATACCGGCGGGGTCGAGTCCATTTACGGGTTCATCAAGCATCAGCAATTCCGGCTCCGAAAGCAGCGCCATGGCAATGGCAAGCCGCTGTTTCATCCCCAATGAATACTGACCTGCTTTTTTGTGGGCCGCTTTGTCAAGCCTTACCCATTCAAGCGCTGGCATGGCAAGTTTTTCAGAAATACCCCTTAAACGTGCCACCACCCGCAGGTTATCCAATCCGCTTAAATGCAGGTACAGCGAAGGCGTTTCAATAAGCGCGCCAACCTTATGAAAAAGTGCCGGCAACTGCGTACTTAAAGATTGGCCAAAAAACTGAATGTGTTCACCCTGCTGCGGCAACAGCCCGGTAAGCAGCCGCATCGTTGTGGTTTTGCCCGCACCATTTGGCCCTAAAAAACCGTAAATACTACCTTGCGGAACCTGCAACGAAAGGTTGCTTAATACGGGTTGGCCCTGCCGGAAAGCATAGGTAAGATTTTCAATAGAAATTGCAGATGTTTTCTCGTTCATTAACATAAGTATTAATGCGCAATACTAAGGAAAGGCAAATAAAATGTATGGAAGTGAATGTAATTTTAAGTTAAGGGCAGAATCATTAAATCTTATCACCTGCCCTTCTTCCCAATTTTACCCGGAAAAACCCGGTCAACCACAATGCCAATGGAGAGTTGGGTTAAGATTTCAAGGGTACTTGAACCACCCACATATGAAGGATACTGTGTATCGGATTCCGGAAGATCGAAATAGGCTATGTGAGGTTCGTTATCATAAGAGATAGGGCCGGTAAACTTAATGGATGCGGAAATACCGTAACCGTTTTTTGCAACCGGCCACCTGCGGCCAAACTCAAAGGCCGGTGTAAAAAAATTCCTATCATAGGGACAATCACCGGATGGAGTTTCAAATTCCGATTTACGGCTTTGATAGGCCAAACCGGCCATCAGATACAACCCCTTATCTTTAGATTTTCCAAAAGAATAGGAACCCATAAGGGCCAAAGTTTTTTGCCTGAAGTATCCTTTTTCGAACCATCCATACTCCACAATATCTACTTTATCCCGAAAACCATAGTATTCTGAAACAATACCCAAACCTCCCGGCCATTTTATACCTACTCCAACCCCTGCCTGTGGCCCAACCCAATATCCTTCGGCATCTATGGCAAGCTGTAGATTGGTGCGTGCGTAAAAACGGCCCTGTGCCAGTCCTTTTGAGGCCGAAAGGATAAAAAACAATAAAACGGGTAAAGAATACTTCATAAGCATCTGTTTATAATTTCTTGGTTATTTATACATTTCGTATCTCTATAGTGAAGATAAGGGAAAGAATCATCAGGCAATCCTGATGTATAAACCTATTACCATTTTTACAATCACGCATTCATCAAAATCCTTTCCTGAAACACATTCCCAAATCTATCTGTCACCTTCACAACTACTTCCTTTACTCCTCCCGTTCCGATGTAAGCTGCAAAAAGATGATCGGTAAGACTTGGCTCCACCCATTTATGTTTTGAAGGTAATTGCGGACCAAGGTATAATTCATTTGCCCAGGGATCTTTACCGGTAAACTGCTCCATGGCACCCATGGTCGTTCCATCTTTCCACCATTCAACTTTCCACGCCGGATCCCAGTTCCATACATTGGCTACTATGGAAAGTGGCTTCTCGCTGCTTTTGCCTACGGGATACAAACGAAACTGATCTTCCTTTTTTCCACCGATGGGATAGTAATACCATGAAAGTTTATCGCCATTCACCTGGTACACTTCTAACCCCGGCGGGCATCCATCGCTGCAAATGGGACCACTCCACCATGCACCGCATACGGTACCCGTATTATGTTCCATCAGGTTGCCGTCCACCCAGTTTTCACTTACATGGGTATGTGCACTCATAATGTGGGCATTAAAAGGTTTAAGCATTTTATAGAGAATATCCCGGTTGCTTGTGGTTCCACCGGGACTTTCCTGGCTAAGACCCGCCCGCTTTGCAGCGCCTGTTTTAGTTGGAATATGCAGGCTCACAATTACCGTGCTGCCTTCAGCTACATTAGCTAAATCTTTCTCCAGCCAGCCAAGTTGGTTTTCAGGAATATAACCCATATAACCGCGGTTTGCCCTGATGTTGAATACATTATCAAGTATTACATAATGCACTTTGCCGCGATTGAAACTGAAATAGGTCGGGCCAAAATGTTCGCGGTATGTTTTGTCGCTTTGCTCATCGCTACGCGCGCCAAGGTCCATATCGTGGTTTCCGATTACCTGGAAAAAAGGCACACCGGTTTTGGCAACAGCAGCTTTATAATCTGGATAAAGATCAAATTGATCAAAAACAAGATCACCCAATGCAATACCATGAACTGGTTGATTGCCGAGTGTTGCGATAACTTTTCTGGTTTCCGGTGCCGAAATTTCATTGAGTTGTTTAGCATCATCTTTATCGAGTATTTGCGTATCGCCCCAAATTATAAAAGCATGCCTGTCATCGCTTGTTTCCAATGGTTCCAGCGCAAAGTCAACCTGCTGTTCCTTTTTGGAAGCATCAATGGATGCATAAAAGTGTGCAACTCCATTGCTGTGCGGAAATTGAAAACCTGATGGTAGTATGATGAAAATGAAATTTGCATTACTGTGCGGCTGAAAAGTAAACTGACCTTTCGTATTGGTTTGAGCAATGTCGTAACCATCGCTGATAGAAATATTGGCAAGGGCTTTCCCTTTGGAAGTCACTTTACCCTTTATCAGCGGCTGCTTAATAGAAGTATAGCGGGCAAATAACTCTTGCAGCGGTAATACCAATCCTGCGGAAACAAAAGAGAGGTTGCGGAGAAAATGACGGCGTAGCATAATTTGAGATTAGTAGCTGGCAAGGTGATGAATTTGTATGAATTGAAGGTTATATTTTTATAGCTGCGCTCTACACGGAAAACATTACACAACAAAATATACAATGGAAAATTATCCATTAGCATAATTCACAGCGTTAGACAAGTATTTTTTGGATGACTCATCCTGTTCTCCACATTGGGAAACGCATGATTTGAAGGATGTTTTGACCCTAGCGGGGTCGCATGTTTATAAAAAAACAATACCCAAATACCTACCCGACCCCAGGGGGGTCGAACATCCTAACTTACTCTTCAAAGAACTCAAAGAGATAACGTTCCTTATACTCTATTTGAAAAGGCTTCATAAGATATGTTCGACCCCTCTGGGGTCGAGAATCACTATTGAAACTTATTTACCTACAAATATGTGACCCCGCTGGGGTCGTTAGGCAATCTGTTTACAATTACAGGCATTTTATAGTCACCAGCAAGTTTAGCATATGAGATAAGACGCAGCATTTGAAATAGCTTCCGTTTCGTAAGTATACTAATTTTACTTTTTGCATAACTTAGCTAATAAATTTCTTTATGCATCCTTACGTAACCCACCTACTGGAAGATATTGAAAATGCTAAAAGACCCGGATACCCGGACAATCAACCCTTATATAGCCATTATGAAACAGAAGAGAGTGATGAAGCAGCATCGGAAATAAAAGACGATGAAGTGGATGGTGATGATATTTTTCCTTCCTTCTTATCTTTTGATAAGGATGAAGATGATGAAGACATAGATGCAGGTATGGCGGAGCATTTTGCAGAAGTAGAACGGTATGTAAGCGAAGATCCACCTAACAGCTTTGGAGATTTTTGTGGCTTACAGGTTTCAGATTTTCCACCTGCTGAACAATTAACAGAAGATGATATGCAAATTATTATAAAGGCATTTGAAAAAATGAGCTTCAGTTGGAATATTACATTTTCTTTTCCTGAAACATTGCCCACCCATCTTCACTACAAAATCATGGTAAATACGCTCAGCGAAAAAACCATGATTACGAAACATGGATTTGTCACTTTTGATTATTGCTCCGGAAACCCCGATGGATGCGAATTTGGAGAATATTGCAATTGTTTACAATATTGGCAGGAAGATGATTCGGAAAAAAGCTAGTATTCCAAAAAATAACTGAAACTGGACAAATCGGGAATTGAATTCCTGATTTGTCTAGTTTCAGTTATGCTACTTAACAACTTCTGTATTAATCTAATGACTCACTAACCGATTCACTCATTAAAGTTTGCCGTTGCACAATTCACCCATTCACTTATTGACTCATTGACTCATAGACCCATTCACGCTTACCGTTTCACATTTCACCAAATCACTAATTGACCCATTCACTCATTGCCCTTCAATCACCCCCAACTCCTTCCCCACTTTCGTAAATGCCGCAATCGCCTTATCCAAATGCACCTGCGTATGCGCCGCACTCAATTGCACCCGTATGCGTGCCTGTCCTTTTGCCACCACCGGAAAAAAGAACCCGATTACATAAATGCCTTCATCGAGTATTTTGGATGCAAAATTTTGTGCCACTACTGCATCGTACAGCATTACCGGAACAATGGGATGTTCACCGGGCTTAATATCGAAACCCGCTTCGGTCATTTTGGTGCGGAAATATTTCGTGTTATACTCCAGTTTATCGCGCAGTTCAGTGGTTTCGGTAAGCATATTGAGTACTGCAATACTTGCACCCACAATGCTTGGGGCCACGGTATTGCTAAACAGGTATGGCCGGCTGCGCTGACGCAGCATTTCGATAATCTCTTTGCGGCCGCTCGTAAATCCACCGCTTGCACCACCCAATGCTTTTCCAAGTGTACCGGTAATAATATCAATGCGACCCATTACCCCGCGGTGTTCGTGGGTGCCGCGGCCAGTTTTACCCAAAAAACCGCTGCTATGGCATTCGTCGATCATTACAATGGCATCGTATTTGTCGGCGAGATCGCAAATCAAATCGAGACGGGCAATCGTACCATCCATACTGAAACTGCCATCCGTAACAATAATCCGGCTGCGGAGATGCTGACTTTCTTTCAGCTTGGCTTCAAGGTCGTCCATATTATTATGTTCGTACCGGTAGCGCTGTGCCTTGCAAAGCCGCACACCGTCAATAATGCTTGCATGGTTGAGCGCATCGCTGATGATGGCGTCTTCTTCGCCAAAAAGCGGTTCGAAAACCCCGCCATTGGCATCGAAGGCTGCGGCATATAAAATGGTGTCTTCTGTTCCGAGAAATTCAGCGAGTTTATGCTCGAGCTCTTTATGAATATCCTGTGTACCGCAAATAAAACGCACCGAACTCATGCCATAACCGTGGGTATCAATGGCTTTATGAGCCGCTTCTATTACTTTGGGGTGGCTGCTAAGGCCAAGATAGTTGTTGGCACAAAAGTTGAGCACATGACGATGACCGCCATTGCCATCCGGCATTAAAACTTCTATTTCGGCACCCTGTGGGGTGGTAATTATCCTCTCACGCTTAAATAGTCCGGCGGTTTCAATTTCGGAAAGCTCAGCTTTAATACGGGCAACAAATTTTTCGTTCATGGATGGCATTTTTAGCCCGGCAAAGGTAAGGGGCGCAATACCCTTTAGCAATTTATCGTTCAAAAACTACCCTTTACCGAGTTTTTTCGGCTAATCAATGGATAGGACTTTCCGGTGCCCAATAGCCGTGGTATTTTTGTGTAACGAAAGCGGGAAAGTTAATATTGGTTAAAAAAGGTATTTTAAAACTATTTTTCACCCAAGCTGTAACAATTCGCTTATACTTTCGTCTTATCAAACAGAACACAGAAAACAAAAAAATACACTCATGAAAAAGTGGACCATCCAACTCACACTACTTATCGGAATCGCCGTCAGCACTTTTGCATTCAGTCGTTACATGGCCATTTACAATCCGGGCGGGCTTTCCAAATCAAACATTCAAAAAACCACACTCACTAAAATTCAATCTGCGGTTGACCTTCGGGGCATTGGCAGGAATTTACTCGATTTCCACAAGTAATGTTAAGGTATAACACACACTTACCACACATCACCACACGCACACACCGAACATCACAAGTAATTAAAAGCATAACACACACTTACCACGCACCACAACACGCACACACCGGACTTACACAAGTTCAAAAATTGAAAAAATCACACTTTCTTTCACACACCACCCCCAAAACCAAAAAGGTTTTTCAAAAGGCAAAGCAATAACGGCTTTGCTTTTTTTTATGGCGAAAAAATGTAACTTGCTTTCGGAAATTGAAAAATATGAGCACCACAACCTATAATGCGCCGCCACGAACCATTCTACAGGCTTATCGCAGCCTGCCCGAAGGCACTATGGCCCAACTCATCCAAAACCAAATTATTATGAGCCCGGCACCACTTGACAGACATCAGTCCTTATCTATGGAAATTAGTGCTGAACTGTTTCATCATGTAAAGACAAAAAAATTGGGAACGGTGCGCGCAGCTCCTTACGATGTTTATTTTGATCATGAAAATGCCTTTCAGCCCGATATAATTTTTATTAGTAATGATAGGAAACACCTGATAGATATAGACGGATTGTATGGCGCACCTGATTTAATCATAGAAATCCTTTCGCCTTCCACCGCCAAGTATGATTTGAAGGATAAAAAAGTTGTGTACGAGAAGTATGGGGTAAAGGAATATTGGATTGTGGATCCGAAGGATAATAGCGTAACCGGATATTCGCTTATCAACGGCACTTTCATATTAATTCAGGAATCCATTGGTAAAATTGAATCGCAACTGCTGGATTGGTCGGTTGAATTTTAAAATGCAACAACAGCGTATTTTCATGCTGTATGAATTAGGTTTTTCTGCTTTTTACAAAAGTCCCCCCGAAGCTGCCAATGTGTGGTGTATTCACTAACATTTCCTGGTTGCCTGCGAAGCCAATAATTTTCCCCCGACAATGCTATATTTTACCAATGGGCGGTTTTTCACATTACTTCCCAGCAACATACCCACCACAGAAGAACTAAGTTGCGGAAAACGGATTTAACAATAAATTTTCGATTAAAGAAAAACATCTTACCACTAAAAAATGCAGGAGGCTATTTTTGTAATTCTAATATAAACCAAAGGGAAACCATGAGAAATTTATGTTTGGCAATAACCTTGTTGGGTTGCTCTATAACCATTTTCGCACAGGTAGATTCAACCGATACGGATGATTATAGCCTTTTTGGCGACGAAGTGGCCGTAAAGCGATATGTGACCCAAAAAGTGCTTAATCTTTCGGCGACCAAGCTAATCAGTATTGGATACGAAATGCAAGCAGCCCATACCATGAATGTTGCAAAGGGAGATGGAGCCTACTCGCAGTTTTACCGTGTGCAAAAGGCCTCGGGGCCAAGGGTATTGGTTAATTTTCCGGTGGTAAGCAACGATCGTGTGATTTTTAATATTGGTGGGCAATACTGGGGCACTTTTTATACCATGCAGCCCGAAGGAACTACTTCAGCCCTTAACCCTCCTGCTGATTACCTCGATCGCCACATGCTCCATTCATTTGGAATCATATCATCACTATTTAAGCCACTTAACGAAAAAAACTTTTTAATTCTCCAGCTTGGGGCTGATTTTAACGGGGCATTTCCTGGCAACGGACAGGCAATTACAGGGCAGGCCATTACCATTTCCGGAACCGCTATTTATGGCTCGAAACCCAATGACCGAAAAATTTGGGGGCTTGGGGTGGGCCGTACTTACCGGATGGGCAGGCCCATTGTGGTGCCGGTATTACTTTGGAACCAAACCTTCAATGCAAAGTGGGGAATTGAAGTAGGCCTACCCGCCAAGGGGTTTGTGCGCCGTAATATTTCACCAACAAGTATGTTGCTTGCCGGGTACGAACTGGAAGGTAACCAATTTATGCTGCCGGGTGCCGGTGGAACTGCAAGTTCGCCAACCAATCTTTGGCTGCAAAGGGGCGAAATAAAGCCCCGTTTACAGTGGGAAAAGCAACTAAAGAAATTTATCTGGCTCAGTACGCAGGCCGGTGTGCGGATTAACGGGCGGTTTAATTTCACTGACAAGTACAACGGAAAGGAAGCTGATGAAGTTTACCGAACTGACCTTGGTTCCCCTTTTTATTTCAATATTGGGCTAAACCTTGTTAGTCTTTAAAAAAACCCGCAAAGCTTATTTTTTGGCAACCTGCCTTACCCAGGTATCGGTACGGCCAAACATGGTCATACCCATAATATAACCACGTACACTCAACTTGCTTTTGTCGGTCATGGTAATAATGCAATCGTAAGTTTTGCCATTTTTGGGATCGTAGATAAAACCATCTATCCATTCACCCTCCTTGAACTTGAATCCCCATACATTGGTTAATCCAAGTACCGGCTTCAGTTTATTGGCTTCTTCCGGATTATTGTTATCCACTTTGGGCTTGCCATTCAGCGGGTCATTTGGCTCTTTTAGCCAAACTATCTTTCCCTGATACTCATTTCCCGCTTTGGCAATTTTAATCATGGCAGTCCCTTCGCCATTCTTCCATACGCCAAGCACATCATCCGGCGAATTTTGCGCTATTCCGGGCAAAAAGTAGAACAGGCTTAAACATAAAATGGCAATTGCTTTATTCATACTATTATTTTTTATGACAAATCTATCCGTTGCGATGGTAAAATATTTGCGGGTTTTGTTAAAAATTTACAGGAATCAAATATATGAGGATTCCGCTTATTCGTTATACGAGTCCACGCAATCTCTAACATAATTAAATTCTTAAATCCAGATAATTTGCAAAAAATCTCATGAGTCGTAGGTGCCCAGTACTGGAATGCTGTTGCCTCCTTCATTCTTCTTCTGCGAGCGTTCATCCCGAAGCCGCCAATGCTTCGTCTCTACGATTGTAGAGATCACCCGGATTTTCAACTTTCCAGCGAAGCCGTTAACTTATTTGCGTTACCGGTATTATCAATCGCCACTCTTTCACTTTACTATTTCGAGAGTTCCCCCCGAAACCGCCAATGCGTGGCGTTATCACCAGCATTTACTTGTTGCCTGCGAAGCCAATAACTTATTGGCGTTACCGGTGTTATAACTCGCCACTCTTTCACTTTCCTTTTTTTTGAGAGAGTTTCCCCCGATGCCGCTAATGCGTGATGTTATCACCAGCATTTCCCAATTGCCTTGGAACACCAACAATTGGTTGAAAACCAAAATCTCTTATTCTGCAAATGATAAAGTGAAGCAGGCGAATAGAAAAAAATTCCGGCAGTTCTTTTATAAAGATTGGTTTTTATATAGTTTGAACCTATTGGAATTATGAGCTGTTGGTGATAACACCAGACAGCAGCGGCTCCGAAGATGATTTTTTTGCCGTTGCGAGTTATCACCAAGACTGCTTGCAGAATCCCCCCCCCGGAGCCGCCAATGCGTGGTGTTATCACCAGCATTTCCCAATTGCCTACGAACACCAACAATTGGTTGAACACCCAAATCGCTCATCCAGCTGTTGGTGATAACACCAGACAGCGGCGGCTCCGAAGGATTATTTTCGGCAACAGGAGCAAGGGCCTACCCTTGAAGTGGCTGCTCAACAAGCTGAAAAGCCTGTAACGGCCAAGTTTTTAATGGAAGGTGGCATCGAGTATGGCGGTGATGAAATTCTGGAAGTTTTTTTTACGAATGGTGAAGACCAAACCATGCGCGCCGGACAGGGTGGCTTAATTGCAGTGGGTGGACAATTGGAATTTGCCAATGTAAAACAACTTATGCTTCGGGCTTCTATCGGTATAAAATATAATACCACAGCGGCAGAAAACGCCAATATACGCTTAACCCGGTTTCCCGTAACCCTTACACCATTTTGGAAAATCAATGATGATTTCAGGTTGGGGGTTGGCCTTACCTCCCATATCAACCCCACACTAAAAGGTGATGACTTTTTACCTGATGTAGATTATAGCAGTACACTTGGCCCAAGGTTTGAGTTTGGCTATAAGTGGATTGCATTAACCTATACCGCCATCAGCTATAAAGATGAAGTGGGTGCATCCTTTGCTGCGAATTCAATCGGTGCATCTATATCCTTCACTATACCAAATAAGAAGTAAGCTATGGTATAAACTTCAAATCTTATAAAACCAGTCCTTCTCGTTGTTCTTTAATTCGAATGCGAGTCTTATTCAGCCGCGATTCCTTAATGCTACTTTTGCGAAAGTTCAATCAATGCCACCAATGCGTGGTGTTATCACCATCATTTCCAATCCTACTTTCTTTCATGTCCACCCCAAAATCAAAAATGTTTTTTAAAAGGCAAAGCAACAACCGCTTTGTGTTTTTTTACGCAGTAATTGGATCAACCTTTACTCGTCCACCAACAGCTTTCAAAACTTTCATGATAGTCGAAAATTGAGGTTTAGATCCTTCAGACAATGCCTTGTATAAACTTGGCCGGCTGAGTCCTGTTTTCTCAGCAATTTTCGTCATTCCAATGGCTTTTGCAATATTACCGATGGCGGTAACCATTGCGGAATCTTCACCTTCTTCTAAAACTTCATTAAGATATTCGGCAATCATCTCATTGCTGTCTAAATAATCTGCAATATCGAATTTCGATGTTTCCATTTTCAATTTTTAAAACAATGGTACCAGGCCAGCGTTACCCTATACTAAGTATTATAAGTTAAGATAGCGAAATCGTATTCTCTCTTGTGTCAATGCAAAACTTTATCCCTTCAAAAAAATCAAGCCCGAGAAGCCCATTATAATCTGAAAAGATTCCGTGGGCTAAGAAATCATAAACCTGAATTTGAAACTTTTCTTTAATCATACCAAGTGATGCAAAAGATTCAATTTCAAAAACTTCGGTTTCAATGATTCCGTTGGCAGTTTCAATTTCTACAGTTCCGATATTATCCTTGAGGTCATAACCAAGCAAATACAAAGCATTGCTGTCAATAGTAGTATTGGTTGCTCCCGTATCCAAAATCATTTTTAATTCATACTTATTGTCTATTTCAATATTCACAAGTATGAGTCCGCTTTCTGGCTCGCGTTTACATTTATAGGTAATTTCTTAATCCGATTAAAAATGCCTGCAATTTTTCGGGTCGGTCTGAAAGTACCTGTATAAATAAGCGTTATTTTGTCAAAGTTTGAAGTTTTGTCCCTGCCGATGTAGCAGACTTCCTTTTTGTCCTTGCTGTGAAATAGGGGTATTCCGGAAAGAACGTCAATCTTGCTGTCGTCCATAACTGGATTTCCCAGCAAAACCCATTCATCAGGATAAAGCGCTTTTATGTCTGCGATGTTAATTAATTGCTCCATTTTATTGCAAGTTAATGATGCAAATTTAAGCTTTTCCGTCCTACTCCAGATCGCTGGGTTTTCTTCAGCTTTTTGGGAGAAGTTTCTTCAATGCCGCCAATGCGTGGTTATCACCAGCATTTCCAGATTGCCTACGACCACCAATAATTGGTGAAAAATCAAAAACATATGAACCAGGTGAACCGCAAAAATTCCTGCAGTTCCATATAAAAGGTTGTTTTTTGTAAAATTAGAACCTATTGGAACTAGGAGCTGTTGGTGATAACACCAGACAGCGGCGGCTCCGATGATGATGTTCTGGAACACCATTAAGGGGCAAAAATTTCCCCCGAACCTGCCAATGCCTGGTGTTATCACCAGCATTTCCAGATTACCTACGACCACCGACAATTGGTTGAAAACCCAAATCGCTCATCCTGCAAAAAATAAAATGAAGCAGGTGAAAAGCAAAAAAATTCTGGCAGCTCTACATATAAAGGTTGCTTTTTGTAAAGTTAGAACCTATTGGAATTAGGAGCTGTTGGTGATAACACCAGACAGCGGCAGCTCCGAAGATGATTTTCGGGAACCGCAGTAAAGGGCAAAGAATTTTCCCCGAAGCCGCCAATGTGTGGTGTTATCACCAGCATTTCCAGATTGCCTGCGACCACCAATACTTTGAGAATAATCAAAAACATATGAACCAGGTGAAGCGCAAATATTCCGGCAGCTCTACAAATAAAGGTTGCTTTTTGTAATGTTAGTAACTATTGCAATTAGGAGCTGTTGGTGATAACACCAGACAGCGGCAGCTCCGAAGAAGATTTTTTGGAACACGAGTTAGGGTCAAGAAAAACCGAAAAAAAGATGGGTCAACATCACAGAATGGGGGTCAACATGATCCGGAATGGGGGTCAACATGGTCCGGAATCTACACTATTCGAATTATAAACAGTCGGTAATTTCTATATTCATGGAGACCGAACTGAGGCGGCTTCTTAGTTGAATTTCGGGAACACCAATCCGGGTAAAACTTCCCCCGAAGCCGCCAATGCCTGGTGTTATCACCAGCATTTCCAGATTGCCTACGACCACCAATAATTTGTAGAAAACCCAAATCGCTCGTCCTGCAAAAAATAAAAGGAAGCAATTGAAATTCAAAAAAAACAGGCAGTTCTTTTATAATGGTTGCTTTTTCTAAAGTTAGATACCAATGCAATATGGAGCTGTTGGTGATAACACCAGACAGCGGCGGCTCCGAAGTTTTTTTTCGGGAACACCGGCACGGGCAGAAAAATTGACAGCGGCGGCTCTGAAAGTAATTTTTCAGGAACACCGACACGGGCTGAAATAGTATTAATTTCTTAAGCATCGAACTGAAAAACCTAAAGATGGATGATAAGATGTATTAAATTCTCCGCCTACACTCGTTATAGCGTGTCCGAGATGCCGGTACCTTCCGCTGCTTGAACTCCAGAAATAGCATTCTTCTCCAATTCGTTCAAACCTATAGGCATCTATATAATACCGACCCCCAGGAATTGCATTAAAACCACTTTTATTATCTGCTCCTAAATTAGGACTTTTCCACTTACTAATGCCGACTTCTTTCATTTTCCCCCCGGCTCCATCACCGATAAAATTTGTCAATTGAGTCCACTCTTCATGACTTGGTAGATGCCAGCCTTCTGGGCATGCTGCAATGGCAGCAGCCTGGTTATATAAAACCCCATAGGTTTTAAAATTAGCTGTCGCCTTTGCTTCTCCTATATCAGTGCCATTATATCCGTATACATAAAATTTAGGAGTAGCAATAGAATATATTCCAGGTCTCTCAACGGATGGTAGAAAACGAAGGTTTTCAACCATCCACACTTGTTCACCTATTTTTATTGCCTTGTAAACATTTCCATCACGACTATCTGTAAAGATAATATTATTAGAATTATTGCCAGTTTGATTATCTTTTTTACAACTGGAAAGTAAAAATGCAATAGGAATTATAAAATAAAATGTAAATTTTATTAATAGGTAGAATAAATGGCTACTGCCGTTTCCCTTTATGGATGGTGTTAGAATTTTCATTGTTAAAAATTTGGAAAAATTTGAAGTTAGTATTAATTTTAACATAAAGAAATATTTTTGGCCCTTGGTTTGAGTTTGGCTATAAGTGGATTGCATTAACCTATACCGCCATCAGCTATTAAAATGAAGCTGGTGAATCTTTTGCTGAGAATTCAATCGGTGCATCTCCTTCACTATTCCAAATAAGAAGTAAACCGGAATACAAGCTTCAAATCTTATAAAATCAATCATCGGCAAAGCGTAGTGTTATCATCAGCATTCCCAGATTGCCTACGACCACCAATAATTGGTGAAAAATCCAAATCATCAATCCTGCATTTGATATATGAAACAGGTGAAACGCAAAAATTCCGGCAGTTCCCCATTTAAAGGTTACTTTTTGTAAAGTTAGAACCTATTGGAACTAGGAGTTGTTGGTGATACACCAGACAGCGGCGGCTCAGAAAGATAATTTTGGGAACACAGGCACGGGCAGAAAACCAGATAGATCTGAAATAGAGAATTAATACTTTTCAAGTAATTTTTTCTTTGAAGCGTCATATTCTTCTTGAGTAATAATACCCTTATCTAATAACTCCTTAAGTTTAATTAATTCATCTGAAATACTTTTTTGGCCAGTTCCATTTGCATTCTCGGGCTGCTTGAAAAGTTTTCCATTTACACCAACAATCTCATTTGCCTGAATAGCATTTTGTAAATCTATTACAAAATCTATTTTTGTTTTATCTTTTATTAATCCAATGTATGTATCTCCCCTTTTTTTATTTGCATCCAATTTTATATCCTTAAGTATTAATTTTTTATTGTTAATATTTGCTTGTGCTGCAGCCATTTGTCCACCAGAAATTGGCACACGAATAAATGCAAAATCTCCATTACCCATTCCTCCGCTAACTGACCCTCTGCCAATCATTAAGGTGTCCCCTTTTTCTATGCTAATTCCTCCTTCAAATTCCACAGGTTCGTTAACACTTTTACCAGGCCCTATTGTAAATAATTGGGCATAATTAATGGTGGAAACAAAAATAAATGCAAGGACGATGTTAAATTTTTTCATAGTGAATTAATTTTAGTGATTATAATACTCTGGTAACTTTTTTTTGGAAATGTAGTATTGAAAAGTATTTAGGAAAAAGGAAGGGCAATTTCCTTAATTAAAATTGGTAACGAGCAGCGGAAAAGAATAATGTGAAATTTTCTGGAATTCAGCGACCTTAAATTTTTTATCATATTTGTATAAAGAGTTAAAAAAATCCTAAAATATCAACCATGCGAAATTGGTTATTTACGCATTGATATCCAACCACGTATCATGATACTTTATTACATATTGCAGTATTTAATCCGTTTATCCCTACTTTTATAAAAATTTCTTCTAATGAACGGAGATAAAATCAAAAAATTTAGGATGATAAGGGGATATACACAAGAATATATGGCAGACAAATTGAATATTGCCCAAAATACCTATTCAAAGTATGAAAATAACAGTGAGCGGCTTCCCATTGAAACGATTGAAAGAATTGCATCAATTTTAGATGTTTCCATTAATGACATTACGAGTACCGACCCTATTATAATCAATAATCAGACACCCAACCAAGGTGCACAAGGAAGGATTGAACACTTTTATGCCGACCAGAAAGAGTTGTACGAGAAATTGTTAGTCAGCAAAAACAAAGAAATTGAACGATTAACTCATTATATAGAACAGCTACTTCAATTGCTAAACGATTTGAAGAAGGAAAACGGGAATTGAAATTGATTTAATATCTGTCAAAAAATGTTTATATAGTTGAAACTGCATTTCCAGTTTGTTTATGGTAAGTGATTGTTAAAGCAAAGTACCTACCTCCCACAAATCTCCCTAAAATCACAATACCCACAACCCTTCACATCCTCCGTTTGGCTAAAAGCCGTTTCCGTATCAAATATTTCCTCAATCAACGGTTTCAGCCAGGTTTTATATTCATCCAGTACTTCGGGTAAAATATCGGCAGTAAGTATGCCACGGCCCTTTTTTTCTTCCAACTGAATGTCGCCTGCTTCGCCTTTTAATTGCCGGATAGGAATCAGTGCGGGTTCAAATCGTTTTCGTTCGGGGTATTTACTGCCAAACATCAGGCTATACATGAGTGTTTGCAAAGCCGCTTTGTTCTGTTTTTTTCCTTCGCGTTCAAACAATTCCTCAGTGGTATTGAAAACCAATTTATCGCTGCCGGTTTTATAATCCACCATCCGGTAAACGCCAACTTTTTCATCTACGCGGTCAATATAACCACCAAGCAAAACCCTTTCGGGCCGGCCGTTTACCTCAATGGCAAAAGGTTGCGAAAATTTCACTTCAAGGTCCTGCAAAACAAAGGGCGTATAGGCGGCATCCACTTTTAAAAAGGCTTCGGCATATTGCTGCACTACGGCTTTTATTACCAGCATTTCGCCGGTGTATAGAAAAGGTTTATCCGTTTTATCATCACGCCATCCTTTTTTAAATGCCGTATCTATATAATTGGGTAATATGGTTTGCATGTATGCAATGCTATCGGCGGTAATGCGGTTATTACCCTGCTTTTGCTGTACGGCTATGTAAAGCAGTTCCATCAATTTGTGCACGATGCTTCCAAAGGTTGCCGGGTCAATGCCTTCTTCGAGTTTATCGGGCACACTCAATTTGGCTACATACTTAAAATAAAACTGCAAGCGGCAATGCAACCATGTATTTATGGCCGATGGCGATAAAGATGATGTACCCGCGGGATTGATATAATGGTACAATTTTCCAAGCGTGTCTGCTGTTTTCGGCATTTCGATGGGCGGTGTTGCGCGTGGCTTTACTTCAAAACCGGGATAAGAAGTTTGCACCTGCATATTTGTTTCGTGGCCAACCTGCTGAATAAACCTGCTTACTTCGCCGGTGGAATTATCGCTTACCTGTGCGTTGTACACTACGGTTACCGATTTACTGCGATGCAGCAAGCGGTAAAACACATAAGCAAAAATGGCATCCTGATGATCGCTTACCGGCAAGCTAAATGCGCGGCGTACATTTTCGGGTAAATAACTATCGGGTGGTTTAATGCGTGGCAACGAACCTTCGCCACCACCCAACAATAATATATGGTCAAAATCAAGACCGCGGCTTTCGAGCAAACCCATCACCTGTATACCTAACAAAGGTTCGCCTTCAAATGGCACCGATAAACCGCCGATCTGCCGTTGTAGCATTTGCCCGATAAAATCAAGATCAGGTTTCGGTTTTAGTTGTGTGTACAAAGGTTCCAGTTGCTGAACCGATTGCCAGGCACTACTTACCAAGCCTTTCAGCAAATTATCCTGCTGTACGGCGGGCATGGTAAAAGCGGCTTCCAATAACCTGCAAAGCCTTGCAAATGCATCGCTGATACCGGTAAGCGGCATAAACAGCCAGTTACCCATATCAGTTATTTTATGCAACTGTTTTACCGGCACCTGCAATTGCACTTCCACCTGCATTTTCAGCCGGAGTTTTTCAATGGTTTCCATAGGCCAATCACAAAAAGGATGGTTAAGCCATGCGGTAACAAACTCGTGAAAAAGATGCTTGTAACGTGTCTGCGCCAAATGGTGATGCAGGGTAAAAAATAATTGTATAAATGAAAATACCGGGCTTTGCTTCATAGGATAACCCATGGTAACGTTGTACCCCTTGACGTTATCGGGAAGCGATTGCAACACGGGTAACAGCAGGGTTTCATCGGCGAGTAAAATGCCGGTGCGTAACCCATCGCTTTGTGCGGGTAAGGTTTTTAACCAATCGCCCACGAGTTTTGCCTGCGCCAGTTGGCCCGGTGCTGCCACCGATGCAATGGTCATATCTTTTCCTTCAATTTCATTGAGCAAAGGCATGGCATTTTTTAAACCAATTGTATGCAGGTTTCTACGGATAAACAATCCTGCTTCCTGCGCCACCGCGCCGGGTTTTACCGGATCGGCATACCATTTATCTGCATCGAGCCAAAGACTTGCCCTGCCTTCTTCTTCCCATTTTTTTATAAAGCTTTCTTCTGCCTTGTTCAGCGCATTCATCCCTACAAATGCTATATGATCCCAACCTTTGTCAAAGGCTTGTCGTGTATGCATGTTGCCTGCGAGTTGCCGGTAAGCAATGCCCATGGTCGTTAAACCCTTTTCGGCAAGCATTTCTATAAAGGCATCGTAGATGGCGGGTAAACGTTGCCATAGTTTTAAAAACTTTTCCTGCACCGAAGATTTATTGGAAGCGCCGGCCCAAAAACTTTTTAAGAAGGTACGCTGTTCATCGGTAAGGTAATCAAACAGCTTATCAATGATTTCAATATCGTATAGCACTTTGTACACCTGCGCTGTATCGGCAAGATAATTATCGAGTTCGCCAAAATCTTTCAGCAAGGTTTCGCCAAGCGGGTAAAAAATATCGAAGGCGGCAATGGATTCGGGTTTATCTCCCCCTGCCAAACTCACTTTTACAAATGCATCATACAAGGCAAAAACCTGCACCATGGGATCGGCAACGGGTAATGCCGAAGACCGTTGCACCATTTCTTCGATGGTAAGCATTTCGGGCAACACGGCAGGCGGCACCACCAATTGCTTGAGGTGATGTAAAAAATAAACGCCTTGTCGCCGGTTAGGAAATACGACGGCTAATTTGTAAAGCTTGGCTCCAAATTGTTGGTTGAGATGACCGGCTACTATTTCGAGAAAGGATTGCATGATTTTTCTTTAGTTCGTTACGCTATTTAAAAAATTCGTCTACTATATGAATTATCGTCATTTATTTTTTGTACCTTTTTGCTTGCCCAAAAAGGTACCCAAAAAGGGCCCCCGCAGCTTAATACCCCTCTCTACGTCGTAGAGACGGGAAAAGCCCTGATTAAGCTTTTGCACTACTGTAGTGCCGGGCATTTTTGCCCTGATGCTGTTCATATATTTTAAGATTCTTTTCCTTTTGTATACTTTTCAATCGCATAAAACTCTTCTGTTACTTATTTTCCAAAACCGGCACTACCTGCAAACTATTTCCATACACCACGAAGCCTTCTACATGGCTAAAACCTGCCTGCGCGAGTAGCTGCATGTATTCGAGCACCTGATGTTGGTGTTTAGGTTTATCCTTTTCATCATCCGTAAATTTAAAATCGATTACACTCGTTTTGGTATCGTTGTACAACACCCAATCGGGCCGTCGTATTTCGCGGTTTGTGGTTAGTAATGATCGTTCAGCCAAACGTTGCATCTGCCCGGTTACCCAGGGTTGCAATACAGGCAAATCGAGTAAGGCTTGTAATGTTGCCTGCATTTTTTCCATTACCGCTTGGGTAATGAGTCCCTGCCATTGCATTTGATGAAGCACTGAAACCAATTCATCGGGTTGCAGCAATCTTGCCAGCACTTCATGCAATAAAACACCTTGCTCACGGGGTAGCCTTGACGCTGTATCTTCTGCTGTTTCCAATGCACGGTAACGAACCTGCAAGCCTTGTTGCCACAAGTGATAATGCAATGGGGGCATTAAGTTATTGCCCATTTTTGGTGCAGATACTACCGGTGGTATTTTGTTTCCGTATGTCCATTGTATAGTGGTAGCATCATAGCCTTCGCGGGTATCAAATAAACCTGCTGTTTGAAAACTATATTGCCCGGCAGCCACTACCTGCAATAATTTCCCCATCGTATTAATACCGCTATCACCGATTTTTTCTTTTGGCGCCCAACCGTAAATCCGTTGTCTTGCCCTGGTAAAAGCCACATACAATACATTAAGGTTATCCATTACACACAGCACCTGTTCTTCAAAATAATCATAGGCAAAAACACTTTCCGCTAATGCAGACCGATACCTTACCGGCACCACAGGTATATCGTTAAAAGGCGTGGATGAAGTATCTACCCATAATTGCGGCGCCTTCATAGCATCATGCACCAATTTCCAATCCAAATAGGGCATCAGCAATATGGTGTAGGCAAGTCCTTTCGATTTATGAATCGTAATAACTTCAACAGCCTGCGCATTGGCACCGCCGGGTAATGATTTTTTGATTCCTTCTTCGTCCCAGTATTTCAAAAAAGCCGCAAGCCCCATTTCGCCATAGCGGCCCCACTGAAAAATGAGATCCTGAAAAGCAACAAGGTAAGCGCCATTTTCTGTTACAAGGTTCAATTGAAACAAGGCTATTAACTGATGCACCAATTCGGCTACCGGTAAGGACCTGAATGCCTGACGCTGTTGTACAAAAGCAGTTGGCAAACCGGTAAAGCCTCCATTGGATGCAAAAACTTCAGGAGCCATTTCCGTATTTCCCTGTTGTAACTGATGCAAATATTTTAGTTGCGCCAACGCAACTTTATCTCTTATATCAGATAACACACGCATGGCGCAAATGAGTAATTGTATGGCAGGGAATTTTGCCAGCAATAAAGCATCGCCCGATAATAAATCGTACTTAAGCGAACCCGGTTGTTGCTGTGCTTCAAGCAGGTAATTTACGATGGCCGCCGCTTCGCCATTGGTACGCACCAATATGGCAATATCCGATGCTACAAAACCTTCTGAAAGCAAATCGCAAATGGCAGCATGCAATTGTTCTGGCACGATGGCTTCACAATCTATGGGTTCATTATTTTCATCTTTGTCGGGAATAAATTGTAACTGAATAAAACCATTTTCCTGTACCTTCTCCGGCGCTTGCTGTATGGCATCGGCATACGCATCATTAAAAATTCTGTTATATCCATTTGTCCTTAATCGCTCCTGTGTTTGTGAAGGTGCCTTTAGCATTTCATCATCCATTTGCATTTGCAACAATCTTGGCGCTGCAAAAAACAAGTAGTTATTAAATTCAATTACCTGCCTTGCGCTGCGGCGATTATCCTGCAACGTATGTTCGGCAATATTCAATGAACCTAATTGGCGTTGCACTTCGCTCAGCAATAAACGCCAGTCGCCATTGCGCCAGCGATAAATGGCTTGTTTTACATCGCCTACAATCAGGTTGTAAGCGCCTTCACTCATGGCATTTTCAATCAGTGGGCGAAAATTTTCCCACTGAAAACCACTTGTATCCTGGAACTCATCAATCAAAAAATGACGGTAACGATTGCCTGTTTTTTCATAAATAAAACTCGCTTCGGTATCGCGCGTTAATTGCCTGAGCAACAGGTGCGTATCGCTCATCAACAGTTTATTATTTTCCTTGCGGTAATTTTTCAACTCTTCATAAAACACCCGCATGATACGGAGGATACCCAGGTTTTTACGAATGGCAAGTGCGGCGGCATAGGTGGGAAATTTTTCGGCACGCAATTCAGACAACACATTACTGATTTCAACCAACTGTTCACTAAATCCTGCAATGATGGCTTTTGCACCGGCACTTGCTTTTGTGTTGGCCATTTTTGAAGGGTTTGCAATAGCGTCATTAAAACGCTTTCCCGGTGCAGCCGTTTCGCCCGCAGCCACTTTATGAAAGTAGGAAATAAAACCACTTTTTCCATAGGGAAAATCATTGAAATCAAGCCCGTTGGTTTCCATCCAATTCACCACCTGCTGCCCGACAGCCATCCACTCATCTTCAAATTGTTTGGTAAAAATGACCAGCTTTTTCATCAGGTTACCAAACGCTGCATTTACTGCTGCATCATCACCAATGGTGCGTAAACCATCTTCAAATCCTGCGAACCTTTCTTTAAATAATTCTTCGGCAAGCCTTGTCATATCCTCCCTGAAATTCCAGGCCTTACCTTCAGCAAGTCTTTCACTTGCAAGTCCTACTACCCATTCACGTAGTTGTGTATCATCATCGAGCCGATGATACATTCTCTCCGCCAGGTCTTCTTTTACCGGTGCAGTATCCATTTGCAATTGAAAGCCGCTGTCAATACCAATCTCCCAGGCAAAGGATCGGATAATGCGTTGCACAAAAGCATCAATGGTACTTACGCTGAACCGGCTATAATCGTGCAAAATGGTGCGGTATAAAAGATCGGCTAGTTGCTGAAGGTTAATTTCATCCACATCCTGCAATGCATCCAGTAACTGTTGTTTATAAGGATTTCCTTTTTCGTTTTCAGTTGCCAGCCATTTCAGTACATCGAGAATACGGCCTTTCATTTCCGCAGTCGCCTTGTTGGTAAAAGTTACGGCCAATATTTGCCGGTAGCTGTTTGGCCTGCGAAAAAGCAACAACAGGTATTTTACCGTAAGCAAAAAGGTTTTGCCGCTGCCTGCGCTCGCTTTATAAATATCCAGTGTAGGGGTCATGGGGGTGAAGTTGCATTAAATTTTCAATATTTGAAAGCATCAAATTCCAGGGAAGGATTTTTTCCCCAACGGGAAATATCGTTTTCAGCTTTTTCAACCCAAATTTGATACCATTCATCACTTTAACAAAGTGCTAAACCTGTTAGGGCCACACTATAATTATAAAGTGAACGTTATTTGTTGTCAACTATCAGGGAATTGTTCCTGATATAATATTTCTTCATATGGCACAAGAACCAAACACACCGCTCGGTGGCGCCGAAGCCTATTCCGACAACAGTGGCGATAATTTTTTATGGTGGCTGGCAACGGCCGAACCGGAAATTATCCGCGATTGTAAAGTGGACCGTAACCGGTACCGCATTACAGGGCTTATTGTATTGGGCACCTGGATGTTTGCCACCATGGCCTGGATCTATTTTTTCAGCACCACCGTAAACAACCCGATGGTTTTTATCCCCATGGGTTTTTTCATGGGTTTTATCATATTATGTATTGACCGTGCATTGATAAAAGGCATCAATAAATCCAACCGCAATAAAATGGGGCCATTGGCACTTCGGGGTTTGCTTGCGCTTACGATTGGCCTGTTCATGGCGCAACCCGCTGTTCTATATCTTTTTGACAAAGAAGTAAAAATGCAGGCTAGTATTGATAACGAAGGACGTAAAATGGTAAAACGTCAGCAACTCGACTCGCTATTTGCCGGGCAAAAACTGGCGCTGGAAAATGAAAAAGCAGGTTTGCAAAAAACGCTCGACACCAAATATACCGAGATAGAAAAAGCACGGGCCGCTTTTGTATCCGAAACCGATGGCAGCGGCGGTACGGGAAAAATTGGTATCAGCACTATTGCGCTGGTAAAAAAGACCGAATACCAAAAATTGGAAGCGGATTATGCAACGTTGAAAGCAGCTTCTACACCTAAAATGGATTCGCTCACAGGTGCTATTGCCACTATTGAGCAAACAAAAAAATTACAGGAAGCCCAATTTGCCACTTTATTAAATGATGGTTTCCTTACCCGCATTGAAGCTTTGCAAAACCTCGTAGCATCCAATGACGCCGTAGCCTTTAGATACTACCTGATCATTGCCATCCTGATGCTGATTGAATTGATGCCGGTGATTGTAAAAAGTCTTTTGCCAAGCGGGCCCTATGAAGAAATGGTGCGGCTGAATGAAGAAAGTGAGAAGGATATGGCTAAACGCAACATTGACCGGCAGCAGGGATTGAAGGCCTATTTCAATGAAGCAGCCATAAAAGCCGATCAACAGGCTATTGATGCTTTTTTTGAAGTGACCCAACAACGAAGGGTGGAGAAAATGGATCAGCTTTCAGAAAAATGGAGCGGGGATAAGTATCAAAGTTTTGACGGGCTGTGGAAGAAGGTTAAGAGTGAAGTGCTTACGAGGCAGGAGGGGTAGGAATAAGGAATGATGAATCAATGTCGTTTACTTAAGCGAAAATAAGGTGTGTGGATAATAAAGTTCTTTGACAACTAATATAAATCATTGGTGGTTTTTACTTTTACAGGGTTATGGGGGCATATTTAATTTAGAAAGCCCTTTAAAGAGTGAA
>JBGSLS010000006.1:0-19201 GCA_041740575.1 Chitinophagaceae bacterium | reverse complement strand
CTTCACTCTTTAAAGGGCTTTCTAAATTAAATATGCCCCCATAACCCTGTAAAAGTAAAAACCACCAATGATTTATATTAGTTGTCAAAGAACTTTATTATCCACACACCTTATTTTCGCTTAAGTAAACGACATTGATTTGGCAATACTAAATACCTTACTGGCTATGCCTTGCATTTTTTTGGATTTTGAATTTTTTTACTTTGGAATTTTAAAAAACTACAGGAACTTCGGTACCGTGTTGTTCGGCAGAAACATAAGCCGCATATATGGTTGCAATCGTATAAGCCGCCAATTGACTGTTACTTTCAATGGGATCGCCAAAAGCAACGCTTCTGTAAAAAGCTTCCATTTCATGCTGATACCCGTTGAACCATGCTTCGTCGGGTGAAATAAAGGACCAACCTTGTTTAGTGCCTGTTTTTTCTACGACATATACATCCTTAAAATTTTCATCAACCGGGTTATAGGTCTGCATAGCATTGTTAGGTGCAATATTGCAGATCGTGCGATGATTATTGGCATGTACTTCAATATAATTTTTACCACCGCCCTGTAATAGTTCGCTTGCAACAATATCAGCAATGCTTCCATCTTCAAATACAACATGCATCATGGCATAGTCTTCTACATCTGTATAACTATCTCTCAGGTGTCCTTCATTCTTAAATCCTTGCATTCTTGTAATGGCATGCGTTCTTGCACTTACCGTTACAGGCAAAATGGCTTTACCACTTTTAACCCTGCCTTCTACCTGTTTAAAATAAATACATGTAGAAAGTGGATGACAACCCTTCCCCATGAGCGAACCGCCACCAGACAAACGCCATTTTCCATAATCCAATGAGTGCGAGCCTGAATGCGATTGTTGTGCCTGCATCCACAATATTTGTGCGCCTGTTTTTTCAATCAGTTCTCTTTCTTTTTGTATAGCAGGTGCATATACCCAATTCTCCGCATACATGATGGAACCCTTGCTTGCTTTCTCTGCTTCGAGCATGCGGGTGATGCTTGCCATGGCATGTTCTAATCCTTCTTTTCTTGAAAATGTATCGCCGTTAAAAGTAGTTGTGCCATCTCCAAAGTAGCCGGTAAAGGGCTTCTCCACAATTACATGTTTATCCTGTTGTAATACATCTATCACCAACTGTTCATGCGTAGATGGTGGGGTACACACATGAACAACGTCACATGCATGCAAAAGCGAATGGATGCTTTCAAAAGGTATAATATTTTTTTCATTGCAAAAAGCCTGTAGCCGATCTTTATTTGGAGAGAATGCACCTGCAATATAAACGCTTGCATTATAAACCCGCCTTATGGCTTCGCAATGAAATTTCGCTGCAAACCCAGAACCAATGATACCCGCCCTGAACCTATGGTTACGCATTTTTTTTCATTTTTAAAAAATACCATTACTTACAAAAGCAATCCTTTTACTATCGGGCGACCAACTTGGTACATTGATGGTTCCTTGTCCGCCGTACAGGTAAGATATTACTTTTACTTCTCCACCTGCAACTTGCATCATACGGATATATACCCTTTCATAAAATGGATGCTTATCCGCAGGTACTTCTTTTGGAAACGAAATAAATACTAACCATTTATTGTCTGGTGATACATGCGGAAACCAGTTGTTTAAATCGTCAAAGGTTAATTGTGTTTGGTTTGTACCATCCGGGTCCATACGCCATATCTGCATTTTACCTGATCGGGTGGAGCAGAAATAAATATATTTTCCATCGGGAGCATATTCTGAGCCATCGTCAAGCCAGTTACCTTTGGTCAGTTGTATTTCTTTACCGCCATCCTTTGAAATTTTATAAATATTATAAACGCCATTGCGTCCGCCGGTATATATCAGCCATTTATTGTCGGGCGACCAGCCGTGCAAATAAGATGGACTTTTTTCCGTGATTCTTTTGGGTACGCCACCGCTAACCGGTACAGCGTAAATAACCGATTCTCCATTAGCATCTTTTGCATGATGACTAATACCCAATTGTGTACCATCAAAAGTTAGTACATGATCGTTGTTATTTTTATTGGCAAAATCTGTATTGATGACTGTTGCCTTTCCTGATGCGATGTCGAAGATGTACAACTTGCCGGATTCATTGTAGATCAGCGATTTTCCATCAGGTGTCCAGTTAGGTGCTTGTAAGGAACCGGGGATAGTTGTAAGCACTTGCCTTTTTCCGGTAGATACATCCAATATTTCCAAAGCACTTCCAATATAGTGTTTGTATTGTACAAGTGTATCGGGTGCAGGTGCAAATATGCTTGTGTTGGTGAATATTGCTTCTTCTGAAAATTGATTGGTATGCGCACAAATAAAAAGGCCGGCTTCAAGGTTATTGCCTAGATCAATATTATCTAATTGGTGTTCCAGGTAAACTTTTCCAAAATGCGCCACCGACATCGTGTAGGTATTTCCCTTTTTTTCCAATTGTAGAACATCCGGGGATTGAATGTTCAATTTAATTTCCTGCATATTGACGCCTGCTGCTATTCTGTATTGCAATGCGGTTAATCCATCGCCATGTACAGTACAGGCGATTACCGGCGCATTTGTAGCTAAAGAACTTCTTATCATGAGCCCGGCTTTCCGGTGTGGTTGATGGCCTTCGCCTGTAAACCTAAGTTGTGTTTGCACAATGAAATCTCCGTTCATTTTTTTACTGAGGAAAGAAAAGCTATCCCTGCCAAACCATATATTAGAACCAGAACCTGACAGTTGGTAGGTTTGGGTGCTTTCATCATATTTAACTGAACCTTTTATTGTTGGGGATCCTATATCGGTAAAACGATCAAATGATCCAAACCGGGCATCCGGAATCTGCGCTGAAATATCCATAAAGAAGGTCGTTGAAAAAATGAACAGAATAGTAGAAATGCCAAACTTCATTGTAAAGTTTTTCTTTTCCATATGCAATATTTCAGCAAGGTTACCAAAACGCTACGAATAAACTGAAAACCGATAAAAAATACTATTAACCTGTTAATAATGAAATTGCGGAAAAATATTTTCAAGGCTTGCAGCGTGAAATCAACACTAAATAGCGGTCTTGCTTAAGTACAGATTATTATATGCCGGTAAGGCGGTAAGGGCGGGGAGAAATCGGTAAAATAAAGAAGGTGATTTCTTTCCGTCATCTTTCCGACCTTTCCGTCTTCCCGGCCAAAAGGAAATTCAAAGTCTCCAATAAATTAATCAAAAATGAATAGATCAGTATGGTTTGTGATTATTTATTTTTTCTCATTACATGTAAACGCACAGGATAGTAACAATGATGATAAAAATAACTACCTCAATTTTCCCTGGAAAAAAGTAGCTACCCAAATGCCGCCGGGATGGTATGCTTCAGCCGATGCAAAAAAAGTAGCAGAGACAGTGCTCTTTTGCCAACAGGAAATTGGCGGATGGGCAAAGAATAAACCCTACCATCACCCGCTTTCGGGTAAAGACAGTGCCGATGTAATTAAGGCAAGACCTGCCATTGGCGCCACCATCGATAACGGCGCCACCACCACCGAAATGATTTTCCTGGCAAAAGTGTACAGTGCTTCAAAAGATGAACGCTATTTTAAAGCATTCCATAAGGCCTTCCATTATTTGCTCGAAGCGCAATATGAGAATGGTGGTTGGCCACAGTTTTATCCTTTAAGAACGGGGAAGACGGTTAACTATGCAGCGCACATTACTTACAATGATAATGCAATGGTAAATGTGTTGTATTTGATGCGTGATATTTTCGCGGATTACCCGCGCTATACGGCATTGCCCATAACTGCCGATATGAGGGAAAAAGCAAAAAGGGCTTTTGACAAAGGAATCGATTGTATTGTAAGAACACAAATCAAAGTAAACGGGCAACCAACAGTTTGGTGCGCGCAGCATGATGAAATTACATTGCTCCCTGCCAATGCAAGGGCGTATGAACTTGCATCGTTCAGCGGGGCAGAGTCGGTGGGCATACTGCAATTGCTGATGGAAATAGAAAGTCCTTCGCAGGAAATAAAACAAGCCATTACAAGCGGCGTAAATTGGCTTGACGAACACAAAATAACCGGCATTAAAGTGGTAAATCAACCCGGCGCCGATGGAAAGAAAAACATGGTAGTGGTAACCGATCCTAAAGACCTGCCGCTTTTGGCAAGGTTCTACGATCTTGAAACCGGCAAACCTTTTTTCTGCGACAGGGATGGGATTAAAAAAGCTTCGCTTGCCGAAATAGGTGATGAGCGCAGGAATGGATATAGTTGGTACAGTAGTAGTTATGAAGGGTTGATGAAAAAGTATGATAAGTGGATGAAGAAGGGTATTTGACCTGTGATTATACCGGATATTTCCCTATTTTCACCCTTAATTATTGGGCGTTCAGTATGGCAATCAAAATTGTAATTTGTGATGATCACCAGATAATTCTTGAAAGTTTGGAACTGCTGATTTCCACAATGGAAAATATGGAAGTGGTAGCCACTTTTCAGGATGCAAAGCAGGTAAGTGAATATTTGGCAACTAATGATGTTGATGTGCTGATTACCGACCTTACTATGCCGGTTTTAAACGGCATTGAGCTAACCATGAGCATAAGGGAGAAGAATAAAGCGGTTAAAATCCTGATGCTAACGGTAGAAGAGGATCACCAATCCATAAGAGAAGCCTTTAATGCAGGCATTTCGGGCTATGTGCTCAAGCGGGCAGGACGTATGGAGCTTGAGCAAGCCATCACCACCATTTATAGCGGCCAAAAATATTTTAGCAATGCCGTATTAAACGAGCTTATGAACCCAACGGCGCCGGGTGAAGATGAAGCCGACCTGCCCACACAGCTTACGCCGCGTGAACTCGAGATCGTAAAATTGATAGCGAAGGAATTCTCAAGCAATGAAATGGCTAAATTGCTGTTTTTAAGCCCCGGTACCATTGAAACCCACCGCCACAACATCATAAAAAAATTACAGGTGAAAAACTCGATTGGCATCATAAAATTTGCGCTACGCCATAACCTTGTTTAAGGGTGCTAAAATGCTTATGCTTGCACCACCATTTTTCCCCTTGTTTTGCACGGCAACCTTTCCGCCCAAAGCAAGCGCACGTTGATTAATATTTTGCAATCCAATGCCCTTATTAATAAGTTCGGCAGGTATTCCCTGTCCATTATCTTCCACCCTTAGTTCAATGGAGGCGCCGCCATGTTGCTGTAGGATATAAATCTCTGCGTGGGTGGCTTTGGCGTGCTTAATTACGTTGTTAACCAACTCAAGGCAAATACTATAGAGTTGGTGGCTTACATGCTCGGGTAACAAAGGAATGGGACGGTAATGAAGGGTGAAAAACACTTTGCTGCTTTCATTTATTCTGGACACTAATTTATTTAAAGCTCCTTCAAGGTCATTCTCCTCTAAAGCAACGGGTAGCAGCAAGTGTGATATAAGCCGTAAATCACGGTATAAATCATCGGTCATTACCAACAGTTTGTTATGGAGTTTTTTATTTTGCTCCTGTAGCTGATTTACCTGCATGGCTTCGAGGTACCATTTAATTGCGGCTAATTGGGTGTTTAAATTGTCGTGCAGTTCGGCTGCCAATCGTTTTCGTTCCATTTTTTGCCCGGTGTATAATGCTTTTTCAATTTCAGCATTTTTTTGGCTCAACTGTTTGTTGTTTTGCGAAAGCCTTTTGTTATTGTGCAACATATACGCTCCTATTGCGAGCGCTATTATGAGCAGGACTACCAGGAAACCCTGCGATTGTTTAAGCTTTTGCTGTCTTGCTATTTGCAGTTTCAATTGGGTAGCTTGTTCTTTTTTCTCAAAATCGTAGGTAAGATTTGAAGTAAGTACGCGTTGGTTCGTTTCATCGTTGATGAGAGAATCGGACCAGGCTTTGTAGGCTTTGAAATTTTGGAGTGCAAGTTGGTATTTCCCGGTAGCTTCAAAAGCTTCTGCCAATACCTGATGGTAGCCTGCAAGCTCCTCAGCTAATACTACGTTAGTATGGATCAATGTATCGCGGCCTTCGGTTGCATAGGCAATGGCCTTTGTATAATCTTTTTTTGCCAGGTATATTTTGGCAAAATTTAATTGCGTATAGTGAAAAAAAGTTTCTGTAATGCTCACATTTTTCTTATATAAACTATCTGCCATGCGGTTATGGTATAAGGCGGAGTCTAACTTGTTTTGCAATAAATACACTTCGGCTATTCTTGCATAAATGTTCGTTGAAACATTAATGGCACCGGCATTACTAAATAAGATGGCAGCCTGATGATAATGGGCTAAAGCCATTTCAAATTTTTCCTGCTCTTTATATATAAAACCCTTTTGATAATCAATAAATGCCAATACCCGCTGATCATTGAGCTTTATAGCATTGCTGGATGCATCATCAAATATTTGAAGTGCTTTATCGTATAGCTTAAGATTAAGGTACATAACCCCCAAATTAGGAAGCGTAGCCCTCAAAGCATTCAGGTCACCTGTACTTTCCTGCAGGGTTCGTGCTTTTTGTAAGTAGTCCACGGCTGCGGCATATTTACCTTCGCCGGCTTCAATACTTGCCAATTCACTATACACGGCTCCTTCCATCGATTTGTCGTCAGCTTCCATAAATAAGAGCCTTGCTTTTTCAAAAAGAATAGGAATGGTATCCTTGTATTCGTAAAAGCCCATGGCGTATACCTGTGCACGCCTGAAATGGCACATGGCTTCAATCCATTCATTATCCCTTTTATAAGCAATTTGGTAAGCGGTATCGAGTTGCAGGTGTGCACCATCTACATCACTTAAATGTTCCAATTCCATGCGCACAAGCTGCAGCCTTGCTTTTGCTTCACCAAGGTAAAATTTAGTTTTGCCGGCTTCTGCAATGGCCTTTTTATGATAATTACTTGCTATTGAGTCGTCTCCATTTTTCCAATAGGCCATGCCTGTTTCGTTCAGGGTATTAATACGGGTAGTGTCGGGCGTAGTTTTTTTTTGTAAAATAGCAAGGAGGGAATCAAGGGTATTTTGCTGAGCAAACACTTGCAGCGAAAAAGTGTGCAATACCATTATGATTAATAATACAAACCTCATATAATTACTGGTTTCAGACCTTTTATTTTTCAATGCTAACTTAAAGTAAGAGAAAAATTATTCTTTGCATTCAGTAAGGTAGTAAAATCTAAATGTAGGGGGAAATATTGCATAAAGCCATTCCTTTTCCTAAAAATACAGGTTTACCTATAGACAATTTACACCTTTATCTGTATTGTCGCGGTTACTATATACACCCACTTTTGTAGAATCAAATTGGTTCCTTAATTGGAGCCAATGGAACCTTATTTATTGGTACACCCAAATACTTTGTATATGAAAAATTTTACCCGCTTTACATGGATATTATTGCTGCTCGTAAGCTATGGAGCCATTGCCCAACCTTACAACTCATTTGATATGGCAATGCCTTTGCCAGCCAATACAACCCTAAGTGGCAATTTATGTAGTACACAGGATTATTATTTTAAAACATTATTGCCTGCCAATGGTACCCTTACCATACCGGTATCCGCTACCAACGCTGCGGCTAGCGGCAATGGCTATGTATATGTATATGTGTATGATGCACGCAAAGCAAGTGGTACCCTTACCGCCGGATATATTGGCAGTACATCGGTGCCACCGGGTAGTACTACCAACGATACCCTACGTGTAACCGGGCTACTTGCTGATTCTGTATTTATACGCATTACCACAAGCAGGTGCTTTGCATTTGCTATATCCTACACTATGCAGGATGTGCCTGCCACGGATATAGAACCTAATAATAGTATAGAACAAGCTGCCGAATTTAGCATGGGCGAAATAAAAAGTGGTAATATAGAGTATGCTAAAAGTGGAGCCATAGATGCAAATGATTACTACTATACGGTGTTACCCGATAATGGCACGCTGAATATTCAGGTTGCAGGCACCAATCGTAGCAATGGTAACGGTTACATGTACATCTATGTATATGACAGGCGCAAATTGAGCGGACTGGTGAACGCAGGCTATGTGGATGGTAAAACATCGGTGCAGGCAGGTACCATAGTAGATGGTGTATTTACTTTAAAAGGCAGGGCAAAGGACACCGTATATTTCAGAATAACGGCAAGCAGAGCTTTTGATTATAGCCTTAATTATTCACTTTCAGAAATACCGGTTAGTGATGAAGAGCCCAATGACAATTTTGACAATGCTGTACCTATTGCTTCGGGTCAAATAAAAGAAGGAATAATTGGGTACTACAAAAATGGCACAAATGACAACAGTGATTATTATGCTACAAAATTGCCGGCAGATGGTGCCATAAAATTGTATATAACAGCTAAAAATATGGATAGCAAAAATGGCTATTTATATATGTACGGCTACGATAAGCGCAAAGCAAGCGGACAATTATTTGGAATTTATGCAGGCAAAACGAGCTCCGTTGCACCAGGTGCCGAAATCAAGGATACCATTACGGTATTCGGGCAATTGATTGATTCATTTTATTTCAGGGTAACATCAACTGCAGCCTTTTCCTATACTTTACAATACGAGATCGTTCAGGAGGCGCAAAGCGAAGATGTGGAACCCAATAACACTTTTGATCAGGCGAATGAACTGTCACCGGGGCAAGCAGGAATAGGTCGCATTGGTTACACTGCCGGGGGCATTACGGATGACAACGATTACTTCCTTGCCCAACTGCCCGCCATAGGTACCATGCGGGTAATTGTTGAAGGAACGAATAAGGGAAACAGTAACGGGTATATGTATTTGTATATTTATGACAGCCGTAAAGCTTCGGGCCAAATAGGAGCGGGTTATGTGGCAGGCACTTCAGTAGCGCCGGAGACAACCGTTCGCGATACTTTTTATGTGTATGGCCGCATGAATGAATTGCACTATCTACGTATGACCTCCACTCAGGCATTTAATTACACCATACAATATGATGTGATAAATGCCCCTGCAGTAGATGCGGAGCTGAACAATACCATAGCCACCGCTTTACCATTGGGAGCCAACGAAATATTGGAAGGCAATATTGGCTACATAGCAGGTGGAATTGACGATCCCAGCGATTATTATCAATTGGAGTTGGCGCAGAACAGTACGCTAAAAGTGGTTATAAAGGGAACTAACAATGGAAATGCCAATGGCTACATGTATGCATACCTGTACGATAGCCGTGGGTTAAGCGGAACCCTGACCGCAGATTATATACAGGGTACCAGTAATGCACCGGGTATACCTATTGCTGATACCCTTACCCTGAAAGGGCGGGCGGCAGGAACCTATTATGTACGCATTACTTCCACCCGACCTTTTGGCTACTCAGTGCAATATATTACCGAAGATTTGGTGCCACAGGATGTTGAGCCAAATAATACCATTGCTACAGCTACAAATGTGGGCTATAATCAGGCAGTGGCCGGTAATATTGGTTATGTAGCAGGTGGCGTTACCGATAACGATGACTACTTTGCAGCAGCCGTTCCTGCTTATGGTACCCTTCGCGTGATCATTAAAGGCACCAATATGGGCGCATCCAACAGCTATCTATACCATTATGGCTACGATGGTCGTAAATTGAGTGGTACACTATTTTCCAGGTATGTAAAGGGTACAAGCAACCCACCGGGCGCTACTGTAGTAGATACCATTACGGTAAGTTGTCGTGCCATCGATTCGTTTTACCACCGGGTTACTTCTTCGGGCGCCTGGCAGTATGAATGGTACTATGAAATAATAAACCCAAGTACGGCCGAAGAGCAGGTTAATAATACCGTGGCAACGGCCACCACCTTACCGCTTGATAGTACAGGCATAGATAATATTGGTTATTTAGCAGCCGGGGTAAGCGATGCCAACGATTACTTTGTAACCACCAAACCGCGGCGCGGGTCGGTTAGATATATCATACAAGCACAAAGCACAAGTGCTACCAACGGTTGGTTGTATGCTTATGTGTATGAAAAAAGAGCGGCTACCAATCCGGTACAGGTGGTAGCCCGCTACCTCGGTGGTGGTAGCTCGCAACCGGCAGGCACTAGCTTTACCGATACATTGGAGTTTAACTGTGGTAGCTTCGATAGTTTGTACCTGCGTATGACAAGCAACGGATGCTGGACTTATACGGTAAAGCCGGAGTTTGTGGATAGAGAGCCGGTGGCTGAATTTACGGAACACCTGCGGGGTGGTCTGTATGAGTTTGTCAATCAAAGCGTTAATGCGAGCAAGTACACCTGGAGCCTGGGCGATGGTACTTCCTCCACCAAAACTGCACCTGATTTGAGGTCCTATGCCGCCGGGCAATACGATATCCGGCTGATTGCAGAAAATACTGTTTGTGGATTTAAGGATACCACCACCCAGTCGCTGGTGGTAAAAGGTCTTGATCGCTATGCACCCAATGTGAGTGGGCCTGGTAATGTAGAGTTTACCGCTTATGGTGGCGGATTTTCACCGGGTATGAAAGTTACCTTATCCAACGCCACTTTTACTATTAAGGATTCCATGAGTTTTGTCAGCAATAAAGGCAATTTGTTTGTAGGCCTCATTGATTTACACAATGCACCTGCCGGTACCTATGATGTAAAGGTAGAAACCACTGATACTACCTACCTGATTCCTGATGGCTTTGTAGTAGAATCGCTGCGAGATAATATTACATCTGAAATTATAGGTCGTGATATTATTCGTGCCAACACCAACAGTCCTTATTCGGTTAGGGTGCACAATCAGGGTAATACAATGGCTGGTGGTGTGGAAGTGCATGTGTTATTCCCATCGTACATGAGCGTTGCTTATCTCGATTCCGCATCGCTGGTTGATATTGTAACACTGAACGAACCCAATGACACACTGGCTAATCTTCCTGTTTACAGAATGGTTACAAAAGCAAAGGGCTATCCCATCGATGGCAGGTTGTATTCGCTGTACATTTCGGGTATTGCTCCGGGAGCTTTCCGCGATATTGATTTCATGGTAAAGTCACCAACCGGCACCGATAAAATTTACAGTTGGGTAATTGGCCCGCTTTCAGGATCGGATGAAAGAAGTTGGGTGAGTGATTGTAATAAGGCTCGTTTAAAAGCCGGAGCAGATCTGGTATTCGATGGATTATCGTTAGTACCAGGTGTAGATTGTGTAGCCAATGTTGCAAAAGCTGCAATTGGTAGTCTATACTCTGGCCTAAGCTATTTGTTTGGTAGCTCATCCGGAGAGTCTGCTGCAGCGGGCATTGGGAAAAATGTGGCTGGCGTTGTGAAAAATTGTGCCGGCGAAATTGCAGCAGCAACAGGCGTTGGCCTTGTTAGTGGTGTTGCCCCTGCCATTGAAATGGCTGATCTTACCACAGATGTGATGATTCTTGAAAGCAACCTTGCAGTAAATCTTGAGGAACTCAGAGCTAAATGCCCCGAAGAGCAACCCAAGCCAAAAGAAAAGCCGGTAGATGTGCGCACTTCCTTTGATCCTAACGCCAAGAGCGGTCCATCCGGTTACACTCCAGCAGTGTACATTAATAATAGGGACAAAGTGATGAACTATACCATCTTCTTCGAAAACCTGCCTGCTGCTACCTTGCCGGCACAAGAAGTACGTATTTTGGATACACTTGATAAAAATGTGTACGACCTTTCCACTTTCAGGGCAGTAAGTTTTGCCATTGGCCAAAACAAATACAACCTGCCCATGGATGGCAGCGATTACCTGATGGAAGTTCCTTATGCTTTGAATTTTGATGTTCGCTTTAGCCTTGCGTTAGATACTGCTACAGGAATTATTTCCAGTTCCCTTCGCAGCATTGATCAGGCTACTGGTGCAGCACCTGAAAATCCGCTGGAAGGCTTTTTGCCCCCCAATATTAATGGGCCTGATGGAGAAGGGCACGTAAGTTTTGTAGTTCACATGCGTAATGGGCTGGCTGATGGCACGGTAATCAATAACAAAGCAGCTATTTATTTTGATGAAAATGAACCCATTGTTACCGATACCTGGCTCAATACCATAGATGATAACAGACCATCATCTCAAGTGATGAGCGCTACGCAACTTTCTGATACCACAATGGTGGTAAAAGTGAATGGCAGCGACATATCGAGTGGTGTACGGCATTATCTGTTATATGTTTCTGACAATGGAGGCGACTACAACTATGCCACTAAAATAATGGGTGATTCTGTCATACTAATTGGGCAACTGGAGCATACCTACACCATGTTCACCCGTGCTGTAGATAGCGTAGGCAATCAGGAAATCAAATCGCCGGGAGCCGAAGCAACCATTACCCTTAATGAACTATTACCGGTTACGCTTACCTTATTTACCGGGGAGGTAATGGACGGCGGCAACGAATTGCGGTGGACTACGGCAACCGAAATAAATAATAAGGGCTTTTATGTGGAACGCAGTCAGGATGGACGAAATTTCACCCAGGTTGCATATGTAGTAAGTAAGGCGGTAAATGGAAATAGTACGGTTCCTTTGAGCTATAACCTTTTTGATAAGGGGCCGACAGCAAAAAGCTATTACCGCCTGCGGCAAGTAGATTTTGATGGTACCGCTAACTATTCAACCACTATTTTACTCGAGCGCAAAGTGGATTATGCGCTGGTAATTGCTCCTAATCCTGCGGTGAATCATTTCAGGGTAAGTTCCGATAAACAAATTACCGGGTTAAGGTTAGTGGATATGCAGGGCAGGGTAGTTAAGGTATTTACACCGGGCAATAGTGGCAACTACCAACTTGGGCAAACCCCTCCCGGCATTTATATTTTACAAATAAATATCGAAGGACACATGCACACCCATAGGTTGAGCGTAATGAAATAGTTTCGTTAAAACTTGAATAACAAAAATTATGAACCTGCCTGCACTCGTTGCGGGCAGGTTTGTTTTGGTTTGTAATAATTAGTGGAGGAGTTGCGATGATGAAATTGCCAAAATGATCAATTGACCCTGCCATGCTTTTCGAATCGCCCTTTACTAATTTTAATTCCGGTGGCATATTGGCGGTGTTTGATGAGAATACTTCGGGCAAAATTATTTCGCTGATTGAGCAGGTGAACAGGAATGCGGAAGTGGCATAGGGAGTCGGAAGTAATTCCCTAAAATGCAAAAACCCCAACTTTCGTTGAGGTTTTGCGGACCGGACGGGACTCGAACCCGCGACCTCCGCCGTGACAGGGCGGCATTCTAACCAACTGAACTACCGATCCATTATTGTAAGAAAGAACTTTTTTTTTACCCATTTGAGAAAGCTTTTCTCGTTTTGGGAGTGCAAAAATAGGGGTTACGGGCTTACTTCCAAATTTTTGGTCAAAAAAATTTTTAAACCGCAGTTTTACTGGTGTTGCTATTAGTCCCTAGTCTTTTCTTTAGCACCTTATGGTTTTTAGATGGGGCAAAGGTTCGGGCCCTATCCACCACCCGTGGCCTCAACGAAAGTTGGGGCTTTTGCATTTATACAGCCTAAATTTGCCCCTACTAAAACTCCTGCTTTAATGAACACCTCGGTCAACCTGCATGATGAATTCGATGCCCCGGGTGTTTGCGTTATTATTCCTACCTATAATAATGCAGCCACTATTGGAAAGGTTATTACCGATGTTGCGCGCTATACCCATAACATAATAGTGGTAAATGATGGTTCTACCGATGATACATTAACCATTGTGAAAGGTTTTCCTTTCGTTCAACTATTAACCTATCCTAAGAATGTGGGGAAGGGATGGGCCATCCGGAAAGGATTTGCACTTGCCACATCCCTCCATTACAAATTTGCCATCACCATTGATTCAGACGGGCAACATTTTGCCAAAGATTTACCGGCTTTTACCGAAAAACTTGCGGAAAACCCAAATGCCATCATTATGGGGGCAAGAAACATGGATCAGGCTTCCGTGCCGGGTGGCAGTAGTTTTGGGAACCGGTTTTCCAACTTCTGGTTTAAGCTTGAAACGGGGATAAGCCTGCCGGATACCCAATCAGGGTTCCGTCTATACCCGCTCGTGCCGCTTAATGACATCCGCTTTTTTACGGTGAAATATGAATTTGAGATTGAAGTGCTTGTAAAGGCGGCATGGAAGGGAGTGGATGTTGTATCTGTGCCGGTTTCCGTTTATTATCCGCCCAAAGGGGAGCGTATTTCTCATTTCAGGCCTTACAAAGATTTTTTCAGGATCAGTGTGCTGAATACCGTCCTGGTCTTTATTACCTTTTTGTACATCAAGCCACGTGATTTTTTCCGCAGGGTTTTTATTAAAAGGGAATTTAAACAAATGCTGTACGAGCAATGGTATAATCCACAGCAAACCGATCAGTTAAAAGCTATTTCCATTGCCTTTGGCGTATTTATGGGCATTGTACCTATTTGGGGGTTTCAGATGGTTGCCGCCATCTTTTTAGCCATTTTATTTAAACTCAACAAACCACTGGTAATTATTGCTTCCAATATCAGCGTACCACCCATGATTCCACTTATTATTTTTGGGAGTTATAAAGCGGGTGCCATTTGGATGGGGCAAAATGCCATGCATCTTGACTTTAGCAGCGAGCTTTCGCTGGATTCGATCAGCAGAAATTTGCAGCAATATATGTATGGTAGTTTTACTTTGGCCATTGTAGCGGGTGCATTATTCGGGCTGTTTTCTTTTTTACTTTTGAAGTTGTTGCCTAAAAACCGGTTCCTGCCAGATAAGATAAATCGTACATGGGAGAAATATTAATCAGGATCTACAACTTTTTTGAGAAGCGCCGGATTGCGTTTTTTATTACCCTGTTCGTAAGTTTTATGTTGTTGGGCTATTTTGCTATGCAGGTAAAACTGGAAGAGGATATAGCGAAAATTCTTCCGCAGGATAAAAAAGTTGAGAAGCTCACCGAGATATTTCAGGATTCGAAGTTGATGGATAAATTAGTGGTTACGGTATCCTTAAAAGATACTACGGCTGCACCTGAACCTGATTTGTTGGTAGGTTTTGCAGATACCCTTATTGAAAAGCTGAATGAAAATCTTACCCCCTATATCCGGAAAATAAATGGCAAAATGGATGATGAACTTGCCATGCAACTCTATGGGCATGTAAACAATCATCTGCCTCTTTACTTAAACGAATATGATTACAAGGCTATCGATTCGCTGATAACCCCGGAAACAATTAAACAAACCCTGCAGCAAAATTTCAGGACCCTTACATCGCCGGCAGGTATTGCTTTAAAAAGCATGATTAGTAATGATCCTGTGGGCATTAGTTTTTTGGGGTTAAAAAAAATGCAGCAATTGCAATACGATGAAAATTTTGAATTGTACGATAACTATGTAGTTACCAAAGACCAACGGAACCTGCTTATTTTTATAACACCTGCTTTCCCTACGGGTAATACAGGTGAGAACCAATTGTTTCTCGAAGGCCTCGCCAAAATCATTGATGACCTTAGTGTTACCAATAACAATTTGAAGGCATCTTATTTTGGTGCCACAGCCGTATCTGCAGGCAATGGATTGCAATTACGAAAAGATACCATGCTTACGCAGGGCATTATTGTTTTGTTTTTACTGATTTTCTTTGGTGTTTACTTTCGGAAAACAACAGCCCCATTTATCATCCTTATCCCGGTATTGTTTGGTGCCTTGTTTTCTTTAGCGGCTATCTATTTTGTAAAAGGAAGTATTTCGGTAATTGCGTTGGGTGCAGGTTCTGTAGTGCTCGGTATTGCGGTAAATTATTCGTTGCATGTATTTAATCATTACAGGCATACGAAAAATATGCATCAACTACTGAGGGACCTTGCCATTCCCATGACGGTGGGCAGCTTTACCACCGTCGGCGGATTCTTTTGCCTGTTGTATGTAAAATCTGAGATGCTGAAAGACCTTGGTTTGTATGCAGGGTTCAGCCTGATTGGCGCTGCTATTTGCTCGCTCATCTTTTTGCCGCATTTAATTGTTGCGCGTAAAGAAAAACCTACGCCCAAAGCAAGTGCTTTTCCTTTTATTGAGCGCATTGCATCGTACCGCCCCGAGTTCAATAAATACCTGGTTATCCTGATTATCATCTTTACCGTATTCTTCGGTTATTGGGCAACCAAAGTTGGGTTTCAATCCGATTTGGAAAAGATGAATTATATGTCGCCTGCATTACAGCAAGCGGAAAAGGAACTGAACGAAATCAATAAATATGCGCTTCGGTCGGTATACATAGTTACCGAAGGAACCACATTGAACAGGGCCCTGATAAATAATGAAAAACTAGCCAATACGATTCAATCCTTGCAGGCAAAGGGGATTGTGAAAAAATATTCGGGTGTTTCATCGCTCATTATTTCAGATTCTTTGCAAAAAGTGCGCATTGCACAATGGAATGCATACTGGACGGAAGAAAAGAAAGCTTCGCTGATGGCGACATTGTATAAAGAAGGCAACGCGTTGAAATTTAGTGCTACGGCTTTTGAAAAATTCAGGAACTTATTGAACAGGGACTTTCAACCCACACAAGAGACGGAGTTGGCAGATCTGCGCCATACTTTTCTCGATGATTATATTACTGAAAAGCCGGATAGGACAACGATTGTAACCCTGGTGCAGGTTTCGCCGGAACATAAAAATAAAGTATATAAAGTTTTTGAAAATCAAAAAGATGTAACGGTTCTTGATAAACAATACCTGGCTAACCGGTTTTCGGTAATTGTAAATGAAGATTTTGGCAGCATTGCATTAATGACATCTTTGTTGGTGTTTTTTGTGTTGCTCATCATGTATGGACGCATTGAACTCACGCTGGTTTCTTTTATTCCCATGGTGATTAGCTGGATATGGATTCTCGGCATCATGGGATTGGTTGGTATTCAGTTTAACATCATTAATATCATCATCTCCGCACTTATTTTTGGCCTGGGTGATGATTATAGCTTGTATATCATGAATGGATTATTGCAGGAATATAAAACAGGTAAAAAGAACCTTTCTTCCTTTAAATCATCCATCCTTCTTTCTGCCATAACTACGCTGGCTGGCATGGGCGTTTTGGTATTTGCAAAGCACCCTGCATTACAATCCATTGCAATTATATCGATGATTGGAATTGGCTGTGTGTTGGTGATGTCGCAAATTCTGATTCCCTTTTTCTTTAATCTATTAATTCAAATCAGGGTTAAACGTAAATTATTTCCCTGGACATTCATCAGCTTTCACAAATCAGCATTTGCTTTTTCCTTATTCATTGTTTGGAGCCTGGTATTTGTGTTAATTGGTAGATTTTTTGTAATGTTGAAAGTCAAAGAAAAAGGGAAATTATTATACCATACTTTTATTTCCAAAGCCTGTTGGGTGCTTATGTATGTAATGGCTAATGTAAAAAAGAAGATCATCAATCCATTGCAGGAAGACTTTTCAAAACCGGCTATTATCATTTGCAATCATCAGTCATCATTGGATATCGTGCCGCTTATCATGTTGCACCCCAAAATATTAATGGTTACCAATAATAAAAAATGGAATGCCCCATTCTTTGGCCCCGTAATCCGCATGTCAGATTACTTTCCCGCCGAACAAATTGAGCAAAATCTCGATAGAATAGCAGACAGAATAAAACAAGGCTATTCGCTCGTAATATTCCCTGAAGGCACACGTTCGGAAGATGGTGTGATAGGACGTTTTCATAAAGGCGCTTTTTACATAGCTGAAAAATTAGGGTTAGATATTTTGCCTATTATGATTCATGGTACCAATTATACGCTTACAAAGAAGGATGCATTGGTAAAAGATGGTCAGGTAACGCTAGCTTTTTTACCAAGAATAGCGCCTGCCAATATGGATTATGGCGCAGGTTATGCGGAAAGGGCAAAGGGTGTTGGCCGCTATTTCAGGGCGGAGTTTGAGCAACTAAGAACACAAATTGAGCAACCGGCTTATTTCAGGGAAAAACTGATTTACAATTACATTTACAAGGGCCCTGTACTCGAATGGTATATGCGGATTAAAACCAAATTGGAGAATAATTACCAGGTTTTTCATGAACTCGTTCCAAAGCAAGGAAAAATACTGGATATTGGATGTGGTTATGGGTTTATGTCGTACATGCTTTATTTTGCAGCCAACAAACGGGAAATTACAGGGATTGATTATGATGAGGACAAAATTGATACGGCTAACCATTGTTTTAGTAAAACGGATTCCATTCAATTTGTGCATGCTGATGTTTTAGGTTTTGATTTCGAAAAATATGATGCCATTATTATGGCGGATGTATTGCATTATTTGCAACCGGATGAACAACACATGATTATTGAAAAATGTATAAATCAAATAAACCCGGGTGGAAAACTGATTATTAGGGATGGAGATTGTGATATGGAGAAACAACACAAAAGCACAAAATGGACTGAATTATTGTCAACAAGGATTCTGCATTTCAATAAAACAATGGATAAAGGGCTGTCATATTTTTCTGCTGAATCCGTAAAAGATATAGCATTATTGCACCAAATGGAATGTATGGAAATAAGTGACTCCCATATTACATCGAATAAGATTATCGTATTAAGTAAAGGCAGTGAAGTATAGTATATGAGCAATTTTGATGTGGTAATTATGGGTAGTGGCATGGGAGGGCTCGTGTGTGCTGATATTCTTGGTAAACAGGGTTACAAAGTATGTGTGCTGGAAAAAAATAAGCAAATAGGAGGCTCATTGCAAACCTATGTGCGGGATAAAATCATTTTTGATTCGGGCGTGCATTATATCGGTGGGCTTGGCAAAGGACAGAATCTTTACCAGATATTCAAATACCTTGGCATTATAGATAAGTTGAAGCTTCAGCAGATGGATGTGAATGCTTTTGATAAAATTTTAATAGAAAATGATGAGAAGCAATATGTGTATGCACAGGGTTACGAAAATTTTATTCAACATTTATTAGTTGATTTTCCGGGCGAAGAATTAGCCATTCGATCTTACTGTGATAAGATACGCGAAGTGTGCGATAAATTCCCCTTGTATAATTTACGGTCGGGTGGAGATTTTAATGAAAAGACATCACTAGTGTCCGGTTAAATTAGGTTCATTTTAATTTGTTTGCATTTCAGTTCTTTGACATCTTGATAGATTGGGCTCCGTAGTAAGTCAATCAGGCTAGTTTTATCCAGCAGGGAGACACTCAAAATTTGTAATATTTCA
>JBGSLS010000005.1:0-221816 GCA_041740575.1 Chitinophagaceae bacterium | reverse complement strand
TCACTCTTTAAAGGGCTTTCTAAATTAAATATGCCCCCATAACCCTGTAAAAGTAAAAACCACCAATGATTTATATTAGTTGTCAAAGAACTTTATTATCCACACACCTTATTTTCGCTTAAGTAAACGACATTGAATCATCATTCATAAATCCCTACCTAATCCTCGCCACTACCATCGGAAGCACAAAGTAACAGAACAATGTTATCAGTACAATAGCAATCAGGTTCATTATAAATCCGGTTCTTACCATATCCATCAGCTTTAAACGCCCGCTTGCAAACACGATAGCGTTGGGTGGTGTGCCCATGGGCAACATACTCGCACAACTTGCAGCAAAAACCATTGGTGTAGCCAGCAATAAAGGATCAATTTGCATAGCATCGGCCATTCCGGTTACCACCGGGGCAAAAACAATAACCTGTGCTACATTACTCAATACTTCGCTGATAAAAATAGAAACGGTCGTAATAACAAGAATCAGCAAAAACATATTATCGCCCGCGCCGGATGCAACCCATTTTCCAAGGCTGCCAATGATGCCTGCCTTTTCCAATTGATTAGCGAGGGTAATACCACCACCAAATAACAATAAAATACCCCAAGCCATTTTTTGTGTATCCTCCCACTGTAAAAGTCTTTTTCCAATGCCTTTAGCATCGCCGCTTGGCAATACAAAAAGCAATACAGCACCTAGAATTGCAATCAGGTTATCATCAAGCTTTAATCCGGTTACCTTATTGATCAGCACGCGAAAAATCCAAAGAAAAGCCGTGAAACTAAAAACCGCTAACACACGCTTTTCAGGTAGCGATAATTTACCTAACTGTTGTAACTCATGACGAATAATTTCTTTCGCAGCCGCATCATCTTTTATTTGGGTGCGAAAAAGAATTCTCGTCATTACCAGGTACAATGTAATCATCAGCAACAAAGCAATTGGTGCACCTATCAGCATCCAATCTGAAAAGGAAAAACTATAGTCATATTGCTTTTTCAAAAAAGCGGTATAAGCCACATTGGGAGGCGTGCCTATTATGGTAGCAATACCGCCAAAGTTACTTGCATAGGCAATACTCATCAGCAGGCAAATTGCCATATTATGAACACCTTTTTCATTTTCCCTTCCCTTCTCCAGCACATGTACCACGCTCATCGCAATAGGAAACATCATCATGGTAGTAGCCGTATTACTAAGCCACATACTTAAAAAGCCCGTGGACAGAATAAAGCCAAGTACAATGCGGTTTCCACTTGTGCCGGTAAATTGTACCACATTGAGTGCTATGCGCCGGTGCAGGTCCCATTTTTCAATGGCAAGCCCAATCATAAAACCGCCCATAAATAAAAAGATGACGGGGTTTGCGTAAGGTGCGGAGGTTTCGGCGGTATCTGCTATGCCAAGCAATGGAAAAAGAACAATGGGTAGGAGTGCAACCACCGGCATGGGCAAAGCTTCTGTTACCCAAAGCGTAACCATTAACACAGCACATGCTACCACTTTTTGACCCAATGGCGCAAGCGCAAAAGGATTGAATATGAGCAGCCCTGAAAAAAGCAGGAAAGCAATAATAATGGGTAGCCCCTTTTTTAGCATAACAATGTTTGGAATAGGTGGCTAAGATAGAGACCACGCACCAACTTAATTAAAAAAAATGAACTCAATGCACCTTGGGATGTTATACTTTTCTATAACGCACGACTAATCTAATACCTCATAGATTTGTAATAACTTCATCGCATAAATAATCGAACATGTTGCAGCCTGCCACCATTACTTTTCTAAAAAAACTAAAAGCCAATAACGCCAAAGAATGGATGGATGCCAACCGCGACGCCTATCTCGATGCCAAAGCCGATTTCGAAGCATTCACCGCAGCCCTGTTACAGGCGGTTGCTAAAAATGATCCTTCCATTGCTCACTTACAACCTAAGGATTGCACCTTTCGCATCAACCGCGATGTTCGCTTCAGCAAAAATAAAGACCCGTACAAAAGCAATATGGCTTGCTACATAACAAGGGGTGGGAAAAAATCATCTTTTGCAGGCTACTATTGCCATGTGGAACCTGGTAAAGCATTTATGGCGGGTGGTATTTGGATGCCCGAACCCAATGTATTAAAAAAGCTGCGGCAGGAAATAGATTATAATTTTGCTGACTTTCAAAAAATTGTAAAGGGCAAAAAATTTGTGTCCACTTTCGGCGATCTGGAACGTAGCGAGGGGGTTATGCTAAGCCGCCCACCTAAAGGCTATGAAGTTGATAATCCCGCGATTGAATACCTGAAAATGAAAAGCTTTATTGCAACCGTTGCACTTGACGATAAAATGCTTACCGATAAAGGACTTGTAAAACACCTGTCCGGACTTTTTGCCCAATTAAAACCCTTTATTGATTTTTTGAATGTTGGAGTGGGCGGGGATATTGAATAAGGAATTTTGAATGAAGAATGGGGAATAGTGGATAGGAGATTATGGATAAATAGTTCGCTAACCCGAGCCTTTAGAAGGGGAAGGGGGTGAGCACACGCTATGCCATTTCTGACTTCTTTTGTTCTCTTTTGTGACAGTTTTTCTTTTGTTTCTTTTGTGATAAAAAAAATCCTAACGATTTACATAAGTAGAATTATATCTCCCCTTTTTTCAACGCATCAAATGCAAAATTCGCAGCTCTCGCAGTAAGTGCCATATAAGTAAGAGAAGGATTTTGTGATGAAGTAGAAGTCATACAAGCCCCGTCAGTTACAAATACATTTTTACAACCATGTATTTGATTCCATTGATTCAATATGGATGTTTCAGGATCTTTTCCCATACGCGCCCCACCCATTTCATGATTGGCATTGCCAGGGTTGCGTTGGGTATCTTGTTGCCTGATATTGGTATAGCCTGCCTTCTCAAACATTTCGCTAAAGGATGCATAAAAGTGATTCAGCATCTTTTCGTCATTTTCATCATATTCCACCGATATGCGCAGTTGCGGTAATCCATATTTATCTTTTTTCTCTTTATCAAGATACACCCTGTTCGTTTCTTTGGGTATCGTTTCTCCCATCATTTGCGCTGTAATTAACCACCTGCCCAATTTCGGATTCAGCATCATCTCCTTTAATTCGTTACCCCATAAGTCTTTATAATCATCCTGAATCAGTTTTGAAAAAATCATCGTGTTATAACCACGTAAAAAATCAGTTTGTTGCGCAAGCACATTTTGAAAACGCGGCATAAAAGCACTACCGGCGCTGTATCCACCCGGCTTATAGTTTTCAAATCCCACATACTCCGCCATTACTTTTCCGCGAAAATTATGGAACCCAATACATTTCCCCAGCATCCCGCTATCATTTCCTAAACCATTGGGAAAACGTGCAGAAACAGAATTAAGCAGGATTAAATTTGTATTGAGTGCAGAAGCATTTACAAAAATTACGTTGGCGGTATATTCCGAAACAGAAAGTGAAGCTTTATCAATCACCCTGACACCACTCGCTTTCCCTTTTTCCTCGTCGTAAATAATGGAATGAACAATTGTATCCGTAAGCATCGTAAGGTTTCCAGTTTTTTCGGCCCATGGTAATGTGCTCGAATTACTAGAGAAATAACCGCCAAAAGGACACCCCCTGCTACACAAATTTCTATTTTGGCATTGCCCCCTGCCCTGTTCCGCATGTATCGGTTGTGGTTGTGTAAGGTTTGCAACCCTTGCACTAATTACATGCCTGTCTGTGTAATTAGCATTCATTTTTTCCTTAAAATGCTTTTCCAAACAAGTAATTTCAATGGGTGGTAAAAACTCCCCATCGGGCAATACAGCCAAATTATCTTTATTACCTGCAATGCCCACAAATTTTTCAACATAGCTATACCAACTATCTATATCCTTATATCGGATAGGCCAATCTACTGCAAATCCATCGCGTGCGGGACCGGTAAAATCAAAATCGCTCCACCGCTGCGTTTGCCTTCCCCAAAGTAAGGATCGCCCGCCTACCTGATTACCCCTAAGCCAATCAAAAGGTTTATCCTCAATGTATTCCTGTTCTTCATCTTTCTTTAAAAAATGAACATGTTCTTCGGTTAATATATAATGATTTTTAAAACTCTTGTATTGATTTTTAACATCAAAGGGTAAGGTACCACGATGCTCAAATTGCCAGGGCATGGTATTCATCGTCGGGTAATCTTTCAAATGCTTCACATCTCTTCCACTTTCGATTACCAGTGTCTTTAAACCAAGTTGTGTAAGTTCTTTGGCAGCCCATCCGCCACTTATACCCGATCCTATTACAATAGCGTCAAAATGTTTTATTCCTGCCCCCATATCAATATCAAGAAAGATTGAATTATACTTTTATACATCCTTTAAAAGGTCCCGGCGTCATTTTATACGGCAATAGTGTGGTCATTACATATTCCGATTGCAAATAACCTTTTATGGTAAATGCCTTTGTTGTTTGTAGAAAATAATGAACCGATTCATCTATTCCTTTATTAGCCATTATTTTCTTTATACAGGCGGTTTGTGCTGCAATATCATTTCCCTTAAAGAATTGCTTATCTATCAGCACGGCTTCTTTTTCAAATAACCTGAGTCCTTGTAAAAATCTATCCTGATCTGGCCTGGCAAAGCAATCATCCACCATTTTTAATACAAAATGATGAAGGTCCAAATCGGCTGAACCTTTATTTTTATCGGCAGGAATAATACTTGCAACCAGGATTTTTAATTTTTCCTGTTCAGCTTTAGTGATGCTTATTTTTTTTCCAATATAATATTCACCGGTTGCTATATCACCACATGCCTGCAGTAAAATAAATCCGGTAGTTCCTAAAACAGTTTCCTTCAAAAAATTCCTTCTCTGCATATTTTTTCTGAAAAAAAATCACCCATTCAATAAATAATATTACTATTTATAATAATTCAATTTTCTCTTTTGCAGAACCGACATAATTATAGATTTAAAATTTCACTGCCGCAAGCCATGCTGCTGCCATAAGCTGCGCACCGGCTAAAGTAGTGTGTACACCATCATGCGTCAAATACTCGCCGGGAGCAGATTGCTGTGCTTTGTCGAACACTTTTTGGTAAGGAATAAATATAGCGCCGAAACTTCCTGCAATTTCTTTGGCGACTGCACGGTAATCATCAAATGCAGGATACCATTTTGCATCCACAGATTTAATACCCGTTACTGCGAAGGGTTCTCCAACAATCAATTGAACATCAGGAAGCTTTTGTTTGGTTTGGTCAAGCAACGCCTTATAATCGTCCTGGTATTTTTTTACGGTACCATCGTAATTACCATTCAGTTTATGCCAAAAATCGTTTACGCCTATCAGTATGCTAAGTACATCAGGCTTTAAACTAAGGCAATCCTTTTCCCAGCGTTCCGCCAACTGATATACTTTATTGCCACTAATTCCCTTGTTATAAATTTTCAGGTTTTGCGCAGGATTTTTATGCAACATTTCCGCAGCGGCAAGCATTGCATAACCCGATCCTAACACGAATGTAGTATTATACCCCGCATCATCTTTTTTTCTTCCGGCATCGGTAATCGAATCACCCTGGAAAAGAATAACCGCTTCCTTTTTTACTTTTATTTTTTTTGCCGCGGCTTCATCTTCATAAGCAGCAGACACAATTTGTGGAATGGTGAGTGCGGTGAGCCCGGTTAATGAAGTGTTCATCAAAAACTTTCTTCTCGACGAAAATTTTTCATTCATAATGGCAGATTTTTTTTACGCAATAAAATTACCAACATTATCCTACTTCTTCCTGCAGAATTAACGCTTCCAATTCATCCACCAATTTCTTACTCCCAATAATTAAAGGCGTACGTTGATGAATGCCTGTAAAAGGGATATCCAAAATCCGTTGCTTACCGCAGATGGCACGTCCACCGGCTACTTCGAAAATAAAGGCCCATGGGTTACATTCGTAAGCGAGCCTAAGTTTACCTTCCGGGTACCTGGTACTTGCAGGATTCAGCAGAATCCCGCCTTTTATGAGATTCCTATGCAGGTCGGCTACCATACTTGCTACATGACGTTGCACGATAATACCCTCATCTTCTTTATTTTTCAATTGGCACTCAGCAAGAAAACGCTGAATACCCGGTGAATAATGATAGAAGTTGGTATAATTTACTGACAAAATGCTCCCATCTTCGGGGCAACGAATATCGGGATGGCTCAGAAAAAATTCACCCACAGAAGGATCAAGTGTAAAGGCATTTACTTTGCGCGTAGTAGCGTAAACAAATATGGTTGATGATCCATACAATACATAACCTGCCGCCACCATATTCTTCCCTTCCAAATGAAAATCTTCTTCGGTTGCCGGTGTGCCAGGTGTAGTCTTTCTAAGGTAAACCCCAAAAATGGTTCCAATGGAAATACCATTATCGATATTGCTGCTGCCATCAAGCGGATCAAATGCAACCACATATTTACTCTTGCAGCTCATTTCATCATCAAAAACAATAAAATCTTCTTCTTCTTCGCTTACCACCCCTGCACAGTTAATACCCCTTCGTAAAACCCCCGTCATCTGATCGTTGGCAAACACATCCAGTTTTTTCACCTTTTCGCCCTGAATGTTTACATCGCCGGTATCGCCAAGAATATCCATCAACCCCGCTTTGCTCACTTCGGCATTAATTAGTTTGGCGGCAAATGCAAGATCGCGGAGCAAACTGCTAAACTCCCCGGTTGCTTCGGGAAAATCCCTTTGCTCATTAAACCTGAATTCATCGAGGGTTAATGCATTTCTTCGTCTGTTCATGTGCTTTTTATTCTACTAAAAATCATCCTTCCTGAAAACATGTTGGCAGGCAGGAAAATTTGCGTGTAAGCTATTCAAAACGGGACAAACTACCATCCTGATGCATAGGCAATAAGAACCAACAACGCAAAAAGTATCCATAATCCACCTGCAACAATACCTGTTATCGCCCATCCTTCTCCGCGAAGTTTGGGGTTCTTTTTAAATCTATTTAAGGCAATTATACCCATTACGCCTGCTGCAATGGCAGCGGCAAGGCCTACAGGCCAAATGAGTAACCCCAATGTTACAGCAGCTATACCTGTAATGCCTGATGCAAGCGCTAATTTATCTGTTACACCATCCGCAGCGACATTACCATTTTTCCAGCTCTCATCCTTAGATGAATAAATGGCTTCGCCGTTACTATCCTTAATGGTAAACACATCCGTTTTTGCAATAATGATCTCAGGGTCATCGGGCTTATTACAACGTTTATATTTAATTTCAGATGTTGAAATCTGGATGAGTTTCACTTCAATGACGTCCCCGTTTTTAAGGTACATAGAAAAACATTTATCCTCCCAATCAGCCATATTTTGTGCATGTAACCTGCCATTTTTTATGGCTTTGCGGCGTAGGATAAACAAGCCCGCTTTTTCCTTTATGGTTAACTTTTTTCCGGTTAGCTTTTCAATATCCTTATTGCTCATAGTGTTTAACACATAAAGGAAAGCTTCATCGTTGCCGGGGTTCAATACCTTTTGAGACAAAGCAGGTTCTGTTGCAGGTACAAAAGCTGCAAAAGTTGTTGGTGTAACAAAGGTTAGGCTCAATAAAAAAAACAATTCCAGGAAAAAAACGGGAAACCGTGTTGCGGGTAATTTTAGAATCATAGTGATTATTTGGGGTGGTTAGCGCAAATTGCATTTTTTGAATCACTTAACCAAACATACTATGGTAAATCGATTCGGGTTTTAAGCGAAATACAATATTTCAAGCTAAGATTTCATGGTGCCATCATACTCGGCACAATATTGTGTAAAAAGCTATTTCCACCCGAATTAACAAGACCAAACCATCCCCTGTCGTCCCAAACGGTTGGCGCCATTTTTTCACTAAGACAGGTCAACCGCATGGTTCTGTAATATTCCCTTACAATGTTTGAGTTACGTTCTGCAGCATTGGCATCACGTCCTACGCCAAACTCTCCATAGTTAACAGGCACATTTAAAGTCTTTGCATAATTTGAAACCGTTCTTAGCGAGTTAGCAATAGAAGTACTACCCGGCCACGCTGTGTTGCTTCCGGTTTGTCCGCAAAACGCCCAGGGGTCGTAAGTATGCACATGAAAGGCAAGGTACTTATCTGTTCCACCGCCCGGCAGGCTTGCTGTTGAAGGATACACATCATCTAACTGATTATGATTTCCCATTCCATTGGTGGAAACCATTACAACCCGGTTACTATTCAGGCCACCTGTTGCCCTGATTGCGTCATAACCAACCTTATTTATTTGCCGGGTTAATGCCAATGCTGTAGTATTCGACGGGCTTGCCCCGCCACTCCAATCACCAAAAACGCCATGTGGTTCATTTAATACTTCAAAAACAAGTAAATGGGAATAGTCTTTAAAATGGGTGGCAATGCCTGTCCAAAGATTGGTAAAAGCAGTATTGTATTGCGCCGAACCGTTATAGTTATTATTCAGCCAATGCTCATGATGGGTATTTAAAACAACAATCAATCTTTTACTGCTTGCATAATCAATCACTGATTTTAACTGAATAAATCGGGCATGCGTAAAGTTTATATTGCCAGTAGCATTGGCAAGGGTATTGCCCCCAAATCCGTCCATCCATGTTACAGGAATACGGATATGTTTCATGCCGGCATTGGCATACAGGTCAATAATTGGGTAGATGGATGTTGGATTTGTGCTTTGTAATGCATAATCAAATGTATTTCCAAGGTTGAAACCTGTGCCCATAGAGTCAATAACCGCTGCCGCTGAAACAAAAGACGGAGGGGGTATTACCGGTGGAGGTGGAGGTAAAATTGGGGGAGGTGGCGGCGGTGGAATTACAGGATTACTTTCTTTTCCACATGACAATTGGGTCATTAAAATCAAAGATGTTATGAGTACTACGGAAAGATTCTTACAGAATTTCATGATTTGGTGGTTTTTCAATTTTAGGTTTTAACTTTTACTTTAATATGACTATAAATTTTACGAAGTATTGTTTAAAAATCATTTGGCTGTTAGCGAAAGTAGCCTGCCCCCATCTTCCACACTAACATAAATTTTACCGGCAGGGCCCATTTTAACATTACGTATGCGGCCAATATTTTCGAGTAAAATGGCTTCATTGCCTGGCACACCATTAGTCATTTTTATCATGAGTATTTGCCTGCGGCCAAGGCTTCCCATTAGCATATTGCCATTCCAATCTCTGAATGAAGCGTGATTGATAAAGGTAAGGCCTGCGGGTGCAAGTGCGGGTGTCCAGCTTTTAAGCGGTGCCACAATTCCTGCACCATTATGTCCGTTACTAATGGGGGTTCCGTTGTAGTTAATACCATTGCTAAATAATGGCCAGCCAAAATTATTGCCCGCTTCAATTCGGTTAAGTTCGCAGCCACCACTTGGTCCGTGTTCGTTGACAAAAAGCCGTCCGGTTCCTGGTTCAAAAGCCATGCCTTGCGGATTGCGGTGTCCATAACTATAAATGGTGGTACGTGCTGTTTGGCCGGGAAGTAACGGATTGTCAGAAGGTACACTTCCATCAAGGTTCATCCGATGTATTTTACCCCAAAGCGTATTAAGTCGTTGCCCGTTTTGATGTGGACTTGATGCCCCGCCAAGACTAGCACCTCCGCCTTCTCCCACACTCCAATACAATTTACCATCGGGGCCAAATGCAATACGGCTTCCAAAGTGCCCATTCCAGGTAGAAGCCGATTCAGTGGTATGAAGGACCTGCCAGTTGGTAGCTGCGTTTCCATTTAAGGTAAATCGTGCAAGCGAAAGAAAACCGCCAGTAATACTATACGTTACAAATACACCGCGGCTTGTAGCATAATCCGGCGAAATGGCCACATCGAGCAATCCACCCTGCCCTGTTGCTGAAATATTGGAAGGCAAACCCGTAATAATTGTGTTGCTGCGTGTGGTGGTATCAAACAACTGCATCGTTCCTGCTTTTTGGGTAAACAGCAGGTTGCCATTGGGCAGTACATCAAAGCCCCAAATAATACCCTGATTGGTTAGCAGCGTGGTTATCGTAATATCCGGTGTACCGGTTACAGGCGGGGGTATAACGGGCGGTGGTGGTGGTGTTACAGGATTACTTTCCTTTTCACAGGAAAATTGGGTAATTAAAAATAAAGATGTTATGAGTGTTACAAAAACATTTTTACCTAACATAGCATTTTTGTAATTCATAGTTTTTATTTTATCCGTTTTACATTTAAAGATATTTATAGTTCATAAAAGTGTGTCCTCATGTTTATATTAGGCGTTACGATTTTCGGAATATTTTATGCTGACGAAGAATTGTTGAAAAAATAAATATAGAGCTTGTGTATTCTTTAAACAATAATCATACCACTTCACTAACCTACTTACAATTCGTTTAAAGGGTAGTAATTGCTGAAAATTTAAATACCCATTTTGAAAAAAGAATGAAACTTTATTGACTAACAGAAATTTTTTCACTAAAGGGTACCATCGGAAGCCCTTCGCTATTGTAAATCGGGGCGACAGGATTTGATTGCCATGCATACTGAACCTGCACTGGCTTACTGATACGGTTTGCGCTTACCATAATTTTAGAACCTTCAATTGTGGCATCAGCCCAGGCCCAATTACCCGATTCATCCATTAAAGCAAAACCGGTTAAACCATTTTTCGATTTTGAGATTAATCCATTGTTAGCATAATCAAATGAAAGAAATACCTTGTTGCCTTTGCGTATGGCATCCTTAAACAATGGACCGCTGCCAATAGCTGCCGTATGATACACTTTCTCTTTAGCAGCCTTATAGAGTCTGTTACCCACATCCTGTTTATTGGCAGGGTGAATATCAAATTCATCGCCAATATCAATGGCACAGGCCATGCCGGTGTTAACGGAACGATACAGCGTGGTTGTTTGCGCATCTCTGAATTGTGCCCAATCATCATTTAGCACGGGCGTGTCGGATCGCGTTTTGTAATTAGCAAGTTGTACATATAAAAAAGGCAAATACCCCTGCTTCCACCTAACACGCCAATCATCTATCAGCATGGGTTGCAGGGTTTCATACTGTATTGCCTTTGATGCGTTGTTTTCTCCCTGATACCACAAAAAACCCTTTATCCCGTATGGAATCAGCGGATGAATCATGGCATTGAAATTTACGGTTGGTTTATTGTAATAATCCTGCCAGCCGGCCACAGCAGGTTCTACCTTGTTGTTATGTGTCCAATATCCGGTTAACGAAATTTCCTCACCATCGGCCGCCTTTAAATAACAACCTGTTGTACGATCGCCCACTTCGGCAATACCCCAGTTTGCATACATCCTTATAACCAATGCATTGTTTCCAGACTTTAAAAGTTGCTTTGGTATAAAAACAGCCTTTTCTTTTTGCTTTGAAACTCCCTTCGCTATTTCGCGCTCATTCATATAAACAAGGTCATCCTGATCTTTAACCGGAAGCATCAGTATCCATTCTTTCTTTGCCTGCTCACCCGTAAGCGTAAAAGTTTTTCGCATCCAAAGCAAGCCCCAATAGGATCCATATCCCATGTTTGCAGCATTTAAAGGATAAGCCGTTTTTGTCCATGCTGCATCATCAAAATCAATCTTGGTTACCCCCCTTTTCAATCCTTCAAAAGAAGTACGGGCAATGGTATTGCGGTCTTCTTCGGCTTGTACACTTTTCTTTACAAAATCGTTCCATTGCGCAGCATCATCCACTCTTTTATGCAGTGCTTCGCGGTAATCGGGATGCGTCATCAACCTATCCTTACTCATCCATGATTCAATACTTGTAGCGCCTCTTGATGCAACAATAATACCAACGGGCACCTTCTGATCAACATGCAATTCTCTTGCGAAAAAATAAGCGACTGCCGAAAAATCACCAACATTGACAGGCGTACATACCATCCAATCTTTTGAAGTAATATCATCTTCAGGAACTATGGAAGTAACCTGATCAATGGTACGGAAACGAATGTTAGGATAATTGGCATTCCTGATCTCTTCTTCTTTGTTTACCAATTGGGAGCCTACCTTATGGGCCATATTGGATTGTCCCGAAGCAAACCATACTTCGCCAATCATGATATCTTTCAATAAAATTTGCTGCCGGCCACTTTGTATCAACATTTCATAGGCATTTCCATCAGCCTTCATAACGGGTAAATTCGTTTTCCAATGTCCTGTTAAATCAGCGGTTGAAAGAACAGTATTGCCTGCAAATTGGATAGTAACCTGTGCAAGTGGTATTGCTTTTCCCCAAACCGGAATGGGAATGCCTTGCTGAAGTACTGCATGGTTTGAGAATATGCCTGCAGGTTGTAATTGAGCATGGCAAAAGCTAGCCGAAAATAAGATGCCAACAAAAAGTAAAAAAATATGATGAAACAAACTTTTCTCCATACTTAACCATCCCTTGTTGCATAAAGTTCTATTTATCATCATCGAATAATACATGGTTTTAATACACAAATACTTAATTGGTTACATTACTTAATAATTCCCTTTTCCGAATCAGGTATTCTTTTACCGGCATACTTTAGTATGATATCGAAATACTGCTGAGCAAATCCTTTGGTGCCGTCAGGTCTGATGAGCCAGAACCCTCTCATTTCATCTGTTTTACGAACATCATTCAATTTTCTTAATTCCTCATTCTTAGGTTCGTTGCAATATAACTCCCATTGAATAAGATAGGGGATATTAAGTGCCGCACATACCCCAATATAAGCATCCCATCGCTTTACAACCGGCCCCATTTCTGTAAGACCTTCGTACCGTTGTTCAGGAATGCCAATTTCACCTAAAAACACAACTTTTTTTCCTTTCATATAAGAAGTAGGTCGTAAATACTGTTTTATATATTGAATACCCTTGTACAAACCCAAACCTGATTCATCCATTCCGTCATAACATGACCATGAAACCATATCAGTTTCTACAAGTGGAAGTACGCTATTTACAATTCCGGGAATGCCACCCTTGCTGTCCATTACTTTGTTAGCTTCAATAGCATGCAGCACTTTGCATTTGGAGTTGCCTGATTCATTTCGTGCTCTTTCAATTCCACGCTGACGGGCCTTGAACCATTTTGCCATAGCATTTATTCTTTCCAGGGAGTCAGCAGGTACCAAAACAGTATATCTGTCACCATCAACGGCCCTGATTAATTCTCCGGCTTTACGTGTCCATCTTGCCGCATCCCCTGTACCGCCCCGCATCATCCAATCTCCTTCCCAGTTATGAATGATAAATGTAACCTTACGGTCCTTATACTTCGTCAACAAAAATTTAGTAAGTTCATAGATTTCGGCTTCTTCAACTTTGGCAGAAGAATCCGTTGTTTTAACACCGGCACCATCCACACTCAATGCAAAAGTGCTAAAGGGCAAATTAAAGCAACTATCCCAATAGGGGTGTTGTGCCAATTGTTTTAACGTAATATCTTTTGGCAACAACCAATCGGAATTATAGGGATAGCCTCCTCCATTTTTTCTGAACCAAAGCTTAATTACACCATAACCCAAATCCATCATTTTCTTTGATCCTTCTATTAAATAAGGTTCATTAGTAAAATAATATTTTCCTGCTACATGTGTGGCACCAATTTGGTCCTTTATTCCTTTATTAATTATTGCTCCCTTTAACGGTTGGTGCTTACGTATTTTTTCAAGAATTTCATTATCACTTTCTATAGCTGTTGTTCGGTTATTTTGTGCAAAAGCACTACAAACAACCAAAAGCAAAAGGACTGTATAAATAATATGCTTCATTGGACTTTTGTTTTACAAGTTTTATAAATCGAAACTTTTAAGCATGTAATAGGATGATAAAAAATAATTATCTGTTTAATTATTTGCTGAAAGAAAAAAAACAGGGCTATTGAATATTCAATGCCCTGCCCTTTTGAAAAACCTACGCCTGAGTCTGCTAAACTGGAAAGAATGCAGAGACCGGCGAAAAAACAACTGCTTGCCTAAAACTATAATGATAATTTCACATTTGGAGCATAATTATGCCGGATGGTTCCCACACCGGAAACATCTGCCAATGCACCAACCCTGAAAAAATAATCTCTTCCCGCTGGAAAAAAACTACCGTTAGCAGCTACATCAATACTCAAGGTAATGGTGGCATTGTCAATTACTTTGGAAGGGGTGTAAGTCTGTGTAAAACCAGTACCCGCTGTTGCAAATTTGGTAGGCTCGCCAACATAAATATCACTGAATGCATACAACCTGACAGCCCTGACTTTTACCGAAGATTGCCCGGCTTCCAGTGAAAACGATGCATTAATTTTTTTTGCAGCGGCATCGTAAGTAATAATACAATTCTTAACCCTTATGTAGGGATCCACTTCAAAATCTAGCTTATTTTCACCTGGCTTTATGGTTTGATTAGGTACACTAATGGGGAAAAAATTGCTGTTTCTCAGTTCAAAATTATATTGATTGGAAAAAACAAGATTATTGCGATACTCGCCATTATTCTTTATAACCCATCTTTGCGAAACGGGGGTTGCATAACCCAATTCAAATGCTTCAATAGCTGAACCATTTACAAGATCAGTTTCGACTGGCAGGCCCGTCGTTTTATCTTTAATGATTCCAAATACCTGTGCATCCGGCCCGGGCATATTGTCCTTTTCGCAAGAAAAAGTTAGCAATATTGCACAGAAAAATAGTGTATGTATTAAATATGCTTTTTTCATTGGTAATAGTTTTAGCTGATTAATAATTAGGATTCTGTACCAATTTATTTGAGCTTATACCAGGAATGGGACGATAGTAAAACCATGTTTGAAAATTACGGCCTCCTGCGGTTTCATCATAAAAATTATTAGCTCTTACAAAAAAGTATTTCGGCGTGGGTTGACGCAAGTCAAGCATTGGAACCAACACGGTTCTTCTTGTAGTAGAAGAAAACATGGTATGTGTTTCTCTCCTCCTAACTAAATCCCAATATCTACCACCTTCAAAAGCCATTTCAACCCTACGTTCCTTAAGCACATTGGCTAAAGAAAGCGGTATATTATCAGTATGACCAGCCCTTTTACGCAAAGCATTCAAATAGGTAGCTGCAAGGCCTGCATCACCTTTCCCACTTTCAACGGCTGCTTCAGCATAATTGAGATAAATTTCTGCCAGGCGTAAATCAATATAGTCAGTTGTAGAACTAAAATAAGTACCCTGAACATTCTTTCCTTCCTGCAAAAACTTTTTCAATGAAAAGCCTGAGTTGGAAAAATTTTGGTTACTTGAACTTCCAAGATTTACAAATCCTGATAAGCCACTGAGTGCAGAAGCCCCCAAAGACCAATACGTTTTTCCATCTTTACCCGGTGCGCTCGCATTAGTATAAACTATTCTGTTTCCTTCCTGTGTAACTAGCCCACCTTGCATAATAATGGTTACACCTTTCCAAACTGATCCAGGAACAATGATACTTCCATGAAGGCGAGCATCTTTGTTGGCAAAAATATCTGACAAGTTATTATACAGTTTGAATGGCTTATTTACATCTACCTTGGTGGGGTCTCCAATTACTTCGGACTCATTGCCATCAGTTCTTGTTTCAAGTATAGCACTTTTACCTGTTCCATCATCGGTATAATCTTCAAATACATCTACTAAATCCAGGGTAGGACTAAATCTTCCGTAAAACAATCCCCCTGGATTCGTTTGTGATGGATTATAAAAAACGTCTGTTGAATGCCCTTGCAACAAAGTAACTGTTCCATCAATATATCCTTTCTTGAATAATACTTCTACATCTGCACCAGCCGGGTTTTGAAAAATATCCTGGAAGTTTTTTGCAGCTTCATTTCTGTTTGCAGGGGTTGCCCTGTAAAGGGCTTTGCCAGAACCTGATATTATAGCAGCAGATGCATCAATGCATTGCTGATAATAGATATCAGCATCGCTGGTGGTCAAACCGCCAACAAGTTTTTTATCAACAGCGTCACCCGTTAATGGCGCCCTGTTCCAATACTTTGCAATAGATGCTGCATGCAATGCCGCTCTCGATTTAAGCCCTAAAGCTGCCCATTTGGTTGCCCTGTAAATACCTTCAGCGGAATTATAGGAAGTTGGCAGAAACAAACTAGCTGAATCCAACTGTTTTAAAACGAAATCCCAGGTTTCTTTCTCCGTGCTTCGAGGTACATACAAGTTGGCATTATCAGAACCTGCTATATATTCCTGAGAATTAGTGATAAGTGGAACACCACCATATCTTTTAACCAATCCGAAATAATAGTACGCACGAACAAACTGCGCTTCTGCACGCAATGCTGCCCTTTGCGCATCCGACATGGCAACACCAGGTAATTGCTCCATCAGAATATTTACCTGACGTATGGCATCGTAACCCCAGTATCCATCATTCACCGGGCCTACACCCGAACCGGCCGATAGGGTACTTTCATCGGTATAAAAAGTGGTACCAAACCCAGGTTCAATAAAATTATTACCAGGTGTACGGTGATAGTTAAATCTTACCCCCGGGTTATAAACAAAACACTCAACCGGCATTCGGCTATACAGATTTGCCATTAGTACTTTTACGCCATTTACATCGGTTAGTAATTGGGAACCAGGAACCCTATCAAGCGGTTCAACATCTAAATACTTGGAGCAGGATGAAATGGTTATAACCGCGGAAGCAATGATGCTATATATAAATATTTTTTTCATTTTATTACGGAATTAAAAGTTCAAGTTGATGCCAAAGTTGAAAGCCCTCATGAGTGGATAGGTTAAATCGGCCTGAAAATCCCCTTCTTCTCTTTCCGGATCCAGGTTTTTGGCAAGTGGGTCAGCAAAAGTAAACAGGTTAAATCCATTTACAAAGAGTCTGAGGTTATCAAAACCTGCTTTATTCATAAGCTTTTGAGGAACAGTATAACCTATTTCCAGGCTTTTTATTCTCAGGTAGGATGCATTGATTCTCCACTGATCTGTAGTTAGGCCATCCGTTGTATTACTGAAATTTGACCTTAAAGCCGGGAACTCGCCTGGAACCCATTTAGCAGCTGGATCTTGTGGGCTCATATTTGGATCTTCAAGGTGCCAACGATCTAAATATTTCTCCCATAAGCCCGGGTAACGACCGTAACCCCATACATCATTTGGCGAAGCAAAAACTGTAAATAATGCAGCTCCCTGGAACAAAACATTCATATCAAAAGCCTTATAGGAAAGGTTAATGGTCATACCATACTGCAATGGTGGCATACCAGCAAAACCCTGATATTGGCCTGACCAAAATTCGGGAAGCACATCATTTCCATCAATAATTCCATCTCCGTTTGCATCGGTTATAGCATTACTGCCCGGTAACATCATTGAATTACCTAATGCACCACCCATTAAGGGTGCCGTTTGATATTGAGCAATGTTGGTATATTTTCCATCGTACACATAACCCCATTCTCTGCCCTGAATACGGTAACTTCCCCATGGATCTCTCCATTTTTGCATTGAACTTTGGTAAGGTGCCCTTTCGGTATATTCCAGGTACCTTCTTGCGTAGGTTGCATTTGCGCTAATTTCTACATTCAACTTCCCAATTTTGCTCCTGTAGGTAATCATACCTTCAATTCCCTGCACTTTATCACTATTTATATTTTCCTGTGGAAAAGATGCGCCAAATGTATTTGGAACTGTTTGAACACGGGTAGCTAACAAACCATCACGATACTTGCGGAATACATCGGCCGAAATGGATAATTTATTATTCCAAAAACCAATATCAAGGCCAATATTGGCTGTTTTGGTATTAATCCAGGTAAGGTTTTGATTAACAACGCCCGGAGGCACCATACCCAATGTAAGCACATTGGGGTTAAATACATAACCCTGATCAATGGCACCAAATCTATAGCCTGGATAATATTCAAAAGCATTTCCGGCATCTGCCCCCATTAATCCATAAGAAGCCCTGAGTTTCAAATTATTTATCCAACTAACATTATCCTTCATAAAAGACTCTTCGGATATTCTCCATCCTGCAGATGCTGATGGGAAAAATGCATAACGATTATCGGGTGAATAGCGATAAGAACCATCATAACGAAAAGCCATTTCCAACAGGTATTTTCCTTTATAATCATAGTTTACCCTGCTTAATAAAGAAAGATACTTTTGTATAATCCTATCGCCACCACTTTGCATATTGGTAATACTACCCTGGTTGATAATGTCGGTTGTAAATACATCATCATACTGACGGCTTGCCGATAAAAAATCTGTTTTCAATGCCCTCATTTCATACACCACAGTAGCGCCTAAATTATGATTGCGCTGAATTTGCGTTTTGTAGTTTGCACTGAGCTGCAGGTTTTTTCTTGCAAACTGTGTTATTGAGTTAGTATATCGGTTATTGCCCCTGATGGTTGGTGCATTGGTAACCATATCATATTGATAATAAGCCTTTGCCAGGTTTGACCAGTTATAGGTGTTGGCATCATAGGAACCAAGAGCCCCTACTGTTAGTCCTTTTACAAAAGGTACACTATAACTCAATTCAAGATTGGTTTGAAATTGTTGGTTATTCCACTTTTCATACCCAGAAATGGATTCTTCAGCTAATGCATATGGATTGGTAAACTCAGGAGGTATCCGGGTAATATTATTTGGGTATCCGGGTACGGTAGGGGTAAAAGCCCTATCTGCAATGATGAGCGGCTTAAAGAACCAAAAATAGGAACCTTGCGGACTTTTGTTATTATCCACTTTTGCTGCAAATGTGAGGGTAGCTTTCAGGTCCTTCGTCATTTGGTAGGTAACATTATTTCTGAAATTATACTTTCTGTATTGTTGAATATCACTTTTCAAAATACCATCATCTGCTAAAAATCCGAGGCTAACATAATAAGTAAGTGCATCGCCGCCACCGGAAGCAGATAGGTTATGCTGTTGCTGTGATGCATAATCCCTGAGTGTATTGCCAAACCAATCATAGTCCTGATAACCCGGTTCCGTTCCTTGTTTAAATTTATCCAACTCGGCCTGGCTAAATGCTGGAGCGAGTTTGGTGTTCTTGTTCATTTCATTCCTGATAACCCGGAATGTATAAGCATCTACATTATCCGGCATACTGGTAGCTTCTTTAACACCATAATACCCGCTGTAATTAAACTTCGCTTTACCTTTAGTACCCTTTTTTGTGGTTACAATCACCACCCCATTATCGGCATTCATTCCATAAATGGCAGCAGCGGCATCTTTAAGTACCGAGATACTCTCAATATCTTCGGGATTCAGGCGCTCCAAATCAGACATGCCATCCCTTGGTACACCATCAATTACCAATAAAGGCGTTCCAAACCCCCTGATATTAACCATACTATTAAAAGTACCTGGTTCCCCGGTTCGCTGCCGGATCAGTACACCGGGTATTTTACCCTGAATACCACTTACTACGCTGGGAGTTTTGGTAGTCATAATATCCTTATTTTTAATATTGGCAACCGCACCGCTAAGTGTTTCCTTTCTTTGGGTACCATAACCTACTACCACTACATCTCCCAAATTTTTTTCATCGGGAGAAAGTGTTACAGTCATATCATTGGATACAATTTGGATTTCAACTGTGGCAAAAGCAACAGAAGAAACCACAAGTGTGCTCCCCATCTTTGCTTCTATTGAAAACTTACCAGCTGAATTGGTAGAAACACCTGTTTGCGTTCCTTTTACCATAACGGATGCTCCCTGAAGTGGAACGCCTGCCTGATCATAGACTGTACCAGTAATCGTTCTTGGTTGTTCCTGCGCGAATAGCCACATGCTATTCACTAAAATGAACAGCGTAAATAGTAGTAGTCTTTTAACGCTGTCATAAAAAGGCAATTCATTGTCCCTGGATTTTTTCATACGACGTTAGTTTTTGGTTGTAAAAAAATTTGAAGCATCTCCCTAAAAGGGAAACGAAAGCAATCATTTAGAAAATAAAGGTACCTGTCAGTTGTAGCTATGCTTGTGTACAAGCGTATCTAAATACTGTACCACAGTACTATTTGCTAATTTTCTCTTAATTATTTAAACTTCGATTATGAAATCTTTAAGAGGATAACAAACGCTCCAATTATATTTTTCACAATGGATTAAAATCAATTTGGTGTAAAAAAAAGCCGCCTTGTTCACTATTTAAAGTGACAAGACGGACTTTTTCAACTGCCTGCTTATGAAACACTTTTAGGTTTTCCCTGCTGCAAAATCATCTATTCTATGATGATCTTTTCCGTAAATGAATTTTCCTTATCCCCTATTCTGATCATATAAAGACCTGCATGAATGCCAGCAACATTGAGCCTTGATGCGCCCGATTGAACAGTTCCTATGGTAAAGGCTCTTACTAACCTTCCATTCATATCCAATATTTGGATGTTGGTACCTGCTTTTAAACCATCGCCTTGTAACCATAATTGCCCCTTTGCAGGATTTGGATATACCAAAGTACGCTGCACGCCTTCCTCAAAATACAAATTGACAACCTTACTGTAACTGGCTTTGCCATCCATATCTACTTGCTTCAATCTATAAAAGTTGTTTCCTTTCACAGGTGTAGTATGAATGAAAGAATATGATAGTGCAGCATTACTATTACCTGCTCCTTTCACAAAATGCAATGGCTGCCAGTATTGATTATTCCGGCTATGCTCAATCTCAAAACCCCTGTTGTTATTTTCGGTCAAAGTTTCCCAACTAAGTACTGCCGAGTTTTTTTGCTTAACCCCTTCAAAAGCTGCATAGGTAACCGGAAGGGGGACTACTGACGAAAAAACCACATTGTCAATATATACAGTACTGCCCGAAGTGGCAGAAAGTAAAATTTGATTTACATTGGTAAGACCCATAGATGCAAATGCGCTTAGCGGAATATCAAAACTCTTCCAGCTTTGCAGGGGCAAGCCACCGAGACTGGTAACTGCATTATAATTAAACTCCTGCGCCGATGCATTTACAAGTTTTACCTGGAATGCCGTTGCGGTATTGGTATAAACATCTATGTGCAAATGGCTTCTGCTGCTTACATCAATGGCAGGAAACTGGATTTGACAATAATTCGTTCCGGTTGCACCCACAAAGAAGTATCGCTTCAAATCGTTTCCGTCAACTTTTACATCCCTTACCGTAGCCCTGTTGGCATTGATGGACCAGGTAGTTACCGGAAGGTTGGTATATGCATTACTAAAAAGAGATTGAACACTTGCCTGTGGCACTATCGGCACTTCAGGCCCCGTATTGGCGGGATAAACCGACATGGTAATAATGCCGGGTAAGGGTACTGAATTAAGCGAGCCTGTTATAGTGGTTTCTCCACCTGATAAAGGTGTAAACACAGAACCACCCGCAGAAATATCAACTACCGAAGGATTTGCAGCTACATAGGTTATATAGCGCTTACCCATGGTAATGTTGGTGTTTACACTGTTAATGGGAAATACAGCTATAAGGGTTCCTGTATTGGCCACCGCTTCACCGATAAAGCCTTGAAAGGTTTCTGTAGGAATAGTAAGTACCGGCGTTCCAATTTCGCTGCCCAGTGTTTCAAATCGGATGTCGTCCACAAAAATATCATAAGCCCCTTCATCCTGTCCCTCGCTAAATTGAAATAAACCTCGCTCACCGGTAAGTTTTGAAGGGTCGGGTATGGGAATAATGACTTTTTTCCAGGTAGTATTAATGGCAATATTTGATTGAGAAGCAACAAATGCATTCCCCCCGCTACTGTTACCAAATCCGGCAAGGTTAAGGGTGGCATTCTTACTTGCCTTTATATAAAAAATGAGTGCATTGTAGGTAGAAAGGTTGTTACCGGAAGCTGTTTCAAGCCGGCCACCTGAATAGTTTCCGGAACCTGCAAGTGTTATTTTCAGAGATGAAGACCCGGTGTAGGCCTGAAGATTAGAAACAGAAATGTTATTATTGGTAGAACCAAACCCTACAAACGAAACACCCGGTGCATAATCATCATCGAATACAATTTGCTGGGCATGCAGGTAAACAATTCCAAAAAACAAAAGAAAAGTAAAAAAGTATATTTTTTTCATTGGGCAATTAAGTTTGATCTGCTAAAAAGTAGAAATGAATTATCTCTTCTTAAAATGTAAAATTGAAACAATCGGTGGCAAACATGGTGGCTGCTATTCTCTAATCAATGTATCAGCCTATCATTTTTACATGGTTGTATTACCTAAACAAAATTTTGTTCCGGCTTAGTAATTACTTGAATAATAGATACAAATGATAATTATTACTAGTAAAGAAAATATGCCCAAAGCACCTGTTTTCTAAAAATAGATAACCTTGTACAGTTTTTTGATAATACTGTATAGTTTTTTCAATTAACAAATAGCTAATATTGTAATGCCATATTCATTATAACTGCTTGCTTTATGTGTAGTGCTATTTCAGGTGGGATGCATTTATTTGCCACAAAACCACCTTAATCCTTTTTAGTTTAAGGCCTTGCGTTTTTTAATTAAAAAATATTGCCTGATTTACATCCTTGCGTTCAATCTTTAACCAAACATTGCTATATGAAATCAATCTTACCTATCAACAACACAGGTTCCACAATTATCCGAAGTAACTTGTACGAAAGAATACACCATGCATGCCGGCTCTTGATTATTCTAATCATTGTTTCCGCCATTTCACCAGGTGTAATTGCAACACCATCTCCATTTGATCAAAACAACACCGTTGTAAGCGGAACAGTATCCGATGCAGCCGGTAATCCTTTAGAAGGGGTAAGTGTATTTATAAAAGGCCCTGAAAAGATTGGCACTACCACCAATAAAGACGGACAATTCAGTTTGCAAGCACCTTCGAACACAGCAACCCTTATTTTTTCATACACGGGTATGGAAACCCAGGAGCTTGCGTTGGAAGGCCGCAGCTCCATTTCCATAACTATGAAAGAAAATGAGTCTGTGATAGATGATGTAGTAGTCATAGGGTATGGTACGGTTAAAAAGTCTGATTTAACCGGAGCGGTATCGAGGGTAAAAGCGGCAGACCTTACAGCTTACCCGGCAGTTGGCATTGCCCAGGCTTTGCAGGGCAGGGCTGCAGGGGTTTCGGTGCAGTCAAATAATGGAGATCCCGGAGGCGGCTTTAAGGTGAGGGTAAGAGGCGGCACATCTATTAACGCCGGCAGCGATCCTGTATATGTTGTAGATGGATTTTTAGGGGGTCTTTTACCACCACCCGAAGATATTGAAAGTATAGAGGTGCTGAAAGATGCATCAGCCACCGCTATTTATGGATCAAGAGGTGCTAATGGGGTAATTTTAGTTACCACAAAAAAAGGCATTACAGGCAAAACCCGAATTGAATTGAATGCGTCCTATACTGTTCAAAATGAAATCAACAGGCTAGAAATGCTCAATGCCGATGAATTTCTTGACTTTGTAAAAGTGCGCAGCCCAAATTATGTGAGTGGTGGAGCCAATACAAACTGGCAGGATGAAATTTTTCAAACCGGTGGTATCCAAAACTATCAATTATCATTTTCCGGCGGTTCGAATGGAATAAAATATTTCGTTTCAGGCGTTTACTTCGATCAAAAAGGTATCATCAAAGAATCAGCCTTTAAACGATATAGCGTAACCAGCAATCTTAGTTTTGATGTTTCAAAGCGCTTCCAGGTTGGGGCCAATCTTTTTGCCCAGAATTCCATCAGGGATGGTATTCGTACACAAGAAGGTACCGGTGGGGCATCAAATGCAGGCGTAGTGGGTTCGGCTTACCGTTTTGCACCCGATTTGCCCATTACCAACCCAAATGGAACGTTTACCATTGCAAGGTTTGGCGATCCTATAGACAACCCGTTTGCCATTACTACGCAAAGAGAGCAGAATACGCAAGCCGATCAGTTTCAGGCGAATATTTTCGCGGATTTTAAAATATTGGAAGGTTTAAGTTTTCGTACTAATTTAGGTGGTTACATCAGCAATGCAAGAACCGGCGAATATATTCCTACTACTATAAATGAAGGTGCAAATATTGGCGGGCAAGCTACCGTAAGTAATGGCAAAAGCACTAACCTGCTAAATGAAAACTTCTTTACGTACAAAAAAACCATAGGCGCGGACCATACCCTAAGTGCTGTGGCAGGCTATTCTTTTCAAAAAACGATAGCTGAATCATATACAGCAAGCGCGCAAAATTTCGTTAGTGATGCCGTTTCGTTTTACAATCTGGCTGGAGGCTCCGTTACACTACCCCCCAATTCATCCTATTCTGAAATTCAGCTATCGTCATATTATGCGAGGTTGAATTATGGATATAAAGGAAAATATTTACTTACACTGAATGCACGGCGCGATGGTTCATCAAATTTTAGTGCCAACAATAAATGGGCATCCTTTCCTTCCGGTGCTTTAGCCTGGAATATGGGTAACGAAAACTTTATGAAAAATGCCAATACTATTTCAAGTTGGAAATGGCGTGTAAGTTATGGCAGCACAGGTAATCAGGCTATTGCAGCTTATCAAACGCTTGCGGCATTCAGTAACGTGTTTACCGTAATAAACGGTTCCACAGTGAATGCAGTAAGGCCAACATCAGTAGCTAATGATAATTTGAAATGGGAAACAACAGATCAACTTAATATTGGAACAGATATCGGGTTCTTAAATGAAAGAATAACGCTTTCGGCAGAATATTACAGGATGGTAACAAAAGACCTGTTATTCAATTTGCCCTTGCCTTCTTATAGTGGTTACCCAAGTTTGCTAACCAATATCGGCAAGGTTGAGAATAAAGGAGTAGAACTTACCATAAACGGTAAAATTCTGACCGGAGAATTTAAATGGGAATCCAACCTCAACTGGAGCACCAACAAAAATACTATCCTTGAATTGCCCGGTGGAACTGATGTTTTTTATAGCCGCGCACCAGGTCATATGGCAGGAATTGGCAACACCCATGTCCTTAGGGTGGGATCGCCGGTTGGTGCATTCTGGGGTTATATTTATGATGGGGTATATCAACAAGGTGATACTTTTATTCCAGGTGGTGGATTTGAACAAGTGCCAGGTGGTGAAAAATACCGCGACGTAAACGGCAGGGGATCAGATGGCAAGCTAACAGGAACCCCAGATGGCCGATTAAATACCGACGACCAAACTATTGTAGGGGACCCAAATCCTGATTTTATATGGGGCTTTAATAATAGTTTTTCTTATAAAGGTTTCGATTTGAATATATTTTTTCAAGGATCACAAGGCAATGATGTTTTAAGCTTTACGCTCCTTGAAAACGAACTTCTTGGTGGAAATAGTGGCAACCAAACAAAACGTACACTAAACCGGTGGACCCCAACCAATACCAACACTGATATTCCAGCGGCAGTATTGTCAAGGGCTCAGCGTGTATCTACCCGGGTTATTTACGACGGCAGCTATGCACGATTAAAAAACCTTAGTCTCGGCTATTCCTTGCCGCAGCACATAACCAACAGAATGAAGATTTCAAGGCTTCGCTTTTACATTAGCGCACAAAATATTCTCACATTTACCAACTATCCTGGTGTAGATCCCGAAGTAAACTACCTGAGTGGTGGTGGTGCTGCCGGTAATTTGAATGCAGGCCTCGATTATGCTTCTTACCCCAATGCAAAAAATGTAACTTTTGGAATAAATGTTGGTTTCTAATTCATAAATCAAAATCATTATTATGAAAACTGTATATAAATATTGCCTTATAATTGTTTTTTCCGTAGCCTTTTCAGGCTGTGCCAAACTTGAAGAAGAGCCTGTAGGCATTTTATCGCCATCCGGATTTTTTAAAACTCCTAAAGATGTTCAAACAGCCGTTTTTGGTGGTTATGGTATGCTTACAAGCGAATTACTTTTTGGAAGGCAGTTTTATTTTATGCTCATGTTCCGTGGCGACATGGTAGATATTGGCGATAGAGGAACCGTAATAGATCGTATTCAGGTTAATGATTTTAATATGGATGCCAACAATGCAATGGTAAGGGTTTCCTGGTCAGCCTGGTATCGGTTAATTAGTGCGGTAAACACAGCTATAGCAGGTGCCAAACTGGTAGATGCACCGGAAAATGTGCTAAACCCCCTGATAGCAGAAGCCAGGTTTTTACGTGCTTTTGCCTACTATCATTTGGTACAATGTTATGGAGATATCCCCTATATCATCGAGCCAATTACGGATCCTCAAGGTTCTGGTACCTTAACAAAAACATCTGCCGCAAATGTATGGGCCGGCGTAATTGAAGATCTTAATTTTGCTAAGCAGTGGCTACCCGATCAGCAACCGTCCAGCACAAGAACAAGGGCAACCAAAGGAGCGGCGGCATCTTTTTTAGCCAGCAGCTATTTGGCCTTAGGTGATTATGCAAAAGCCTATACCGAAGCAAAATTTGTAATAGATAATCGAACAACTTTCGGTTACAGATTAGAATTAGATTATCAGGATTTATTTAGAGGCGAGCTTGGGGGAAAGCTACCAGAGGTTATTTTTGATGTAGATTTTTTAGCCAACCTTTTTGTAAATAGTGGGGCAAACTCAGGCCTCAACTTAAATGATGATTTATTGGCTCCCATGATGAACCCCAGGAATATTGGAAATCTTGGTGGCTTTGCTGCTGCAGTACCGAACCAGCGAATTTGGGACAATTGGAACGCATTGGATTATCGCAAAAGGGTATCCATGGCTGATACAGTGGTGGTAAACGGAGTGAGATTTGGATATGGCCAGTTTGGCGACCCTAAAAGGCCGCATGCCTTCAAGTGGGGTCGGTTTCCGGCAACTTCCAATGTACAGGGGAGGTACAGCAGCCACAACTATCCTATGATCCGCTATGCCGAAATACTGCTGATAGCAGCTGAAGCTTTAGCCGAAACAAGCGGAGTAACAACCGAAGCCATTGACTATGTGAACCAAGTAAGAACAAGGGCACGAAACTGGCCTGGTAACCCAACCGGTTTTCCGCAAAATGTAGCAACGGGCATTTCAAAAACTGAATTTATTGACCTTATATTGGAAGAAAGAAGAATTGAATTGTGTTTTGAGGGCAAACGCTGGTACGACATAAAAAGAAGAAGACTTGGCGACATTGTTTTCAAAGGTCCTAACAGCTTGGAACCCCGGCCAAATTTTTCTGCTAACCGGGATTATCTCTTCCCTTTACCACAGGCTGATATTAATGTTAATCCAAATCTGTTGCCCAACAATCCCGGATACTAAATAAGTAATTAAATTTCTACAAAAGCAGGAGATATGGTTATCCAATATTTCCTGTTTTTTATATTACTATATTTTGGAAGCAGGATAATTAAATAATTAGTCTTTATGAAATAATAGCCTAAAAACCGCACATGCATTCGTTACCATATTCAACTACTTGATGTGCATCAATGATTAAATTCAATCTAATTTTTTACCTGATGAATACTTTCAAAACAACTTACAGATTTCTAATCCTCACTTTATTTATTTCTACACTCACATGTATTCAAAATGGATATACACAGCCATCTGATATATCTATGAGGGATCTTATAAATAAAAATATGATACTGGCTAAAAAACAATATCTTTTTATGACCAGCAAATTACCTTCCGGGAGAATGCCACGTTCTTTCGATGCAAAAAGTGATAGCCTTATCACAAGCAATACCAAATGGTGGTGTAGCGGTTTTTATCCGGGCTCCCTTTGGTACATTTATGAATATACAAAGGATGTTGAAGTAAAAACTGCGGCAGAAAAAAGCCTGATTATTTTGGAACCGGAAAAGCACTATACGGGAAACCATGACCTCGGATTTATGATGTTTTGTAGCTTTGGAAACGCTTATCGCATTTCGGGAAACCAACTTTATAAACCAACAATTGATACGGCAGCTTTTTCACTTATTACCCGATATCGCCCTTCTATAAAATCTATACAATCATGGAATAAAAACCAGCACTTTAATTGTCCTGTAATTATTGATAACATGATGAATCTGGAACTGCTCATGTGGGTAGCCCAAACAAGCAATAATAAAATACTGGAAGATGTAGCACTTAATCATGCGAATAGTACCCTGAAAAACCACTTCAGGGCAGATAACAGCAGCTTCCATGTGCTGGATTACAACCTGGAAACCGGTGAGGTTATTGGCAAAAAAACCTGGCAGGGCTACCATGATTCATCTGCATGGGCAAGAGGACAGGCATGGGGCTTGTATGGATTTACCATGATGTATAGGTTTACCAAAATACCTGACTACCTGCAAAAAGCAAAGGATATTGCCCGGTTTATGCTAGACCATCCAAACATGCCGGCAGATTTCATTCCTTATTGGGATTATAACGATCCATCCATTCCAAATACTTATAGAGATGCAAGTACAGCATCCATTCTGGCATCTGCCTTGTTAGAACTTGGCACCTTTAGTAATCAACAGGAAAAAAAGCGGTATGCAGAAGTTGCTAAGGTAATTATCGAAAAATTATCAACTCCTGAATATCTAAGCAAGCCCGGTGAAAATGGTGGTTTTTTACTCAAACATGGGGTAGGTGGTATTCCGCAAAAAAGCGAAATAGATGTGCCCCTGACTTATGCCGATTATTATTTTCTGGAAGCTATGATTAGGTATGAAAATTGGTATCTAAACTGAAATTGAAGCCATTCAGATTTTCATTTCAATTTATAATTATTCTGGAATAATTTGTTCAATAAATGGAATACTTCTCCCTGCAAATTTTAATAACTGATCAAAGTATTGCATGGCATACCCCTTGGTACCATCCGGACGCAGCAACCAGAAACCATTCAAATCCTTTTCATCACTTGTAAATGCAGGCTGATCAATTTTTTTACCTGCTGCCGTTTCATTGCAATACAATTCCCATTGAATAATGTACGGCACCTTTTGGGCAAAACAAACCGCGAGATAGGTATCCCATCGGTCCCTGAACTCAACAGGAAGATTTTTAGTGGCCATCTCCGGAATACCAATCTCACCCAGGAAAACAATTTTTTCTTTTACATAAGTGGTAGGCTTCATCTTTTCTTTTATAAAATCAATACCCTTATATAAATCAAGCCCGGTTTTATCAAAATCAGTAGCATCGTATGCTGACCATGATACCATATCTGTTTGGACAAAAGGCAATACATGACTTGTAAGTGTTGGCACACCATACATGGCATCCATCACCTTATTTACTTCAATGGCATGCAATACGCGGCATTGCGCGTTTACAACCGCCCGCCTTGCTACATCAACTGCCTTTTGCCGGTTATCAAATACACGTATCATACTGGCAAAACGATCCTCCACATCTGCAGGCAAAGGCACCCTGCCCCACTGCGCGTCGCGGCCTACACCGCCCCTTACAATCCAGTCGCCTTCCCAATTTGATAGAATAAAATCAACTTTTCTATTGCGGTAGGTTTCCATCAGGTACCGCGTAAGATCATAATACTCGCGGTACTCTTTTTCCAATGATGCCGAATCGGCCTTCAGCATATTAATACCGGCAGTACCGGTACTTAACACAATGGTGGTAAATGGAACTTCGAATGCTGCTTTATAGTAAGGATGCATTGCCAATTCTTTCAGCGTTACATTTTCAGGAAGGCTCCATGATGAATGATATTGATACCCAGATACATTTTTATAAAACCACAATTTACACACACCCATGCCCAGGGAATGTATTTGCTTACTACCTTCTACAAGGTATGGCTCTTCACTTAAAAAATATTTGCCTCCTACATGCGTGGCGCCCATCATATCCCTGATGCCTGCGGGAATAACAGCACCCTTCAGCGGGCGGTGGCGCTGAATGGTTTTCAGTATTTCAATGTCCCTGTCTGATTGAACCTGTGTAAATCCTACCACCGAAATAGTGCTTAACAGGCACAGTAACTGAGATTTAAAAAAGGAATGCATATATCATTTTTTTAGTGGTCAAGGCACTTTCGCTATCCATTAAAATTATTTTTCAATGGTAAACTCCTGCGACATTATAATGTCACGGCTGTTGTTGCCAATCAGCAGCCGGTAAGTTCCCGGAAATATTTCCATACGCTGTTTATCATCATTCCATTTCTCCAGTTCGGATATGGCAATTTCCATAAAAGCCTTACGGGTTGCCTGCACGGGTACATGCACCTTGCTGAATGCTTTCATTTCGCGCAAAGGGCCATTTGCAGCAAGCGGGTATTCAATATATGCCTGCAGTACATCTGCCCCATCCATAATGCCGGTATTATTTACCGTTACTTCCATCTTCAATGTATCAGCCATCCGGTAGCGGCTTAACGGCTTTTTATACCATTCCCATTTAAATTGGGTATAGCTCATTCCGTAACCAAAAGGGTATGACACCGGCCCTTTGAAGTAGCGATAAGTACGTCCCTTCATGGCATAATTATCGTAGGCAGGTAAATCGCTGAGTGATTGGTAAAAAGTAACAGGCAACCGGCCCGAAGGGGAATATTTACCAAACAGTATATCAGCCACCGCGGTGCCACCCTGTTCGCCGGGATACCATGCCATCAGAATGGCGTCGGCATAAGGCTTAAGTGTTTCAACATCCAGCGCACTTCCTCCATTTAATATGAGTATAACTGGTTTTTTATTGGCTTTTAATTGTTGCAGCAGTTTTAAATGGGGTGCAGGTATACCAAGGGTAATTTTATCCCCTCCACCGGGCGATAAAAAAGCATCATGTTCTTCACCTTCAAGGGTGGGGTTAAGACCAAGACAGGCCACCACTACATCGGCAAAACCGGCAGCCCAAATGCCTCCAAACCTCAATGTATCGCTGTAGTCGCTTCCCGCTTCGTATTGTACCGAAATGGCAGGGCCTGCTTCCTGTACAATACCCTCCAAAATAGTTTGCATATTGCCCGATACACCATTGTAATTCCCCATCAACGTATGCAGGTTTACCGCATTGGGACCTATTACCACCATCGAACGCAGCTTATCTTTATTCAGTGGCAAAAGGTTCTTATCGTTTTTAAGAAGTACCATGCTTTGCAGGGCAGCTTCTTTTGCCAGTGCTACATGCTTGGGACTGTGTACTTGGTCAGCACCCAGCAATTGGTAGGGATGACGGTTGCTATTATCAAAAAGCCCAAGACGAAATAAAGTAGTAAGCGACGGCCTTAGGACTTCATCAATTTCAGCACTGGTAATAAGACCTTTTTTGAGTGCTGTATGCGCATGCGTTTGCATCAATTCACTGCAATCCACATTAATCCCGGCCTTTATAGCAGCAGCCGTAACTTCTTCGGGGGTTGATAAAACTTTGTGTCCTTTATAAATATCATCAAGCGCCCAGCAATCGCTTACCATATGGCCTTTAAAATTCCATTCACCCCTTACAATATCATTTATAAGCTTGTTATTCATACAACAGGGTTCGCCATTCACCCGATTATAGGCACACATAACAGCTTCCACTTTAGCATCTACCAGCCTTTTAAATGCATATAAATAAGTTTCCCTTAAATCTTTTTCGCCAACCCTTGCATCAAAACTATGACGTAATGCTTCGGGCCCGCTATGAACGGCAAGGTGTTTGACGCAGGCTGCGGTTTTCAGGTAGCGTGGGTCGTTGCCCTGTAATCCTTTTACAAAGGCTGTTCCCATGGTGGCTGTAAGAAATGGATCTTCTCCATAGGTTTCCTGTCCCCGGCCCCAGCGTGGATCACGAAAAATATTGATATTGGGCGACCAAAATGTAAGCCCCATGTACTGCAATCTGCTGTTGCGTTTTACCGCTTCGTTATGTTTGGCGCGTGCTTCGGTGCTTATGGCATCGGCTACAGTATATATAAGTGAATCGTTGAAGGTTGCGGCCAATGCAATGGCCTGCGGAAAAACGGTAGCCTGACCTGCACGACCCACGCCGTGTAAGGCTTCATTCCACCAATTGTAGGCCGGTATGCCCAACCTGTTTATGGCACTGCTGTTATAACCCAGCAACGATATTTTTTCTTCCACCGTTAGCGTTGTAATTAGTTCATCTACTCTTTGTGCGGTTGATAGGGCAGTATCCCTGAAATTGAATTCTGTAGTTAAAACAGCATTTCCCGATGACTTGCCGCTGTACCATTTTACATCATCTACATACAGATAGTTATTATACAGCGGCACAGCGCCACCGCCTCCGGGAAAAGACTCAAATGAAAGTTTGTTGATTTTACCGGAAGATTTATCCCTAACAAATAGCATGCTATCCACCTGAATTCTTTTTATACCATTACACCAAACTTCAATTTTACCATCCGCTGCATCATGGCTGCTTTGCATGGTAACCGTCATTCTGATGGTATTCCACTCTCCTTTTTTAAAAGTGAATTTTTGTTTGCCGGGGTTTTCGCCATAATTTCCTTTCATACCGGCATGATATACGTAAAGCTGATTGGACATTGTTGAATCAAGCGCATCAAATTGAAGGCGAACACTACCGCCGTTACCATTTGTTCTTGCATCTTCCCCTCTACCTCCATCATAGCCCACGCCAATTACAAAACCAAATTGCTTGCCATGCAATCCCGGCTGAAAATTGGCATCATACTTTATACGATACTCCAATGTATATTGGGTAGCAGGTTCTATAGCCAATTGAACTGCGGCACCCGTGTTGTTTACTTTCTCACCCTTATTGAATGTTATTTTATAGCTTCCATTTTCAATAGTAGCAAAGTCCCGGCCTGCCGGATAGTTACCATTGCCAAAGTCATCCTGCAGCAATTTATTGGAATAGGCACCATCAGGATGATTGAAATTTATTTGCCTGTTTGAATACAGTTTTAGATTGCGTTGCTCCTGGGCCAACCCCTTGATACCAAATACGGAGAGCATTATTAAAACAATGATTTTTGAAAAATTTTCCATCTGAAAAAAGTCATTAATTTTTTTATGCTTCTTTGAATACACACATTTAAAAACTTTAACAACGCAGAATAAAATTATGCTACTACTATACCAACCATAATTAATCTGCACCAATAGAGTACCATATTTGATTTCATAATCAATGTCGGTTAGGTGTAAATCCGACCTATTTTTTAGATTCAACAATATCAAAATCAGGTTTTCTATTGTATACCTTAAGGTTTCTAAATAATATTTTACTTCTTACCATGCATCTTATGGCAATTCTGCCAAAATCATAAACAGCTCCGTTATTGGTAAATCCATTATCCATTCCTTGAATGATTATTTTTCCATCTATGGCACCTGTAATTTTATCGCCAATTTGTAATAATTCCAGCTTATGCCATTCATTTAGGGACAAAGAATGATTTAAAGTACCAAATCCAATAGGGTACTGATAGGGATTCTTAAGCATTGCCCCTGTGGCTATATCATTTCTAACATCATTCATTTCCCTGTAATATTCCCAATGGTAATTTCTTATACTTGACCATGCAACCATATTCATGTTACCAGCAATACGCAACGGATAATCAGCCATAAAGTCTTCCCGCTGCATGCCGGAAGCCTGAATCATAATCAAGCTTAAACCACCTTTCCGAAGCGTCTTGAATTCATACTCCACATATAAATCACCTTCGAACGGCTTCTTTGTCCATATATATACCTGCTTTTCATACTGACCTTCTCCTATAGGTACATTTGGCGTTTCCACCAATAACCCTTCTTTTGAAGTTTTAACGGCATCGGTATATCCCTGGATATAAAAAGAATCCAAATCCTTCGGTGTATTCAATGATAAATCCAATTTTTTCTCCCATTCTTCATCAGGAAAAAACTTAAACAATTCTAATCCTGCTCCGGTATAAATATGCTTTAATTTTCTTTCGTAAATAGAATCAAAATCTGTCACCTCTATCCGGTATGCATTGTAAACATCTTTATCACTTAAAACCTGGTTATAAAAAGCAAGTTCAGAAATACACAATGTTGGGTTACCCATAAACAGAGTATCTCCACATTGGTCCCTCCCGAGTCTTTCTGCTGTAACATCATGGCTTCCAACTTTTATACCATTTATGTATAAAGAGACCTGCTTATTCTCCATATCCCAGGACGCTGTAAGATGATACCACCTCAATTTTTCAAAATCAGAATGATTTGCAGCAGCCGCAGCATGATTGTACATATCATGCCCTGTTCCCTGCTTAAACTTTATAGTCAACCCAGGATGCCAGCTTCTTAAAATATGAAATGAAAAATTAGCACCAGAAAAATTACCCATATCTTCTTTATCAACAAGCAAAGGGAAAACATTGAAATACTTATTATCAGTTCCAAAGTATACTGCACTCCATGCAGGTGCAATATCCTCCAACGCCATTATCCATATTGATAATGTACCCTTCAAATTATTAATATTATGTTTGAGTATTTTTAATTTCGTACTTGAACTGGTAGTATTCAAGCCAGTACGACCATTTTTTTTCAAAATTCTTGCAGGCCCTAAAATGTTTGAGTTATCTTTCGAAGAAAGTGAATTGAATTTATATATTATATCTGGCTTGGGAATTTCGATACCTGATGCCACATTATCTGTTGAAACAAACAAAATAATAAATACCAGCGTAAACAGATACTTATAGTTGTAAACAGAAATTTTTATCAAACATTTCATTTCAATAAATTTTAAAACATTAACTACATGAATTGATTTGGAAAAAATAGATTATGGAAATAAATAGAACAATCCAAACATCCTTTTCTTTACACTATACTATTCTTCAGATTTTCATTTCCTGCTATTTTAACCTTTCTATCTCCCCCCACCAATAAAATTCCTTCCTTCTGATTCAATATTTCTGAACAAAGAATAATCAGTTAACCAACTGCTTTGTTATCCAGTTATTAAACGCCTGCTTTTGTTCCGCATACATCCAATGTCCCGAGTCGTGATACACTGCTGTTTGTTTGGGAGATTGAATTACATTATAGGCAGCATACATAGAAGTTGGTGGGCAGGTTTCATCATTAAAGCCCCAGGTGTAATACCCGGGAATTTTTACTCCTTTCGCAAAATTCACTACATCATAGTAGGGTATAGTTTCTTTAACCGCTGTATTGTTGCTGAACCAGAGATTGTTAGGCCCAAAAATATGTGGCCATCCTCCTGCACGTTCAAAAAAATAACCGGTAAGGTCGCACAAGGCAGGGTGTACGGCAGCAAGGCAGGTAACCCTATCATCAAGTCCCGCTGTAATAATGCTCAACGCCCCGCCCTGACTATTTCCGCTTACTGCAAGCTGCCTGCCATTATACTGCGGAAGTTGTGCTATTACATCAATCCCCCTGACGCAATTTAAATAAACACGCTTGTAATAGTACCGGTCTTTTTGATCGGCGTTCGAGAAAAAATATCCTTTTAATGCACCACTTTCCAAACTGCTGTACACCTGCGGGTCAAGGTTAACCGGTATTCCATGAATGCCAACAGTAAAAACAATGAAACCTTTTTCCGCCATTTCAAGGTCAGGATTATAAGGTCTTATACCCGCCCCGGGAACCTGCAGTATGGCAGGATATTTCCCTTCTTTTTTAGGTACACATAAAATGCCGTAAAGCCTCGAATTAGCGTAGCCCTGTGCATTTACATGGTAAACATTCGTGGTGGCTGTGCTGCGATCTGGCAAATAGGTCATGCGTACATCAGCCGGTACAGCGGCTAATTCTTGTTTCCCCTTTTCCCAAAATGCTGAAAAATCAGCAGGCATTGTTACCGTAGGCTGAATAGTTGAAATGTCATAGCCAACCGTTGCCATATTGCGGTAGCTTTTCCCATCTACCTCTGCCACCACCAAGCAGCGCAAAAAACCGGGATCCTTCATTGTTCCGCCATCCACCTTCACTGTTCCGCTTTTCAAAACCAAAGACGCTTTGCGGTAAGGCATCATTTTTTCCGGACCTGTTTCGTATGTAATCTTTACATCAGTTACCGGCACATGATTTTTAAAAACCGTAATAGAAAAATTGGCTGTTTCACCGATTTTGTACACCCAGTTTGCATGATCGGGGGTTACTACAATCTTCACAGGTAGTTCAACGGGCTGTGCTATTGTTTCAGCAAATGCCGCAATAAAAAAAACAACCATTGCAATTAACCGGACTCTATTCATTATTCGTTGAAAATTAACCTGAAACAGCATTGAATTATTTTGTGCCTGCCAATTTATTGGAAGGGGATTTACCGGGAAGGTTAAGCGTTGTAAAAGAAGATACATGGTTATAACCTTCAACCTGAACTTTTACCGGCGCAATACCTGCATCATGTTGTAAGATTACTGTTTTCTTTTCACCGGGTAATAGCGTAAAATATCCATCACTAAAATAAGCCGGTAATAAAATATTATCCCTTTCATCTGTCGCATTAAGCCTTACACCAATTGCCGGTGTAGATGACTTATTTTCCAAAATCATTTCAATACTATTCACTTCCGTTTTTACCACCTTACAAATAATATTTGCGTTGGGTAAAGTATTAAACAAAGTAAAATCCTTTGTTGCTGCATTGGTTTTCCAATAATGGTTAGCTGCTAATAATTTACCACCTTTATCTTTTAATTGCAACCTTACCATATACACTGATGGCAATGAGACGCCTAGAAGTGGATTCTGAAAAATATCTGTCTTTATATTTTCATTTATATCCGCCTTTTGGGTTTTGTAGAAAACTTTTTTACCATTCAGGTCAAATACTTCAATCTCTGCCTGCGAAGCCACATAAGATGTAAGCGAAGTATTGGCAACAATAACATTTTCATCGTTCAGGTTCATTTGTATATGAAGCGGTTCGCAACCCTTTTTTGAACCATAAAAGGAACCGTGTGTTTGAAAATCCCAGGAGTAGGTTTGCCAGATCATACTTGGCCATGCGGGATGTGTCATCCATAACAATACACCACTGCTATTTGTCCATTGCTTGCTGTTCCAGGCTTCAAATATGGCACGATGACTGTTGTAGTTTACCAATTGAACTTTCCGGTTAAAATCATCCAGGTTTTTAGAAGGGCCATAAAGGCTGTCAATAGTACGCAGGTAACCTTCAAGGTTTTGCTTCTCGGCATGCAAGTCGTGGTAATGCCATACATCATTGATAGGCCACTGATCTTCCACCTGCATAAACTTTCGGATGGTGCTCGCTTCCGGAACGGAAAAGGTTCCGATTTCGGTGGTAAAACCCTCTGCATATTTATTGAAATATTCTTTATTATCCACAATAAAATGCCAGTCGCCACTCTGCCGTAAATTGGCTTCACGCGAATTGCCATGATAATGCCTTGTTCCATCCTGTAAAGCCAGTTGGGTAGCCAATTCATCTTCAATACCCTTAGGCGCGTAGCCTTCGTTTCGCGGACACCAAACAGCGATTGATGCATGATTGCGAAAGCGCTTAATAACATCAAGTGTATTGTTTAAAAACAAATGCTGATCATTGGGATTTAAATTATAACCTTCCGTACTAATCCAGAAATCATTCCAAACCATCATTCCGTACTCATCTGCAAGTTCAAAAAAGGTTGCTTCGGTACTCTCACCGGTCCAATTACGTATCAGGTTGAAATTGGCTTCGCGATGCAAACGAAAGGCAGGCTCTAAACGTTCCCGACTAACCTGCTTCATGGCATCATCCATTCCCCAGTTGCCACCTTTACAAAATACAGGTTTCCCATTTACGCGAATTACAAGGTATGGATTATCTTTTCCTTTTAGCTGCTGCAAACTATTTACATCTATATGATTACGCAGCGTAGGAATAAAAATTTTCTTATCAAATTCTCTTCGGTTGGCAAAATCAAAAATGGGTTGTGTAGCTTTCATGTCCGTTGGGCTATAGGCAAACCGCATAGCAGGGTTACCGGGGGCATCAGCCATCATTTCGTAAGCATATTCACGAATGCCAAATCGAATATTCTGTGCTTCAGTTATGCCTGCAGCATCAGTCACTGTTACGGTAGCATTATAAAGATTGGGCATTCCATATCCGTTGGGCCACCACAATTTTGGTTGCTTCAACAGTAATGCAGGAAATTCGTCAGCATTAAGTTCAATCATTAAAGTTTGCCTTGGTTCGAGTATTACCTTTTTTGAAATTTTGATGTTATCAAATGCAAAATCAATGGTTGCGGCCTCTCTTTTATCCGTATGATTTATCAATTCTGTTTTAAGTGAAATAGATGCAGAAGAAGTATCGGGCAATGGCAAATCGGAAATGATTTGGGGATCTCCCAAGGTAACTGTCCCCGTAAAGCAAAGTTTTACATCCTGCCAAATGCCCATATTCCGGTCACGGATACCGGGCACCCAGTCCCATCCTTCGGAAGCAATAAAAGTAGGCCCATCAAGCGTCAACTGTCCACCATTGGGGCCCATACCCGATCTTGCAGATTGCTCATGCGGAATGCCGGGATTATTGGGTGGTAAAACCTGAACAACAAGTACATTCTTTCCAGTACTTTTCAATAATTCCTTAACAGGAAATTTTCCTCTTGCAAATGCACCATGTATTTCCCCGAGCATACTTCCATTCAGCCAAACTCTTGCCTTATAGTTAATCCCATCAAAACACAACCACGCCATTTTACCCTTTTCAGCTTCCGGACTTTCGAAAGTGGTGCGGTACCACCAATCTTTCCGGCAAAGCGAATCGGGTATAGCAAGATTATTTAAACCAAAATATGGATCAGGATAAACACCTGCGGCCACCAATGAAGTAAGCACCGTTCCGGGTACCACTGCATTATACCATCCGCTTGAGTTATAGTTTTCATCAAACACAGATTGATGGCCAATTAAGTGTGCCATACCGTCGGTAATTTCCCATCCGGTAGCTATACGATATACAGACTGCTCTTCAGTAAAGAGTTTACCCTGCACCTTTACCTTTGCCTTTAAAGATGACGATTGTATGGCACCCAGCCCCTTGGGAATGGTACTATCGGGCTGCATTCTTGTTAATCCAAAATTCATTCTATACTGGCTAAACGATATTGAAGTGAACAGCATACAGCATACTATATTCAATGCAAAATACATTGAAAACCTGTTGACTTTTACCTCTGCTTTTTCCATAATTCTATGCTTCTGTTTTTAATACTATTCAACTTATATATCATGTATTAAGCTTACCCTATAAATAATCAATACAATCCTTTATTACCAAAATCTATCCTCGGTTCACTGATCGCTTTCAAGGGTATTTGCATCCCTCCTGTTTCATTTAGCCAATCCCAAAGTTCCTTTCTTAATCTTCCAATCTCCTGTTGATAATCCGGGTGTCTGTATAGATTATTTTTTTCTTCCGGATCTTTTGATAAATCAAAAAATTCGGATATATCCCAAATTCCGGGATAAAAAATAAACTTATAATTTCCATCGCGCACGCCCAATGTTGTAGGTGTTTGCGGGTATGAAAACTCCCAATAATATTCATAAAATGCTTTATTGCGCCAGGCAATTTTTTCACCACGCAATAAAGGTAAAAAAGATTGTCCCTGCATTTGCTTTGGTACCTCAATACTAGCTGCAGATAAAATAGTTGGAGCGATATCAATATTCTGAATCACTGCATCAATGGTATGATTTTGTAGTTTCATACCGGGTGCATACAGTAACATGGGTACTTTCTGACTTTCTTCATACATATTACGCTTGTCAATCAAACCGTGTTCTCCCATCAAAAAGCCATTATCACCCATATATATAATCATGGTATTATTTGCTTCGCCCAGTACTTCAAGTTCCCTTATAATTCTTGCTACGCTTTCATCTATTGCCAGCAGTGTTTCGCAATACCTGTAATAGAAGTCATCAAAATCAACCTTACCATCATATAAAAAATCTACACCATGCCAGCTATTGCGCTGTTTCCAAACCCAATCGGGTATATCATTAACGTTAAAATCAGTATCGCTAATAGCTAATTCAGCGGTGGGACTTTTTTTAAGATCACCACGCAATTTGCTACCGGGCATAGCCGTAAGGTTGATAGTTGATGGATAGGTAATTGGCTGACCATGATACTTGCTTCTATGCCTTTGCGCTGGCCTGAACTCATCATGAACCCCCTTATGCGAAACATACATAAAAAAAGGTTTTTCATCCGGTTGTTGACGCATCCAACCAATGGCATGATCGGTAAGCAAATCGGTTATATAGGCACTATCCTTAAAAGCAACACGCTCTCCATTGATATTCAGTACAGGATTGTAATACACACCCTGCCCCTTAAAACTTTCCCAATGGTTAAATCCCTTCTGCGGTTCATCGCCTGTGTTTCCCATGTGCCATTTGCCAAAAAAACCGGTTTCATAACCTGCCTGTTGCAGGTATTCAGGAAAAAATTTAAGGTCTTCGGGTAATGGAGAAAAATTATCAACCACCTTATGTGTATGTGCATATTGACCAGTAAGAATGGAAGCACGTGAAGGGGAACACAAAGCCGTAGTAACAGTTGCATTTTTCAACCATGCTCCATCTTCAGCCATTCTATCGAGGGCAGGTGTTTGCAACCACGGAATTTTGCCCGTAAATCCCATAAAATCATGCCGATGATCATCTGTAAGAATAAAGATGATATTCATAGGCTTTGGGGCAACAGGCTGCTTTTCTGAATTACAGGCAAATTGTAATACAGCAAGCAAAAAAAATAACATTGCACATGTTCGTTTACACATTATTCATATTTTTTAAAACCCGTAGCGTTGGCTCTCTTTTTATCGCAATAAATAAATTAATAAATAAACTTTGACCCTACTTTCAATGAATTATCCAAGAAGATTATTATCTATTTTTAAATGAAATGCAGCCCTGTAATCGTTTGGCGAAGAATTATATTTCTTTTTAAACTCACGATAAAAATGCGATTGATTGTTAAACCCGGTTTGATAAAAAATTTCAAGAACGGTTCGTTCTGATGTTTTTAGCAAATGCGCCGCTTGCTCTAGCCTGATACTCTTTATCATTTCACCGGGGGTCATACCGGATAAAGCCTTTAGTCTCCGGTAAAAATGCGCTTTGCTCATACTAATTTCCTTTTCAATAAATGCCGCATCAAGGTCTTCCTTTTCCAGGTTTTCAGTTATTAAATCTATAGTACGCTTCAAAAATTGCCTGTCTTCGTCCTTCATGCCGCTCGTTGGTATTTTCTCTACCACGCCATCCTGCCTGAACATTTCATGCATCCTCGTCTGATACTCGAGTAATTTACGAATCCGAACAAGCAAATGCTCCGATCGAAAAGGTTTTGGAATATATGCATCAGCACCTGCTTCATATCCTTCGAGTTTCTGTTCATCTGTACCTCTTGCGGATAAAATGATAACCGGGATATGACAGGTGGCAGGCGTATTCTTTACAATATTGCATACTTCAAGTCCATCCATATCAGGCATCATAACATCACTTATAATCAGGTCGGGCACAATCCTCGTCATTAGTTCAATGGCTTCACGCCCGGTGCCGGCTTCATAAATGATGTAACGATCCTTCAATAAATCATTCAGTAAATAGCGAAGGGCTGGTTCGTCTTCAATAATCAAAATATTTTTTCGTTGATTATCATCCAGGCTCTCCATAAGTGCTCTCTTATTATTTTCGACCATCTCAGGTTGGGCAAGCACTGTCTGGTTTACCGCCATTGCTTCAATCAGGTACGAAGGTTGTTCGGGCTTTTCCATAAATTCTGCACGTTCATCCAGTGCAGGTATAAAGGATAATGGCATGGTAACTTTAAAATAAATCCAGGTACCTTTTACCGTGACATTAATATCTCCCTTTAACATATTTACCAATTCCCTTGTAAATGCAAGGCCAATACCGGAGCTTAATTTTTGCTGAACATTATCCTTAGCAATAAAAAATTTACTGAATAGTTTTCTGGTATCCTCCACACTTAGTGTGCAACCCGTATTTGCAATTACCAATTCCCAACAATCTCTTTCAGGATATTTATGAAGTGTACATATAATCTGCTCATTTTCCGGCGCATGTTTAAAAGCATTTGAAATCAGGTTGAAAAATATTTTTTCCATTTTATCCCTATCCATCCACACCTCTATACCACTATCTGCATTGCATTCAAAAGATATTCCCTTTTGTTCACTTATCGGCTCAAAAAGGGAACTGATATTGGAAAACAGACTTGAAATATTGAGATGCGTGTAGCTGTTTTTCAGATTACCTGATTCAGCCTTTCTAAATTCCAATAACTGATGTACAAGATAACTAAGCCTTGATGACTGATGATTTACAATATGCAGGAAATTTTGATTAGGTAGTGGACTTTTAAGGTTTTTGTTTTTGGTAAAAAATCTTTCTAATGATCCATTAATAAGTGTTAGAGGGGTTTGTAATTCATGCGCTATGTTGGTAAAAAAATTCAGTTGCTCTGCATGTATTTCTTCATCTTTTTTCCGAAGCATATGCTCAATATCAAGCTGCTGCTTCATAATCACTTTATTACGTTTGTAACGATACAAAGCATAGGCACCTGCCCCTAGCAGGAAGGCATATACCATAAATGCAGGAATGGTAAGCCAAAAGTATTGATCAACCTTTACCTTCATTGCTTCGGCTGGTTTGCTCCATTGGCCACTGCCATTACTCCATTTTACCAATAACGTGTATTGGCCAGGCGCTATTCCCGTATAAGCTATACGCCCATCCTCGCCGGTGTAGCTCCAGGTTTTATCATGCCCCTTTAGCATGTAGGCATATTCTACTTTTCCCTGATTTGAAAATGTAATAGCCTTAACCTTCAATTCAAAAAAATTATCCTGTGGTTTCAATGCAAATGCAAGAGCCTTGTTATTACCAACCCTGTTCATTACATTCAGGCTATAACGATTTTGTAAAACCCCTGCCATTTGAATATCACTTAAAAGAAGATTGGGCTGTTCATTATTCAATAAAATTCTGGAAGGATGAAAATAATTGAAGCCATAGATGCCACCAAAGAATAAATAACCTTCCTTGTTTTTCCATACAGCATTATCGCTGAATTCATTGCTTTGAAGCCCATCTGTTTCCTTGTAGGTAAATACCTGCCTTGAGGCGACATTTATACGGGCTAGCCCATTATTGGTACTCACCCAAATATCTCCCTTTTCATCAGCCGTAATAGCATGCACGGTATTATTGGGTAAGCCATCAGAAAGATTTAGCTTCTCGAAAATAGGCTTTTCTTTGGTAATGTCACTTTCATTAATCCAGTTCAATCCATAACTTGTTCCAATCCACATCCTGTTTCGGGCATCAAGAAATAAAGAAAGAATATCATTGTTTGAAATGGCCCCTTCATACGAAAATGCATTGCATGTAGTAAATTTTTTAGTGGCTTTATTAAAAACACTTAAGCCACCGTAGCGGCAACCTACCCAAACCCTTCCATTCTTTCCTAAAGAAAGAGAGTATATAACATCATTGGCCGGTCCGATAGTATCACCAAAGCGATAATTTTCAAACTCCTTAAGTTCTAATTTACCACCGGTACCCCGCTTTATCAAAACCCTTATCAGGCCAAAAGATTCTGTACCAAGCCAAACGGCTCCATCGGTATCTGTAATGATAGAATGAACGGACCTGAAGAAATCTTTACTGTCGGTTCCAACTATGTCTTCCCACCTTGTAAAACGCTTTGTAATTTTATCATAAATGGTTACCCCTGCTGCATCTGAACCTATATAAATCAAATCATCCTTTCCTTCAATAATGGAATACACACAATTATCCATCAGATCAGAAGCTGAAATAAAATTCCTGAAATACCTAATACTATTATTGGGTTTACCCAAATTTTTCAGTGCAATAATTCCATCACCTTTAGTACCTACCCATAACTCATCATCAACTTCAAGAAATGCACGTACAGGTATATTCATAGCCCTTCCATCCGGCAAGCGCTTTACCATTCCGAATGTATTATCATTTTCATGAAATTTAATAAGGCCGTTTCCATCCGTACCTACCCATAGCACGCCATTTCTATCATCTTTTACGGTAGTTACCCGCACATTTTCCATCCGGCCATATTCAGGTCCGGGATTAAGAACAGGTTTAAAACTTTCATCATATTTAGCCATCCCGGTTGATGACCATCCAAGAATATAGTTCCCCCTGAAAAAACTAATGCTACGCAATGCTTTTGGTAATAAAGCTACCTCCTTAAAAACCACCTGCTTGTCAGACTTAAAAAGCCTTCTGTCTGATGTGGTATAAAAAATCTCTTCGTTTGCTGAAAAAATATCCGTTATCTGGGTAAGTTCATCATACCGCAGTTCTTTGTATAAACGGTTATTTTTTTGCCTGTACACATCAAGCCGCCCATCATCATTTAACAACCAAAGCTTGTTACCTTCATCAAAGAAAAATCTTGAAATTCCACCGCCATCAGTTCCATCCGTTGGGCATAGCTGAAATTCGCCTTTTGATTCGTTATAAAAATATAAATTTTTCTGCCCTTTTGCTGCTGCATAAACCATTCCCTGGTTATCAATAGCCAACAGATATCCTTTCCCAATGGCTTGCCTACTATTACTTTTATTGTAAAAAAAATGATCAAAGGACCCGGACTTTTTATTGATTTTTGAAATGCCTTCGATGGTTGCAATCCATATATTGCCTTTTTTGTCTTCGGCTATATGGTAAACAATATTGCTTGCCATATTTTGCTTGCCGGCATCGGTACCGTAGTTGAAAACCTTAAAATTGGCGCCGTCATACACATTTAAACCATCCCAGGTACCTACCCATAATAAATTGTCACTATCCTGAAATAACGAAATCACGCAGCTATTTGACAAGCCACTGCTGTTGTCCAAAGCCTGTATATGCGTTACAGGCTGTGCCTTGGCGATACTTACAACTAAGCAGCTACATAAGAAAAAACTCTTCAGAAAGTGAATCATAATACCTGGTTTAAAAAGACAACTATGTTTTCATTTACTAAAAACTTTTACAAGGTAAAAAAAATGAATCAATTCCCGGTTGTCCACCCACTTAAGGGCACAATTGCGGCGCCGGTGGCTTGAAGGCTTTTTGAAAAATCAACCCTTATGGTCTTTGCTTCTCCCGGGGTTGTATTATTCAATTTTATCTGCAGTTTGCCATACCATCGGTTTATTGAATTTTTTCCATTCATAATGGAAGAAAAAATGGGTGCCGTTTCCGAAAGGTAATTTATACCGCTTTCATTTCGGTGCACTACGGAGAATACCGCATCAGACGGGGCCTGAATAGTAGCATGAAACTGCTTCCCATTCTTTGTCATGGTAGCTCTTTTACCATCACTGCTTATGGCAATACCATCCGTAGCGGCACTGTGCATAATCCAGTATGCAGGGCCATTACCTTTTGCAGTAAACTCATCCTGAATAGTAATAAGCCCGGTCGTTCTTCTTAGCTTAATACCTCGTTTGTAGGAGGAAACATCCCGAGAATAACAATCACCAAGATCAAGTACATAATATCCGCCAGCAGCATCATTGGCCTGTGCAGTAAAACTAGATGCACCGGTAGGCTTTTGCTCGGGTCTTGCATCCGGATTGAATACCATAGCACTTTTTCCTTCGGTTCTTACCCTGTAATAATAAAACCGGCCTGATGTTGTGGCTGAAGTTGTAGCAGATGAAGTGTATAAAGGATTGGTTGTGCTAAAAAAATCAGCCGGATATGGATTCTCAAGGCCAAGATTTCCAATGGCAAAATTTTCGCCATTTGCCTGAATTAAAAATGTACCGGCATCGAGATGCCCGTGGCTCGCATCATTTTTGCCGCCATGTATGCCTGCGTAAAGCCTGTTGTCATCAGGCGTATTTTCCTGTAGGTATGCATACTCTATACCGCGTATATAGCCGTGGTCGGCAAGCGCCTGTGGCGCCCCCTGACCTACAAGTTCTTTTGGATAGAAAAGCAAATCCATCCATCCGTTCATTTTTACAGTACGGTTGGCGTTTACTGAAACACAGGCATCATAATGCGCCTTGGCCATGGGAGCATCCCTAAAGTAATTAGAAAACCAGAAATGTGAAAGGAACCTGTTTTCTTTTCCGTTGTACAAATAATCATCGCCAAAAGTAGCTGTGCCTACAGGCCCGGAAACCATATAGGGAAACATCCCTGTTTTGCGAAAACCCGGTTGTTCGGCAAGTCCATAAGTAGTGCTTAACACGCGCTTCATACTTTCAAATGCCAAAAATGTATTGGTAAGCCCATACGACCAATAAGACATCCCTTCTTCGCTTGCACCATCGGGCCCAAGTGATTCCATGTACTTGAGCATACCATTTGCACAAGTGGCAATTAACTGACTATGAAAAGAAGGATCCGTTTCATAAGTTGCCAAAGAAGCCATGATCATGCCTCCATGGCAAATGCCATTCCAGTTGTCGTCGGAAAGCCACCACTTGAAAGGTGATGGTCCGCCCTGAATTTGTGACCTCCCCGGATTCAATACAAAACTGCGTACGGCACCTGAAAGCTTGTTACGCTGTTCAGCAGTAAGGTAGTTGTACAATCCATCGTAAGCCATTGCAACTGCTTTTGCACCTATACCTGCATCCAAAAAATGACGATTGGCGCCCCAATCGGGCCATGTGGTCATTCGGTCAAGTTGTTGCCAACAGCGCAGCGCATAACGTGTATCTTTGGTAAACAAATAAGCAAGCACCAAAAAAGGTGCCTGTTCATTGCTGAACTTGTGAATATTTGGGATCCTTAAATTTGCTCCATCGAGTCCATAATCAAGTAACGCAGTTGGTAAAATAGCATTTGCTTTATTGATAATATCATCATAGGTACTTTTTGCAAAAGCATCTGTTTGCGCCATTGTTTTAATACGGTCAATATCAACTTCGGAGAAAAATAATCTCGGGTGCACATTCTGAAGACCTACTCCAAAAAAACAATTGTTTACAATGGCTTCATTAATAGGAATCTTATCGGTGGAAACAAAATTGCCCGGTGCAATCACTTCGAAAGGTGATGCCGCCCGTGCCGAATCGGTTCCTACCCTAACCCAAAGCTCGTAATTACCTGCAGCAATGCCCGATGGCAAGGTAAAAGTTAGTTGTGTAGTGCTTGAAGTAGAAACGGTCATTGGACTGCTGCCTATTCTGATAAAATTATTTCCTGCAAGTGCATTAAAATTTTGACCAGCAATAGTTACAAGTGCGCCCGGACCAACTTTGGTTGGACTCACATTGGTAATGATTACATTTTTGGCAGGAGGTGCAGGGTTATCTCCCGAAGGACTTTTACTGCATCCTGATAAAAAAAACAAGACTATTACAACAATCCATTTTGAAAATTTCATATTATTTTTTTATTCATACTTCAAACATTTTACCATCCCGGATTCTGTATCATAACGCCATTGCTTTTCGCAATCTCCTGGAATGGGATGGGATATAAATACATCCTGCTATCGAATACACGTGGCTCTACAATGAAAGTTTCATAGGTTAGCAATCCTGTGGCATCGCGATTAATGCGCATGCCCCTTAGTGGCTGTGTTTCAGTTTGCTCGGCTATTTTCCACCTTCTTACATCAAAAAAGCGATGTTCTTCAAAAGCAAGTTCAACCCTGCGTTCATTACGTATACGGTCGCGCAGTTCAGCCTGACTTACACCCGCTGCTATGGCCGGCATACCTACCCTTGCCCTTACCTGATTTACGGCTTCTCTAGCCGAACGTACAGAAGGGACACCACCAAAACCAGGGCGCACGTCCGGCCCAAAGGCTTCGTTGGCGGCTTCTGCATAATTCAGCAACACTTCAGCAAAACGCATCAGCACCCATGACTTGGCACGGGTATTAGTAGCTGCAAGGTTGTAGTTTTCTACATTCATTTTACGCAAGTAATAGCCTGTTGTGGTGGCGCCGGTACGCGAACCAATAGCATCTGCCCCACCTGAAAACGTTTCAACCGGCCTCGGGGTATTATTGGTATTATTGCCCATGTTAGATCCATTTACAACAACAATAAGCGCAAGCCTTGGGTCCCTGTTATTGTAGGGATTGGCAGGGTCGTATCCTGAAGCAGGATCGGTGATGGGCAGGCCGGTTGTCCTCATTTCAAAGGCATCTACCAGATTCTGCGATGGACTGGTTGCACCCTGAGCCCCGTTAATAATACCTGCAGGATAGTTTGCTCTTTCAAATGCATCGCCACTCCGCTCAAAGGGTCGTGTCATGATAATCCCGGTATTTGCTCCTTTGCGTGGTGTAAGCGTATTGGTCGTATTCTGCGACATAAAAAGATCACGATAATTGGCAAAAAGAAAATTGACATGTGCACAATTAGGATCGGTAAACAATTCATTAGCAGCGGCAGCCGCATGTTCCCATTTTGCAGTATTATTAGTGGTATTAAACAATGGGCTTGCCGCAAATAAAAGTGCCCTCGATTTAAGTGCTATTGCAGCAGGTTTTTCAATTCTTCCAAGCCGGCTGATATCTGTACCAGCATCTCCTCTTCCAATAGTTGTACCGGCAGGTATGCCATAGTTAAAAAAATGATTCGTTAGATCGGGATAAGCAGCATTGCATTCATCCACAATAAATTTAACACATTCATCAAATGAACTTCTTGGAATAGAAGGTGCTTCCTCCGCTGTAATAACCCGGGTAACAAGCGGAACGCCACCATACCGCTTAATTAATTCAAAATAAAAATATGCCCGCAGGAATTTTACTTCGGCGCGCAGCTTACTAAAATCATCTAGATTAATTACATAAGCAGCTTTATTATTGATAGTATCCTGCACAATAAGGCTCGGAAAATCTACTGTTTTTTCCAAGAATAAATTGGCATGCCTTATGCCTTTGTAATACTCATTAAATATATCGTCGGGGTTATTAAAAGGACCCCAGGAACCATTGTTAAATCTTTGAATGTTTCCTGTTCTTGCATAATCAGCTTCATCACTTCCTCCTGCAAGCAATGCATTACCCCCATACCGGTTCAGGTGTGGCAAATAATTATAAACGCCCATACCAAATGCTTTCATATTATCAAATCCCGAACGAAAAAACATTTCTTCATCAAAGTTTTGCTGCACACTCGTATCGAGAAAATCCTTTTTGCATGCACTCATAAATAACACAGAAAATGCAAGCAATAAAAAATACTTTTTCATACATATATTTTTATAATAATGTAATTTTTTCATGACGTGGTTAAAACTTTAACGTGAAACCGAAGTTGAAGCTCTTTAAAGCCGGATGAACAAACTGATTCATTATTTCAGGATCAAGATCCATTTCATCTATGTTATCCATTGTAAAAAGGTTATTGGCATTTGCAAAAAACCGCAGGTTATTCATTTTCACTTTACGAAGAATGTTTGCCTTAAGCGTATATCCTACCTCAAGGTTACGCAACCTGAGAAAGGAACCATTTCGCTGCCAAAGGGTTGAAGCCCTGTAATTGTTATCATTTGCTTCTGTGGTAAGCCTGGGAAATAAAGCATTGTTTCCTCTTTCAGGGGTCCAGTAATTATCTTTTACCCACTGCGATGGCTTTACACCACCATTTAAAAACGGAATTACATTGGAATTGTCGAGTAAAGAAACTGAACGGCCACCTGTACCCTGAAAGAAAAATGCGAAATCAAAACCATTAAATTCAAGTCCGCCACCAAAGGCATACAGCAATTCGGGTAAGGCTGTTTTTCCAATGGGTTTCCGGTCATTATCGTCAATAAATCCATCACCGTTCTGATCCTTATATTTAACATCACCGGGTTGAATATTACCAAATAGCTGCCGTGGGCTGTTATTTATTTCATTTACATCGGTAAAAAAACCAATAGCCTCAAGTATAAAAGGCTGATTAATAGGATTACCCCTAGCATACAAATATTCATCGGCACGTGCGGGTTCTGCTATATCAACAATTTCATTTTTGGCTAAAGATGTGTTACCGTTTATATACCATTCTACTTTTCCAGTTTTTGCCTGGTACATCAGTTCTATTTCGCCCCCATGGCTTTTTGTTTTACCCTTGTTTACATTACTAAAATTGGCACCAACAATACCGGGTATAAAGCCTGCCGGACTTATAAAAATATCATCCCTGTTTTCAAAGAAATAATCCACTGAAATGCTCAACCCGCGAAACAACTGTGCGTCCACACCAAAATTGGTACGATAGGCTTTTTCCCAGGTTGCATCAGGATTAGCCAAATTCCCCTCACGAAACATGGGGCCATTTATACCAAGATTATTACCCAAAAAGTAAGTGCCTGATCCTACATAAAATTGATTGTAAATAAACCTTCCTGAATTTCCGGAACGGTCATTGCCAAGCAGGCCGGTGGATGCCCTTAGTTTAAGAAAACTGATGGCACTTGAGCCTTTCATGAAATCTTCATTTGATAACACCCATCCTGCAGAAATAGTTGGGAAGAAACCAAACCGGTTTCCAGGTGCAAAACTTTCTGAACCCGCATAGGAATAGCCAAATTCAGCAAAATACTTTTTACTGTAGTCATAGGTAATTCTGCCCATTACCCCTTGCTTTGCAAAAGGCATTTCACTTCCTTGTGCCCTGTATAATTCCTGGAAGTACATAGCCGACCCATAAATGGTACTTGCACCAAATGAGTGATCATACTCAAACCCTGCAAGGATGTTTGTACGGTTAAACTGGCTGCCGGCAGGCTGGCTAATGGTAAAATTCAGGTCGGTATTGCCACGGGTAACCTTGTCATAAGGTATTTCTCCGGGGGGCGTTTGACCGGGTACTATCAGGTCGGGACGTGGAATAAGTTCATCGTAAGCATACCCTCTTGTTTTATTGTAGCTATCAAAGAAAAAATTGCTGAAGTTAACCTGTCCGAAAGCCCTGAGTCCTGTTACCAACCCACCAAGGTCGCCAACAAGTTTCACATTAAGGTCCACTGTTCGCTCGTTATTGGAAAGATAACCCTGCTGTAACACAAGGGCAGCCGGATTGGCCGCATAGCCTTGTGTTCCGCCCCATTTTCCTTCTGGTGTTTTTAAAGGATATGGATTAAACAAAGTCATATTGCGCCAAACTGTTCCTTCGTTTGCATTGGGAAATTTTTTATTAACTATAGTACCCCTGAAATTAACAGATGAGCTAAGAAATTTTGTAATGTTCACATCAAAATTGGCACGTACATTATATCTGTCATACTTGTAATTTGAATTAAGGCTTCTGTCAGGATCAGTATTGTTGTAAAGACCACCATAATTAGCATATCCTAAAGCAACAAAATAACGAGCATCCCTTTTTCCCCCGGAAAAGGTGAGTGAATAATCCTGGCTGAAAGCAGTTGGCTTAAGCATTTCATCATACCATTTCACATCGGGGTACAAGTAAGGTTGCTCACCATTATTAAAATATGCAACAATGGAATCCGAACGAAAATATCCTTGTGTAATACTTTTTCCATCATTAAGCATCCCTTCATTGTACAGGGTAGCATAGTCGCCATTTCCAAGCAATTTGGGTAATACGGTAGCCTGATGAAATCCAAATCTTGAATTGAATCCGATTTGAGTTTTGGGAGAAATAACCCCTCTTTTGGTAGTAATTAAAATGGCACCATTTGCCGCATCCATCCCATAAAAAGCAAGCGCACCTGCATCTTTAAGTACCGAAACACTTTCAATTTCATCAGGCATGAGGGTGTTGAAATTGGTTTCAAAACCATCTACCAACACAAGAACGGAATTATCCTGAAATGTTTGACGACCGCGGATGAAAAGTCCGGGATTGTCATTATTACCCGGCGTTCCGGCAGATTGTGAAACATGAAGGCCAGCCATTTGGCCAAAGAAAGTATTTGATAAAGCAGGTGTATTAAAATGCCTTAGCTTTTCACCGGTTACGGTTGACATGGAAGCCAAAAGTTCTTTTTTTGGTATTGTCTTTCCAAAAGCAGTTGGCACCATTTGCGATAGTAAGCCCTTAGCAAGAATGGTATCTTTTCCAACCTGTGCATAATTTACCGAATCTTCAACTTGCTGAGCATATAAAACATGGGTATGTAAGCCCAGTAACAGGGTAAGCCCAATTAGTGGTTTGTATAGAAAATGAATATTTATCATATGACGCTATTAAAAAAATAAATGGATGTGAGTTACCAGCCCGGGTTTTGTACAAGAAATCCTTTGTTTACCTCATTCTGCGGAAATGGATAGAAGTACATTTTATCAGACCATACCCTTGTTTCAAAAGGTTCAATACGATACGATACACGATTATCATTTTGCAACCGCGTGGCCGCATTCATGGCAGTAGTAGGATTTACATAGGTTCCGGTTCCATTTTCATGCAGAAAAATCCGATCAAACTGCCCCTGCATTACCCCGTTCTGTCCGGCAATTTTCCATCGGCGTACATCGAAAAAGCGATGCTCTTCGCCATATAATTCAATGGCCCTTTCGCGCCTTATATATTCCCGCGCCAGTTGCTGATTGCCAATAATTTGGTCATAGGTTGCATTGCCGGGTGCCAGTTCTGGTAAGCCACCCCTTCGGCGAATAATGTTGATAGCATTAATCATTTCGGGATTGCCCGGGCCAATTTCATTGAGTGCTTCAGCATAGTCAAGATAGAATTCTGCAAGCCGGAAAATAGGCCAGTAAAGATTAACGGTTCCATTGGTTGCATTAACCAGGTTGATAAACTTTTTTTGATGGATACCATTGGGAATACCATTACCTATAAGTTGCGGCCCGGCGCCAACCTGCTGTGTGGTTCCTGTTGCACTGCCTCTCCTTACCAGGAATTTTGCCGTATCATTTCCACCCTGATTATTCATAAGGCCGGTGAAGGTGTATTGCGACCCTGGCCACCATGCCACCGCATGAAACCGCGGCTCCATACGCTTCATAATGGATTTGAAATCGGTAAACGATCCGTTATCAGGTATGCTGATATCATTACCATTTATATCCCTGTATGTTTTACGAATAAAGTTGAGAGGAAGCGCCATTACGGTATTGCCCCAGGAGAAATAGATGGGGCAGCCCCACCGGATAACATTGGCGCCACCTGCCTCCTGACCATGTGAGTGGTCGAAATGAATGATTTCCTTGTTTCGTGGATCAAATACTGCACCAGTAGCATAATTGTAACTTTCTGCTTTGCCAAGTGTAGCATCATCCAGTAATGCATATCCATTTGAGGTTGCCCAATCAATGGTAGCTTTTGCAGCAGCAGCGGCCGTTGCCCAACGTGCAGGATCGGCATTACCCATACACAGCAGGCTATCATAGGGCGATGATACTGCGGGTGTTGCTGTATTTACCAATGGACTTGCTGCCCATAGCAAGGTTACACTTTTAAGTGCCAATGCTGCCCCCTTCGTGATCCTTCCCAGGTCGTTTTGCGGGTAGGCATCAGGTAAGGCATTAATGGATTCATCACAACTTTTTACAATAAAATCAATTACCCTACGCAAACTTTGCCTTGTAGCCACAGGCACTACCGTTGCTTGATTAACGCCTCCGTTATTCTGAATAACCACCGTAGGTACCTGGTCGGTTATGGGTATACCCCCATAACGTATCATCATTTCATAATGCATTAATGCCCGTAATATTTTTGCCTCTGCAACGGTTTGGTCTCTAAACTGAGCTGTCCAGTTAATGGTACCCGTATTAATTAAAGGAACTTTATCTGCGTTTTCAATAAAAATACTGGCATTCCTGATGCCTGAAGTAACTCTGCCTATAGCAAATTCATCCTGAAACGAAGGGCCCCAGGTGCCTGCATTAAAAGCATTGGCACGGCCACCAGAACCAAACTGATCTCCTTCATCAGATGCTGCCAATAAAAAACCGTCAAAAGTACCAGCATCCGATAAACCGCTGCCGCCAGCGCCTGTAATAAAGCCATTTACTACACAAGTAGCGTAAGCATTATTTAAAGCACGCATGGCATTATCAGGATTATTAAAAACAGAATCTATGGTAATAATGCTTCCATCGGGTTGCTCGAGTATGCGTGAGCAGGAAGTGGCAATAGTAAGCGCCGCTGCCACACCTAAATATAAAAAGAGAATATATTTTTTCAGATATAACATATGAATATATTTTAGTTATTAAAACTGTAGGTTGAAACCACCGTTAATTACACGCATAACCGGATAAATTGATCCGTTGGAGTTGGGAATTTCCGGATCGAAAAAGGGCATTTTAGTCCAGGTATGAAGGTTTTGACCATTCAGATAAACCCTTAAGTTTTTCACCCCTATTTTATCTAAAAATGACTTATTGAAATTGGCTGCTATCTCAACATTTTTTAATCTCAGGTATGATGCATCCTGCATCCAAAAAGAAGACTGCCTGTAATTATGCTTGCCAGCTTCCGGGCTTGCTGTAAGTCTTGGAAGTGTTATAGGTAATCCCGCCTTATACCTTTCTTCCGACCAACTTTCCGAAGCATTGGAAAAAGCAGTTTTGGTGCCTGCAATAAAAGGCCATGAAGCTTCTCCCGCGAGATAGGTACTTACATTGCCTGCCCCCTGAAAGAAAACAGACACTTCAAGAAATTTCCATTGCACACCAAATGTTGAGCCATAAATAATTTCGGGTATATTGGGGTCGCCGATGTTTACCCTGTCGTTATCATCAATCAATCCATCTTCATTTACATCCACGTATCGGATATCGCCTGGCCTTAGCCCTGTGCCTTCCCATTGCGAACGTGGACGATTGGGGTCATTTATTTCATCTGCTGTATTATAAATTCCATTGGCAAGCAAGCCCTTCATTTGGCCAATCCTGCTGCCCGTCATTTCAAGACCAGGAAAAGGCTGCGGCACTTCGTCCATGTAAATGATTTTATTGCGTGCAAAAGTGTAATTGGCATTTACCCAGTATCGCAAATCTCCCTTACGGTTGGAGTTGGTAAAACCAAGTTCAAATTCATACCCCTTATTTTCTGCCTGCCCAATATTGTAAGGAGCAACAATAGCAGGATTACCAAACGTAATGGGTATATTCAACTGCCATAAAATATCATTACGTTCTTCTCTGAAGTAATCGGCACTGAATGAAATTTTGTTATCCCAGAATTTCATGTCAATGCCAAGGTTTAATTTGGCAGCCTTTTCCCAGGTTACATTAGGGTTGCCCAAAGTGGCTTCGCGATAGCCGGGCATATTGGTATGATTTATACCCAGAAAATAGTTGCCACCGCTTTGAAAAGATGATGGTAAAAACAGAAAGCGGTTACCGCCAATTTTATCATTACCTACCGTACCGTATGAACCTCGCATTTTCAGGAAGGTAACAGCATCGGTTTTGGGGAAGAACTTTTCTTCTGAAATTACATAACCAAGCGAAAAAGATGGGAAAACTCCAAATTGCTGTCCTACGGCAAAGTTCTCTGAACCGTTGTAACCTACATTAACCTCAGCAAGATACCTGCCATCATAATTATAGGTTGCGCGACCTACAACCCCCATATAGTTAAACGGTAGCTGATTAGATCCATCATACCGGCGCTCAATGGTACCCAATATCATTCCACCTACATTGTGCAGCCCAAACTTATTGGTGTATTCTATGGCAGCTTCACCATATGCTTTCCTGTTTTTTACAAAAGATTCACCATCAAAAGAAATAGGCCCTTCAAATTGGTTAACCACTGCTATTGGCTGTGCCGAATCCTGGAAATTAGTGGCTGCAGGATTTCGCCTGAGGTCCCATAATGGAATTTGCTTGCGCCGCAATACTGACTGAAGATAATAGCTATCGTAGGCAAGCATAACCCTTGTTGAAAGCCCTTTGGTAATTTTATCCAGTTTATAACGGGTAGCAAAGTTGAGGTTAAGGGCGCTGCTGAAATTTTCATTGAACCCATTAAAAAGCAACTGATACAAAGGAGTATTTGAAATTTGCAAGGCTGTCAGGCCATCAACGTTACGGACGATTTTGTCTTCGAATAATACAGGACTCATCATGGGATTGGCAGAGTAAATGGTGCCAAAAATGTCGCTTGTATTGCTACGTGAATAGTTGGAATTGGATATTTCGCTTCCTGCTTTTATGGCAATTGACCAATCTTTGGTAAGGTTGAAATCAAAATTGGCACGCAGGTTGTATCTTTTAAAATTGGGGTTGGCGCTAAATTCATCAAAAAAGTTGCCCAACTTATAAGCACCATCCTGGTTAAGAAATCCAAGTGAAACAAAGTACCGGGCATCAGTTGTTCCACCGCTCATGTTAAGATTATATTGTTGCTGCGGTGAGTAATCGCGAATCAAATAATCCAGCCAGTTTATATCGGGATGGAAATAAGGATCATCCTGCCGCTGAAAACGCTCAATATCATAATCACTGAAAAGTGAAGGTGAGCCATCATTTTGCGCTGCAGTATTACGCAAACGGGCGTAATCAACTGCCCCCAATGTTTCGGGTAAACGAACTGGTTCCTGCCATGCAAAATTTGAACTCAGGCTAAATTGGGGCTTTCCGGTAGCTCCTGTCTTTGTAGTAATGATAATTACTCCATTAGCGCCTCTAACACCAAATACTGCGGTAGCACTTGCATCTTTTAATATATTAAATGACTCAATGGTATATGGATCTATTCCATTTAAACTGCGTTCCACTCCATCCACCAACACAAGTGGACGCGCACTATTACCTCCCGCAAAAGTTCCCACACCACGAATGTAAATATCCGCGATATCGCGCCCTGGTTCACCCCCACGTTGCACAGCAATAATTCCTGTAGCGCGCCCGGCGAGTGCATTGGCTACAGAAGATACGGGTGACCGCAGAATTTCCTCTGTTTTTACATTTGAAATTGCTGCGGTTACACTCACCCTTTTTTGGGAACCGTATCCAACCACCACCACATCAGTTAAAGCATTTACTTCGGGCTGTAACATTACCTGCATTAACCCGCTTGCGGGTACAATAAGTTCCTGTTTAGAAAACCCTGCATAAGTAAACACCAGTACGCTGTTGTTTTCTGTCAGGTTAATTACAAAGCGACCTTCCTCATTGGTACTTGTACCCTTATCACTATTCTTTACAGCCACACTTACCGAAGCGAGCACTTTGCCTACATTATCAGTAACAACCCCTGATACCGTTCTTTCCTGGGCTTGTAACTCTACCTGATAAATCAGACAAAATGTCAATACAAATAGTAAACATTTCCTTATGGCTTTCATTTGTTGGGGCGATACCAAAAAAGGCACCAACCTTTTCATAGGCTTAGCTAGCATTTCGCAGTTGTTTTTTACAGGTTAAAAGTACCCTCAGCAATAGGCTTTCGGGCTGTAGATGGCTATCCAATCAGTGTACCACAGTACCAATCTGTAAAAAGTATAGGAAAAGGAGAAATGGGAATCAATTGAATCCTTCCATTATTCAAAAAAATACCTGCTGTTTTTAAACGTAAGTTATTGGATGATAAATATTTATAAATCAGCAGATCATCTTCTTATTCCCACTGAAGTTACAAATTGAAAAAGAAGGAGTGGATTTATAATCAGTGAAGAATTTTATAAGGACCCTTAAATTTCATAATTGTAAAAAGCTTGCTTCATATAAGAAGGCTAGAAATAGAAACTAATTTTCAGCCAAACTGTCATAGGCACTGAAATTAACCTGGAAGATTACCTCATCGGCTTTGGGCAGGAAAATAGCTAAACGGCTTATGCCTTTGTTGGGTGAATTGCGGGTTAATGGAAAAGATTGGCCAGGTAAATAACCTGCTTCTTTCACCAGGAAAGTTGCAGACATGGGTTGAATTATTTCAGCAACCATCCTTTTCCCATCAATGGTCAGTATGGCCTTGCGGTGGTTGCTGTTGATGGCAATATGCGCAGGTGTAAACATGCTCCACCATATCGGTTTATTTTCATTTGCCCTTATGGTATCATATATTGAAATTACTTTATCACCCTGCTTATCTTGCTGTAAAGAAATTGCGCGGTGGTAATAGGAAAAGTCGCGGTGGTAACAGGGCTGTAGGTCGAGAACCCACTTGTTTATTACTTGTGGCGTTGGTATTTGCCTTGCTTCACCCATTGGGTCCTGATCGGGCCGGGTATCGGGAGCGGCAACTACTACATTTTTGCTTTCAGCCCGCATCCTGAAAAAGTGCCATCGCCCGGCCGTATCCTGTTTAGTAGGCAAATCAAGGTAGCGCGGATATGTTTCTTTGGTAAAATAGCCCGGAAAAGTATAATCATCCCGGCCAAGGCTTCCTAAAGCCCAGTTTTCGCCCATTGCCTGAATATCAAAACTTCCCGCATCAAGATGGCCATGACTTGCATTATTGTGCCCGCCATGCATGCCGAGAAACCAGGCATCATTTTCCCAACTGCTTCGCAGGCTCATGTACTCAATGCCACGAACATATTGCCTTGTTGGGGCTTTTACTGAACCACTTTGGGCAATAGCCATAACTGCATCGTAATGAATCAAATCGTGCCAGGCCATGCTTTTGGTTTCAAGCAGCAAAGACCTGCTGATAGCTGCGAGTGCTGTATCGCGGTGGTAGCCGGAAAACCACAAAAAGCTTCGGCTTTTACCATCTTTCAACGGATCGTCGCCGATGCTGAGCCCCACCACCGGCCCCGACATTAATACCGGAAACCACCCGGTTTTGCGCATCCCGGGCATATCTGCCATACCAAAATTGGTACCTAAGCCGCGGTTCAGCGTTTCAAAACAAAGCAGGGTATAGTTAATGCCATACGACCAGTACATCAATCCTTCTTCACTTTGACCATCGGGCTCAAAGGTGGAAAGGTAGCGGGGTATTTGCGAAGCCGCTTTTGCAATGGCTGCACTATAATAGGATGGATTGTTTTCGTATAAAGCCAGTGATAACATAATTATGCCACCGTTGCATATACCGTTCCAGTTGTTTTTAATGGTGTGCCACCAACTATTGGCATTCATTTGAGCTACTCCATCATTCAGCACCTGTTTTTGCGCCAGGTCAAGAATAAACCGTCTTTGCGCTTCATTCCAATAATGGTACAGGCCATCGTATGCCAGCGCCAGGTTAAAAGCCCCAATGCCCGCATCCAAAAAGTGGCGGTTTTGACCCCAGTCGGGGTAAGTACCCATTTTTTCCAACTGCTCCCACACCCTTTTTGCATATCGCTCATCGCCGGTTAGGTGATAATTCATAACCAGTGAAGTAATTTGAACGGCAAACTTATGTACCGACGGCACCCGCAATTTGGCATCATCCAGAAAATATTCAAGTAGTGGCGTATTCAAAACCGCATCGGCTTCCTTTTGCATTTGGCGGGCACCCATTTGGTAAACCGGGTCTCCGGATGCTACCCCTTTTTTAATGCGATCAATATCAGCCAGGGTAAAAAACAAACGGGGATGTGCGCCTGCATTGCTCATTTTAATGTAACGCTGTTGCACAAGGTCGGGTGTTACAATTTCCAGTTGCGCCTTCAACTGTACCGCTAATAGTAATAAGGCTAATCCCAATATCTTTTTCATCTCTTTTACAACCATCATTTTGCAAATGCCCCCCAATTCCCGGAATAATATGCCTTATCCAAAGCGTTTATTTCATTTTTACGGCCGCTATTTCGTAAAAAATCGCGCATATCCCGATACAGGTAAAACCCCAGCCAATAGGCATAATCATACTTTTCGTGCGCAGTGCGCGGCTGCTTGTATACGCTGTACCATTGGGTATTAAGCCCCATTTTTTGAGCAACCTTTTCTATTTCCAATGCTTTCATCCAATTGGCTTCGGCCAGCTTAAAAAATAAATCGGTTTTCTCATTTGGTTTAAGCGTGTGGCTGCCCTTTACCGGCTGTTTATCGTCAATGCCTAATTGATGCAAACTTATACTGTCTTCAAAAATTTTATCACCATCCAGATCGTACCATAATTTATCCAAAAAGCCGTTTCCGTCTGTATCTTCATACCTTACCGTGGCAAACTTTTCAGGTTCTTTTTGCAATCGGTCGGGACGCCAACGATTGTACTGCCCGCCAAATCCCTGGAAAGAATAGGCCGTTTGATCAATGCGCCAGGCACCCCACTCGGCACCGTACAAGTGGATTTTACCATCGAAGCCACCAATATACAACTGACCTTTTCCTGAAAAATCGCCATCAAACTCACCACGATCCCCCATTACATCAGCCTGTCCGTTGTGGTCAAGCCCACCTTTTTCACGCCCTTTGGCAAAAAGGTCACGGGGTTCGTATAACTCTACCCTTTCCCAACGGTTACAATCATCATCTTCATCAAACACCAGCCAGCAGCGTTCCCATTTTGCTCTTTTGTAAATCATGTGAAAGGCTGTATCGCGGTTCGGATACAATAATTCATCCATCTCGCGCCAGCGGTTATCATACATCAGGTGGGCCGTTTGCTTGCCCAATCCTTTCAAACTTTTAAATTTTTGCACCTGATCGGTGTAATCAAAACCTTCGCCCCGAAAAAGTAAAGTAAGATCGAAGTCAAATTCGTTCCCTTGCCCATTGTCGTTATCCAGGTCCCAGGCTACTGATGCATAATCCATTTTGCCATTGAAAGTGATGTCGATTGCAGTATCGATTTTTGCAAACCGCGCATCGCTGTTATCTGCCGGCCTGAAGGTGGGTGTATTGACAAAGCGAATAGCCGTTTCGGTAAGCCCATCACCATCTACATCATAAAAAATGAATGGATTTTCCCAGTTATACCTTAAATCGTTTATTCTAAAAGAAGAACCGTGCATTTTCAGGAAAAGCGAATTACCGTGATAATCTTCGTAAAAATTGGCATGACCATTATGTTCCCATGCCTGCATACTTACCAGGTTCCAATCAATATACTGCATGATGTTGTCGCCATCTTCATCCATTACATACATAAAATCGCCGTCCCAATCGTAAAAGTTGCGGTTTTTTAAGCCCCCGTTACTAACAATCAATTGAATATCGGCCTTGCCATCACCATTTTCATCGCCCCAGTCAATACTTAAATCACGTGGACCGGCAAAAATGCCATCCCTATTCCGGTCTACCAGTAAGCAATCATTATCCGTATCGCCTTCAAGGTCACCATATTTCATATCATCGTCATCATCAATCCAAATTACAGCCATGCCGTTTTCCAGCGTATAGCTAAGTATATCGGGATCGCCATCCTTATCGAGATCGGTGTATTTTATAGTTGCTGGTTTCAAAGGGGGCATTGGCCGCCAGGGAATGAGTTGGGTATTCCGGTTCCAATAACGGATGGTATCATTAACCTGTGCGGTTAGTAGATTAGTGGTGACACATAAAAAAAGTACCGTAAGAAAGTAATTTTTGAATTCTTTCATCATCGCAAGCGGTGGTAATGGTCAAAAATAGCCTGAAAGTAGCGAGAATGACTGTACAGGGCTACCATTTTGGTGTACAAAACATACTCAAAGAAGATAAATCAGAAAGAGTAGATATTTAGTTAAGGCTATAAAAATGAAGCCTGTAATAAATATACTTGTGTGTGCTAAAAATCAGTAGAAATATTTCCCATTCTAATCTGATTATAAAAAGGTGGTTTTGATAGTAGTTGATATTAAAGCAGGCATAATGAAACAATTAAAGCTTATGGATACTACTTAGTTGCAAATAAAAATTTTATCAATGCTGTTCACTTAAGCAGAATGACAAAAGGGTTTAAAAATTGCTGGCTATATTACAATTTATTGTGGCCTCGCCAGGAATCGAACCTGGATCTGGAGCTTCGGAAACTCTTATACTATCCATTGTACTACGAGGCCAATAAAGGGCTGCAAAAGTGCAACTTTTTAAATAATTGAGTTGGCAAATTTATATTTTAATTTTCAATGCTGGTTACATCTCCTGATTGTCGCCATTTTTCAAGGTAAACTTTCAGTTTTTTTTTATTATTGCTTCTTTTGTAATATTTTTCACCTATCCGGGCACTCCCGTAATCATTAAACCGCTCTAAGTAAAATGCAGACCAAGGCATAAATGCTTTTGTATATCGATTCTTTCCTTTGTTATGCTCAATAATCCTTCTTTCTGGTTTATCAGATATTCCAATATAAATTTCTTCATTTATATCATTGCACAAAGCATAAAGCCATATAAACTTTACAGGAGTACTCATAACTAAAATCCACAGAAAATTTTAAATGAATATAGTGATGTTTTGTGGCCTCGTCTGGAATCCCTGCCTGACTGCGTCAAGCAGGCAGGGAACCTGGATCTGGAGCTTCGGAAACTCTTATACTATCCCTGCCTTATCAAGCAGGCAAGCATTGTACTACGAGGCCATTCATTAAGGGGAAGGATAATTGCAGGTTTTCAATGGTTTCACCAAAGCGAATAAAGGATATCCTCACTCCATTCACACTAACATACTACCCCAAACCCCACTCAAACATCACTATTCACTTATTGACTCTTTGACTTATTACTCACCCCCAAACTCTACTAACTATTGACTTATTGACCCATTGACCCTACTGAATCAACCCCCTCGCATTCGTTGCAAAAATCTTAACCGCAATCGCAAGCAGCACCACGCCAAAAAATTTGCGCACTGCAAGCAACCCCGCAGGCCCAAGTATCCGGCTAATCAGCCCCAATGATTTCAACGTAATAAAAACAAATAACAGGTTAATAAGAATGCCTGCGAGTACAACCCACTCATTATAATTGGCCCGAAGCGAAATAATCGTAGTAAGCGTTCCACTACCCGCAATCAGCGGAAATGCAATGGGTACAACGGTTCCACTTTTGGCATCGCCTTCGCTTTTAAAAAATTCAACGCCCAATACCATTTCAAGGCCAAGTATAAAAATGACAATGGAACCACCTACGGCAAAGGATTTTACATCAATGCCAAGCACACCCAAAAACTTTTCGCCTATAAAAAGGAAAAGAATCATGAGCGCACCGGAAATAAACGTGGCTCTTACTTCGCGGATACCACCCATCTTATTTTTCAGCCCTATCAGCAGCGGTACTGAACCCACAATATCAATAACCGCAAAAAGCGTGAACGTAACCGTTAGCAAGGCGTCAAATGAAATATCCATACTGCAATATTAATAGCAATTTCAGCACTTAGTTGCAACAAAAAGGACCGGTTATCCGGCCCTTTTCTGTTTTAATGGTTTTTAAGAGTTAGAATCTTTTTAGGATGAAGGTGATTGGTGGGGTGTAAAAATCATCTCTCTAATCAATTGCAAAATTGGCAAAACTTAATCTAAACACAATACCCTGAATTGGGTATATTTTGGCCAATTCAGCCATTATTCGATCATTTTCACCATTTCCGAACTCCATTTCCGCATAAACATACCACAACATTTACCCGTACCACCTTACTTTTACGTTCTGTTATGTCGTACGTTCTCTCATTATCACAGTTGCTCACCCTCGTGCAGGACACTATCGATGCACAATTTTACGGGCAGGCGTTTTGGGTAAAATGTGAAGTAACAGATGTAAAACGTTACGACCAGAAAAACTGGTGCTTTTGCAAATTATTGGAAAAAAAAGGCGGGCAAGTAATGGCAGAAACCGCCGGGGTATTCTGGCAACAAGGTTATCAGCATATCCGTCGTTTTGAACATGCTACGAGTCGCGCTTTTGAAAATGGTATTGAAATCAGCGCACTTGCCACCGTAAAATTTCATCCCAAGCATGGTTTTAAGCTCGAAATTCTTGAAATTGACCTGAGCTTTACACTTGGCCAAATGGAATTGGCGCGACAGCAAACCATTCAACGTTTGTTACAGGAATTCCCCAACCAAATCCGGCAGGAAGATGACTTATTTATAACCCACAATAACAGTTTACCACTTCCTCGGATTATTCAGCGCATAGCACTTATAACCGCAAACCATAGCGATGGGCAGCGGGATTTTATCCAGGAGATTACGCATAATGCACACGAATATGCTTTCCGTATAACCGGTTTTTATACAACCATACAAGGCGAAACGGCACCCGCTTTATTGGTAAAACAACTCGAACAAATAGCCACAAAAAAACATTTATTCGATGTGGTGGTTATCGTTCGCGGGGGCGGCTCACAAACTGATCTTAAGCCTTTTGATGATTTTGAACTGGCAAAAACCATTGCACTTTTCCCCTTGCCTGTGCTTACGGGTATTGGCCACGACAGAAACACAAGTATTGCCGACCTGATGGCAAGGCAATATAAAGTACCCACCAAAGTAGCAGCGGCCCTGGTAGATCACAATCATACTACGGAGCTGGAATTGCTGAACATGAAGGAAAAAATGGAAGATGCTGTATCTGCCCTATTATTTGATAGAAGCCGGCAGTTGGAAAAATGGGAACAGCAAATAAATTGGGTATTGCCCAACCGCATTGCGCTGCGCAAACAACGTTTGCATCAATGGGAACAAATGCTACAAAGTGGCGGCCTGCGCCTATGCGAAAACCGTAAGCACCAATTGGATGGCTGGCAACTGAGAATGGAAAATGGCACCCAACGACTTTTGCGAAACGTAAAGGGCAAACTTGCATTACAAGAGCGGCTGATCGTTCAACTTAGCCCACAAACCATTCTCAACCGAGGCTTTGCCATTGCAGAGCAAAATGGAAAAATAATTACCAACGTGGCACAGCTTGACGTAAACATTCCGCTTACCACAAGGCTTGCACACGCCACCATTGACAGTAACATTACACATATAAGCGACCATGAAGAATAACATAACATTTGATGATGCCTATGCAGCAATTGAAGAAATTGTGATGCAAATTGAAAACGAAAGCATCCCGCTCGACCAATTGGCAGAAAAAGTAAAAAAGGCCAAAGAACTGCTGGCTTTTTGCAATGAAAAATTGAAGAATATTGAAGCAGAATTGAAAGGAAAAGAAGTGTAATGTTTGACCTGGAAACGACTGCCTGCTTATTAATTATATAAAAAACATTCAACAATCCCCATCTTTGCCCGAATGGAAATTCCGCTTACTTCCTACGAAGCTTTGATTGCCCGTCGTATTGCCCAAAAGGCAACCGAACTCGGAACCCCTGCATGGATAATCGGCGGTTTTGTGAGAGATAAAATACTCGGTAGGGATACGGATGAGATTGATGTGGTTTGTGTAGGCGATGGTATCGCTCTTGCGCATGCGGTAGCCGATTCTTTCAGGCCTAAGCCGCCGGTAAGCTATTTTAAAAATTTTGGTACTGCACAACTCAAGCTTCCTGATCTTATAGTGGAATTTGTAGGTGCCCGCAGGGAAAGTTACCGGGCGCAAAGCCGCAAGCCGGAGGTGGAACCCGGAACGCTGGATGATGACCAAAAACGCAGGGATTTTACCATCAATGCACTTGCCATTAGCTTAAATGAAAATGATTTTGGCACTTTGCTGGATCCTTTCGATGGAATGAAACATTTAAGCGAAGGCTACCTCATAACCCCGCTTGACCCGGTAATTACTTTTAGCGACGATCCGCTGAGAATGTTGCGCGCCATTCGTTTTGCGGCACAACTACAGTTCAAAATTCACCCCGAAGCATTGGCAGCCATAAAAAGCCAGGGCGAAAGGATAAAAATTGTTTCGGGCGAGCGAATCATTGATGAAATCAATAAGATGGTGATGAGCCCGCTTCCTTCCTTAGGGTTCGACCTGATGTACCAAACCGGGCTGTTGCAAATTATTTTCCCGCAAATGGTGGCGCTTGCCGGTGCCCAGTATATTGACGGACATGGTCACAAAGACAATTTTTACCACACGCTGCAGGTGCTGGATAATATAAGTGAGCATACCGATAACCTTTGGCTGCGCTGGGCTGCTATACTTCATGACATTGGGAAGCCCAAAACCAAGCAGTTTGAAGAAGGCACGGGATGGACTTTTCATGGCCATGAAGTGGTGGGTGGCAGGATGGTACCCAAAATATTTGCACAATTAAAACTTCCGCAGAACGAAAAAATGAAATATGTGCGTAAACTGGTAGAACTACACTTACGCCCTATTTCGCTTACAAAGGAAAACATAACCGATAGCGCCATACGCAGGTTGCTTTTTGATGCCGGCGAAGATTTTGAAGACCTGATGACGCTTTGCTCAGCAGATATAACTTCCAAAAACAAGCAAAAAGTAAAACGCTTCCGTGATAACTTTGAAATGGTGAAGTTGCGTTGCGCCGAAGTGGAGCAAAAAGACCAGGTCCGTAACTGGCAACCACCCGTAGATGGCACCGAAATCATGATCATTTTCGGGTTACCAGAAGGAAAGGCAGTGGGATTATTGAAGAATGCATTGAAAGAAGCTATGCTGGAAGGGGAGATTCCCAACACCCGCGAAGCGGCATTGGAATTTCTACAAAAGGAAGCTGCCAAACTTGAGTTGAAACCCATTGGCTAAAATTATGTTTCTTTGCCGACTGATTAACAAAACCGGGTGAAATAACCCGCAGGAAACCGCGCACATGGCCATACTAAAATTTAGGGTGTATTACGAAGAAGACGAAAGTATTTACCGTGATATCCTCATAAAGCATAAGCAAACTTTTTTCGATTTATACACTTCCATTCTTCAGTCGTGGGAGTTTGACAGCAAGCACAAGGCTACTTTTTTCCGGAGCAATGATAAATGGCAAAGGGGCCGTGAAATTAGCCTTGATGTGTACGAAAAGGATTACCCGGTTCCGCCCTTCATTATGAAGGATACAACGATTGCCTCCGAAATACGTGATACCAATCAACGCTTCGTTTTTTTGTATGATTTTGAAAAAAACTGGAGTTTCTTAATAGAACTTATTAATATTTCAAAAGAAGAAAATCCGCGCATTATTTACCCATTTGTTAGCCGTAAAGAAGGAATAGGTCCGCAGCAATATGGAACCCGTGGCTTGCTAGGGCCCAAATTTGCCGAAATGGAAGAAAAGTATGACCTCGGTGCAGGTGCTGAAGGCTTTACCGAAGAAGGTGATGCGGATGGTGTAGGAAGCGATGATGCAGCCACAGCCGAGGAACTTGGCATTGGCGGAGATGATGAATAAATTGTGATATGGATGCCGATAGTAATCTAAGCACCGGGCCACTACTCGTGGTTATTGCAGGGCCAACAGCATCGGGTAAAACAGGTGTTGCCATACAACTTGCACAACATTTTCACACGGAAATTCTTTCCTGCGACAGCAGGCAATGCTACCGGGAAATGAATATTGGGGTCGCCAAACCTTCACCGGAAGAACTTTCACTGATTCCCCACCATTTTATTAACTCTCACCCGATTCAGGAATCGGTTGACGCTGCTGCCTATGAACGATTCGGGCTAAAAGTCCTGGAAAAAATATTCGCCACCCATAGCATAGCCGTTGTAGTGGGTGGTACCGGCCTTTACCTGAAGGCATTATGCGAAGGTGTGGACCAAATGCCTGCTATACCCGTTGAAATCAGAAACGAAGTAAGAACCTTATACGAAACGGATGGCCTAACCGGGCTTCAGGAAAGATTAAAACATACGGACCCTGCCTACTTTGCGAGCGGCGAAATAATGAACCCCCAACGGGTAATGCGGGCGATGGAAATTAGTATGCATACAGGAAATAGTATTCTTTCCCTTCAAACCAAACAAGCGCAACAAAGGCCTTTCCGCATACTTTATATTGGAATGGATATGCCGCGTGAAACGCTTTACCAACACATTAATAAACGTGTAGATGAAATGATGGATGCAGGGCTTGCAGATGAAGTGAAATCGCTGCTACCCTACCGGAAACTAAACGCTTTGCAAACAGTTGGTTATACGGAAATTTTCGATTGCTATGATGGAAATTGCACGCTGGCCCAAGCGGTTGAAAAAATAAAACAACATACCCGTAATTATGCCAAAAGGCAAATGACCTGGTTTAAAAAAATAAATGGGATGCACTGGATGGCACCCCATGAAATTAATAAAATAATTGAACTGGTTAATCAGAACAGATAACCTGCTTAATTTATAATTTAAAACCTACTGTAAGCACTACTGCACCACGACTATTATTCGCATCGGCAATTGGGTTAGGCTTGTCCGTTAAATAATAGGGCACATGTGTATCGCCAATAAAAGCATGGACATAAGTAAGATCAATAAACATGCCTAAATGCCTGTAACCCAATCCCCCACTCACTTGTGATCTTGTTGTTTTCAGTCCTGTTTTTTCTGCATATGGATTTCCGTAAGTTGCAAAACCGGCACGTGCCATTATTTTTTCAAACTTAACTTCACCCCCAACTTTCAGGTTAATAGCCCCCTTGTAGGTACTTTTAATTAACTCATTGAGGTTATCGTAATAAGCAGCATCCCCATCAGTTACTTCATTATAACGAACGCCGCGATGATTAACATATTCAAGGTCGGCTGTTATAAACCCTCTTTGTCTCTTTACATCTCTATCTTCATTTATAACATAAGAAACACTGCCTATAAAACGGTAAGGTGTAGTTAGACTATATTCGTATTCACCTCTATCAGGATTAGATGAACCTACATTTTGATTTTCAATAATGAGCTCATCACTTGTTTTTGTAATGGGCTGTGAAAAAACTGTATAATTTTCTGTATTGGCTGAAATAGATGCAGAGTAACTATCTGTAAGTCCTACAATGGATGGCGTATGAAATGCCAACCCCAAACGAAGCTTATCAACAGGCTTAAAAATTAAACCCATTTTAGCATTGAGGCCAAAGCCATTTGTTTGTGATGTTTCACGATATTCAAAATAAGAAAAATCATTATTCAAATCATTGCTGGCATCTTCTTCGCGATAAACCTGGTCCTTTTTGAAACTGTAAATAGGGAAGTTTACACTCATGCCTGCATAAAATTTATCGTTGTAGTTATTGGCAAATGCCAGCGATATTTCATGTACGCCACCGCTTGTTTCAATTTGGTTAATTTGATTAATCATTTGCGAACCATTGGCTGATAGCGGCACCAGGCTTTGATATCCAATTACATTTCCGCTTGCATCGGCAAGGGTATCAACCAAAAAAGTCCAAAAGGCCAGCGATGAACCGAGAATATAATTTTGCTCTGCCTGCGGTATGGTGGCCCTATCGCGAACCAATTGTTCTACATATTGCTCGCTCCACGATGATTGGTTGTTTTGACCGCTATACTGAATACTGCTATTAAAATTGGCTATTTGATTTACACTAAGGGAAAAAGCAGTACTTGTTGCTTTTCGATACTTATTATTCATACTGCCAAATACAAACCCGGATGTACCATATTGGAAACCACTTTTTTTCGATTCTGTTTTTTCCTCTTGGTACAAATAGTCATAATTACCAAATTGAAATCCGGGTGTAATTACCACTTCTGTATTTTTATAAAGACCAATACCAGCCGGGTTAATATGCGCCGCTGTAATATCGCCGCCCAAAGAACCCATCGCACCACCAATCGCCAAATTACGCGCAGTTCCACTCATGGTTGGGTAGCCGTAACGGCGGGCATCTTCGGGGTATTGGGCCTGCCCTGCAAATGGCAGCAACAAGAATAAGTAAAAAAGTTTTTGCATAAATAAGGACCGTTATATTAAGGGCGCACTCATATTTAAATAAATGCGCCCTTACAGGTTTTTCAATTCTTTTTCATATTGAGCCTCTGCTTTCAAAAGGCAATTTCAATCCTGGATTACATTATCCACCACGACCACCACGGCTACTGCCACCACTGCTGCCTCCACTACTAGTGCCACCGGATGAACGACTTCCTCCCGAACTTCCGCTGTTGGTATTTCCTCCACCGTCAAAAACACGTGCCGGTCTGTCGTAGCTTGAACCGGAACCGTTACCCGATGAGCGATTAATGGTGCGATACATACTATTCCCGGAGCGATCATTACTATTCATACTACCGTTATTCTGCCAAATACTACGTGAAACACCGGGATTAACACTTCCCGGATTGCGGGACTTGTTGTTCAACGAAGGACGGCTATAAGTATAATTACTGAAAGGGGTAAGTGCAGAAGGTGTGCGGCTACCTACCGGATATTTATTAATGATTTTTACCGGCTGATTCCAGCACCAAGGATTATTCCAACTATTATTCCAGTTGTTCCAGCCGAAGCTATTATTCCAGCCGAAACCATTGTTCCAACCGAAACCATTGTTCCAACCGAAACCATTATTCCACCCGAAGCCATTATTCCAGCCCAAGCGACTATTCCAGGGACTCATCATGCCGAAGGGATTATACCAATTATTAAACCCACTATTGTAGTTTACCCACATGTTATTATTATATCCTTGCCAATAATCAATATCATCAATTGCTCCCCATCTATTTCTATCCTGAACCTTCATTCTAAGATAATCGTCATCCTGATTTTCCCAATAGCTACTATAACCTTCCGCAGGCTTATCAGTTTGCTTTTGTGTGTACGCTTTGGCAGCAGGCCCTTCCGAAAAATATATATCATCGGGCGTCTGCGCAGTTTTGTAAGCCGACGAGCAACCGATAAATGTCAGGCTTCCCAATAGGGTGGATAAAATGAGGAGATTTTTCATAACACAACGTTTTATTGATACAAAGTTAGCCAAACAAAAGAGGCCAAAATGCTAAAATTTGTTAGTAAGACAGTTCAAAATAAAGCTTTTATGTTAAGGCTTGGCTAATTGTTTCAAGGTTTTTTATTTTGTTTAACCCTGATCTGCAAAAGCTACCTTTAATTTTTCAATGAAGTGGTTTTCACAGGTGCTTCCTTGGTCCATACGCCTATATCCAATTTCCTCTGCAGTGGGTAGATTTCATCCAGCGTACTTCCATCGTATAACCTGCCATTCTTTACCACATACTTTATCGTATTTGTATTACGGATATTATCCAGTGGGTTGGCATCCATAATTACAAGGTCAGCCAGCTTTCCGGGTTCAATGCTACCCAAATCCTTATCAAGACCAAGCGCAGTTGCCCCTAAAATGGTCGCTGTTTTTAAGGCGTCCAGGTTCTTAATACCACCCGATGCAATACTCCATACTTCCCAATGATAACCAAGTCCCTGCAACTGTCCATGACTGCCTACACCTGCCAGCCCGCCTGCTTCCACAATGCTTTTAATAGATGCTGCATGCTTGGGGAAAACGTGATCTTCCGGTGTAAACCAACCGCCTAACCCCCCTGCACGACGCCTTGCCTTTGCACTTAATTCTTCATAGGGGGTAAATCGATTTAGTTTCGGATCTTTCACCGGACTTTCAGCAGTGTAGTAATAATTCTCTGCCCAGGGACCGCCATAAGCAACCAGTAAAGTAGGCGTTACAGCCATTTTACTTTCCGCAATGGTTTTTACCACATCGCTGTACAAAGGATAAATGGGAATGGCATGTTCATGCCCCGGATAGCCATCCAATAATTGGGTCATATTTAATTTGTAGTCCAGCCCGCCTTCAGTAGTTGGCATTAGTTTTTGCTCTTTTGCAGCTTGAATTACCCATTGCCTGTGCTGCCGGTTTCCCACCAGGTACATTTTTATATACTGCGTATTATAATATTTACTGTATTGCTTAAGTACATTCCGTGCCTGATCAAGGTCTTTCAGGTTGTACATCCAAAAACCAACGCCGGGGCCGGTGCTGTAAACACGAGGTCCGGGCATCATACCTGCTTCAACCATATCGCCATAAGTTAGTACATCGGTAGTTGCGGTTTGCGGGTCGCGGGTGGTAGTAACACCATAAGCCAGATTGGCGGCATAAATCCAAACCGAATTTTTATGCAGGTTCCAAAAAGGCCACATGTGTGCGTGGGTATCTACAAAACCCGGCGTAACCGTTTTTCCCGTGCAATCTATTTCTTTCGTTCCGGCGGGCACCGACAACGTTCCTGTTTTACCTACGGCCATTATCCGGTTATCTACAACAAGCACATCTCCATTTTCTATTACTTCTTCACCCTTCATACTCACTATTCTTGCATTCTTAATTAAAAAGCTACCCTTAGGGGTATCTTTTGCATAATACACTTTCACTTGTGATTCTTCAGGTGCATATTTTTCCCTTTTCTTTTGCTCCACTTTGGTAATGCTATCTGCTTTGGCTTTTGCGGGATCAGCTTTGTACAAGGCTGTCAAAGAATCCTTTGATTTTTTGGCCAGGCTGTCGGCTATTTTTTTTGCTTCAGGCCCAAGTGCAGTAAGCGCCTTGATGCTATCCGTAATCCTTGCCGTTTCAGCTTTTTTAACGACTTTCATGGAATCTTCTACCACCCGGGCCCTTGCAGCATCGTAAACCCAATGGCCATTACCGAGGCTCCAATGTACTTTTTTGCCATCGGCTTCCCAAGCAGGCCATTCGCCTCCAATTTCGGTGAGTTGTTTGGCAGGAAAAATGCTCGAATTAGGGTCACCTACATTTATGGCAGGTACTTTTCCCGCCTCGGGAATTGTAACCATATATATATTATTATTTACCTGTGCAATGGCCTGATTTCCAACCGGCGCCATTAATATCGTTCCTGCCGGGCTGGGCATTTGCTGTGGCTCTTTTATGCTCGTTCCTTCGGGGAGCATACAATTATTCACAGGGTCGGCTGCCATCAGGGGCTTTCCCATTACATATTTGTAGCCTGGGTTTTCAGCAGCACTTGCACCATGATCATGGTTATCTGCATCGGCAACTGTACCATAAGTGGTAATCCCCGAAATCCTTGCGTGGACTTTTTCATCGGTACCATCCCACCTAATACTAATGAGTGAACCGCCCTGCCCATTCAGGAAAATACGGGTGCTATCTTTGGTAAAATGAATATTTCCGCGGCCACGGGCCATATCAATTCGGTTGATTTTCCCACCATTCGGCGAAATCCAAACGAGATCCGCTTCCGAATCATCCGGTGAAGTACCTTCCAGATCCTTATAAAGTCGTTTTGGGCCACGGAAGAATACGATACGATTCGTGGGGCTCCATGAAGGTGCCATATAGGTAGCCGCATCAGTTGTCAGACGGTTCACCGTAGCTTTTGAAGGTGTTGCCATGTAAAGATGGCCGGCTTCTTTTTCGTCCCATGTTACAAAAACCAACCTATCACCTGCCGGGCTCCAGCTTGGCATGGCTTCCACAAAATTATGGTTGGTTACCCGCTTGGGTGTACCATTGGGGTAGTCCATTACATATAAACGGTTGAGCGCAGTAAAAGCAAGCTTCTTTCCATCAGGAGAAGGCACCGCATCGCGGATTTGGCTGGAAAGTGCATGGCTCGTGTCTTTTATTCCAAAGCTGAAATAAAGGCGTGGCCCCATTTCCAGTCTTACATCTGCATTAAATGCAATTTCAGTAGCAGAACTACCGTCTACCGAGAGTTTCCAAATTTTGCCACCATAAGAAACAATCAAAAACTTGCTGTCGGGGGTAAAAGCCATTGCCGGCAATACACCCTGTGGTGCAATACTTTCCTGCTCATCGCGCTGAACGGGATAGGCCAGCCATTTTTCATCACCTGTTTTTTGATTACGCAAAACCAGTCCTGTTTTATCTTCCCAACGGCTTCCGTAAACCATCCATTGCCCGTCCTTACTAAGTGTAGGCGTAAAAGCTGAACCATAACGGCTGGTAATACTCGTTATCGTTCCCTTTTCCCGGTCATACATGCCCACCTGGTATTGCGGCAATAGCGCATTATAGTTCCATGCCCCGGATCTGTGGCTAAAATAAATGGCTTTCCCATCCGGGCTTACTACGGGGTCAATGGTTTTCATATTTGCGGGGGCATCATTTAGTTGAATACCACCGCCCCCATCTTTATGGTATAGCCAAAGTTTCGCAATCCGCCTGCCTTTTGCAACCACAATATAATCGCCATCGGGCGTCCAGGCAGCACCGGGTACGTCGCCGTTGCGATCTTTGGTTACCTGTATGGTATCCTTTTTCTCCATATCAATATACCACAGGTTATCGCTGCCGCTCCGGTCACTGGTAAATAAAATCTTTTTTCCATCGGGGCTAAACCGTGGATGTGTTTCATAAGCAATTCCTTTGGTTACCGGGGTGGCATTACCACCGGTAAAGGGCATGGTATAAATATCTCCCATCAGGTCAAAAGCAATCGTTTTCCCGTCAGGACTTACATCCACACTCATCCAGGTTCCTTCTTTGGTGGAAAACTTCACTTCTCTTTCGGGCTTTAGTGGAAGTTCTTTAAAAGCTGTGTACGCCATTGTGTCCTTCCTGGTACTGTCCGCTAAAAACGCAGGACTTTGTGCTAAAAGCGTACTGAAGAACATACTAATAGCCGCGACCAACAATGGTTGGCGCATTGGAAACCTTTTATACATAGAAAATAAGATTGGCTGTAAATGTAATAAAGAAGCATACGCAACACATTCCATTTATATAATTATAAACGCAACCGCTTGTTGGTTTGAACATAAAGTTTTCCACCGGAAGCAGAGCGGCAAAGGCTTATTACTTAAAAAGCATGTCCATCCCCTTAAATTTGCACGTTCTACCCTATAAAACGGTAACTGCATTATAGCGAATGGATTGGCAAGCATCTTTTTTTCAATACGGACCCGCCATGGCTTTTTATGGATTGGTAGCAATGGCGCTCATACAAATTTTTTACTACCTGTTTTTCTTTATCCGGATTGCACTTTTCAAATCAAAGGATAAATTTCAGTCGCAAACGCATCCTGTTTCAGTAGTAATTTGTACACGCGACGAGGCACACAACCTTGAATTAAATATGCCGGGGGTGCTTACACAAACCTATCCTACTACTCACGAAGTAGTTGTGGTAAATGATAATTCTTTTGATGATACCAAGTACTTTCTGGAAGAGTTGCAAAAGGTTTTTAAGCACCTGAATGCCATAACCCTTACACAGGAGGCAAAACATATACCCGGCAAAAAGTGGCCACTAAGTGTGGGTATAAAATCAAGCAAATACGAAGTAATGTTGCTTACAGACTCAGATTGCCGTCCTGCAAGTGAGTGGTGGATACAAAAAATGCAGGATGCTTATCATGATGGGGCTGAACTGATACTTGGTTATGGTGCCTACGATAAAAAACCCGGCATATTGAATAAATTAGTTCGTTGGGAAACCTACCTTACTGCCTTACAATATATGAGCTATGCGCTTGCAGGTATTCCTTATATGGGCGTTGGACGAAACCTTAGCTACCGTAAGGATTTGTTTTATAAAATGAAAGGTTTCAGCAGCCTCAATCATATACCCGGTGGCGATGATGATTTGTTTGTAAATAAGATCGCAACGAAAGAAAATACAGCGGTAGTGCTGGATAAAGATGCCTTTACCTTAAGCGTACCGCCGGCAACTTTTTCAGCATGGTGGAAACAAAAAGCAAGACATTATTCTACTGCAAAATTTTATAAACCTTTACATCAATTTTTATTGGCTTCCTTTTCCGTAAGTCATATTCTTTTCTACCCTTTGTTGGTGCTGGCAGCCATTTTTTTTAGTTGGCAATGGGCACTCATTGTTTATGGAATACGTTTGGTAATACAGGGAACCGTAATGTTTCTAACGCTCAAACGTTTTAATGAAAAGGATCTTTTTCCTTTCTTTTGGTTACTCGATATCTGGCAATGGTTCTATTATATTATTTTCTCTGTAGCCATTGCTCGCAAACCATCCACCACATGGAAATAGGAATACAAATTATAGAAAAATATTTTGGTGACCTTACCGATAATCAAAAGGCGCAGTTCGCCGCGCTTGAAGGATTATACACAGAGTGGAATGCCAAAATAAATGTTATCAGCCGAAAAGATATTGAAAGCCTTTATCTGAAACATGTATTACACTCATTGGCATTAGCTGCAGTTTTCGATTTCAAACCTGGCATGCACATAATGGATATAGGCGCCGGCGGTGGTTTTCCTTGTATTCCACTATCCATTATTTATCCCGAAGTTCAATTTCTTGCTGTAGATAGCATTAGAAAAAAACTGAATGTAATAGAAGTGATTTCCGAAGCTGCTGTCATTGATAATATTGAAACATTACATTCCCGTGCAGAAGATATGCGCAACCAAAAGTTTGATGCAGTTGTAAGCAGGGCTGTAGCGCCATTAAAGGATTTATGGCAATGGACACACAGGCTTATTCGCCCTGCATCCGAAGTAAAGAAGCACTTTATGACACCCGGTTCGGATGAACTAATTCCATCAGGCCTTATTTGCCTGAAAGGCGGCGATCTTGCACAGGAAATTTCCGACAGCGGACTACGGCCCCGTATTTGGGAAATAGAAAAACTTTTTAACGAAGCGTTTTTTAAAGAAAAATTTATTCTGCAGGTGTTGCAGTAATTATTCCCAGTTTATTTCCATTCTATTGCTTCTTCTCTCTATATCAGCCATGCGCTGAGAAGGATCAATTTCCACCACCGCTACATCTTTTAATTTTCGCTTTGAATGAACCACCATTTGACGATGCGTCCATGGTTGCGGAGGATAAGTAATCCATTCTCCGTTTCCTTCTGCAGGCTTTTGGCCATACATGAGATTTAATGGAACATAATGCGTTTCGCTTGTACCATCTTTAAAAGTAATGGAAACTTCAATCGGCATAGGCATAGCGCCATTACGCATCACCCTCACATGCGTACCTGCATCATCCATCCACAAACTGTCAATTTTATAATCAATGGTTTTGGTAGTGTATACCCAATACTCTTTATACCAATCCAATTCCATGCCACTAACTCTTTCTGCAACACGTACAAAATCATTTGCATCGGGACTTTTGAATTTCCATTGGTTGTAATATGTAAGTAATATTTTATCAAGATTGGCTTCACCAACAATATATCCCAACTGCCCAAGAAAAACTGATCCTTTTGAATAAGCTGCTGCGGCATAAGCAAAATTCGTATTAAAATGATCTGCATGTGTACTCAAAGGTTCTTCCATACGACTACGCGCAAGATTGAAATACCCCCTGTAATCGCCTTCTAACGCCCAGCGGCTATCCTTTCGCAATGCATTCATGGCACGGCTTTCTGCAAAGCTGGTAAAGCCTTCATCCATCCATGCATACAGGCTCTCATTGGTAGCAAGTATTTGCTGATACCAGCTATGCATCCATTCGTGAACTGCAGTTCCTATGGAATGGCTTCTTATCATGGTTGCCATTGCATATTCCATGCCGCCATCACCTCCCTGTATAAAACTATAGGTTGGCCAACCATAGGCACCGAAATGATCTTTAATATATGGATAAATAAGCACACAGGTATCGGCTGTTGCATTCCACAAACCATCTGCCCTTGGTGCATCCTTATAAATAAAATGAAGCAACGGCCCACCTGATACCTGCCGCGTAATATGCTTGTACTGCGGATCGGCTGCCCATGCAAAGTCGTGTACATTTTCTGCCTTAAAACGCCAGGTACGCTTTGAAGACGAGGTCGTTTTTAAAGGCGTTCCTTCCTTATCATATCCCCAGCCAATTTCATTAGTATTTTGTAAAACACCGCTCGCGCCAATTTTATATTCCTTATCTAGTGAAATAGAAACATCGAAATTACCCCATACGCCATAAAATTCACGGGCAATATAGGGATTGGGGTGCCAGCCATCCTGATCATACGCCGCAAGCTTAGGGTACCATTGGGTCATAGTGAATCTGACACCTTCGGCATTGTCGCGACCGCTTCGCCTGATTTGAATGGGGACCCTGCTTTCCCATTGGGTTTGCATAGAAATGGTTTGTCCTGGCAATACAGGCTTATCCAAAGTTATTTCAGCAATGGTTTCATGCTCTGTAATTTTTTGAGACCTTCCTGAAATTGTAAGCGATTTTATCAGGGTATATCCTGTTTCTCCAGGCTTCAAATCGCCTATCCTGTCACGTACACGGGCATCCCAGTCCCAGCGCGGCGAACCATCGCGGTTGGTGCCTAATTGAATTTTACCCAACTCCTGGCTGCGTACATCCATACTGCTTCCGGGCTTAAAGGCATTCCAGTAAGTATGAAAGAACAACCGAAATAAGGTATCTGGAGAATTATTTACATATTTAATATCCTGCGTACCTGAAATAATATTTGAAGTAACATCCAATTGCACATTCATTTTATAGGCAATACTTTGTTGCCAGCGGGTTTCCTGCGCATTTGCAATTCCATTCATTATGCATATGCATACAAAAGACAATAGAATTGCTTTTATATTCTCCCATCCTAATAATTTATTGAACTTTACCATCATTCTTCGCTTATTTTACGATATCAAAAAAGTTTCGCAAAGCTAACAGTATGACCTATACAAAACTTGTTAATGGTTTTCCATTTACCCGCTATGAAAAGCCAGGTTTCACGGCAGCAGAAATACTGGCTAAAAGCCGTACATTCTATCATTGGGCCAATCTAAGGCGCACCTGCCGTGATATCAGCAACAAAGCCGTGCCCAGAGAAGTAATCGAAAATATCCTGCTTTCGGCAGGAACAGCGCCGAGTGGAGCGCACAAGCAACCCTGGACTTTTTGTGCAATTTCCAACACAACATTAAAATCAGCTATACGAAAAGCGGCAGAGGAAGAAGAATATAAAAGCTATAACGGCCGGATGAATGATACCTGGCTTAAGGACCTTGCACCCATTGGTACAGATTGGCAAAAGCCTTTCCTGGAAACCGCCCCATGGCTGATAGTAGTTTTCAAAAGAAGTTATGAAGTAAATGAAACCGGTGAAAAATTACAGAATTACTATGTACAGGAAAGTTGTGGCATTGCCTGCGGATTCTTGTTAGCAGCCATTCACGATGCTGGATTGGTAGCACTTACCCATACACCTTCACCCATGGGCTTTTTAAGTAATTTGTTGGGAAGGCCCGAAAATGAAAAGCCTTTTTTGTTGATTCCGGTGGGATATGCCCAGGAAGATGCCTGGGTGCCTGACTTAGAAAGAAAAAAGTTAAATGAAATAGCCCTTTGGTTCGAATAAAATTAATCTATTCCCTGAACAACGATAACCAGTTCGCCTTTCACCGCTTTTGCCCTAAAATAATCAGCAACTTCCATCAGAGTACCTCTTTTGGTTTCTTCAAATTTTTTAGTAAGCTCACGCGAAACGCTGCATGGACGGGCGGCACCAAAATAGGTGGCCATTTCATTCAGTGTTTTTACCAACCGCATCGGACTTTCATAAAAAATCATGGTTCGTTCTTCCTGGCTTAGTGCAGTAAGAAGCGTATGCCTGCCCTTTTTGGGAGGAAGAAATCCTTCAAATACAAACCGGTTCATGGGCAAACCACTATCCACTAAAGCCGGAACAAAAGCCGTTGCACCCGGAAGGCATTCTACCGTTATCCCCTGTTTTACACATTGGCGTATCAACAAAAACGCCGGATCACTTATTCCGGGCGTACCTGCATCTGTAATAAGTGCCATTTTTTTCCCGGCGCTAAGTTGATCGGCAATATGCTGAAAAACCCTGTGTTCGTTATGCTGATGATAGGGCGTTAGAGGCTTTTGGATACTGTAATGATTCAGTAAGAAAGATGTAGTGCGGGTGTCTTCACAAAGAATCACATCCACAGTTTTTAACACTTCTACCGCTCGATAGGTAAAGTCGGCAAGGTTGCCAATAGGAGAAGGTACAATATAAAGCATGCTAGGAAGCAATATGAATTTCGTATTGCTCCATTACCGGGTTTGCCAATAACTTTTGGGTTGCTTCCCCTGCAATTGCTTTTGCGCTTTCCGGTGAATCAGCACTTATCTGGAGGGTAATGTGCTTACCAATCCTAACATCCTTTATATCATCTAATCCAAGGCTCGAAAGCCCCGCCATTACTGCCTTGCCTTGCGGGTCCAATAAATCTTTCAGGGGCATGATGGTGATATGCGCAGTGTAAATCATTGTATAATTTGCTTTTTAAATACCAAAGAAAAAATTACGAAAGCTGCAAAGGTAACCGGTACCGCCCACCATCCCAAAAATAGCGCAGCAACAATGGCCGTCAGTATTACAGAAAATTGCGGCAAAAAAGCAGAAGCCCCTTTTCCCCGCGGTTTGTTACTCATTATTGGTAAATTTGATACCATTAATATACTTATAATTATGGCAACCAGATACAAAGTCCACTTATTGGTTAATATGTCAATTTCCCATTGCTGGGTTGCCTTCCACCAAATGAGCGGTAAACCGGCTATGGCTAAGCCGGCAGCAGGTACAGGGGTACCCCGGAAATAATGGGATGGAGTTGAAATGTCAATATTAAACCGAGCCAAACGCCAGGCAGCTGCAAGAGCCGGAGCAAATGCCGGCAGCAGCCAAATCATAGAAGCATCTAAACCATCTTCTTCAGTCGCAAGGCTAAGCCTTAAAAACTGGTAAATAATAATAGATGGCGCTACCCCAAAACTTACAACATCAGCAAGACTATCAAGTTGCTTACCCATTTCACCATTGGCCTGTAGTAACCGAGCGGCGAAACCATCAAAAAAATCGGCAATTGCGGCTAATAATATACAAAAACTCGCCAGATAAAGCTTTTCAGGTTGCAATTCAATCCTGTATCCGGCTAATTCCCTTTCATCCTGAACTGTGATCATCCCGTTTTGCAAACAAAATATAATAGCGAGCATACCAAGCAAAAGATTAAGAAGGGTAATATAATTTGGTATATTCTTCATGTTAATGCTCCTTTTAATTGCTTGGTTTTCTAAATTAGATGAGCAACAAAATAAACCTAATATTACCTGATGATTAAAAAAAAGGCGATTTATAGATTTTCTTTCAAAGATTTGCCTTTTTTTGAATGATTTTTTCTATTTTCGTCAATGAAAGGGTTGAATTGATCAAATACTTCTGATACCTTGATTTTTTGTTAACCAAAAAAAATTATGCCTTATAGAAAACTTTTACACGATTTATATCAATGCATCCCTGATAACCTGAATGATTACCTTTTTTCGGAAAGCATAACACGTTATTTTGGAAAAGAAGATATTATCAGCCACCAAGGCACCTACCTTAAGGAGTTTTTCAGGGTAAAATCCGGTATTGTACGTGCTATGTACACCAATGGTAGTGCGGTTATAACTACCGAATTTTATTTCCCGGGTGAAATGATTACCTGTTTTATTCCTGCTTATACCGGAGAGCAAATGCTTCAGAGTTTACAAGCCATTACCGAAACAACCCTGCAGTGCAGCCATTTGGATACCTTTAAAGAAAGGGTAATGAAAAATGAAGAAGCCAGAACATTTTTCGATAAAGTGATAGCCGTTTTTATGTTGGAACAACAACATCGGTCACAAATCTTCCGAACATCTACAGCTATTGAACGTTATGAACACCTTATGACCAATTATCCTGAATACCTTGAAACCATACCATTAAAGTATCTTGCATCGTTTATTGACATGAAAAGGGAAACCCTTAGCAGGATGCGGAAAAAGCTGAAAGGCGGGAAGGGTATCAGAATTCAGCAGTTTCCATTAGATTATGCTTGAATACAAACTTCCCGTTTTATATAATTTATTTAGATTCAATGACTTATTTAACCTTCAAAGCGCACCTTACATTTAATTTTGTGACAATTATCATTTTTTTAAGAAAGTTGATGACACTATTTTTACACTCAAATAAAACATTTTACTATGAAACCATTTAAAACTTTAGGAAGTATATGTCTGGCTGCTTCCGCTCTATTCCTGGTTACTTCATGTACCAAAACGGTTGACGAACAACTTGATAGAGGTTCGCGCGAGACTGAACAGCTAAACGGTAATCAGCAGTGTGGAAACTTTATTGGACTAAGAATGAAAAATCCAAATGGATATTTTTGGTTTGGTAATGAAAACAACATGCAATCTTTCAATGCTAATAATTTCACTGACAAGAAATTCGTTGATGTTTCTGCTTCTACCAACGGTCTTGATCCCTTTATTACCTCAGTAGCACCTAATTTTCGGGCTCCAGGTGAGCATATGGGCGTTCTTTCGAATGTTGATGCCGGTCAGGAAAATGGCAGAATCAATATTGGTGAAGTCTTGACCTACAAACTTGGTACTGATTTTTTGCCTTTTGGCTTTGCATGGTATGGGTTTGATATTCAGGTTAATGCATCTAAAAATTGCGTAGGTCACGTAGCACTCTATCGTGCTGGTGTTTTAATTGAAACAGTTAACTTTACTGGTGCTGCTGCACAGAATTCTAATTTTTCAGTTATTCACAGGGCAAATGATGAAAAATGGTTTGATGAAATGCGTTTTTATCCAACTGTTGGTGCATTCCGCCTAAATGGAGCCGGAAGAAATCTCAATAACATTTGGCTTCCACCTGTTAAATTTTACTTGATTGACCTGCCAAACAATGTATTCCTAAATACCAATAACAATTCTAATCCTTTTATTAACACAGTTATTAATGGAGTATTTTCTCCTGTTGCCGATCGTCAACTTAGAACTCAGCTTATTCCTGGAAATTCATCGCCCAACAGTGGAGAATTTAACAATGCAGGAACAGCAAATACCAAACTTTGGTTAAGTTTAACTGCACCATTGGCAAATCAAACGATTACATGGGGATCTCGTCTTGCTATACAATCTGCTACGGGTGCAGAAGGAAATCAAATTCAACCTAATGAAGTACTTTCAATTAAAGCTGGTCCAAGTTTACCTTATACCGTCTTTAGAACAGTGGAAATTCGGGCTGCACACAATGAAGGATCAACTAATCCTTTATCTGTTGTGTTACTCAGGAACAACGTAGTAGTTGCTGGACCAACGAATACAAACGGAGTGAATGCTGCGTATAATGTATTCTTTGCAGCTCAGGATTTTGATGAAGTTCGTGTTTCTGGAACCGGTAATGGTACAGGTATAGGTCGTCCGGGATTATCTATACGCCTTTATAGGGGTTGTAACTAAGAAAAAATAATACTGTTTAGTTTGATATTAAACGAAAAGTTGTACATTTATGTACAACTTTTCGTTTTTTGTATAATAATATTCCCCCCTTCGCACCCCATGAAACTTTTTTTTACAATATCACTGTTATTTTTTTTGGCATCTTGTCAAAAAGCTTTTAATGAGGAAGGGCAAGTCTATAAAAATGGGCCTGTGCAAAAACTAATTAATGGGCCCACAGCATGCTTGTCGCAAACTTCATCGGAAATGTTGCTTATTATGCATAAACCGACAATAAAATACTATTTTGAATTAAAAAATCCAACTGGTTCCGATATAATACGGCAAGACATTTTTACAATAAACGATTTAGTTCCTGATCCTAGTCCCGATCAAACATTACTTCAGAAAAAAAATTATTTCCCCGAAACGGACTTAATGATTATTTCAGCCAAAAAAGATAACTTTCAAAATATACCTTTAGATAATGATGCCGATGACCCCATATATCCTTATTTTTTGCACCATGGGGGAGACAAGCAAAACCCGCAATTTGGCGTCGAAAGTGTCAATAATACAATTTCAAAATATGCAGAGCGACCCAATCAAATCAGGCCTGGTGAAGAACTTATTTTTAAACTTGGAAGCTACCCTGTATCTAAAGGTCTTAAGATGTATGGAATTCGACTCTTTTTAAGAGTCCCGATAAGCAGGCAATTGGTTATTATCGATCTTTATAACGATAATACGTTGGTTTATTCCTGGCGTCCTCCGGTTTCAGTAACTGCATTAAAAAGTATTGACCTTTATGAATTAAAATTAGCGAAAACGCAAGTTTTCAATGAAATTCATTTCAGAATGCAATATATGACCTATATTGATCAAACAAATCAGTATGCCATAAGAGGTGCTATTTCCAACAAAAATGATTATGACGCACTTATGATTGCACCGGCAACAGCGCCCCGGTTCTTCCTTACTCCGGAATTTCCAGATTTACTTTATCTCGTTGGCTCTTCTTCACAGAAACGGGCAACGGCAACAGGTAGTGATTATTCCCAGGAATTTTTGACAAATGGTTCATCAACAGGTCCATCTTATTTACAATTTTCAACAACAGGTTCCGGTGCATCTTTTGCCATTGATCCAATCGGGCGTTATGGAATGGTAAGTGCTGCTGAACCTACTGTAGGTATTACCGAAAATAAACCATTCACGCTTACTACCGGTACAGATTTTTATTCCAACAGCAATATGTCTTTCGCACAATTGCGTTTACAGAATACCGGACCTATAGGTACACAGGCTTTGGTAGAAATGCTTACCGCAGGTGACGCACCGGTTGGTTCTTCGCAAACCATTACTTTTACTGCTACAGGGCAGTTTAAACAAGTAACATTAGATCCTGGAACCAATTTCAAAAAAATCAGATTAACCGTACCAGGTGGCGCACCTTCAAACTCTTCCTTCGTTTTAAATCCAAGCCCCCCAACAACTTCGCCTTATCAGGCGTTAACAAGATTTTATCCGTCTTGTAATTAATTGTATATTTGTTTAGTATATTGAGAATCAACCTATAAAACTATTTTTAAAAACCAAATGTAACTTACCTAAAACATTTTAGCATCATCGCGAACAATACTAAAAGAATAGAACCAGAAAGGAAATTTGCATAAGAAGAATTAAGGAAAATCAATGTTGATTTGGTAAGTGGCTTATCATTGTTATGAAAAGCACACTTAATCTTTTTCCTATTATTTGCTGCAAAAAAATTGCAGTAAATACCTACAGACATTTATCTGTAATAGCCATAATAGCTGCGTTTTTGAGTTTTGGTGGAAATCTACATGCCCAAACACCAACACAAATGGCATTCTGGAATTTTCAGGATGGAACCAATACCTATACAGAATCTCCATATAATTACAATGTGGGTACAGTTCCAACAATTACCTTTAATCCTGCTGCAAGTTTTGTAGCGGGTACTGGATATACAGATGTTTTGACTGTAGGTCATCCTGCAGGAAGGGCAGCATCTCAAACAAATCCAACTTCTATAACAATAGGCATTGCAACCGAAGATTTTCAAAAAATAAAAATCCGGTTTGATTATCAAACGGTCGGTATTACCGGATTAGTGATAGGCTGGTCACTAGACAATATTTTATTCTACGATAGTCTGCCGGCTTTTTCTGTTAACAACAATGGCGCATGGAACTCCTGTTTATATGATTTAACTGCTGTTTCAGCCATCAACAATATACAAGGAACAGTTTATTTGCGTATTGCTGGATTTACCGGAACCGGAACCATTGATATTGATAACCTGGAAATAACCGGCTCAGCAGATATACCAAAATTATTTGTAAGCCCAAATGAGTTAATTGATTTAAATTATGGATTGGGAAGCGGACCTTCTGATGCTCAGGAATTAAATTTAGAAGGTATTAATTTAACTGGAAACATAACAATTTCTGGTTTTGGCCCCCACTTCGGTTGGTCTTCAAGTCCTGCAGGGCCGTTTGTTACTACTAGTGCTACATTGATGCCAGATTTAAATGGTTATGCTTCTTCAACCTTTTATGTAGTTCTATTGGGTGGTAAATCCGCTGCAACCTATACAACCTCTTTGAGTATTACTGGAGGAGGTATCATTCCTTCACTTATAAACCTCACAGGCATAGTAAATTCCGGCGCATGCAGTGATCTTATTATTTCACAATATGCATATCATTCAAGTGAAGGCAGATTTATTGAATTATATAATTCATCTCAAAGTAGTGTCACATTAAGTAACTATCAAGTACGTATTTATAATGATGGTGGGAATACAATTTCAACTGCAATCACTTTATCTGGGCCTGGAATTCCTCTTACCCTTGCTGCACATAGTTCAATTGTCTTTCATAACAATGATATTGCTCCATCTGGCTTATATAATACATCCAACATGGGTGGGGTATACCTTTCCAATTTAAATTTCAATGGAAATGATTTGATTGACCTTAGAAGAATTAGCCCTTCTGCAATATTGGATGTAATTGGAAATACAGGTGGCGACCCTGGAGCCGCTGGTTGGGTATATCCTGGTATTGGTACAAATGGATTTAATATTATCCGTAAACCTTCAGTCCAAACTGGGAAGAATTCGGTTTCTACTGGTTTTATAAATTTCCTGCAATCAGAATGGTCATCTCAACCCATCGATCGAAATAACTTTTATGTCTCTCCAATTTTTAATGCAGGTAGTCACCTTTGCGATTGTAATAAACCACCTGTTGCAGAAGCATTAAGCGATGTAATTGCTGATGCGAGTTTTTCTTATCCGCAATCTATAGCACCATGTACTTATGCTTCGCCTACCAGCCAAACTAGTCAGGCTTGGTGGGAAAGCGAACCAGCTTGGTCATTGAAAATGGCAAGCTTTACGATGAGGGATGGTGCTCTTTTTACATCAAGTCCGCCGCACTCACAAGATGGTAAGCCAACGAATATGATTTTTTTAATGGCCGAAATAACGAATTATCAAAATCTTGATTCAGTTGCCTTGTTTGCTGCTGATAATAGCGGGAATCCTATTTACTTTTTGTCAGCCGTACCGGCAGGCCCAACGGTTAGTTTTTTTGCAGATATACTTGCAACAGAAAATTCCAATGCAAAATTTGCTATTAAAGCTACTTTTAAAAATACAGTCGTTGACAAACAGCAGATAACTTTTAAAATTGTGGGTGCCGATGTATTTGATGAAGCCAGTTCACAATTTGCTTCTTACCATGCAGGCAATGCTATAACATCTTCAGCGGGTAATGACAATAGAATAGAAATCATAGCAACCAAATTGGTATATGAACAACAACCCACCACCACCACTGCTTTGAGTATTATGCGGCCACCGGTAGTAGTAAATGCCACCGATAATTGTGGAAATGTTGATCTTGATTATAACGGACAGGTAACACTTGATGTAGTTGGTGCTACCGTACCTTGCAGCAGTTTGAGTGGTGCTATCGTAAATGCCGTAAATGGTAAAGCTATTTTCGCTAACCTGCGCCCTAGGGTGGTAGCTGAGGCGCCTAATCCACAAATTCAATTGATTGGAACATCCTTACCAGCACTTACGCCCACTCCACCAAGCGATGGCTTTTATGTAAATGCAGTAGGCCCTGCCGGTGATGCTGTATTATTGGCACAATGGGACTTTGAAGATAATAATGCCGCATCAGATGCGGGAATACCTATAAATGTTGCACCTGCACGGAATATTACAACCGTTGGTGTAACAAATTTTTCTGTTGCTTCCGGTGCAGCACAGGGTACAATTTCCTGGCGTGGTGGTACAAAAGCATGGGCAGTTAGTTTTAGTACGGCTGGTTTTAAAGATATTCTTGTATCATCTAAACAAAAATCTGACTTCACTGGGCCACGTGATTTTAGATTAGAAGTTAGCACTGATAACTTTCAGACTTCTGTTGTGGCTGTAGCAAATATTAGTTTATTAAATAATTGGATTACGGGAACAATCTCACAACAATCCTTACCCGCCATTGCCAATGACCGGGATAGTGTTTACTTAAGATGGCTAAGGATTGGAAGTTTTAATGTAAATGGTGAAAATAATACTAATTCTATTGCAAATGCAGCATTCAGCTTTATAGATGATATAATTATTGAAGGCACATCATTAGGTGCTGTTGACCCTCGCGAAAACTACCACTACCGCACATTAAGTTCAGGTAATTATAGTAATCCTTGTATCTGGCAGTTCAGTCCCGATAATGTGCAGTTTGATCAGGCACCTGTTTACCCCATTAGTACCACATCAAGCATCCTGGTTCAAAATAACCATGTGCTTACCCATGATGTAATTGACGAAGTAGAAGTTGACCAATTTACCATTGCCAATACGGGAACCTTTATTTTGCCAACCGGTAAACAATTGAAAATAGCCAATGGATCGGCAGGTGCTGATTTAACTGTAAATGGTACATTTATCAATGAGAGTTTGTTAGGTCAGGATGTAGTATTTAATCCAGGCGCAACATGGGTATTTGGCACAACAGGAAACAGGACTTTTGTAAATCGAGGTACTTTCAATCCGGATACCTGGCATAATGCCTACAATAGCATTTGGAATAGCACTGCATTCACCAACCTACAAACCTGGAAATTGCAGCGTAAATACCCTGCAATCCATCCAATTTTATCTGAAAATATAACCCGTTATCCCAACCTGGTTTATGAGGACAGTACGGGTGGTTTCTGGGATGTACAAGGTGATGGAAGGATTGGTGGAAGTGATCCGATAACTATACTTGGAAAATTAGATATTGGTGGAACAGGTAATGGAAACGTAAAAACTTATAATGAAATTAGCGCTACTAATACGCTTACTATTTCAGACAGCCTTATTATTCGTACAGGGAGCACACTTTCCAACGATGGCTCCACAAAAGGTTATGGGATCAACTTCAGTGGTTTGGGTATATATGTGGACGGTTCACTTGAAAACCATTTTGGAACGGATGGTCGTTTCAACTTTAGCAGAAATGCAACGCAAACCATAAATGGTTCCGGAAGTTTTTCTACAGGCTTTTTAACCACAACAAGATCAGTTGCCTACCAAATGACTGGTACGAACTGGCTTACAATCCATAAAGATTTAACTATTACTAATGGATATTTCTTTACAAACGATGGAACTTCAAAAGGTTATGGGCTTGATATAAAAGGTAATATTATACTCAACTCATCTGGTAATTTACACCTGGCAGGCGGAACTGCCAATACCGGCCGTTTACGGCTTAGTGGCAGCGCTTTGCAAAACATTTTTACAACAAACATTGGTACAATCACCCTGCAGGATTTGGAAATAAACAATCCTTTGGGAGCGACTTGGAATGCAATGACCCAACAGAATGGTGTTTTCACTTTAACCAATGGAATTATCACTATTAATGCAACCCGCCACATTACCATGGGGCCAAATGCAACGGTTGCCGGCTCTCCGGGTAATAACAGCTATATAAAAGGTATGTTGAGGAGGCAAATAAATACGGCAGGTACAGAATATGTTTTCCCCATTGGTGGAGATGAACTCGCACCTAACGGTACCTTGGCTCCTACATCTTATCGTCCGGTAACTATTTTACCAACTGCTATTTCTACTACTGAAACATTTAGTGCGGATCATCAGTATGCTCATGCCTGTTCAACATATTTGGGTTCCTATACCATTGGGCGCAGAGTGGATGAATTTTGGAATGTCAATAAATTAACTGCAGGCTCCGTAACAGCACGCATTAAATTAAATTATGTCTATTCCAATGATGCAACCGATTGGCATTCAGGGTTGCCACCTTCAAACATGAATGTAGCAATTGGAAAGTTCTATGCAGGTTCAAATGCATGGTATCTTGCTGGCGAAATAGATGCAGGCTCATCAAATGTTATAGAATCTACTCCACCCTATATAATGGCTAGAAATTGGACCGACGTTTCTGGAGAATTATGGACACAACCCCTTTCAGCATTTAGTCCTTTTGGTATTATTTACGGCCAAAACAGTATTTTACCTGTTGTTATGTTGAATTTCAATGGAACCAAATCAGGAAGCAATCACTTGTTGAATTGGGAACTGGCCAACGAAAAAGAAGTTCGAACCATTTCCCTTGAACATAGTACCAACGGTATTCAATTCAGTTCACTTACTACGTTATCCAACGTATATGCTACAGATTCCTATTTACATAAGAATCCTGCTGGTGGCATGCATTATTACAGGCTAAAAGCAATTGGTACATCCGGAAAAATTACTTATAGCAAAACCATTACATTAAGCAATGGTGATGATAAAACCATAATTAGCGGGTTACAACAAAACCCTGTACACGATAAAGCAAATGTGCAGATTTGGTCAGCAGCAGGACAACAAGTTCGCGCAACAATAACAGACGCAGGTGGTAGAAACTATGGATCCTTCACCAGCAATTTGCAAAGAGGCAGTAATAGTTGGCCCATTACGCTACCGTTGGGAGTAGCAAATGGACTATATTATTTACGTGTAATTACTGATGATGGTGTTACTAAAACAGTACCATTTATGAAGAACAGATAATGAAAACTAAAAGGGCAAATAATGGTGGTTAAGCCATTATTTGCTTTTTTTCATACACCCCTCTATTTCCCCCACTGTTATCGGAATATTCTTAAACAAATCAATGCTTCCCGTTTTTGTAATCCAAACATTGTTTTCAATCCGAACACCCATTTGCTCTTCTTCAATATAAATACCGGGTTCAATAGTAAATAACATGCCCGGCTTTATGGGTTCGGTACGTGTACCCAAATCGTGTACATCTACACCAAGATGATGACTGATACCATGGTATAAATATTTTCTGAAAGCGCGTGTTTCCAGTTCATCACGATTTTCATTTTTAATATCTTCTTTCTTCAGCAACCCAATCTTCAAAAATTGTTTGGTTGCTTCGTCGCCCACCTTGTTGGTATATTCAATAATATTAATGCCGGGCTTAAGAATGCTTTTGCCATAATTATGTAAATGCAGGCAGGCATTGTACACTTCTGTTTGTCTTTTGGAAAACTTTCCATTTACCGGAATGGTTCGTGTAAGGTCGGCACAATAGCCACCATAATTTGCCCCAAAATCCATTAGTATCAATTCACCATCCTTACAAACTTCATTATTGCTAACATAATGCAGTGTCCGTGCGCGATCACCGCTTGCAATAATGCTTCCGTAAGCTTCGCCCCGTGCGCGGTTGCGTAAAAATTCATGTACAATTTCCGCTTCTATTTCATGTTCAAATACACCGGGCTTTATAAAATTCATCACCCGCAAAAATGCCTTGTGCGTGATGTCTACCGCTATTTGAAGCACTTCTACTTCTTCTTTGGTTTTTATACCGCGTAGTTCTTTCATAATGCGGGCACTACGCTCATAATTATGGAGCGGATATCGTGCCTTCATTTCTTTAGCATAACGGTAGTCCCTTGTTTCCAATTGGCTGCCCTTTCTATCGTTTTCATTTGTATTAAGGTAAACGGTATCTGCAAGGTGAATCCATTGCTGCAAAAGCCCGTCAAGGCTATCAAGCCAAACTACTGAAGGCATACTACTTATCGCTTTTCCTTCTTCGGCACGCAAGCGCTTTCCATCCCATTTTTCTTTTATTTCATTAGGACGTACCAATACCAAAACTTCGCGGTACCTGGCATCGGGGTTATCGGGGAAAAGAACAACCATGGTATCTTCCTGCTCTATACCGGTAAGCCAATACAGATCGCTGTTTTGCTGAAAACGGTACAATGCATCTCCATTACTTGGCACTTCATCGTTGCTGTTGAAAATGGCAATACTATTTGGCTTCATTTTTTTAAGGAAGCGCTGACGATTTTGAATGAATATTTTGGGATTGATTGGCAAGTGTTTCATAAGTTTTTTTTTTGAATGCGTAAATGTAAATAAACCGAATGATGTAGCACAACTACTATAAAAGCAGAAGCCACTATTGCAGTGGCTTCGCTCTAACTGTATCTGAGAAAACTAATACTTCCTTGTTATTTCCGCTTAACAACCGCTTTAACTTTTGCCGCGGGCTTCACTTTTGTTGCTGTTTTCAATTTTATAGCAGCTTTCACTTTTGTTGCAGCTTTCACTTTTGCAACCGGCCTTGGGCTTTCAATAGCAGCCTGTGCAGCAGCTAACCTGGCAATTGGCACCCTGAAAGGTGAACAGCTTACGTAGTTCATACCAATGCGATGACAGAATTTAACGCTCTCTGGATCGCCACCATGTTCACCACAAATACCAACCTTTAAGTCTGGCTTAGTAATGCGCCCACGCTCGGTACCAAACTTAATCAGTTCGCCAATACCTTCCTGGTCAATCGTCTGGAAGGGATCATCTAAAAGGATTTTTTGATCGAGGTAAGTTGGCAGGAATCCTCCAATATCGTCGCGGCTGAAACCAAAGCTCATTTGCGTTAAATCGTTCGTACCAAAACTAAAGAAATCTGCGGCTTCGGCCATTTGCGCAGCTTTAAGCGCTGCCCTTGGAATTTCGATCATGGTTCCATACAGGTAAGGAATTTTTTTCATACCTGTTTTTTCACATACTTCTTTATAAACGGCATCCACAATATTCCTTTGGTGAATTAATTCATTGACGGTACAGGTAACCGGCACCATAATCTCCGGAATGGCCTTTTTACCTTGTTTAATAAGTTCAGCAGTTGCTTCAAAAATAGCACGGATCTGCATTTCGGTAATTTCAGGATAGCTGATGCCAAGGCGTACACCACGGTGGCCGAGCATAGGGTTGTTTTCATGCAACGCTAATACCCTTCTCCTTAGAACACTCATGCTTATACCAAGCTCTTTGCTCAGGTGATGCAGTTTTTCTTTATCATGGGGCACAAACTCATGCAGCGGTGGGTCAAGCAAACGGATGGTTACCGGATGGCCCTGCATTACGTTCAACGTGTTCTTTACATCCTTTTTTACATATTTAAACAGGTCATTCAACGCAGCCCTTCTTTCACGCTCCGTTTTACTTACAATCATTTTGCGTAGCTGGAAAAGTGGCGCTTCGCTTCCTTCACCATAAAACATATGCTCTGTCCGGAACAAACCAATGCCTTCTGAACCAAATTTGAAGGCTTGCAAAGCATCTTCAGGTGTTTCACAATTGGCACGAACCCCGATTTGTTTTACCTGGTCAACCAACTTCATTAGGTCTTTATAGGATTGGTTTTTTTCAATATCAATATCCACCAAAGCCATACTTCCTTCATAAACAAGGCCTTTAGTACCATTTAAGCTAATCCAATCTCCTTCTTTAATTATCACATCATTCTTAGCACGGAAGCTTTTACTGTCGGTATGAATCTCAAGATCGCCGCAACCTACAATACAGCATTTGCCCCAACCGCGTGCAACAAGTGCTGCGTGCGAAGTCATACCACCTTTTGTGGTTAAAATTGCCTGTGCCTTATGCATACCGTCCACATCTTCAGGAGATGTTTCTTCACGCACCAAAATCACTTTTTCTCCTCTCGATGCCCATTCTACAGCTTCTTCGGATGTAAATACCACGCGGCCTTTTGCTCCGCCGGGTCCGGCAGGCAAGCCTTTCGCAATAACAGGCTGCAACAATTCTACAGCAGGATCCAACATTGGCAATAACAATTCTACCAATTGATTAGGCCCTACCCGCATGATGGCGGTTTTAATATCAATCTGTTTTGATTTGTACATTTCGGTTGCCATTCTTACAGCGGCTACCCCATTGCGTTTGCCTACGCGGCACTGCAGCATGTAAAGCGTACCTTTTTCAATAGTAAACTCAATATCCTGCATGTCTTTATAGTGTTTCTCCAGCCTTTTTTGAATGGCATCCAATTCTTTATATTGCTTAGGCATTAATTTTTCAAGTGCTATAAAATGCTCACTTTGTGCATTTTTGGAATATTCGTTTACAGGGGCGGGGGTACGCGTACCTGCAACCACATCTTCTCCTTGTGCATTTACCAGGTATTCACCGTAAAACATATTTTCTCCCGTTCCCGGATTACGGGTAAACGCCACACCTGTGCAGCTATCTTCACCCATATTACCAAATACCATTGACTGAACATTTACTGCTGTGCCCCATTCATTAGGGATTTTTTCAATACGACGATATTCAATGGCACGCTTACCATTCCAGCTACCAAATACTCCACCAATACCACCCCATAATTGGGCCATGGGATCATCCGGAAAATCTACACCCAATACCTTTTTTACCGTCTTTTTAAAATCTACGACAAGTGCTTTCAATTCATCAACCGTGATGTCGGTATCGCTTGCGTAACCTTTCTTGCGTTTAATGGCTTCCAGCTTTTCGTCAAGTTGTTTTCGAATACCTTTCCCACCTTTTGGTTCAAGGCCCAAAGCCTTTTCCATTACCACATCCGCATACATCATAATGAGACGGCGATAGGCATCATAAGCAAAGCGTTCATCACCACTTTGGGCAATAAGACCTTGTATGGTTTTTTCGTTCAATCCTACATTGAGAACAGTATCCATCATCCCTGGCATACTCTTACGCGATCCCGAACGAACGGAAAGAAGAAGTGGATTTTTTACATCCCCAAATTTTTTACCAGTCAGCTTTCCCATTCTATCCAGTGCATCAGCAACCTGCTGCTTCAAAACAGTTGGATAAGTTTTTTTATTATCATAATAATAAGTACATACTTCAGTGGTTATAGTAAAACCGGGCGGCACTGGAAGTTTTAATTGCGGATGGCCGGCCATTTCAGCCAAATTAGCGCCTTTGCCTCCTAAAAGGTTTTTCATGGATTCGTTGCCGTCGGCCTTGCCGCCGCCGAAGAAATAAACATACTTTGTTGCTTTTTTTTGCGTTGCCATAATAATCGTGTTTAGCTAGTAATCATTGCTTTAGCATCATTTAGGAAATTAAGTTAGCCCCGATGCCTGAATGTTAAAAATCTGAATGAATAATCGGGCATAAAAGTAGATGGGGCATTCTTCCTAAAAAATGACGAATAGCACTTGAAAAGCTAATAATGGTCAGGAAATCAAATAAAGCAATGTTAATTGATTATGACCAGGTTAAACCATACTCAAATGGAACGGATGTTTTGGTACTTTACCATTTTTCTATCCACAAAAAGTGAATAAGTAAATAAGGCGGTAAAAGTTTTTTGAAAATACATTTACGTAAACAACCAATTCTCATAACAAGCTGTTCTCACTTTTAAAATTATCAGCCTTTGACAGACACAATTATTAACCTTGAAACAGTAAACCCCATTGATTTTTTTGGGGTAAACAATGGAAAATTAGACCTGCTGAAAAAGAAGTTCCCGCTTTTAAAAATTCTGGGGCGGGGAACGCAGGTAAAACTGAGTGGTTCGCCGGAGCAAATTGCAAGTGCCCGCGAAAAGATTGAACTGGTTATTCAGTATCTTGAACGAAATGGCCATCTGACTGACAATTATTTTGAAACCATACTCGGTGGCGACGATCAGGAAGTAGTTGACAATTTCGTTGAGCGGAATCCCAATGATGTATTGGTATTTGGCCCCAACGGAAAAACAGTAAGGGCACGTACGGCAAACCAAAAACGAATGGTTGTTGCATCGGATACCAACGACATCGTTTTTGCACTGGGACCCGCAGGCACAGGTAAAACCTATACTGCAGTTGCATTGGCAGTAAGGGCATTAAAAAACAAGTCGGTAAAAAAAATCATCCTTACCCGTCCCGCTGTGGAAGCCGGGGAAAGTTTAGGGTTTTTACCAGGTGACTTAAAGGAAAAAATCGATCCATACCTACGCCCATTGTATGATGCGCTGGATGATATGATTCCTGCAGATAAATTGGGCTATTACATGAGTACGCGCACTATTGAAATTGCACCACTGGCTTATATGCGTGGCCGTACACTCGATAATGCCTATATCATCCTGGATGAAGCGCAAAATTCAACGGATTTGCAATTGAAGATGTTTCTTACACGTATTGGTGCCAATGCAAAGGCTATTATTACAGGCGATATGACGCAGGTAGATTTACCGAAAAATCAAAGAAGCGGACTAATAAAAGCAAATCGTATTTTACAGAACATTAAAGGAATTGCACATATTGAACTGAATGAAGAAGATGTTGTGAGACACCGACTCGTGAAATCTATTATCAGGGCTTATGACAAAGAGAAAGAACGTGAAGATCAGGATGGCGACAATAATAACCCGCCACCAAGAAGCTACCGTGGAAGAGAGTAAAAAAATCCATATTAACTGCTTGTGGATTACGGCTGCCCTGGCAGCCGTTTTTTTGTTGGGTACAGCTTGTCAATCATCATTTTTACCAAAAGAAGAAAATGATGATCAGCTATTAAAAATCGATAGTCTATTAATAGAAAGGAAAAAAGTATTCAATAAAAATGTATTGAATGATGCGCTTTTGACGATACAATCCGGCGACCTTATCACACGCATGGGTATGGATATAACAAGCGTGTTGCTCTCAAAAATAAATGCAACCGATACATCTTTCAGCCATTGTGGAATTGCTATGATGGAAAATGATTCTGTATTTGTATACCATAACATGGGTGGAGAATTTAATCCCGATCAAAAAATGATGCGAGAGCCCTTTTACCAATTTGCATCGCCCGAAAACAGCAAAACCATTGGAATATTCAGACCTAAATTAACTACAGTGCAGAGGGATAGCCTCGCAAAAAACCTTGCTAAAAAATATGAAGCCGGATTAATGTTCGATATGGATTTCGATCTTGCTACGGATGACAGGCAATACTGTTCAGAAATGGTAGCCAAATGCCTGGGGGAAGCCCTTGATAATATGAATTGGGTAGCCATAACAAAAATTGAAAACCTTCGGTATATTACTGTGGAAAGCTTATATAAAAATGATAACATAAAAGAAATTAAAAGATATCACTATTAAAATAACCTTTCATCCAAACCGAAATGCCAGTAGCATAAGAACACAGCCATTCAAGGTAATTTTGCATAATTTAGCACTCCTGCTTAACACCGATAATAAAAAAGCAGCTATCATATTTAAAAATAAAAATCATGAAAATTTTCAGGAACCTGGTTCCCTTAGTTAGTTTGACATTACTGCTGATGGCTTGCGGTAAAACCGGTGACAACCCAACAACAGTTGCCAAAAATTTCTACAACGCTTTATCCGAAAAGGACTACAACAAAGCTGCACTGTTTGCTACCAAAGAAAGTAAAACCATGCTCGATTTGATAAAGAGCCTGGAAGAAATGGGAGACAACGTAGGTGCTAATACCGATTTAAGTAAAGAAGATCAGGAAAAAATAAAAAAAGCAACATTCGGCGATGCTGTAATTGATGGCGACAAGGCCATTGTAAAAGTAACTACGGGAGAAGATGTAAATGATATAAAACTGATTAAAGAAGATGGTCTTTGGAAAGTGGCACTGGATAAGGATACCATGCAAAAAACTGCTTTTGACAAAACTGTAGGAGAGTCAGATTCTGTAGAAATAGATCAATCACTTGATAGTGCACTTAAAGAACTGAACGGGATTACCGTTGACAGCATGAAAACTATGATTAACAAGGTTGGAGATGTACTTAAAAATGATAGTGTACGCAAAGCAATGGAAGCGGCAGGTGAAGCGCTTCAAAAGGCTGGAGAAGCCATGAAACAGGTAAGTAAAGAGAATCAGTAATAATCAGAGCGCAAATTGGCATTTGCCTTTTCAGCCAATTCAATATTAGTAAAATTGCTTAGTATATCGGCCTTACCTTTTTGTACACAAACAGAATGTTCATAATGGGCGGATGGTTTATTGTCGCGGGTTCGCACAGTCCATCCGTCCTTTTCATAATATATATCTTTAGTACCCATATTTATCATGGGTTCAATAGCAAGGGTCATTCCGGGTAATAATTTGGGGCCATTGCCACGTTTGCCAAAATTGGGAACCTGTGGGTCTTCATGCAAGCTACGGCCTACGCCATGACCAACAAGGTCGCGCACAACACCATAACCATTTTTACGCTCAGTATGTTCTTGTATAGCCCAGGCAATATCGCCTACCCTGCAACCAAAAACAGCCTTTTCTACTCCTTTGTATAATGATTCCTTAGTAACTTTTAGGAGTTTCATGATTTCATTGCCGGGATCCCCAATTGCGAAAGTATAGGCGCTGTCACCGTGAAAACCATTTTTAAAAACACCAATATCAATACTTACAATATCGCCATCCTTCAATTCGCGGTTACTGGGAAAACCATGGACGACTGCATCATTTACACTGATACAAGCACTGAAAGGAAATCGAAGATCGCCCACTTTGTAATTAAGAAAACTAGGTACACCGCCATTATCACGAATAAAAGTTTCTACCATCCCATTAATAAAAATGGTAGTCATTCCAGGCTTTAATACCTTGGCAATCTCTGCATGACATTGACTTACAAGCCCATTGCTATGGCGCATCAATTCAATTTCTTCCTTAGTTTTAAGGTATATCACGTTAACTCCTATTTTTTTTCGGGGCATGTGCTAAAAAAACCATGCTTTACAAACGTTCACCAGGTTCTTATATTAACCCTACTGAAAATTCTTCAAAAATAAAAACCTGCCGGTTCTACAACCAGCAGGCATTATTATAATTTTATATTCAGCCCAATAACTAATTTAACCTATGGGAGAACTGCTAACCGGCTGCCTGCCCTGTATGCGGCCACTGTTCATTAAACCATCATATTGGCGCATCAGCAATTGAGTTTCAATTTGCTGTAAAGTATCCAATACAACTCCCACCATAATTAACAAGCTGGTTCCACCAAAGAAACTTGCGAATTGGCCTGTTACACCCAACTTCATAGCAATGCCTGGAAGGATACCAACAATAGCCAATAAAATAGCTCCTGGCAAAGTAATTTTATCCATTACAGAACCAATGTAGTCTGCAGTAGGTTGACCAGGCTTTACACCGGGAATAAACCCGTTATTACGCTTAAGATCTTCTGCAATTTGCTTGGGATTAAAAATTATAGCTGTATATAGGTAAGTAAATGCAATTACCAAGATTGAATAAATCAGCATATACCAAGGATTGCTCATATCATTGAGAATATTCAGCAACCCTGTCCCGCTGGTCTCAAACCTGGCAAAAATGGTAGGGATAAAAATGATGGCCTGCGCAAAAATGATTGGCATTACACCAGCACTGTTTACCTTGATGGGCAAAAACTGACGTGCTCCACCAAATTGTCTGTTACCCACAATTTGCTTTGCGTAATTAATGGTGATTTTACGAACCCCTTGCACAAGTACAATAAGACCCATAATTACAGCAATAAAGATGGCTATTTCAATGATAAAAATGAGCAAACCACCACCACCTGCAGTATTCTTGGCTGCAAATTCCTGAACAATACTTTGTGGAAGTCGTGCAAGGATACCAACCATGATAATCAGTGAAGTACCATTACCAAGACCCTTGTCGGTAATTTTTTCACCAAGCCACATTACAAATAAGGTACCGGAGGTAAGCAAAATAACTGTACTGAACCAGAAGTAAGGTTCAAAAGCAGGGATTAGAGCTTCTTTGTAACCAGGGCTTTGTAAGTAGCTAATGTAGGCGGCTGCCTGAAACAGCGTAACCAATACCGTAAGGTAACGTGTCCATTGGTTAATTTTCTTACGACCGCTATCACCTTCCTTTTGAATCTTTTGCATTTGCGGCACCAATATGGTTACCAACTGCATAAAGATTGAAGCGGAGATGTAGGGCATAATACCCAATGCAAGAATGGATGCCTGTGAAAAGGCACCACCTGCAAACTGGTCAAATAATCCAAGTAACCCACCGGCTTGTCCACGTACTTCATCCAATTTATTTGGATCAATACCGGGAAGCACAATATGGGTTCCTAAACGATAGGTAAACACTAAAGCAAGCGTAACAATAATTTTGTCACGTAATTCTTCAATGCTCCAGATATTCTTAAGTGTTTGAATAAGCTTGTTCACTGCTGATAATAGATTTTCAAGAAACGGACCAAATGTAAGCGAATAAAAAACATAAATCCTCCTCTATTTAGGAGGAGGCGTTTGGTTTCGCGTTTACTTCACAATTTCAACACTTCCGCCGGCAGCTTCAATGGCAGCTTTTGCCTTTTCACTAACTGCATCAACCTTAAAGGCGATTTTAGTTTTCAGTTCTCCGGCAGCAAGTACTTTCACTAAATCTGTACGACCGATTAGGTTATGTACATAAAGATTATCTGAAGTAAATTCAGTGAAACCATATTTTTCAACCAACTGATCTACCTGACCAAGGTTAAATACTTTGTATTCAACACGGTTGTTATTCTTAAAACCACGCTTGGGAAGACGGCGCTGGATGGGCATCTGTCCCCCTTCGTGTGCCATTTTACTGGAATAACCTGCGCGGCTTTGACCACCCTTGTTACCTTTTGTAGAAGTACCACCCTTACCGGATGCTTCACCACGACCTATACGTTTTATACTGTGTGTACTGCCTTCAGCAGGCTTAAGCGTATGTAATTTCATAAATATTGGTTTTTACTTACGGGGTTAGCTCCCCTCGCATTTTAAATTTGATAATTTGAAAATATGATAATTAGCAAATGCTTAATAGCATCCAATTGGCACATTTTCGAATTTGCTAATTTGCAATTTCCTCAACCTTTACAAGGTGGTTCACTTTTTCAAGCATACCTAAAATCTGTGGAGTAGCATCCTTTTCAACTGAAGCATGCATTTTGCGCAAACCCAAAGCAACCATCGTTTTCTTTTGGCGCTCAGAGCGGTCTATTACGCTTTTAACCTGTGTTACTTTTACTTTTTTCATCTTACATGTATTTGGTGTCCGTGTTTTTAATCAAAGTCTGAATAAACATCAAACTTCAAACTGTAAACAACAGACTTGAATTATCCGTTAAATACTTTTTTCAACGAGATGCCACGGGTTTTAGCAACCTGAATGGGCTCGCGAATGCTTGCAAGGGCTTTAATAGTTGCCTTTACCACATTATGTGGGTTAGCGCTACCAAGGCTTTTAGCAAGAACGTCGGTTATACCAACGCTTTCAAGAACAGCACGCATACTACCACCTGCAATTACACCGGTACCATGTGCTGCGGGCTTCAACATAACTTTTGCTGCACCTTCTTTTACATAGGTTTCGTGTGGAATAGTACCATGCATTACCGGAACTTTAATCAGGTTCTTCTTTGCATCTTCAATGCCCTTGGTGATAGCTTCCTGAACTTCTTTAGCTTTACCTAAACCATGACCAACTATGCCAGCCTCGTTGCCTACTACAACAAGTGCAGAAAAGCTGAAGGTACGTCCACCTTTGGTGGTTTTGGTAACACGGTTAATGGCAACTACCTTTTCTTTAAGTTCGAGTTCACCTGGCTTAATGCGTGTTATAATAGCTTTTGACATTATTCTGAAATTGATATATGTTATTCAAATATTTCTTCAACCGGCTTTCAGCTCTCAGCATCTTGCTTATTGCTAAAGGCCATTTGTTTCTCTTAGAAATTCAATCCACCTTCACGGGCACCTTCGGCTACTGCCTTAATACGACCATGGTAAAGAAAACCACCGCGGTCAAATACTACCTTTTCGATTCCCAGGTCAATAGCTTTGCGGGCAATAGCTGCACCAACCATTTTGCTTGATTCGGTTTTGGTAACTTTTTGAGCAGCAATGTCCTTATCGCGGCTTGATGCTGCAGCAAGGGTATGACCATTGGTGTCATCAATAAGCTGCACATAGATATCGCCATTGCTGCGATATACAGACATACGGGGCTTGCTTGCCACACCAATTGCCCGCTTGCGAATGCGGTAATGAATTTTTTTCCGCGCAATTACTTTGTTATCCATTGTATCACTTTTTTATATTCCCGATACTGCCGGGAAAATGATTTGAAATGTTTCCACTTCAAACAATACGTTTAAGATTATTTACCAGCAGATTTACCAGCTTTACGGCGAACCACTTCACCTGCAAAACGAACACCTTTTCCTTTGTATGGTTCAGGCTTACGTAATCCACGAATTTTTGCACAAACCTGACCTAACAATTGGTTATCTATTCCTTCAATCGTAATCTCAGGATTTTTACCTTTTTCCTGTGCAGTAGCAATTTTCAATTCGCTTGGTACTTCAAAAATAATATTATGAGAATACCCCAAGGCTAAATCAAGAATATTACCGGTACTCGCTGCTTTATAACCAACACCAACCAATTCCATTTTCTTTACAAAACCATCCGTAACACCTTTAACCATGTTAGAAATGAGTGAACGGTAAAGTCCATGCATAGCACGGTGACGAATTTGATCCGTTGGACGTCCTACCAGGCATTCTCCGTCTTTGATTTCAATAATGATATCGCGGTCAACGGTCCTGTTTAGTGTACCTTTTGGTCCCTTTACAGTAACCGAATTGTCGCTTGCCACCGAAATGGTTACGCCTGCCGGAATGGTGATTGGTTGTTTTCCTATACGTGACATAGTCGTTATTGTTTTATCTGAATGGCCTTGCGTTGTTCAGCCCCGACTAAAAGGCTTAAATACATCAAAGACCCGTTATTTAAAAAATCATTAAAGGGTAAAAGAGCTTACCCAATTTGCTTAATATATATGGCAAAGAACTTCGCCACCTACATTCTGCACCTTTGCTTCTTTATCCGTCATTACACCTTTTGATGTACTGATGATAGCAACACCAAGACCATTCATAACTCGCTTAAAATCACCGGGCTTTGAATACTGGCGAAGACCGGGACGGCTAACGCGCTCGAGCGAAGTAATGGCCGGGCGACGTGTTGTAGGGTCATACTTCAGCGCTATTTTTATAATGCCTTGTTTGCCATCTTCTTCAAACTTATACTTAAGGATATAACCCTTTTCGTACAAAATTTCAGTAAGACGCTTTTTCAGATTAGATGACGGAATTTCAACCATACGGTGTGTTGCCATCTGGGCATTACGAATACGCGTCAAAAAGTCTGCAATTGGATCTGTTACCATATTATTTACCTCCTACGTCACGCTTTGCGTGATAATTGGATTGAGTTCTAGTTAAAAATAATGTTACTATTTTACTATCCGAAAAATTACCAGCTTGCCTTTTTTACACCTGGTATTTTGCCTTCAAGCGCCATATCCCTGAACATGTTACGGCATACACCAAAATGACGCATGTAACCCTTGGGACGTCCTGTAAGCTGACAACGGTTTTTCAAACGTACCGGTGATGCATTGCGGGGCAAATTGTCTAAACCTGCAAAATCTCCTGCAGCTTTAAGAGCCGCACGCTTTTCGGCAAATTTGGCTACCATCACTTCGCGCTTACGCTGACGGGCTTTTACTGATTCTCTTGCCATAATTTATTTTTAATTACGATTTATGAAGTGCGATGTACGAAGTAAAACGCACATCAAGTTTATCTTAGTTAGTTTCAACTTCCTTTTTAGCATTTTTGAATGGCAGACCAAGTGCTTTAAGCAATTCGTAAGCTTCTTCGTTGGTATTGGCGGTTGTTACAAAAGTTACATCCATGCCGGTAATTTTATTCACCTTATCAATATCAATTTCAGGGAAAATAATTTGCTCGGTTACACCCATTGTGTAGTTACCACGGCCATCAAAACTTTTATCATTGATACCTTTGAAATCACGCACACGTGGTAGTGAAATTGCAATAAGCCGATCAAGGAACTCATACATTTTTACACCACGTAAAGTAACTTTAGCCCCAATTGGCATATTCTTACGAAGTTTAAAGTTGGATATATCCTTCTTAGAACTTGTAGGTATAGCACGCTGACCTGAAATGGTAGTAAGCTCTTCTACAGCTACATCAACCAATTTCTTATCGGCTACTGCACCATTTACACCACGGTTGATGCAAATTTTGTGAAGACGCGGAACCTGCATTACACTCTTATAATCAAATTTCCTTTGCAGCGCGGGTACTATTTCAGCTTTATATTTAGCTGCAAGGCGCGGCGTATAGTTTGCTACTTTTTCCATTACTTGATTACCTCCCCGGATTTTTTAGATACACGAACAAGTTTTCCCGTTTCACGGCTACGTTTAACACGGGTACCCGCTTTTGCCTTAGCATCCCATAGCATAACATTGCTGATAGAAATGGGTGCTTCATTCTTTACAATACCACCTTTTGTATTCGTAGCAGATGGCTTGGTGTGCTTTGTTTGCACATTTACACCTTCTACCAATACTTTGGCATCTTCAGGAATTACAGCCAGCACGGTACGGGGCTTGGTGAGATCTTTGTCATCACCGGCGATTACCACAACGCTGTCGCCCTTTTTGATGTTGAACTTTGGTTTAAAACGCTTATTCATCTTTTATTGCTTATTGCGTTTGATAGGTGCCAAACGCAGTTTTTAAAATGCTTTTATCCTGCAGGCAGAAATACTTACAGTACTTCAGGGGCCAGCGAAACAATTTTCATATAACCTTTATCACGCAGTTCGCGGGCAACCGGCCCAAAAATACGCGTACCACGTGGTTCATCAGAGTTATTGAGAAGTACAACGGCGTTGTCATCAAAACGGATATATGAACCATCTTTACGACGAAGCTTGTTTTTGGTACGTACAATAACAGCTTTTGCAACAGTACCTTTCTTCATATTGCCACCGGGAATGGCGTCTTTTACTGTTACTACAATCTTATCGCCAATTCTTGCATAATCCTGACCACTGTTACCCAGTACACGGATGCAAAGAACTTCTTTAGCGCCACTATTGTCTGCTACATTGAGTCTGCTTTCTTGCTGTATCATTTTTCTTAATTTGATATTTGAAAACCCAGGTAATAATTTTGAAATCTCAAGGATTGAATTAAAACCTAAATGCTCAAATGATTAATACTTTCAGAGGCTTCCGGCTCTTAACCATTAGCATGAACTTAAAGGACTTTGTCCCACAAGTTATTTAACCTTTTCTATAACTTCTACGAGTCTCCAACGCTTTGTCTTACTCAAAGGACGTGTTTCCATGATACGAACGGTATCACCAATGCTGCACTCATTCTTTTCATCGTGCGCATGAAAACTCGTTGTCTTTTTTACGAACTTACCGTAGATAGGGTGCTTCACTTTACGTTCTACAGCCACCGTGATGGTTTTGTCCATTTTGTTGCTGCTCACAATACCTATCCTGGTCTTGCGTAAATTTCTTGTTTCCTGAAGATTAATTGTTTCCATTTGTTCCTCCTAAATCCCGTTTTTAAAAAGGACGTTAGATTCTTTTAATTTCTATTAATTAGAATTGATTGATTAAGCAACCAGTTCCCTTTTCTTTATTTCAGACTTCATCCTGGCAAGGTCGCGACGAACGTCACGAATAACCATTGGATTTTCGAGCGGTGTAATGGCATGCGCGAAAGTCAGTTTTTTCAAACGAACTTCATCTTCGCGAATGCGTGCCTTGATATCGTCAGCGCTCATTTCCACCAGGCTCTTTATAAAATCAATTTTCTTTGACATAAAATCTTATTTGCTATTATTAATTACCTTTTGAAATTATGCAACATAATCGCGACGGGTAACAAACTTGGTTTTTATCGGAAGCTTTTGCGCAGCGAGATCCATAGCGTGTTTTGCTACTTCAGCATCTACACCATCTATTTCAAACAGAATACGACCTGGCTCAACTACTGCTGCCCAAAATTCGGGATTACCTTTACCCTTACCCATCCTTACTTCGGCTGGCTTACGGGTAATTACCTTGTCAGGGAAAATGCGGATCCATACAGAACCTTCACGCTTCATAGCGCGGGTCATAGCCTGGCGTGCGCTTTCAATCTGACGGTTGTTCAACCAGATAGGTTCCAACGCTTTGAGCGCAAATGATCCGAACGAAATAGTGGTTCCACGCTTGGCCACTTCGCGAATGCGCCCCTTTTGTTGTTTGCGGAACTTGCTTCTTTTCGGTTGTAACATTTATCGAAAATTTGATTGTTTCTTAAATCTTGTTATGTTTCTATATTCTAAGGTAGATTAGTTGCGACTACCACCATCACGGCCACCGCCGCCACTACGGCCTCCACCACGATCATTACCTCCGCGTCCACCGCCGCCACGTCCACCGCGGTCATCACGACGTCCACCACGATCACGGTCTCCACCGCTGCGCTCATCACCACGGCGATCGCTCAGTCCGGTACCGGTACCCACAAAATTGGGATTCAGATCACGCTTGGTTAGTACCTCACCTTTACAAATCCAAACCTTAATTCCTATTTTACCATAAACGGTTTGAGCAGGAAGGCTTGCGTAATCAATATCCATACGGAAAGTATGCAAAGGCACACGCCCCATCTTGAGTTCTTCGCTCCGGGCAATTTCAGCGCCACCAATACGGCCGCTTGCTTTTACCTTGATTCCTTCTGCACCCATACGCATAGCTGAAGCAATTGCCATTTTAATTGCACGCTTATAGCTGATACGATTTTCAATCTGACGTGCAATGGTGTCAGCCACAATCATGGCATCCACTTCAGGACGACGAATCTCCAGGATGTTAATTTGCACATCTTCGTTACCGGTAAGTTTTTTCAACTCTTCCTTAATACGATCTACTTCACCACCGCCTTTACCAATAATGATACCGGGCTTGGATGTATGAATAGTTACAATGAGCTTGTTGAGGGTACGTTCGATAACAATCTTTGCAATACCACCCTTATTGATACGGGCATTGAGGTAGTTGCGAATCTTATTGTCTTCAATCAGTTTTACGGCGTAGTCTTTTTTGTTGCCGAACCAATTGCTCTCCCAACCACGGATGATTCCGAGCCTGTTACCGATTGGATTTGCTTTTTGACCCATAATAATGAAATTCCAAAGTTTTTTTAAAATTCCAAATTCCAAACTTTAGAGGGTAGTCCCATTTGGAATTTGGGATTTCCCGATTTGGGATTTGTATGATTTATTTTGTATCTACAATTACAGTTACATGATTGCTACGTTTGCGCACACGGTAGCCACGACCCTGGGGAGCTGGACGCATCCGCTTTAACGTACGCCCACCATCAACCATTATCATTTTTACAACCAGTGAAGTTTCATCTTCACCTTCGTTTTTTGCTTTCCAGTTGAATACAGCGCTCTTTACCAGCTTAGCAAGTGGCACACTTGGGTGCTTTGCGCTGAATTCCAGCGTGGCTAAAGCCTTGTCTACCTGCATGCCCCTAACCAAATCGCACAGCAAACGCATTTTACGCGGCGATGTAGGGTAGTTATTTAATTTGGCTATTGCTTCCATGTGTTTTATCCTTTAGTGGTTGGGGATGTTACTCCTTACCTATTGTCAGTTACAATTATTTTTTGCTGCCCGCGTGTCCTCTAAAGTTACGGGTGGGGGCAAATTCACCCAGTTTGTGTCCTACCATAAATTCGGTAACATACACAGGTATAAACTTGTTACCATTATGTACCGCAAAGGTTTGGCCTACGAAGTCCGGGCTAATCGTACTACGACGACTCCAGGTTTTTATTACGCCTTTTTTTACCTTTCCCTCAGCTATAGCTACAATTTTCTTTTCGAGCTTTGCATCTATGTAAGGACCTTTTTTAATTGAACGACCCATTGTCTATTTTTTTAATTTGAAATTTGAGATTTATAATCGCAAATTTTTACTTAGCTAATTTTTTACCATCACGACGTTGGATAATCATTTTATCCGAAGATTTACCCCTTGTACGTGTTTTCTCACCTTTGGCATATTTACCGGTACGGCTGCGGGGATGTCCGCCACTTGCGCGGCCTTCACCACCACCCATCGGGTGATCCACAGGGTTCATGGCTACACCACGAACACGAGGACGAATACCTAACCAACGGTTACGACCAGCTTTACCTTTGCTTTGCAGGTTGTGATCGCTATTGCTTACTACACCAACTGTTGCATAACAATTGATGAGTAGTTTGCGCAATTCGCCTGAAGGCATTTTCAAAATAGCGTAAGCTTCTTCTTTGTTGGTAAGCTGTGCACTGCTACCGGCACTGCGTACCAGTTTACCACCCTGTCCGGGCTGCATTTCAATATTGTGCACATTGGTACCCAAAGGAATAAACTTCATTTGCAGGCTATTACCAACTTCGGGAGCAACGCTATCGCCGCTGATAATCTTCTGACCAACTTTAATACCCTGTGGTGCAAGAATGTAACGCTTCTCACCATCGGTATATTCAACCAGTGATATGAAGGAAGAACGGTTTGGATCGTATTCAACGCTTACTACCGTCGCTTCAATATCTTTCTTGTTGCGTTTGAAGTCAACAATACGGTATTTCTTTTTGTGACCACCACCAATCATGCGCATGGAGCGACGACCTTGTGAGTTACGTCCACCCGTTCTTGGCATTGGTTCTAACAATGATTTTTCAGGTGTGTCGCTTGTAAGTTCGGCGTAGGCGTTCCCAATTCTCCAGCGGGTGCCTGCGGTAACCGGTTTAAATTTTTTCAGTGCCATTGCTTCTGTCTGTTTTCTTTCTCTTTACTTATTTCAACACTTTGCGGCGGTTGGTTGCCTTTCTTTAGTTGGTCGGATTAAATATCACCGTAAAGGTTAATCTCTTCGCCAACGGCTACAGTTACAATTGCCTTTTTACGGGCAGCTTTCTGGCCTTTAATAAAACCGGCCTTTGTATAGCGGGTTTTATTCTTTCCGGGCATTACCAAAGTGTTTACATCGGTAACGGTTACGCCGTAAAACTCTTCAACCGCTTTCTTGATTTCGAGCTTATTGGCCTTACGGTCAACGATGAAGGTGTAAGCGCGGTGCTTATCCATCAGTTTGTTCACCTTTTCGGTAAGTACCGGTTTTACTAATACATCTGTCAGTTTCATTGCTGTCTGAATTATTCAGTTCATTAATCGTACTTATTCGGCCACTTCAGCATCTGCTTCAGTGAAGATCTTTGCAGCGCTTTCTGTAAACACCATTATATCGGCATTCATGATTTCATAGGTATGAACATCGCTAAGAAGACTGCCATCTGCATTTGGAATATTGCGGAGGCTGAGGTACATGTTATCGTTATATTCAGGATAAACAAACAAGGTTTTCTTGTCGCTTACACCGAGACTCTTCATTACACCTGCAAACTGGCTGGTTTTTGGTGTATCCATAGTAATATCTTCGATGATTACAATGGCATTCTCTTTTGCTTTGTAAGCAAGTGCACCAATTTTTGCCAGGTCCTTCACTTTACGGTTAAGCTTAATATCATAACCATGGGGCTTGGGTCCGAAAATGGTACCACCACCTTTGTACAAAGGGTTACGGATGTTACCTTTACGGCTACCACCGGTACCTTTTTGCTTGTGAAGTTTGCGGCTTGCACCTTTAACTTCCATACGGGTTTTCACCTTGTGCGTACCCTGGCGCTGCGCGGCGAGGTAGCCTTTTACAGCCAGGTAAATAACGTGGTCGTTAGGTTCCACACCAAAGATTTCTTCGGGGAGCTCAACGGTCCTTCCTGTCTTTTGGCCTGCTGTATTTAAAACTTCGAGTGTCATATTGTTTCCTTATTAAACCTTTCGGTTGTTATCTACTTCCTTGGGTTTTGTGAGGGAATTATTTTTGAATTAAAACGATAGAGCCGATATGGCCGGGAACAGATCCGCTGATAAGCAGGTAGTTTTTCTCAGGGAAAATCTTAACCACTTTCAGTCCTCTTGTTTTTACCCTGTCGCCACCCATGCGGCCTGCCATACGCATACCTTTAAATACACGTGATGCATCGGAAGAGTTACCGATGGAACCAGGTGCACGCTGACGGTCGTGCTGACCATGCGATTGCTGACCAACACCTTTAAAACCATGACGTTTAACTACACCCTGAAAACCTTTACCCTTGGTAGTACCCACTATGTCAACCTTCTCGCCTTCGCTGAAGATATCAATGGTTACTTCTTCACCAAGTTGTTTCTCAATGGAGTAGTTACGAAATTCTTTTACAAAACTTTTGGGAGCTGTTTGCGCCTTGGCAAAGTGATTTTTTTCGGCGCGGGTGGTATGCTTTTCTTTCTTTTCGCCATAAGCGAGCTGAACGGCATTGTAACCGTCGGTTTCTACGGTTTTTACCTGCGAAACGACACAGGGACCCGCTTCTACGATAGTGCAGGCAATCTGCTTACCGTTGGGATCGAAGATGCTGGTCATCCCGATTTTTTTTCCAATGATTCCTTTCATTCTTTATCGGTTTGTGCCCGGCAGGGTGGTTGAGGACATCAAGCCATTGGCATGATTCAATCCCAGTTTAGCTACCGACCTTTTCTTTGGTTTTCCACTTACGGAAGCAGAAGTACCGGTAGTAAACAAACCCTGAAAGGCTTGTTCATATGTTTGTACCGCTTTTGTTATTGGTTTGCTGAGTCCGAAGACTCCCTGCTTACCGGCGGTAATTTATAATGTATCAGAGCTGCTTTCTCCACACCTGAGATGTGATTTTGGCAGATGATGTTTTTCTAAGATCTGTAGGAAAGGAAACTATTATCCAATTCCGTTTTATTCTATGCTTTGATTTCTACGTCAACACCACTTGGCAGGTCGAGCTTACTGAGAGCATCTACTGTACGGCTGCTGCTGGTATAAATATCCAACAAGCGCTTGTGTGTATTTAACTGAAACTGCTCGCGTGCTTTCTTGTTCACGTGAGGTGAGCGCAGAACCGTAAAAATTTTCTTGTGTGTAGGCAGCGGAATAGGACCCGTTACCACAGCACCTGTGCTACGCACAGTTTTTACGATTTTCTCAGCAGATTTGTCAACCAGATTGTGGTCGTACGATTGCAATTTGATCCGAATGCGTTGAGACATATATCAAAGACCCTTTATAATTTGGGAGTGCAAAAGTAGGGGAGTTTTTGGTACTGGCAAAAGATTTTGGAAGTTTTTTTGGGGATTTGGGGAAATCTTTGGCGTTGAAGAGATGAATAGGTGGGAATTATGAATAGGGAATGATGAATTCCAACATTACTCCCTCACAATCTCCACATCCCCAACTCCTAACAATTCCAAGTTTCTGAATCGTAACAGAATCTGCGCCACCGTAACTACATCCTTTTGACAGTAAGCTGCAATGCGATCAATACCATTCTCCACCCAATAAACCTCCCCCACCTTACTTCCATCAATATCATCCTTTGGTGATGGCACGCCAAGACAAGCTGCCAACAGGTTGAGCGATGTATAATTTTTATAATCGCCAAACCGCCAAAGCTGCATGGTATCCACCAGGTTGGTTTCCCAGGGTTTCATAGCCTGAAAATCGAGCCATGCAGGAATGGGCAGGTGATTAATTACCAACCGGCGGCACAAATAGGGAATATCAAACTCGCGGATATTGTGCCCGGCAAAAGCTGCTGACTTCTTTTTGGCCTGCCATTGCCCGGCTTCTTTTACAAATTTTTTCAGCAACATGGCTTCATCATGCCCTGCATAAGATTTTACCCTGAAAACAGCTTTTCCATCCTGCACACGAAAATAACCCGCACTAATACAAATGACTTTCCCGAATTCAGCGAGGATAGCAGCTCTTTTGGGATAGAAAGATTCCGGATTTTCACCATCGGGTAATTGCTTTTCAATCTTTTGTTCCCATAGCTGTTTCCAATAATCATCCATCGAGGTCCAGTCGGGCGATTGGCTTACGGTTTCAATATCAATAACGAGAAGGCTGTCTAATGGCAACATTATTAATTGGTTTAGGCTACCAAATTACAGTTTTTCGCTAAAAAAGCAAGGCACCCTGAAGCTTTTGCTACAGGATGCCAGCTTTTTCACCCACATTACACCCTACATTTTATGGTACACTACCTTCTTATACTTAATCCGCTATTATCCCAAAATCCTGAAATCCATACATAACCACCACGGCTTTGTTGCCAATAACCAGGAACATAATTCATTCCCTTGCGAGGAGGCACCATCCAATTGCCCGGCATAAATACATATTGTCCGCCTCTCCACCTATACTCCCCCGGAATCCAAACATGCCTGTACGAAGGAGGACGCCCTACATAACCACGCGTAGGATACTGCGGCCGGTACCGGACCACTTTTGGGTTATTGTTCCCATTGTACCTGCGATTATCGTAACGATTGTCATACTTATCCTCATATTTCTTGATATTCTTGTACTTGTTATAAGAATAATCTTGATGGCGCTTTTCTTTTTCTCCCCTTTCATCCCAATCCCGTTTTCCCTGTGAAAAAGCGGCTAACGAAATGAATAAGGAATAAGCCAGCAGCATACAGGTAATCATTTTATTATTCATAATGCCCCCTTTTTTTATTTAGAAGGAAAAATCATTAGTCGGTTTACTAAAGAATTGATAATGAATTGTTTATATTTTGTTATCAGTTGCCAATCTGGTTTATCAAATACCAGGCTTCACTCCATGTAAGCCAATTGGCCACTATCCTGCCACTGGTGAAGTAATTACCCGAACGATTATAAATGGTTTGCATGCCTGTAAACTGGAAATGGGCATATAATTCATCATATTCGCGCGGAGTATGACCACCCCACCCTTCTACCACGGCAAAGCCCTGGGAAGTTTGTACAATATAATTTCCACTAAAATAGTCGGTGTAGGCAACCTGCGCTCTTGGGTGGGTTTGCATCCACTGTTCGGGATCCATTTGCTGTTGAGGTAAATCAGATTTGGTACAGCCAACCATCAGCAAACTACCTGCCAATAAAACGAAAGCCATAATCTTATTCATGTCTAATTATTTTTTTATTTAATAATAGACGATGGCAGCTTTCAAAAGATTGTTAAAGCTTGGATAAGGGAAAGGCAAATAGTTGTTAAACCAAAGGATCCACCGCATAGCCTTATCATTGGCTATTCTTTGTTTCTTCTTTTTCCGGATGCTATTACATAACCAAATTTAAAATCAAATGCAGGATAAATAGTGCCAAAGTTATAATCTGTATCCAACGCATAGCCTGCACCCACCTGACCAGAAAAAATCCATTTTGCACCTAAAGGCCTTTGCAATCCCCAAAATCCGTTTATCAAGAGTGAGTTCCTTATTTGATCGGAGTCCACAAATACAGGCAAACTATATTTAACCCGTGCGCCAATGAAATTACCACCATTACGATCGGTACTTTTACCCTTACCTACCCTTTTAGACAAATTATAATAAAATTTAGGTGTTACAGAGCCATAAAGCGCCGGAAGAAAAACAACAGAATGGCTGCCTTCTGCTATATCATACCCCGGCCCAATACCCCCGGAAAAATCAATTACAAACTTATCGCCTGCAACTACCTGCTGGGTAATACCTGAGGAAATAAGACTAAGATCCACCATGGTTAGTGGTTTTAGGGGCCTCGTTTGGGCAACAGAAATTTGCGAACTCAAAACCAAAAAAATAAGAATACCAGATTTTGACATAAAAAGGTTTGTGGCAATGAAAATAGTTAGTTTTCACCAGGCTTATACTTCTTTATCATATTTTTTACAATATCATCTTTATAGAAAAGTACATCTTTAAAAACCCCGTTGGCATACATCTCGGCCTGATCGCCAAAATGCTTTGATGATGGATTGTTGCTGTTTCCACCTGCCAGCAATGATTTGGCTTTTACTTTTTCACCAAACTCCACCGCACAAATAAAACTGTTGCCACTGTAGCCATAACGCCTGCTGCTTCCATTCATGGGCCGGCTTACAAAACTTGGTAATGCTCCCCAGGTAGCTGCGGCAAAACGAGATGGAATACTTGGCATAGTATCGTTATAGATTTCGTCCAGGTTGCCGGTGAGACGTTGGTAACGGTTGATTTCGCCCCATGGCACTTCCCAATATCCAAACCGGCGCTTTAGATCGCTGATGGTGGTGCTTAAAGGTAACAGCACCGCATCGGGCGAAGCGGTAGCAGCAAAAGCCGCCGTTTTTTCTATAAAACCCGCATCGGGCATACCCGAAACTTCCGTTCGGTTGATAGCTGGTAAAAGCCTTTGCGCCCATTCAATGGCAAGTGTGGAAGGAACTGATGATATCTCAGTTTGCCTATCCCAATTTTTCAATAATCCTACTGCCATTTCCAAATCTTTTGACAATGAATCGGGGATAAAACTTCTTTTTGCCCACCCATTGGTTAAGGCAGGTATCAGCACATCAAAAGCAGGCAGGTAACGTGTATAACCGCCTTCAATTACTTTATCAATATTTAAGTTTTTTGCCTTGCTCCAAACCTTCACCGCATTAATACCTCGGTAATTTTCCGCATCAGGAGCCATATAGGCAGGGAAATTTTCTCGTTTGGGGCTACTGCTTCCTGATGATGTAAAAGGTGTTTGGTTACAATTTTGGACCCAACCTGAAGCAGGATTGTAAATGGTTACCATGTCATCCACCATATGCAATGGTCCCCACTCCGTTTTGCTTGTTGTACCATCCACCGGTTTGCTCCAATCTAATTTCGGGTCGCGCTTTGGCATAAAATTGCCGTGCCAGTAGGCAATATTGCCTTCACGGTCGGCGTACACGGTATTGTTGCTCGTGTTTTCTTTCATGTACATTACCTGTTTAAATTCTGCAAAACTCCTGGCTTTGGTTCTCAGCCAGCTTTGTTCAAGGCCTTTTGCACTGCGGTTATGGTGTTTTAAGGCAAGCCATTTTTCATTGCGTTTAGCAACAATAGGGCCATGATGGGTTTCGTACGCATCAAAACTCTTTTCTTTCAGTGACTCGCCATCCCTTACCAAGATGGTTACTTTTTTCTGTGTTATAGGGCGTAGGTTGAGATCATACTTATAATAAAAGCCCTTTGACATTTTTGCAACCCGCTCCTCATACAAATCGGCTACATCGGCCTGGCTACTGGTATGCATCCAACCGCATGCTTCATTAAAACCCTGGTATATAAAAAACTGTCCCCAGGTAACTGCGCCATAGGCATTCAAACCTTCCTCACTCACCATATGCACTTCGGGACGAAAATAAAAAGTTACGTGCGGGTTGATGTATAAAATGGCTTTACCGGATGTAGTAAGTTTGGGAGAAAATGCAAAACCATTGGAGCCTATTTCGTTTTCATCATCCAGCTTTGGAGGTAATTCTCCCACGGCTTCGCCTGCGTAAAAACTTTGCAGTTCCTGCCTGGTGGCACCGCCGGTACTGATGGCGCCAATGCTGCCATCGGTCCACATAAAGGGCCACCATGGCTCAAAGCGGGTAAGAAGTGCAGGCTTAACAGTTGAATGGGTGGCAAGATAATAGTTAATGCCATCGGCAAAGGCAATGCAGAGTTTCTTAAGCCACGCAGGGGCAGAATCATAATCCTTTTTGGCAGCTATGCTATCTAGCACCAACCTATGCAAAAGGTCATCGTAAAGGCTATTGGGACCGCTTATTTCCGATTGACGGCCGAGTTTTTCAATATAATTGGCTTCTACGCGGGCAAAATCATCTTCGCATTGGGCATACAGCAAACCAAATACCGCATCGGCATCGGTTTTTCCATAAATGTGCGGGATACCCCAATTATCGCGGATAATGGTTACACGCTGTGCCTGCTGTTTCCATTTGGTAATTTCGGCGGGGGAAAATGGCTGGGCAAAGGAATAAACAGGGGTTATAAATACTAGGACAAATAAAACTTTATTCATAGGCGTAAAAATAAGGGGAATGTGAATGAAATGGATGTTTATACCATTCAATAAGGGTTCCTTATTTTTACAATACTATCTTAATCATGTTTACACCAATCAATCAAAAACTTAAGCAAATTTTATTTTGTATTGTTTTATTTACTACAGGTAATCAAGCCAATAGCCAAATAGCCAAATAGCTAAATTAAATAATAGCAAAAATGAAACCATACTGATTTCAGAATTTGCTAAAAAAAACCTTTCACCCAATCATTATTCAACGTTTGATTGGACAAACCACTATAAAGTAGAGTTCAAGGACAGAATAAATGGTTTGGATAGTATTATTGGCTGGGTTGTAAAACCTATAACTAAAAATGACACCATTATCATTGCCATTTTTATGAGAGCAGAAGGAAATATTCCGGTTGATATAGTAGAAAATAAAATTACATCCAAAGCGCCGGGGATTTCTCAAAAATCAAATTACAACCTTAAGGCTGAAATTAAAAGGGCAGGGGCGCTACCGCTTGAATTGGTTCAATACTCTTTTTTATCCAAGACAAACAAAGTGTTGATTTTACCTAAAGAAAACAAAACAATAGACGGTAAAGATATTAATGAAGTAAAAAAAACTGATCCTGCAAAAGCATTCAAAATGCTTCCCAATATTATAATTTATGGAGGCGGTAATCCCCCTAAACAAAGATTGTATATTAAACTGGATACCTTTTTACCAATTAATAATCTAGTTGGCACAAGTTATGTACCTGTTTATGACTTATAGTATCAAAAGAATTTCCTAAAGCAAAAACCCCGGCTGCCATCGCAACCGGGATTTTTTATTTTTATCTTGCTTTGTCCCTATGGACAATGGATTAATCTTCAATTTTAACTTTACCCTTATTCCTTGCGATTACCTCTTCGGCAATACCGTTTGGAGCAGGAGCATAATGGCTGAATTCCATGGTGCTTGTGGCACGACCGGAGCTCAATGAACGAAGTTGGGTTACATAACCAAACATTTCGCTAAGCGGCACTTTAGCCTTAATTACCTGTGCGTTGTTACGGTTATCCATGCCTTCGAGCATACCACGACGACGGTTAAGGTCACCGGTTACATCACCCATGTACTGATCGGGCGTAATTACTTCGACTTTCATAATTGGCTCAAGTAATACCGGCTTTGCTTTGCGGCCAGCTTCACGGTAACCACCTTTTGCGCAAAGTTCAAATGACATTGAGTCGGAGTCAACTGCGTGGAAGCTACCATCGAATACGCGCACTTTCATACCTACAATTGGGTAAGCTGCCAGTACACCTGTTGTCATTGACGTTTCGAAACCTTTGGAAATAGCAGGTACAAATTCACGGGGAATGCTTCCACCAAATAAGTCGTTTACAAACTGGAAATGCTTATCCGGATTTTCTTTTTGCCATTCTTCGTCCACCGGACCAAGGTCAAATTGAATATCGGCAAACTTACCACGACCACCGGTTTGCTTTTTCAGCACTTCGCGGTGTGTAACGGTTTTGGTAAAGGCTTCCTTATAGGCTACCATCGGTGCACCCTGGTTTACTTCCACCTTAAATTCACGACGCATACGGTCGATAATAATTTCAAGGTGCAATTCACCCATACCACGCAAAATGGTTTGGCCGGTATCTTCATCGGTATTTACACGTAATGTAGGATCTTCTTCTACGAGTTTACCAATGGCCATACCCATTTTATCAACGTCGGCCTGTGTTTTAGGCTCAACGGCAATGGCAATTACCGGCTCAGGGATAAACATGTTTTCCAAAGCAATGGGATGATTTTCATCGCAAAGCGTGTCACCTGTTTTAATATCTTTAAAACCAACGGCTGCACCAATATCACCGGCTTCAATGGAGTCGATGGGGTTTTGCTTGTTGGCAAACATTTTCATGATACGGCTGATACGCTCTTTTTTACCACTACGTACGTTAAGTACATAACTACCCGCATCGAGATGACCGCTATAGCACCGGAAAAATGCGAGACGCCCCACAAAAGGATCGGTCATAATTTTGAAAGCGAGCGCTGCAAAAGGTGCTTTTGGTGAAGGTGGTCGTGAAATTTCTTCTCCATTCTCGGGGTTAATGCCCACGGTATCAGGAATATCTATCGGGCTAGGCAAGTAACGACATACACCATCCAATGCAGTTTGTACTCCTTTATTCTTAAAGGAACTACCGCACATCATAGGAACAATGCTCAGGTCAATCGTAGCCTTACGTACCGCTTCATGAATTTCATCTTCGGTAATAGTGCTTGGATCGTCGAAGAATTTCTCCATCAGTACATCGTCGTATTCGGCAACAGCTTCTACGAGTTCTGCACGCCATAGTTCAGCTTCTTCCTGCATATCAGCGGGAATATCAATCAGTTCGTAAGTCATTCCTTCCGTGGCGGCATCCCAAATAATGCCTTTCATACGGATAAGGTCAACCACACCTTTAAAATCATCTTCGGCTCCAATCGGCAGTTGAAGGGGAACAGCTTTGCTTCCCAGCATTTCGCGTACCTGCTTCACTACATTGAGGAAGTCGGCACCCGAACGGTCCATTTTGTTTACGAACCCAATACGGGGAACACCATAACGGTTAGCCTGACGCCAAACGGTTTCAGACTGTGGTTCTACCCCGTCTACTGCTGAAAACAGCGCGATAAGACCATCCAATACTCGCATGGAACGTTCTACTTCTACCGTAAAATCCACGTGTCCGGGTGTATCAATAATGTTGAACGAATAATCCTTTGTTTCAGGAATAACCGTACCTCTATCGGTAGGAAAGTTCCACTTACAGCTAACGGCTGCAGAAGTAATGGTAATACCGCGTTCTTTTTCCTGCTCCATCCAGTCGGTGGTAGCAGCACCGTCATGCACTTCACCAATACGGTGAATCATACCGGTATAGCGCAAAATACGCTCTGTAGTGGTGGTTTTGCCTGCGTCGATGTGCGCTGCAATACCAAAATTTCTTTGAAATTTGAGGTCGGCCATAACTTATTAGATATAGATAAAAATGTTTTATCGTGTACGCGAAAAAAGGGTACCCCCTGTTTTTTCGAGGCGCAAAGGTATAAGATTGTAAGATACAATCTTAAAAATGTAGCGAAAGAAATTGTGAATTCGGGGAAAAGTATTACGCTTTAATGCCTTTATAGGCTTTCCCGGCGGTTAATAAGCTAAAACCACCAAAAAGAACGGTTCCAAATATGGCCATAGTTAACAGTGAAGAGCCATAAAAAGGAAGTGCATCAGCATAACACATTACTAATCCTGCCGGAGTTTTAGGCCTTTGAAATCCGCCACCACTAACCCAAACGGCAAAATTGGAAAGAATAAAATATAAGGTAGGTGCAGCAACCATTCCGCCAACAATGCTGGAAACTTTGCGATGGTTGATAAAAAAGCCAACTACTGTAAGCATAGCTATCAGCGCATAGTTCAGTAACTGACCATTATAAAAACCCTTGTAAGAAGTAGCGCCCATTGCAAAAAGCCCTTCCATCAGCAGGTCGCCAATCAGCATGCTAAAGATAGGAATAGCAAATGCCCATTTACGGTCCTTAATAATGCTTCCGGCAAATAATGCGATAGCCAATTGAGGCCCACCAAGCCAAATGGGTCTGTTTTCAAAAGGAATAACCCTGTAAACGGCACTGATTACAATAAGCAAGGCAAATACGGTAATAACCTGGTTGTCGCGTTTCATCTATAAATGGAATATGATTATGGCTGAATTAGACGACAAAAGTAATTAACCAAGCATTACGCCCGACACAAATGTGGAAAACAGGAGAATTTTACCCGTTAACGAAAGCCAATGGGTGTGCTTATCTTTGAAAATATGGCCCAACATAACGAAACTGGAAGAACCGGTGAGGCATTAGCAGCCGTTTTTCTCGCAAAAAAAGGTTTTTCCATTTTACATACAAATTGGAAACACGGTAAAAATGAAGTGGATATCATAGCATCTCTGGATAGCTGCCTGCATTTTATTGAGGTAAAAACCAAGGCAGGAAAAGGTTTGGGGCTACCTGAACAGCGGGTAAATACTGCGAAAATCGGTCGAATGAAAAATGTGGCCGAATACTATTTAACGCATAACCCCGGCTGGAAATTTATTCAATTTGATATTGTTAGTATTACTATGGAAGATGGTCAACCGGAGGAATATTTCTTTGTGGAAGACGTGTATTAATTAGCTGATTAGCAAATGTGATAATTCGCTGATAGTCAATCAACTAATTATCCAATTAGCATATTAACACATTGGCACATTATCACATTATCAAGTGTGATGATATTTCTCGCCTCGCAAAATGGTACAGGCGCGGTACACCTGTTCTGCAAGCAACATCCGGACTAACTGATGGGGAAAAACCAGTTTTGAAAGCTGCCAAACAAGATCGGCGCGGTTACGCATGATTTGATTAACCCCAAATGCCCCTCCTATTACAAAGTGAATTTTTCGTGCCCCATTGGTTGCCCGCTCCTGCATAATATTGGCCAAACCCGGTGAATCCAGCATCCGGCCACGCTCATCCAGCAAAACCACATAATCGGCAGGCTCCAGTGATTCGAGCAATATCCGGCTTTCCGCATCCCGCAGCATGGCTTCTTCCTTGACTGCTGCATGCTTAGGGGGTGCAACTATTTTCCATTCACAAGGAAAATACCGGGTAATGCGCTTTGTAAACATATCAATGCCTTCCTGAACAAAGGACTCGTGCTTGCCTCCCACCGACCAAAAAACCAGCTTCATGCCGCTAAGGTAGGAAGCTTGAAAATACTTAATACATTGCTATTTTTTTAGAACCGGTTGCGGAGTGCAATGCAAAACCCTACATTCGCAGCCTGAAATTTCATTTATTGTACTTTTCGCATGAAAAATTTTAACACCGTTGCCATCGCAATTCTTGCCCTTGGCCTTATCATTTTGTATTTCCTGCACTTTAAAGGCAAAGCGCCCAGCGGAAAAAAGACATCAACAACTGCCGCTGATAGCATTGGCACGGTAAGTACAATGGGGCCTATTGCTTATTTCGAAATGGATTCTATAGAGCAGCAATACCTGTACATTAAAGATGTACAGGCTAAATTGAAAACAAAGGAACAGGCCATCTCCGGCGAATTACAAGGAATGAAAAACGGATATATGGGTCGGGTTCAACAACTTCAATCTAAAGCCCCTACCATGAGCCAAAGTGAAGGCGAAGCAGCACAGGCAGAAATTTCGCAAATGGAACGCAACCTGCAACAGAAGGAAGCCCGGATGGCACAGGATCTGCAAGAGCAGCAGTTTAAATTAATGCAGGACATCAACAAAAAAATTGAAGACCACCTTGCTAATTATAATAAAAACAGAGGCTTCTCATATATATTTTCAAGACAAGCCGGCGATTTCATCTATTATAAAGACACCGTTTTAAACATTACCAGTGATCTTATTAAGGGTCTTAACGAAGCCTACGAAAAAGAGCAGAAGCAAGGGAAGGAAGAGAAGAAAAATTAGAGTGGTTTAGGGTGCTTTAGAATGGTTTAGGGTGGTTTAGGATGGTTTAGGATGGTTTAGGGTTGCAATCAACTGGGTAAGAAAGTTTTCAAATGTTATAAATGATTTGGAAATATTTTTTAAAAAACTAGTGAAAGCATTATCAATAAAGGAATTAAAAAAAGTTGAGTGAAATATTTTTCATTCAACTTTTTTTGTTTTGTAAGTCTTAAAAAGAATTGATTGGTGATGAAGTTTTCATTTTTTTTACCACACTACCAAGCGTAATCCTTAATCAATTTTGCAAACTATCTTCGGATGAATTGGGTGAGGTATCCCGCATGAAGAACAAAGGTTCTTCTTCTTTTTTTCCCAGCAATTTATTGAAATCTTTGCGATAACTAATGCTAGCACCGGCGCGATTGCGACGGCCGGCAATATCTAAATTATCCCGCTTGAAAATAATGGCCCGAAGCCTGCGGTTTGGGGTCAAAATAAATTCCACATTTATATCGGGTAAAAATTGAAACCCTGTAACGGCGGTGCTTCGAACATTCATATCAAAATCGCTGCCAAGGTTTACCACTACCCTATTATTATAAAAACTCCGGTTCAGGTTGAAATTTACATTCACCCGATCGTATTGGCTAAATGCACTTACATTACCTAAGGTTTGGCTGCTGTTATAAAAATTAGTACTTAGATCCACCGAAAGACTTTGATCGCGGGTAAGATCCTGAATAAGGCCGGTAAGAATTTTCTCCATTTCGCGGCTTACCAATTCGCTGATGGTATTTACGGCAAGATCAGCACCGGGATTTCGCTGTCCTGCGCCTTGCCGGTAAGGCGCAAAAGACCGGAATACAATAAGATAGGTTACCTGCCGAAGGTTCTCGCTTTCATCTTCACTTATTCTGCGCAGCATATCCAACGCACTTATGTTATTACGCATAACACTACCCTGTGGAAATTCAATTTCAAAGTCTATGGAAGGTTTCATGAGGTTGCCGGTCAATTTTGCATTCACCCATACGTCCCCTTTGTAATTTCGGGCATCCTGATCGAGAATGGTACCGGCATTTTCATTTGCCATCAGGTCGCGCAGGCTTACATCTTTAGCTATGTAGGTTGCGGTTATATTCATATTGGCTTCATAAGGATCACCATTCCATTCTATAAAATTATTACCACCGCCATTGAGCAAAAATGGCTTTCGAATCAGCGATTGAAAAGTATAATTATAACTGCCCTTTTCAACCACGTAACGACCACGCATTACGGTTGGCTCCACTGTGCCTGCCTGTATTACGAGCGTACCATTTCCGGTAGCTGAAATAATATCACCTGTAAGCGCATCCAATACTACATCTACCCTGCATAAAGGTGTTGCAGTTAATTCAAGGGTAAGATGGTAATTGGTTCCCAATGTATCAACTTTAGCTTCCACTTTGCTTCCATACTCCTTAAAAACAATATATTCTGCTTCACCGCTTGTAAGGCCTTCCTTATTTGCAATGGCTATCCACGAACTATCAGTAGGCACACCTGTAATGCGCATTTGTAAATTATTCAATGGCCCATTGATAGCGAAAGTTGCTTTAGCTACTGCCGAGCCATAAAATATATCATTATCTTTTGGTTTGGTATTGAGTACCTGCATACTATTTGTACGCAATCGCATGGCAAAGCTCAGGCTATCAAACCACCTGTGATACATGCGTCCTTCAGCTATACCCGTACGCCCCTTTTCGTCTTTAAGATTTAAGGCACCAAAATCAATGTAATTATCTCCGAATTGAATAGTTGCCGAATCAATAAGGTATTTACATTGTGTATAGCCTACTTTGAGTAAGGCATTGGTAACTTTAATATTCCCCATAATTGCCGGTGCAGCAAAGGGACCTTTAATAGCAAGTTCACCATTTGCGTAACCATCTATATCATCAAAAATATCCGTCAGGTATTTACGTAAAATATTTATGCGCTCATTATGCAATTGCACTTTTGTTTCTATTTGCATGGGGGCCTCTTTTGAAAAATCGAGTTTTACCAACCCGTCAAAATCATAAGCTTTGTTATGCGATTCAATATCGGCCCTCAGTTTTTGTGTTTGCCCGTCAAATTGACCTTTAATACCCACCACTCCTACCGAATCGCCATTGAAGTAGAATCGTGTAACATCCAATTCCGCATCGAGTATTTGCTTACCTCCCGGATCACTAAAAACCAACGATCCGTTTACAATGCCTTCCAGCGCAGGTTCGGTTACAAAATAAGGTAACCAATCACCCATATCCAGCGATTGTATGGTTGCATACAGGTTATTCCAGTTACCTTCATCATCGGGTCGGCTCGAAATTTTTACCGACTGATTATCCTGCGTCAATTGTAGTCCGTTGGTATACAGGTACCCGCTCTTCCAACCAATATTTCCATCTTTTTGAATAGTCCATTTTTTATTGCTTGCAATCAGCGACGATTCATTGAAACGAAATTCAAATCCTTCGGGCAGAGTGAAAATATTTACATCAATCGAAGCATTTCCCAATGGTCCGGATGTATTGGTTGTAGCCAGCAGATGTGTTGAATCTTTTATCGTTACCAATTCAAGCTTTCCATTGGGCAACTGTATGCGTTCATTGAGTTGCAGGTTTTCTACTGAACCAATAACCCTCAGTTCCGATTCCGAACCTATGCCATCCAATGTAATATTAGATAAAATAGTACTGCCATAACTAAATACCGGCGCATCTGCTTTTAATTGTAAAATGCCCGATCGGGTATTAATGGAACCGCTAATGGTTGTATGGTTAAGCCCACCAATGTTAGCATCAAAAACTTTTAGAAAAGGTTCAATGTTACGGGTAGCTATTTCAAAAGAAAAATCCTGCTCCGGTAAAACTCCTTTTGGCGCTTTGATAATAGTAGGATAATAGCGATTAAGAAACCATGTAAAACTATTGCTTAATTCACTCAAGTGAAATTTGCCTTCCACTTTGGCTGAAGCCTCATTGGTTTGCAGGGTGAGCAATCTTGCACTATCTTCCCTCTCATACGATTCTAAAGTAAGCGAATCAAAATTGAGTCGTTGTTTACCATCGCTCACTGTTGCATTATAAAACCGGGCATAACCTAAAAATTCATCCAGTGTATTACCTTCAAAATCCACATCCACATCACCGGAAAACAACACCGTATCCGGCAAGAGACCCAACTTATTAAAATCAGCATGGGTTACATATCCCCTTGCATTATAACGCTGTATTTTTTCACTGAAATTAAGGGTAGTAGTAATATTTCCTTCCAGATTCGGATCGTCTATCAGCAAGTTTGCTTTAAGTAAATTTTCTTCAAATACACTTTCCATCTGCATATCGCGATAGGTGTATGCATCATAGGTTATTTCGTTAAGCGCACCTGATATTTGAACCGGATGACTTGCATCGAAACCAAGGCTTTGCACATCGCCGGAAAAAACCATACGACCTAGTTTGGGAACACCCAGCAATTTTCCGCCATCAACATCAGCCTTTTTTATGGTAGCCGTATAGCCCATGTCCGGTCCTTCTAATTTCATTTTCAGGTCTGCGTCAATATTACCTACGTTGGTCACAAATTGGCCGCCTGCGGCAAAATCATATGGTGTTCCTGTGAAATTACCTTTAAAATGCAACAGCCCGAGTTGTGCCACAGGTGTATTATTAAGTGCCGTTAATTGTGGTGCCCATACAGCCACATCGGGCAAATCAATAATGGAACCATTGGTTGAAAAATTAATGATTGTTTTTTCAATATCTATTAACCCACGCATAGCATACGTGCCTGTAATCCGACTTTTGCCGGTACGTAAATCAACTTTGTTTACTACAAAATCGCTTACTACTCCATATCCGTCGCCGCTCAATAATCCCGTTTGCCTGATTCCTTTAAGTGCGGGGGCAAAAACTGCAATATCTTCTATACTAACTTTTGCATTCTGCAAATGCGCTTCTATTTGTACTTTGTCTATGAAGTATTCCATGTCGTCGAACTTGTCGTATCGCATGGCATAATAATTCCCTATTTTACTATTATTGGTTACAAGGGTAAGATCAGCAAATTCCATTAATTGCGGATGCATGGTAAACCGGGTGTTAACTTCTTTTAATTCAAACCCACTCCTTTCCTTTGCTTTGAGTTTTGCATTTGCCCGAATCGTATCCCCGTGTACCGATACATTATCAAACCTACCGGATATGCCGGTAATAATTATATCCCGTTCATCAAATTCACCGGGGGTAGATGGTCGCTTTTTGCGGTTATAAAATTGCAGGTCACCATCTTCAACAATTACCTTTTTTACCATTAGCCGCATCAGGATATCATCCGGGTTTTTCGGAAGAACGGGCAACTTATCAAGGGAATCAATCCTTCGCCAAAAAATCAGAGAATCCGTTTCGCTCCAGCGGCCTGCTGTTTTTATTTCCCTGAACTCCGGTTGGGTCAGCACAATTTCATCCAACTCGAAAATATTGCCTGAAAAATCGGTGTTGGTTGCCTTAACGCTTAATTTTTTTACACTTCCAATTACTTTCTTGCCTCGCCAATAGTCCAGTCTTTCAAAATAAATATTGTCCAGTTCAGCAATATCCAATTGTAAAATCCATGGTTTTACCGCTGCCGTATCCTGATTTCTGCCTGATAAAAAGGGTTGAAGAAAAGCATCGTTCCAAATGCTGTCGGTTCGCTGCATCCTGATATGCGCATCCTTTAATCCTAAATAACTTATATTGATGGTATCTTTCCCAATGAACCAATCGGTAATCGCAAGCTTTACACCACCTGCAAATACCAGGGTATCTCCTTGTAAATCTTTTACCAACACATCCTGCAGGCTGAATCGATTGAGTAAACCTACCTGAAAGCCGCCTATTTGCACTTCAGTTCCCAACCTTTTGCCTAACCGATAGGCAGCATAATCGGCGGCCTTTTGCTGAACATATGGAATTTGAATAAGGAACCATAGCGCCAGCAAAACCAGTACAATAACTGATACAATAGTAGCTGATATGCGGAGGAGGCGCTTCAAATTTGGGTAAAAACTAATACATTAAATTAAAATGTTGGCAAAAGTAACCAGTTGCTGTGCTAAAAACGCTTGCCTGCTCTCAGGAATTACAATAGATAGAAAAAAGCTAGTTGTTTTAACGATGGTTAAACAATGAATGATACCTTTTAAAATAAATCAGCCCAAATTTAAGCAAAAAAAAATCACGCTAAAAGCGTGATTGAAATGCATTTTTTTACTTCGGAGATAACCAAATAACGGGAACGATATATGGGGAGCCGGAAGAATGCGCTAGCTTAGTACCTGCTGCGTCCGCCGCCATAACCGCCGCCGCCGCCACCGTAGTTGCCGCCGCCACCACCGTAGCCGCCGCCTCCACCACGATTGCCGCCGCCACCGCCACCGCGATAACCGCCGCCACCACCTTGAGGACGCTCTTCGCGTGGACGTGCTTCGTTTACACTAATAGCACGACCTTTAAGGTCTTGACCATTCAAAGCTGAAATAGCCGCATTGGCTTCAGCGTCGTTAGGCATTTCCACAAATGCGAAGCCTTTACTACGGTTGGTCATTTTGTCTTTAACAATTTTGCAAGACGTGACCTCACCGTAGGCCTCAAAAGTTTCCTGGAGATCATTATCCGTAATGCTCCAGCTCAGGTTTCCAATGTACAAATTCATGATAAAACAATTAACAATAAGCAACGAAGATGTGGTTAAAATTTAAGATGTGCAAAAAAATAATTAACGAAGGAAAATAATCCTGAAACCATTATCCGGATTTTTTGTTTCAAAGCCATAATTTTGGTATCACGGATATATTCATATATGATTCATTGTGTACACCTTAGGCCTTTTTTCAACTTTCATCTGTACATCCTGGTTTGCCTTGGTTTAGTTTTGTACCTGCCTGTAATCGGGCAGAAAAATAAAGGTAAATTACCAGCACCCATCCTTGAAAGCAGCACTTCGTGGTTTATACACCGCGATTCAGTTTATGCTTACGAAGTTGAAACACCTGCCAAATTAAATCAAGAACCTGGCATACTTAAAAAAGCAACCATACCGGCGGGCTGGCAGATAAAAACCTATACTTCCACCGACGGTAATACGGGCATTTATTATATGCTTAGCATTACAGAACCCATGAACGATTTATACATATTTGATGATAGCCTGTACATGGAATCGTTACGCGAAAACCAGGCTAAAAGCCTTGAAAACCGGACACAAGACACCATTTTAAAACGTCAGGGGTATTTCAGTTATTTGCAAACAGGAAAAGCCCCAACCGGTAAAGGGAAGATTATACTGAAAACAATGGCTACGGTTCGATATAACCGGGTAATAACCATTGTTGCAGGATTCGATAAAAGTATAGAAAACCATCCTGATATTAACCGGTTTATGCGTTCTTTCCGCATGCTGCCAACGCAGCAATCTGCTTTTACCACCCATGCATTTGCCAATGGAAACTATAGTGCCGATGCCCCGGCTCCATTTTTGTACCACCTTGATTCTATTAACGTTGAAGAACCAATGGTAACTTACAATAGCCGCGACTCCATGACTTCGGAAGTATACTCGGCTATTGTAGTAAAAGCTTCGGATAAGCAATGGTATAGAAATGCAGGTGAATATTGGGAAGAAAAAATGACCTTGTTAACCGAGGATGATGATTCATTGATTTATCAACACCAAATTACAAATGGCGAAGCAGAAGGTTATCAGGTACTTCTGGAAAGTGAAAGATTGCATAAACATATTCGCATGCTACCCTTTGCTGATAGCCTGCTACTGTTATTTCATGTTTTACCCCGAAATCAGGTTCCGGATGAAAGAAGGAAAAGATTTTTTGATTCTTTCCGTTTTAACGGCAGTTACAAAAGGCCAAAATTATTTCAAAGTGGTGCTGCTACCCTGCTTGCTGATTTGCGCAGCACAGATACCAGCATATTTAACAGTGCCATCAAGCGGATGGATGACGCGCCTTTTAGTGTAGCCGACATTCCCGAATTGCGTAAGGCGTTGTTGCAACATTACCCGAATGCAACCTACAGCCCAACTGAAATTTTTACCCCCACCGAAAAAATAAGCGGCGCTTTGCTTTCATTGGCAGATCCAAGTATTGCTTCCTTTGCCATGAAAAATTATTTCCCGGAAAACGGACGTAGCCCGCTTGAGCAAAGCCTGATACTCGACCTGGTAGCCCGTGATGCAAGGGAAGAAACTTATGCTTTTATAGGCAAACAATTGAAAGGCTTTCCAAAGGATGCGGAAGTAGCACAAGATGTTTTTTACGCTTTGACTGATGATACGGATATGCTATCGGATGTATTTATGGACATGCTGCCATTGGTAAAACAACCCAATATGCTGGACGGCATGCTATCTGTCATTAATTCTTTACTGGTAACCGACTCCATTACCGGAGCACCTTTAATGCCCTACGAAGAAATGCTGATGGATGAACTGGAAAAAGGACTGCAAACACCCGGTGCTGATACTTCAGGTATGTTTTATAATCGTCAGTTCCGGCTTATATCCATAGCCGGGCATTTACAAACACCGCGGGCAAAAACATTGCTGCAAAAGAGCACCCAAAGTTTTGGCAAAGATTTGCAGTTGGAAGCGGGCATTCAACTGGCAGCCATGAATGAGAAAACAGATCCGGGTTTCTGGGAAAAATTTGCAACGGATAAAGTAATGCGCTACAAAACTTATCAACGACTTAAGGCAGAAAACAAGGCCGCCTTATTTCCGGCAGGTTTTCTTCACCAAAATAAAATGGCCGAAAGCCTTTTATGGCAATATGGGTTGGATGAAGCCAACCCGGTAAGCATAAAAGAAATTACCACCCGGAAAACGAAGTTGAAAGAAAACGCAGTTACGGTTTATTTTTTTGTAATGGGTTTTACCCTTGAAGATGGTAAGGTGGGGCAAAGATTGGGTATGGCAGTTTTTCCGGAAGATAAAGCCCAATTGGATGTAGTAGATGGTTGGTACGAAATGGACTGGGAAACACCCTACGAGCCCCGGCAAAAAGAAAAATTAATTACTGAAATGCTGAAATGGCTGGAAAGTTGATGGCAAACAGGTATTTTTTCTTTCCCCAACTGCCCAAAATCGGGTATGCTTCCTTACTTTTGCGGCCAATTTTAGTCAAAGGGATAATAAAATAGCTATATATATGGCCAACGTTGGTAAAATTAAACAAATTATTGGTGCGGTAATAGACGTTCAGTTTGAAGGCGGCACCGGCCTCCCCGAAATTTATAATGCACTTGAAATTGTACGTCAGAATGGTGACATCCTGGTATTGGAAGTACAGCAACACCTTGGTGAAGACAGCGTGCGTTGTATAGCCATGGACGGTACAGAAGGACTTTTGAGGGGTATGCCAGTAACAGATACCGGAAGGGCAATTGCCATGCCAGTAGGTGAAGGCATTAACGGCCGCCTGTTTAATGTAACCGGCGACCCTATTGACGGCTTACCCCCGGTTGATAAATCAAACGGTCGTCCTATTCACAATAAGCCACCCGCTTTTGAAAATCTGAGCACAGCTACCGAGGTGCTTTATACAGGTATTAAAGTAATTGACCTGATTGAGCCTTATGCAAAAGGTGGTAAAATTGGATTGTTTGGTGGTGCGGGTGTAGGTAAAACCGTATTGATTCAGGAACTGATTAATAATATTGCCAAGGGTTACGGTGGTCTGTCGGTATTTGCCGGTGTAGGTGAGCGTACCCGTGAGGGAAATGACCTGCTGCGTGAAATGATTGAAGCAGGCATTATGAACTATGGCGAAGAATTTAAACATAGCATGGAAGCCGGCGGATGGGACCTGAGTAAGGTTAGTCTCGAAGGCCTGAAAGAATCAAAAGCAACATTCGTATTCGGACAGATGAACGAACCCCCCGGTGCACGTGCACGTGTGGCTTTAAGCGGACTTACCATTGCAGAATATTTCCGCGATGGAGATGGCACCGGTAAAGGAAAAGACATCCTGTTCTTTGTTGATAACATTTTCCGTTTTACGCAAGCAGGCTCCGAAGTATCGGCGCTGTTGGGACGTATGCCATCAGCGGTAGGTTACCAGCCAACGCTGGCTACCGAAATGGGTTTGATGCAAGAACGTATTACTTCTACCAAGAACGGTTCTATTACTTCGGTTCAGGCGGTATATGTACCTGCGGATGACTTGACCGACCCTGCGCCGGCCACTACATTTGCTCACCTTGATGCTACTACCGTATTAAGCCGTAAAATTGCTGACCTTGGTATTTACCCGGCTGTGGATCCGCTGGATAGCACGAGCCGTATTCTTACCCCGGCCATTGTGGGTGAAGCGCATTACAACACTGCGAACAGGGTTAAATTAACCTTACAGCGTTACAAGGAACTTCAGGATATTATTGCCATCCTTGGTTTGGATGAATTGAGCGATGATGATAAACTGATTGTATCCCGCGCACGTCGTGTGCAGCGTTTCCTTAGTCAGCCTTTCCACGTAGCAGAGCAGTTTACCGGTCTTAAAGGTGTATTTGTAAGTATTGAAGATACCATTCGTGCCTTTAACGCCATTATGGACGGTGAAGTAGACGAGTATCCGGAAGCAGCATTTAACCTGGTAGGTACACTGGAAGATGCTATTGAAAAAGGTAAGAAAATGATTGAACAAGCTAAAGGATAAATTGATTAGCAAATGTGATAATTAGCTAATTAGCAAATTGAATTTCATGAACGTAGAAATTTTGACCCCGGTAAAAAAGTTGTTTGGTGCAGATGTGTATGGCGTTCAGTTGCCCGGCATTGATGGCAAGTTTGAAATACTGGATAAACATGCCCCTCTTGTAAGTGCACTAGGCAAAGGCACTGTGAAAGTTCTTACTGATAAAAACAATTCGGTAAAATTTGAAATTACCGGTGGTTTTGCTGAAGTACTAAACAATAAAGTAACCGTACTTGCTGAAGGTGCAACGGATGCTTAATTTATAGGAATTGAATTATCATAAATCGCCCGTTGGAATGCCCTTCGGGCGTTTTTCATTTTAGGAAGTTATATTTAAGTATCCTTTTTCTAACCATCAATTGAGTTGCGGATCAATTGGGTAGTGCATAATAGGATGAAACTTGTCATCCATTTCCCTGATGGCATCGCGCCAAACTTCGCCGGCATCGGGGTGAAAAACGAGCCCTGCATGCCCCATAGAAGTAAGCCAGCTTTTTTCCGAAATTTCATCATCCAACTGACCGCTACTCCAACCGCTATATCCCAGAAAAAAGCGTATTTTATTTAATTCCAATTCCCCATCCTGTATTAACAGAATTACTTTTTCAAAATCGCCGCCCCAATAAACGCCTTTCGCAACCTGCTGTCCACCGGGTATGATATCGGGCAGGTTATGCAAAAAATGTAGTGTATTGCTTTGAACCGGACCGCCATAAAATACAGGGATTATGTACCCTTTCAAATCAGGAATAAATTCATCGAGTGTTTGCTCAAAAGGCCTGTTCAATACAAAGCCAAAACTACCATTGGGGTTGTGCTCGCATAAAAACACAACGGATCGCATAAAATGCGGATCTTTTAAAAACGGATCGGAGACCAATAAAGCACCGGGAGCTGGATTAATCATGGAGTTAAGGTAAAACAGTTCTTTATATTTCAATCTTTTTTTTTGCAACAGCATGAAGTAAACCTACTTTATGGACACAACCAATCGTTAAAACCATACAGTTACTCTTTTTCAAATGCTTCCTGCACTTACATTTGAAGGTTTATAAGTCTGCACAAACTAAATAATCAGTTTTAGAAGCAGGCAAAATTTAACCGGATTACATGAAGAAAATTTTTCCCGTAATATTTATTCTTATTTCCATATCGCTGCTGGGTATAATTTACCTGCAGTACACCAATTTTAATAACCTGCTGTTGGTAAAGGAAGAACAGTTGTATGAAAAGCTGGTTCGAAGTGTTGACCTGGTTGCAACAGATATTTCCAATTCAGAAAACCGGCTGGCAGTAACCAAGTACCGCCGCAGGCTGCCGCTTTCGCTAATGGGCGAATTTCCTACCATGGTAAAAGACCGCTATACCCAATTTGAAATCGGTGAAAAGCTGGTAGAAGCCTTTAAAGCCAACCATATTCCCCCCGTCTATTTTGAATTTGCCATTACCACCAACAGCGGAAATCTTGCCAATTTCGAAATGCAATCACCCAGGTTTGCAGAACTATTAGCGGATACGATAAATAATAAACAGTTGATTTATCCGCTATTACAACCCACCGGTAGTTGGAGCGAAGGGTTGCTTCCCACGGAGTTTATCCATGTAATTATCCCCGATTATGAACGCCTGGTTTTCCGTCAATCGTTTTGGCAACTCGGCAGCTCCATAATATTTACCTTATTTATCATGTTTGTGTTTTTCCTTACCGTAGGAACCATGATTAACCAGCGTAAGCTGAGTGAGATAAAAGGTGATTTTATAAATAACATGACGCATGAGTTTAAAACTCCATTAGCTACCATATCGCTGGCGGTAGATGCCTTGAGTAATGAAAAGGTTTTAAAAGATCCTGAAAAACTAAATTATTTCAGGAGTATCATAAAAGATGAAAATAAGCGGATGAATAAGCATGTAGAAACGATTTTACAAGCCGCTGCATTAGATAAACAGGAAATTTCGCTCAATAAAAAAGAATTGCATGTAAACGAACTGATTGAAGCAGCACTGGGCAATTACGAACTGGTATTGAATGAAAAAGGCGGCAAGGTTTTATTAAATCTGAAAGCACAAAATGATACCATACTTGCAGATGAGCAGCATTTTACCAATATGATTAGTAACCTGATTGATAATGCTATAAAATATTCCAAGGAAGCGCCTGAAATTACCATTTCCACTTCCAACTCATCAAAAACGCTTTGCATAAAAGTAGAAGACAAGGGCATTGGAATGACCCGCGAATCGGTAAAAAGGATTTTTGAAAAATTCTTCCGTGCCCATACCGGCAATATTCACAACGTCAAGGGGTTTGGGTTGGGCATGAGTTATGTAAAGACCATTATTGATGCACATAAGGGTAAAATAAAAGTAGAAAGCACATTGGGCAAGGGTTCGGTATTTACGGTGGAAGTGCCGTTGGTGGGATAGGAAGAGTGAATAAGTCAATCAGTGAATGAGTGAATGAGTTAATTAGTGAATGGGGTTTGGGAGTGGGTTTGGAATTTGAAATTTTATTTTTGGAATTTCTCATGGAATAAGTAACGATCCATCTCCATAACTTAAAAAGCGGAAATCATTTTGCATGGCATAGTCATAGACTTTTTGCCAATCATTACCAATAAGGGCAGCGACCAATAGCAGCAGGGTACTTTGTGGTTGATGAAAATTGGTAACAAGCCCATCGCAAATACCAAATTGATAACCAGGTGCAATAAGGATACGTGTTTTAATGATTAATTGCTTTTGGTTGCGCGCTTTGAGCCATTGTACCAAAGCCATCATGGCATCTTTTTTGGTTACTTTTTTTTCATCCCTATTTTCATACACTTCCCATTGCTGCATTTCCAGGTCCTGAAGCGTAATTGCTGAATTATTTAGCACCTTACAGCCCATCCGGTAAAGGCTTTCCAATGTTCGCATAGCAGTTGTGCCCACCGGAATAACCAGCGGTGCATCAGCCACACGATTCAGTAAATCTATATCCGCTTCTAAAAACTCCGCATGCATTTCGTGCCCTTGCATGGTTTCACTTTTTACGGGCATAAAAGTACCTGCACCCACATGCAAAGTGGTGTAGGCAAGCGAGAACCCATGTTCCGTAAGATTATTAAGCAGGTTAGGGGTAAAATGCAGCCCGGCCGTTGGCGCTGCTACACTTCCATCGGCTTTTGCATACACCGTTTGGTAGCGTTCGGTATCTGAAGCATCAGAAGGCCGGTGCAGGTAAGGTGGAATGGGCATTTGCCCTGCAAGATGAAGAATTGCTGCAAAGGATAATTCTCCGGGCGTCCAGCTAAGATCAATTTCAAAACAATCGGGTTTGCGACCAGCGATACGCGCTTCAAGGATAACCGAAATGCCATTGTCCTCTACTTTTTTTTGCAATACCATGCCGTGTTTCCATTTACCGGCGCCTCCTACAAGGCACTTATATACAATTTGCCCGGTTTGGTTCATGGCTGTTGTAATATCCGCATAGCGGTCCGATGGCTCCAATGCAAAAATTTCAATGATCCCTCCCGATGGCTTTTGAAAAAGTAACCGGGCTTCCACTACCCTGCTATTGTTGAATACCATTAAAGCGCCTTTTGGCAATGCACCTGCAATATTTGCGTAGGTAGTTTCGCTTATGGCGCCTCCTTTGTACACCAGCAATTTTGCTTCATCCCGATTGGGTGCAGGAAACTGAGCAATCCTGTCTTCAGGCAAATGATATCGAAAGGATTCAATAGAAATATTTCCGGGGTGTAAACCATTTAACATAACTGCAAAGATGATGTATAGGTTGAATAAAATTCGCAATGCTATATTTGTACCCACTCAATTATAAAAATATGCGTTGCATTTTATTATCTATCCTTCTCCTTTTTATCCAGCAGGTAACTATGGCCCAGTATCCTGTTTCTGATAGTTTGTCGATAGCGGCACCCAATGAAGAAAAAAAGAAATTCGATCCTTCAAAGTTGGTAATAGGTGGCAACCTTGGTGCAAGCTTTGGTAATTTTACTTTTATAAACATTAGTCCACAGGTGGGGTATATGTTCAGCCCCATGTTTACAGCCGGTGTGGGCGTTAACTACATTTATAGCAGTTTTAGGGTAGATGATTTTAATGGCAATACTGTGTATAAAGAAAAGTACAGCTATGCAGGTGCCAGTCTCTTTGGCCGGTTTTTCCCTACCAATTTCTTATTCGTTTCGCTGCAACCCGAGGTTAACTACAGTTGGGGCAAGTTAGACTATGAAGACGATAACCAAACAGACCTGAAAATGGATGCGGAATGGATACCTACCCTGCTAGTGGGTGCGGGTGTAATGATGGGTGGAAGCGGCGGCCGCGGCGGTGTTATGCTTTCCTTACAATACGATGTTGCACAGAATCCACGCTCCCCTTATGGCACAAGGCCTTTTGTAAGTATGGGATTTAATTTCTAAAGTCCGTCAATAAAATCCATCATATTATCGGGCACATCGAAAATGTGCACCCGTTCATTGAGTGCATCATATAAAAACCCGTTGCGGTGCATTACCTGCATCATTTGAAAAAGATCGGTATAGTAACCGGCTGTATTTAAAATAATAATGGGTTTATCGTGAATAGCTAATTGGTTCCAGGTGAGCATTTCAAACATTTCATCCATCGTTCCAAAGCCTCCGGGTAATATGATGGCCGCATCGCATAACTCATACATTTTTCTTTTGCGGGTATGCATATCGTCCACAATAACGAGCTCTGTAAGTCCACCATGGGCATGTTCCCGGCTTCTTAAATTTTCAGGAATAATACCGGTTACTTTGCCGCCTGCAATCAATGCAGCTTCCGCTACTGCGCCCATAAGGCCTTTATTGCCGCCACCGTACACAATATGGTAACCACCTTCGGCCAATTGCTTGCCCACCATACGTGCATGTAGTGCATACAAACCATTATTTCCCGAATTTGATCCGCAAAAAACTGCCAAACTTTTCATTCCATTATTTTTGATCCACAAAAAACGGTTTTTTATTGCTAATAAAAACGGATAGCTATCCCCAGTTTTTTAACTTTTGCAGGTTTATGTAATTCATTTGCGGTTTTTTGCTTTCTTTTACGGCTGCTAACATTTGATACATTCATGTCTTAATTTTTTATTTTTTTTTATTTGTCACATGGAATGCCCAATAATCATTTGTGCTGGGTGCCCGCCCGGCCTTGCCGTTCGGACGGGTGCACCGGCGCGTGGGCATTTTAAATAATTCATCCATATGAGTTCTACTGTATTGCTACTTTTTGTTTTTGCCTATTTTGCTATTTTATTAGGTGTTGCATGGTACACAAGCCGCAACAGTACAAATGATACATTTTTTATTGGCAATAAGAACAGCAATTGGATGCTGGTGGCATTTGGTATGATTGGCACATCGCTAAGCGGGGTGACCTTTGTAAGTGTACCGGGAACGGTGGGCAAAGTAGTGGGTGAAAACATTTTCAACGGGTTTGCTTATTTCCAGGTAGTTATTGGTTATTTCTTAGGTTATATTGCAATAGCCTATATCTTATTACCGCTTTACTACCGGCTCAACCTTACTTCCATCTATAATTATTTACAGCAGCGCTTTGGCAATATATCCTATAAAACCGGTGCCTTATTTTTTATTACATCCCGTACAGTTGGTGCTACTGCAAGGCTTTATCTTGTTATCAATGTAATGCAAATTTTTATTCTTGATAAAATGGGGGTTCCTTTTATTGTTACCACCCTTGTAATACTATTGATGATATTGCTTTATACATTTGAAGGCGGGGTAAAAACTATTGTATATACCGATACCTTACAAACCCTGCTGATGCTCTCCGGCCTGATTGTTTGTATCATTTATATTTTAACGCATTTAAACCTTGAAGTAGTCAGTTCAATGAAAATATTGGGTGAAAAAGGTTATACCATTATATTTAATTTTGATCTTCAGAGCAAAGGATTTTTCCTGAAATCTATTATTGGCGGGGCTTTTATAACCATTGCCATGACAGGGCTGGACCAGGAAATGATGCAAAAAAACATCAGTGTAAAAAACCTGAAAGACTCTCAAAAAAACATGATGAGTTTCAGCAGCATTATTATGGTCGTAAATTTTCTTTTCCTGCTGCTCGGCGGATTGCTTTACTTGTATTCGCTGGAAAAAGGCGGACAGTATATGCCTTCTGCAGATGGTAACGGATGGAGCTTTATGCTGGATGGGAAAAACATTATCGGGGATGATATTTTTCCCACCATTGCACTGCAATATTTACCTCCCGCGGTAGGGATTATATTTATTATTGCGCTTATCTCAGCACTTTTTCCCAGTGCGGATGGTGCCCTTACCGCACTTACATCTTCCTTTTGTATAGATATACTTGGCTTAAAAAGAAGAACGGATTTAACAGATGCACAAAAGAAGAAAACAAGGCTCACTGTACACCTATCCTTTACGGTGGTTTTTTTATTGGCTATCGTTATTTTCAAATTAATTGATAATAAAAGTGTTATTGATATTATCCTGGACTTGGCAGGTTACACCTACGGGCCTTTACTTGGATTATTTTCATTTGGCATACTAACCAGCAGAAAGGTGAAAGATGGATGGCATATTTTATTTATTGCACTTTTAGCACCTGTCATCAGTTATTTTTTAAGCAAATCAGTACCCATTTTTACAGGTGGTTACCAAATAGGTATCGAACTTTTGCTTATTAATGGCATCATTACTTTCATTGGTCTTTGGCTGGTGAGTCATAAAGATGATAAAAAGCTTACAACGGGTTAAACCTAGCGTGCATATTTTAAAAAGTGGTTAAACCTTTACGGCAACACAACAAGGTTTACCTGCTTTATGTAATAGAAAGGCATATAAATTACATATCCCAATGACAGAAATTGCTAAATACCATACACAACGCCCCTGGTCGGAAGACAAAGCACATAGTAGCTGGCAGATTTTTAAAATCATGTCCGAGTTTGTGGACGGATTTGAAAAACTTTCGCGTATAGGACCCTGCATCAGCATATTTGGAAGTGCCCGTACCAAACCCGGCCAACCCTATTATGAACTTGCCGTAGAAATTGCAAAGGCTTTGGCTAAAGAAGGTTTTGGTGTAATAAGCGGCGGTGGCCCCGGCATTATGGAAGCAGCCAATAAAGGCGCCCAACTTGCCGGCGGAAAATCGGTAGGACTTAATATAGACTTACCATTCGAACAGAAACATAATGATTTTATTGATAGTGATAAAAACCTGCACTTCGATTACTTTTTTGTAAGAAAAGTAATGTTTGTAAAATATGCGCAAGGTTTTATCATGATGCCCGGAGGCTTTGGAACCATGGATGAGTTTTTTGAAACTATCACTTTGGTACAAACCCAAAAAATTACGAGGATACCAATGATATTGGTAGGAACCGAATACTGGAAAGGAATCATAGACTGGATGCGCAATACCATGCTTGATAAAGAGGGTACCATAAGTGCAGGGGACATCGATTTATTTACGCTGGTAGATACACCGGAGCAGGTGATAGAATATATTCTTGACTTTTACAGCAAAAACAAACTGGTACCAAACTTTTAATAAAAATATTTTTAAAAATTGGTTAATCCAATACTTCGTAAACCATTACCGGGGCCGATTTATTTTTAAGTTGGGTTTCGCCTACCTGCCTGCAATTGAAAGTATCTTTTACCGATTGGTAGGCATGCTCTGCAATAAGTATTTGGTTGGGCGTGGCCGATCCCTGTAGTCGTTGCGCAAGGTTTACCGAATCGCCAATTACCGTATAGTCAAGCCTGCGTAAACTCATAGAACCAATATTGCCGCATACCATTTCACCAAAATTGATACCGGTTGAGACCCTGACTTTAAATCCACTCGGTTCTTCTTCCATCTTGTCTATTTCTTTTCGTACCGAAAGGCTGGTTTCCAACGCACGTTGAAAATGTGCTTCGCCAAAGAAAACTGCCATGATGGCATCGCCAATAAATTTATCGACCCTGCCCCCATGGTTTAAAATTTCCTGCACCAACACATCAAATATTTTATTGATAAGACTTACCACCTGGTCGGGTGGCTGCGTTTCGCTGATGGAGGTAAACCCGCAAATGTCAATGAACATTACAGAGCCTTGCACCGTTTCATTTCGAACCAATGTATTTTCAAATTCATGACTGTTCATGAAACCGAGGACATTATTGTCCACATACATTTTCAAAATATTATTTTCCCTTACGGCCTGCAATGTTTCGCGTAGTTGCCTTACATGCTCAAGGGTTTTATTCATGGTAATCTCAAGGTCTTCAAAGTTTACCGGCTTGGTAATAAAATCATACGCTCCCCGGTTCATGGCTACCCTTATGTTTTCCATATCGCCATAAGCCGAAACGATTACCGACTGAAGCATAGGATTCACCTGCTTCAATTTATCCAATAGCGTCAACCCATCCATTTGCGGCATATTAATGTCCGTAAGTACCATATCTACATCAGGGTTTTCCTTCAGCTTTTCTAGTGCTTCCACGCCATTTAATGCAAATACAAATTCGTATTTCGATTCGCGTATTTGCCGTCTGAATTTTTGTAAAATCAGAACTTCCAAATCTGTTTCATCATCTGCAACCAATATTTTGGCCATAGTTAAAAATTATTAATTCGCTCTTTCAGCTTTGTAAAATCCAGTGGCTTGGTAAAAAAATCATCTGCACCAAGCTGTATTGCTTTTTGATAACTCGCGTCATCGCCGTAGGCAGTTATCATCATTACCATAGGTGGCGGCGCTTTATAGGTTTCTTTTATATCGGCCAGTAATTCCAAACCTGTTTTACCAGGCATATTTATATCGGACAGTATCAGGTTTACCTTTTCTACATTGGTGCTGATGTAGTCCAATGCAGCATCTGCATTCATTACAAATGCAAATTCATATTGGCCTGTTTTTATCTCTTTGCGAAATCGCTGTTGAAAAAGCATTTGAACATCTAATTCATCATCAACAACAAGTACGTGAATCATTTTTTTAAAGATTATTGGATGAAGTAATGGTAAATTCTTTGGGTATTATGATCTTAAATTCTGCCCCTTTCCCCGGTTCGGATTCAACAATAAGGTTACCACCATGCCCTTTGGTAATAATATCGTAACTCATGGAAAGCCCAAGCCCCGTGCCTTCACCGGTAGGCTTTGTGGTAAAAAATGGTTGAAAAATCTTATCAAGCACATCTTCCGGAATACCCCCGCCATTATCCTTAATACTAATGGTAACGGTGTCGGCTTGCTGCGTTGAAGTTAGCCAAACGGTTGGCTTATAACCGGGTTCCCCTGCCTTACCTTTTTGCAATACAGCATAAAATGCATTGGTGCAAATATTGAGTAATACCCTGCTTACATCTTCTGGTACTGCGGTGATATCATGAATGGTTTCATCAAAATTGGTTTCAATGCTGGCGTTAAATGTTTTTTCGCGGGCACGCATGCCATGGTAACTTAACCTGATACATTCGTCTGCAAGCCGGTTGATATTTAATTTTTCGCGGGCTCCGCTACCACCACGGCTATGTTGCAGCATACTTTTCACGATGCTGTCCGCACGCTTTCCATGGTGTACTACCTTTACTTCATTTTCCTTAATGGATTGTGCCAGTGTTTGCGCTTCGGTGTAATCATTTTTGCCCAGTGCCGTTACCAGTTCATCGGCTAGTTCGCCATTGAGTTCGGCAAAATTGTTTACAAAATTTAACGGGTTTTGTATCTCATGGGCAATACCCGCTGTAAGTTCTCCAAGCGATGCCATTTTTTCCGAATGGATTAATTGCTTTTGAGCAGCACTTAATTCATCCAGTGCATGTATAAGTTTTTCATTTTGCTCCCGCAATTCACTGGTTCGCTCTTCTACCAAAAGCTCCAGCGCAGCCTTTCGCATGGCAATCAATCTGTTTTCCTTTGCTTCCTTTTCCCGCAATTCCTGCATGGATTTAAGTGCCTTGCGCTGCCGGTTATACATGATAAACGTAGCGAGCAACCACACCCACCCTACACCTTGCGCTGCATCAAAATATTCTTTATAATCATTGAAGAAAGACCGGGAAATTGTCGTAACCAATTGCGTAATAAAATAAATGGTACCAATAGGTATAAAAGAAATTAAAAGCGTTCGCTGGGATTGAAATACAGGTTCTTTGTAAGCTGCATAAAATAAAAATATCATGAACCCAAAGCCAATAATGTTGACAATGGCCCGCAGCCCTTCAGGAATACCCATAAGAATAAGCACACCACATACTGCCATCAGCATTCCAAGTCTTTTTTGCCATATTTCTGTACCTTCTGCATCAGAAATCAGCGATTTTCGAAGCCTGAACGCAATGAATAGTGTAATGAACAAACCCATCATAATGCGATAGTCCTTTTTAATTTAGTTTCAAAAATACAATTAATCTTATGCTTGTCCATAGGGAATGTATAGGATAAACCTCGTATATTTTCCGGGTTCGCTTTCCATGGTCATTTTTCCTCCATGCCCTTTTGTTATAATATCATAACTTATGCTAAGTCCCAATCCTGTACCGGAACCTGCAGGCTTGGTGGTAAAAAAGGGTTGAAAAATTTTATCCTTATATTCTTCAGCGATCCCCGGGCCATTATCTTCAATAATCACCTCCACCCCATCTTCCAATTTATGGGTGGTTAGTTTTACCAGTGGCTTGTAGCCTGCTTCCTTTTCTGCCTTCTCCCGCTCCGATGTGGCATAAAATGCATTATTACAAAGGTTAAGCAATACCCTGCCTAAATCCTGCGGAATTACTTCCATTGCGCCCACATTTGGGTCGAAATGGGTTTCATAATAGCTGTGAAAGGTTCTGTCCTTTGCCCTGAATCCATGAAAACTCAGCTTCAGGTTTTCATCGCATAAATTATTAATGAGTGTTGATTCTCTTTTGCCCACCCCCGACCTGCTATGGTAAAGCATACTCTTTACAATCGCATCGGCTCTTTTTCCATGCTGTAAAATCCTTTCGAGATTTTCGTTTACATCCTTCAATATGGCGTCTTCTTCTTCCCTGTTTACTTCCTGTGCCGGCTTTTCCCTTTCCAGTTTCAGCTCGCTTAACAAATCAATACTTACTTCGGAAAAATTATTGACAAAATTGAGCGGATTCTGAATTTCATGGGCAACACCTGCTGTCAGCTCTCCAAGCGATGCCATTTTTTCGGCATGTACCAATTGGGATTGTGTGGCCTTTAGTTGCTGAAGGGTTTCTTCCACATCTTCTTTTTTCGCTTCTATTTCGCGGTTTTTATCCTGCAATACCATGTTGGTATGGTTTAACCTTCGGCGATTACGGTTAATGAGTAACGCAATGATGGCTAATGCAACAAAACCCGCCATAATGGAAAATAATAACCAGCGTTGTTGCCAGGTTTTCCGCTGAAACTCCAATTCCCTTTTAGAATAGGCATATTCCGCCTGCTGTGTGGCTGCAATGCGCTCACTCTCTATATTATTCAGGCTATCCGCATATAATTTAAACGAGCGATAATGACTGAGCGCTGCCATACCATCTCCCTTTTTTTCATAAATAGCAGATAACAATTCGTGTCCATCGCGGCAGAGTTGGTTTTGTCCAATTTGTGCTGCTTTTCCCAATGCATCTTTTGAAAGCATAATGGCTTCATTCTCCAAACCCATTTTATGGCGCAACCCTGCAAGCCCAAGTAAGGCCTTCGCATGATTCAACGGATCTTCATGGATGGTTGCTTTTTTAATGGCTTCTTCAAAAAAATATTCAGCTTTTGCTGTGCTATCCCATGCATCGTATAACTGACCCATGGCAATGCCCGATGCCAATTCTATTTCTAACTCGTTGTACTGTTTTGCAAGTGCTCCCGCTAGTGTCAAATATTCAACTGCTTTACCGTAATCTTTATTTTTTAGGTATAATTCGCCAAGGTTATTATACGCATAAATAATGCCTACCGAATCCTTTATTTCCTTGGTTATGGCAAGTGCCTTTTGGTAATACGATTCGGCGTCCACCATTTTATCCTGGAAATAAAACAGGTTCGCCATATTATTGAGTACGATACCGAGTGTTTCTTTATCCTTAATGGCTTCTGAAATTTTTAAGGATGCATAAAATTTTTCCAATGCATCGGGGTAATTGCCCCTGTACAAATGCACCGAACCCTGATTATTTAATATACGTGCTTCAGCCGATTTGTAACCGGCTTTTTTTGCCAATGCCAAGGCAATATCGTAGGTAGTCAACGCATCATTAAATAATCTTTTCGTTTCATACGAGTTACCCAAAATGCGCATGGCATCTACTTCACCCTTTTTGTATTTTTCTTCGCGGCAAAGCAAAATGGTTTCATTCAGCAACAGGATGACCGAATCTGTCTTGGTTTCTTTAAACTGAACCGCAATATCATTTCTGCGGTCAAGATAGCCAGCCTTATCTGTTTGCTGCTGTTTGCTACTTTCCGCTAATAGATGAAGACGCTCTTGCAGTGACCCTTGTGCCAGCAGGCAGTTGCAGCCAGCCACCAACAGGAGTAGCAGGAAAATAAACTGTTTATAGAGAACGGAAAACAAGTTTTTTACAAGCATAATTCAAATGGAATGGGGAAAAATATGCACAAATGACAAGGCGGCCTTATTTTTTATTAACCCGTCATTCATTTTATTTGGTTTCTCCCAAAATGTCAATTATAAAATAAAACTATATCTTTAACCCCATTTAACCATAAAATTATACAGCAAATGATTCAAAAACATTTCACTTTCAAGGGCCTTTTCGTTCTTATGATGGTTGCATCGCTCGTATGGGCATGCGGCGAAGCAGAAACGCCACCGGCTGAAGAACCTGCAGCAGTGGAAGAAGTAATTACTCCGGATACTACTATGGCACCAATTGACACCACTAATGTTGTAATGGATACCACCACGAGCAACCGCCCTTCAAACCGTCAAAAGTAATACCCATGTTTGGGCAAAAACAATCCCGCAGCAGCCTTGTATGGATACATCTCTCCAAACATGTTGTTGCGGGATTTTTATTTTTACTGTTAATATTCCCTGCTACACGCCTGAACGCGCAATCTTTTCATTTTTTCCAATATAAAGTACCGGCTGCCGGCAATGACTCGCTCAATTGTATTGCCTTGCTAACCGTTTACCCCGATGGTACGGGTACCTGCCGGGTGCAATACAAAGACCCCATAACACTGAAAAAACAAACACTCGAAGCCTGCTATTCCGATAGCCTGTTTAGCGGTTCTGTCATGGCAAATCCCAATAGAAAAATATTAATACCCGGGGAAACCTGTATCATTGAAGGTAATAATAAAGGTACTATCCTCGTTCCTTCTTTTGTTTTTACCAAAATTTCCGATTCCACCAACCGGTATTACGAACCCACTGCGGTTTACTATCCAACCCATGATGGTTGGGCACATGCAGCCGTACTGCAAAATAAAACCTATGCCATGGATGCGTTGCCGCAAAACCTGGTCAAGTTTTTTTACAATGAAACAGATCCTTTTTTCAAAAACCTTTACGCGATTAATACGAGAAGTATTTCCAAAACGGATTCAGAAAGTGTAATGCACCTGATTATTTTAGCCAATACACTGGATTCGGCAATTGGAAAAACCTGCAATATTGATATGTATAATGTTACAGCCCTGTTCACCGATCTATCAGAGCAAATGGGTATCACTATTGATCGGCAATATATTTATGGTAAAAGCTTTTCTATAAAATCGTTGAATGATGCGCTTGATAAGCTGAAACCGAAGCCCAATGATATGGTGATATTTTATTACAGCGGCCATGGGTTTCGTTACCCACAAACCAAAACCAAGTATCCCAACATTGATTTAACCACTTCGCTCAAACAACCGCTTGAAGGTAACTTTCTGAATATGGAAGATATCTACAAGCGTATTGTGGCCAAGGGTGCACGACTCAATCTTGTATTCAGCGATTGTTGCAATGAAAAACTTGGCGCACTCAAACCTTCGGGTCCGGAATTGATCGCCACGAAATCGCCCGGCAGGCGGTTAAGCATAGATAATTGCAAAGCGCTTTTCTTTTCCCCCAACAAATTTTCGCTGCTTGCTACTGCAGCCGATGTAAATCAATACGCGTCGGGCAATCCGAGTGTGGGTGGTTTTTTCTCCTGGCATTTAAAATCGTCGCTCGAAATGCATACGAGCAAGCTAAAAACGAATGTAAGCTGGTTGCAGGTGCTGAATGAAGCACGCATTAATACGGCAAAACAAGCCGTAACGGCTGAATGCAATTTCCGCAAATGCATGCAATATCCATGGTTCAGCATTCTGAGATAATGGTCTTTTACATTGAAATGGAACCATTTTTTAAAGAAAATGGTGATTGCTGTTAATGCCAATATCACAAAAGAGAATAATTTTATAGCCGCGTGACCCTAGCGGGGTCAAACGTTACCATATGCTATATTTTGTTCGACCCCGCTGGGGTCGCGAATGACAATTGCAACATAATTATTTATAAATATGTGACCCCGCTGGGGTCTGTGCCACCGTCTCAGCAGTGCTTCACGCTAGAATACACGGCCTTCATTTGATTGAAAAAAACGAATTTCAATGGGATTATTTTACGTTACGCCGTATCCCTGCCTACCGTCAGGCAAGCCCGATGGGAGACACGGCTAAGACCTGAATGCCATTATCAAAAAAGAGCATTTAAGAAAAAAAGAACACAAAAGATTTTCGGGTGCTTTGCTCCTATCATTTTATGATTAAAATTAATCCAATTGCAGACCCAGGAGGGGTCACATATTTATAAAAACAGAATAACTTTATAGCCGCGTGACCCCAGCGGGGTCAAACGTTATCATATGCTATATTTTGTTCGACCCCGCTGGGGTCGCGAATGACAATTGCAACATAATTATTTATAAATATGTGACCCCGCTGGGGTCTGTGCCACCGGCTCAGCAGTGCTTCACGCTAGAATACACGGCCTTCATTTGATTGAAAAAAACGAATTTCGATGGGATTATTTTACGTTACGCCGTGTCCCTGCCTACCGTCAGGCAAGCCCGATGGGAGACACGGCTAAGACCTGAATGCCATTATCACAAAAGAGCATTTAAGAAAAAAAGAACACAAAATGTAAATTCCGGTGATGTTGACCCACCATTCCGGGATGTTGACCCACCCCTTCATTGGCTGGTAAGTACAAGAGCTTTTTTCTTATATAAAGATAGGTTACGTTAGTTATCTGGTTTCATTTTTTTTCTTCTCATTGATTCTCCTTTTAATTCTATCCGATGTGCGTTAGCTGTCAATCTGTCAAGTATTGCATCGGCTAATGTTGGGTCGTTTATGTATTCGTGCCATTTGGATACAGGCAATTGAGAAGTAATCATAAAACTTTTTTTTCCGTAGCGATCTTCAAGCAATTGCAGCAGGGTAATACGCATATCCTGGTTGAGTGGGTGTATTCCAAAATCATCGAGTATGATAAGGGATTGTCGTTCGAGATGATTTAATAATTTTAGATAGGATCCATCGAGTTTTGCAAGGGTAATTTTTTCAATAATTCTGTTCATACCCAAGTAAGTTGTTTTGTGTCCTTGTATGCATGCCTGATGGCCAAGGGCGCATGCCAGATAGCTTTTGCCGCAACCTGTGGCACCGGTAATAAGTACGTTTTCTCCACGTTGCAGGTAATGGCCTTCCAGTAAAGTGGATAGTTGTTGTTTGGTTAGGTTTCGGGATGGGCTGCATTCTATTTGCTCAACGGTAGCAGGCAATCTTAGCTTAGCCAGTTTAAGGTAATAAGCAGTTTTTTCGTTGCTGCGGTTGAGTTGTTCAGCTTGTACCAACTGTGCAATCAGATCATGTCCATCCAGTTGATGGTTCATGGGTAGTTCCAGTTGCGATTTGTACGCATGGTACATGCCCTGCAGGCGCATTTGCTGCATTTGCTCCAATGTTTGTGTTGTGTTCATATTACTGTGGTTTTTAATGACGTTTTATTGATAGTGGTCGGCTCCGCGTATGTTGGTGTGTTCCGGGGTTGAGAATAGTTCGGCTTGAAGCGGCTGTTTATCCAGGCCACGTTCGAGAATATTTTTGATCATGGTATAGTTTACACGGGTACCGGTAAGGGCACGGGTACAGGCTGCTTCCAATCGATCTTTTCCGAACTTTTTATTAAGCATAAGCAGGCCAAAGCAGGCTTTATAATTTTGTTCTACATAAAAGTTATTCTCTAAAATGAGTATAGCGGCCTGGTGTACCGCAGTACCCAACTGTTGTGCTTTTGCCAGCAGTTCATCTTTTTTCCATCCCTTTATTTCCAGCATATGTGCGTGATTGGGCGGCATGTGTTCGGGCTGAGTGGTATATACTTTGTGTGGAAGCCTGCGCAGGTGCAGGGCTATGCGTTCGTGGTTATAGTATACTTCCACGCTTCTTTTATCATACATCACTTTTACCTTTTTACCTACAAACTGGAAGGGTACACTGAAGTACAGGTGGTCTTCGCTCAGTTGCACATGATAGTTGCGCTGAACGGTAAGTATCACTACCTTTTTTGATGTAAAAGGGAGTGGAGGCAATGGTTTAAGGGTTTGCTGCTCTTGTTGCTGGAAGTAATACCAGCGGCTATAAGGTGTATGCTTGTAGGGTTTATTGTTGAGCAGAAGTAGTTGATTCTGCATGGCGCTATTTAGTTGGTCGATACTGGTAAAGGTTTGCTTGCGCAGGGGTGCGTACACATGGTTGTAAACGAACTTTACAGCGCTTTCTACCATTGCTTTATCGCGTGGGCTATAGGGACGTGTAGCGCTAAATGTTGTTTGATAATATTCACTTAACTGATAGCACAGATCGGTAAAACCGGGCTCGTACCGATCGGGGCGTACTACGGCTGTTCTTAGGTTATCGCAAAGCAGCGTACCGGGCACGCCACCGTAAAAGCGTAGCATGGCATTGATACAATAAACAAAATCAGCTGATTGCTGTGAAGCAACGGCATGGCAAAAGATGAGGCCACTAAAGGGCAGAATGGCTACAAATACTTCGCTTGTAAATACTTCGCCGGTAGCGGGATCAACATAGTGCTGCTTGTCTCCTGCAAAATCAATCATCATAATATCGCCGGGTTCATACTCAAGATGCATGGCCCGGTCAGCATGTTTAAGGTATTGCTGTAAATGATAGCAATACTGGCTGTAGCTATAGCCATCAGGGTATTCATTGATATACTCTTGCCAGAGTAGTTGCCGGGTTACACCTGTACCCGTTAACTCTGTTTTAGCGAGTTGTAAATGCTTAATCAGTTGCTCCTGCCGGCGTGTATCGCGCTTAAAAACTTCGCTGGTATAAGCTGCTTCTGCAAGTTGCTTATTATCGCTTTGCTCAATCTCCTCATTATCGATGCGCTGCAAATATTTGCGTGCACTGTTGCGGCTGATGCCTACCCGGCGTGCAATCTCACGTATGCTAACTCCATCACTTTTGAGTTGAAGAATCTGTTTGAGTTGTTCCATTACAATTTGTTTTTGTGCCATAGCTTCTTCTTTTTTTTGAGAAGCAAATAGCGGCAAAAAGCAATTGTACCGTACCATCCAAGACTGGGTCAATATGCCGGAATGTCAGCAATAAAAACCCAGGAAAAAATAATTTAGGGGTGGGTCAACATCCCGGATTGCTTAACATAATCCTATAATCGAATCTTAAAACGGATACCGAAAAACAGGTGGGTCAACATCCCGGAATGGTGGGTCAACATGATCCGGAATGGTGGGTCAACATGATCCGGAATCTACACAAAAGATTTTCGGGTGCTTTGCTCCTATCATTTTATGATTAAAATTAATCCAATTGCAGACCCCGGAGGGGTCACATATTGATAAAAACAGACTAACTTTATAGCCGCGTGACCCCAGCGGGGTCAAACGTTATCATATGCTATATTTTGTTCGACCCCGCTGGGGTCGCGAATGACAATTGCAACGTAATTATCTATAAATATGTGACCCCGCTGGGGTCGGTGCCACCGTCTCAGCAGTGCCTTAAGCTAGAATACACGGCCTGCATTTGATTTAAAAAATAAATTTCGATGGGATTATTTTACGTTACGCCGTGTCCCTGCCTACCGTCAGGCAAGCCCGATGGGAGACACGGCTAAGACCTGAAAATCTGCCTTACCTGCGGGGTATAGTCTCCCGCAGATAACTGTAGAGTAGAGTGGTAAGAGCAATTGCCCTTACCTACCCCCTCATCAAACCGTACGTGCAGTTTTCCTGCATACGGCTTTCCTAACATTTTCGTCATTAGCTTTCACAGTGGTCGTGTCGGAGCATGGTATTTTGTTGGGTCTATCAGACCATGACGGCTGACCAGTACCTCAAAGGCTTTTTGTCCATAAAGCCTGCTCTTTCTCTGACTTTTCCGGTTATAGTAACGATATAGCTTTGTACTTAGGTAGTGGCGTAGCCTGCGCTTACCCATGGCTGCATAGCTAACCCCCTTTATATCAAAGTAGTTCAGCCAGCCACGAATAATCGAATTTAAACCTTTGGCGATATCTTTTGCAGAGCTATGTCCGTGCTTGCCAAGATAATCTCTTAGCTTTTCCCTGATTTTCGTCTCCGATTTTGTACTTGGGAAAATTTCCCAGTACCGCTTCGACTTGTTGAACAGGTCTATGCTGTATCGTATGGTGAAACCAAGAAAATTAAAAGGATTTTCCCGTGCATCCGTCCGCTTTGTCTTTTCTTCATTTAGCGTAAGACCCATGCGGTTCAGCAGACTTTTAATCCGCTCCATAACACCATCAGTTATACTACTGCCAAGCAACACAAAGTCATCGGCATACCGTACTATTTTTACACCCAGCTTCGCAAACATACTCTCTGGTTTATTCACTATGCGGTCGAGCAAGTGAAGGTACACATTGGCCAGTAAGGGCGATATTACCCCTCCCTGCGGCGTACCTAACTTGTTCTTTTTGCCACCCTTTAACTGGCCGCCCTCCGACACAGGTGCCTTTAGCCACATGGTAATCAAATCGAGTACACGGGGGTCGGTTATCCGTTCCTTTAGTGTTATTATTAATTTGTCATGTGGTATCGTATCAAAGTATTTGCTTAAATCGGCATCCAGTACAGATGTTTTGCCCGATTGAAGGTGCACTTTGATGGAGGACATAGCGTCTTTAGAGCTGCGGTTGGGGCGGAACCCATAGGAACTTTCCTCAAAGTCGGCCTCGAAAATGGGTTCGAGTACCAGCTTACATACTGCCTGCGCTATCCTGTCTTTTACCACGGGTATGCCCAACGGGCGTTCCCCACCATTGGCTTTGGGTATCATTACCCGTTTTACGGCCATTGGCTTATACGTCCGTTTGCGTAGTTCTTCACCAAGTTCGGTAAGATAGACATCTACGCCATAGGATTCAATGTCTTTAATGGTAGTACCATCGATGCCTGACGAGCCGCCATTGGCCCTCACTTGTTGCCACGCCTCACGTAGCATGTAAGGTGAATACAGTTTGTCGTACAGAATGTAAAACTTGTAGCCCTTTTCCTGTTTGGCTTTTTGATATAGTTTACCCCGAAGTAATAGAACTCTTTCCGCATCAGTCATCTCACTTTTTCGCTTTGCGAATAGCTCCATCTGTACCTTTGCTTCAACACTTTGCTGATTTTTCATCAATTCTGTCTGTCTTTTACTTGTGTAAACTTTTATGTTAGTAATGCCCCTTCGCTAACCACGTTTTTACCTTTCCGTGGGTCATCCACTACTATGGGCATCTCCGACTCCCCCGACTGCCAGGACTATCAGGCATCGCTGGGGTATCCCACGTTCATGTGCTACCTTAGCCCTGCACGCAACACCATACTACCCCGGGTATCCAGATGGTTTGCAAATTGCCGTTGCTTCAACCATCCGTAGCAGGCTTCATCAAATCTGAGAGACTGGCCAATACCGACTGCTTAACGAGGCTTAACTGATGCAGCTTACAGGGTCAGTAATCACCAAGCTTCAAAAAGTTGCATTACTGCAGCAGTTTGTCGGTGACACTTCAACCCGAACGGCAAATTTGATTGGAAAGAACTTTCATCTTTCTAGGTATTTAATTTATTGATTTATAAAACACACGCCTCGTGGCGCACCAGATAATCGCAGATCAATAAAAATGCGTCAGCCAACAATAAACAATAAACAATAAACAATAAATACTAAACAACAAAAAAGTAACCTTGGGCATACTTTTTCCTGATCATGAAAGGGGCTTACTGCTGCTGCGATCCTTAATCTATTTTTATGGAAATGAAGCAAACGATGAACTATCCCGCGCGATTGCCGATGATATTGCCCGGTATTGGAATGCCCCGGCGTTTGAAGTAAACGGCTTGTTGTTACAATTTGAAATAGAAGGAATCTATGCGCCCGATCTGAAACCCGAAGATGTATGGTATAATGATAATCCTTTGAACAATTATTTCCGCATTGAAACATATTCGGGTCTTGATATTTCATTTGTAGATGGAATAGGCAGCAATACAGGTTACTTTAAACTCGGCAACCTGCTGCATACAGGTAGCACAGCCGCACATGAATACGGTCACACGCTTGGGCTTGAACACCCGGAAGATCTTGATATCCGTGGCATGGGTTTGCCGGGTATTATGTATCCGCGCGGTACCATTACCGATCCGCATTTTCAATACGACCCTGACGCGTTGGCAGGGCAGGTGGGTGGTACGCTGAATCCTATTCACCGGGTAGTTACTGAAGATGATATTGCCGGGTTACAATTGCACAGGTTGCATCCGGCTGCGGAAAAGCCGGTGGTAGTAGGGGATTTTTCGTCGGTGTGGCATGATGCGCATAGCCCACATGCATAGGGTTTGATTCATATTATCAAAAATGTAACCGCAGAGAGCACAAAGATTTTTGCGCAAAGTCCGCAGAGAGTTTATCAACTTTTTTTCTTTGCGGGCATTTCCTTTTTTTCTTTGCGGTTACTGTATTTATGAGCGCGTACCCAATGTCAATAAATAAACTTCAGCCCGTTATTTTAATTTAACGGTCTTCCCTGTTTTCGCACTTTTCTTCGCCGCTTCCAGTATTTCCACCACCAGCATATTGTTTTCTAGGGATGAAAGATTGAAAGGAGTAAGAATTATTTGTTTGTTGATGACAGCCGCAAATAATGCAAATGGATCATCATAAGGTGTGGTGCGGTCAGGAAGGGTAAAAATATTTTCTGTAAAAGCATCGTAACCTGTGGCAGTGCGTATGCGCAGTTGGTTTTTGTTATCGGCATACAACGCACCGGTAAGACCGTAAATTTCCATATCCTTTCGACCAACCGGCCAGTTCCAGGATGCCTGTATTACTACACCGATGGTATCATAGGTGACCAGTATCGTTGCATCATCATCCACTTTCGGATTGTTTTCAGGTTGTAGTTGCTGCGTTACCGCCGTTACACTCAGCGGGCGTTTGCCATCGAGCATCCAGGTGGCAATATTGGCTCCATAGCAACCAAAATCCACCAGGGCACCACCACCATTTTGCACAGGGTCGGTGAGCCATTCTAAAAATTCTGCGTTAACGCCAATTTTTTTCGGGCCTTTATGTCCATCGCGCACAATCATTTTTCTTATGGCACCTACTTCACCGTTTTTTAATCGTTCTTTCGATTCGTGTACCGTTGGATACCAGGTAGTTTCGTAATTCGTGAGCAATTGAATGTTATATTTTTTCGCCAATGCTTCCATTTTTTTTGCATGTTTGATATTCACCGCAAGTGGCTTTTCTACCATCACATGTATACCTTTAGGAGCAGCAATTTCTACAACATTCAAATGTTCGTAAATACTACCGAAAGCCGCTACTGCTTCGGGTTTCGTAGCATTTATCATTTCTTCCAACGATGAAAAAAATATGTCTGGCGGAAGATTGTATTGTTTGGCATAGCGTTCAGCAAGTGCGCGGTTTGGCTCCGCAATACCCACAATTTTTACATCATTGCGGTTTCCCCTGCCAAGTAACCAATGCACATGCGTATGGGTTAATCCCGCTATGCCAATGCGCAAGGGTGCATGTTGTGATGACGCCGGAATGGAAACTGCTGTCAAAATGATGAATGAAAATAAAATATAACGAAACATCAGAAAAAAAATTATGATGTTCAAATGTAAGCTGAATGATGGATGATAAATGATGATAGTTATCTTTGAATCATGCCACGATTAACTATATTGAGTCTTTTATTTTTAGCAGGCTGTTCGCTATCTCCAAAATCATCGACTATGATTGCTAATGAAATTGATTTCGATTTGCAGGGGCATCGCGGTTGCCGCGGACTGATGCCTGAAAATACCATTCCTGCAATGATAAAGGCATTGGAATTGGGCGTAACAACCCTGGAAATGGATGCATCGATTACTTCCGGTAATCAGGTATTCCTGAGTCACGAACCATTTTTTAATCACGAAATAAGTACAAAGCCCGACGGCAAGCCGGTTACCCTTGGCGAAGAGCGCGGGTTGAATATGTATAAAATGAATTATGCGGAAGTGCAGGGTTACGATGTGGGCATGCAGCCACATCCGCGTTTTCCTGAACAGCAAAAAATGAAAGCTGTGAAACCACTGCTGAGTGATGTAATTTTGGCTGTACGTAAATGGTGCAGCGAGAATAATAAACCCATACCTTTTTTTAATATCGAAACGAAATGTTTACCTGCAGGTGATAATCTGTACCATCCCACACCTGACATATTTGTAAACCTGTTAGTGGATGTGCTGAAGAAGGGTGAAATAGAAAACAAAACCATTATTCAATCATTTGATTTTCGTTCGCTGCAATATGCGCATAAAGCTTTTCCTGAAATTATGCTTGCAGCCTTGGTAGAACCTGATGATAAAGGGAGTTTGCAAGATCATTTGGACCAGTTGGGTTTTGTGCCGGCCATTTATTCGCCCGCCTATGAAAGGGTGGATGCAGTATTGGTAGATGCATGCAAAAAAAATGGTATGCGTATCATTCCCTGGACGATTAATGACACCGCTACTGCCCAAAAAATAAAAGCACTGGGGGTGGATGGTTTAATTACTGATTTTCCGGATAGAATCAGGTAGAAGTTGGTATGGTATCAGGTAATATTTTCGTTCTGTAATTTTTACCATATACCACACTTGCTACTACACAATCGCCGGTTACATTTAAAACTGTGCGGCACATATCAAGCAACCTGTCAACAGGTAAAATAATCGCCACCCATGCAGGATTGAGACCAACCGATTGCAGCACCATCAGCAACATGATGATTCCACTGCCGGGAACTGATGCCGCGCCAATACTGGCAAGTGTTGCAGTAAGAACAATCGTAAGTTGTTGGCTAAGGCTAAGATCTACCATATGCATTTGTGCCAAAAAAATTACCGCCACTGCCTGGTAAAGCGATGTGCCATCCATATTGATTGTGGCACCAATAGGAAGTACAAATGAAGATACCTGTCTTGGTATTTTTAATTCATCAAGACATTCAAAGGTAACCGGCAACGTTGCGGCGGTACTACAGGTACTGAATGCCAATAATTGTGCGGGGCTAATGGCTTTATAAAAGGCTTTTATATTTTTATGACCTGAAAAAAATTTTAGAATTAAAAAGTAAACCGGGCCAATTAAAAAAAATAGTCCTATTAAAACGGTGAGTGCATAGCCACCAAGTCCTGCAAATAATTGAACCATTGCTTTGGTGTTTTCTGCAGTTCTGCACATGGTGCCGGCAACAAGCGCAAACACAAGAAATGGCGCCACTTTCATTACCATGTCAACCATTTTCATCATTACCGAATTGGCCGATAGCATGATATCAAGTAATGGTTTTCTGTTTACAGCAGGAATTAGTCCAAGTGCTACACCAAAGAAAATGGCAAAGAAAATAATTTGCAGCATGGAACCATTGGTGCTTAAGGCACCGAAAATATTATCAGGAATGGCATCCACAAAAAATTGCAATGGACTATCGGCTTCTTGTAATGATGGAAGTTTTTTTGTGATGCTATCTGAAGGTGCTTCTGCATTTATTTTTTGGTCAAAATATTCAGGTCGCAGTAAAAATTGAAACGTATCGCTTTTGATTATGCCAGGTGTTTGGTTCACCCAGGTTTCGTAAGCAAGCCTGTTGGTTATTAATTGTTTTTCGGGTAATTGCTCCCCCGGTTTCAGCAAGTTAACCAATGCTAATCCTGTACTTACAGCGAGTACTGTAGTTAGTAAGTACATCGCAAATGTTTTAATTCCCATGCGGCCTATGAGCCTTATGTCGGGTAAAGATGCAAGGCTGCTTACAATGCTGAACAGTATAAGCGGAAGCGCAATTAGTTTGAGTAATCGTATAAAAATAACACCAAAAGGATCAATCCATTGGAGTGTAAAATCACGGAATCCAAATTCTGCAGCGAGAAAGGCCCAAAGCAAACCCGCAACTAATCCGGCGAGTATAGAAATATGCAGCGGCCATTTTTTACGTTTTCCCGGCATTGGTTATGCAAGGTTGGTGATGGATAAAGATAGGGGCATAATGGTAAAAGGATGATACCATTTTTTTTTGCTGAATTTTCTCCATCATTTACGCAGCAAAATCAGGTAGCCCATACCTTATCACCTTTTACATAAGGAATACAGCCTTCATATTTTCCGGGGATGGCTATATAACGCATGGCTTTGGTAGCACCCGTTTCAGATGTAAAGAAGCCAAGCAATGTAAGTTCTTTCATCATTCTGAAATAATGTGAAGGATCTTCTTTTTTCTTGGCCGACTGATATTCTTTTTGTTCTTTATCTAATTCGGTAAGTAATTCAGTTCTTTGTTCCTGCGTAATGGAAACAAAATCATTCTTGAATTTTTCATTGCTCAATTTGTCAATGGTAACCATGCCATCTAAAAATATTTTTTGATTTTCAGGGGTATAACAATCTTTCACCATTACGGGTATAAATGCAGCTACACCTGCTTCTTTTGCACCGGGTGTTTTTGTTGCGGGTAATATGGTTTCTACTAATTCAGCAAGCCATGCTTGTTTACTTTCCGATAGCAGGTCAGCTACTTGTGGTGTGGCTTGCTTACAGCCTTGTTGCATAAAAATACTGCCGCCTACAATGGTACCGCCAAGCAGCAATGAAATGTTTTGAATTAATTCTCTTCTATTCATGTTTTATACATTTAATACGTTCAATAATTTGATGTAGTAATCGACCTGTTTATAGGTTTATATATTTTGCTTTTTTAATTCGGCTACTGCAAAATCAGCCGCCCTCGCTGTTAATGCCATATAAGTAAGCGAAGGATTTTGGCAGGCAGATGAAGTCATACAGGCACCATCGGTTACAAAAACATTTTTGCAATCCCATACCTGGTTCCATTCATTGAGTACCGATGTTTTTGCATCGCGTCCCATGCGTGCAGTTCCCATTTCATGTATGCCATGGCCCATCGCATGTCCCGAATCATATGTCTCTATATTTTTTCCACCAACAGCTTTCAGCATGGCTACCGCTTCGGTTAACATATCTTTTCGCATCAGCTTTTCATTCTCCTGCAATTCAGCATCCATGGCAAGCACTGGCAGCCCCCACTTGTCCTTTTTTTCGGTATGCAGGTAAATACGGTTTAGGTGGTCTGGCAGAATTTCGCCAAACGCCGTCATGCCCATTTTCCAAACACCTGGTTCGGTAAGTGCATCTTTAAAATCTTTACCAATCGATAACTCTGCAATTTGCCGGTGCCATCCATCCCTGCTGGCACTTCCCTGGTATCCAAATCCACGCAGGTAATTGCGCTTATCGTTGTTGATATTTACAAAACGAGGGATATAAAATCCATTCGCCCTTCTTCCATAATAATATTTGTCTTCATAACCTTCAATAAGCCCGCTTGCACCTAGGTTATAATGGTGGTCCATTACATTATGTCCTAGTTCATCGCTGCTACTGCCAAGTCCTTTTGGCCAAATATCTGTAGCGCTATTCATTAGTATCCATGTACTGTTTAAAGTAGAAGCACACAGGAAAACGATTTTGCTTTTGTATGTATAGGTTTGGTTGGTTTCGGCATCTACTATTTCTACGCCGGTAGCTTTGCTTGTATTTTTATCGTATAAAACTTTAGTTACTATGCTCCATGGTCTTACGGTTAATTTCCCGGTTTTCATGGCTGCAGGAAGGGTAGAAGATTGGGTACTGAAATAACCTCCAAAGGGGCAGCCCTCCCAGCAACGGTTCCTGAACTGACATGCATTTCTTCCTTCTATGGCGGCAGTAAGGTTGGCAACCCTGCCAATAATCATGTGGCGGTTACCATTAAAAAACTTTTTCATACGCGCTGCTGCATCTTTTTCTACACAGTTTAAATCCATTGGGGGTAAAAACCGGCCATCGGGTAAATGGGGCAAACCTTCCGGCGAGCCACTGATGCCCGCAAATTTTTCTACATAATCATACCATTTTTCAATATCCTTATAGCGAATAGGCCAGTCAATGGCAATACCATCTTTTGCATTGGCTTCAAAATCCATTTGGCTCCACCTATAGCTTTGTCTTCCCCATAATACAGAGCGGCCACCCATCCGGTAAGATCGCCACCAGGTAAAAGGTTTGTCTTCCACATAAGGGTTTTCTGTTTCATTTGCCCATCCATCCATTACCGCTTCGCTTGCCGCCCAACCCCTGTGAATTACCGGGTAATCCTTTCGTTGCTTTTCTGTGGTATTTCCCCTGTGTTCAAATTCCCAGGGATTTTTATTGGCAGTTGTATAATCCTTAATGTGGTCGTAAGGTCCGCCCCGCTCCAACATGAGCACACGGAGTCCTTTTTCGGTAAGCTCCTTTGCAGCCCAGCCGCCCGAAATTCCACTTCCCACTACAATAGCATCATAATCCTGATCTGGCATTTTTACGTTTTTATAAGGACCCTATAAATGGTGTTGGCTTTAATGGTATTAAAAGGAAATAGTACAACTTTATAAATTTCCTTTTTTAAGTTCACTCACAGCATAGTCAGCAGCCCGCGCCGTTAATGCCATATAGGTAAGGCTCGGGTTTACACAGGATGCCGATGTCATACAGGCACCATCGGTTACAAATACATTTTTACAATCCCAAACCTGGTTCCATTCATTTAATACCGAAGTTTTTGGATCTCGACCCATGCGTGCAGTTCCCATTTCGTGAATGCCTTGGCCAAATCCATATCCATTATCAAATGTGTGTACATTTTTGAGCCCCGCGGCTTTCAATATGGCTGCCCCTTCCGACATCATATCTTTCCGCATTTTTTGTTCATTTTCTTTTATCTCCACATCAATGGCCAATACCGGAAGTCCCCATTTGTCCTTCATAGTTTTATCCAGCGAAATTTTATTTTCATGATAAGGTAATACTTCGCCAAAGGCAGTAATACCCATGGTCCATTTGCCGGGTTCGCATAATTCGTCCTTAAAATCAGCGCCAATATTCATTTCAGCAATGTTCCTGCCCCAACCTTGCCTGCTTGCACTCCCCTGGTAACCAAATCCACGTACATAATCACGTTTATCGCCAAGGATATTTACAAACCGCGGTACATAAATACCGTTGGGTCTTCTTCCATAATAATATTTATCATCGAACCCTTCGGCTTCGCCACTGGCACCTAGCCGGAAATGGTGATCCATTACATTGTGACCTAGTTCGCCGCTGCTGCTGCCCAATCCGCCCGGCCATATATCGGTGGCTGAATTTAATAAAACCCAGGTAGAATTAAAGGAAGACGCATTCAGGAATACAATTTTGGCAAAATATTCGTAGGTCTGATTGGTTTCAGCATCGAGCACCTCAACACCCCTTGCTTTTTTAGTATCCTTATCGTACAAAATTTTTGTAACAATGCTGAATGGACGAAGGGTTAAATTTCCGGTTGCCATAGCTGCCGGCAGCGTGGCCGATTGTGTGCTGAAATAGGCCCCAAACGGGCATCCTAACCAACACTTATTGCGGTATTGACAATTGGTACGGTTATTATGTGGTACGGTTAAGTTGGCACTGCGCCCCATGGTAATAATGCGTTTGCCTTCAAAATGCTTGCGTACGCGATCGGCAACATCTTTTTCCACACAATTCATTTCCATAGCAGGTAAATAGCTGCCATCAGGGAGACCGGGGAAATTTTCTGCCCGGCCATTAATGCCGGCAAATTTTTCGGCGTACGTGTACCAGCTTTCAATATCCTTATACCTGATGGGCCAATCTACACCATGCCCGTCTTTCAGGTTGGCTTCAAAATCAAGATCGCCGAGCCGGTAGCTTTGCCTGCCCCATGTAAGTGAGCGTCCGCCTACATGATAGCCACGGTACCAATCAAATCGCTTTACTTCCACATAAGGGCTCTCCTGTTCATTCACCCAAAAATCCAGGTTCATTTCGTTCAGTGGATAGTCGCGGTCAAGTACAGGGTAATTGGTGCGCATCTCCTTCGTTTTTCCACCGCGGTGCGGAAATTCCCACGGATGTTTGTTTGCGTTGACGTAATCTTTTACATGTTTTACATCGCGCCCTCTTTCGAGCATAATTACTTTCAATCCTTTTTCCGTTAATTCCTTGGCCGCCCAGCCTCCGGAAATTCCAGAACCTACCACAATAGCATCATATACATTATCCGGCATGCAATATTTTTTTCAAATGGTTAAAGCAACATCAAATACTCCGGCAAAATAGGGGTTATTTACAGAACTTGGTTTCTGTTCATGGAAAAACTATACTGCAAACCTTTGCGGCTTTAATAAAATTGCAGTTTTTTTACAATTACGGCTCGCGGGTTCCTTATTTTCGATGATTCTTGATCAAAACGATTTTGCTTTCCCCATGGCTTCACATCCAAATATACTTGTTGGTCCATTTAAGCAGGTGATACCTTTTGATAATCTACCGCTAAAAGGAGCGCTAAAAGATGAGCAACTAACCATTATAGAAAATGGGGGTGTGGTAATAGAAAACGGAAGCATTGTTGCCGTTGGGAAATATTATGAATTACGCATAAAATATCCGATGGCAGATATTGAGTTTGTGGACCAACCTTCGGTGCTTTTACCGGGATTGATTGATGCGCATACCCATATATGTTTTGCCGGTTCGCGTGCACAGGATTACAACCTGAAATTACAAGGAAAGACATATTTGGAAATTGCCCGCGAAGGTGGCGGTATTTGGCGCAGTGTACAGCATACACGCAAGGCAACGGAGAAAAACTTGACGTTTGACGTATTGCAACGCATAGCACGACATTTATCGGAAGGCGTTACTACCATTGAAATAAAAAGTGGATATGGATTAACGGTGGAAGATGAATTGAAAATGCTGCGCGCCATAAAGGCAGCATCCTTGCAAACGAAGGCTACGCTTATACCTACCTGTCTTGCGGCACATACTTTGCCTAAAGATTTCCAGGGAACGCATGCGGATTATTTATTATGGATGGCAAATGAATTATTACCAAAAATAAAAGCAGATGTGTTAAGTAACAGGGTAGATATTTTTGTTGAAGAAACTGCTTTTTCCATAAAGGATGCGAAAAAGTATTTACAAATTGCAAAGGATTTGGGCTTTGCCATTACCGTGCATGCCGACCAGTTTACACCCGGTAGTGCAAGCCTCGCTGCAAGTATGGGTGCCGTAAGCGCCGATCATCTTGAAGCTTCACAGGATGATGATATTGCTGCGCTTGCTGCGAGTAATACAGTGGCTATGGTATTGCCCGGAGCTTCGCTTGGGTTGGGCATTCCTTTTGCACCAGCCCGCAAACTGCTCAATGCCGGTTGTTGTCTTGCAATCGCTAGCGATTGGAACCCCGGATCGGCACCCATGGGCGATTTGCTGATACAGGCTTCCCTGCTTGGGGTTTATGAAAAACTATCTTTCGCCGAAACATTTGCCGGGTTAACATACCGTGCAGCCAAAGCGCTTTCACTAACCGATAGGGGAAGTATTACCGCCGGAAAACTGGCACATATGGTGGCTTTTCCTATCAACGATCATCGTGAAATTTTATACCACCAGGGGAAAATGAAACCCTTTAAAGTATGGGCCTGATGGTATACCAATTAGTTCGTATATTTATGCATCTTATTTCTTGTTATGGCCTTTTACCGAAAAACGGGCGCTGAAACATGGCATGGTCGCATAGATGGCACCGAACCCGACTTACTCCGCTGGCATCAGATAATCACCTGTTGCGATACCCAAAGTATTCCAAAGCTATCCGAACACCAGCAAGGTGTATCTATTATTGGTTTTTGTTGCGATGAAGGGGTTCACCGAAACCAAGGGCGCACCGGTGCAGCACATGCCCCGGCTGCTATACGTGCAGCCTGCTGTAATTTCCCTATGGTGGCCGATCATATTGTAATGATTGATGCAGGCGATGTGGTGTGTAACGACAGTAACCTGGAAGAAGCACAGGAATTAATGAGTACCCATATTGCAACAATTATTGCAGAAGGTTATCTTCCCATTGTATTGGGTGGCGGACATGAAACGGCACTATGTGGGTTCAAGGCGCTTGGGAGTCTTCCTAAAAAGACTGAGGTAGGCGTAATTAATTTTGATGCCCATTTTGATTTGAGGCACTATAACCCAAGTGTTGGTGGAAATTCGGGAAGTTGGGCACAGCAAATAGCAGATGCCTGCGATGCTTCCGGCAATCCGCTGCATTATCTTGTAGTAGGTATTCAGCAATACAGCAATACACGCAGGCTTTTTGAAGTAGCCATTGAAAAGGGATTCCCTTATTTCCTGGCCGAACATTTTACCAACGATCAGTTGAGCAAAATGTTGCAAACCATAAATGGTATAATAGCCAATGCCGATAAATTGCTGGTAACGCTGGATATGGATGTATTTGCCTCACCTTATGCGCCAGGTGTGAGCGCTTCATCGTTCAATGGCATTGCGCCGAATGCCATGTTTAAAAGATTGCTAAGGCATATTATACTCAGTGGGAAAGTCACTTCCATTGATATAAGCGAAGTGAATCCTGCATTTGATGTTGACAGCCGTACATCGCGGCTGGCAGCAGCTTTTGTTTTTGATATTGTGCAGGCAGCCGATATTAATGCGGAGTATCCGGGGTAGCCTGGAAAAAAGGGAGTAACGCCTTCCGCATTTCTTCAGGCAGGGTGGTGCGTTTCATTCCTTTCATTTCCATAAAATAAAGTGTTACGGTTCCGGTGGTGCAAATTTCGCCGGATTCGTTATGTATTTCGCCGTGGAATAAAATTTTATGGTGTACCGGCATTTCGCGAAGGCTAACGGTAACGGTAATCATTTCATCGTAACGAACAGGACGCAAAAAGCGCGTATGCATATCCACCACCGGCAATGCAATGCCTATTTCTTCCATTGATTTATACGAAAAGCCGAGATTGCGAATAGACTCCGTACGTGCAATTTCAAAGAATTGCGCATAATGGCCATGGTAAACTACCCCCATCTGATCGGTTAATGCGTAGTGAATGCGGATATTGGTGCTATGCGAATACACGATTAATATGGTTTTATTTTTTTTGCAATCATAATCATACGCGGCGTATTGCGTACATGGTAAGATCCAAGATCGTAAGTGCCAAATACTTCCCTTATCTGCATGCCCTGGTAGGCTAGCATATCGGTAAAATCGCCAAGCGAAAATTTGGCTACCTGTTCTTTAAAAATCTTTGGTTCCGGTAGCCTGGGATGTTCCACTTTTATTATTTTATAAAAATGGGATTCATTCATCCACTTGGTAATATGAAAATGGTAATCATCAATGTCTATATCACTTTCATGTATAAGCCTGTCTTCGGCGTAATGTACATTCAGGTAATCAATTACAAGCGTTCCATTCAGGTGAACGGATTGGGCTATGGTTCGGATAGCGGCGTCATGCTCACGTGGTTGATCGAAATAACCAAAACTGGTAAAGAAGTTAAATGCATAATCGAAATAGTTAATGCGAAAAGGTTGACGCATATCATGTTCATAAAAATGCAGGTTTTCCTTTTCAAATTGTTTGGCTTCTTTGATGGATTGGTGCGATAAATCGATCCCTGTAACATCAAACCCAAGATTGGCAAGTCCGAGGCTGTGCCTTCCCTTACCACAAGCTACATCAAGCATGGTACTGCCTGCCGATGGATTCAGGTGGTTTACAAGCCGCCGGATAAAGGCATCAGCTTCCTTCTCATCCCGTTTAAAATACAATTGATGATAATAAGGAGAGTCGAACCATTGCTCATACCATTCTTTTGCCATTTCCATATTCAATATACTGCAAACCTAATCCATAGACCTATGTTTGCCACCGTAAAATTTTAGTTGGGCATTACGGATTGTGGAAAACCTGTATTAGTTTTCATTAATTCCGCTGATTTGATCAACCTTTCCATTGGTTTGCTTAAGGATTTATACAAAAACACTATTTTGCCTCTTTATTTTAACCGGGGCGCTGAGAAAATATTGGTCTTAAGCCAGTTTTGCTCCCGAAAAACAAACCAAAACATGTCGCTATTTCGTAGAAAAGATATTGCCGGAATGAGTAGTGAGGCCGGTCATGATGAAGAAGGCCATAAACTCAATAAAGTACTTACGGTAAAGGATTTAACTTTTTTAGGCATTGCGGCCGTGGTTGGTGCCGGCATTTTTTCAACCATTGGTTCTGCGGCTAGCAATGGCGGTCCGGGTATATCGCTCCTGTTTGTAATTACCGCCATCACCTGTGGATTTAGTGCATTATGCTATGCCGAATTTGCAAGTCGTGTACCCATCAGCGGTAGTGCCTATACCTATGCCTATGTTAGTTTTGGTGAACTGATTGCGTGGATAATTGGCTGGGCACTTATTCTTGAATATGCCATTGGAAATATTGTGGTAGCCATTAGCTGGAGTAGTTATTTTAATAATTTACTTCAGGGGGTTGGGCTTGAATTACCTTACTGGATGACTACCAATTCATCGGCAGCACAGGATGCGTATAATGCATCCGGTCCGCGGTTAAGCGAAGGCGGCATTATAGCACAGGAAGCACAAAGAATAATATCAGGCTTCGAAACGGCACCCGTGATTATGGGTACCAAATTGTTTCTCAATATGCCTGCCTTTGTAATTGTAGGTCTTATTACCTGGCTTGCTTACGTGGGTATGAAGGAGAGTAAAAAAAGTGCCAACTTTATGGTGATCTTTAAAATAGCCGTAATTATCCTGGTTATTATCGTAGGTTTCTTTTTTGTACAGCCTGAAAACTGGTCTCCCTTTTTGCCCAATGGTTTTACAGGGGTTCTTGCGGGAGTGAGTGCTGTTTTTTATGCCTATATTGGTTTTGATGCAATAAGTACTACAGCCGAAGAATGCAAAAATCCACAGCGTGATTTGCCAAAAGGGATGTTGTATTCTTTATTGATTTGTACGGTTTTGTACATCCTTATTGCTTTGGTACTTACGGGGATGGTTAATTATACCGAATTAAATGTGGATGATCCGTTGGCATTTGTTTTTGATCGAATCGGGCTTAACTGGATTGGGTATATTATTTCCATCAGTGCTGTAGTGGCTACTACGAGTGTGTTGCTGGTTTTTCAACTGGGTCAGCCGCGTATTTGGATGAGTATGAGCCGCGATGGGCTATTGCCTAAAGCATTTGGAAAAATTCATCCTAAGTATCAAACGCCATCTTTTGCAACCATTGTTACTGGTTTTTTAGTGGGTATCCCGGTGTTGGTTTTACCAAGTAGTTTGGTTACCGACCTTACAAGCATCGGTACGCTTTTTGCCTTTGTGTTGGTTTGTGCAGGAGTGCTTGCGTTGCCAAGGGTAGCATCGCAACCGGGTAAGTTCCACCTTCCTTATATCAATGGGCAATTCCTTATTCCTGCACTGGTTGCCTTGTTTTTGTTTTTGGGTTGGGATCGTATTACTACTGCGTTTGCCAATCTTGGCCATGAAAACTACCAGGAAGTATTGTTCCTTGTTTTTGTATTTATTGCCGTTTTGGTAGGTATTTTTTCTTTTATCCGTAAATATTCTTCCATTCCTATTTTAGGCGCATTATGCTGCCTGTACCTTATGATTGAAATTCCACCCGTAAGCTGGTTATGGTTTTTTGTATGGATGGGTGCCGGATTGTGTGTATATTTCTTATACGGATACCGCAAATCGAAACTCGGAATGGCAGAAAAAGCCTGATACCCTGGTTATATTCGTTTCTTTGCAGTATAAAAAGTACGCAGGAACCATTTTAAAATGGGTTGGACGTGTCTTTTGGTGGGCTTCACTTTCCGCTCATGGGGGGATAGGTTTTGTCCATTAAAAAAATAAAGGCAACAAATGAAATTTGAAAAAGGGGACGCTGTGGTAGTAAAACACAGCAACGAAGATGGAGTGGTGGAAGAGATACTTGGAAAAGACATGGTACTGGTAAACGTGCGCGGGGTAAAGTTTCCGGCTTATACCGATCAGTTGGATTTTCCTTATTACAAAATGTTTAAAAAGGAAAAGCCCGCAGGCCCGCCCAAGTTGGCCAAAAAATATATAGAAGATGTAAGCCGCGAGAAGCCTGCTCCCAAGTATATGGTAAAAGAAGGTATGTGGCTGCTATTATTCCCGGTTTTCAGCAAAGATGTGTTTGATGATGATTTGGTGGAAGGGTTTAAAATATACCTGGTAAACCAAACCGACGATGGCATGTTGTTCCATTTCTGGCTTAGGTTTAAAGGCGCAACCGATACCGAATTACAAAGTGAAATACCCGCTTTGACTGATTTTTACCTGATGGATATTCCTTTTGAAAACATTAACGACGGGCCATCCTTCGATTTTGAATTCAGCCTGCTTTCGCATGATAAAAAAAGAGCAGAATATTTTGAAGCATCGTACAAGCCACGTGGAAAGCAGCTTTTTAAAAGGATAGAAGAGCTAAAGTTTAAAGGCGATCCCTACCTTGATTTTATGCTTTTTGAAACCTATCCGCATAAACAGGTGAGCATTGCACCGCCTGCACCCGAAATAAATCCGCTTAATGCATTACAAGCTGCGGGTTTTAAAGTTAAATCAGGAAAACAGCCAAAGGAAGATCTGGCGCCACCATCTGTAATAGATTTGCATATTGAAAAATTGATTGAAGATTCAGGTGGCATGTCATCCGGTGAAATACTCGATATACAGTTGCGGGAGTTTGTAAAATGGCTTGACCGGGCACAACTTAACTATATGAAACAGGCTTGGGTAATCCACGGCCTTGGCAAAGGAAAATTGCGCGACGAAGTTCATGAAATCTTGCGTTTCCGGGAGGGCATAAGAAGTTTTAGTCAGCATTATCATCCCTGGTATGGGAATGGAGGCACGGAGGTGTTTTTTGAATGAGGGGATATGAAAGGTGAAATAAGTAATAAGAAATAAATAATAAGGAATAAGGAAGTGGGAAAGGTAAGTAGTGAATAGTGAATGGAGTGTGATGTGTGAGTTTTAGGTGCGTCAGCCAACATTCAAACATCAAACATCAAACGCGAAGCCCTAAAGCATCCTATACCCCCTCAAAAAATCTTGCACCTCCATTCTTTTTTTACCTTCCAATTGCAATTCCAACAAGTCAATCCAACCATCCGCACAACATAGCGAAAGCCGGTGTTTTCCATCGTTAAACCATTGTCCAGGTTGAAGTGGTGCAGGAATGTCGCTTGCAATATGGCTTTTAAAGATTTTCAGCATTTTTCCATCTAGATGGGTAAATGCACCGGGGAATGGGGAAAGTCCTCGAATAAGATTATGTACTACGATTGATTTTTTTGTCGGGTCGATTTTACAGGTTTCAGTGAAAATTTTTGGGGCGTGTGTAAGTGCTTCGTTCCAATCCTTTTGCGGAAGCGGGTGTAAAGAACCATCTAATAATCCTTTCACCGTTTTTACCAAGACACTTGCGCCTAGCTCTTTCATCCGGTCGTGTATTTCGCCCGCTGTTTCGTCAGGTCCAATTTCAAGTGATGTTTGCAACAATATATCACCAGTATCAATGGCATGTTGCAATTTGAAGGTGGTAACGCCGGTTTCCTTTTCTCCATTAATTACGGCCCAGTTGATGGGCGCAGCGCCACGGTATTGCGGTAAAAGTGATCCATGAACATTGATAGTTCCCATGGGCGGCATATTCCACACTACTTCGGGCAGCATGCGAAAGGCTACTACCACCTGTAAATCAGCGTTATAACTTTGGAGCAATGCAAGAAAATCGGGATTTTTCAGTTTTTCAGGTTGCAGCACGGGAATGTTTTTCTCGGCAGCATATTTTTTTACAGCGCTTTGTTGCAAGTGCATACCGCGGCCACCGGGCTTATCAGGTGCTGTAATTACAGCTACCATATTAAAGCCTGCATCCACCAATGCATTAAGCGAAGCAACGGCAAATTCGGGCGTACCCATAAAAATAATCCGGGGCGAATTCATTTTGTCTGAAACTGTTTGCTGCATGCGGCAAAGTTGTGCAGTTCCTTTTAAAAATAGCAAAAGGATAATTTCATTATTAACAATCCCAAAAAGTTTTACTTTATTTGAATAATTAACCTGCCACACCCAAGCATGGACTTATTAAAAATAACGTATAAGAAAATTATCACTTTCAGCATTGGTGCCTGTTGTTTTTTGGGCAATATGAATGCGCAGGATAATCTTTCAGGCCTAAAAGCTGCCTTGCGAAATTTGCCTGATGATACATCAAAAATTAGGGTGCTGGTGCTAATTAGCAAAGAGCTCCGCGATATTAATGTAAAACAAGCGGCACAGTATGCAGGAGAAGCAGTAACCATTGCAGATAAAGTAAAAAATAGGTATTGGCAAACACGAAGTCTTGTGCAATTAGGTTGGGCAACCGGAATGCTCGGAAATTACGAGGAAGCATTAACCATGTTGAACAGGGCAGATTCGTTTGCTCATTTGCAAGATGAAAAAGATTTAATTCCTGAAATATGGATGGCAAAAGGAAAGGTGCATTTTGAAAAACATTTTCTGCCTGAATCTATGAATGCACTGATGGAAGCGCTAAAACTTTATGAACAAATTGGGGATAGTATTGGTGCTGCTCAAGTTTGCAATTATGCTGGTGGTCTTTGTTTTTTTTCGGGTGATTATCAGCGCTCGTATTATTACCTAACCCGTTCCGAAAAAATTGCCCGCGAAAATAACATGCCCATATTGCTCGCGAAAATTTTGAGTAATAAAGGCAATACCTATGCAATGCTTAATTATTACGATTCATCCAACCTGGTGTTACGGGAAGCAGTAGTTATTTATAAGCGCCTGGAAAATTATGGTGGTTTAGCAAAAACGAATACCAATATTGCCATGAATTTTTATGATGTTAAACGATATGATTCCGCTATGCATTATTTTTATGAAGCGAATAGAAATGATAGTTTGTGGGCCAACCCGGTAGGGATTTTGTATTCAAAAATAAATATGGCTGCGGCCTATCGCAAGCTGAATAATCCAACTAAAGCCTTGCAACTCGCCTTGGATGCATTGGATGGCGCTAGTAATATTGGTGAAAGGCATTTACAAAAAACCATACTGGAAGATGTAGCGGAAATTTATGCTGATTTGGGTAAGCCCGATAAATCACTGCAATATTACCGGCAGTTTAATACCTTGAAAGATTCAATGTTGAATGTAGAAAATGCAAGGTTAGTGGCCGACATGCAGGCAAAGTATGAAGTGGATAAAAAGGAGAAATCGTTGGAATTATTGAGAGCAAAACAACGTCAACAAAATACGCTACTGTATGGTGCCTTAGGTCTGTCGGCCCTTTTGGCACTTATTGGTATATTACAATTCAGGCTGAGCAAACAAAAAAGTAATCAGGCAGCCACTCAGTTGCAATTCCAGGAACAGCAATTGGCTTCAGTAGCTGGAAGTATGATACAAAAAGATGAACTGATACAGGAGATTTCAGCTGAACTTGCTTTGTTGAAAGATGAAAGTAATCAACAGCGGCTGGAAAATTTACAGGAATTGATAAATGCCCGCGTAAGTACCAACGATGATTGGATTCTTTTTCAGCAACGGTTTGAACAGATTTATCCCGGTTTTTTTGAAAAACTTTCACGGCATTTTCCCCAACTTACCCCTACAGAAACTAAAATATGCGCACTGGAAAAACTTGGGCTAAAAGACAGTCAGGCAGGTGATATGCTGGGTGTTAATCCTGAAAGTATTCGTAAAGGGAGATACCGTCTGCGTAAAAATATGACCGAAAATGAATGGGAGAACTTGAGAATGTTTTTACAAAAAGTTTAAGGACTAAAAAGGTGGAAAGAGTATGGGGAGGTGTATTTAAACCATTTTTTTTTTCGTATCAAAATTACACAAGTGGGGATTTCATTGAAAAAAGCTGACGCATTTTGTTAGAAATTTAATTACTTGCTTTTGTTTTGTATTACATTTGTATTACAATAATGTCATTTGTAATGTTAAACGTAAGGATTGATAAAGAAATGGAAAAAAGCCTCAGCGAATTAAGCAGGAGTCATTCCATTTCTAAATCCGAGATTGTGAAAAAAGCGCTACAAGATTATTTAAACAAACAACAAACCACTCAATCAGCTTATGATTTAGGTAAAGACCTTTTTGGAGTAGCCTCAGGAGGGTCTCCACAGGGCTCCAAACAATATAAACAGAATCTGAAAGAGAAATTACATGGAAAATATCCTGATTGACGCCGGACCCATCATAGCCCTGTTTAACAAGCGGGACAATTACCATGAAAGAGCAGTTGCGTTTATTCGTACCCATTCATTACGATATTACACTACCTGGCCAGTAATAACAGAAGCAAGCCATATGTTGGATTTTAGTGTACGTGCACAGGTTCATTTGCTAAAATGGATAGAAAGGGGTGGCATTCATGTTGTGGATTTATCAAAGGATTCTCTTTCAAGGCTAATTTATCTCAGCGATAAATTCAGCGATGTGCCTATGGATCTTGCAGATGCAAGTATCATCGTTGCATCGGAGAAGATAAATACTTTAAAAGTAATGAGCATAGATGGGGACTTTTATATTTACCGAAACATCAGGAACCAATATCTGGAAAATATTTTTTTGTAAAGCATTTCCTTGCTTCCAGCCAATTTGGCCAAGTGGGGATTGATCTTACTTTTGAGACTCTTTAGAACAAAATTTAAACCCTACAGCAATGTGACGTTACCCAAGAAGGTAAAAATGCAGGTGGACTAAACCGGGACACTCGATAGATTAAGTATTGAATTTCAACAACTTAAACTGTCCTTTTTTTGTACACGCTGTTTTCTTGCAAAAAGGAGCATCGCTTTCTATTTTGGGGTTCGATTACATTTTTCAATCACCCCAATTTATTGTTATGAAATCCCAATTTGCTAAAATTATTCCGGCCATATTATTAGGCCTTGTGTGTAATTTGTTTGTTGCGCAGGCGCAATTGAACAAACTAAAGGACAAAGTAAAAAGCGCAACCAACGGCGCAGGGAGCAGTGAAAAACCGGTACAGGTAAAAACAAGTGATGCCGTTGCCGGTGTAGTTGAGAACCCTGCTTCAGGAAATTCAAGTTCTGCAGATGGAGGAAATAATTTTAATGCTATCCGCAAGGGTTATGAAAGTGGAAAAATGGTAATACAAAGCAACGAAGACCCCAAGCCAGGTATTGCGGATGTGTCTGCCTTTCTTACGTTCACCAATAATTTTTTAAAGCCCGATGCAGATGTAAAGTCTTTTACAGGTAAAGATTTTGTGTATGCCACTTTAAAACTTCCCAAAAACCTAACCGAATACCTGCCCGGCCCCGATGCCGACAATCTTGAATACTATCGGGTAGTGGTAAAGGCATGGCCCGAATATGATAAGTACCGGAATGTGGAAAGCAACCTGAAACTGAATAAAAAGGCCGATTTTCCATTGGCATATAAAACCGACCTTATTCAGTTTGGCATTCTCCCTGCTGCTGAATATTACGACCATTTTGCCGATAAATATAAAAAGGATGAAAAGTTTGCTACGCCTGCCGATGCAGTAAAGGGCTACAGCGATATTTTGGCGCACCCCATTACTTTTGAAATTGCTGAAATGCTAAAGGGCGCACCCGATGGCAAGCAAATTGTGCATGTAAAAGTTGAGATTACCGCTAAACTTCGTGGTAGTACCTTTCGCAAACTCGATGAAATAAGGGGGGCTTTTGAAGTAACCCTTGATGCAGAAGCAAAGGAACGCTATACTGCTATAATGGATGCTATGGGTGAATATAAACTCAGCAATTATTACGCTGGTGAATTAAGCATAGCAAACCAAACCATCAGCGAAGCGGCTGAAGAAGAAATGCTAAAAAACATGAGCCCCCGCGATCAGGAGCGTTACAAAATTGCTAAACGTAGTCCTGATGGCTATATGGCGGCATACAAAGGCCCCAAAGTTTCCTGCACATTTTCCATGGATAACCTGCGCGACCAAAATGCCAAAATTTGGATTAGCTGGCCCGATGGTGGCGAAGGCAAAGAAGCTGGAAATAGCTCGTTTAACCTTTTTCCGGGTGCTACCCGCAGCAAAACCAAGGATATTCCGGTTGGTGCCAAAGTTACCATGAACGGCCGGACGCTAATTGAAAAGGCAGGGGCGAAGCAAAACGTAACCATTTACTGGTATTACTGACAATTTACTTTCATGCAGGGGGCTTCACTTAGTTCTTCACAGGGAATCCTGTGCCTTACTACAATCGGAATGCTGCTGACAGGCTTATTATGGGTATCGTGTCGCAAAGTGATAAAAAAGAGGAAGACTGATTCAAAAGATATTAGCCCGGCAAACATGCAAGCCCTTCCTTCAAACAATCCTATTATTCAAGATTCAAATACAATTTTATGGCCATCAATATCAACAATCGATTCATCAGGTTATTTGTCATCATGGCGGGATTCGGTTTTCAGCACACCTTCGCGCAGGTAGGTATTGGAACGAATAATCCAGCTTCCGGCGCCGGGCTCGATATCAGTTTTTCCAATCGTGGGTTGTTAATTCCACGTGTAAATCTTACAAGTATAACGGATAAAATAACCATATCGCAACCTGCAGTAAGCTTGTTAGTATATAATACCAATGCAGAAATTACCAATGGAGGCGGTACAGGGTTTTATTACAATGCAGGAACACAGGGTGCACCGCAATGGACACGTATTCAAAATGCAACGGGTACAGGGCAGCCATGGCTTACAACAGGTAATGCTGATACCGATCCGGACGTTAATTTTATTGGACCAACTAACAATGCAGCGCTTGTGTTTAAAACCGATAATATCCAAAGTGGCAGGCTTGATCCTATTTTAAACAGCTATTTTTTTGGAGAAAATGCTGGGATTAATAATAGTGCGATAAACAACGTGGGTATTGGCCACAATGCCATGCGCAATAATACACTCCGTGGAGGATTAGTGGCCATTGGCGATAGTGTGCTATATACCAATGGGGTAGGTGGCGGTAGTGCAACAGCAGGTGCATTTAACACAGGAGTAGGCAGCCGTTCGCTGCGCAACAATACTACAGGAGCAAATAACACTGCAGTAGGATCCAGATCGCTTTTGCAAAATACAACCGGTAGCCATAATACCGCAGCAGGCTTTGATGCACTCAGGAACAATGTGGGAGCGAGTTTTAATAGTGCATTTGGTAGTAATGCACTCTTTTCCAATTCTTCAGGTGCCAATAATACTGCTATGGGCTACCAGTCCCTAAAGTCAAACACAACAGCATCAAACAATACAGCAATTGGATCAAATGCCTTGGGTAATAATATTACGGGCACAAGAAATACGGCGGCTGGATCTGGATCATTATTTAATAACACGGGTAACGATAATACAGCTATTAGGTACAATGCAGGCGCTAATGTAAATGCAGGCGCTGGTAATACGGCCATAGGCTCCGAAGCAATGGAAGGAACTTCCCAGGGAAATGGGGGTAATAATGTTGCAGTAGGTTTCAGGACATTACGGGTAAAAGGTGGTGGAGAAAGCAATACTGCAGTAGGATACGAAGCTTTGCGACAAACTACCGGCGAATCGAATACTGCTATTGGGTACAACGCCGGGGTAAATTTGGCCGCAGCCAATAATAATACTATTGTAGGGTCGGCCATTGGTATTTCAAGCAGCACCACTACAAATTCTACAGCTATTGGGTATGGCGTTAGCATAACGGCCAGCAATCAGGTGCGTATTGGTAATGCATCGGTTACCAGTATTGGCGGGCAAGTAGTATGGACAGCACTTAGCGATGAACGTGCAAAGTCGGATATTAAGGCCAACGTGCCTGGGCTTGACTTTGTTATGCAATTACGCCCGGTTAGCTATATGCTACACGAAAGTTTTGAATCTGCTGCTGCTGCAACCATGTCAAAAATAAATAAATCTTTGTCTGTTCCTACAAGGCATGTAGGTTTTTTAGCGCAGGAAGTAGAAGCTAGCGCACGAAATATTGGTTATGATTTTGATGGAGTTGATAAACCTCATAATCCTGATGGCGCCTATGGTTTGCGATATGGATTATTTGTGGTTCCCTTAATAAAAGCGGTACAGGAGCAACAAAGTCAAATTGATGCATTAATGCAAAGGGCGAATACACTAAAGTTGCAATTAGAAGATGAATTGAAAAAACGAACCGAGCGTTAAACTTTAATCATTCATTTTTAAAATCTTTGTTTTATGATAAACTTTAATCGCCATAAAAATATTTTGATTGCTTTGTGTGGCCTCATAATGCATACATATCTGTTGGGTCAAATGGGCATTGGTGTAAGTGTGCCACATGCATCAGCAGGACTTGAAATATTATCTGCCAATAAAGGGCTGCTTATTCCACGAGTGGCTTTGGTTGGCCCAAATGACGGGACTACTATACCATTTGGCGCTCCGACAGGATTATGGGTATATAATACCAATGCAGCCATGGCAGGCGGCGGTGGGGTAGGTTTTTATTACAATGCTAATGAGGGTAATCCTTCCTTTAGAAATTGGGTTAAAATGCAAACCGGGTTAAGTAGCACAGCTACATGGAATGTTACCGGTAATGCAAGTATCGATGCCGGTTCAAACTTTTTGGGTACTACCGATAATAAACCGCTTGTGTTTGGTTATGGTAGTTTTCAACAAGGGGTCATTCGAAAAGTTGGGTTTCTGATTCCGCAGACGTATTCCTATTATTTTAACAGGATACCTGCCAAGTTAGATGCTACGGCACATTTTTGTATTGGAGTTGGAACAGGTTCAGTGGGTGGTAACAATACAGATGATGGAAGAATTGGTTTTGGAACGGGAGCCAACAATGATATAGGCAACCTGAATCGGGGTGATTTTAGTATAGCTATTGGTGATTCGGCCTTGATGGGTTATAAACGGGCGAATGGTGCGGTATTAATTGGTAAAAATGCTGGCAAGCAGGCAGAATTTGCAAGCGACAATACGGGTATAGGGTACGATGTATTAAAGAACACGGTTGCTGAGGGCAATACGGCTTTTGGGTCTTCGGCACTAAGAGAAGTAGTTGGTGAATTTGTAAATATTGGAGTAGGTAATGGCGGATTCTTCAATACAGGATTAGGCTACAGGGCGCTACAATATGGTACTGATATCCAACGTAATACAATCGTTGGGTTCGAGGCCGGAGGTACTGCCTATACAGGAAACATAGCAGGTTTTAATACAGCTATTGGTTCCGAAGCACTTAAAGGAAATAATAGCGGTAGTTCAACAGTGAATATGTCTGCCAATGTAGCTTTAGGATACAAAACGATGGGCAATGCAAGGCTTTCGGGCAATAATACGGCGGTAGGAATGGAAGCTTTGCTGGCATGTGGGTCATGTAGCAATAATGTGGCTATTGGCTTTAAGGCCATGACGGAATTGGTAAATGGCAATCAAAATACAGCAGTTGGCGCATCGGCAGCAGCTGCCCTTGCTTCTGGTGGGCTTAACACCGCGGCAGGAACCGGAAGCCTTGGAGGGGTTACAACGGGTTCTTTTAATACTGCAATTGGTTTTTTGGCATACCCTGTTGGTAATTACTCAAACAGTGTTGTCATTGGATTTTTAAGAAATGTAAATTCCGATAATCAGGTGAGGTTTGGAAATACTTCGGTTACAAGCATTGGTGGGCAGGTAGCATGGACCGCCTTAAGCGATGGTCGTGCCAAATCAGATATCAGGGAAGATGTTCCGGGTCTTGCACTTTTGCAACAACTTAATCCGGTAACCTACCATCTAAACCGTGTGGAAATTGAAAAATATACTCACTTGGATGCACTTCGCGCTCAATATCATTTACCCGCAGTAGGCCCCGATTTGCAAAGACATACCGGGCTCGAAGCCCAAAAATTAGATGAAGCGCTTCGGAAATACGGCGAAAATTGCAATTTGGTGGATGTACCCCAAAACAAAGATGGTTTATATGGTATCCGTTATGAATTAATGGTTGTGCCACTCGTTAAAACCATTCAGGAACAACAAGCGATGATTAAAACGTTGGAAACACAGATTGCAGAGAGTGAAAATTTATTACACCAAATTAAAGCGCTTTAAACGAATTCGTGTTATGAGTTGATGTGTTGAGAAATAAAAAAGTCCGGGCATCCGGTTTTTTTTTAGGCAATGATACTGATAATTGAACGTTGTGGATAGATAGGAGAAGTCTTATTCATCCATTCAGTATTTCTTTGTTCACATCACACCATAACCATGCGCTATTTTTTTATTGTTTATATTTTTTGTTTATCGGGTACCGTTCATTCACAGGGTTATAACGGGCTTTGGTATGGCAGGGCAGAAGCAAATACTTCCCTTACTTATAATACATATTTAATAGAATTGAATGTGTTAAAAAAAAGTACGCATATTACAGGTTCGCTGAATTATTATTTTGGTCAAAATGAATACACAGTAAAAGTTTCCGGCGTATTTCATCCATCCACCAAAACCATCGAATTAAATCCTTTTAAGTTTATATCTTTTTTTGCGGGAGATAAAAATGCACCCGATTGCGAAATGGATGGATCGCTTACGCTGTATATAAACGAAGGGGACAGTGTTTTATATGGGCAACTTAATCCCATTTATAAGTACCGTTATGGCTGCCCGGTAATGACCATAAGTTTGAAAAAAGAGAACCTGCAAATCGAAGAAGCAAAAATAGTACCTGTTTTGGCCGAAGTGTCTATTGGTATTGTTGACGTTTCAACATCCGAAATAGACATACCGCCTTCGATTCTTGAACTTAATAAACGCCAATTTGTGGAAGGCCCCCTGCTGGAAGTAGATTCGGATAGTATTACGCTGCATGTATATGATAATGGGAAAGTGGATCAGGATACCGTTGCGGTTTTCTTTAACCGACAGCCTGTGGTAGAAAATATGCCTTTAAGCCTTAAACCAATTATAATAAGGCTTGCCTTGCTACCGGGCATTAACGAAGTGGCGCTATTTGCTCAAAACCTGGGCGAGATTCCTCCCAATACTGCACTTTGTATTGTATATGCAGGGTCAAAGCGTTATGATATTAACCTGTCAAGTAGTTTGGCTACCAATGGAACCATCCGGATCATTCAAAAAGAATAAAAAATCTTTTTTCCACTTTTGTATGATCACATTTTTTATATTTGAATGGTAAATGTAACCGCGGAAATAGCTCATCCGGTAGAGCGACAGCTTCCCAAGCTGTAGGTGGCGAGTTCGAGTCTCGTTTTCCGCTCAAAATGGAAAAGTCTTTGCTATTGCAAGGGCTTTTTCATTTTAATCAATCCACAAATCCAGCATTTCCTGGAAATGATGGCGACGAATCAATTCTGCCCCGAGACTGATAAGATGCGGCGTAGGAACCTGGCAATCAATCAATTGGATATCATATTGTGATATAAGCTGCCTTGTAGCCCATATAAAAGCGGCTTTGGAAGCATTGCTTTTGTAGGCAAACATGCTTTCACCAAAAAATACTTTTCCCAATATTACACCATACAACCCACCCGCCAATCCATCTTCATCCCAGGCTTCAAAACTATGTGCGTAACCCATTTTTTGTAATTGGGTATAGGCATCTGCAAGTTCTTCGCTAACCCAGGTACCACCATTTTGTCCTTTACGTTCTACGCTTCCGCAAGCCATTATGACATCCCTAAAGCAAGCATCCATGGTAAACCGGAAACGGTTGGTACGCAGTACCTGTTGCATGCTTTTAGATACTTTAATCTTTTGTGGAAATAAAACCAAGCGGGGATCGGGTGTCCACCAAAGGGGAATAGGGCCTTCGTACCAGGGGAAAATACCCTTTTTATAAGCCGCCAGCAATCTTTCAGGGTCAAGATCGCCACCCATGGCCAAAAGACCATCATCATCGGCTGCCTCGGGCGGCGGAAACCAAAATCGCTCGCTCAGCAGGGGTGGACCTAAACGCATAAAATGAATATTATGGAAATAATCAGCTTACCATTTCCTCAATGGTGGCTTGAATGAGTCTGTCAGTAATGGCTTCGCGCATGGGTTTCAGGGTTTCATAATCACCTTCTTTTACCCCATATTTTCCTTTGGTATGAATAATCATAGCGCATTGTTCTGCCTGTTCGGTAGAATGGCCGCATACTTCAATCAGCGTTTCAATTACCCATTCAAAAGTATTCACATCATCATTCCATAGCACGAGCACATAGGTATGGCCTTCCTTGGTGAGCAGGTCAGTTTCGGCCCATTCTCCAAGCTGTTCTTTTGGTTTGGCGGCGTATATCGATTCCATCATTTTGCAAATTTATTCAAGAATTGGCAAAAACACAGGCAAATTAAGCAGAAGTATCGTTTGTTAAGCTTTGGTAAAACATGTGTAAATGTGTACAATACTAAGCAGCAAGCCCAAATATTTGCGGGTTATTTTGCGTTTACGCTTCGTTAACTCCATCTGAATGTTCAACCTATATTATAAAGCAAAGTGCTGTTTTAGAAATTTTAAAAAAATAAGCACCCTTTTGCTGCTACTTATTTTATTGAATGCCTTGATGCCGCAAATTTCCCAGGCACAGGCATCCATGATAAATACCGATTTTTATCAAGCTTATTACGATGCAAAACTTCGTTTTGCCGATGGTAACTATTCATTGAGTTACCCCGTTTTTAAGGAAACCGAACAAAAGCTATTGAATGGTTGGGTGCCGGATAAATCATTACAATACGATGAAGTGGTTTATTATACCATTGCCTGTGAATTGATGCAGGATAAGGTAGCTGCGGAGCGAAATGCACAAGCCTACCTTGCGGGAAACAACAGTAAAAATTATAAAGGCCAACTTGGATTTTTCCTTGGTCGGTATTATTTTAATAATGGTAATCACGAAAAGGCTGCAGAAGCTTTTTCTTTTACTGATGCAAGCTTGCTTACAGAGAAACAAAAGAATGATTTTCAATTTGAGTATGGTTACAGCTTACTAACCTTGAAACGATTTGGTGAAGCAAAGGAGCAACTAAACGAGGCAAGGTTAAAGCCCGGCAATCCGCGCTATCAGGATGCGAATTATTATTATGGATTATTGGCATATAATGACAGGGATTATAAAGATGCGGTACGTAGTTTTGAAATTGCAGGAGAATCCGAAAAGTATAAGCCACTTGCGCCTTATTATAGTGCAAGTATTCAATATGCATTGGGAAATAAAGAAAAGGGACTTGAACTGGCAGAAAAGGCGTTGAAACAAGGCAATCAATTCTATGAAGCTGAATTGTATCAACTTGCCGGGCATGCGTATTTTGAAAAAGGAGATTATGCAAAAGCGTTGCCCTATCTCGAAAAATATGTAGCACGTACACCCAAAGTAAAACGTGAAGATTTGTATGAACTTGCTTACTGCTACTACAAAGAAAAAAACTGGAAAAAAGCCATTGAAGGATTCAAACCATTGAGTGATGGAAAAGATTCGCTCACACAGCACGCCATGTATTTATTAGGTGATGCTTACTTAAAAACCAATGATAAAGCAAATGCAAAAACAGCGTTTACTTATTGTGCTGCCAATAGTAGCAACCCGGTTATTAAGGAAAATTCTATGTTTCATGCAGGTAAGTTGGCACTAGACCTTGGACTGGATAATGAAGCAGCAACTACGCTTAAGAAGTTTATACAGGAATATCCTAAAAGCAGCTACAATGCCGAAGCAAAGGAATTGCTTATTGCTTCCCTGGCCAATACGAGTAATTATAGCGAAGCACTTTCCATGTATGAAAGCCTTAAAGAGAAAAGTGCTGCCACCCGGAAAATTTATCCGCGTTTATTGTTTAACCGTGCACAGGAACTCATTAACGACCGTCGGCTTGACGAAGCAGCTCCTTTACTCGACAAAGCAATGGCTGCGCCTGATAATACTGATGTACTGCCGCTGTTGAACTACTGGAAAGGAGAACTTGCCTATTTCAATAAGGATTACACTTCAGCCATTCGTTATATGGAGACTTATCTCGATAAACCGATTACGGCAGGCGAAGCCAATCCCGATAATGCAAAATATACTTTAGGATATTGCCAGTTAAATACGGAAAAGTATGGGTCGGCGGAAAAAACATTTGAAGGCTTAACCAGAGCGAAGTTTGTAAATACTGCACAAAATGATGACGTTCAACTAAGGTTGGCAGATGCCTGCTACATGCAGAAGAATTTTGGAAAAGCAAAACCGGTTTACACCCGTTATGCAGATAGGGCAGGAGATTTTGCAGATTATGCTTCTTATCAATTGGCTATGATAGCCGGTGCCGAAAATAAACCTGCACAAAAAATAAGTTACCTGCAAAATATTGATAAACAATACCCGGGTAGCGTATTGGTACCGGTTGCAAATCTTGCAATAGCTACCACTTATATGGAAGATGAAAAGTATAAAGATGCCTTACCCTGGTTGGCAAAAGTGATTAACGGAAAGGGTGGGGAACAGCAAAAACCGGAAGCCTTACTTAAACAAGGATTAGCTTATTATAATATTGATAATAGTACAGAAGCGCTTAATAGTTTTAAGACCTTACTTAACCGTTATGGGGAAAGCGAAGAAGCCGATGAAGCCATTGATATCGTGCGGAGTATTTTTATTGAACAGGGAAAGCCTGAAGGTTTTGTGGCTTTCATGAATGCAGCAGGCCGTGGATTGGATAAAAATACAGCTGACTCCTTAAGTTTTGTGGCTGCTGAAATGCAGATGAGTGAAGGAAAAAAGGATAAGGCTTTAACAGGGTTTGAAGAATACCTGAAAAATTATCCTACCGGCAGGTATAAGCAGCAGGCTGAGTGGTTTGCAGCCGAAATTTACAGGGAGAAAAAAGATATGCCAAGTGCTATGGCTTTTTATGAAAGCTTAATAAAGCAGGCACCCAATAAATATGCCGAAGGTGCCATGGTACAGGCAGCGCGATATTATTATTTTGAGAAAAAAGATTATACCAAAGCATCGGGTTTCTATGCACAATTAAAAGAAACGGCTTCGAGCCAGGAAAATAAACTTGAAGCCATGCGTGGTATTGTTCGATGTCAATATTATAGTGGCGCTTATAATGATGCAACCACCACTGCAACTGAATTATTGGCACAAAGTGGAATTGGTACTGATGATAAAGTATTTGCCAACCTTGTATTAGGAAAGCAAGCGGCAGAAAAATCTAATTGTACTGAAGCAATTAAATATTACGAGCAAGTGGCTGGTTTGAATAAGGCGGAATATGGAGCGGAAGCGCGCTATGGCATTGCAGCCTGTTATTATAAGGATAGTAAATGGGAAGATGCAGAAAATGCTGCATTTGATGTGGTAAAAAAATCAGGATCCTATGCAGTGTGGGTTACAAAATCTTACATTCTGCTTGGGGATATTTACTGGAAACAAAAGGACTACTTTAATGCAAAAGCTACTTTTAAAAGTGTTGCTGAAAATGCTACCATCGCAGCATTAAAACAGGAAGCCACCGAAAAGCTAGCCAAGGTGGAAAAGGAAGAACGTGAACAATCAAAAATTACACAATGACCCTGAAAATAATCACACATATTGCCTGCGTCAAACTGATGACCGTAACAAAGGGTATTTTTTGCACTTTATTATTATTGGGTACCTTTTTTGCAAATGCACAAGACCCGGGCGGTTCAAAAACGATTGATATTACATCATCATTTAAGCCATCTCTTTTACCTCCTAAAAAAATGGTTCCGGTTGCAGCACCTGCACCTGCAGATGGCAAGAAAAGTGCGTTGGTATACGATTTGCCGGTTCAATTATTAAATTTCCGGTATGTACCTTCCGCATTACGTCCGCTTGCATTTTCTGATACTTTACTTCGCCCGCAAGACAATGGCTATGTGAAAGCGGGCTTCGGAAATTTTTCTACACCTTTTGTTCAAGCAGCCATGCGGGTAGGTGATGGAACCAAATTGAATGGAAATGTAGAAGGCTGGTACACATCAAGTAAAGGGAAATTGCCATACCAACAATTTGCCAGTTATGGCATCAAGGGACAAATGATGTATCAGCTTGATGAAAACCATTTGCTGCAGGGCCGTGGTGGCTATAACGGAAAACAATTTTATCGCTACGGCTATCGGCCCGATTCGCTGATAATTCCTAAAGACAGCCTGAAGTTAAATTATAGTGATATACACCTTGGTGCTACACTTGGTAATCGCAAAGCCAATGATTATGGTGTGTATTACAAAGCCATACTCGACGCACATTTTTTTAGCGATAATAATAGTGGTACTGAAACATCGCTGCAATATGAATTGCCGTTGGAAAAAGCACTGAATGAAAAAATTAATATGCTGGTGGGGTTGCAGGGTGTAGTAAGCAAAGTAAATTTCAACGATACATCTTTCAGTAATAACCTTATCCAGGTAAAAGCAGGTGCCGATGTGAAATTGAATGAACAAATTACATTTACCGCTGCCCTTATTCCTTCCTGGAATAATGGAAATTTCAGCCTTTTACCATTGGCGCAAATTGAAGCTTTTCTGGAAGATAAGAACCTGGTACTACAAGGTGGTATTCAGGGGGGCTATGTGCAAAATACCTGGCGTTCGCTCGCCGGATTTAATCCATGGATAGCACAACCGGGCCAGGTAACGCATTCCCGCTATACCGAATTTTTTGGTGCCGCCAAGGGCAGCCTGACTGAACAGGTCAGTTTCCGAATTAAGGGAAGTTTTCAAAAGCGTTACAATACCCCTCTTTATGTAAATGATGAGAAGGATGGGCGTACTTTTTTAGTACGTTGGGAACCTTCTATGAATATTACTGCAGGTACTGGTGAACTGATCTGGCAAAAGGGCGATAACATAACATGGACCAACTCATTAACGGTTCAAAGTTTTGGCGGCCTGGAGCAATCTTCCAAAGCATATGGATGGTCACCATTCGAATTTACATCTTCATTCCGGGGGCGTTTTTTCGAAAAATTGGTGGGTAAAGCGGATTTGTTCCAATTTTCCGCACCATGGGTCCGTAACAATGGTAAGGCCGAAAAAGGAGAAGGCGGACTAGATTTGAATCTTGGGGCTGAATTTGAAGTAATGCCGCAACTAAAAGCATGGTTGCAGTTTAATAATTTGTTGAATGACAAGTATCAGCGCTGGAATCAATATGAAGTTTTAGGTTTTCAGGCAGTAGGCGGTATCATCTTAACTTTTTAAGCATACGCGGAAAGTCTTATTTTGCAGCCATGATGAGTTGGTTACAGGTATATTTTCTACAGCACCGGAATTTGTTTTTGCCCGGCATAGGTAAGCTAAATGCTATTTCAGTACCAGCGCGTTACGACGCTGCACAGCAAATAATGCTACCACCGCAAACATCTTTTCAATGGTTACCTGCTGATAAAGTTAGCGATTCACCACAATCGTTGGTTGGTTTTATCAGTCGTCAAACGGGTCAAAACGAAGAAGAAAGTTTTGATACGCTTCAGCAGTTTTGTGATGATTTTAAAAATACTTTATCGCAACAAGGTGAATGGATTTGGCCAGGTATCGGAAAGTGGGTTACATTAAATGGCAATCAATCTGGCTTTGTACCCGAAAAGGAACTTGAAGATTATTATGCTGCGATTCCTGCGGCAAGAGTGGTGCAAAAAGGAAGGGTACATTCCATGATGGTGGGTGATAGGGAAACCAATACGGGCGCCATGCAGGAAATGCTTATGGAAAATGTTGAAAGTGATGAACTCGAAGGCCGTTGGTGGATTCCTGCACTTGTCATTGGTATAATTGCACTGGGTTTAATTGGTGCAAGGCTCTCAGGCGCACTTTAGTATTCAATACTACAATTTTGCAGTTAATTGGCTGATGAAATCTGTTTCAATCATTTTCTCTGCCAGCAAAATCATGTTTTTAAAGGCTTCCGCGCCTGAAACACCATGTCCGATAATTACAGGTTTTTCCACACCTAATACTGGCGTTCCGCCATATTGCTCAAAATGGAAACGTTTGAAATAAGGATGTTCAATACCCTGCCTTTTGGTAATGGGGTAAATGGATTCCAATAATTTTAAAAGAATATTTCCGGTAAAGCCATCGCACACAATTACATCGGCCTTGTCTTCAAGCATATCACGACCTTCCACATTTCCAATAAAATGTATGTGCTTATTTTCTTTAAGCAGGGGATAGGTTTCTTTAGCTAGCAGGTTTCCTTTTCCTTCTTCTTCACCAATATTTAGCAGACCAACTCTTGGTTCCTCAATGCCTAAAATAAATCCGGCGTAAGCGGATCCCATTGCAGCAAACTGATTCAGGTTTTCTGCTTTGCAATCGCTGTTAATGCCCACGTCAAGCAATAATCCTGTTTTGCCATTTTCGCGGGGAATAATGGTGGCAATAGTTGGCCGCAACAAACCTTCAATTGGCTTTAGCGTAAACATGCTGCCTACCAGCATTGCCCCGGTATTTCCGGCTGAAATAAATGCATCTGCTTTTCCGCGAACCAGCATTCCAAAACCCACTGCAATAGTGGATTGGGGTTTTTCTTTTAGGGCTTTAACCGGGTGGTCATGATAACCGATAACTTCAGCACAATGGACAATTTGGTAAGCTTCCTGCGGAATATTTTCCTCCTGAAGCAAGGGCAACAAAATGGCTTCATCGCCCAACAATAAAAGAGGAAAAGCCAAAGATTTTTCCTTTAACAGGGCTGCAATTCCTTTTACCGCTTCGGCCGGCGCATAATCACCGCCCATCATATCTATGGCTATTTGCATGGCTTTTATATTTCAAACCATCCGGCAAGGCTAAAGAAAAGGACCTTACATGATGAATAAATGTTCCACCGCAATTTTAGCTTTTAAAGCGAAAACTTACAGTTGTAAAAATAGAAAGGTGACACCTTTTTGCAAAGATGCCACCTAAAAATCATTCAGGGAATATTATTTACCAATGGGTGACTGTTCAGCCACCACTTGTCCTTTGTAGTATAATTTTCCTTCACTTACGTGAGCCCTGTGGCGAAGGTGCAATTCACCGGTAGTGCTGTCTACACTAAGGGTAGCTGCTTCTGCTTTGTAATGCGTACGACGTTTAGCGCTGCGTTGCTGGCTGTGGCGACGTTTTGGATTTGGCATATCTGTAAAATTAAATTGTTACGTAAATGGTTATTTATTACTTTTTTTTGTCTTCTCTTTCTTCTTAAACTGTTCCAATCCTTTCCACAAGGAGCTGGCATTATGATCTTCAGGTTGCATTTTCCGCAGTTGTTCTAGTACTGCAAGGTTGCAATGTGGTCCCCCTATTTTTTCTTCACTGCACATTCTTGTCATGGGAAGGCTGAGTATGATAAATTCATAAATCCAGTCTGCAACATGTAAATGGTTTTCGGTACGTCCTAAATAATATACATCGGGGTCTTCTTCCTGATCGTTCATTTCCTCCGGATTATCCACGAGTTTCACAACCATTTTAAATTCATCCCACAATTGCATAGGTAAGGGATTTCCACATCTGTCACATTCCACTTCCACAGATCCAAAAACTTCGAACTTCAGGAGCATGAAACCCGTTTTCTTATCAAGTTTTAGTTTTACCTGTGATTTTACATTCTTGAAATCTTGTGCACCATACAATGAAAAGAACTCATCCCCAATTTCGTAGCTGAAATCGTGTTCGCCGGGCTTCAATCCCACAAAAGCTATATCATATTCCCGCCGCCCGATCATAACACTGCCCAAAATTAGGGCTGCAAAGGTAGGGGTGCAGGATTATTACGCCAAATTAAAATGCCTGAAATCCCCTGAAAGCCCCGCCAAATGTGTAAATGTGTAAAAAAATGAACCTTGATTTAACGCCCAAACCTGGCAAAATTTATGGATTAACACCTACATAACCCTATGGTAGCCTTATTTTTGTACCGTTCAAATGTATTTAAAATGAAGAAATTATTGATAATGTTAGTAGGATGCCTCGCTGTATTAACAAGTTTTGCGCAATACCGTAATATCGAAATTCAGGCCGCGGGTCTTACCTGTAGCTTATGCAGCAATTCTATTCAAAAGGCGCTTAAAGGTCTGCCTTTTGTTGCTGGCGTTCGTACTGAATTAAAATCAAACACCTTTTATATTGACTTGCGTCCCGGTTCAACCCCCGACCCTGATATGATTAGCCGTAGTGTAGAAAAGGCCGGATTCTCGGTAGGTAAAATGACTATGGAAGTGAAATTCAGTCCTATTGAAATAAAGAATGATATACATACACAGGCTGCCGGGCAGGTGTACCATTTTGTAAATGTGAAGCCACAAAAAATTGATGGCTGGCAGAAAGTACAAATGCTCGATAAGGGTTTTGTGCTTCCTGCTGAAGCAAAAAAGAATGCAAAACTTTCCGCCATGGCCTGTTATAAAACGGGCTATGCAGCCGAATGTTGCGCATCATCTTCTATTACAAAGGGAAAAAGGATTTATCACATAACTATATGATAGCAGCCCTATCTCCTATGAAATCTATTTTATCTCTTTTTTTAGTTATAAGCCTTTCCGCAGCGCAGTCACAGGAATTATACATTCATACAGATCCGGCTAGTAATACGCCCGCGCACAATTTGGCATTTCGGTTAAATGGTATGTTGATGCCCATGTCTGACCTTGACGGGATGGACGTGGATAGAAATTCGTACCGGCTTTCGGCTGACCTTATATATGGGGTTTCAAAAAACTGGATGGTTAAAGTTTCGGGCTATGCATCGGATATGTTTCAGCCGCAGTTAGCGGCAGAAGCTGCTTCGTTTTACACCAAATATCGGTTTTTAAGCCGCGATGATTTTCATAAGCATTTTCGGATGGCTGCTTTTGGCAAAATAGCCTATAGTAGCAATCCATCGGGAATGGAAACTAAAACTATCCATTATTTGCCGGATGGAAATGGAGGTACTTCACCGCATGAAATTATTATGAAGCATGGAGCGGATGAATTGAATCTGGATGGGAATCATAGTGGTTGGCAGGCGGGTGTAGTAGCCACTCAACTCATTCAAAAGCTTGCTTTGTCGGGTACTGTATCCTACCTTAATCGTTGGGAGGATGCAGATCCTGCGAATGTACTTTTGCCACCAAATGCCCAATCAGCGTTACAATATACTTTTTCAACAGGGTATTTACTTTTTCCAAAGGATTATAAAAGCTATGACCAAACCAATATTAATCTCTATGCTGAATTTATCGGACAATCAGCATTGGATAAAACCGCAAACTTTGTGGATGTTGCTCCGTCGCTGCAGTTCATCATAAAAAGTAAAGCCCGGGTTGATCTATCCTATCGTTTTCAAATTGATGGTAATATGCGTCGGTTCAATACCGACCAATGGTTGCTTCGTTTTGAATATAACTGGTTGCAGGCGTTCAGGAAATAATTTGCAAGTTTAGGTTTTGAAATTTAAGGTTGGGCAGGCGGGTTTGACCTAAGCGTTTATTACTTCTTATGACTTAAAAAAATAAATTTTGCAATTCAAAATTTGAATCTATCTTTATAATGTTTAAGGGTTTAGGGTTTTGAATTCCCTGTGGTTTCTACCACGGGGAATCTTTTTTTTACCCAAGTTTTCTTACCAATGGTTTATGAGGAATTCTTTTTCCGGCCTCTATATTCTATTTAGTATCCTATTTCTCATTATTCCAAATAGCCAAAACGCCTATCTTTACCCCTTATGCATCGGCGTTTTGCTTTTTTATTGTTGGCACTTTACCTTTTTGCGGCTACCGAAGCTTATCAATTGCTTAAGTTGCCATTGCTTGCCATTCATTTTATTCAGCATTGCAAAGAAGACCCCGGGATGACGCTGGCAGTATTTATGGATATGCATTATGCAGAGGAGACGGTATTTGATGAAGACTGGCAGGATGATATGCAACTCCCCTTTAAAACCTGCCAACATGGAGAACTAAGTGCTGTAGCAACTATTCGTACTGAGCCTCTAGTGTTGCCAATTCCAATCGTATATGATGATGCTTGTATTTTTACACCACATCTTCCATCACTGTACACGATTACAAAAGTGACCAAAATTTTCCAGCCTCCCAGGCCATTTATTACTTAATCCAATTAGTCTTATTACATTTTTTTAACGGGTTTCCCTGTGTTGTATATCAGCATAAGGGTTTAAATCCATGCATCTAAAACCATAAAAAGGTATGTTGCAACGAATAATCTCTTTTTCCATACACAACAAGTTAGTGGTAGGGCTTGGCGTTCTTTTATTGATAATTATTGGTTTTTACCAGCTAAAAAAGCTTCCCATTGATGCGCTGCCAGATATAACGAGTAACCAGGTACAGGTAATCACCATTTCCCCGGCACTTGCTGCCCCGGAAGTAGAACGGCTCATTACTTTTAATATAGAACAATCATGCGCCAATATTCCGGGCATTACTGAAATGCGCTCTATTTCGCGTTTTGGGCTTTCAGTAGTAACCATCGTATTTTCCGATGCCACCGATGTTTATTGGGCGCGCCAGCAGGTATCAGAGCGTATGCCTGGCATACGTGCCCAAATACCCGCAGGTGCAGGAAGCCCTGAACTTGCGCCGCTTACCACCGGGCTTGGCGAAGTGTATCAGTATTTTTTGGAACCCCAAAAAGGGTATGAAGATAAATACAACCTGGCGGAACTGCGAAGTATGCAGGACTGGATTGTACGTCGACAATTGATGGGAACCACAGGAGTAGCGGATGTAAGCAGCTTTGGCGGCCACCTGCTGCAGTACGAAGTATCAGTAGATCCGCAGCGTTTGAATAGCATGAAGGTGACACTGGCAGATGTATTTACCGCATTGGAGGCAAATAATGAAAACTCTGGCGGTGCTTATATTGAAAAAGGCCCAACAGCGCAGTTTATTCGAACCGAAGGATTGGCTGGCAGCGTGGATGATATTGAAAATATGGTGATCAGGCAATCCGGTAACGGGTTACCCATAATGGTACGGGATGTTGCGCATGTAAGGGAAAGTAAAGCCATTCGATACGGTGCGCTGGTATATGAAGATAAGGGAGAAGTAGCCGGGGCGGTGGTATTAATGCTCAAGGGCGCTAATGCAAGTGCCGTTGTAAAGGCAATAAAAGAAAAACTGGCAGTCATTGAAAAATCCTTACCCGAAGGTGTGAAAATTACACCATTTTATGACCGGACTAAGGTAGTAAACAGGGCGCTTGACACGGTTACAATGAACCTTTCAGAAGGTGCATTGATTGTGGTGTTTATCCTTGTTATCTTTTTGGGGAACCTGAGGGCTGGACTTATAGTAGCATCGGTTATTCCACTTGCCATGTTATTCGCTATTTGCCTGATGAATCTTTTTGGTGTATCGGGTAACCTGATGAGCCTGGGAGCACTCGATTTTGGTTTAATTGTGGATGGTGCTGTAATTATTGTTGAGGCGGTATTGCACAGGCTGCATCATATTGCACCACAATCCGGTGAAAGACGTTTATCGCAATTGCAAATGGATTCCGAAGTAGATCATGCTTCCGGTAAAATGATGAATGCGGCGGTTTTTGGCCAAATTATTATCCTGATTGTTTACTTGCCCATTCTTACACTTTCGGGTATTGAGGGTAAAATGTTTTCGCCCATGGCGCAAACAGTGGCTTTTGCATTACTTGGCGCCTTTTTATTATCGCTCACGTATGTGCCCATGATGACATCCTTGTTTATCAGTAAAAAATGGGATAACAAACGCAACCTGAGCGACCGGATGGTGGACAAACTCCGAAACGCATACAGGCCTTTATTGTCAAAGGCATTGACAAGGCCTGCACCGGTATTGGTTGGTGCACTTTTACTTTTTGTAGTTGCTATTTTCACCCTTACCCGCTTAGGTGGCGAATTTATTCCTGAGTTAGAGGAAGGAGATTTTGCAGTAGATACAAGACTTATGGCTGGTACATCACTTACCCATACGGTGGAAGTGGCACAACAGGTTGCCGGGGCTTTAAAAAAGGAGTATCCCGAAATTGAAAGGATTGTGACAAGAGTAGGGTCAAGTGAAATACCTACCGATCCCATGCCCATGGAAATGAGTGATGTAATTATTTTATTGAAACCCAAGGAAGAATGGACTTCTGCCGTATCGTACGATGAACTAGCTGATAAGATGAGTAAAACGCTGTCTGAATTTCCGGGTCTTACGGCAGGATTTCAGTTCCCCATTCAAATGCGTTTTAATGAACTCATAAGTGGTGCGCGGCAGGATGTGGTTTGTAAACTCTATGGAGAAGATCTTGATACGCTTGCTGCCTATGCCGGTAAATTATCAGGACTGATGAATGGCATTCCCGGGGTGACAGATTTATATGTGGAAACTGTAACAGGTTTGCCTCAGATTCGGGTAAAGTACAACCGCAGTGCCCTTGCACGATATGGGGTTACTGTAAGCGATGTAAACCAGGTAATTCAATCTGCTTTTGCAGGGGCATCAGCGGGGTTGGTGTATCAAAACGAAAGAAGGTACGATTTGGTGGTAAGGCTTGAAGATGCCTACCGCGATGATGTGGACCATATCCGGCAAATGCTGATACCGGCCATAAATGGTCAGCAGGTGCCACTTTACCTTTTGGCGGATGTAAATATTTTAGAAGGCCCCAATCAAATTCAAAGGGAAGATGCGAAGCGCAGAATTATCGTAAGTTTTAATGTACGTGGGCGCGATGTAGAAAGTGTAGTTAAGGATGTTCAGGCCAAAGTTGATGCTGGCACCAGGCTTCCTACAGGTTATTACCTGCATTTTGGCGGTGCTTTTGAAAATCTGCAGGAAGCCCGCGAGCGATTGGGTATTGCGGTTCCCCTATCGCTATTGCTTATTTTATTTTTACTGTACTCCGCTTTCCGTAGTCCCGGGCCTGGGCTTATCATTTTTACGGCTATTCCTCTTAGTGCCATTGGCGGCATTTTTGCGCTATGGTCGCGGGATATGCCTTTTAGTATTTCAGCGGGTATCGGTTTCATTGCCCTTTTTGGTGTATCTGTACTAAATGGTATAGTGCTGCTTACCGAAATCCGCCGTTTATATAAATTTGAAAATAACGACTTACATAGTTCTATCATTGAAGGGTGTATCAGCCGTTTACGCCCAGTTTTAATGACTGCCGCTGTAGCTTCATTTGGCTTTTTGCCAATGGCCATTAGCCACAGGGCCGGTGCAGAAGTGCAACGACCGCTTGCCACTGTGGTTATTGCGGGGCTTATCAGTTCTACCATACTCACCTTATTTGTTTTACCCATATTATATCAATGGATGGAAAAGAGAGCCCAAAAATCAGCCATCGGTCCTATAATGACTTTGCTGGTATTAATAGGAACCCAGTCAATGGCACAGGTACCTGTGCTAACAAAAATTCCATTACCTGAAGCATTAAATGTAATTCACCAAATGCATCCTCAGGCGGTGGCGGCCAATTTGCAAATGGAATATCGAAATACGCTGAAAGGTGCTGCCAGTATGATGCCAAAAACCAGTGCAGAAATGGAAGGTGGCCAAAGTGAAGGTCCTTATTTTGACCTAAGGATAACGGCTATGCAAACTTTTCAGCCAATGGGGTTGGTAAAAAGACAGCAGGAATTGTACAACGCGGAATATGAAAAATCTGTACTGCAAAAAGCATTGTTACAAAAGGACCTGGACAAACTTGTACGCCAACTTTATAACCAATATGCAGCGGGATCCGCACGCTTACTATTGTTGCAACGCATTGATTCGCAACTTAATAAGTCGATTGAAGTAAGTAAATTGCGGGTAAAAGCAGGCGAATCGGATAAACTGGAACTGGTAAATCTGGAATTGCTTTCTTATGAATGGATGCAAGCACGTATGATGACATTAGCACATCAACAGGTGCTAAGGCGTAGGCTTACAATTCTTTTACAAAAGGGTGAAGAAGCAGAGCCTGTGGCTATGTTTAGCGATGTGTTGCCGGCTCCTATTGTAATTGATACCGCCATTTTGGAAAAACACCCTGCTATTTTATTGCGTCAACAGGATGAAAAAGCAGCAATCTTAAGTACACAAGTTGAAAAGGCATTGTATAATCCCGAATGGTTTGCAGGGCTAACTTCAAAATCGGTTACGGGCTGGCAAAGCACAAAAGACAATTCGACCCAGAATTTTTATGATATTGGCAACCGCTTTTTCTCCGGCACGGTAGGAGTTAATTTTCAATTATTCAATAAGGGGGGAAAAGCAAGGGTGGCTGCTGCCGGTATTAATGAGCAATACACAGTTGCATTAAAAGATATGGAAGAACAGCAATTGAAATTGGCTTATATCCAATCGCTTACAGAATGGCAAGGCTTATATACGCAGCTTAAACATTTTGAAAATACCATTGTCCCTGGACTGAAATCGGCTAACGAAACCACTATGCGTCGGTTTCAGACGGGGGCCATCAGTTATCTTGAATGGAGTATGACGATTCGACAGATGCTGCAAGCCGAACTGAATTATATAGATTTAAGAAGACAATTTGAAGAAAAATTAATTGATTTACAATATTTTAATTTTAATTAATGAAAGCGATTATTTATATATTATGTATGCTGATGGCCGTTGCGGGATGCAAACAGACGGATACGCAAGAAGCAACAACAATGCCTGAAAAAGCAGGGAATACCCGGGTTTCCCTATCAGAAGAATCAATTAAAAATGCCGGAATTACTACGGGTCTGGCATCAATGGAGAATGTTATTCAGGTCTTAAGGGTTAATGGTGAAGTAGATGTGCCGCCGCAAAGCCTTGTAAGCATCAGTTTTCCATTAGGAGGTTATTTAAAAAGCACCGACTTGTTGCCGGGAATGCACGTGAATAAGGGGCAGGTAATTGCATTAATGGAAGATCAAAGTTATGTGCAATTGCAGCAGGATTATTTGCAGGCTTTGTCGAAATTAACAATGTTAAAGCTTGATTATGAGCGACAAACAACTTTAAGGGATGATGATGCATCGAGTAAAAAGACTTTTGAAATGGCAAGAACAGATTATGAAATGCAACAGATATTGGTAAAAGGTCTGTCAGAAAAACTTAAGATTTTAGGGATTGATCCAAAAATCCTTACCGTTGAAAAAATTAGCCGAACGGTTTCGATGCGTTCGCCCATTGACGGATTTGTAAAAACGGTGATGGTTAATATTGGGAAGTATGTAAATCCGTCCGATGTGTTATTTGAAATAGTTGATCCACGGGATATTCATGCCGCACTTACTGTTTTTGAAAAGGATTATTATAAACTTAAATCAGGTCAAAGGGTGAAAGTGTGGAATGCAGGCAGACCCGAGAAAACTTATGATGCCGAAATCATTTTGATATCCCGGAATATTGATTCCACTTTCGGAGCAACTGTACATTGTCATTTTGAAGGCGAGCACCGTGACCTTTTGCCAGGTATGTACATTACCGCCACAATAGAAACGGATGGCCAAATATTACCGGTAGTACCCGAAGCTGCCATAGTAAGGCATGATGGGAAGCATTATTTGTTTACCGCACAGGATAAAGGTAATTATACCATGGCCGAAGTAACAGTAGGTGATGCAAAAGATGGTAAGTTACCGCTGACAGCAAACTATATTGACTGGACAAAACAGGAAATTGTGCTGAGTGGGGCGTATGCGTTGTTGGGAAAGTTGATGAATGTGGAAGAAGAATGATGAGAAAGTTAGATGTACAAAGTACGAAGATTGAAGCACGAAGGATGTGAATGAAACTGGCTTTTTACAAAGATTTTACAAAAAGTTTATATCGGAAGCGGGCATTTTCATTTTGTAGCATTTGCAATTGTACCTTAAAAACTAAAAATGTCCTGCTGACTTTCGTCGGCAGGACATTTGTGCCCAGGACTGGATTGTGGGCAACACGATCCCGGAAGGTGGTCTTACCCAAAGTCCTTCCACCACGCGTGCGCGTGGTTGGAACATTTTCATTTTTGCGCATTTACGAGCAAGCTCGCATGCTCCAAAATGAAAATGTCCCACCGACTATCGTCGGCAGGACATTTGTGCCCAGGACTGGATTCGAACCAGCACGCCCTTTACGAGCACCACCACCTCAAAGTGGCTTGTCTACCAGTTTCAACACCTGGGCAACTTTTTGAAACGGGCTGCAAATATCTGCCCATTCCGTATTGCTTCCAAATACTTTTTAGGCTATCGTGGCAAAATCATCCTGAAGGTAGTACCCTTACCCGCTTCGGATTGTTTCACATATAGCTGACCTTTATGATATTGCTCTACTATACGTTTGCAAAGCGTTAGGCCGAGCCCCCAACCGCGTTTTTTTGTTGAAAAACCGGGTTGGAAAACTTTTGAAAAATTTCCGGGGGCAATACCTTTACCGTTATCGGTTACATCCACAATTACCTTTGTAAGTTCATCCCTTATATCTAAAACTATTTTCCCCTTTCCCTCCATGGCATCTAATGCATTTTTCAATAAATTTTCCAATACCCATTCCAGCAGGGTTGGAGATAATGATAACGTAATTTCTTCCGCTGAGCAATGAAACTCGAAAACTACTTTTTCTGAAGCCCTTCGTTTCATATAAGCCATCATGGTTTTGGATAACGCCACAATGTCGCAGGGTTCCAATTGTGGCGTACTGCCAATTTTGCCAAAGCGATCTGAAACCAATTTAAGCCGGTTAATATCTTTTTCCATTTCTCCGACGATAGCAGATTGTGGTTGTTCTTCTCGCAATACTTCCAGCCAACCTTGCAAACTGGTAAGCGGGGTACCGAGTTGGTGAGCAGTTTCTTTTGCCATTCCTGCCCAAACCTGGTTTTGAGAACTGCGGTTTTGGGTAGTTATCAGCGCCATTAACAGGGCTACAAATAATGCAACCAATACTAATTGTACAAGCGGATAATATCTTACTTCGCGTTGTAAAAGCGTATTTCCATAATATACAAGGTAGGTTTCGGTGGGATTGGTACCAATATCCCAGGTTAGGGGCTCATTTTCAGCTTTTATGCGCAATAATTGCTCATCAAGGTATGCTGGGTTTGAAGCCATCTTTGAGCTATCGATATTATGGAAATCGATAATATTCCCCTTGCTATCCGTAGCAATTAGCGGCATATCTTCATTATGCCGGTTTACCAGGTTTGCCAATCCAATAGAAACAGGATCGGTAGAACCCTGTATTACACTGGCTGCGGCAATCCATTCAGCAACCCTTTGTCTTTCTTCAGCTTCAATTTTTTTAGATAAATACCGGGTATAAAATAGGGTAGCGGCCACAATACCAAGGGCAAGCAAAAAGAATAAACCCTTCCAGTTGATAAAACGAAAACGCATGCAAGGATAAAATTAGGGAGATTGAAGGTGGAAAAGTGAAAAACATTATTCCAAAAAAGCTACGGCTCCCTTATTTTTGCCATCAGAAACAAAAGAATCTATGTCACAGGAATTGCAACCAACCAAGCACGATAAAGAATTTGGAAAAAACTGGGTAACTTCTTCCCGTTTTTTATTCTACATGCAACTATTTGCCCTATTGGCATTTGTAGGCGGATGCAGTTGTAATATTTACAGGGCCACTCGTTATGAAAGTAAGCCACGTGTGGAAGTTCCTGAAAGTACCCAATACACGCCTGTGTATAAAGAGAAATAAGAAAAAAAATTTGGTGGTATTTGTTTGGCCCCTATTTTTGCACTCCCAAATCAGAAAAAATGATTTGAAAAGTTCTTAATCTTCAAGCGGATATTGTGTTTTAAGATTACAATGCGGAAGTAGCTCAGCTGGTAGAGCACAACCTTGCCAAGGTTGGGGTCGCGCGTTCGAATCGCGTCTTCCGCTCCAAAAAAAGCAAGAATCCCGAATACGGCACTAACCGGTTTCGGGATTTTTTTTGCATGTATATTTGCCACGCGCCCTGGTGGTGGAACTGGTAGACACGCAGGACTTAAAATCCTGTTCGCCGCAACGCGAGTACGGGTTCGATTCCCGTCTGGGGCACCAAAGACTTTCCTAACGGAGGGTCTTTTTTTTGCCCCAACCGCTTATCCGATATATTTATACAATGATGTTTACCTACCGTTTATATTACCTGTTTTTTCTCCTGGTTTTGGCTTTCGCTTTTTCCTGTTCATCCCAACCCCATTTGGAAAAGCTTACCGGCAAAGTGGTTAAAATTGCTGATGGGGATACTTTTACGCTACTGGTAAATGGAAACACTAAGGTAAGGGTTCGCCTGCATGGTATTGATTGCCCGGAAAACGGGCAACCCTTTGGTAACAAGGCAAAACAATTTACCGCCGAAAAGATTTTTGGGAAACAGGTAATAGTAGAAATCAAGGACAAGGACCGTTATGGCCGTACCATTGGCATGGTGGTTACCGAAGAAGGAGAGAACCTAAACGAATTGCTGCTTAAGAACGGCCTTGCCTGGCATTACAAAATGCATGACAAAAACCCGGATTGGGCTGCAGTTGAGAAAGATGCAAGGGAAAATGGAATAGGATTGTGGAGTTATAAGGATTCCATGGCGCCCTGGGACTGGAGAAAAAAAGGACGCAAATAACCAAAGGTGGTTACTTGAAAATAGGCAATACAAGACCCTTCCGCTATTGCAGAATCAATTCAACTGACGGTTTAATAAACCTAGCGGTTGCTTTTCTTGGTTTCGCTATACAGGTAATAGCCTACTAAAAGGGCGGCTATTATTACCCCTCCTGCTATATACATCATTGTACCTGGTTCTACCAGCAGGATGTTGAAAAAATAGGAAGGAAAGCTTTGTAAAATTTCTGTTACCATAATGCTGCATTTTAATAAATGAAAAAATATTGAATCCATCAATATCCAGCCTGGCGGAAAAATCCTTTCTTGAAACAATTACCGGTATAAAATTAACTTATTTTTTTGGAGAAACCAATAGGCATGCAAATCCGGATTTACCGGACAATTTCAATATCATATTTTTGTAAAAGACCTGGCAGACCATCCAATGAGAATTTCGCCTTTTTTATCCTGTTATTTTCAGGATCTATTCTGTAGTTAACCGATGTACGGAAATCAGCTTTTAAAAGAAGTGTACTGTCAAATATGGCGTTTGTCAAATCGCATGATAGAAAAATGGATTCAGACAGATCGCATTGTGAAAAATCCGTTTCCAGCAAATTCGAATCCTTGAACCGGGTCTTTTTTATTTTGGTACCATAAAAGGTGGAATGATTCAGGATGCAATTTTCAAACCGGAAGGAAAGCCCGAATGGGGCACAGGTATCAAATTGTAAACCCAGCATTTTGCAATTTATAAAAACCGCATCCCGAAAGGCTGTTTGACTTAGTTTGGCAAGGCTAAGATTACACGCGTTAAAAGTGCAATCGGTAAATCTTATGCCCGACAAGTCGCAATTGGAAAAATCACAGTTATTGAACCGGCAATTTTCATATTCACCTTTTACAAGATGCAATTTTTCTCCATCTGTGGGTTCAAAGGTTTGGTCGGTTATATATTCGGTGTCCATTCTTGTATTCTTAATTATGTAAATAGCAAAACTGTTAACGAAAATGTTAACGATTCTACTTCTGGTTATAAAAAAAACCACAGCACAAGGGAGCATAAAAAAAGCTGAAACCCTGATCAGTACAGTGTTCCAGCTTTTAGTGACCGCGTTAGGATTCAAACCTAAAACCTTCTCATCCGTAGTGAGATGCTCTATTCAGTTGAGCTACGCAGCCATTTCCGTTTTATCGGGAGGCAAAAGTAAGGTGTTCTGTTTTTTTGGCAAAATGATTTTTCAAAAGATTTGCAAAAATGTTGGTTTAAGGACCCAAAAGCCTTGCGAAAAATCATGAATGCTATTATTAAAACTATATGAACTAAGATAAAGCGATGCCCGTCTGATAAGGATTTGCGTTAAAAAAGTGACATCATTTTCTCATTTTCCTGGAAAAAAATAGCCAATGAGATTTGTATAAGCGCATTTGTCGATTAACTTTAGTTCCCAAAACCAATTTTTATGCCAAATAATGAACCTGAAAACCCCGGAAATCCTTTGGATAATACACCCGATCCTTTATTGGAACGAGATATGCTGGAACTAAAACTAAGGGCTGAATTGGGAATGCTCGATTCCTATTCATCAGGGGATATGCCGCCAGAACTGCATCAAATGTTTTTGCAACAGGTATATGATTTTGAAAAAAACTTTGCAGAAGGTACAATCCAAACCTTTGCCGAAACGCTTTCCTTACCGGCATTTAGCCCATGGCCGGAAGATGGATTGCCCTGGGAAGAAGGGAAAGCAATGGTAAACCAGGTGTTGCAATGCTATAGAGATCAAAATGTGGAAGTTACATTTCAATTTGATTACCCGCCTTCCATAAAATATGATTTTCTTACTGCCATTTTGCCCGGCAAACCCAATTATTATGGAAAAGTTCCAGAAGTGCCTGTAGTTGTTTTTTACGAAGAATTTTTTCCCAACCATGGTGCCGATATTGAAGAAAAGGCCACGAAATTTATGGAAGCCTTCTTTTCGCGGGATGCTGAAGCCATGAAGGATGTTATTTGGCGGGATCAAATTTCACCCGAAAAGGGGCCCTATGACGGGTTGTTGCTGATTGAATATTTTGAAAAATGGTTTGCTACACTTTCTGGTTTTGAAAAACACGATTTCTCCATACTTGAAACAAGTTACCAATGGTATGATGATTATGATGATAATGAACCAGCTACCGAAACGGTTGTGGATCATCCCAACTTTCCTGCAGGCATGGGATACGCCGAAGGGATGGTGGGTTATATTGCGCAATCATTACTGCAAACAGAACCCATACGCAAAGTAGGTCCCTTTAAACTCTATTTTGAATGGCGCGATGGGCACTGGGGAATCATTTACCCGTTATTTCCTGGGTTAAGCATTCCACCTGAAAGGTAAAATTAAAAACGCAATAAGCAAGTTCCAAAAACAAAAATTCCAAATTCCAAAAGCATCTATAGGCTTGGAATTTGGAATTTGCCAATTATAATTTTAAAAATGCCATCTCACAAATGCCTCCACTGCGGCGTATTGGGTAAGCCCAAGTTTTGCATATAAATTAGCTGTATTGGTGTTACGCTCTTCGGCACGCTGCCAAAATTCGCGGCTATCGCTGCCCTGGAAGGGTACCATGTCCTTTTGCGATTGATGGATGAAAATACCATAACGCTTCTTCATCATTTGATCTGGGCTCATGGGGACTGCCATTTCTATTTCGGTAATGTCCCATTCCTGCCATGCGCCTTTGTAAAGCCAAACATAACAATCTTTAATCCACTCATCGCCATCGGCCTTAATCCGGCGAAAACTTTCAAATATTACATCAAGGCAAACTTTATGGGTTCCGTGCGGGTCGGCAAGGTCGCCGGCGCAAAAAACCTGGTGGGGTTTTAACTTACGTAAAAGCTCCATGGTAAGCACCACATCCTCTTCACCCATCGGGTTTTTCTGAATAGTACCTGTTTCATAAAAAGGCAGGTTTTGGAAATGCCAGTTACCTTCTTTCAACCCAACGTAGCGGCAAGTAGCAGCAGCTTCACAGCGGCGAATAAGCCCTTTAATGGCGCGAATTTGCGGCGTATCTACCTGGCTCGGCGTTTTATTATCAAGGTATAGCCTTGCCTCATTCAGAATGGAGGATGATCTTTCAGTATCAATGCCAAACATATCTTCGAAACCCACTGCAAAATCGAGAAACCGGGTAACAAATTCATCGGTAACAGCAATATTTCCACTTGTTTGATAAGCTACATGCACTTCATGGCCATGGTCATGAAGGCGCATAAATGTACCACCCATGCTTATGATATCATCATCGGGGTGGGGGGAAAAAATGACGCTGCGCTTGGGTTGAATTTCGCTTCTTTCAGGGTGGCCCGGTATGTTTGCGCCCGGTTTGCCACCCGGCCAGCCAGTAATGGTGTCCCGCATCATATAAAATACCTGCAGGTTTAGTTCATATGCATCGCCTTTTTCCACAATCAGGTCGCCTAACCCGCTTTCGCTATAATCATGATTGGTAAGACTTAAAATGGGCTTTCCAAGTTTTAGTGCCATATTAATTACTGCACGACGAATCATATTGGGCGTCCATTCTATTTCACCGGTAAGCCACGGGGTTTTAATGCGGGTAAGTTCGCTCGCCGCCTGGTCGTCGATTACAAAAAGGCAATCGTTATGCTGTTGTAAAAGGCTTGCTGGTACCTGTTCGGTTACGCCGCCTTCAACCGATTTAGCAATAATGGGTGCCTTAAAGCCCCAACCCATTAATATAATGCGGCGGGCTTTCATAATAGTGCTTATGCCGGCGGTAACCGCTAGTCTTGGCACTTTGCTTATATTCTGAAAATCTTTGGCATTTGCAATTCTTGTGCTATTTTCAAGTGTTACAAGGCGTGTCTTGCTGTAGATGCTGCTGCCGGGTTCGTTAAAACCGATATGCCCGTTGTTACCAATGCCTAATATCTGCAAATCAAGTCCGCCTTCTGCGTCTATGCTTGCTTCATAAGCTAGACAATGTTTTTTTATATCAGCCTGGTTCCACCCACCATCGGGTAAATGGATGTTATCCGGTTTAATATCAATATGATCGAAAAGGTTACGATGCATAAAGCTCCAGTAACTTTGTACCGCATCTCGCTGCAGGGGATAATATTCGTCGAGGTTAAAGGTTACTACATTATGAAAACTCAGTTTTTCTTCCTTATGCAGCCTTACCAGTTCCTTATACATGGTAATTGGGGTAGAACCGGTAGCTAACCCCAATACACATTTCTTTCCTTCCAATTGCCGGGCCCGGATGGTGTTGGCAATTTCATGTGCAACAAAAACAGACCCGTCCTTTGGGGTACTAAAAATTTCTACCGGAATTTTTTCGTAAGAAGTGACCATGTTGGTTGACCTTTTGAGTGGGAATATAAAAACTAATTTCGAAATTATTGAAAAGGTAAAAATATAATAGTTGCGGTAATTTGCGGTATTTTTTTAATTTTCATGCAGAAAGGTGCATATTCAAATCCCACTTTATTGCCGGCAAAACAAATGAAGAATTTATAAACAAGCATATTTGATGTTAAAAATAACATCAAAATCATAATTGCGGAAATCCGCAAAAAATAGAAGACTTAGCATAAGTACCAACTACAAACCTGCATATTTATTTTTTATAATTCATTGATTGATGGATTTATTTTGAGATTGCATATTGTGGTAGGCTTCTGCAGAATGCTTACATTTGCCCCGTCAAATTAAACTTCCTCCCGAAAAGATGACTCATTCAATGCAAACTGCCATCCTCGTTCTTGAAGATGGCCATTTTTTTCATGGATATGCCTTTGGCGCCATAGGTACCACTTCCGGCGAAATATGCTTTAACACCGGGATGACCGGTTACCAGGAAGTTTTTACAGATCCCAGCTATTTTGGACAGGTGCTTATAATGAATAATGTGCATGTGGGTAATTATGGTATTAAAGAAACCGATGTAGAATCATCCGGGGTAAAAATAAAGGGGCTAATTGGCCGCAACCTGGAAGAAAAGTTCAGCCGTTTCCAGGCCAATGCCACACTCAACGATTATTTGGTTCAAAATCATATTGTTTCCATTGAGGGAATTGATACCCGCGCCTTGGTAGCACATATTCGGAGGCAGGGCGCCATGAACTGCATTATCAGCAGCGAAGGTAAAACGGTTGACGAATTGAAAGCGGAATTGGCATTAGTTCCTTCTATGGATGGTTTGGAACTTGCTTCTGCTGTTAGTACAGTGGCACCTTATTATAAAGGTAACCCTGCACATGGCAAGCGGGTTGCGGTGCTGGATTACGGTATCAAACAAAATATTCTGCAAAACCTGGTGGACAGGGGTGTTTATGCAAAAGTCTTTCCTGCCCATGCTTCCCTAAGCGACATACTTGATTTTGAACCCGATGGTTTTTTTATTAGCAATGGTCCCGGCGATCCTGCTGCCATGCCGTATGCTATAAAAACCATTCAGGCGCTTACCCAATATAAAAAGCCCATGTTTGGTATTTGCCTTGGCCATCAGTTATTGGCCTTGGCCCATGGCATTCCCACTTTTAAAATGCACCATGGACACAGGGGCCTTAATCATCCTGTAAAAAATATTATCACAGGCCGTAGCGAAATTACCACCCAAAATCATGGTTTTGGTGTGGACCCTGATGCGGTAAGGCAGGCTGAACATATAGAAATTACGCACCTGAACCTGAATGACGATTCCATTGAAGGTATTCGTGTGAAGGATAAACCATTTTTCTCCGTGCAATACCATCCCGAAGCCACGCCCGGCCCACACGATAGCCGTTACCTTTTCGATCAGTTTGTAGAAATGATGAATTAATTGCATTGCTAACCATGAAGATTGTTGACGAGCATAATGAAACGGTAGTCCACTTTGGAAGAGTGCTTTCTGAAAAGGAAAAATCGATGATGGAAATTTGCCTGGCATTTTTTCAGGCGGGCGTTTTGTCAAACAGTATAACGGTTAAGGAAACAGCTTCAGATGACAGCTTAAAGAAAGCTACAAATGGCCCAAGGGAATAGGAGACATCCTGAAAAAAAGGTAAATAGCTAAAACTGAATTTTCCATCAGTACAGATTTTTATGTCCCTTTTCTGGACATCCCTATTGTTTTATCAAAAAATTTTCATGCACTTGATGAAGATCATTTTTCTTATTGCAGGAAAAGTCTTTTTTTGCCATCAATCTTTTACGTTCTATTTTATTTCCCGGAACATAACGGATGTCTTGTGAAGTGGATACATAGTATCCATACTAAATTATCTATAATAATAATGGAAAAAAATAAAACAATCCTGGTGTTAAACACCGGTTCATCTTCTCTCAAATTTTCCCTGATTCAAGCCAATGACCAAAAAGTAGTTTTTTCGGGGCTTGCCGATAAACTTGGCAATAACGATGCTACTATTACTTTTAAAACGGAAGAAGGAAAGGTAGAACATCCATTGCAACCAGGTAACCATAAAAAGGCCGTTGCTGAAATTTTTAGCTTTATTGATAAAAAGGGTCTTAAAGATTCCATAATCGGTATAGGGCACAGGGTAGTGCATGGAGGCGAAAAATTTAAATCATCCATTATTATTGATGAAGAAGTATTGGCTGCTATTGAAGCATGTGTGCCTTTTGCGCCTTTGCACAATCCGGCCAACCTTGTAGGCATACGCGGTGCTATGGAAGTTGCGCCCAATCTTCCGCAGGTGGCTGTATTTGATACCGCATTTCATCAAACCATTCCAAGACATGCTTACCTGTATGCCGTACCCATGGAGTGGTACAAAAAGCACGGTGTACGCAGGTATGGTTTTCATGGAACAAGCCACCAATATGTAACCCAGCAAGCTGCTGAGCAATTAGGAATTGATATTAATGACAGTGCCTTAATATGTGCGCATTTGGGTAATGGAGCAAGCGCTACAGCAGTGCTGAATGGCAAAAGCGTAGATACTACCATGGGCTTTACCCCGCTGGAAGGGCTTGTTATGGGTACACGTTCCGGTGATATTGATCCCGGCCTTCCTCCTTACATCGCTCAATCGTTGGGTATTTCGCCCGATGAAGTTGTGAATTTATTGAATAAAAAAAGCGGCTTACTCGGCCTTTCGGAGCACAGCAACGATATGCGCGAATTAACGGCCGCTGCAGCAGCCGGTAATGAGGGTGCTTCCATTGCTATCGAAGTTTTTGTTTTCAGGCTTGCGAAAGCCATTGGTGCATTAGCTGTTTCCTTACCACGTATTGATGCTTTAATTTTTACCGGTGGTATTGGTGAAAATTCGGCACCCATTCGGGAAAAAGTTTTAAACAGGCTTGGCGTACTGGGATACAAATTAGATAGCAGCGCCAATGCAAATGCCGTTGGCGGCAAAGGTGGAATCATTACCGTAAAAGAAAGCCCGGTTGCGATAGTTGTTAATACCAACGAAGAAGCCATGATTGTTAAACAAACGATTGACGTTTTAAATCATTTATCAAAATGAGAACCTATTACCTCGCGCCCGTTGGAACCAACGCAGCGCTTACTTCTATTGCACTTGGTACTGTTCGCGCTTTGGAACAACTACGGATGCGGGCTGCATTTGTAAAACCTATTGCAGATAATTATCCGGGTGAAGATGGAGAACGCTCCGCAGCTTTTGCCAAGGCGCTATTTAATATAAAAGTTCCGAAACCCATTTCTATAGATAGGGTAGAATACCTGATGAGTCATGAATTACAGGAACAGTTGATGGAAGAAATTATTGGGATGATGGGGCAAATACCCCAAGATGCGGATGTATGTGTGGTAGAAGGGTTGGCCCACGATCCGAATAAGCCCATGCTTGCGGCACTTAACGATGATATTTCGCGGAACCTGCAAGCGGATATAATACTGGTGGTAAATGCCGAAGAAGTAAATGCAGTGAATATTGCAGAGCAAATTGAAATTTCAGTTCAGCAATTAGGCGGTAGCGACAGGGTTTCATTTGTTGGTTATGTACTTACAAAAGTACCTGTGGATACTGACGTGCAAGCTTTACATCGCTTATTAATGCAAAATAGCAAGATTGTAAAAAGTGGTCAGTTACCTTTACTCGGTGCTACACCTTATGAACCAGCGCATACCGCACCGCGTATGCTTGATGTGGCTAACCATCTAAAAGCAAAAATCCTTTTTCATGGTAATCTTGAAACGGCACGGGTTCAGGATATTATGGTTGCGACACGCAGTATTGAATACATCATTGAAAGACTGCAGCCCGGTGCATTAATTGTTACCGCCGGCGACCGTGATGATGTATTAATTGCCACAAGCATGGCAGTTATGCGCGGTACACCTATTGCAGGAATTTTGCTAACCAGCGGATTTGAACCCAAGCATGTGATTAAGAAGTTATGTGCACCCGCACTGATGCATAAAATTCCTGTATTGCTCACGGAAGGCACTACTTACGAAACCGTAAATGCCCTTGGCCGTATGGATATGCATATTCCTTCAGATGATATTGAAAGGGCGACCCGTTTGGTTGATTTTGTCGCCGAGCATCTTGATGGCGAAATATTAAAAGCCAAATTGGGTGAGCCATCCGAAAACAGGCTTCCACCGGCTGCCTTTAGGTTTCAACTAATGAATTCGGCCCGCAAAGCAAACAAGCGTATTGTTTTGCCCGAAGGTGACGAGCCCCGTACGGTAAAAGCCGCTATTATCTGTCATCAAAAAGGCATTGCACGTTGTGTGTTGCTGGGCAAGCGTTCTGCAATAGAAGAAGTGGCCGAAGCGCAGGGAGTAGAGATCCCAGCCGATCTTGAAATATTAAATCCGGATGAAATTCGCCACCGCTATATAATGCCTATGGTGGAATTGCGCAAGAGCAAAGGACTTACACCGCCACAAGCAGAAAAACATCTTGAAGATAATGTGGTACTTGGTACTATGATGATTATGGAAAATGATGTGGATGGACTTGTAAGTGGCGCTATTCATACCACCGCAAATACCATTCGTCCAGCGCTGCAACTCATAAAAACATCACCCGGAGCATCAATTGTTTCTTCAGTGTTTTTTATGCTTATGCCCGAGCAGGTTTATGTGTATGGAGACTGCGCGGTTAACCCCGATCCAACCGCAGAAGAATTGGCAGATATTGCTATTCAGAGTGCTGATTCTGCAAAGGCCTTTGGAATTACCCCAAGGGTGGCCATGATAAGTTACAGTACTGGCGTTTCGGGTGCCGGTGCTGATGTGGAAAAAGTTGCATTAGCTACCGAAATTGCGCAGGAAAAGCGCCCCGATATTTTAATAGACGGACCTTTACAATATGATGCCGCTTCGGTAGAAAGTGTAGGCAGGCAAAAATCACCGGGTAGTTTGGTAGCTGGCCGCGCCAATGTATTTGTTTTCCCCGATCTCAATACCGGTAACACGACTTACAAAGCTGTTCAACGTAGTGCCAATGTAGTGAGTGTTGGTCCTATGCTGCAAGGCTTGCGCAGACCAGTAAATGATCTTAGCCGCGGAGCTCTTGTAGATGATATTGTGTACACCATTGCACTGACTGCAATACAGGCAGCACAGCAGGGTGGTGGGTAAATTTTATAGGGGTTTCCTTTCCATTTATTAGCAGGGAGTATTTACATTTGATGCCCCATGGAAAAGTTTATTGTATCCGCACTTAAGTACCGCCCGCAAAACTTTAGTACGGTTATCGGGCAAAAACATATAACTACTACCCTTAAAAATGCAATTGTCAATCATACGCTTGCGCATGCTTTTCTATTTTGTGGCCCTAGGGGCGTGGGTAAAACTACCTGTGCGCGCATTTTGGCTAAAACCATCAACTGTGAAGACCTTCAGCCCGATGGAGAAGCATGTAATAAATGTAATAGTTGCAACACCTTTAATAAAGGAACTTCGCTCAATATTCATGAGCTGGATGCAGCAAGTAATAACAGTGTGGACGATATCCGCGACCTTGTAACACAAATTCGTTTTGCCCCACAGGAAGGTAAATTCAAGATTTATATCATTGATGAGGTGCACATGTTAAGCCAGGCGGCATTCAATGCTTTTCTGAAAACCCTGGAAGAACCACCTTCTTATGCCAAGTTCATTTTGGCAACCACCGAAAAACATAAGATTCTCCCAACTATTCTCAGTCGTTGCCAGATATTCGACTTTAAACGAATTACGAATGTCGATACGGTTGAGCATTTGGAAGAAATAACGGCGGTTGAAAAAATTGAATCAGAGAAGAGTGCACTTCAACTAATTGCCCAAAAAAGCGAAGGCTGTATGCGTGATGCGCTTAGCCTGTTAGATAAAATTGTAAGTTTTACAGGTGGTCAACTTACTTATGCCAATACCATTGAGCATTTGAACCTGCTGGATGAGGACCGCTATTTCCAGTTACTCGATGCACTTGTTAAGCAGGATATTGCCGGTGCTTTGTTACAATATGATGCCATTTATAGCCGTGGTTTTGAAGGCGATTCGGTTTTAAACGGTTTTGCAGGTGTAATGCGTAACCTTTTGGTGAGTAAAGACGCCCGCGCTGCCCAATTGCTTGATGTATTGGAAGGTATGCAAGCCCGATATGCAGAAGTAGCTAAAGGTTTGAGTGTGAGTTTTTTGGTTTCAGCCATACAGGTTTTAACCGATGCCGAACTTAGTTATCGAAATACCCGGAACGGCCGGCTGCATGTAGAACTAGCGCTTATTAAACTTTGCTACCTCCAACAAGTTATTGACCTCGCAGTTACCCCCGAAGGAAAGGTTACTCAAAAAAGAAGATTAGATGGCCCGGTAGCGATACGGGAAAAACCTGTGGCTCCATTGTTACTCAAAATCAATACGCCTAAGGAAGGTGCTCAACTGAAGATTGAAGGGAAAGAGCTTAAGAAAGATACTTCTGACGTTCCGGCTACAGTTAAAGATCAGGTGAATTCGCAATTGCATTCTCCTGCGCAACCTATTACACAAAGTACACCCATGCCTACCGGGGAAGTGCCTTCTGTTACCATTCCCTGGCCTGTAATTCCCACTTCAGCACCGCGTCCCATGGGTGCAAGAACAGATTTGTTAGGTACCCTCAAAGCAGAGAAACTGCACAAATCTTCTCAACCCGGGGTAGATAAACAGGTGATGCAACCCGAATGGGAGCAGGTAAAACAAATTTGGGATGCGTACATTGAGAAATTAAAGGAAGGTCAGCGCCACTTAATTATTACCAGTTTTCAAATTGCAGATATTCGCATTGAAGGCGAAGCGATTGTGCTAAAGAGTGCTACCAAAATCAACCAGAAAATACTCGAAGGGGAGGGTTCTGAATTGTTGAAACAATTTAAAGAGCATTTCAACAATCCTTCCATTACACTACAGTACGAAGTAAGTGAAGATGAAGGAGCGAATGATAAGGAAGTAGAACCTCGTTATTTAAACAGTACACAACGATTTAAACTTATGGTGGAAGATTATCCACAGGTGCTTGCCCTGAAGGAAAAACTGAAACTTGATCTAGGATACTCATAAATTGATTGCAAAATCCGTTTGTTTATGCGTGTTTCAGAATTGTGTATGGTAATTTGCGCATTGTTCCCGATTTTCGCAACTCCAAAAAAAGAAATACCTAATGGCTGAAGTGATAAGAATGCCCCGGCTGAGTGATACCATGACTGAAGGTGTAATAGCTGCGTGGCATAAGAATATAGGTGATACAGTGAAGAAAGGTGAATTGCTGGCTGAGGTGGAAACCGATAAAGCCACTATGGAGTTGGACAGTTATAAGGATGGGGTACTCCTTCACCAGGGTGCCGCGCCCGGTGCAAAACTTCAGGTGGATGACCTTATGGCTATTTTAGGTGAAGCCGGAGAAGATATTTCTGCTTTGTTGGCTGCCGAAGGATCTGGTACAAAGGCTACTGCAACTGAACCAACACCTGCTGCTACACCGGCGCCTTCATCTAATCCTGCACCTGCTGCTGCCGCAACACCATCCTTAAATTTATCAACTATTGAAGAAGTGGTGTTAATGCCAAGGCTTAGCGATACCATGACGGAAGGTGTAATTGCCAGCTGGCAAAAAAAGGTAGGGGATAAAGTAAGCAAGGGTGATGTGCTTGCGGAAATTGAAACAGATAAGGCCACTATGGAGCTTGAAAGCTACAAAGACGGTTTTTTGCTTCATCAGGGTGCTGCCGCAGGTGAAAAAATACAGGTAAACGACCTTTTGGCCATTATTGGTGCCGAAGGATTTAATATAGATGCCATTGTAGCTGCGGCAAAAAGCGGTGGCGGTGCTGCTGAAGCTGCTGCACCTGCCGCGGAATCTAAACCTGCAACTGCTGCTGCTGCTGCTGTTCCATCGGAAGCTCAAGCCCCGGCTCCTGCAAAACCTGTTGAGCAGGAAGTAATAAATACAGGCCGCATTTTTGCCAGCCCGCTCGCTAAAAAATTGGCTTCCGATAAGGGAATTGATTTGAAGTATGTAAAAGGTACCGGCGACAATGGAAGAATTGTAAGAACGGATATTGAAAATTATGTCCCTGCTGCTGCTTCGGCTGCTCCGGTACAAGCTGCTGCTACGGCATCTGCTGAAGTTGCTCCCGCTGCTGCTAAGCCTGCCGCACAAGTTGCGCCTTTTGTACCCGGTGGGGTTGGCGAAGGTTTTAAGGATATTCCTAACAGCCAAATGCGCAATGTAATTGCCCGCCGATTGAGCGAAAGCAAGTTTAGTGCGCCTCATTTTTACCTGAAAATGGATATTATCATGGATAATGCCATGGCCGCCCGTGTTCAAATGAACGAAGTAAGCCCTGTAAAAATAAGTTTCAACGATATGGTAATTAAGGCTGCTTCCGTGGCGCTGCGTAAGCATCCTGCCGTTAATAGTAGTTGGATGGGAACTTCAATCCGTCTTTTCGATCATATTCATATTGGCATGGCAGTTGCGGTACCCGATGGATTGATTGTGCCGGTTATTCGTTTTGCCGACCAAAAAACACTCAGCCAGATTAGTGCTGATGCAAAAGAATTGGGCGGAAAAGCAAAAAGTAAAAAACTTCAACCGAATGAGTTTACCGGCAGCACATTCAGTATTAGTAACCTGGGAATGATGGATATTGATGAATTTACTTCTATTATCAACACTCCCGAAAGTTGCATACTAGCTGTTGGTCGAATTAAAGAGGAAGTGTACCGTAATGCCAAAGGTGAGTTTGATGTGCGCAACATTATGAAGCTTACGCTAAGCTGCGACCACAGAAGTGTGGATGGTGCGGTAGGTGCCGCATTTATGCAAACACTGAAGGGTTATTTGGAGAATCCGGTAACTATGTTGGTGTAGAATTTACTTTTAATAATTAAAAAAAATCGCGGCTTGATATGGCCGGGATTTTTTTGTTGAAGAAACTAATTCTTTACACATCTTACCGATTCTCGCCATTCTTTCCCATCTTCCCAAAATGTTCCACTGCCAGTTCTGCCCAACCAAAATGCCCAAGCCCAGTGGTAAACACCCAGTTCTGAGTGCCCCTGTGTGGATGTCCACCATACTCCAAATTCGCCCTTACCTTCAAATCCGACATTAGCATTTTCAGAAAAACCGCCCGGGCGGGCACTAAATGCACTACTATTGTTTGCCTGCAAATTGGAGTTTAACCAAAACAATGTATCTCTCATGGCAGTACCCGATCCAATTAGGTTATTTAAAGTGGTACACTCACTCATTGTCGGCAAGTGCCATCCGCTTGGGCAAGCTGTTTTTGAATTATCCCAATCATATAGCCTTCCATAAATAGGTGCATTGGCAGGATCATTGTCATATACTATTGATCCTGCCTGATTGTAATTCAGATTTATGGTCATCCATGTTTGTGTTCCATACTTCTTAATCGGGTAAATTTTCCCATCCCGCGTATCCGTAAAGGAACTATCTGCAGGTACAAATTGTACTATTCCATTTTTAATAATTAAAAAACTTCCATCCACTACTTTTAGCACAGCATCTACATCAAGGTATTGTACAACATCCAGCAGACATGTATCACCGGGTGCTGTTTGAATTAAGATACTATCACCTTTTGGAACAAGACCCGGTGGTTTAATGCTGCCTTGCCAATTGGAAACTTTACTCCAGTTGCCGTTCCCGGTAAATACATACACTTTGGAAGTGAATTGCAGGGTATTTTGAGCAATTGTTTTAATGATACCCAACTGCAAAATAGTTAAGATAATAAGAAATGGAAAGTAGTTGCAATTCTTACGGAATTTCATAAGAAAACGGTTTAAATAAAAATCAATTAATGCTGTTATTCTAAATCCTATAAGACATCACTCAATTTTTTTATTATATTCACTTTAGTCTTTCACACAACGTACTGAAAGAGCATATGTGTCTTTATACAAATAATCACTATAAAAGCCCTGTGTGTTATATCCTGCCTGAAAATAGTAAGCCCAATTGAATGAACCCACTTCCGAGTGTTCATTGGATGTCCACCATAAACCAAAGTTTCCAATATCTTCAAAATCAGGTTGTGCAAAAAGACCTCCGGGTCTTGCACTAAATCCACTACTGTTGGTTGCAGCAGTATTTGGTGATTGCCAATACATTGTGTCTTTCATAGGGCCTGCACCTCCTAAAAAAGAGATTAATGTATTCCATTCTGCTAATGAAGGTAAATGCCATCCAACAGGAACTGCACTTTTTGCCTGCGCCCAGGTATACAGCCTTCCATAAATAGGTGCATTGTTAGGGTCATTATCATATACTTTTGAACCAGCCTGATTATAATTCAGATTTATGGTCATCCAGGTTTGCGTTCCATACCTCTTAATAGGGTATTTTTTCCCATCCCGCTTATCGGTAAAAAAATTAGCCGAGGGAACAAATTGCACCATTCCATTTTTTAATACAAAATTACTTCCATCTACCACTTTTAATACAGCTCCTTCAGCAAGGTATTGTGCTACATCCAAAATGCAGGAATCGCCCTTTGCGGTTTGAACCAAAATGCTATCACCCTTTGGTAAAAGTCCCGGAGGTTTAATGCTGCCTATCCAATTGGAAGCATTGCTCCAGTTACCGTTTCCGTTAAAAACATACACTTTAGGCAGGACTTGCTGTGTTTGCTGGGCAAATGATTGACTACCAAATAATAGAATAAAAAAAAGGATAGAAATGATTGAAAATATATAAAGGATTAATTCACTTTTCCTTATAAGAATATTATTTCTTTTTAATGCTTCAGCATTCATTTTACCTAACCTGAATGGGTTGTTAATATATTCCCCTTCTTTCATTCTCATCTGTAATTAATGAAATTGATAAATAGAAATATCATATAAAATTCACACTTTAAAGGTACGAAAAGAGTAGGTGATTACCGAGTAAAAATCCGAACCTTCCATCTTTGTTTTTATGATTTTTAATATGTTTTTTTTGGCGTCAGACATGTATCTTGCCGACTCCAAAATTTTTATCATGAAATATTTATCTTTCTTTTTATTGATAGGTTTAATCGCTTGCGGTGGCGAAAAATCTATTCCCCCTGAAACCTATATGGCAAATACTGAAAATTATGCTAAATGGGTGGATGAGAAAGTTGAAGGTTCGCTTGCCTGGCGGAGTTTATCGGAGTATGATCGTGGCGATAGCAAGTTAGCCGCATGGGTAGGTTACCGGGAAGGCAAACCAGCCATGGTTAGGTTGTATTCTCTGCCAGATTATGCAACTAAGTGGTGGATTTATACGGATAGTGCTACCGGGAAGGTTTTGTATTTTAAGGAAGAAGCTAAAATGGACGGGAAGAAAGTAACCAATCGTATAGCCTATAATGGTGATAGCGTAATTATGGCTATGGCTTCTAACGATCCTTATCAGTCACAAAATGGGGATAATGACTTTAGACTAAAACCTACTGAAGTTCAAACACTTATGCAGGAAACCATTGCTGCTGTTGAACAGGATTTAAAAGTACTTTCTAATGAAGCGAATGCAGCACGTAGGGAAAATGCTCAATTTTTTGCAACAGGCGGAAAAAATAGCTGGATGCTTGTTATTAATCCAAGTACAAGCTCTGTCGTTTTTAGTCAACCGGGCGCGGAAGAGCGTAAATTTGGTTACGATGTACCGGTTACAGGGCCCAAAAATGAAAGCATTTACACTTTTAATTCGCTGAATGGCAAAATTGAAGTTTCTATTTTTGGTAAAGCCTGCGGTAGCAGTGATGGTAGAAGTTATCCTTACACGGTTGTTATTGTAGATGGAGCAAAGTCTTCAGCAGGTTGCGGTGTATTACTTCAATAAGCATTTTTATATTTTTTCTTCGAAATCAAAAGAAAATTCACATTTTCTTTTGATTTCTTGGTAATTTCATTACATTAGTGGAAATTATCCAAAAGGGATAGTGATACGATGACTGCCTAAAATAATGCACCATGAAAAAGTTTACTATTGTGCTTAGGTTTTGCCTGGTACTGGGAATGTTTTTCCAAGTCTCAACTTTGTTTGCCAAAATATGGCGTGTAAATAACAATGGCGGCGTAAATGCCGACTTTACTACCCTTCAAGCAGGGCATAATGGTGCAGCTTCAGGTGATACGCTTCATCTCGAAGGTTCCCCTAATGGATATGGCGGGCTTACCTGCTCCAAAAAACTTATCATAATAGGTCCCGGATTTTTTCTTGGCGAAAATCCTAATACTCAGGCTGTAGCCCTTCCTGCCTATGTAAATTCCACAGTTACCTTTAATATAGGGTCAGAAGGGTCCGTGATAATGGGTTGCGATTTTAATGCTTCCGGCATAAATGTTTTTTGCAGCGATATAGTCATTAAAAGAAACAAATTTTCTCAAAGAAGTGGTGCTACAGTGGACTATTATACCGGCAGTATCAATATTTACTATCAGAGCAATAATTCCAATCTGGGAGCAAATAATATTATCATTTCGCAGAATTATGGTTTTCAGCTTGGGGCTTCATCCCGCGCTTCAACCGGACTTCTTTTATCCAATAATTTCATTGCTGCCAATGGGTATGGAGGAGATGCTACAGCAGAAATTGAAGTTAATCTACATGCGAGTACAATAGCCATTTTTCAAAATAACATTTTCCGCAGGGGCAGAGTAATTGCCTACAATTCCAATTTTACCAATAATATAATGATAGCCGGAACCTTTGAAGGATCGGGTAATCTTACCGCAAATAATTTGGCAAATGCCATACAGTTTGGAAATGCCAATGGTAATCAGCAAAACGTGGATATGGCAACGGTTTTTATAGGCACTGGTTCGGGGATTTCTTCCGATGGAACATGGAAACTGAAAGCGGGTTCACCTGCTATTGGTGCGGGCTTTGGGAGTACAGCAGGTAATGTAATCGATGCAGGTATGTATGGAGCCGCTTTCCCATATGTTTTATCCGGAATGCCTCCCATTCCTTCGGTTTACTTTTTCGAAAATCAACCGGTCGGCAGTAATGCGGATCCTATTGATGTAAATATCAAGGTTAAGTCGAATAACTAAGCAGCAATCGTTTTCGCTTGTTACTTTTTTCATCAGCCTGATTTTTCAACACATCCGGATTTGCAACGACTTAAGATTATATGGTTTATTAGTTTACTAATCCTTTTGGGAAATGTAGTATCTATTTCCCAAAATGTAAGCAAGGTTGAGTATTTTTTTAATACCGATCCGGGATTTGGTAACGGAATTTCGGTTCCTGTAGGAACGCCACCAGATTATCCGACCTCCTTTCAGGCCAACGTTTCAGGTTTATCGGAAGGATTTCATCAATTATTTATTAGGGCATATGTTGCGCCTTATCAAGTAGTATTTGGTGGAGTTACCGAGCATAGGGGTGGGTGGTCTTTGGTTCAGCACAGGAGTTTTTATAAAACAAGTAATACGCTGCAAGGCGAACAACCGGGAAATATAGTAAAGGGAGAATATTTTATAAATTCAGATCCAGGTTTTGGAAATGGAATCAACCTTCCCTTCACCGCATCCCCTTTATTAGATAATATTTCCTATGCATTTAATGTAAACGCATTTCCACTTGGATTTAATACCGTTTTTGCACGTTTCAAATCCAGCAACGGCTGGAGTATTACGCAATACCGGAATTTCTATAAAGAAGATTTAGTTATTGCACCCGGTTCAACTGTAAATATTGTTGCAGGTGAGTATTTTTTCAATTCCGATCCGGGATTTGGTGCAGGTACACCTGTTGCGATTGTACCATCCGGTGATATTAATAATTTAGCTTTTGTAGCAAATATTAATGCATTACCACAAGGCTTTAGTAATTTGTATGTAAGGTTTAAAGATGCAAATGGTCATTGGGGGCACACGATAAACCGATTTATTTATAAAGAAGATTTTAATGTTCAACCTGGTGTTACACCCAATATTGTTGCAGGTGAATACTTTATTGATGATGATCCGGGTTTTGGCGCGGGTCAGCCAATTGCACTTACCCCGGGTACCAATTTAACCAATATTACCGCAATTGCAAATATTACAGCGCTTTCCAGGGGTTTCCACAACCTATTTGTACGGTTTAAAAATGCAAATGGTCATTGGGGATTAGTACAGCATCGAAGTTTTTTCAAGGATGCTTTTGATGGACAAAGTGCATTGCCAAATATTGTTTCTGCGGAATATTTTATTGATACCGATCCTGGATTTGGTAAGGGGAAACCTATTATTGTAACTCCTGCAACGGATATTACGAATTTGTCTTTTGCAGTTGATATGTCAACCGTTACAATAGGAAATCATCAGGTATATGTGAGGGCAGTAGATGCAAACGGGCAATGGAGTCTTACCAATCTTGGGCCTTTTGTAGTAGAACCGCCAGGGGAATTAATAATTACTATTGGAAGTTATCCTACAAGGGTGTGTGCGGGTACCCCATTTAAAGTTCCATTTAGTCTTAATACTCCATTTGGGTCTAATAATATTTTTACCCTGCAACTCAGTAACAGCAGTGGTAGTTTTTCGAATCCAACGAATATCGGGAGTTTAACAGCACCATCCGGAGATACTATTTTTGGGACGATTCCTGAAAATGCATCTCTCGGTTCAAATTATCGTATCCGAATAATTTCAAGTTCCCCGCTTGATACAAGTGTTGCAGGCGCACAGACTATAACTATATTAAGAACGCCTTCAACTAATTTCAACTTAAATGGGCCAACAACTACCTGCGCAGTTTCACAGAGTTATGCAGCAAGTAATGTAGAACCCGGTGTAAGTTATAAATGGGTGCTTTCTGGTGGTGGGTCCATTAATTCTTCGGGACCCAATGCAACCGTAACATGGACAGCTGCTGGATTACACTCATTATCACTTACTTCTTTTAATGAATGTGGTGATGGGATCATCCGAAATATTAATGTACGTGTATTTGAAGGAGTGCCAGCCGGTACACCACTTATTTCTGTTTCCACCAATGGTGCTACACTTACTTCAACTCTTGCTGATATTAACGAAGGTGCTACCGGTTATCAATGGTATTTCAATAATAATATAATACCTGGTGCTACCAACCGTAATTATTCGCCTTCCGTTGCTCAGCTAGGTTTATTTAGTGTGAAGTTTACGAATAGTTGTGGTGAGGGCTCTCCTTCGCAAGCCTATAATTATACCGGTGCCAAGCAAAACCAAACCATTACCATTAACTATCCACCTAATCCTGTTTTTGGCGGTAATCCATTTAAAATAATAGCATCTTCATCTTCCGGCTTACCGGTTACACTTTCAAGGATTTATGGGCCAGGTAATTTGTTCGCGGGCGATAGCGTTGCTATAACGGGAGCCGGTACCTTGAGAATAAGGGCAACCCAGGAAGGGAATAACAGTTTTAATGTTGCGATTAAAGACGAAGATATTGTTATAGCGAAAGCACCTGCAACGGTTACAATTACCAATCTGGCTAAGGTGTTTAATAATCAACCGAACGGAGTAAGTGTTGCAACAAATCCTTCAAATCTTTCTGTTAGTGTTACTTATAATGGTTCCACCACTATTCCGGTAACTGCCGGACCTTACAATGTGGTTGCCACTATTAATAGCACAAATTATCAAGGCTCGTCCAGTGCTACGCTTGAAATAGCAAAAGCACCGCAAGCCATTTCGCTGGAAAATATTGGTAATAAATCACTAACGGACCCTCCGGTTAATATTTCAGGTTCTGCCACATCTGGTTTGCCGCTTGTCTACAGTATAGCAACAGTGCCTGTAAGTGGCGTTGCATCCATTTCAGGTTCAACTATAACCATTTTGGCGCCGGGTTCAGTAACCGTTACAGCCAATCAACCGGGGAATAATAATTATCTGCCTGCACCACCGGTTCAAATTCAGTTTGTAGTTCAGGCTCCGGTTGCACATGATTTATTGGTTCAGGGGGTTGCACTTCCCGCAACAGGTTGTATTTTTACAGATACCACGTCACTTGAAGTAATTATAAGAAATGTTGGTGCTCAGTCACAATCTAATTTTAATATTGGATTCAAGTTGGCTGATGGAACACCGGTTATACAAACCTACCCCGGTACCTTATTGCCTAACAGCACTGTAAATATTCGTTTTGCGGGTTTAATTCAATTGCCCTTGGGAACATCTCAATTCCAAATATTTAGTTTACTACCCAATGATGAGCGCAAGCAAAACGATACCATTGTAACTAATATTTATCGCATAGATGGAAGCACTCTGAAAGTATCTCCGGGCGCCACCATTTGTTTCGGTCAACAAATTTTATTAAGTGCATCCGGGGCAATGTCATATAGTTGGAGTAATGGTAAAACTGGTAATACCAATAATGTTTCTCCCACCGCTACTACAACTTATTATGTGCAAATGACAACCCCACAGGGATGCGTGAAAACTGATTCAGTGGTTGTTACTGTATTACCTGCTATTTTGGTTCCGGTTGTTACTGCGGTAACAGGTAACAATCAGGCATGTTTTGGAGATTCAGTAGAATTGAAAACCAATTATGCAAACGCATTACCCTGGTTCCGCCTCGAAGGAAATAATGTAATTTCATTGGGCAGTTTTATTACTTATAAAGCACCTGTCTCTGGACAATATTTTGTTAGAGCATCCAATTTACAAGGGTGCCAGGTAAGTTCCGCTACCTTCCTTGTAAATATTTTATCCAGGCCCATTATAAGTGCTACTCCTTCTAAAACTATTTGTATTGGAGATAGCGTTGTTCTCTCAGTATTGTATGCAAATACCTTCAGTTGGAGTACAGGTGCTACTACATCATCCATAAAGGTTGGTCCTATAATTCCAACAAGGTATTATGTTACTGCAACCAACCTGATTGGTTGTGCTTACCTTGATAGTGTGGACATAACCCTTAATCCTGCTGTTCAACCGGGATTAGCAGGTAATTTAATTCCTGCTGATAATAGTGTAAACCTGGACGCACCGGTAAATCTTAATTGGTCGCCCGGGGAAAATGCAGTATTATATGATTTATATGTTTGGAAAAATACAGAAGCGAAGCCCACAGTTCCTAACTATCGTAATATTGACAAAATTGCCATCACCCCTCTAACAGTTATAGGTACGTCCTACAATTGGCAGGTAATTGCGAAAAACAGTTGCTTTAGCAATGCAGGACCTGTACAAACTTTCACAACTTCCTTCCCGCCGGATTTGGTAATAGATACATTCTATATTCCTGAAAGTGTAACCGCAGGTGGAAAAATAACGGTGGAATGGATAACCAAAAATATTGGTAATGGGGGTACAAGGGATAAAAGATGGAAGGATCATATCTGGCTGTCTCAGGATCTGGATTTGCGTATTGGTGATGACATTAAATTGGGTGAGTATGAAAATGTGAGTTTCCTGAATCCCGGTCAATCGTATCGCCAATCAAAAGAAGTAACCATTCCTATTAACAGAATTGGTACCTGGTATATTTTTGTAATTGCAGATAACGTAGATGCTTATTGCTGGAGTTTGATTGGTACGGAATGCGCAACAGCCAGAGGTAACCATGGAAGTTCCATTACAGAATCTAATGAGCAAAATAATTTTGATTATCAAACCATTTTAATTAACCGTGCACCAACGGCTGATTTAACGATACAATCTGCAGGTGCGCCTACAGATGTATTTGGAGGCGATAAAATAAACGTGCAATACCTGGTAAGAAATAAGGGCGATGCATCCGCCATTGGTCAATTCAATTTATTAACTGGTTGTCCACTTTCGGGAGGTAATATAGCTTATATTTCAAGGCAATATTGGCGCGATGCGATTTATCTTTCAACGAGCCCTGTTTTTGATCTTAGCCAGGCACGATTGCTGAGCGTCTATAATGTTTTTATGAGCCAGCTTCAACCTGGAAGTTGCAGTAAAACCAGCGACAGTCTTCGTATTGACAGTACCTATAGCAGGAATATAGAAGTAACAATTCCTCCTGAGTTATTTGGCGCAACTTACTATTTACATATTATAGCCAATGCAAGTGGATTGCGGGAAGATTTTTATCTCGATAATGTATTTCCTGTAGGGCCTGTAAACGTAAGGCTTACGCCACCTGCTGATTTGGTGCCAACGCTTATAACGGCTGCTGCAAATGGATTTGTAAATGAAAATTTTGCTATGAGTTACCGGGTGACGAATGAAGGTTTGAACCCGCCATTGAAAAATTCATGGAATGACAAAATTTATCTAAGTACTTCGGCAACATGGAATCCTGCAGCTGCAACCCTTATGCATACACGCAGGCACACACAATCCACAACTTTGGGTAATGGTATAAACTATACCAATAATGTGAACTTTAATATTCCGAGAAATTTTGTTGGTAGTTATTACATTTTTGTTCATACCGATTCGGATAATGAAGTATTTGAATTTGATCAGGATGGTAACAATATTTTCAGAAGTACACAGCCTGTCAATTTCAGTGTAGGCGCTCGTAGTGATTTAATCGTAAGCAATATTGTTTTGCCTGATAGCATTACAAGAGGAAGATCGTTCCCATTGCAATATACTTTATCAAATACCGGGGCAAAAAATACCAGCTCCAGTTTTACAGATCAGATTTTTTATAGCCCAACTTCAATCTTTGATCGTAGCACTGCTGCACAATTAGGGTCTTCAAGAATTGGATCAGTTTCAATGGGTGAATCTAGACAGATAAACACGCAACCCACTATGCCATTAAATGCGCCGGCAGGTGGAACCTTCTTTGTACTTACAGATGTGAATGATGAAGAATTTGAATCAGATAACAATAATAATTCAACATCCAAATCTATTATTGATAATGTACCTGTTTTGCGCGATCCACCTCCCGCACCCATTAATCCTGTAAATATTCAGCCTTATATTGATTTGGAAGTCGAATCTGTATCTTTCACTGGCATTCCATTAGCAGGTAATAACGTCGATATTCAGTTTACGATAAAAAATAATTTGCCAAATGCATCTACCTATACTTGGAGGGATATCGTTTATTTGTCTGCCGACAGTTTGATAAATGATACCGATTATAGTTTAGGAACGCTCAACCAAACTGGGGTTGCTGCAAATGGTAGTTATACTAAAACCTTTAATGTAAAATTGCCGGATAGTTACTCAGGTAATTGGGTAATTATTGTTTATGCTGACTTCGACAGGAATGCAAAAGATACGAGCCGCTCAAATAATGCAGGTTACAAACAAATTCAGATAGAACTTCCGCCGCCTGTAGATTTGATAGTAACATCAGCTACAGCACCTGTAGCCGCACTGGCAGGGCAGCAAATCTCAGTAGCTTATTCAGTAATGAATATTGGCCCGGGTAATATGAAGCCAACTGACCGATGGGCGGATGTGCTGATGCTTAGCCAAAGCCCAACGCTTGTAAACAGTGCTGCTGTAACTATTGGCAGGGCAGATATAGCGGTGCCAATTAACGCAGGAGAATCTTATAATGGAATCATTAATGGAGTAATACCAGCAAACTTAGTAGGTACCTGGTATTTGCTAATTGCCACCGATCAGGGCAATCGTATTTATGAACATTTGGCAGAAGGCAATAATATCGTTTCCCGTGTGATACAAATTACACAGCCGAATCCTTCGGATCTGCTTATAACACGCACTGATGTTCCAGTAAATGCAATCCTTGGCGACGAAATGCAGGCAAGTTTTGTACTGCAAAACATTGGGGGCAATCCAACTGTGGGTAATCCAACCAATGGCATGTATTTAAGCAAGGATAAAAACCTTGATCCGCTGCAGGATGCCTTATTTGCAACTAGACTTCATAACCAGGTTATAAACCCGGGACAAGAAGTTACGGTTCTATTAAACGGACCTGTACGTTCAGTTTATCCTGGCGATTATTATGGAATTGGCAGAGCCAATATGACCAACCAGGTTTTTGAAAGCAATGTTAATAACAACATTTTGTCATCGGAAGATGTAGTTAATGTAAGTGTAAGGGCTATTGAATTGGATATTGCAACTCAAACTACTTTACCAGTAAGCACCTATCGTTATTACAAAATTGATGTAGCAGAAAACCTTGATTTGGTAATTGATCTTACAGGAAATAAAGGCTTGGCTCAGAACCAAATGTTTGTGGCCTTTGATAAAGTACCTTCTCCTATCGTTTTTGATGGTGCCGGAGTGGAAGCCCAAAAGCCTAATCAAAGGGTGATTATCCCGGGAACACAAGCCGGCACTTATTTTATATTGTTGCAATCTAATTTTGATGCAGGTGGTCAGAATGTATCCTTGCTGGCAAGGGCATTGCCATTCTCCATTAATCGTGTTGATCCGGGAAGGGTTGGTAATGGCATTGTTTCTACACTTGTTGAAGGTGCGGGATTCCGTGAAGGTATTCGCTTTGAACTACGTATACCCGGCACCAATACCATTGCAACTACTGCTATTAATGCCAAAATGGCCAATAGTATGCAGGCAAGACCTTTATGGAATTTGAGTAATATTCCATTGGGCACTTATGATGTGGTTGCCATTAACCTCGATGGCACTTCGGTTAAGCTTAATAATGCACTTATCGTTGAAAATTCAACCGGTTTCAGGCTCGATCAGTTTGTTGCAGCGCCCGATCTTATTCGGGTTGAACGTAATGCATTTTATAATGTAACCATTAAGAATACCGGTAATATTGATATACCATTCGCTCAAATGGAAATTACGGTGCCAGAACAGGTAGCCCTATTATCCACAAAAACATCAGGTTCAAATACCCTCACACGTAGTCAGCTAAACCCATTAGGTGGCGATGAATTGGAAGATTTTTTTGTTGTTGATGGATATAAACTTATTCCAATTTTCATAAAAGATTTGAAAGCGGGAGAAGAAACAAATGTCAGCATGATGTTTAGTAAATTCTCGACCGGAATATTTAGTTTGGGAATGAGAGCTACTGCATTCGAAAGGGTTGAATATGTAGAAAAGCAATTTAGTGCTATTGAAATGATCAGAAAGGTATTGCTGGCTGACCCTGATTATTTTGGAGCTAATCCGGAATTGGAGGCTTTGGCGCAAAATGCGTTGCCTTTCCGTCTTCGTATTCTTGAAGATTATTTTAATATTGGTCTTTTGTCTCCGGAAGATACCATTGGAGTAAACGGTGTTTGTGATGCTTGTGGCATTAATCAAAATCCTGATCCAAGCATTACTTTTAATCCGGGATTGAGTCCGGGGTTAATGATGTTGCCGATTGGTACCTTATTGGCACCCGGTAATGTGTACTTGTGGGAGATTAATAATTATAGTGGAACAGTTGGTGCTGATCCAGGATGGGATTTGCTGAAAAGTACTTCTCCACTTACCATTACGGCAACATCCGCCAATCCATTTATTGTAAGGCTACAATCGCTTAAGCAGGATAATACATCTGGTTATCTCGCAAACTTTATGCCAGGTTACGATACCTGCTGGCCTATTATTGTGGCGCAGGGCGGCTTCGTGGGTTTTGCAGCTAATAAATTCAGTCTTGATATTTCAGGTTTTACAGCACATAATCCTATATACGGCGGTAGCTTCAGTATTCAATTACGTGGCACCGATACGATAATGCTTTGCTTCACTGCATTTGTACCAGGCGTAGGTCAGCCGGGTGTACCCGGTGGACAGGGTGGTATTGGTCAACCCGGTACACCGGGTGGACCTGGCGGACCTGCTGGTCCTGGCGTAGGTCCCGGTCCCGGTGGGCCTGGCGGTCCCGGTGGACCTGCCGGACCTGGAGTAGGTCCTGGTCCCGGTGGACCTGGTGGTCCCGGCGGTCCTGGAGGACCAAGTGGCCCTGGCGGTCCTGGTGGCCCTGGCGGACCCGGTGGTCCTGGTGGCCCAACCGGCCCTGGTGGACCTGGCGGTCCCGGTGG
>JBGSLS010000004.1:0-274620 GCA_041740575.1 Chitinophagaceae bacterium | reverse complement strand
TTTCGGCTAATACCCTGCGCACACCTGCCTGCAGGGTTGCTGTATCGGGGTGGGTGGTAAGGCTATGCCAATCGGCTACAAATACATAACAGTCGAATTCGTTTTGCATTTGTAAAAAATTGCGGGTTGCACCAAAATAGTTGCCAAGGTGCAAAAAACCCGTTGGCCTTATGCCCGTAAGTACACGTTCTTTTTCCATAGGGCGGCGAAGATAAGTAAGCGCCGGGCATTTGGAAAAGCGATATACACTTTATTCGCCGAGTAACATGTAACGGAGATCGAATTGCGGTCTTTTCCTAGGTGAATTCATTCAAAATCAGTGTTTTGATGCGTTAATAACAACTTTAAACCATTTATACCAATCTTTAGGCTGCTTGGCATAGCTATGTTAATTTTGCATCTATGAAAAAATGGTTAGCAACCCTTACCGGGTTAGCAATTTTTGCAATAGGAAACGCGCAGGATGTATGGGATCTCCGCCGTTGCGTTGATTACGCAGTAACAAATAATATTCAGGTTCGGCAAAATAAGGTACAGGAAGACCTTGCTGTGGCAACCTACGAGCAAAATCGCATGGGGCGTTGGCCATCGCTGAATTTTCAGGCCAATACGGGTGGGCAGTTTGGTAGAAGTATTGACCCTGCCACCAACTTGTTTACCACCAATAACATCACATTTGCCAGTGGCGGCTTTCAGTCCAACGTTAACTTGTTTAACTGGTTTTCGCAAAAAAATCAAATGGAAGCCAATCGGCTTACGGCAGAAGCTGCCCGCACTCAAACGGATGTTTTGCGGAACGATATTTCATTAAACGTTGCCGCTGCCTATTTGCAGGCTTTATTAAGTTACGAGACCATGCGTATTGCAAAAGTGCAGGTTGACCAAACGATTGAGCAGCTTTCCATTACCCGTAAGCGGGTGGAAGCAGGCGCCCTCCCGGAATTAAATGCTGCGGAACTTGGTGCTCAGCTTGCCCGTGACAGCGCTAATATGGTTGCAGCACAAAGTACTTTCGAAATCAATCAACTTAGCATAAAAGCAATTTTGAATCTCGACGCGGCTACCCCGTTTCGCATTGCCATTCCGGATGCAGGTGCCATTCCGGTGGATCCTATTTCAGATTTGCAGCCCGATGTGGTCTTTCAATTTGCTGTCGGCCAACAGCCACGTCAAAAAGCCAACCTCCTAAGGTTGCAGGCCGCTGAAAAAACCACTGCCGCCGCCAGAGGTGCTTTATATCCTACCATTTCAGCATTTGGAAGTATGCAATCGAGCTATTCCAGCGCATTTGAAAATTTACCGAAAGGTCAGAATATTACAACTATTGTTCCTACCCAATCATTTGTGCAATTAGCCGGAAACAATTATTTTGTAAATACCCCGATAAGTCGTCCTGAATCTTTTGTGCCCGCTACACTAGGGCGCCAATTAGATTTTAACTTCAGGCAAAGTCTTGGGCTTGGGTTAACCGTTCCTATATTTAATGGTAGTCAATCACGTACCCAATACCAGCGTGCTAAACTGAATGAGCAAACTTTCAAACTGCAAATGCTAGCTGATACCCTTCAATTAAAGCAGGATATTTACCAGGCATACCAAAGTGCTGTAAATACACTTAATACGTATCAAAGCCGGAAAAGGGCAGTGGAAACAGCACAGTACAGCTATGATTTGGGTCAAAAAAGATATGAAGTTGGATTGCTGCCGGTAATTGAACTGGTAACTTTGCAAAACAACTTATTACGGGCGCGCATTGAGGAAGCTTCATCGCAATACGATCATATTTTCCGCCTTAAAGTGCTGGAGTTTTACAAATACAATTCCATTAAGTTATAACTGTTTTGAACACGGGTTTTACAAGCCGATGCCTTAACAAATCCTGAAACGATTGCCTTCATAGAAAACTGAAATTAATAAAATGAACAAGCGTACCATTATCATCATAAGTATTTTAGTTGTTTTAATTGTTGCACTGATTGTTGCAAAAAAACAAGGATGGATAGGAAAAGAAGAAGGGGTAGAAGTAGCTATTGAAAAGGCAGAGCTTCGTACCGTTATTGAAACGGTGAATGCCAGTGGCCGTATTTTTCCCGAAATTGAGGTTAAGGTTAGCTCCGATGTGAGTGGAGAAATTACCGAACTAAGTTTGGTGGAAGGGGATAGTGTAAAACGCGGACAAGTGGTTGCCCGCATTTATGCCGACATATTGGGTACGCAACAGCAGCAAGCATCTGCAGTTGTAAGTCAGCAGCAATACCAGGTTGCCAATGTAGAAGCGCAAATTGTAGCCTTACAATCTGCCGTGCAATTGGCACAGGCTACCTACGACCGGCAAAAGAAATTATTGAACGAAAAAGTAATCAGCCAATCGGAATTTGAACAGGCAGAAAACACCCTTAAAACTGCGCGTGCTAACCTAAATGCAGCAGAACGTAATAAAGCGGCTGCACAGGCGGGTGTACAGAGTGCAAGGGCAAACCTAACCCGTACCCAAAAGGATGTAAGCCGCACCACCATTGTAGCTCCTATGGATGGCGTAATTACTTTGCTGAATGTAAAAAAGGGCGAAAGGGTAGTAGGAACTGCACAAATGGCAGGTACAGAAATGATGCGGATTGCTGATATGAGCCGTATTGAAATACGGGTGGATGTAACGGAAAATGATATTCCGAAAGTGAATATTGGCGATAGCGCTATTGTAAATGTGGATGCTTATATCAACAAAAAGTTTATGGGTATCGTGTACCAGATTGCAAGTAGTCAAACCGGTGCGGTAAATTCAAATGTAGCCGCAGCCGCCACATCCAACGAAGTAACCAACTATAAAGTATTTATACGATTACTTCCCGAAAGTTACGCCGACCTACTCGATCCTAAATTCCCCAATAAATTCCCCTTCAGACCGGGTATGACGGCAAGCGCTGATATACAAACCCGCAGAAAAGAAGGCATTATTTCTGTTCCTTTAAATGCGGTAACCACCCGCGATAAGAATGAAGGTAAAGACGGAGATAAAAAGGATAAGGATAAAAAGGAAAAAGAAGAAGATAAAACCTTGGTGGCTGCGCCATCCGGTGACGAAGAAGATTCAAAAGATGAAGTGGTATTTGTTTATAATCCTACCACCAAATTGGTAAAAAAAGTAAAAGTTACCTCCGGCATTCAGGATACCCGCTACATTGAAATTACCAGTGGTTTAAAAGCCGGCGACCAAATAGTGGTGGAGCCTTATAATACCATTTATAGGGTTTTGAAAGATGAAATGAAGGTGTTGGTAGTGGAAAAGGAAAAGCTTTTTACAGTTAAAAAATGATAACCCTAATTTTGATGGATGAAATTTTGCATCATAGGTGGGGGTAGCTGGGCCACCGCGCTCGCCAAAATGCTTACCGACAATGGGCAATCCATTGGGTGGTGGGTGCGTAGTCAATCCATTGTAGATCATATTGAAAGCCGGCGGCACAACCCACATTACCTGACTGCTGTACATTTCAATACAGCCAAATTGCAGTTGAGCGCCCATTTGGAAACCGTGGTAGAACCGGCAAATGTGGTATTGGTATGTATTCCATCTGCCTACCTGTTACCCTTGTTTGATACCTTACCCTCCGATATTTTTAAGGGTAAGAAAATTATATCTGCCATAAAAGGTATTCTTCCCAACGATTCGCATCATCTGTTGAATGAATATTTAAATAACCGTTTTGGCGTTGATATAAAGGATTATTTTACTGTAATGGGGCCCTGCCATGCGGAGGAAGTAGCCAACGAAAAATTATCCTATCTCACTTTTAGCGGCGAAGACCTTGAAACCACCGAGAATATTGCTGCACATTTTCGCACCCCCTATTTAAACACGGTAATCAGTCACGATATATGGGGCAGCCAATATGCAGCGGTGCTTAAAAATATTTACGCGGTTGGCTCGGGTATTGCACATGGATTGGAATACGGCGATAATTTTCAAAGCGTTTATACCGCCAATGCCGCCGATGAAATGGTCGTTTTTTTACGCAAGGTAATGGAGTTGAAAAATGCGCCCGATTCGGGGAAAATACAATACGCATCGAGTGTGTATTTAGGCGATTTACTCGTTACCTGCTACTCGCTGTTTAGCCGTAACCGAACCTTTGGCAATATGATTGGCAAAGGCTACTCGGTAAAAGTGGCGCAATTGGAAATGAATATGGTGGCAGAAGGTTATCCGGCAAGTAAAGGTATTTATGAAATTAATCAAACGATGGGAGCGCCCATGCCGATTGCTGCTACTATGTTCAAGATACTTTGGGAAGGGTTGGATGCGGCAGCGGGTTTTGCAATGATTGAGAAGCATTTGAAGTAGGATGAAGGGTTGTGCATGGATTTCTTGAAGGGAAAGGGGTTGACGGAATGAAGACCTAAGCTTACAATGCGGTTTGCAAAGACGCTGATAAGGGGCCGCCATTATAAATTACGAATAGCTGTACAAACCATTGATCGCATCGAAAATATTGCACAGCTTCCTGAAGAAAAAGGAAGCTATGTTTTTGAGCTCATTGATATGTGCCTAAGGGATTTTAAAGCGAAAAAAGCATATGTTTCCTAAGTGATAAAGGCAGGTTTAAGGATTTTTTATTTCAGTATGCAAAACCATGGAAAATCGTTCGCACTTACAAATGATGAACAGCGGTTTTTATGCCCCATTTATAGTTCTTTAACTAGATAAAAATAATAAAGAAATGAATATTTTAGTGAGAAATATTCATTTCTTGAAACTAATTAAATTAAAACATCCAAACTCGAGTGTTCGGGATTACAAATCCTGAACAGCTATAAAGCTATCAAAGCTTACCGCTTACCAAGCAGGTAGGTCCGGTTACACATTTTTTACATTATCTCCAGGCAATTTTCAATCATCAATCCGCATCTTATAAAACGACCTCCATACAAATACCAATGCTACTGCCAAAAATAGAACACCAAAATAAGGGGCTGCATCGCGGAATTTTTCTGAAATAGAAATCTCCATGGCAAGCAATCCAAACAGCGTGGTGAATTTAATAATGGGATTCAATGCTACAGATGATGTGTCTTTAAATGGATCCCCAACGGTATCGCCCACAACCGTAGCATCATGCAGTGGTGTACCTTTTTCTTTCAAATCTACTTCCACCAGTTTTTTGGCATTATCCCATGCACCGCCGGCATTGGCCATAAATACGGCCTGGAACAAACCAAACACCGCGATGGCGAGTAAATAGCTTACAAATAAACTTACCGCATTTACACCACCCACACTGGATGGGGATGATAAAAATGCAAAGGCCATAGCAAAAAAGAAGACAGCAATAAAAATATTGAACATGCCTTTTTGTGCATATTGGGTACATATTTTTACTACATCTTTCGACATTTCAAGATCGGCTTTTCTGGGTGCATTGTGATCGAGGTTGATATGTTCTTTAATATACTTAACCGCCCTGTAAGCGCCGGTGGTAACGGCTTGCAGCGATGCGCCGGTAAACCAGTATATTACGGCACCGCCCATTATAACACCTAATATGGTATAAGGATTCAGCAAGTTCAGTACGGTTTCCGGTTCAATATTCAGCGTCGTTTTTATCATCAGGATTAAAGAGAAAATCATGGTAGTAGCACCGGCAACCGCGGTACCAATCAATACCGGTTTTGCAGTGGCTTTAAATGTATTTCCCGCTTCATCATTTTTCTCTAAATAATGTTTTGATTTTTCCCAATTGGGTGTAAAGCCAAAGTCTCTTTTTATTTCATCATCAATATGCGGTATTTCTTCTATCAGCGATAATTCATATACCGATTGTGCATTATCGGTTACCGGGCCATAGCTGTCAACGGCAATGGTAACAGGCCCCATACCAAGCATACCAAAAGCCACAAGGCCAAATGCAAATATGGATGGATAACTCATGATGCCATCTAAATCGAAAGTGCTTGCATAATAGGCGAAGAACATTAAGAAAAAGAACACCAATCCTTTCCAGAAGGCAGAAAAATTTCCTGCTACCAACCCGGATAATAAAACAAGTGATGCACCACCTTCACGTCCGGCGCGTACAATTTCTTTTACATGCAGCGATTTGGGTGAAGTAAATATTTTTGTAAACTCAGGAATGAGTGCTGCGCCCAATGTTCCGAGACTGATAATGGTAGCAAGTACTATCCATGCATTGGTATCGCCATTGATGTTGGGGATAATGAGTTTACTCGCTGCAAAAGTTACCATGATAGAAAACAGGGAAGTAATCCAAATCAGGTTAGTAAGCGGTTGTTCAAAATCAATATCTTCTTTTTTGCCATATAGAATATTGCTGATAAAATTATTGATCCAAAAAGAAAATACAGAAGTGATTACCATGAGTATACGCATTACAAATATCCAGATAAGTAATTCTGTTTGTACATCGAGACTTGGAACGGCCAGTAAGATAAAAGAGATAAGCGCAACACCTGTTACACCATAAGTTTCAAAACCATCAGCCGTTGGGCCAACGGAGTCACCTGCATTATCACCGGTGCAATCGGCAATAACACCGGGGTTACGTGGATCGTCTTCACCAATTTTAAATACCACTTTCATCAGGTCGGACCCGATGTCAGCAATTTTTGTAAATATGCCCCCGGCAATTCTTAATACCGAAGCGCCTAAGGATTCACCAATGGCAAAACCAATAAAACAGGCGCCCGCCAAATTACCCGGCATCAATAATAATATTACGAGCATCATCATCAACTCCACACAAATCAATACCACACCAATACTCATGCCCGAGTTCAATGGTATTTTTAAAAGGTTGAGTGGTTGTTTTTTTAGAGATGCAAAAGCCATGCGTGCATTAGCAAGTGTATTCATGCGAATACCAAATGCAGCCACCGCGTAAGAACCCATCATACCAATAATGGTCCATAATAAAATAAGCATTACACCACCAATGCCAAATAGTGCGGTGCCATCGTGATCTTTAGCCAAAAAGCCAAAATAAAAAGTAACTACGGTACCAATAAAAATAAATAATATAGCAAGTAGTTTGCCCTGTTGCTTTAAATACGTACTACAGGTTTGGTAAATGATTTCTGATATTTCGAGCATACTTTTATGCGCCGGAAGTTTTTTTATTTTCATGTAATGATACACGCCAAAAAACAAGCCGAGTGTTGTAATTAAGAAACCCCAGTACAAGGTAGGATCGGCATGAACGGCATCCGGAATTTTCAAATCTGCTTCGCCGGCAAACACAATAAAGGGAATAATAAGGCTGAACAAAAAAGCACATGTCTTTTTCATAAAATTAATTTTAAAATAATGGAGGTGAAGCGTAAGTGAAGGAGGCAAATCATTACAAACATTGCATCTAAAATGAGAATGCAAATTGCAAAGTTAGATAGGGTACAGCGTTGGGTTATGACGGTTGTCAGGTATTCATCAATTCTTTATCATGTTTTTTGGGCATATTTAAACAGCAGGTATTACGCAATCGTTACCGGATAATAAAGGATTAGGATTTGGTAAAATGGGAGGAGTGTCCCTAAAAGAAAAAGGTTTAAAGCCTGGCAATGCCAAAACTTTAAACCTCACACTTAGAACGCTAACTCCCACCAACTTCAAATTTCAAACATCAAACTTCAAATATAAAAATCCTACTTCTCCTGCACATCCTTTAGCGGCGCTACATAAATGCTTCTGCCATGTGTGCCAATTACAATTTGGTTATCTCTTTCCTGTATAGCTATATCATGCACAGGAATGGCAAAAGGCAAAGCCTTATTCCATACCATCCAGGTTTTGCCATTGTCCTTGCTCACATACAAACCGCCATCGGTGCCTGCATATAACATGTTTTCTTTTTTCGGGTCTTCGTGTATTACGTTTACCGGTTCCAAAGGCAGGTTGCTGCTGATGCTGCTCCATGTGGCACCGAAATCTTCACTCACAAAAACATACGGCGTAAAATGATCGTTGCGGTAGCCATTAAATGTAGCGTACACTCTTCCATTCTTGTATTTGCTTGCATGTACTCTTGTAACCCAAAGTCCTTTTACCTGCGAAAGGCTTTTGCCAATGGCAGTCCAGCTTGCACCTGCATCGCGGCTTATATGCAAGTTGCCATCATCTGTCCCGGCATATAGCAAACCAAAAGTAACCGGGCTTTCGCTTAGTGTGGTTATACTTCCAAAAGGCACATCGCCTTCCACTTTTCCGTTGGTAAGATCGCTGCTAAGGGTAACCATATCTGCCCCTTGTTTCATACTACGGTGAAAACGGCTGCTGCCCATGTACAAAATATCCTGGTTATGGCGGCTCAGCAAAATAGGGGAGAGCCAATTAAAACGGTAAGCTTCTTCGCCTAATTCATGTTGGGGGCGAATGCGCAGGGTACCGCCGGTATCAAGGTGTGTCCTTGCATAAGACCCAAACTGCGAACCGCTGTACACTGTTTTATTATCGCGCCAATCTACCTGAACGCCCATGCCATCGCCGCCGCCAAGCATGCGGTATTGCAGCGTGTCGAAGTTCGCATCGTTGGTGCGTTGCCTTTGTGTGGAACCCTTCCACACACCATTGTCCTGCAAGCCTCCGTACACATTGTAAGGCCTTGCATTATCCGTGGTTACGCTATAAAATTGACCCACCGGCACACTTTGTACCTTAAACCAGTTTTTGCCATCATCGTAAGTAATATTTACCCCGCCATCATTACCAATAATCATGTGGTTATCCCTTTTTGGATTGAACCAGCAGGAGTGGTGATCAGAATGAACATTGCTTGCATCCATATCATTAAAGGTTTTACCACCATCAGTACTCAGTTCAACGCTTACCCCGAGTATTACCAATTTATCGGCATTGGATGGACTTACCGTAAGCCTTCCAAAATAGTAACCGTAGGTATTGTACAATCTTGAAATAGGTTTAGTATTGGTTTTCTTCCATGTTTTTCCTGCATCATCGCTGCGATAAATTTCCGCGCCAATAATGGGTGTGTTAAAAAGGTCGTCGTTGGCATTATAAAGATAATCATAGAGCGCCGTTGGCTTAAGTTCATTCTTTGCTACCTTCTCTTTAATCATTTTAGCTGAGTATTTTGGAGCCAAACGATTGCGCCGTAAAAAAGTATCAAGTTTATTATCGTTCAGTGCGGCAAACTGTTCTTTGGAAAGGTCTTTAAGATCATTTCTTTCATAGGTAAGTGTATCTGTTTTTCGCGTTGCGGTATCAGGTTGCCTGCCCTGGTTGTCAACGATAGCATACACAATATTGGGGTTATTGGCAAAAACGGAAACACCTATTCGCCCTACGCCTTCTCCATTGGGAAAACCGCTTCCGGTGCCGGTAATCAGGTTCCATTTATCGCCGCCATCGGTACTTTTATAAATGCCACTTGTTTTGCCACCTTCCTCAAAATTCCAGGCGCGGCGGGTGCGGTACCACATGCAGGCATACACTTCGTTGGGGTTAATGGGATTAATATCGAGTTCAATAGCGCCGGTATTTTCATCAATCGAAAGCGTGTTTTTCCAGGTTTTGCCACCATCGCTTGTTTTGTAAACACCTCTATCCTTGCTGGGAGAATACAAATGCCCGGTTACAGCCACCCATGCAATATTGTGGTTGGCAGGGTGTACTACGATATCGCCGATATGATGGCTTTCAGGTAAACCAAGGTGCTGCCAGCTTTTGCCATTGTCGGTGCTTTTATACACACCAATGCCGCTATAAGTGCTACGACTGCTGTTGGCTTCCCCGGTGCCTACCCAAATGGTGCGGCTTGGCCAATGCACGGCCACGGTTCCCAAAAAGATTACGTCTTCATGGTCAAATACCGGGGTAAATGATTGCCCGTTGTTGGTGGTATGCCAAAGACCACCGGTTGAATAAGCTGCATAAAATTCGGTAGGATCGTCGGGGTTGACGGCTATTTCTACTACACGGCCACCCATTACGGTTGGGCCTACATTGCGAAAAGGAGTGGTAATAGTACTTTGGTTGGCAAGTTCGCGTTTAGCCGCAAGGCTTTTCATTCTGTCGGCAGCCGGGGTAGGTTTTACCATTTGGGCTGTTAGCGCAGTGCTAAAAATTGCTATTAACACAATAGCAATAGAGCGGTTCAATACCTTTACAATTGTTCGCATACGTTTATTTTGGTTCTTTTTTTTAATATTACCGGTTTCAGGTTTTATACAATACTACTTACCTAAAAACGTTTTTTACCTGTAAGCCAATTTTGGACTTGCAATATGGAATGAATAGACGACAAATTGACTTTGAATAATTGGAAAAAAATATTATTTCTATTATTGACTGCAGCAGGGTTGCAGCCGATTGCTTTTGGCCAATGCAAAAGCTATAAACTTTCTGATAAAGGCGATACACTTAATTGTATTGATTTTAAAGAAAGAAAGCAGGGTCCATGGATTGAAACTTTTCCTGAATTACGTGGAAATCCCGGTTATGAAGCCGAAGGTGAATACAAGAATGGACAAAGGGAAGGCATTTGGCGAAAGTTTACACTGCAGGGCGATGTGCTTGCGGTAGAATCTTACAGTTGGGGTTTATTAAATGGGAAAGCCCAGTATTACAGCCTGATGGGGCTGGAGCGCGAAGAGAGTTGGTGGGCTATTAATCCAGCCCAAAAATTTGATACGCTTGATATTCCCGACCTGTATACGGATGGTGTTTATCGCAGGGTTATTGTTCCCAACGAAGGGCATAGCATGAAACATGGTAGCTGGACCTGGTACAACACCATGACCGGCCGTATTGAAAGATCGCAGGAATTTATAAGGGATAGTGCAGTAAGCCTTACAGAATCTATGGGAATTGCTACCAAAAAAAGAACAACTGACGGTTCCATGCCCGACAGTGCCACCAAAAAAGTTGAAAAGCCTTCCGTAGTAGCCGAATGGGAAAAAAAGAATGCGGGGAAAAAGAAGGTTGTGGTGAGAGATGGGAGTACGGGTTATTAGGGGTTTAGTATTGTTTAGTGCTTCGCGCTTAGTGCCTGCGGCGTTTAGGTTGGTTTTGTTTGAAGTTTGATGTTTGAAGTTTGAAGTTTTGCTGACGCACCTAAACCCATCATCCCCACACCACACTCAATTCACTACTCACTATTCACCTATTGACTTATTCACTCATTGACCCTCATCTGCTCCTTCACCTCATTCCATATCGCATCCATCTCATCAAGCGATAATTCCTGTAACGGGCGGTTACGTTCCAGCGCTATTTTTTCCATTTGCATAAACCGGTCCCTGAATTTGGTATTGGTGCGCTCCAAAGCGAGCTCCGGATCCACATGCAGAAAACGCGCATAGTTTACCAGGCTAAACATTACATCGCCAAATTCATCGGCAATCTTTTCTATATCACCGGTTGCATCTGCTTCATGTAATTCGGCAATTTCTTCTTCTACTTTTTTCCAAACGTCGGCTTTTGTATCCCATTCAAAACCCACTTTCTTCGCTTTCTCCTGCATACGCCAGGCTTTTATAAGTGCAGGCAAGCCTTTGGGTACACCCGATAGCACTGACGTTTTTCCTTCTTTCATTTTCAGCAATTCCCAGTTGCGCTTTACATCTTCTTCATCTGCCACTTTCACGTCGCCATATATATGTGGATGCCGTGCCACAAGTTTATCGCAAACGCCATGCAGCACTTCGGTTAGTGTAAACTTTTTTTCTTCATCCGCAATTTTTGCGTAAAAAACGAGATGTAAAAATAAATCGCCGAGTTCTTCTTTCACACCTTTCCAATCGCCTTCTGCAATACTATCGGCGAGTTCATACGTTTCTTCAATGGTAAGCGGGCGCAAAGTTTCAATGGTTTGTTTTCTATCCCATGGGCATTGCTCCCTCAATTCATCCATTATCGTTACAAGTCGGTTAAAAGCATTGGTATATGACATGATATTTTCTTTTAATAAAAAGTACAGCCACTAAGTAGCTTAAATTTGCCCGAAAATAAGTACAATCTATTTCCTTAATGAAAAAATACAGCTTCTATCTATTGCTTTTATGCCTGAGTGTAAACGCAAGTGCACAATACTATTACAACGATATTTTTATAGCACAGGATAACCAAAAAACTTTTTCAAAATTGGCGCGCTATAAAATTTCGAATATAACCATCAAAGCACTTGACCCCGATGGTAGCGAAGCCATTAATTTTTACCTGAATCAAAAAGTAGATATAGCAGAGAAAAAAGTTACTACTTTTTCCAAATCCGTTTTTTCAGATGCATCCATACTCGAAACCCGCTTCAACAAAGCGTTTCAGCCGGTATCCGTTCTCGATTCATCCGATGGCGCTTCTACACGCACTTTATATGTTTACGATGATGCGGGGCTTTTACAAACCATGCAATCCACTTCGGTACAAATAGAGCAAAAGGAAAATGTAGCCAATGAATTAAGGCGATACCGTTATAATGAAAAGGGGATTCCGGTTGAGATGATTCGTACCAAGGATGGGCGCGACACCATAATTGTAACCTTTGTGGTGAGCGAAAATGGTTTACCCGGCGAGGAACATTGGTATAAAGATGGTAAAAAGATTGAAACCTGGTATTACTACTACGACGAGCAAAACAATCTTACCGATATTGTACGCTACAATTCCGCAGCCGGCAAAATGTTACCCGACTATATGTTTGGCTTCGATGCATCGGGCAATATGACCAGTAAGGTAACCGTGCAACCTGTTACCGGCACCTTTCGTATTTGGCAATACACCTACAACACCCGCGGATTAAAAACACAGGAAATAGCCTTGAATAAGGATAGGAAAGAAGAAGGGAAATTGGTTTATAATTACGAATAGTTTTTTTGGGGTTTAGAGCCTTCGGCGTTTAGTGCTACGCGTTCAGTTGCCTGCGGCGTTTAGTTTGGGTTCAGAGCCTTCGGTGGTTGGCGCTTTGCGCCTGACAGAGTCCAAAACAACACTAAACCAAACTAAACAACACTAAACCATCCTAAACCCCTATATCGTCCCCTTCATTCCCCTCGTATCGTAAAGCCATTCTTCAAATTCCTGGAGCGAAAAGCTGCTCAGGTTACAAGATGCAGGTAAAAGAGCTTTTTGGGCCGCTAATACGCCATAACGGGTATCATTAAAGCCTTCAATGCTGTGTGCATCGGGGTTAATGGATATGAGTACATCTTTTTCCAGCGCGTAGGGAATCCAGCGCCAGTCAATATCCAGCCGGCGGGGGTGGGCATTCAGTTCTATCACCACATTATTAGCGGCACAAGCATCAATTATCTTTTTATGATCCAGTGGGTAACCGTTCCGGCTGAGTAGTAGCCTACCGGTCATATGGCCCAAAATGAGGGTGTAAGGGTTTTCTATGGCGGTAATCAACCTTTGCATGGCTCTTTCCTCACTCATTTTTAGCGTGGAGTGTACCGAGGCAATTACCAGGTCCAGACTTTGCAGGATTTCGTCATCGTAATCCAGTTGCCCGTTCCCCAAAATATCGCACTCAATGCTTTTGAATATTTTGAAAGGCGCGAGGCTTTCATTCAATCTGTCAATTTCAATGTGTTGTGCTATTATTTTTTCGGGACGCAAACCACCGGCGTAAGATGCCGCCTGGCTATGGTCACTAATCACCAGGTATTCCAATCCATTTTTTATGGCAGCTTTTGCCATGGCTTCCAATGAATCACTGCCATCACTCCATTGGCTGTGGCTGTGAATGATTCCTTTTATGGATTCATTCGTGATTAGCGGTTTTTTATAAAATGCTTTGTAAAAAGTTTCATTAACAGCGATGGCCCTGTGTTCCGGAAGGATGAATTCCATTCCTGCCTTCGCAAAAATTTCATTTTCTGTTGCGCATTCAAAAGATGGCAAGGATGCATTTAATTTATTTTCAATGTAAGATATAAATTCATCGTTGCCGGTTATTAACATTTGGCGACTACCTAAATTGTTAAATGTGCAGGTATGGAGGCAAATGGAAGGCGATTGTTCCAATTGAAACAGGATATTTTCATCATTTTGTTCCTTTGCCTCATGCCCGATGGATTGCATCCCATCCAATAATTGAGGTAAGGGAAAGGGAATTAGAAAATCAATTTGTGTTACAATTTCTTCGTGGCTGCGAATAGCACCTGTTAGGTGAATGGGTAAATCAGCAAAAACAGATTGCAATTTTTGTTGATAGATTTCAATGAATGGTTCGGCTTGTTGATACAAAAATTTCCCATGTTGTGCCATCATAAATACGATGGCATCGCGTACATTGTTTTGTGTTTTTTCACCGAAGCCTTTGTAAAGCGTCAACCTGTTTTCGTTGCAGGCATATAAAAGTTCACCTACCGATTCAATTTCCATTTCTTTCCAGATGGTATGTATCTTTTTAGGACCAAGTCCTTTTATACGCAACATTTCCATTACACCTTCCGGTGTTTTATCAATATAATCCGTTAGGACTTTTAAATTTCCCTGCGTAATAAGGTCATCAATTTTTGTTGCAAAATTTGCGCCGATGCCACGCAAGCCTGCCCAATTGTTTTTGGGTATATCGGTTAGCTGTTCCGTAAGCCTGTCTATCTGGAAAGCCACATTGGCGTAGGTTTTGCTCTTAAAGCTGTTTTCACCGTGTATATCCATCAGTTTGCCCAGCAATGCAAAATATTCGGCAATTTCTTCGTTACGCATAATGTATTTATTGATAGCAAAGTTGAAGAATAAAAAAATCCCTGCACAAAAAATGTGCAGGGATTCAATAGTTAATATTGAAATTAATTTTTATTAACTACCGCCTAGTTTCTTGGCGATTGCTTTTTTAACAATTGCTTTTTTAGCAGCAGCTTTTACTACTTTTTTAGCAATGGCTTTTTTTACAGCAGCTTTCACTACTTTTTTAGCAATTGCTTTTTTAGCAGCTTTTTTTACTACCGCTTTTGCAACAGCTTTTTTAGCTACTTTTTTTACTGCCGCTTTTGCAACAGCTTTTTTAGCTACTTTTTTTACTACTGCTTTCGCAACAGCTTTTTTAGCTACTTTTTTTACTACTGCTTTTTTAACAGCTTTTTTCGCAACAGCCTTTTTAACGGCCTTCTTTGCTACAGCTTTTTTAGCGGCTTTCTTTACAGTTGCCATAGTTTTTACAATTTAATTGGTTAATAAGTATTGTAAAAATAATTTTTTTTTGTTATAGAACGCATTTTTTTTACACTTGTTTTCCACCAAACGAAAAAAGAGGTAGATAACTACCTCTTAGATCAATATTATTTTGTAAAAAATTACGCTTCAGCTACCGGAAGAATCGAAACAAAAGTTCTGTCTTCTCTTCCTTTTTTAAACTCTACCAATCCATCGGTAAGTGCAAATAAAGTAAAGTCTTTACCTACGCCAACATTTTTACCGGGATGATAAACCGTGCCACGCTGACGTACCAGGATATTTCCTGAAATAGCAGGCTGACCACCAAATATTTTTACACCAAGACGTTTGCTTTGTGAGTCGCGACCGTTTTTTACCGAGCCTTCACCTTTTTTGTGAGCCATAACTTATCTATTAAAAGTTTTATACAATTTGCACTGTAAATAATCAGGCAATGCTTTCGATTTTTATTTGGGTATAGTGTGTACGATGTCCGGTCTTTTTACGGAAGCCCTTACGACGTTTCATTTTAAAGGCAATTACCTTATCACCCTGTACGAGTTCATTTACGATTTCAGCATTTACACTGGCAGTAACATTGGTACCTACCTGTAAAGTTCCGTCGTTATCAACCAGCAATACTTCACTGAAAGAAACCTTATCTCCGGTTTTACATTCAATCTGGGGAACGAAAAGCTGCTGTCCTTCAGAAACCTTGAACTGCTGACCCGCTATTTTTACAACTGCAAACATGATATTCTTTATTTTGGGGACGCAAAAGTAGGATTAATTTCTATCCTGAACAACTAATTTTCACGAAAATAAACCTAAATAGCCCTTTATGGTAATTTTTAGCCATTGCTAAAGACCGGACAAATATATTTGCCGCTCTAATAATTGCCATGAATTTAAAATCATTGCTTGCCCGACCGTTTGCAGGATACATTGCCAAACAAATTAAAAAGAGTATGGGCACGGCACTGGCTGACCAGGATGCTATTTTTAAAATGCTCCTGAACGAAGGCAAAAAGACTGTTTTTGGTAAAGACCACAAATTGGGTGAAATAAAAACTTATGCAGAGTATAAAGATGCCGTACCCATTAGGGATTATGAAGCACTTAAGCCTTATGTAAACCAGATTAAAGATGGCAAACACAATATTTTATGGAAAGGGAAACCCATTTATTTTGCCAAAACAAGCGGCACTACAAGTGGAATTAAATATATTCCTATCACCAAAGATTCTATCCCCAACCATATTAATTCCGCCCGGGCTGCACTCGCCTGTTACATGTCCGAAACAGGGAATTACGATTTTGCATCGGGCAAACTTATCTTTTTAAGCGGAAGTCCGGTACTGGAAAGGGTAGCAGATATACCTACAGGAAGGCTTAGCGGTATCGTAAACCACCATATCCCCCAATACCTGCGTACGAATCAGTTGCCATCTTACGAAACCAATTGTATTGATGACTGGGAAACCAAGCTGGATAAAATTGTAGGGGAAACCTTTGATCAGAATATGACACTGATTAGTGGTATTCCACCCTGGATGCAGATGTACTTTGACCGCCTGATGGAACGCTCAGGCAAGCCCGTTGGCGAGCTTTTTCCCAATTTTAATGTAATGGTTCACGGTGGGGTGAATTTTGAGCCATATCGCTCGCGCCTGTTTCAATCCATTGGCCGTAGCGTGCATACCATTGAAACGTTTCCGGCATCCGAAGGCTTTTTCGCCTTCCAGGATTCGCAGGATGCAGAAGGGCTTTTACTTAATTCTGATAGCGGCATCTTTTATGAATTTGTTCCTGCCAGCGAAATTTTTAATGAAAAGCCTACCCGGCTTTCGCTTGCCGAAGTGGAAATTGGGGTAAATTATGCCCTGATAGTGAATAGTAATGCAGGCTTATGGGGTTATTCCATTGGCGATACAGTACGTTTTGTAAGTACGAACCCTTACCGGTTGGTGGTTACCGGCCGAACCAAACAGTTTATCAGTGCATTTGGGGAGCATGTGATAGCAGAAGAAGTGGAAGCTGCTATAACTGAGGCGGCAAAACGGCATGAAGTGCAGGTGGCTGAATTTACGGTTGCGCCTTTTATAGCGCCCGTGGAAGGCCAAAGCTACCATGAGTGGTGGGTTGAATTTGAAACACCGCCGCAGGATATGGATGCATTTGCCGTAACCATTGATGACTTACTGCGCGAAAAGAATGTGTATTATGATGATTTAATCAGGGGGAATATCCTAAAACGCCTTCAATTACGTTCTATTCCTGCGGGCGGCTTTATTTCATATTTAAAATCAATAGGTAAATTGGGCGGCCAAAATAAAGTACCCCGCCTGAGTAACGACAGAAATGTGGCAGATGGTCTTGCTGCATTTATATCAAATTAACAAAAGGGGCCGGAAAGCAGGGTACATGATTTTCCTGCCTTTAATAAAATATATTAACAGTGAAACGTATAGCAATATTTGGATCAACAGGATCGATAGGAACACAAGCCCTTGATGTGGCCCGGGTTAACACCGATAAGTTTTCGGTAGAAGTACTTACTGCACATAGCAACGACGATTTGCTCATTAAGCAGGCATTGGAATTTAATCCTAACCTGGTCGTAATTGGAGACGAAGCGAAATACCTGAAGGTTAAAGAAGCGCTGGCTCAAACGGATATTAAAGTGTTTGCGGGCGAAAAAGCATTGGAAGAAGCCGCCGCCATGGATACCTACGATATTATGCTGGCAGCCATTGTAGGTTATGCCGGGCTTAAGCCTACGCTGAAAGCAATCGATCAGGGCAAAATAATTGCGCTGGCCAATAAGGAAACATTGGTGGTAGCAGGAGACATTATCGTGCAAAAAGCCCGTGAAAAGGGTTCAGTGCTGATACCGGTAGATAGCGAGCATTCCGCCATTTTTCAATGTATGGTGGGTGAGATGCGCAATCCTATTGAAAAGATTATTCTTACGGCTAGCGGTGGACCTTTCCGTGGTAAAAAGCCTAATTTCCTGGTGAATGTAAAGCGCGACCATGCCTTGCAGCACCCCAATTGGACTATGGGTGCCAAAATAACCATCGACAGTGCTACGCTAATGAATAAGGGGCTTGAAATGATTGAAGCCAAGTGGTTATTTGGGCTTAAGCCGGAACAAATACAAGTGGTTTTGCACCCGCAAAGCATAATCCATAGTATGGTGCAGTTTGAAGACGGCAGCATTAAAGCGCAAATGGGTTTGCCCGATATGAAACTACCTATTCAGTATGCACTTGGCTTTCCACAAAGGATAAAAAATGAATTTCCCCGTTTCGATTTCAGGAAATTCAATACCTTGCAGTTTGAAGAACCCGATACCCGGACTTTCCGAAATCTTGCCCTTGCAACGGAAGCTTTGTTTAAAGGCGGTAACCTGCCTTGTGTGCTAAATGCTGCCAACGAAATAGCTGTTTGGGCATTTTTGCGCAACCGTATTGGCTTCCTTGATATGATGGTAGTAGTGGAAAAAGCTATGGAAAAAGTGGCTTTTGTTGAAAAACCAACACTGGAAGATTATTATGAGAGCGATGCAGAAGCAAGGGAATATGCAGCGGAACTGGTTAAGCTTTAATGTGTTCTGTCCTGTATTCTCGATTTTTTAAACGTTTTCAACAGATTCAAAGTATCTGCTATATTTTTTAATATTTCATTTTCCATAATTAAACTGAACTTCGCATTTTAAGCCACGTTTCAAAGCCACGTGTGCGAGCTAAAATATCCATAATAAAAAAGTATGCTTTTATTAGACATTAATTGGTCAGTTGCATTGGTAAAAGTGGGTCAATTGTTATTGTCCCTTTCCATCCTTGTTGTTCTGCACGAATTTGGCCACTATATTACTGCCCGTTGGTTTAATTGCCGGGTAGAAAAATTTTACCTGTTTTTCGATTCCTGGTTTTCGCTTTTTAAGAAGAAAATAGGCGACACAGAATACGGAATAGGCTGGTTACCACTGGGGGGTTACGTAAAAATCAGCGGGATGATTGATGAAAGTATGGATAAGGAACAACTTGCAGCGCCCGCTGAACCGTGGGAATTCCGTGCAAAACCGGCCTGGCAACGTCTTATCATTATGATTGGTGGTGTAACGGTTAACATACTGCTTGCATTTATCATTTATAGTTGCATATTGATGGTATGGGGCGAAAAGCGCATCGAGAATGCATCGCTCAAATATGGCATTGAAGTGCAGGATAGCCTGATGCTCGATCTCGGTTTTAAAACCGGTGACCGTTTTGTAGCAGTAAATCAAAAGCCAGTAAGTAATTTTTATGATGTGTTGCCAAAATTGGTGCTTGCACAAAATGCAACTGTAGAGCGCAACGGCGAAATGGTAAATATTGAACTGCCTAAAAACCTGATTGGGAAGCTCGTTGAAAAAAAGCGAAGCAATGCTCCATTATTAGGGTTACGCTTTCCTTTCATCATTGGCGCCGACACAGGTGCCGCAAAAAGTTATGGTGTTAGCAGGTGGGATACGGTGATCATGGTGAATGGTAAAACCACCCCTTTTTTCAGCGATGTATTAACCGAATTTGAAGATGCCAAACAAAAAAGTGTAGCAATTACCTTGTTACGCGGACAGGATACGCTTATGGCAACCGTTCCGGTGGATGAAAATGGCATGATGGCCGGTGTGCCGGTTATTGGCCGTCCTGAATCGCTTGACACGGCAGGGGTGCTGGATTTTTCGGTGAAAAAGTACGGACTACTCGCATCTATTCCCGCCGGCGTAAAATTAGCTGTATCAAAGCTTAGCTGGTATATCGATCAGTTCAAACTTATTTTCACGCCTGAAACCGAAGCATATAAAGGTGTAGGCGGGTTTAAGGCCATGGGCAATGTATTTGCACCTGTGTGGGATTGGGAATCGTTTTGGAATACCACCGCATTGTTTAGCATCATCCTTGCTTTTATGAACCTGCTGCCCATACCCGCGCTCGATGGCGGACATGTGGTATTTACACTTGGAGAAATGATTACCGGCCGAAAGCCAAGTCAAAAGTTTTTGGAATACGCACAGGTAGTGGGCATGGTGTTGCTACTCGGGCTTATGTTGTATGCAAACGGTAACGATTGGTTTGGATGGGGGAAGGGTAGGTAGGATGTTATATTTTTCTATTTAATAAGTAATATTTTTTGATAGGGATAATTTTTTAATTGTTCCAATTTGTGGAAGTTGCAAAAGTGCTATTACTGTGTTTTAACGTTTTTCATTTATATCAATTAGGAGCAACCGCAGGAATTATAGTAATTTTACATTTTCAAATGATTTTTTGAATGTAGAAAAATATTAAATCTAAAATCTACAATATTAAATAATAACGGGGGCTGACCGGTTTTGACAGCAAAGATCTTTGAGCGTATAAGCATGTCGTGCGTTGGATAATTAGCACGTAAATCTGAATATTCAAAACTCAAATGGCAATACTCAGTATGCCATGGCCGCTTAATCAGTGATTAAGTAGTCATTAGGGCCGCCGTGCAGGTTGATCTGTTACCATGTGCCGCCGCCGACTCAACAACAAAACAGGTTGCTGCAACTGAAGGCTGTGCCAATTGCTTAAGACCATTCAGCTAAGGGAGTAATCGGTGTGTCCGGTTCCTGTTATTCCCCGACAATTAATGCCGGAATAAGCATGTAGAAGGCGTTCGGCGAATTTGTTTGGACCAGGGTTCGACTCCCTGCAGCTCCACTTTTAATAAAGCCCGGTAGTATTGGTTAAACCTTTACTGCCGGGCTTTTGTTATACCAGTTACCTTTGTATTTTATTGCACATTAAGTATAGTTATATAATTGTTCCTTCATGACATTTTCTCAAAAAATCGGCCTGGTTTCCTGCGTTTTATTACTCGTTTCCTTATTTCTCAACTGGGCATGGTACCCCGATATTGAGAAGTACTTCTCTGCTTTTTTTACAGAGAATAATTATTACGGTAAACCGGGAAAGTTGCTGGCCTTTTTTGCGGTAACCGGCATTGCATGTTATGCCTACAGTAAAGCATGGACACAGCGGCTCAACCTGATTTTTGGTGCATTGTGCATTGCTTATGCTATAAAAACCTACCTGCTCTTTACCAGTGCCTACGATGGCTATGTACCCGTAGCACAATGGGGTCTTTATTTAATGTTAGCGGCAAGTATTGGCCACATGATAGCGGCGGCTACTTCCATGGCTGTTATAAAACGGCCGGTTGACATGCAGCCGCAACCCGCGCAGGAAAAGGAACCGGCAGTTTAGAGCCCTACATAATTTTGATAGTTAAATCAGGGGCAAAACGTTTTTGCTTTGTGGTTGGGTTTTCCACCACAACACCCTGTATCAGTATTTCTTCACCCTTTTGTAAACTGTTTTTAAATTCAGTTTGCCAGGCAGCGGGTATTTTAGAAGTTTCTTTTAATTCGACTGCCAGAAAAGTTTTGATGGTTTTTCGTTTACCGGTTTGCCAATCGTCGCTTGTTTCAATCTTGTTCCAACCAAGCGTAAATGCATACACTTTCCATTTTACACCTTTATTGTCAGTAACAATTACGTCCCCGTTTATTACTTTTTTTATGTCTTCCAACGGAGCGGGTGTTTTACCATTGTAAGGCCCGAATCTCGTTACAAACGTTAATGCTTTTGATGCGGTGTCTTGTAAAACGGTTTCAGGCTTTGGTATCTTGTTTTGTTGCGCTATTGCGGGTGCCTGCCACAGCAAGACCCCGCAAAGCAACAAAGGAAAAATATTAAAATTTATATGTATGCAATTCAATGGCATAATTGTTTTGTTGTGAACGCTGCTGTCAACGTAATATTATCCTAAAGATGCTAAGCTTTCTTCAATGTTTTGAATACGTGCTAATGCATCTGATTTTTTCTTTTGTTCAAAAGCAACTACATCTGGTTTTGCATTGGCAACAAATTTTTCATTCGACAACTTCTTTTCTACACTTGCCAAAAAGGTGCGCTGATATTCGAGGTCTTTCAGCAAAGTTTCTTTTTGTGAAGTGGTATCAATAGCTTGTTCTGTTTTTATAAAATACTTATCCTTTTCCATGGCTATAGCAATGGCACCTGGAATGGGGCCGTTACCAAATACAATGGTAGCATTTGCTTGGTGTGCCAGTATTTTTTCCACCGCAGTATAATTGCCTTCATTAGCCGTTTCAATCGTCAGCTCAATATTTTCCTTTGGCTTAATCTGGTTTTTGTTGCGGGTATCGCGAAGTGCAGTAATTACTTTTTTTAGTAATTCGCCTTGTACAATGGCACCTGCATCCACCGTAGGAACAGAAGGATCCACCGTTTTTATACAAAGATCATCGCCTGCTGCCCTTGTTGCCAATTGATGATAAATTTCTTCAGTAATAAATGGCATAAAGGGGTGCAACATCAGCATCAGTTCTTCGTAAAAGTTGATGGCGTGTTGCATGTCTGCTGCGTTAATGAGTGCTCCGTAAGGCGGTTTAATCCACTCTAAATACCAACTGCAGTAATCATCCCAAATAAGCGAGTACAAAGTTTTCAGTGCTTCGCTCAGGCGAAACTGCGCTAACATATCATTCAATTCAGCTTTTACCTGGTTAAGTCTTGCAGCAAACCATGTGTTGGCAAAATTGGGTTGGCTGTTGGTTTCGGCTGCGCCTTTTTCCTGCCATATTTTTATCAGCTTTAAGGCATTCCAAAGCTTGTTATTAAAGTTTCGGCCCTGTTCCAAAGCCGATTCGTCGAACAGGATATCGTTACCTGCTGGTGATGCAATTAGAATACCAAAGCGCACGGCATCTGCACCATATTGGTCGATTAATTCGAGCAGGTCGGGACTATTGCCGAGGCTCTTGCTCATTTTACGACCTTGCTTATCGCGTACAATGCCGGTAAAATACACATCGCGGAATGGAATTTCTTTCTGGTATTCCAAACCGGCCATAATCATGCGTGCTACCCAAAAGAAAATAATCTCCGGAGCGGTAACAAGTGTGGCAGTGGGGTAGTAGTAGTTTACATCTTCATTGCCAGGATTGCTGTAGCCTTTAAATACTTCAAAAGGCCAAAGCCAGGATGAGAACCAGGTGTCGAGGCAGTCGTTGTCTTGTTGCCCCCAGCCGTCCTCCCCCACCGGGGGAGGGGACGTCCTTGAAGGATCGTCAGCAGCGACGCCTTTCCTATCAAGATATTTTTGATATGCTTCTGCTTCTGTCGTAGCTACATAGTAATTTCCTTCTTTGTCGTACCATGCCGGTATCCTATGTCCCCACCAAAGCTGACGGCTGATGCACCAATCCTTTATACCTTCCATCCAGTGGCGGTACAGGTTTTTAAACTTAGCCGGGTGGAAATTAATTTCCCCGTCTTCAACTACTGCCAATGCTTTTTCGGCAAGCGGGGCCATTGTTACCCACCACTGCATGCTTAATCGCGGTTCAACAACGGCATCGCTGCGTTCGCTGTAGCCAACCTGGTTAGGATAGTCTTCTATTTTTACCAAAAAGCCTTCACTTTCAAGTTGCGGTACAATTTTTTTGCGCACCGCAAACCGGTCTTCGCCTATAAACAATTGCGCCGCTTCGCTAAAAGTACCGTCATCGTTCATAATGTCTACTACTTCCAGGTTGTGCTTTTGGCCAAGCTGATAGTCGTTCATGTCGTGTGCCGGTGTAACCTTAAGGGCACCGGTACCAAAGTCGGTCGTTACATATTCGTCCGCAATAATGGGAATAATGCGGTTAATAAGCGGTACCAAAGCGTATTTACCTTGTAAATGCAGGTAGCGTTCATCAGTAGGGTTTACTGCAATAGCTGTATCACCCAAAATGGTTTCAGGGCGCACGGTAGCAATGGTGATGGTTTCACCGGTTGTTTTCCCCGATCCATCGCAAATATTGTATGCAAGATGGTAGAGTTTGCTTTGGGTTTCCTTGAAAATTACTTCTTCATCGCTAAGGGCGGTAAGCGCTTTGGGGTCCCAGTTAATCATACGCTTGCCGCGATAGATAAGTCCCTTTTCGTATAAATCAACAAAAACACTGATAACCGATTGGTAGTAATCGGGATCCATGGTAAAGCTTACCCTATCCCAATCGAGGCTGCAACCGAGGTGCTTTAATTGCTGTAAAATAATGCCGCCATATTTTTCTTTCCATTCCCATGCATATTCCAGGAAAGCATCGCGGCCAATGCTGCTTTTTGCAATTCCCCTTTCGCGCAGCATATGCACTACCTTCGCTTCGGTGGCAATACTTGCATGGTCGGTTCCCGGCACCCAGCAGGCATTAAAGCCCAATTGACGGGCCCTGCGGATCATGATATCCTGAATGGTATTATTTAAACAATGCCCCATATGTAATACGCCAGTTACGTTTGGCGGCGGAATTACAATGGTATAGGCCGGACGATGGTCGGGTTTGCTGTTGAAATATTTTTGGCTAAGCCAATGGCTATACCAGCCGGCTTCGGCTTCACGGTGGTTAAAATTCTTGGAAATGTTGTCGTTGCTCATGAAATTGGTTACGCGTTCTTCAATTAGATGCCGCAAAAATATGAAAACGTGTCCTTCCGGATGGAGGTACTTCCGCTTTACATTTTTTGGCACCTTGTTTAGCGTTGTGGTAATGGGTACGGTATGGGCGCAAACACCAGAAATTGACACGGGAAGAAACCGGGGATTCCAGCCCAAAGCGTCCGATAGCCTGGCAAACCGGCAAAACAGAACTGAAGGTTCGGATACCATAATGGCCTATCAGCTAAGAAAGTTGAAGGAGTATAGTACACAATTAAATGGCATAGCAAATTTCCTTTCAAGGGGTGTTGATACGTTTGGAATTTCAGAAAAACTGGTTACGCTTGAAAATAAACATCAAATAGCAAGGACAGGTATATTGGATGGAACAGCACAACGTTCGAATATGCGTAATATGAAATCGGCGTTGGTATTGATGGAAAATCTTCAAAATGAAGTGGGTAAAATTCAGGAAGATATTGAAGCTTATTCTGTGAGCACTTATGATTTACAAAAGCAATTGCGTGTAATATGGCGTGATACCATGCTGCGAAAAGTGCCGGAAGACAGTATTCTTGCCAAAGAATATGCATTAAGAATAACCGAAGTGCGTGATATGTCCCGGCCTTCCTACAGGCAATTGCAAACGCTTTCCGTGAAATTGGGGATTTACCAAAACCAAATCGGTCAGTTGGAATTTGATGTTTCGGATGATATTGAAATGTTGAAATACCAGCTTTCCAAATTCCGGAGTTTATTGATGGCAAAGGAAGCGCCCAATCTTTTTTCAAGCATAGCCATTCAGGAAGATGTTGTAATTCCGGATTGGATTGAAAATAGTATTACAAAATCTGTTTTTTCATTTGTAACCTATTACAAGCAAACCTGGATAGCAAGGATTGGAATATTTTTATTGATTATTGTATTTTTATCAGCCGGTATTTGGGCTGTAAAAACGCTTAAGAAAAATGAACAGGATGATGTATTGCATGTGGCAGAAAAATTTTCAAGGCATATTGTGTTGTCGTCCATTTTCATTGCGCTTAGCTTTGGCCAGTTTTTTTATGAAGATGCACCTGCTGAATTTATACAATATGTATGGGCATCCATTGCCATCATTGGAACCCTTATTTATTATCGTGATTTCGAAAGAAAAAATTTGATATTGTGGCTTGCGGGGCTTGTATTATTTATGCTTGCATCGCTAGATAATTTATTGTTACAAACCACCCTTGCCGATCGTTGGATCATGCTTGCAATAGGTATGTCGGGCCTTGTTCTCAGTATAGTTGCTATGCGCAGGCTAAAGGGTACTTTGCCCGATACCATGCCACTTGTTCAGCTATTGATTATTTTATTTATAGCGCAGGAAGTAATCGGTATCGGTGCAAATATTTTTGGCAGGTACACCTTTGCAAAAATAATGCTGACAGGAGGTTATTTTAATTTTATCAACGCCATTACACTATGGTGGTTACTAAGGTTACTAACCGATTTTATATTTATTTTTTCAGAAGCTATTCGCCAAAAAGAATACCTCACATCCTATTTTAATTTCCATAAGATTAAGGAAAGCACCAAGCCCATTCTTTCGTTTATTATGGTCATACTTTGGTTAATTATTTTTGTAAAAAACCTAAGCCTGTATGATATCATTAAGGATGGAGTAGAAGATTTTTTGTTATCACCGCGCAGTATAGGAAGATTTCATTTTTCTTTTGGTAGTGTGGTGTTGTTCTTCCTGATTATTTACCTGGCAACTTTAATTTCAAGCATCATGAATTATTTCTTGGGTTCGGGGCATCAAACCCTGCAATCCAAGGGGCGCAATCGTTTTGGTGGTTTTGTTCTCATCATGCGTCTTTGTATTTTGGCCATCGGTTTTTTAGTGGCAGTAGCTGCTGCGGGTGTTGCGCTGGATAAGATTACGCTTATTATTGGTGCTTTGGGTGTTGGAATTGGTTTTGGCCTTCAGAATATTGTAAACAACCTGGTGAGTGGTGTTATTATCGCATTTGAAAAACCCATTCATGTAGGTGATCAGATAGAAGTAGGTGGGCGGTTAGGCAGGGTTACGGCCATCGGCATACGAAGTAGTAAACTGGCAACGTTCGAAGGGTCCGAAGTAATTATTCCCAATGGCGATTTGCTGAGTCAGCACCTGGTAAACTGGACACTTAGCAGTAACAACCGGCGTGTGGAAATTGTAGTAGGGGTAAAATATGGTTCTGACCTCGAGACGGCTTCAAAAATTCTAATGGAAGTGCTGGTGAGTAAGGAGAATATTATGAGAGTGCCGCCGCCACAAGTATTGTTACATGCTTTTGGTGGCAGTAGTATTGATTACCGTCTGTTGTTTTGGGTGAGTGATATCGGAGATTACCTGGGATTGAAAAGTGAAGTGATTCATGATGTAGATAAGGCATTTAAAGAGAATGGAATTGAAATTCCCTTTCCGCAACAAGATGTTTATATTAAAGAATTACCTGTATTTAAACCTGCCGACATACCGGAAATACAGCCGAAGCCGGAGTAAGATCGTTATGGTTTTTCGTTACTATATTCTATGGATCCTTTTTTACCAAATATGCGCATCAATATTTCTTCACCCAATCCATCTGTTGATTCAAATTGAATTTTTTCGCCTAATACAATGGGAACATTTTTTGCAGAACGTGTATCAATAGTTACTTCGTATTTATTATTTTTCTTTACAATGTAAAGTGCTGCTGCCGGAACATTTTCATTGGCTTCTACCCATTCTATTCCTGTTTTTTCCATCGCCTTGTAAATCTTGTTTGTCATAGCTTCCTCATCAGCAACGCTCACTTGTAAAGCCATGCGCATTTTTACACCATTAAAAGGAATAAGTTCGGGAAACAATTCATAAACCGCATTGAGCGCTTCCTGTTGTGCTTCACCTTCACTACACATAGCCTTAAGTTCGTACACCCTTGCCATAAATAGTTTTTCATTTTCACTAAGCGAAGGGTTATCTTTAATTATAGCTGCAATTACGGCTAGTGCACTTTTTTTATTTCCTTGTTCCATCATCATTTTTGCCCGGCCCAATTCAAAGTACCGTTGTATGGCTTGCCGTGGATCCGTATCTGATTTATCCTGCAGCAGTTTGGTAAAATACCTTGGGCTAAAGGATTGCATGATGATATATATTTCATCAAAACCTACGGTACTTTCGCCACAAAATAAATCGTAAATAATTCTGTCGCGTTCGGGGTTTTCAGCAAGTAGAGATGCAAGCACATATTTATCAGCATACCTTTTTGCAGCAAGCGATGCAATTTTATATAACAGCGAAGGCTTGTACCACCAACCTTTATCAGATATTTTAATAGATGCAATTTTCTTTTGATACCATACCAACCTGAGTAAGCTGATGGTGAAATCATATTGAGGTTGGCTTAGCGTGGTGCCAATATGTACTTCTTTAAAATTATCAGCTTTTGTAAGTGTTACATCTGCGCTATCCAATTGCCCATTGTAAAGGTAGGCGCGTGCCAATGCAATATTGTACCATCCAAAGCCGGGTGATGATTGCGAAAAATCAATCGCTTCCTGTGCGGTACGAATCGCCTCCATGGGCCGGCCTGCATAAATGCTTAGCATGGGCAAATAGTAATAAGGCTCCATCAATCTTTTATCACCGCCATAGTTATCCTTATCGAGCGTGTACAGTTCTGCAGCGTTTTCAAAATAACCAGTTTCAAGCTTCATGCTGCCATAGTTGTTCCATGAAATGGTTCCCCATTCTGCCATCATATTGTAATAATATTCGCTGCTGTCATATCGTTTCATATAGCTATGTATCATAGCTAAATAGTGGTACAGGTAGTGCCTGTCGTTTTCGGTTACATAAGGGCCAAACCAATCCGTGTTTTGTTGTTGGTTGCGATCAATATTGCCAAAGCCTTCATAGCAGGCCTGCAATGCAAGTCTTTCATTTGCGGCAACCGTAGGTTGTAAAAATGTATAGCGGCCATCTGTGTAGTATCGGTTGCGGTGTATCAGCCAGGCCATGGTTCCATACAATCCATATTCATCTCGTTTAAAACCCTTTTCCTTTATCTTCTGCAGCACCCACATGGCACTATCCGGCATATCAAGGTATTCGTAGCATTCCCGCAAACCCTTTGCTATCGAAAGGTAATCTGCATACACGCGGTTATTTTGCATGTACGATTGTGCATTGTTGTACACGGATTGCAGGGCAGGGCTAAAATCTTTTTCAAGCAGTAAAAATGCATTGCGCGTAAAAGGTAATGCCCGTTGAAATCCCGACCTGTCGGCAGAACGATCCTGTAAAAAAAGTCCCTGGAACATCCAACCAACATAGTATGTGCTATCTAATCTTACAAATTCCCGGCCGCGCGGTAACGCATCTTTATCGGTAGGTAATATCCCGGAGCGTTTTGCATTTATTTCGTAGCGGGCCGCATTATTTTGGGCCATCGCTGTGTTGCACACTAACAAACATACATACACCGCTAGACTGGCATAAATGGTTATGTGCCGGTGCAAAATGTATATGAAAGGTATGTGGGCAACGTGTGTCATATTGACGTTAGCTTGTTTTTTTTACTTTGTGCAGCCTGTCCAATTCGGCATGTAAAATATTATTGAGCGCCTGCCTTTCAGCTTCTTTATTCCGGAAAATCATCCTGTGTTGTAAAACGGGTAATGTAAGCAGTTGAATATCTTCTTCGGTTACATAATCTCTGCCATTTACCAATGCAAAAGCTTTCAGGCATTTTAAAAAAGTAATACCGCTACGGGTAGATGCACCCAACGTAATATCGGGGTGGCGGCGGGTGTGCCATACAATATTGCGCACCGATTCTACCATTGCATCATCTATAAATACTTTTTCGGACTGATCCTGCAAATGCAGGATTTCTTCCATACTTAGCACTTGTTCAATATGCTCAAGGTTATGGCTTATGCCAAGGTAATCTTTGTAAATTTCCAGTTCGGTTGCTTCATCTACATAACCAAAAATAATTTTGATGCTAAATCGGTCTAGCTGTGCGGCAGGAAGGGGATACGTGCCTTCCATTTCAATGGGGTTTTGCGTAGCAATGGTAAAAAACATATCGTGCAGCTTGTGCGTTATATCACCAATGGTAATCTGGTTTTCTGCCATACATTCCAGCAAAGCTGATTGTACTTTTGGCGAAGCCCGGTTAATTTCATCGGCCAGCAATATGTTGGTAAACAACGGGCCTTTTTTGAAGATAAATTCTTTGTTGATGTCATCAAAAATATGCGAGCCAATCAGGTCCATCGGCAACAAATCCGGTGTAAACTGAATACGATGGAATGTAACACCATCGTGGGTTCCGGGTACAGCACTGATGCTTTTGGCAAGGGTTTTTGCCATTACTGTTTTTCCGGTACCGGGATTGTCTTCCAGTAAAATATGACCACGCGAAAGCAAGGCGGTAAGTATCAGCCTTATCATATCGCCTTTGCCTTTTATTACCTTTTCTACATTGGTTACCAGCTTCTGTATGTTGGCAAGTGCCGTTTCAGTTGAAATGTGATTTTCCATAATGTTTTATTGTTTTTTGCCGGTACCCAGCGTATTAGGTTGTGTAAAAAAATCCAGTGCGGTACCTGTATTTATAAAATGCTTGCTTCTTTTTGAAAAAGGTATTTGCTTGCGTACCTGTCTTACAAATGCGGGATGTTGTTCACGAATGATTTTTTCTTCATTTTGATTGAGTGCATGGTTGCTGTATTTCATTTTTTGATACACCTTTATAAAGTTAGCCAATCGTGTGCCATAAACCGGATCAATTTGCTTTTCGGCATATTGCTGTGGTGTTACTTTATGTTTTTTTATGCCCAACTGATTGAGGTAAAAAAGCGAGGCCATATAACTGTAATAAGCTTTTGACGTTAGCGTACCCGCATATCTTGCTCTTGCAGCAAGCCAGGTATAAATGGCATAAGGGATGCTAATGGCAATAAGTCCGGCTATAAGCAGCAATATCAATCCCCACCATGCAATGGTCATCCATGGAACAACTGTTTTTTGTTCCTTGTTTTCCCCGGTATTTTTTTCCGGTTCGGGTGCAATAATTTTTATTTCGTCAATGGGTATGGGGTTGGGCCAGCGTTGCGAAAGTGCCGACCATTTCTCACCCGGTACTGGTGGCAGTTCTTTGAACTGTTCAGAAAAAGATACGGCCACAATTTCCATTCCGGGTTTCAGTTCCGATAAAGCAACCCGGCCTGTATCGCGAAGAATGGTTGCCAGTTTTACATCCATGGTTACTGGCACCAATCCGGGCAAGTTAACCGGGTTATCCCAATAAAGCAGTTTACTCACCCGCATATTTGCAATACGTGTTAAGGTATCTACGTCAAGTAGTTTGCCATTAGCAACCAGCCAGGCTGTTTGTGAAGTAAGCGGAGGGGTTTGGTCGGGTTGCGGCGATTCGCGCGATTCACTATCGGGTATGGTGGTATCAAAATCGAGCCAGCCAAATCCCGGGAACCATGCCTGCACCCATGCATGTGCCTGATCTTCGTAAAACCAATACCAGCCTGGGTTTTTATTGCTGCGATCCACCGTTAAAAATCCGGTGGCTATACGCGATGGAATGCCTAAGGAACGTAATAAGAAAAGGGTAGCACCTGCGTAATAGGCGCAGTATCCTTTTTTACTTTCAAACAAAAAATGACAAAGCCGGTTGGCACTTGGAATGCCCGGAATGCCGGGGTTGTCGGAATAGCGGAAGAGTGGTGTACCGGTACTATCTGCCTGCATAAAATAATTACGTATGGCAATTATTTTATCTACCGGGGTAATAGCATTCGCATGCTTTATGATGGTATCAGCCAACAGCCTGATGCTGTCATAATCATTGCCGATGGGCATTTGGGTGTAGTAGGACATAAAATCGGCGGGTGCTTCATTATAATCAGGTATGCTGCGCAAAGCCGCAAACCGTTGCTCCTGAAAAAAGGCAAGTCCTTCATCGCCACTTGGGTTGTATACAAAATAGGCGCTGTTTAAATCGCTTACGAGCATTTTGGTACGGTAGGCGCTTTTGTAGATGTCTTTGTTTTCTTCGGGTACCGAAATAGGTTGAACAAAAAAAGCGGTAGATGGCGCTGTAAAATGTCGTGGTGATAATTGCGTTTTATAAATTTCAGCATCGGCTACTTTTCGGTTTAAGTACGACATGCTTTTGCTCAACACACCTGTATCTTCCAAAGGAAAGTACAAGGGTAATGCAGTAAGGTTTGGCTTGAACAGATCGTTATAAGGTCGTAAAGTATCTATCTCAAATGTTTGGGTAAGCGAATCGAACAAGGTAAAATAATCCGAGATGAAATACAATGGATTGGGTGTTATACCATCTTCAAAATAGTTATCGAGTTTGGCTACAAAAAGCAGAGAGTCCTTATTTGCACGGTTATTAAAACCTTGTAAGCCCATAGATGTTTGGGTACTTGTTCCCTGTCCGTCATTACGCGTAAGACTATTTTGTCTTTCATTTTTTTCCTTGGGTTTGCCGCCGTTTTCCCATTCTTTTTCAATCGTATTCCATTCTGGTTTCAGCATTTGCAGTGCAATGGAAATAACAAGTGTCATCAGGATGCCAAATGCAATTATTTTTCGCGCAACAAACCATTTAAAACCACTTTGGTCTTCGTTCATATTGCGGATAAACTCGCCGGTGTAAATGATATAAGCCACATACACCAATACGGGCACCGTTGGTATAATGAGTGCCTTGCGCATAGGTGCTGTTATGGATGCAATTACCACCAAGAGTACTGCTAGTACAAGTACTGCCCAAAAGATGGTAAAGAAACGCGAACGCGAAAAACCGTAGCCTGCAATCCAACCTGCCAAAAAAAGTGTGAAATAGTTATTGGCACTTATTACAAAAAAGAATGCATCAAACTCTTCAGGGCTTATAAACTGTGCTGCCCATTTTATACCCGCCATTAAACCCAGGCATACCAGTGTGAGCGTAATAAAACGCAGGCGTCGTGCAAAGGAATAAATGGCCAATCCCAGCCCGGTTGCAAATGCTATGCTTTGCCATATCCAGTTATTGGATAGCACTGCCAGCCATTGGTTGGCAAGAAAAATAGCATACGCCATCCAAATAGCCGTAGGTAAACCCAATAGCATGTATTGTGCCCATTCCTTTTTCGTACTATGGTGGCGTGGTATCGACATTAACCCTTATGTATCCAAACCCATTATGATATAACGGATTTCCGATTGTTTTAACTGGTGAATAATTCTTTTTTCATTATCAAGCATCGTTCTGCGGGCCGATGAAAGAAACCAAACCGGGTTTGTCCTTAATGCAGGTTCTTTTTCTTTTTCAATCCACAGCCATTCCAATCCCTTCCATCCACCCGGTGTTTGAATGGCTTTGCTGAGCGGAAAAAAAGCAATCGTTAGTCCCTTGCTTCCATTTTCGGCAAAATAGTCCACGTCATTTGGGTTATCAAGCGATGATAAACATATTACCGTTGCATCTTTACTGTTCATCCATTCAGACGGTCTTTTTATGTTTTGCCATTTGCTGAGTGCAATGGCAAATTCTATTCGCTGCTGCTCATTTTCATACGAGCGCGGTGGAATGTCGCAATCAGCATGAAACCTGATTTGCATGCCTTGCTGTTGAAGGTTTTTATACAGGGCATAGCAGGCTGATTTATAGAAATCGAGACAAACCCCTTTCAATGTTGGATTTTCGGCAAGATCAATATGATCGTAAAAAGAAAGATTGAATGAAATATGTGAGGCAAATGGGTTGAGGATTTCGGGGGTACGTACTACGAGCTCTTTATTACGCGCATAAATTTTCCAAACAATACGGCGCACATCATCATTACTTTCAAAATTTTTGTAATGCATCCATTCTCCCTGTACTTTGCGCCAGTCCTTTATACGAAATACTTCCTGCTCGGTTTGGGTAGGTTGCAGGGTTACAGGATCAATGTTTCGTGCGGGTGGCCGGGTAAAAAAGGATTGGTTTACCCTTACCGGTAGCGCAAGTTTGAAAAAATGGAAAAAGTCTTCCATATAAATTACCATCGAATCAATTTCATATTCCCTGATGCCGGGTAGTGGCCATCGGTACCAGCCTTCCTGTTTTTTACCTGCATATCCTATGGCATTTTCTTTACGAACCAATGAAAATTTTGGTGACCGGCATTTTCCTTTATCGTACACCATTTTAAAATACAGGTGGCCAAGCAGGGGTTGCAGCAGTGGTGTAATGGAAAGCCATAATTCCTGCTTAAGACCTGATGGCTGCGCGGCTGGTGATTGCAGGGAGACCTGGAGTTTTCGTTTTCTGTAAGTAAACCAAAGAATGATATAGGGAATGATAACACTTATAAAACCTAACAACAAAAGTGGCATTACTACCCACACAACTAGTTTGTTGAGTGCCAGGAGTATATCATTAAATGCGGAAGGTTCGGAAAGTAATTGGCGTTGCAGCCATAATTGGCCGAGAATGGAACAAATGATAAAAGCAAGGAAATAGCCCTGAAAAGGAAAAAATGTAACAAAATTTCGAAACCTGGACTGTAAATCCCTGAGTTGCACAATAAATGGGGCTTTCATAGCGGGCATGAAGGTAGAACTCAAGTGGCATTTGTTGTAACAATAAAAACATAAAACCTTTGCAGCACGCCTGATTATTGCCTTTTATTAATTTAATAATTCAATATTTTTTTGAATTGGCGGCAAAGCTTAGTTTTACCAACCCAAACTATGCATCCTTTATCCGTAAATATCAACTGTCCGGCATGTTATAAAAACGACCCGGTTCATGTATTTGAATGCGTTGATCACAGCATCAGCCATGAGACCTTTTCTATTTGGCAATGTGAAGGCTGCAAATTGCGGTTTACTTACCCCATTCCGGAAGAAACGAGTATTGGCCGGTACTATGAAGCAAGCCACTATATTTCTCATTCTGATTCATCGGAAGGTTTCATTAATAAGTTATACAAGCTTGCAAGAAGGGTGACCTTATCGGAAAAGCGGCGTTTTGTGCAGCGCCAAACCGGAAAAGCAAGTGGCCATTTGTTGGATGTAGGTGCGGGAACCGGTGCTTTTATGAAGGAAATGATTGAAAATGGATGGGAAACCATTGGAGTAGAACCTGATTATGGTGCAAGGCAAAAAGCCTACCAACTCCATAAACTCTCCATTTTCGAATCGGCCTACCTTTTTGAACTAAGTCATAATAGCTTTAATGCTATTACGCTTTGGCATGTGCTGGAGCACGTATATGATTTGCATGGTTACCTGCATCAGTTTGGCAATTTATTAAAGAAAAACGGTCTGCTATTTATTGCTGTACCCAATTATACATCATCTGATGCATCGCATTATAAAACGTATTGGGCAGCTTACGATGTGCCCCGTCATTTATATCATTTCTCGCCAAGGTCAATGGAAGCATTAGCATCTAAACATGAGTTTACCATTGTAAAGCGCAAACCCATGTGGCTTGATGCTATTTATATTTCTATGCTTAGCGAAAATTATAAGCATGGCCATAATCGCTACCTTTTTGCTGTATGGCATGGGTTTGTTGCTACGATAAAGACTTTTATTTCCCCCACAAAAGCAAGTTCGCTTATTTACGTGCTCAAAAAAAAATAACGCTAAAGGTTTTAGTATTATCTTCGGCTGACATAATAAAAAATTACTTTGTACGCCATCGTAGATATTGAAACCACCGGGGGAAGTGCGGCTAATTCAGCCATTACTGAAATTGCTATTATTCTGCATAATGGCATAACCATTGAAGAAAGGTTTAGTACTTTAATTAATCCACAATGTGCTATCCCAACTTACATTACAGCACTAACCGGTATTCATAAGGGGATGCTTGAAGACGCACCGGTTTTTGAGGATATAGCGGCCACCTTGCAACAACTATTAAAGAACAGGATTTTTGTTGCACACAATGTAAATTTTGATCACTCTTTTATTTTCCACCGCTTTAAAGAATGTGGCATTGACTGGCAAACCAAAAAACTTTGCACAGTTCGTTATGCGCGAAAGGTAATTCCCGGTTTAAAATCTTACAGTCTCGGCAACCTGTGCCGTGCGCTTGATCTTCCCATTGAAAACCGGCATAGGGCCGAAGGAGATGTAGAAGCTACTACACGGCTATTTGAATTACTATTAAAAGGAGATGAGAACGGTATGCATCTCAAAGAAATGACCAAAGGTCGAAGCCCGCATACCTATTTACCCATGCATGTACCGGTGCAAAGTATTGAACAGTTGCCCTATTGTCCGGGGGTTTACTATTTTAAAGATCAAAGCGGCAAGGTGGTGTATGTGGGTAAAGCTGTCAATCTCAAATTTCGCGTAAGAAGCCATTTTACCAATAATACGGCAGGTAAACGCAGGCAGGAAATGTTGCGCAATATTTTTAGCATTGATTACATGCCCTGTGCTACAGAATTGATGGCACTTGTGCTGGAGTCGCTGGAAATAAAAAAATTATGGCCACTATTTAACCGAAGTCAAAAAAGATATGAACCGGTGTATGGCCTTTATAAGATGGAAGACCGTGCAGGGCGTTTGCGCCTTGTGGTAGATAAAAAGAAAGGAACTTTACCTGCCTTGCATACTTTTTCAAGTCCTGCAGATGCTTATCCACTTGTTTCCCGGCTTGCCGCGCCATACGGCTTGTCAGCCGATTGGGTTTTTGGCCACTTCCCCGAAGATGATTCTTTGCCTGATGATTATAATCAACATATGCATGCTTTAATTGCAGATGTGGAACATTATTTCCCCACATTAGCTATAGTGGAAGCAGGGGAAGATGAAACCGGGCAATCATCTTTTGCTGTTTACCTGTTGGAAAAAGGAATTTTTAAGGGCATGGGGAATTGTAAGCAAAGGCCTTTACATTTTGATGATTTAGAAACAATCATTAAGCCTTATCCCTCGAATGAATTTATCCGGAATATGCTGCTTGATTTTGCCGACAGGCATCCGGAAAGTGTTTTATTGCCGCATGAATAATTCTTTTTGGACAGTTATTTGCTTGTAGTAAGTTTATCATGAAACAGCAAACGTGAAATGCTCACGTTTCACCTTTCACGTTTCACAATTGGTTGTGTTATAATATAGCTAACAAGAACTATTGTGCCTTAAAAGGAAAACCCACATTCAGGTAAGTACTCCAGCCGGCGCCTTTTCCACCATACATTACCGTATATTCAAAAGGACCAATGGGTAACATATAGCCAAATGTTAACCCGGCTCCACCTATCCATTGGGGGGTATTTTGTGATACTTCTTTTTGGATGAAATCGTAATGCATAGCATTAGCCGTAAGTGTTACATAAGCATCGGTAATTACATTCCACCTAAGCCCGGCACTGCCAATAGCAGCGCTTTCGGTAAGGATTTTTCCTTCGCGCATACCCGCAAAAGGCATTTGGTTTCGTGTAACATTGGTCATGCCGCCTATAATAAAATTATTGAGCATGCTTTCATTTGGTCCGAAATTTATGCCGGTGTTAAATTCTAAAATACCTGCCCATTTTCTTGAAATGGTTGCGATTTGTTTAGCATCGAGCGTTATGCGTAAGTAATTACCATAATCAATACCAAGTTCTTCAAGATTGCCCAATTTAATGCCGTCCTGGTAAAGATCAATACTAGGGTTTAAGCCTAATACATAACCTGCCATAAAATCTATTTTCGTTCCCCTCACCGGGAAAAAGGGTTTGGCAAAACTATTATACGTCATGCCGGAATAAAGCGTATAAAAGCGGCTTTTCCCTGCAAAATATTCACCTACCTGTATGGTGGGGTTTAAGTCCACATATTCCCACCTTGCACCCAATCCGCCCGACCACCGCCTGCGCGAAGAGTTCATAAATTGGTTGTCGATGCGATAATATTTTAGTTTATAATTTCCCTGCTGTTTAAAATCATCATAAAAAGGTAAATCCTGGTATTCAGTATAAAACTGTGTGCGGTTACTCCATGGATTTTGATAACCTAATAGCTGCAGGTGTTCGGCCATACCGCGGAAGTTTTCACCTGCATTTACGGCAAACATGGTGCGCGATGCGGGTGTAAAAAAATTACGCAGCGTAAGATTGCCGATTACACTGAAGCCCATGAATGAATTATAATTGATGCCGGCCTTTAAGGTAGTAGCAGGTTCGGGTGTTGCCTTGCAGGCCATAGTATAACCCGAATCTTTGTTGGGAATAAGCGTATAAGTTATGTTTTTATACATGCGATAGGCAAATGCATTGCGCAGTTTGTAGGTAATTTCACCAGCCGTATAAGACCCCGGTGTTTTCAGGTTCAGTTGTTCGGTAAAAGCTTCTCCAATGCCAGGTCGCAAGCCGGTTACGGTTACCTTGGTGATCGTATTTCTTTCAATAAGTTTGGATGCTGTTTTATCGCCAGATATATTTTCCTGATGGTTTAGCGAATCGGCTAATTTTTTAAAGTATGGGTAATATAACCTGCCTGTTTCAATACCCAAATCTATAATATCATTACTGCGGTTAAAACTGGCGCTTGTAAAATCACCCATAGGTATATCTATCAACAAATCAACAAGCTTTGCTTCAATTATACGGTCTTTATTTTCATTTAAAAATACTACCTGGTTTAATATTTTCAGCGCGTTATCCAGTTCTTTTACATCTTTCAGGGGAGCACTTACCGATACGCCAATGGTATAATTGGCACCCATATCAATAGCATCTTTTACCGGAAAATTACGCACTACGCCACCATCTACAAGGCGTTTTCCATTACGATCTACCGAGGAAAAAATACCGGGAATAGCCATGCTGCTTCTTATGGCGCTTACAATGTCGCCGTCTTTTAGTACCACTGCGTCGCCGGTGGCAAGGTCGGTGCCAATACACCGAAAGGGACGTGGTAGCTTATCGAAATCCCTGATGTGGGCTACCGGGTAAAAAAGTTCCTGCAGTTTTAGCCAAAGTTCCTGGCTTTCCAGGAAGCCTGTGGGTAAATATACCTTGCCATTGCTGGCTGTAAGTTCTATCGCATATTTTCCATATTCACTTTTTTCTTCCATGGTGTAGCTGCGCATACTTACGTTATTGGTAAGTAATAACTTCCAATCAATCTCGCGCGCCATAGATTCAATGCTATCGGCACTATATCCTGCTGCATACAAGCCACCTACAATGCTGCCCATACTCGTACCGGTTACCAGGTCAATTTTTAAACCAGCCGAATCAATCGCTTTTAGTATGCCGATGTGTGCGAGCCCCTTTGCGCCACCGCCCGATAAGGCAAGCCCGATTTTAGTTTTTTGTTGTGCAATAGCGTAGAGGCTAAGAAAGCTAAAAATTAAAGTGAGTATGTGTTTGTATTTCATCGAAAATAATTAATTGAAAATGCCGGCATGTGGTGTGATTCCCAAACCGAAAGGTCCATCAATACTTGCTTTTCCATTAGCGTCAAACCGAAGTCCGTCAGCAAGATCTTCAGCTTGCAACAACGGCCCATCCATATCTACAAAATCAATGAGCGGACACAAGTGTGCAATGGCTGCAGAACCAATACTCGATTCATTCATGCTGCCCACCATAATTTTCATATTGCGTTTACGTGCATCGCGTATCATGCGCATTGCAGGCGTAATGCCACTGCATTTGGTAAGTTTAATATTGATGCCATGAAAATATCCTTCGCATTTTGCCACATCAGTTTCATGCACACAGCTTTCATCGGCTATCAATGGTAACGGACTTTTATCAAACAACCATTTCATGCCTTCCCAATCATCCTTGGCAAGCGGTTGTTCAATAAATTCAACACCAAGGTCTTTAAAAACTTCAATTTTTTCCAATGCTTCACCGGCTTGCCATGCTGCATTGGCATCTATGCGAAAAAGGCTTTTCGTATGCTTGCGCAACTCGGTCATTATTTCAAAATCGTAATCGGTGCCTAGTTTTATTTTATAAATGGGCCAGGGTTTCTCCTGCATTTTCTCTACCATTTTTTCAATGCTATCTATGCCAATGGTAAAATCTGTTCCAGGTCCTTCAAGGCTTTCAGCACCCATCATTTTATAAATGGGTTGCCTGCGTAATTTTCCAAATAAATCCCATGCAGCCATATCCAAAGCGCACACCAAAAACGGATGATTGGGTAATAAATGATGCAGAAAATGCCAATACCTGCCGGGGTCAGTAAGCGCAAATTTTTCAATATGTACTTTTTTCTTTTCCAGCTCGGCTTCCATTTGTTCGATGGAAGTATTGTAATAGGCAATGGACGGTGCTTCGCCATACCCCACTTGCCCCATATGTTCCAGCGAAACTACCGTAGTAGGTTGATGGGTTTTGGTGCCTTTTGAAATGGTAAAGGGATGGGTAAACTTAAGTTGAAAAGACTTCCACTGCAACTTCATATAAAATAATTTGGATGTAAAGGTCTGCATTTTAGTTTATGCCTTCCTTTACACCCTATAAAATAAATACCTGCTAATTTTTTACCACTTTTATTTCAAGACTTAATCCGTCGGTTACAAGGTAAAGGTTCATCCATACATCCTGGCGGCTATCAAATTTCAGGATTTGCCCCATATAAGGCATTCCATTTACCGTGATGTCGAATTTATCCGTTTCCCCTGCACCCAATACATTTTTTAAAGCACCTGCCGGTATTTGAAACTTTAAAACGCGTTTCAACATGGGGGGCCAATTGGTGTAATTGCCTTTTATGGTAAGTACACCTTTTTGAATATTACTGGTAAACGTAATGGATTGGTGTTGTTCTAATTTTGTTTCCGCGTTAGGTGTACTACCATCATCATCGTACAGGTAATAATTATCAAGGCTATGACCCGGATAATAGCGTATAGCGAGGGTATCTTTCCAATTATAATCTGTGGTAGAAGTAAATTGTTTTTTCTCCCAATAAGGAACAAAACTTCCGCCTTTGGCAAAAACCGGTATTCTTTCCATACTGGTTTTTTCTTCAATCCACTGCCCGCCTTCCATTACGCTTAAATCATGAAAACGATACCATTTTCCATAGGGTAAATATAACTTACGTGTTGTGGCTTCCGGTTCTAATACTGGCGCCACTAAAAGCGAGCTGCCCCACATATATTGATCGGTGGCTTTTATGAGGTTGCTATCACCGGTTTGTTCAAATACCATGGGGCGGATAAGCGGTTTGCCGAATGTGAGGTGCTCCCAGGCCATGGTGTAGTTGTAAGGCAATAAATGGTAGCGGTCATTTATCAGTTTCAGTGCTCGTTCTTTTGTTTTATTATCCCAAAAAGTGGGCTCGCTTGGCAGGCTGATGGTTCCTGATGGCGTAAGGTGTTCGAGTGCCGAACCATGCGGGCGAAAAATGGGTGAATATGCAGCGAATTGCAACCAACGGGTGTATAATTCGGGGTCGGCTACATCCGTCATGGCAAAGCCGCCGGCATCACTATGAATAAAAGGTACGCCACTCAAACTCATGCTTTGCAAAATAGGTAGTTGTGCGCGAAACCCGCTCCAGTTGCGGCCTACATCGCCTGTCCATGGAAAAATGCTGAAACGCTGACTGCCTGCATATCCTGCGCGGTTCAGGAAAAAGGAACGTTTATCAGGGTAATCTTTTTTCCAGTTTTCAAATACCATTTGGCTCCAGAAATGACCATAAATATTATGTACTTCGTTGGCACTCATTTTTCTTTTTATACCTAGATCGCTCATGTTATGCATCACATCTTGCGGATGATGTTCGGGTTCGCCCAAATCACCCCACCAACCGGCAACGCCAATATCAGATTGGCGCTTATAGAATTGCCAGAACCAATCCTGTGCCGGTTTGCGAAACAGGTCGATAATGCCGCCTTTACCAAAATAAAATTGGGTTAAATGGTAAGGTTTGCCGCTTATATCGGTAGCAAGATGGGGCACGGATGAATTGTATTCCTTCGTGCCTTCAATGGTAAAAGGTTCCGTAATCAAAATGGTTTTGATATTGCTTTTTGCAAAACCCTGAATCATTTTTTCAGGTGCCGGCCACTTTGGTTTATTCCAATCCAGGTTGCCAAGGGTATGCTGTATGCTATCGCCAAACCAAAACAGGTCGATGATAATAGCATCCATGGGAAATCCATCTTTTTTCATACGACTAACCACTTCTTCTGCCTGCTGCTGACTGTAATAACCAAACCGGCTTACAAAATTGCCGAGTGCCCAACGCGGTGGAAGCGGCTGACGACCGGTAAGTGTACTAAACTTTTTTAGAATCTCAGCAGGTGTAGCACCCGGGATAATATACACAGTAAGGCTTCCACTTTCAAAGGCTGCTTCGAGTGTACTGTTGGTTGTTTTGCCAAAATCAATATAGCCTTTGGAAGGATTATCGAAAAACAAACCGTAGCCGCCTATTGTCATTATAAAAGGCACCGAATAATTCAACTGGTTCTGTCCTTCGCCATATCCATAAGCCGGCCCGTTGTACAGCGAAATGCGCTGCCCGTTTCGAACCATAGGTAAAGCCCTTTCGCCGCCTCCAAGCCAGGGTGCATTGCCGGGCATAGAAAATTGCAGTCCGCGTATATGTCCGCTATCGAAGGCACGGGAAAGTTTTATAGATATTTTGCCGCTAATTACTTCTATACCGTTGCCTATGGGTTTTACGTCAAGCCCCAAAGCCTTCCATTGTGCCGTGCTACCGGTTACAGGTATTGCTGCAGAAACGGGTTTTTGTATTACTGCATTTGAAATTTGCTCATTGTTTTGTAGGGTAGGATGGGTCCAGGTAAGCTGAACCACCTGATCTGGGAATGGCGTTGCACTCCATTCACCTTTAATAATGGGTTGTGCCAGTAAAAAAACGGGAAAAAAGACAAAGTATATAGCGCCGAAAGCAATGTTTTTCATGGGATGAAGGTAAGGCAAACCCACTAAAAATGCATCTCTACGCAGGTTGTTCAGCCGTTTTAACAGGGTATGGCCTGCCCGAAGTATATTTGCCGCCCAAAATAAACTATCCATATTTTAAAAATCAGGGGGAGGGGAATGAAAGTAATGAAATTTGGCGGTACCAGCGTGGGCCGCCCCGAAAGAATGCACCAGGTAGCAGATCTGATTACTGCCGATGCAGAACCCAAAATTGTTGTGTTGAGTGCATTGAGTGGTACCACGAATGCGCTTGTGGAAATCAGCAATGCGCTTGCTGCCAATAACCGAAATGAAGCTAAAAGTCAGATAGATGCATTGGAGAAACATTATCTCGATTTTGTAGGTAAATTGTTATCCACCGATGCGGCTTTACAAAAAGCAACATCCATCGTAACCGAACATTTTGAATTTTTAAATATCATTCTGCGCATATCTTTCAGCGATGCGCTGAATAAAGATATTCTTGCACAGGGCGAATTGCTGAGTACGAAACTATTTTGTACTTACCTCGAAGAAAAGGGTGTGCCACATGCATACTTACCTGCACTCGAGTTTATGACCATCGATAGTTATGATGAGCCGCAGATTGGCAGCATCAGGGTGAAATTAAATCAGCAATTAGCCAAGCATCCCGATAAAAAATTGTTTATCACCCAGGGTTATATCAGCCGTAATTCACGCGGTGAAGTAGATAATCTTAAGCGGGGTGGGAGCGATTACAGTGCTTCGCTTATTGCTGCCGCTATCCTTGCAACAGCCTGCGAAATTTGGACCGATATTGACGGCATGCATAATAACGACCCGCGCATTTGCGAGCAAACACGTCCTATTGAACAATTGTCGTTTGAAGAAGCAGCAGAACTTGCCTATTTCGGTGCAAAGATTTTGCACCCGGCATCCATTTGGCCGGCACAACAATATAAAATTCCGGTTAAGCTCCTCAACACCATGGAACCAAAGGCAAAGGGAACGCTGATTGTAGAAGAAGCAGGTAGTAAAGGTGTAAAGGCCGTAGCTGCAAAAGATGGTATTATTTCCATCAATATCCGCAGCAGCCGCATGCTACTTGCCTATGGATTTTTACGTAAAGTGTTTGAAGTATTTGAAAAATACCGTACCAGTATCGACATGATTACCACTTCCGAAGTGGCGTTGTCGCTTACTATTGATAATGATACATTTTTAAAGGATATTGTAAAAGAACTTGAACCATTCGGTACCATTACCGTAGAAAGCGGTCTTTCCATTGTATCGGTAGTCGGTAATGAAATTGCTGAAACCAAGGATGTGCTGATAAAATTATTTGACAGCCTGAAGCCCTTCCCCGTGCGGATGGTAAGCTATGGTGGCAGCCGGCATAATGTTAGCATACTGCTTACATCGCCACATAAAAAACAGGCATTGCAGGCGCTGAATAGCGGGTTGTTTGGGTTGTAAGGTTTTTTTATAAGTATCTATTTCCATGGGGTATTTTCAAATACATCTTTTAATGATGGAGAAGTAATCAGGTATATTAAAGCACAAGGAAAGCGCAAGGTTGTATTTCGTTTGAAAAACCGCCATGAATATGCATTATTCATTCATTTCCACCACCCGATGCGTAATCGTACTTACCGGGCAAACTTCTTTGCAAAACATACAGGCAATTTCGCAAGGTGTATGTACCGCAATGGTATCGAATGGACTGATAAAACCTGCTTCCTGCGGCCATACGGCTACACAGGCGCCACATTTAATGCAGGCATTCAAACCAATGACATAAACGATTCAAATCTTTTGGAGCAGTCGTGCAGGAAAGTTAAGAATGGATTTTAGCAATTGGAATACGCCATCAAATGCAATGCCCAAAAGCCGGAAGGGTAGTGTTACTAACCAGAAAACAGGATAAAGTATGAGTGCCAGTATGGCAAGTGGCCAACACAGAATAAATAACAATATCCATAATAAGAAACTGAACATAGATTAAAGTTAAGTATGACCTGCTTTAGAATTGGCTAAAGGGTATATGAATGGAATAAGGGATTTATGGATGGGTAACAGTTACTATTTTAACCTAACAGGATAGGTTTATCAGGGCTGCTTTACACACTTTTTCAATCTTTCATTTTAACCCTTAAAACATACATGTCATTCGTAATGAAAAGCGTTTTGTCATCCTCTGATAAGGCACAGTTACTTGCAGGATTATCAAGTCTTATCATCCCCAATTTTTTGCCGTCACTATTAAAAAAGTAGATGCCACCCGGTCCGGAAGCTATTACATTACCATTCTTATCTATCTTTAAGCCATCAGGTAATCCCTTCCAGGTTGGATCGGTATTTGCTGCGGAATAAAACACTTTTCCGTTGGTAAGTTTATCGCCATCTATTTCCCACACATACCAATTGGGTTTTGCGGGGTCGCTATTGGCTACCAATAATTTTTTTTCTCCTGGGAAAAGGGCAATGCCATTGGGTTTGGTAATGGAGTCAGTCAGTAAAATTACGGTTCCATCTTTTTTTACTTTGTACACGCCATTCCATGCTGTTTCTTTCAATGGGTCTTCATCCATTTTATGCAAACCATAAGATGGGTCGGTAAAATAAATTTCGCCACTGCTGCTGATTACACAATCATTGGGACTTGTAAATTTTTTGCCATTGTAATGATCGGCAAGCGAAATAAACTTTGATGCAGGATTATCAAGTGGTGCATCCATTTTCGCTATTCTTCTGTCGCCATGCTGACAAAGAATCAGGTTGCCATCTGCGTCAAGCATTAGTCCGTTGCTACCCGGTTCGCGAAAGGGAGAGATATCTTCGCCTGTAAAGCCTGATGGTTTCAGATACACTTCTTTTCTTTTTGCAGCTGTCCATTTATAAATCGTATTTGCCGGAACATCAGAAAACAGCAACATTTGCTAGCTTTCAATCCATAATGGCCCTTCGCTCCAATCGAGGCTGTCGGCAATAATTTCCACTTTTGCGGTTGGTGAAATAATGTCATCCAATGCAGGATCATAGCGTTCTATAGTGCCAATATAGTTGGGTGATTTCGATTTGGAAGTGGCAGGAGATGGATTGGTACTGCTATTGCAGGCTATTATACCTGAAATGATGTACAGTGCTATGATTTTTTTCATGAAGGCAAGTTTTACTACCATTTTTTATAAAGATTATTTATTGAATGTAACAGATGAAGTGAATTTCAAAGTTAATTCAATGTCTTTAAGTTTCTCAGCAATAACTTTACTGAAAATCTATTGCTATGAAATCCCCATTAACTAAGGTTCACCCAGAACCCATAATTATATGGGGATTCCATGTGACAATTAAAAACCAGCAGGCTTTAGCCTGCGCACTAAAAATGAACACATGAAATCACGCCGCAAGTTCCTCAGCAATCTGGTTATGCCATTTGTTGCAGTGCCTTTTTTATCTGCAAAGTGCGATAACGAAACAGGCAATGAACGCCCGGACGATGACACCCCAATACTACGTGTAGCTATTATGGGGCTTGGCAGTTATGGCAGCCGGGTAGCCGAAGCTATGAAAGATTGTAAGAAAGCAAAATTGGTGGGCGTAATAAGCGGAACGCCATCCAAGATTAGCGACTGGCAAAGTAAGTACGGTATTCCTGCAAAAAATTGCTACAACTATGAGACCTATGACAATATAAAATACAATCCCGATATTGATGCGGTGTACATTATTACACCCAATGCATTGCATAAGGATGCGGCCATTCGGGTAGCCAAAGCCGGTAAGCATGTAATTTGTGAAAAGCCTATGGGTATTAATGCAAAGGAATGCCGCGAGATGATTGAAGCTTGTCGAAAAGCCAATGTAAAACTATTGGTGGGTTATCGTATGCATTTTGAAGCGAAAACCCTTGAAATAGTGCGTATGCGCAATGATGGTGAATTGGGAAAGATTATGTTTTTCCAGGGTCTTAGTGGGTTTCGAATTGGCAATCCCGGGCAATGGCGGTTGACCAAAGAATTAGCAGGTGGTGGTGCCATGATGGACATAGGCATTTACGCGGTAAATGGCGCACGGTATATGGTAGGCGAAGAACCCATTTGGGTAACCGCGCAGGAAACCAAAACTGATCCTGTTAAATTCAAGGAAGGGGTGGATGAGACCATTATGTTCCAGTTTGGTTTTCCTTCCGGTGCTGTTGCTTCATGTCTTTCAAGCTATGGAATGAGTAACCTCGATAGGTTCTTTTTAAATGGAACAACAGGTTTCGCAGAATTATTACCTGCCACCGGTTATGGGCCTATTCAGGGTAAAACGAATAAAGGCTCATTAACGCAGCCGCATACCACGCATCAAACGGTGCAGATGGAAGAATTTACCGATATTATTTTGCAGGGTAAAAAACCAATCATACCTGTGGATGGAGAAGAAGGGCTGAAGGATTTAGTGGTAATAGATGCAATATTTGAGGCTGTGAAGACAGGAAAGAAGGTTGCGTTGAAATGGTAAAACGCTTTTAACTGCCGCTTAGTTTTTTATCTTTTACTGCATCTACTTTTTTGGCATCAAACTTATGTCCAAGGCGACCGCTTTTAATGGGTTGATGAATAGCATCGGCAAAGGCGAGGGTAAAGCAGGCACCGTAGTATAAAATGAATGAAGAGTAGAATACAAACAGCAATAATAAAACAACAGAGCTCGAAGTACCAAATATGGAATTCAGTTCGCCAAAGGGAAGGAGTTTAGGAATCAAAAATTTACCGATGGAAAAAAGAATGCCGGTAAATAAGCCACCTGTAAATGCCACCCTCCATGTTGGGGTTCCGTCGGGTAGTAATTTGAAAAGTAAACTAAACCAAATCGTTACTAATAATACGGAGATGATTTTGCTTATAATGCTATTAAGCACCATGCCCGCTGTTGGAAAAATTTCAATGAGATAATTGCCAAATATATTTTGCAATCCATCAGCAAGGGTACCCACCACAAACAAAATACCTGCTAATAATATCACTACAATTCCTATTGCGCGTTTCTCAAGTCTCACACGCAGGTTTTTGTTTGGATCTTCCTGAATATCCCACAGTTGGTTGAGTGAGTCTTTTATTACCTTGAATAGGGTAGTGGCTACAAACAGTAAAAACACAAAGCCTCCAATGGTAATCCACCAATTTTGCGCTTTGGATAAAAAGCCGGTAAATATTTCTTTAATCGTTGATGAACTTTCGGTTCCCAACACATCTGCTATGCGTTCAAAAAACTGTTCTGAAAGATTTTCTATTTCGAAAAGCATTCCAAAAACCTGCACTACAATGATTAAAATGGGGGGAAGGGCGAAGGTGGTAAAGAAAGCAGTAGCCGCTGCAAGCCGCAATGGATCATTCGCCATTAAATCGTTGAATGCCACTTTTAATAAAAAAAATATTTTTTGAATCATTAATTTCCAGTTACCCATTTATAGGTGAAAATCTAATTCCCCAACCCCTTAATCACATCATACTTCGTCACTATATGATAATTACCTGCTTCGTCCAGCGACATGGCAGCACCGTTATCTTTATTAATTACCATTCGTAACCTATCAATCGGTGTATTGAAATCAACCATCGGGTAGGGTGGTTCCAAAGCTGATTCAATGGAAGTATTTTTTATATCCGGGTTGGTAAACATTTTATTGAATAGGCCATGTTGACTTACTGCGCCAACCGGCTTACTATCTTTAAAAACAGGAATATTTTCAATATCATATTTTTCCATCAGCGCTACCGCATCGGCTACCGTTTGATCGGGTGTTACCGTAACCAACCGCTGCGATTTGCGGCCACTTACCAGATCTTTAAACGTTTTTACATCAAGGAAGCCGCGCTCCATCATCCATTGGTCGTTGTACACTTTGCCTACATACCTGCTGCCATGGTCGTGGAAAATTACCACCACCACATCGTCTTTGGTAAGCGAACCGCTTAGTTGCATCATTCCCTGTAAAGCGCTACCACAGCTATAACCTACAAATATGCCTTCTTCTTTTGCTATACGGCGCGCCATAATAGCTGCTTCCTTATCGGTAACCTGTTCAAATTGGTCGATATACTGCATGTCATAGTTCTGTGGTACAAAATCTTCGCCAATGCCTTCGGTTATGTAGGGATGCACTTCATTTTGGTCAAGTTCTCCGGTGCGGAAATATTTAGTCAGCAGGCTGCCATAGGAGTCAATGGCCCATACTTTGATATTTGGATTTTTTTCCTTCAGATACATTCCTACGCCGGTTACCGTTCCGCCTGTACCCGTACCTACTACAAGGTGGGTTATTTTTCCTTCTGTTTGTTCCCAAATCTCCGGGCCGGTGGTTTCGTAATGCGCTAAACGGTTCGCCAGGTTGTCGTATTGGTTTACATACCAGCTATTGGGAATTTCTTTCGCCAGCCTTTTGGAAACACTGTAATAACTCATAGGGTCTTCGGGCTCTACGTTGGTAGGGCATACGATTACTTCCGCACCAACGGCCTTTAAAATATCGGCCTTTTCCTTGCTTTGTTTATCGGTGGTGGTAAAAATGCATTTATAACCTTTTATAATGGCTGCGAGCGCTAAACCCATGCCTGTATTGCCGCTTGTGCCTTCAATAATGGTGCCGCCGGGTTTCAGCCAACCTTCTTTTTCGGCTACTTCCACCATTTTTACTGCCATGCGGTCCTTAATGCTGTTGCCGGGGTTAAAATATTCCACTTTAGCCAGCACGGTGCAGGGCAAGTTGCGCGTGATATTGTTGATTTGAATAAGTGGTGTGTTACCAATGGTTTCCAGTATGTTTTTTTTCCAGGCCATAATCAATCGTTGAATTTGCGGCAAAGTTAACTTTTATAAAACGGCAGGTGTTAAAAATGACGCAATTTTGCAGCCGGGTTTAGAATAAGGTATTTTTTGTATGGAACCTTTGTTGCAATCCCTTTGTAACACACTAACATCAACATGAAGCATTTAAAGGCGGTAAATAAATATTTTTGGAAGTATAGGATACGGTTTGCGACGGGTATCGTATTCATCATTATTTCCAACTACTTCGCTATACTGGCGCCGCAATTAACCGGCTATGTGGTGGATAGGGTGCAGCAAACACTGCCCGGTGCTACGGTAAAAACCCTTGCACCACAAAAGGATATCCTGATGCGGACCTTTGTAAGCTGGGTAGAAGCGGGCGACTGGACCTTTAGCCAAATGGTGGCCCTAAGCGGTCTTGTGATGTTGATTATGGCATTATTCAGGGGCATTTTTATGTACCTGATGCGGCAAACCATTATTGTAATGAGCCGCCTGATTGAGTATGATCAGAAAAATGAAGTGTACGGGCATTACCAAAAACTCGATACGCAGTTTTACAAAACCCATACCATTGGCGACCTTATGAACCGTATTGCCGAAGATGTAGGCCGGGTGCGTATGTACACGGGCCCGGCGGTAATGTACCTGGTAAATTTACTCACCATTATCCTGCTTGCAGTTAGTAATATGCTGGCGAAAAATGTTACGCTCACGCTGTATGTATTTGCCCCGCTACCTTTTTTGGCCATAGCCATTTATTATGTAAATACGCTTATCCATAAAAAAAGCGAAGTATTGCAAGGGCTGCTGAGCGACTTAACCACCAATGCACAGCAATCGTACAGCGGCATAAGGGTTATAAAAAGTTATGTTCAGGAAAAAGCGATGATGGGGTTTTTTGAAGAAAACAGCGAAGCCTATCGCAAAAAAGCCATCGGGCTGGCAAGGGTGGAAGCTATTTACTCACCGGCCATTGTATGCATTATAGGTATCAGTACGCTGCTTACCATCATGATGGGCGGATTGTATTACCTGCAGGGGAAAATTACCGATGTGGGTATCATTGTTGAATTTGTACTCTATATTAATATGCTCACCTTCCCGGTAAGTGCCATAGGCTGGGTGGCAAGTATGATACAAAGGGCTGCTGCTTCGCAAAAAAGACTGAACGAGTTTTTGGAAACCGAACCCGAAATTGCTGATGCACCGGATGCCGTGAATGGCGTTCAACTCAAAGGCGGCATTTCTTTCGACAATGTAAGTTTTACTTATCCGCACACCGGTATCAAAGCCATCCGTAACTTTTCGCTTGATGTAAGGCCGGGGCAAAAAGTAGCCATAATTGGCCGCACGGGCAGTGGAAAATCAACGCTATCGCAATTGCTGCTGCGTATGTATGATATTGGCGCCGGGCAAATAAAATTCGATGGGCAGCCAGTGGAAAAGCTTTCGCTAACCGATCTCCGCAAGCAAATTAGTTATGTACCGCAGGATGTTTTTCTTTTTAGCGATACGGTAGCCGACAATATTCGGTTTGGCAATCATAAGGCAGATGATGCGGCGGTAAAGGCTGCCGCGGAAAAGGCCGCTATTCACCGCGAGATTGAACAGTTTCCCAAAAAGTATGAAACCATGGTTGGCGAACGGGGCGTAACCCTAAGTGGCGGGCAAAAGCAGCGCGTGTCCATAGCAAGGGCGTTGCTTAAGGATGTGCCCATCCTTATTCTCGATGATTGCCTGAGTGCAGTGGATGCCGATACCGAAAAAAGGATTCTCGGTCACCTCGAAGCACATATGCAGCAAACCACTACAATTATCATTACCCACCGCATTTTTACCCATATCGATTTCGATCAGATTATTGTAATGGAAGATGGTGCCATTATTGAAAGGGGCACTCATGATAGCCTGATGGCCCTAAATGGCGAATATGCATGGATGTACAGGCTGCAAAAGGATCCGGTTACTGAAATGGAAAGTGCTGAATTGGGACATGCATAACAGCAGGTTTGGGCGATTGTGCAGAATCATCTGAAAAATGCCTGCAATTAAATCCGTTATATGGTAATAACCCCATATAAAATGTGCGAAACCCGGTGCAAAACAGGTGCATTTAAACAAGCCCAAAAATTTGGTTCGTGGTATTTTATTGCGGTAGATTTGTATCAGACAAAAGGGAATAAAATTGATGCAGAATCAGCCTTTACGTCGGAAGCAAAAGTAAGGGTTAGCCTAACAGAAGCAGATGAATCAGGAACAAAGATTAGCAATAATCAATGAGAGGGTTTCAAAAGTAAAAGTGAAGCCAACAAAATTACCGATGCGGACCTAATCAAAGTTAGCAATAACAGCGAAGCGGTTTCCAAATCAATGTTAGCAATAACAAAGAAGCGGTTATTCAAATCAATGTTAGCAAAAACGGCGAAGCGGTTTTCCAGATTAATGTTAGCAATAGCAAAGAGATGGTTTTCCAAATCAAAGTAAGCAAAAGCAGCGAAGCGGTTTTCCCAATCAAAGTTAGCAATAACGGAGAAGCGGTTTTCCAAAACAATGTTAGCAAAAACAGCGAAGTGGTTATCCAAAGCGAATCGTTAGCAATAGCAAAACGCAGCGGCCAACGTAAAAAGAGGTTCCTAAGAAACAAACGGAAGCGATGTACAATTGACCCGAACAGGCCGAAAGGTTTCAAGGAGAAAAAGTTATTATTCTGCGGAAGTTTTATCAGTCAGAAGCCCTTCGTTAGGGAAGCATCGGGTTAGTAAGTACATGCTTCGGCAAGTATATACGCGATGCTTTCTTTTTTACCGGCAGTTGTAACTTTAAAAGGTGGCAACTGCCGGTATTTTTTTTGGTGTTAGCCGTGTCTCTTGAAAAGGACACGGCGTTGAGTAAACTAGCGCCATGTCCCTTGGCGGGAGATATGGCTACAACTATACTGCCGGTATTTTTTTAACTGATTGCCATTGCAGCTATACCACAAAATGCTTTTACCAGCATTAATCCATCTATTACCAGCAGGTACCATGCTACAGGCCTTCGTTTGCTAAGGCTTAAGGCTACGAGGCAAAGTAAACCCATAGGAATCAGAAAGATCAAAATGGAAGGAAGGCTTGTTTTTTCGAGTAAGAGGAAGGCACATAACAGTGAAACGCCAATGGATGTAAGCGGCAGTACTATCGTGTATACAACATGACGCAGGCCTTTACGCACCACAAATGTTTTGAGGGATTGGTTATGGTCTGCTGCAAAGTCTTTTATATCGAAAAGTATCGCAAGTACAGAAATGAACATCCAGTTATGCAGGAAGAAAAAAAAGAATGGAAGGTCGGGCCGGGGAACAATTTTATGCATCCAGTGGTACAATATCCATGGAATAAATGAAACGCTGCCTGCCCATACTGCCCCAATAATAAAGGGTTTGAACCAACCGAAAGAGCGAAGCCTGATATTGAAAATGCCGGGGAAACCAATGCCATAGTACAGAAATCCCAACACCGGGAATATGAACAGCAATAGTAAAATAGGAATAAGGGTATTGATATGCAGGGACGGTAGTAAAGACCAGTAATAAAATCCACCGGTTATTAAGATTATGGCTAACAGATACTGAAAAAGCTCAAATGTCCTTTTATGCTGGCTAATCCAAATGGCACGTTTGTTTGTTTTTAGCGGATGCGGGTCGTACCGGTATGAAAGGGTATAAAAAGCTACCGTACCACAAAAAAGCAGCAGGTAAAACAAAGGATAATTGAGGGGGATTATTAATACCAGGTTGTTTTCAATGGCAAGTGCAACTGCGGCAATGCCATAAAAGCTGTTTGAATATAATATGGCAGCAAGTATCTTTCGCATCCTTCTTCAAAGATGCACTTATTTTGCAGCCCCGGGATAAATCTGGTAATATCAATGTACACAAAGCAGGAAGCATCGGCCGTCAGGAGACAATTTTGGACAAATTTTGGCATGTATATGAAGCCGGTCCCTTCTGCATGGCAGGAAAAAGTAAACTGGCTCAATTACAAAACCGGCATTAAGGATGTTTTTTTTCGTTTACATGCCGACCATAAAATGGCGCGCATCTGCATCGAAATCACCCATAACGACCCTATGATCCGTAAGATTTATTTCGATCATTTTTTTGCCATGAAAACCATGCTGCACAATGCATTGGGCGAAGAATGGATGTGGATAGAAGATACCGAAGATGAGTTGGGAAAGCCATTGGCTGCTATTTTTATAGAAGTATCAGGTTTAAACGTAATGGATGAAAAATCATGGCCTTCGATCATTGCTTTTTTTAAACCAAGATTTATTGCTTTGGATGCTTTTTGGGGCGATGTAAAGGATAGTATGGATGGTTGGTAGCCTTTAATATTCATTGGAGGATGAATGGCCATTCAGATGTATGCGTTATTTTTTTGACTTTACCGTTGCTTTAGGAATGGCCTGTCCCGGGGAAATTGAATGTAGGTTGTTTCGCTGCTTGTACCATATCGTTTGGTTCTGTGATGGATTAATGATGCTATCCTGGCGGAATACCAGGCTTTTAAGCGCCAATTGATAGGCAGTAAATTCGCCGGCACCTGCATACCATATATCCTTTCTGTTGCCTGTTTTCCGGCAAAAAGTTGTTATGGCATCCCATCGTTTGGCATCATCAAACTCCCATGAGTGGCCCCATACGTTGAATACTGAAAGCCCGTTACTTTTTAAGGACAAGTAATCATTTACCATTTCCAGCGCCGTGCTGTCGTGGCAGGTTGGATGCCAAAGCAAATAATCGCTGGGCAAGTCAAAAGTATGGGTACTTGCTACGGTACGGGCATTCGTAATGCCTGTACTTTTTACGATTGCGGCAATATGCTCATTGCTGTTGCCAAAGGGGTAGGCCATGCTGACTATTTCACCATTGGTGAGTGTTTTAAGCAGGGTTAGGTCCGCCATAACATCCTGGTAAATGGCGGTATCTGATGCTTGTAAAAAATTCAGGTGGGTGGCTCCGTGGGCAGCAATTTCATGATTTTTATAAATGTACAACAGCGAATCTTTGGAAACGTAGGTGGCTATGATGTCGGGGGCGTTGTTCCGGTGCCATGTATTGGTTTGACCAAAAAGGGCGGAATTCAGGTTAAAAGTGCCTTTAATGCCATTTTCATTAAACAACCCTGCGAGTTTTATATCCTGAACCAGCCCATCATCGTAGCTCATAATGAGGGCTTTTTTAGTTCCGTTTGGGTACACAAAATCAATGGCTGTGCGATGCGGTGCACAGCTTTGGATTACTGCCAGCATTAAAAGGCCATAAAGGAGAGCGGTAAATTTGCGGAAGCAAGGCATGTTATTAAGTTTATATAAGAGATGTTATTTATGTTTACCTGGTTGGTACAGTACATTTGAGTTCTATTAAATTCTGGCTCGTCCTATGCAAAGGTTATCTATTAAGTTCAATTATTTTTTTTCTGCTTCCTTCTTGCCATGGTTAAATTGCAGAAAGAACCAACGTTCGTTTGTGTTTATACCTTTATGGCTTATTTTTCTGTTGTGTACCTATGGTTGTAATTCAACTATCAGCCAACCAAAAGACAGCCTTGATAAACTTTACCCGCCCGCAAATACAGTAGATAAGCAACACAATAATGAATGGTCAAGGAATAACTATACAAATAGAATTCAAGCCTTCAAAAATGAGCCATTAAAGTTTGGAGAAATTGTTTTTATTGGCAATAGCCTTACCGAACAGGGCGGGGATTGGAGCATTAAATTCGGCATGAGAGGCATACGCAACCGGGGAATTGCAGGCGATGTAACTGACGGTGTGTTAAAGAGGCTTGATGAAGTCATTTACTTTAAACCAAAGGCAGTATTTCTTCTAATTGGTGTAAATGATATTTTTAATTTGCAGGGAGGCGGGGGAATACCCTCTGCTGATTACATCGCAAATAACATTCTTAAGATTGCCCAAAAAATTCAGCATGGTTCTCCATCAACACGTATTTATGTACAAACTATTCTGCCTTCAACGGCTGATTTGAAAGTGAATACACAGCAGGTAAACGATTTAATTAAACGTAACGGACAAGGTGGCATTTATACCACCATTGATCTTCATGCTGCATTTAAAAATAATCAAGGATTGATGCGGCAGGAATTAACCACAGATGGCCTCCATCTCAATGACCAGGGTTACAAGGTGTGGACGAACTTTATTGATGCACAGGTGAGGTTGTAAAACCACTTTGCAAAATGCTTAAGGCAATTAATGGAAGATTATGTATGTGGCATGTCAAACATAAAAGAAGCGGTTATAAGGTTTGGACTCATAAAATATCCGATGGTAAATTAAAAATAGAAAGGATTCAGATGGTAAGGTAGCTGAAATTCAAAGCTCAACCTTTATACTGATACCGGAAGTAATTATATTATACGTTCTTTGATATTTAAAAGTCGTGTGATGATAACTATTGCTATTACGGATGATAACGAAGTGTTGCGGCAAACCGTTGCTGAAAGGCTTAAAGAAGATTTTCGGATTGTTTACCAGGCAAGTTCGGGGAGTTCCATGCTACGTTTTTTGCAGGCTAATCGCAGCGAAGTGCATCCGGAAGTAATATTAATGGATATTGCCATGGATGAAATGGATGGCATTGAAGCAACTTACCAGGTAAAACAATTAAACCCGTCCATAAAGGTAATTATGCTAACTGCATTCGAAGATGATGAAAAAGTTTTCAATGCGATTAAAGCAGGTGCCGATGGCTATTGCCTCAAGGAAGAGCGGAAAGAAAAAATTGTAAACAGTATTAATGATGTAGTGAATGGCGGTAGTTATATGAGCCCCATTATTGCACGCAGGGCCATGCGTTTTATGCAGGAGCATTATACCGCGCCCGAACCTGCAGTGGGTAACCCGTTAACACAAAGGGAACAGGAAATTCTGCAACTTGTTATAGAAGGGAAAACCTATCAGCATATTGCCGATTCACTGTTTATAAGTCTCGCAACGGTAAAAACCCATGTATATCATATATACGAAAAACTGCAGGTGAAAAATAAGATGGCCGCAGCCCGGCTTGTAAAGGAAAAGCGTTGGATTTAGGATAGAGAGCAGTAAAGGCTGGTTTGAATGTTTTGAAAGGTTCTTTGTGATTTTTAATTTTATAATTGCAAATACTTGCAAATTAAAAAGTTGTGTAATACCTTGTTGTGATTTTTATTTTTCACGTACACTTAAACAATTTATTATGACGACTTCAGTTGAAGTTATTAAAATGGTTCAGAGTATTCTGAACGAAAAGGGTTTTCGTACCGGCCCTGTTAACGGGATTGCAGGCAATACTACACTTACTGCATTAAAAAAAGTTAAAGGGCTGACTGCTACATGGTCCGCAGATCGAAAATTGGTAGGGACGCTACAATTGTATGCAGTTGAAAGGGGGATTAACCCGGGTAAAGTTGATGGTCTTTGGGGCCCTGATACACAAACGGCCTATGATTCATTGAAGCATCAACTTTTATTTGGAACGGTCGAAGAAATTTGGCGACCGGAGGAATTGATTATTCCTGCCAATCCAAATAACTGGCCTGTACAATCGCAATCGGCACTGAATGCTTTTTTTGGACCTGCCAGGGAAACAGGAAACCCAAACCTTGTATCAGCTAATTTGCCTTACCCCATGGTGATTGCCTGGGACCCTGCAAAAACGGTAAATAAAATTACTTGCCATAAATTGGTTAAGGATAGCATGATTAGGGTGTTGACCAACGTACACACCCACTACGGCATGGCAAAGATTAAGGAATTGAGGCTCGATTATTTTGGCGGGTGTTTTAACTACCGGAAAATGCGGGGAGGTAACCAGTTAAGTATGCACAGTTGGGGTATAGCGATTGACTTCGACCCTGAACGCAATCAGTTAAAATGGGGTAGGGACCGTGCCGTTTTTGCACGACCTGAGTACAATCGCTTCTGGGAATTTTGGGAAGCGGAAGGATGGGTAAGTTTAGGCCGTTCCCGCAATTTTGATTGGATGCATGTACAAGCTGCAAAGTTGCAGAGTTAGCCTAAAACCATTTAGGTAAAAATAGAACCCCGGAAAACGAATGATTGTTTTCCGGGGTTTTTATTGGAATGAAACCTTTACATGAAGATGAAATGTTTTTATTCCTTCAGCACTTTCAATATTTCTCCATTAAGCAATTTAATATAGTAAATGCCTTTTGAAAGACTTTCGATGTTTATGGTTTGAGCCGTGGAAACAACTATAAGCTGCTGAACAGTGCGGCCATTGTTATCGTAAATAATTGCCCTGGAATCAAGTAAGTCGTTGGTTCCAATAGCCAATGTCATTCTACCTTTCGACGGATTGGGATAAACCACGGATCGTATAATGAGTAATGGTTTTAAATTGATTTTTACCACTGATGAGTACGTGAACTTGTTGTCATTATCAACCTGTTTAACCCGGTAATAAAGTGTATTAGTTTTTAGTTTATCTACCCGCATATCGGTATGCTGATATTGCCCTTGTCTTGATGCGTTTCCATTTGGCTTAAGGGTTGCAATGGCTTCATATAGTGTTGCATCAATGGAGCGTTCAAGGATGAAACTTTTTACATTTATTTCGGTACCGGTGGCCCAGCGCAGCAGGTTGTCATTTCCCTGGTTGTTGCCCGTGAAATATAGCCATGTTACCGGTAGCGAACTGCCCACAAAAGTACATGCTACATCTGCAGGCCGAAGGGCTTCGGTATTACCCACACTATCTGAAGCAAGGGTGAAAAAACAATAGTTGCCAATATCAGGAACTGTAATGGTTGTATCGGTGCGGTGCATACCGCTGCGGATAAGTGTATAGCTGCCGCCATCTGTGCTCATATACAGGTCATATTTTTCAACGCCTACACCTCCGGGATCATCAAGCCCACTCCAGGTAAGGTAAATACTGTTGGGGCTTGTAGATGGTAGACCATTTATTTTGCTGTGCGGCGGCAATGCATCTATCGTATTGTTTTCTATATTCGTGGGAATGGTATCATTATTATCGAAAATAATTTTAGCAGTTGCCTGCATCTCATCTCCGGTATTTGCATCATCTATTGCCTTAATAGTAAAATTGGCAAATCCATGCCCATAATTGGGTTGGGAGCTATCCTGTAGCAGTAACAACCCTTTTAAAGGATCGGTAACCGGTCCAAGCGTAATGGGATCAATGCTTTGGAATAGCCAAAATGCGCGGTTGTTGGCTACATCATATCCTGCAGTAACATCTACAAACAATCCAAGCGAATCTCTTACATCGAGTCTTGTGTAGTACGTAGCTGAATTTGGAGGTACGTTAAAGGTAAGGCTATTGAATCCAAAACTGCCAAGCAGGAATTTATTACCTCCCTGCTTAAGGTCTATCGGGTAATAGATGGAAACTTTTTTTGCCGGGGCTGTGGCTTCCACACTGTTTTCGAAATTTATGGTATATGGTAGCTGATCATTTATACTTACCCAGCGTGGGGTACCTATTCCTGCAGGCCCGATTATTTCATTGGGATCGTAGGAATTAATGACAGTGGTAGAAAATGGAATACCGCCTTTTTTAGGTAGTGCTATTAACGAGCCGCCCCCCGCTGGTGGACAAGGATTTTGCGCCATAGCTCCGCTACCTGAATAAAGTAATGCCATTATAAGTATTTTGCGAACTGACTGAAACGGTATATTGAAAATTATTTTCACGATAGTTCTCTATTTGTTTTTTTTTTAATACGCACTTCTTCCCATAACGCCCCCATTATCATAGGTAGAAGGTGACATTTGACCGGGAGGCAAACTATTCAGGGTATTGGTTATTCCGTCCATTATTCCATTACTGATATTATACTTTCCATCAAGGTATCCCAGCCCGCGTACAGGACCTGTAATCGGATTCCATTTATTCAATGCATCATACGTAGGATGCTCATCCATCATTTTCCAATTCCATTCACCCACATCCATTGATCTTGTGGTAAAACTTTTTCCGGTTGTTATTTCAACGCCAAAGTCAAAAAAACTGTATGCAGCACCAATGGGAATAAAGCTGAATATGGAAGTAGCCACATCAATATTTTTTCTTGCCTGATCATAAGTATCTCCTGGACAAGGCCCACTCTGCGCTTTTTTAATTTTGTATAAGAGATCAACCACATTCAGCAGGAAACCCGCCCTTCCCAGCCATTTTTGATTTTTCTGCACCTTTGCTAAACTTGCTTCTGCTTCAAGGGTTTCTTCACCTGCTTTTAATAATTTCTTTGCATTCCGCCTCCCGGGGTTTTTCTTCATCCTGAGTTTTACTTCCTCAGCACTTTTTTGAATAAAATCATTCATGGCTTTTGATTCTGCAGCATTTAATCCTTCGCCTGCCACATTAGATGCTGCGTTAAGCATATTTATAACATCCTGCGGTATATCGGACCCAAGGGATGAGAATGGCCCATCAAAGGAGAAAGGACTGTTCTGGGTCCCTTCTAAACCATAAAGATCAACATAGTTTACAGGGTTGTTATTTACATAACTGTACATGTTCATACCATCTGCATAACCAAGCGGGTCGGGTTGGCTGAAGGTACCCGTTTCGGGCGAGTAGGTTCTGAATAAATAGTGATTATACCCGGTAGTAGGATTAAACTCCTGCCCGGTAAAACCAAAACGATTTCCTGTTGGCGATGTGGTTACTACCGACCCGCTGCCATTCAGGATGGTTTGCCTTCCATAAGGATCATACTGATAGGTTTCTTCCACCTGCCCTGTTTGGCTTGTGATGGCTTCCACAGATTTTTGCTGATTAAGGTGATAGTAATACAATCCATTGCTGTTTTGCATGGCTACAGGGGTGAAAGGGGCTGCATTTATTTGCCTGTTCACCAGGGTATTGTCACTTTCATTTCTTAACTCCATTTGCATTAATCCTGTATATTGGTAAGTGAAAACCTGACCATTTCTGTTGAGCCGGATACAACGGCCAAAAGCATCGTAGGCATAGGTAATGACCGATGCCGGTGAAGATGAATCCTTAATGATTTTGCCCCTTACATCGTACGTTTTATAGAAAGTGCCATCGAAAGTTAAATTGCCATTATTATCATAGGTTAGGTTTTTGATGGATGCCCCTTGCTGTATTTGCGTAATTTGGTTCAACGGATTAGTAGTATAAGTTTGAATGCTTCCATTGCGGGTAACAGATGTTCTTGAACCTGCTGCATTGTATTGGTAGGAATGGGTTTGCAGCGTGGTTCCCGGGTCGGTTGGACTTCCCATGCGGTATTGATTCAGCCTGCCCGCTTCATCAAAATTAAAAGTCTCAGATGCGGTTACATTATTGGTTTTCACCACGCCTGTTATATTTCTTTCATTATCATACGTATACTGCTTTTGCTGGATATTTCCGGTTTGGTAACCGGTTAGTTTTCCTGAAACATCATACTGAAATTGGGACTGTAAACCGTTCCCATATTCAATCTTTGAAAGTTGGGATGCAGGATTATACAAATAGCCTGCAATAGCAGAACCGGAAGCATTTATACTTTGAAGATTGTTTCTTACATCATAACTTTTGGTAACTACCTGTCCATCCGGATAGATTACGTTTTTTGTTCTCTCTTTTGTATTGAAATTAAATTGAACGGCTTTTCCATTTGTCTTTTCTTCGGTAATCCTGTTCAGGTTATCATAGGTAATATCTGTTGTAGCGTTACTGTTTTTACCTTGTATCATGCGGCTTGCTGCATCATATTTATACTCTTCTAAACCTGATCCAGGAAGGTTCTTGCTTACCATATTGCTTTCTGCATCATAACCATAGGTAATTATTCTGCCATCGCGTCTTGTTTTAGCAGTAATATCGCTTACTGCATTGTATGCAAAATTTATACTGCTGCCGTTATTATAATTCATGGCTGTCATACGGTTGCGTTCATCGTATTGATAGGTAGTTTTTTGGTTACGTTCATCATAAGATTCTATGGGATTATCTTCCACATCAAAAACAGCTTTCATGGTATTTCCCAGCGGATTCCGGGCTTCGGTAAGCCTGTCAAGCGCATCATATGTAAATTGCCAGGTGCTATTTCTTCTGTCTGTTTTTTGTAATACATTTCCATTTTCATCGTAGGTAAACCGCATAACAAGTCCCTGTATATCGGTAATTTTTTGTACCCTGTCAAGATTGTCATATTCCAGTTGAGCAGTATTGCCTGTGGCATTGGAATAATGGGTAAGGTTTCCATTAGCATCATAGGAATAGGTAATCATTAAACCAATGTTATCCGAAAGGGAAAGCATGCGATTCAATTTGTCATACACTACTGCGTATTCCCTGCCATTGCCCAGTTTTGCAGCGATCATGTTTCCATTGGCATCATACATAAATGTTGCCATGTTTCCCCCGGGATCATCCATTTTTACCAGTTTATTGCGGGTATCGTATGCATACCTGATTGAATTTCCTAATGGGTTTGTATATTTTACCAGGTTATCCATGGCATCATATTCAAATTGTTCACTGTTCCCTTTGGGTGAAGTACTTCTTACCAGCCTGTTCGATGCATCATAGGAATAAATACTTTTTCTGCCAAGCTGATCGGTCGTATTTATAAGGTTGCCTTCGCCATCATATTCAAGAAGGGAAATGCCATTCAGAGCGTCTGTAAATCCTGTAAGACGATCCATTAGGTCATAAGCATAGAGTACCTTTCTTCCCAATCCGTTGGTAGCGCTCAAAATTTGCCCCCTGATATTGGTTTCCAATGTCCTCTTAAATCCAAGCGGACCAGTTATAACCGTTTCATTGCCATACGCATCATAATTAAATTGCATGATTGAACCCCTTGCATCCCTCAGCGTCAATAGGTCACCGTTGGTTTCATAGGTCATTTGTGTATAATTGCCATCAGGTCTCGTAAGTTTTATAATATTTCCGTTTGCATCATAAGTCAATAGGTATTGGTTACCCTTACTATCAAATACACTTGTCACCTGGTTAAAATTGTTTTCGTATGTAAACTTTGTTGTGTGCCCAAGCGGATCGGTGGCAGTTAGCATATTGCCATTGTCATCGTAGGTATAGGTAAAAATATTTCCGTTGGCATCTGTTTTTTTTATGCTGTTTCCATTATTATCATATGCCACTGAAACCTTGTATCCACAGCAATTGCCTGCGTATGATTGCAGCCAAATACGGTCGCCAAACCTGCCATATTGGTAAGTTGTTATTTGGTTGGCCGCTCCCTGTACATATTCTGTTACTACGGATGCAAGGGTAGCGGTATCATACGAAAAACTTAATCTTTTATTACACCCTATTAGCTCACGGGCACTATATCCTTCATAATACACAAGGTTTACTTCGTTCCCGTTTTTGTCCATTTGCGAAACCATTGGCCCGGTGGCGAAATATTTGTAACGCATGGTTTTTCCTAAAGGATCGGTTGCAAGCGTAAGCCTTCCACCTGCATCATAGGCATAGGACCAAATCCTGCCTGGACTTATCATTGCATCTGTTATAGAAATCAGCAGACCATTTGCGTTATAGGCCAATGAAAATAATCTTCCTCCGCTGGTAGAGATACCGGTTAATTTTCCTGCTGAATAAGTTAGGTTTATAGTGTTGTTATTGGGGCTTACAATGCGTGTAACTTTTTTATGCGATGCATCTTCAAAAAAGTATCGCATACCATATTTGGTTCTTACTGTATATTTTCCCGTTTCAGGTGAGCTTAGCTGATCGAATATGCCTTTAGGCGAAGTGAAAGCATTGGATCCGGTTTTGGTGTACACATCTTCTCTGCCATCCTGCCATAAAACAGAAATACCATCAGCCGTATCTATCCGGTATTGAATACTATAAAAAAAACTCCATCCAAAACCAAAATCCCTGTTCAAATCATATAATGCACTGTTGTAATAAAATAAAAGATTGATGGGTAAATCGCGTTCCTCCATATTTAGTTCGGTACGGGTTATAAAAATATTTCCCGTAAACGTATTTACCTCTATTCCCATAGGGCCGGTTTTATTGGTATTATTTATATTTTGCCCCATGCTGCGGTTCCCAAAAATGATCAGGATTACCAGCATGTATACGAGGTATTTAATACCCATTTGAAATTGCCTTATGATGAATTCAGTTATCATTCTTTATTTTTCATTGATGGATAAAAATTAATATTTATTTATTATTTTAAAATATAATTTATAATAGCATGTCCCGGGTAATCAGCCGGCGCTTTACTGTAAATATTGATGGTGCCACTTCCACCGGCTCTAATAAATCCGGGTGGTCCATTGGTTTCACTTAATTCAATCAGCAGGTTCGATGTGGCACCTGCATCGAGTGCTGCAGCTGTAAAAGCAACCGGTAAACCTTGCTCGCTAAATATGGCCCTTGTTTGTATCGGAATGTCAACATTGGTAGGATTGGTATAATTAACCTGTATAACAAATGGCCACCCACCAAATACATTAGGTGGTATTACCACATTCACTACCAATTGGGCATTCAGGCCAGATTCAGCGCCGGGGCTGCATCCCGGCTCATTGCCGCTTCCTTTTTGGCCGGTATTATTGCCTGGCCCTGTTATTAGTCCACCATTGTTTGTATTTTCTACCCTGAATCCATTTGCAAGTATGGTGGTGGTTGCATTGGCAGGCTTGTACAATTCAACATCATATATCCCAAGTGGTGCACCAAGCAGGTTGAAGGTTGCAAATACCTGGTTACTGTTGGTAAAATAAATGCGTGTTGCAGTTATGGTTGCTGGCCCTTTCAATTTTGCCACCATATCGCTGGTATATAATGAACCGCTAATGCGTATGGTAACATTACCCGTATTACCGCCGCTATTGGCATCTACCCTTACAATAGCAAAAGGTAATACTTCAATTTTAGCCGTAATAGCTTGCGCCGGGCGATTTGGTGTAGATGTTTGGATAAGAATATAGTAATTGCCGGCTTTTACCGAAGGCATCATCATGGTTTGGTTACCTGCATTGGGTGTTTCAAATGCATAGTCTGATTTTGCAGCCGAAGGAATAAATTGATGGCCTGCAAATACCTGGTTAACGGCGCCGAGAGCATCAGGGGTTTTAAGTGTAAATAAAAGGGTTGATCCTTCCAGCGAATCTGGTACAACAAGTTTATAATACAATGGTCTGGTTGCAAGTGTATTATTTTCTGTAATGCCTAATGTCATTCGCTTAACATCAACATATAGTGGAAGTATCCGGGCGCCTGTATTATTGCTTCGGTCTATATCATTAAAATTATTTAAGATATCCGTACGGACAAGCAGGTTATAATTACCCTCTGTAACGCCCTGAATAATGGGTGTATGAGCAAAGCTATCTATTCCAAGTGCGGAAATATTAAAACCATGTGGTACGGTGGCTTGCAATACGGCACTATCTGTTGTAATATCTGTACTTAAATAAATACCATCCGTTCCAAACCCGGTTGTACTATTATTCGCATGGTTTTTAATTTTCCATTTTACGGAAATCGGGTATCCCAATAAGGCAGTATCGGTACTTTGCACATCTGTTACAGTTAAGTCGGTAACAGGAGGCGTATTTATGGTTATATACCCATATATTAAGTTGTTTTCATAATTGTTTTCATAAACATTCCGGGATGAATTTACCTGGAGAATAAGAATGTAGTTGCCCGGTGCAATATGTAAGGGAATGCTTACCTGTAAACTTTCATTAGAAGATTGGCCGGGTGCCAATATCGTTTTACTTACATGCTGGCCAAGGAAAACATCGCCTGCATTTGCAAAAATGAAATCGGTACTTACATAAACGGGATTAACCCAAAATGATGTAGATGAAGGACCGGGACCATGGTTGGTTATGGTAAATGGCAGGTTGAATGATTGCCCTGCATTAATAGTTGCGGGATAAGTGCCAAAAGTTCCGGAAAGGTCAGCTTCAATAGGCGCTATTACCTTTATTTTTTTCGCCCGGCCATCCGAATTGCGCACATACTGCCCATTGTTTTCAAGATGCTGTTCTGCTTTAATCAGGTTTTCAGAGTTTGTTTTTACCTGTATATAATATTCTCCTCCCGGTACATTGGGAACAGGAATCTGTCTTTGGTAAGTAAAGGATTGGTTACGGTTGAGCACATTGGTTTCCCTTGTTTGGCCAAGCATAACCCTTCCTGTATTGAGTGTTGTATCTGCTACAAGGTACCAACTTTCAATCCATGAGTTATAGTAATTGGCTCCGGGATTAAATCCAATATTTTTTACATTCCAAATGCCTGTAAAGGATCTTCCGGTATTGATTTCATCCGGCATATTGATACCGGTAATGATATGGTCAACATTGGGATTGATTACTTTCCTTAAGCCGGATGTAGCCATATTATTTGCCCGGTGGGTTTCAAATGTTCCACTGTCTGCATTGGCAATTACATGGAAATATGCATCTGCAACATCCACGCCTGAAAAACAATTATTAATAAAGTAAGTCAATGGGAAGATAAGCTGGAAAGAATCGGTATAATTATTTCCGTTGGCAATAGAACGTGTTTGGCTGCGCATGCCGGCAAAGAATGAACTACTGCGATTGAACACAGCTTGGCAGGAGATAAAAATACTGTCCGTCCAGGTGCCATAAGTAGTGCCGCTTCCGATGTTGGAAACTGCGTACTTTAAAGGTATTCCAAAAACCGAAAATCCTGAATCGGGAACCATAACCTGTGTTACTATCAGGTCGCCCGCAATGCCCGGTGTATAGGCAAGGGAAGCACTTTTTATATTATTTGAATAATTCGTTTCTTTAATATGTGCGCTGTCTACATTTGTTCTTACAAAAAAGTATTTGGTGCCGGCAGTTTCGGGGCCAAAAGTGTAGGCAAAATTTTTGGTTACACTGCTACCACTTGCAATACTTTCATTAAATGGTAGTGTTGCCAGCTTTTGTGCCGATGCATTAAATACAGGTGATGTACTGACATATATTTCGTCAATCCTATTGCCGTTGTAAACACTACCCGCCCCTGTATTTTCCAGCGTATAACTTATGTTGAAAGCTTGTCCACCTGTGGCATTTACAGGAATGTTAACCTGCGCTACGCTTAGGTCGGGGCGACTAACCGTAATAGGTGCACTTCTCTTCCATTTAAGTGAAAAAGGAAATTCGAAAAGGGTACTATCGGTATTCGTTGCAATGTATAAATAATAGGTTCCGGGTATTAAGTCGGCAGGCATGTTAAACAAAGCCTGTCCCGGGAATGAAGCGCCGGGTTTCAGTACATGGTCAATATTTTTATGATACTGCGATGCAATCGTTGTTGGTGGTACACATAATCCATCTGCACCGGGTATTTGGGAAGTAAGATTAACATGATCAAGGTTGAAATCAGGTCTTTTGCCATTTTCAAAAGTATGCATCAGCCTTGCAGTTTGTATATGTAATTCATCCGGATTGGTACTTAAATACACCCTGTCAATCCACCAACTATTTCCAAAATCTGCACTATCCTTTGCCTGAACGAGCGTTTGATGGGGAGCCGAGCAAAGTTGTTTGGAAAGCACCAGGTAATGCCCTGCATTTCGTTGCAGATTATCAAAAGATCCATTGTTTTGAATCATCCAGTTTGCACCAAAGCTTTGTGTGGTACTTACCGTTATAAATGGAACCTGAAGATCGGAAACTATTAGTTGTGGCGTTGGTGTTAGAATTACAGATATCAGATGTGCTGCAGAATTATTTGATTCTGCCGGGCCTTCATAAATGTTACCATCAGCATCGGTTACAACAAAAATGTAATAGGGTCCAACAATAAAGTTGGGTAGCACTACCTGTACATCACGTGTATAGGCACTATCGGTTTCCAGCGGTCCTTCTTTTAGGTAACTTGCATCAGGCGCATAATTTTCATACCTGTTATCATATGGATTTGCATTTGAATATTGAAAAACCATTGAATAATAAGTGCCGTTTGTTTTTGGTTGTTTCAACAGCGTAGCCGTTTCTTTATTGAAGAAGGGCGATTTGGAAACATAAATTTTATCTGACCATTTTGCTGTGTTTGCAGATCCAATATTGGCACCGTAATTTTTTACTTTATATCTAACATTAAGTGTGCTGCCTGAAAAAACAGGCGATCCGGTAATTACACTATCTACCCTAAGGTCGGGGGCAGGTGACAACACGATATTTGTTGCATTTAAGGCGCGTGACGTATCGTTGACGTAATTGGATTGCAAAGGTGCTTGTGGCCCACGATTATAATTGGTAATTACGTAGGCATATACCGGCCAGTTATAATTGGTGGGTACGGTAAAGTTTATACTGTTGGTATAGCTTGCCCCAGCATCAAGTCCGCTTACATTGGGCCTTGTGGCAAGCAAAAGAGGCCTTACCGGAAAATCTAGCGAGCTCCATGCACCCGGGTTAACCGATACCTGTTGGAAGAAAGGCATGGAATCAAGGGATAGAAAAACAGCATCTGTCCAGGCTTCATTTAATTCAGTTTTGGCAGGTCCATTATTTTTTACCGTCCACTCAATACTCATTTGCTGCCCGCTGAACATAGAAACCGGTGCTACCACCTGTGTAACTTCAAGATCGGCAAGTGGTGAAAGTGTGAACTGCTGAACCAGACCGGTTTGTATCCTTGTGCAGGAACCGTTCCATGCCACCACCATCCAGTTGTAGGTTTGGTTAGGTAAAAGGCCACTGCTTACTGGTATGCTATAATTTACCGTGGTTATATTCGAAACAAATGGTGTTGCGGGTTGAACCTCGTTGGAAGGCCATATATAAATGTCATAAAAATATTGCAGGCCTATATGGCGTGGAACCCATGAAAGATTTAATGGAAGTTTTAATCCCATTGTGCCGTTGGCAGGTAACATATTGTTTACTGAATCAGGTTCGAGCGAAGTGATGGCAACCACGTTCAATGTGTCGGGAATGGTTGGTTCTCCGCATGGACCTTGTGCCTGAACCGTAAGCCTATAATTTCCGGGAGAAGGCCAGGTTACGGTTGCTGTATTGCCGCTAAAAGGTAACGTACTTCCGCCCACAATTTTCCACGTATATACTGCATTAGGTATAGCCTTGGTAGAATAGTTTACCGGTTGGGTGGGGCAGGTGCTTACGGGCCCGGTAATGCCATTTACATTGCCCGGCGTTACACAAAAACTTCTTTCTATTGGTGTGGCAGCATTATAATTTGCATTGCCCGACTGTATAGCCCTGATAGTAACCGTACCGGCACCGGTAACGGTAACCAAATTGCCGCTGATGGTAGCAGGGCCCGATACTACATTTACCTGGCAGGGAAGACCCGAACTTGCAATGGGTGAAATTGTAAAACTACTGCTGCCAAATGCCTTATCCGTGATGGGTTCTAAAGTGATGAGTTGCGATGCTTTGTTTATGGTAAATGAACGTGTAACCCATTGCCCTGTATCATACAGATTGTTTCCGGGTTGGGTAGCCCTTACCGTAACATTACCTAAGCCGGTAATATTATAAGCGTTTCCAATAATCGCACCCGGCCCGCTGATGATCGTCAACTGAACCGGTAAACCGGAGCTGGCGGTGGCATTTATTTCAAAAGGCAAATCACCAAACATTTTATCAGTGATAGGGTCAAATGTGATGGTTTGCGGTAATGCATTGGCTGTAAAGTGGATAGTATTGGAAATGGGCCCATCCGAGCAATCGCTAAAATATACAGCCGTGTAATTGCCGGAAAGTCCTGCATAATAATTATAGGAAGTAGCATTACCAATCAAGGTTCCGTTTCTGAACCAACGAATACCCAAGCCGGGTTGTGGCGGTGCAGGCAGCGATGCATACATCCAACGACCATTATTTGTGAGTAAAGGTGCAGAAAGGGGGGCAGGGTTGGCCACTTGTATATTGGTAAAATTGAATTCCTGTCCTGTGCCGCATTCATTTTGGCTGTAAACTCTAACTCCACGGCCGGTGCCTGCGGATGTCCAGGTAATGTATGCTGTATCATTATTGGTGGTCATGGTAGCACTCCCATTAAAAAATGACCACACATAATTTACCCCGGGTTCGGGCGTTTCAATGTAATATTTAGCCGCACCACTATTGAGGCAAACTTTGGCAGACCCCAGTATTTTTACCGGTAATTGTGGGATAGATTTTACGATAATGGCAGGTGCATTTTCACTCGTAAGCACGGGAGACAAACCGGTTATCCTTATTTTATAATTACCACCTAATATGGCATTAAAAGGTATGGTTGCTATAATGGTGTCAGATTGGGTAACCCCTGTTTTTTGGCCAATGATAACTGGTGTGGTAAAGGTTCCATTTGCATCACTCAACTCCGCCCTGAATGTGTTGCCGCCCACCATCACAGTATCAAGGTCTAATGGTACTTTGAATGATGTGGTGCGACAAATGGAAGCAGGTAAAGGCCCAACCGTTACTTTAGGAAATCTTGTAGGAATATAGCCAAGCGTGAAAATGGTATTATCATTGGAAAAAGTATTTGAATTTACATAGGCTTCCGCATTGTTTCCAATGAATTCACTAACACCTTTATTTACCCATTCAGTGCCATCCCATGCTGATATCCTTAAGTTGAAGTAGCTATTTGTTTTTTGGCTGTACAAGCTATCATAACGAAGCAAGATCTGCTTTTCGCTTACAGGACCGCCGGCAACCTGTTCCAACTTCCAATACTCATTCCCTGATACTTTTGGAAGGTCAATATCCCGCTGAGCGGTATCGTAGCCGCTTCCTGTTGGGTTGGTGGGGTAATAGGTCGCATCAAACGCCACATCATCCGAAATGGGTACACTAGGATACATGCCTATAAGCCCCTGATGGGTATCACTGCCAACCGGAAAGTTAAAAGACGATGAACCTATTTTTCTTATAGTACCCGAAACCCAGCTTCCGCTTGAATACACAGAAACAAATGCATTGCGTTCAAAAATTAATTTTTTGCCAGATAAAGGTTTTGCAAGCCCATTGTAAAAATTAGCGCGGTCAGTAATGGTAATATCTTCATTGTACGTTGTCTCAAGTTCTTTCCAATCCTTTTCAAAATATATTTCTTCAAATTCCAATTCAGCAGATCCAGCTTTAATAATTTCAGATGGTTCATCTCCAAAAAACCTGACTTTAGCAAGAATCGGGTAATTTGTTTCTTCGGCATCAAGGGTTAAATTTTTTCTTATGTTTACCCGACCCTGATAAAGTTTTCCCAGCCTGAATTCGCCACCTCGGTTACGTGCTTTTATATAAACCGAACCCCTTATGTCATTATCGTTTTCCTCTGCAATTTTTGTCCATGCATCGCTAACTGTAGTATTGATGCTCAAATTCAAATCGCCGCTAATGTAATTGCCATGTACATCAATATAGTTTATTCTTTCCGTATCATCTGTTATGTCCACATTTCCGTTTCCTTCAAAATTTTCATACACATCATTGAATAGGAAGGCAACGGCATTTTTTGCTTTTGTTATTTTAAAATTGCCATCAATGTTGCAATAGACTATTCGTATTTCTTCAGAACCATTAATAATCAGGGAATTAAAATTGTAAAAGTTTGTGTTATCAAGATCAGCGCCTTTCTGCACATGCAGGCTGAATTCATTACCCTCAATATCAGCTGAAATGGCAGTTAATGATCCTATGATTATATTTCCATTTAGCCACACCGTTTTCCCTTCTGGTATTTCTACATTATCACAGGATTGTGGTACTCTATTCAAATTCCAATTGTTGGCATTATCCCAATAATTATTATCATCCCCGGTAAAAATGATGTTATCCCCGTTGTTGTTGCAAAAAGTTGAACAAGCTTCTTCTATTTGAATGTTCGTTTCACAACCGGTTGCATTACCGCTAATTTCATAGGTTCCGCCATTTGATAAAAAATTGCAGATAGCAGGTTCGGAGCAAAACGAAAGTTGCCCGTTGTCTTTAATAATCAGTCCGTCAGCGTCTTCATCTTCAATAATAAGATTGTCGTTTAGTAATTCAAGGGTTTCCAATTCAATATTCCATTCAATCAAAAGGTTCTTTTTTATAAATATTATATTATGAAGCCCGGTAAGATCCTTTAATTTATAGTTTACGATAACTTCAAGTGGCCCGAAATCTAAATGGGTAATTCCTGAAAGTGCACTGATATCTGTTAATGTAATATTGGAATTAATAGAGATGCCCCCTCCACTTTCTGTAAGGTTTTGCAGGCCTTGCAGCGTAGTAAGTTCAAAGTTCCCGCTTATATACATATTAGGAACGGTATGTATGTTTTCCAGCCCTTCAAGGCTGGTTAAGCCTGTGCCATTTATTATGATGGTAAAGGTTCCATTATTGGTAAAATTATCTGTAAGCCCCGCCATAGTAGTAAGGTTTGGCAGGTTTGAAAAGAAGATAACGCCCAGGCTTTCAAGATTTGTAAGGCCGGTTTCCTCCAAATCCGGATTGTTGGTAATTTCAAACCAGATACTTACTCTTTTTAGTCCTGTAAGTCCTGCAAGGGTGGTAACATTGGTATTATTGACCAGCAGTTTTTCTGTCACTTCTTCAATGCCGGAAAGTGAATCGAGATTGGTTATAGCAGGGGCCGCACCTAAACCTTCTATTAATATATTTTTGAAAATATGGCAACCAGGATAATTGGATTTAAAACTATCAATTTCATTTTGGTTGTGTAATACGATGGTATCAGGTCCACATTCGCCTGCAAGCGGTTTTACTTTTGGTTTTATGGTTTTGCTATATGGCTGATAGGGTTGTGTGGAAGCATTAATTTTCGATGTGGTATAAATAACAGGTGAAATGGGTTTCACAGTTTGTTGTGCTAAGACCCGGCAGGGTAGCAGTCCGATAATTATTACATAAAATATTTGCGCGAGTTTGTACGCCATACCTGAAACATGCTGTTTGCATGTTGGTACAATGTTAAACAGGCTACCAAGCCTGCGCAATCAGGATAAAGTATGATTATGGCATTTTATTCCCTTTTTTCGAAAGATAGTTGGGGGGATGTACCTGGCTTATTTATTGGATAATATCACTTTGGTGCCGGTTCCGGTAGATAACAGGTTGATAAGCAACCCTGCCTGCGATGCACGGTTTTCCATATTTTTCAGACCATTGCCACCATTTTCTGCTTTCACTTGCAAGCCAATACCATTATCCAGTATTTCTAATTGCCAGCGGTTTTCATCACTATTAAGCGAAACCGATATAAGTGAAGCCTTGCTATGTTTAAATGCATTGTTAATAGCTTCCTGTGCTATATAAAATGTGTGCAATGAAACAGCAGGCGTAAGTACCCATTCATGCGCATAGGTTTCTTTAAATTCAATTTGTGTGTTGGGATAATTTTCCTGGAGCTGTTGTCCCCATCTTTTTAATTTATCAAAAATGTCGATCAACTCCCTGCTTTCTTTTTGAAGTACCCAAATAGTATTACTTAGTTCGCCCAGCATGGATTGCAGGTTTTTCTCCATCTGTTTTACAGGTTGGGGCTTTTCGGGAAGCAATTCTCCCAAATGCTCTACGTTGGCATGCAATGCGGCTGCATAAGCGCCAAGGTTGTCATGCAAATCAGCAGCTATGCGTCTTCTTTCCGATGCACGTGTGGCAATAATATCCAATTTTGCTTCCTGCTCTTTGAGCGCCAAGGCCTGTTCCATTTTTAATTGCTGTCTTTTTTTATAACCCCTGTATAGCGCAATTCCGCTTATCATGAGAACGAAGGTTAATCCTATGATACTTATAATTGCATAATTTTTTTGGGTAATCGTAATTCGTTGTTGTAAAATCTGATTTTCTTTTTTTTGAACATCGTATTTGGCAGAAGCTTCCGTAAGTAATTGGGCAGTATTCAGTGTGTAGAGAGAATCTTTTATTTTCAGGTACCATTTCATGGTTTCTACCTGTTTGGGTAAATTACCTGCTGCTGCATAACATTCAGCCAACACCTCATATAATTGTGGAAGTTTAGATAGAATATTTTTCTTTTTTGCATATTCAATGGTTTCCAAGCAAGTAGCAATTCCTCTTTCGGCCTGATTGGTTTTTGCATAAAACCGCGCCAGCATAGATTGGTTGAAGGCGGTATAGAATGGCTCTCCAATTTTTTTCCTGATTTCCAGCGATTCTAAAATGGCCTTTTCGGCATCTTTCAACCGGCCATCATCCATTAGTATATTGCTGTAAAAATTTAATGAATTAGCCAGGTAATTCAATGTTTCGTATTGCCTGCCATATTTTATGGCTAACGCTATAAAATAGTAAGCAGAATCCGTTTGCTTTAAATGGTTGTAGGCCAGGGCAAGGTTACTGTAAATGGAATTATATTTTTTTAATTCATCGGGTGGTAATGGTTGCTCCAGCGCAAGGAATAGCCATTTTTTGGCTTCGGAATAATTTTCCATTTCAAGGTATTGCCAGGCAATTGCATTCATGGCAATGGTTGCACCAAACGTATCATTACGCTGTTGCAGGCTTGCGAGGTTTTTCAGGCTAAGGGTAATAATTTGTGTGGTTTTAAAATTGCGGGTAAGCAGGCGCATTTTTAAGGCAAGCAGCTCGCCTTTCATCCTGTTAAAGCCATCGCGATTGTTATAGGATTTCAAAAGATCATCGGCTATCAACATGGCGCTATCATGTTGTTCATCGCGGCTGAGGTAATAAGCTAAACCGGTTCTGCAAACATCGTAGCTTATGGAATCATCCAGCTTTTTAGCTAATTCCATGCCTGTTAAGGCATATTTTTTTAATGAATCGTTGGGCATGTCCTGGTAATTAGGTGTCATATTCACCAGGGCTTGCATTTGTAAGGCGGGTTTGCTATTGTGGTAAATAATATAGCGAAGACTGTCGATGGTTTTATTTTGACCCCATAACATGGAATAACAACCAAGTGCAGCAAAAAATATAAAAAGCCTCATTCCCCTATTCATTGCCTTTATTATAATTTGAAAATTAGGACAATATTGGTCATCAACCGTTTTTTACCGCTGAATTGAGTGGGAAGTAGGGAGTTTTTTCGGGATACAAATCATTAATTCATTAAAAAACCCGCTACATTGCTGCAGCGGGTTTATATTTTGGGATGTATTCAATTTTGAAACATCCGAAATCTTAATAACGGTAATGATCGCTCTTAAACGGACCCACTTTGCTGATACCTAAGTATTCAGCTTGTGCATCGGTAAGTTCGTCGAGTACAACACCAATTTTAGCAAGGTGAAGGCGTGCTACTTTTTCATCGAGATGCTTGGGTAGAACGTAAACCTTGTTTTCATAGTTGGCATGGTTGGTCCAAAGTTCAAGCTGCGCCAGGGTTTGGTTGGTAAAGCTGTTGCTCATTACAAAACTTGGGTGGCCGGTAGCACATCCTAAGTTAACAAGACGGCCTTCTGCCAAAAGAATAATGTCGTTGCCATCAATATTGTATAAATCAACCTGTGGCTTAATGGTGTCCTTGGTATGGCCGTAGTTGGTATTCAACCAGGCAACATCAATTTCAATATCAAAGTGGCCAATGTTACAAACAATTGCTTTGTCTTTCATTACTTTAAAATGCTCGGCTTTAATGAGGTCGCGGCAACCTGATGCAGTAACAATAATATCAGCTTCTTGTACGGCGTCAATCATTTTTTTAACTTCAAATCCGTCCATTGCTGCCTGTAGCGCACAAATAGGGTCGATTTCGGTAACAATAACCCGGGCACCGGCACCACGAAGGCTCATGGCGCTTCCTTTACCAACATCACCGTAACCGCCCACAACGGCAACTTTACCTGCCATCATTACATCGGTAGCACGGCGAATAGCATCCACCAGGCTTTCCTGGCAACCATATTTGTTATCGAATTTGCTTTTGGTAACGCTGTCGTTTACGTTAATGGCAGGAATGGGCAAAGTGCCTTTTGCCATGCGCTCGTACAAGCGGTGAACACCCGTAGTCGTTTCTTCACTCAGCCCTTTAATATGCTGAATCAGCTCGGGGTACACATCAAATACCATATTGGTAAGGTCACCACCATCATCAAGAATCATATTTAGCGGACGATCAGCTCCACCAAAAAATAAAGTTTGCTCAATACACCAATCGGCTTCTTCCTGTGATTGTCCTTTCCAGGCAAAAACACCAATACCAGCAGCAGCAATAGCCGCAGCCGCCTGATCTTGTGTAGAAAAAATATTGCAGGAACTCCATTTAACCTCGGCGCCAAGGGCAACAAGGGTTTCAATAAGTACAGCAGTTTGAATGGTCATGTGCAGGCAACCTGCAACGCGGGCTCCCTTTAGTGGCTGGCTTGGGCCATATTCGGCACGAAGTGCCATCAGGCCCGGCATTTCAGCTTCAGCAAGACGAATTTCTTTGCGGCCCCAATCGGCCAAAGTGATATCCGCAACCTTGTATGGCAGCGAAAAATCGATTGATTTGGAAGTTACAGACATATAAATTTTAAAATTTGGAACCGCGAAGGTAATGAAATTGGTGGAAAGGGGAAATGGGGGCGTCGAAAGGTCAATAAGGTGAATAAGTCAATGGGTCAATGAGTGAATTGGTGAATAAGCCAATAGGTCAATATGGTCAATGGGTGAATAAGTCAATCGGTTATCAGATAAGAGAATCCACAACACTTTTAAATTCTGGTATAATTAACAAGCACCTATATTACATCACTAACGATTGCCTTTTTAAATTTCTTCTTCTAAAAGTTGTTTGGCGTCCTGTCTGTTACTCATTCGGTCAATGCTCCACACCTGAATTAAATTTCATCCGAATGTATCTATTTAAAATATCAGGCAGCAGATTTCTGTTAGCTATGTTGATGATGTCAACTTTACCTTATGCGTATGGACAAGCAGTGGTGGGTAAGAAATATGTAAATGAAAAGTATAATTTTAGTTTTTCATTTCCTTCGGAATATGTATTAGAAAATACAAGCGACAATGATTGGCAGATACATGATGCGGCATCCGCCTGGGGCATGGGGTTTATCATTTTCAACCTTAATGGGGCCGATTACGAAACGCACATAAAAAAAATATCCAATGAAATTATTAGTGCAAATGGTTTAGTTTCAAGACCGCCAACTGCCAATGATTATCCGCAACTAAAAATGTTGCGAGAATGTAAGATTCCCGGTTTTAAGCTTGACATTATTACCTATCCACTATTAGGTTCGGGCAATAGTAAATTGGAGCAAATGGCAAGTGCTCCCATGCTTGTAATGAACGTACTGAAGAAGACAAGCAATGCCGGTTTCGCAGGAGATGGCATCATGGTTTATTATTTTAGTCTCATTTTTGATTCAGATAAAATTTCTGACCAACCAAAATCAGTACTGAAATCTTTTGAAGAAACCCTTCAGTTTGCTAAGGTGGAAAATACGAAACCTGTAGGTGTCGCATCAAAACCAAATCCTGCTGTTCCAGTAACTGGTAGTGTTGTTACACCTGCTGGTTATAATAAATCACTTGTCAAAGGAAAGTTTCGTGATCCTAGAGAAGGTGGTGAGACTTACCATACAATCAAAATTGATAATGATGTATGGATGTCTGAAAACCTGAATGAAAGCAGGTTTAGCAATGGCGAACTAATTCAGGAAGCTAAAACAAAAGAAGAATGGGAAAAGGCAGGAGAAGAGCGAAGACCTGTTTGGTGTTATTACAATTATGATGAAAAAAATGATGATTATGGAAAATTGTATAACTGGTATGCTGTAAATAGCATTCATGGTTTAGCGCCTGCCGGATGGCATATTCCAACGGATGCTGAATGGACAAAATTAATCGACTTTTTGGGAAAAGATAATAATGCGGCCATCAAAATGAAATCGATAGAAGCATGGGAAACAAAGAATATGGGTAGCAATGAAAGTGGGTTTGAAGCTTTGCCTTCAGGATACTGTATTTTTAACGGTGAATGTAGTGAGCTTGGCAGGTTCGCTACATGGTGGACTGTTACCGGTATTACTGGACAGGAAACTGCAAGGTATATTTCGCTTTTTCGCCGCGAAGATCCTGTCAAATGGACAGTTTTTGTATCTCAAATTAATATGAAATCCGGATTTTCGGTTCGGTGTAAAAAGAATTAAAAGGGAAAAAGGTATTTTCTGGTTATCACATTTTAAGTTATGTTGGTACCTGACCTTTCCGTTTTTAGTATCCTAAAGAAACTTCCATTCTTCAATTTACTTATAACAACAATCAATGAAATCCATCAAAAACGTCAAGGTGCTTACCGTATGCTTATTGGCATTATCAATTTTAGGAATTAACTCTGTTACAAATGCACAGTCATTTGTAGCTTTTTGGGACGGTAGCCTTTGTGGATTTAAAAATGCAAAAGGAGATGTCATTGTTACTCCAAAATATACAGTCGGAATTGATCCAACAAATGGTTTGGCTTTGGTTGGATTAGGAAGTTACGCATCGGGGTACAAACATGGATTCATTGATGCTACCGGCACAGTAGTAATTGAACTGAAATTCATTGATGCCTTAAGTTTTTCAGAAGGCCTTGCAGCCGTTAGCCTGGAGAAATATAAGTGGGGTTATATTGATACAAAGGGAAATGTCATCATTGAGTTAAAGTATTTTAATGCGGATAGTTTTACAAATGATATTGCAAGGGTAACCATGCAAATGGAATCCAATTATAAATCTGGGTTTATTGACAAAAAGGGGAATGTTGTTATTCCTATTCAATTCGATGAGTTATCTAATTTTACTGAAGGATTTGCCTCAGCAGGTATGAAACTCCCAGCTGGAATCCGGTTTGGTTATATTGATAAAACAGGAAAAGAAATAATAAAGCGAAAGTATTCGGATGCTGCAGCATTTAAGAATGGTTTTGCGGTTGTAGGCTTATACGTACCAGGTACCATCGAAAAAAAATGGGGCATTATTGACAAAACGGGGAAGGAAATCGTGAAATTAAAATATGATAATATTGGTGAATTCTCCGATGAGTTGGCAATGGTTGGATTATTTAATACTAAGGGTAAAAAGGAATATGGCAGTTATACAGAATATTTTTGGGGTTATGTTGATAAAACAGGAAAGGAAGTTATTCCCCTAATATATCCTAAAGCAAAAGATTTTAAGGATGGTAAAGCAGAAGTTACATTGAATGGGAAGTCTTTTTTCATAAACAAACTGGGGAAAAAAGTTGAATAGGCATTCCATTGGTTTCCTGGCCAAAATGGATGGCATGAAATTAACTTAAATATTTGAATTTTCCTGCTATCTCACCTCGCAAGGCTATAAGAACCAATCCACTTACCTTTGCGCCCGCATGAAAGCAGGAAAATTACAAAGAGATACCGTAAACATCATTACGCTGGGTTGCAGCAAAAACCTCGTTGACAGCGAAGTGCTGAGCGGCCAATTGAAGGCAAATGATTTTGACGTAATACACGAAAGCAAGAAATTACAGCATAATGTAGTAGTGGTTAACACCTGTGGTTTTATTGATAAAGCCAAGGAAGAAAGTGTGAATACCATTCTTGAACAGGTGGACCTGAAACGCCGGGGTAAACTGGAAAAAGTTTACGTAACCGGTTGTCTCAGTGAGCGTTACCGCGACCAACTGGAACTGGAAATACCCGAAGTGGATGCCTGGTTTGGTACCATGGAACTGCCGCTTATACTGAAAAGATTTGATGCCGACTATAAAAAGGAATTATTAGGCGAAAGGCTTTTAAGTACCCCGCAGCATTATGCCTACCTTAAAATATCCGAAGGCTGTAACCGTACCTGTGCTTTTTGTGCCATACCGCTAATGCGTGGCGCACATGTAAGCCGTCCCATTGAAGAATTGGTAGACGAAGCCAAAAGATTAGTACGTGGTGGCGTAAAAGAGATTATGCTTATTGCACAGGAACTTACCTACTACGGACTTGACCTGTACAAGAAACGCGAACTCTCCAAACTATTGCATGCATTAGCTGATGTGGAAGGACTTGAATGGATCCGTTTGCATTATGCTTATCCAAGCAAATTCCCACTCGAGATTATTGATGTAATGCGTGAACGTTCCAATATTTGCAACTACCTCGATATTCCATTGCAGCATGCAAGTAACAATATGCTGAAAGCCATGAAGCGGCAAATTACCCGCGAAGAAATGGAAGAACTGGTAACGGAAATCCGGCTTCGTAATCCTGAGATTTGCCTGCGCACCACACTCATTGCAGGTTTCCCCGGCGAAACAAGGGATGATGTGGAAGAACTAAAAACCTTCCTGCAAAAAATGCGTTTCGACAGGGTAGGGATATTTACCTACAGCCACGAAGAAGGAACATCCGGTTACGAATTGGTTGATGATGTGCCCGCCGATGAAAAGGAAGCCCGTGCACAGGAAATTATGGAAGTGCAGCAGGAAATAAGCTACGAGAAAAACCAGGAAAGGGTGGGTAAAACCTACCGCGTGTTGATTGATAAAAAAGAAGCAGGTCGTTACCTTGGCCGTACTGAATTTGATAGCGTAGAAGTGGACAACGAAGTGGTGGTGCACAGCAAAAAGCGTTTACAACCCGGCGATTTTGTAAATGTCACCATTACCAAGGCCTATGATTATGATATTGAAGGTGATGTTGTGTAGGCAATTTGTTGCAGGCGCACAACGCCGTGCGCGCCTGCAACAAATGTATTTCGAAAACCAATCCCCCATTTTTTAAATCTACCCCATGCCATCCCAGGAAATACATACCGTAATGCAGGCATCAGCCACTGCATTTGAAGCCTTTAGAAAATTATCGGCCAACCATCGTGCAACCTTCCTTGATGCCATTGCAGAAGGATTGGAAAATGCAGGTGATGCTTTATTGGAATTGGCATCTTCCGAAACCAATTTACCCATTCCGCGATTGCGTGGCGAAATGGGGCGTACCTGTTTTCAGTTACGCATGTTTGCAAAAGAAATTCGCAACGGGCATTGGGTAGAAGCCATTATAGACCATGCGATGCCGGATAAAAATCCCCCAGCACCTGATATCCGCCGGATGCGGATTCCACTTGGTCCCATCGTAGTTTTTGGAGCAAGTAATTTCCCTTTTGCTTACTCCACAGCAGGTGGCGATACGGCATCGGCATTGGCAGCAGGGTGCAGTGTGGTAATTAAACAACACCCAGCACATCCACAAACTTCTAACCGTGTATTTGAAATCATTCAACAGGCAATTAAAAAAACCAATATGCCTGCATTTGTGGTGCAACATGTAGAAGATAAAGGCTTTGCAACGGGGCAGGGGTTGGTGCAGCATCCTGCATCGGCCGCGGTGGGTTTTACCGGTTCTTATGCAGGTGGTATGGCGCTGGTAAATTATGCGCACGAACGCAAACATCCCATCCCGGTTTTTGCTGAAATGGGAAGTACGAATCCGGTACTTTTATTCCCCGGCGCCCTTACCGATGATGCATCCGGTATCGCAGAAAAATATGCAGGTTCCATTACACTTGGTATGGGACAGTTTTGTACTAATCCAGGTTTATTACTGGCCATAGATTCACCGGCATTGGTGGATTTTGAACAGGCACTTGCCCGCAACATTGAAAAAATAGCAATGGCTGCGATGCTGCATCCGGGTATTGAAAAAGCCTATATTACCAAAACCCGGGAAGCATTGGCACAAAAAGGAGTAACACTTATAACGCAGGCGGATAAAAATGTAGTGGATGAAAATCCTGTAGCTTGTATTGCCCGCATCAGTGCAAATGATTTTTTAGAAAATCCCATGGTGCACGAAGAAATTTTTGGCCCATGGTCGTTGATGGTTGTATGTAAAGATGCAGGAGAAATGCTGGCATGCCGCCAAGCTGTAGCCGGCCAATTAACCACAACTATTATGGCTAATAACAATGACCTGGCAACTTTTGGCCCATTAATTGACTCAGCGGTTTACAACGCAGGCAGAGTAGTGTTTAATAGCGTGCCCACCGGTGTGGAAGTTTGTAATGCAATGGTGCATGGCGGGCCACATCCGGCATGCACGGATAGCCGGTTTACAGCAGTAGGCCCATTGGCCATTCAGCGGTGGACAAGACCTGTATGCTGGCAAAATGCACCTGCAGAACTGCTGCCACCCGAATTACAGGAAGAAAATCCTTTGGGAATTCGCAGGCTTGTGGATGGGGTTTTGATTTCCTGATCCTATTGTTCTTTATGTAATATTGTTAAACGGTCAAAGTTTCAGTACGGGCCGGGAACCTTTTTTTATAAGGATTCGTTATAATGCATATGACAAATAATAAACGCTTATTCCTGCCTAACTTTGCGCCCTTATGAATGCGGAGTGTAGTACCTTGTCATATGCCGAAACCGGCGCTTTTACGAAACTGGTAAACGATTATGTTGCCGGGGCAGAAACCATCAAACCTTTCTATCAACATCCTGTGTCGGAAGAAGGCCTGCAAGCAGCCATTGATGCTCGGAAAAATTTTGCTACTCCACGTAAGGTTTTGCAGGAAGTATTAGCAGAACAATATGCTTCCGCTGGATTGAACGATTTACAACAGCAGCATTTGGATGCGTTATCCAATGAAAATACTTTCACCATTGTTACAGCGCATCAACCCAATCTTTTTACCGGCCCGCTTTATTTTTTATACAAAATATTACACGTAATACGCATTGCAGATGATTTGAATGCAAAGTGGAATGATAAGCATTTTGTACCTATATTTTATATGGGAAGCGAAGATGCCGATCTTGATGAACTGAACCATATATATACCGGCACTGATAAACTCACCTGGCACACGCAGCAAGCCGGCGCCGTTGGTCGCATGCATACCGAAGGTATTGCCCCGCTGATTGATCAGTTGAATGGGCAGTTTGGTTTTTTGCCCTATGGGCAGGAAATCATTGAAATGTTGCAGCGGGCGTATGAACGCAGCAGCAATATTGCAGAAGCTACTTTCAAACTGGTGAATGATTTATTTGCATCGTTTGGATTACTCGTACTAATTGCCGACCATCCAACATTGAAAACGCAATTTATACCGGTAATGGAACGGGAACTGAAAGAACAGTTCTCCTCAAAATTAGTAGCTGATACTATCGCAAAACTTGGCGAGCATTATAAAGTGCAAGCAGCAGGAAGGGACATCAACCTGTTTTACCTTTTTGATGACGGACGCAGGGAGCGTATTGAAAAGGCCGGTGACCGTTATCGTGTGCTATTCAGCGAACTTCATTTTTCAGAAGCAGAAATGATTGCGGAGCTCCACGAACATCCAGAAAGATTTAGTCCGAATGTAATTTTGCGCGGACTTTACCAGGAGACTATTTTACCCAATATTGCCTTTGTGGGTGGTGGTGGAGAATTGGCATACTGGCTTGAACTTAAGGACGTATTTGAAGCAACAGGTGTTCCTTACCCGGTTCAAATTTTGCGCAACAGTTTATTGTTGGTTCAGCCAAAAGCTGCAGCACTGCAAAAAAAGTTGGGCTTAAATAATGCTGAATTGTTTTTGCCTTTGTTGCAACAGGAAGATATTTTGGTAGCAAGATTGCATGGAAAATTGCCTGATACCGAAACGGCAAAAGTAGCGGTGGCGCAATTGTATGAAAAACTAAGGGAGCAAGCCGCAATGATTGATTCCACTTTGTCGCCACATGTTGGGGCTTTACATGCGCGTGTGCTGAAAGGATTACAAGGATTGGAGAAAAAAATGCAACGTGCAGAACGCAGAAAACTAAAGGACGAAAGTGCACAATTGGAAAAGCTGAAAGCTATGCTTTTTCCCAAAGATAAATTGCAGGAAAGATTAGAAAATATGGTGCCTTATTATGCGCAATACGGTGCAAACTTTCTACAGTTGTTATATGAGAATTGCCTTACGCTTGAGCAGGAGTTTACGGTTCTTCATCTGCAAGAATCGTAATAAAGATTAGATGTTATTACAGTCGAAATGGTAAATGAAAATAATCAAACATCATAGTGATTCGGAAAACCCATTTCGTGAACCTTTTTAACTTTTTCCAGCACGGCATCCGACATTTCTATTTTATATGCGGCAACTTTTTTTCCAAGATCAGCATCAAAAGCGCCAAGGATGGATGCAGCAAGAATGCCCGCATTTTTTGCGGCATTTAAGGCAACGGTTGCCACAGGGATACCATTGGGCATTTGCAAAATAGAAAGGATAGAATCCCAGCCATCAATAGAATTGGATGATTTTATGGGAACGCCAATAACGGGTAAATGCGTAAGCGATGCTACCATTCCGGGAAGATGCGCTGCACCGCCCGCGCCTGCAATAATTACTTTAATACCCCTGTCCGCCGCTTTGGTTGCATAATCCATCATACGAGCAGGTGTACGATGTGCGGAAACAATGGTCAGTTCAAATGCTACACCGAATTTTTCGAGAATGGTTGCAGCCTCCTGCATAATATTCAGGTCGCTATCGCTCCCCATGATAATTGAAACACTTGGCTGCATATATTTTTGATTTGTAGGCAAATTTATGATTAGTAATGATTTATAAGGTATAAATCCTGATCGATCAAAAGGTTATGAAGACTCAGGGCTTTTCGCATTCTTACATAAGTAACGAGTAATGATAATTTATATCTAAAGGAAATTGTGTTTTGAGAAGTTATCGCGAAGACATTTTTCAAACTCAATAATATAGGCATCGTGATTCGGATGGTTTTTAAAAATGAACAGGCTTACATCATATTCATCCTTTTCAAAACCAGGTACAATAAAATTGTACTTCTCCAAACCATGCAATTGTTCACCTAATTTTATCATCCAATAATCAAACAACCGGGCTCTTGCTTTTCCCAAACCATCTGTTGTATCACAAACATAAAAGTAAATACTCGTATCGCCCCTTGCAGACAAGTTTGTAAATAAAATGAATATCAGCGTGTTTGAAACTGTGGGATCATAATGGGATACATCACCTGTTCTGGCAAATGAAATTTCATAAACTTCATTATGATTATTCAATATTGTATTTTCTCCGAACCTATTTTTGCTTAATGCAATATCAACAGTATAATAACTTCCCGCATCGGTTACAAAGAAAAATGCCCCTTCTTTAATAGGGGCAAATGGATATCTACTTTTTAACCAATTCAATTTTTTTCATTTTTTCAAGGCTTTCCACTAATGAAGGATTAATGGATTCAAGCAGTTTTTCGTGCTTTACCTTTTTTGCAAGAATACTTTCCTTAATTGCATGAACCACACTGGAATTGGCTTTCGATATGAAAATTTTTTTACTCATTACAATAAACTTCCCCAACTGTTATTGGGTCGTTATACAAATGTAAACAAAATAATTATTTTAAAGGGTTAGAAAGACTTTTACTCAACCAATTTTCCCATAATCACCAATATGTCTGCTTCTGCTTGTTTCATTAAATATACCGCATTAATTACGCGGGTTTGCGATTCTACAAGGTCAAGTTGGGTTTGCCTGAATTCAACCGTAGTAATGCTTGCTTTTTTAAACCGCTCCATGGCAATTTGGTTATTCTCGCGTATTACATCAAGATTACCAAGTTCGAGTTCGTGTTGGCGCTTTGCATTTTGGTAAGTAACGTACGCATTATTCAAAGAGCTTAACAGGTCGTTACGAATTCTTTGAAAGCCTATCACCTGCGTGTTTTGCAACACTTTGTTTACCCGCATTTGCTGCTTAATAACGCCTCCCTGAAAAATAGGCACGGCTAACTGAATGCCGGCATTTGGACCATAAGTTGTATTCTGCAGGGTGAAGCCTGCGCTGTTTTGTGAGTTATTCAAATTTGCCCCTGCATTCAGCGAAACGGTTGGTAAACGAAGCGCGTTGATTTCCTTGTATTGCTTAGCCAGTACCACAGCCTCAGATTTATTGATAAGTAATTGAGGATTAAGCGTATCAATACCTGAGGCTAAAGTGGCCAAAGGAGGCAGCGCTACATCGGCTATCTGAAACGATACAGTAATTGGGGTACTTGGGTCGCGGGCCAGTTGATTATTCAATAAGTTTTTACTGATGGCCAGGTTATTCTCGATTTGGATAATGAATGATTTCTGTAAATTAAGATCAGCAACGGCCTGCAGATAATCGCTCTTGCCAGCAACACCAATGTTGAATCTGTTTTCAGCAAGAATCATACGCTCTTGAAAAAGTTGTATGATTTCCATAGTGGTTTCACGCTGCTTTTCGAAACGCAAAATATTCAGGTAGGCGGTAATAACCTGGTACACCACCTGGTTAGCCTGATCGCGCCACTGCAAATGACTTATTTTCTCTACTTCATTCAACCGGTCTTTAGCTGCCAATACCCGACCGCCATTATATAAACGCCATTGGGCAGATACATTCGCATTTTCATTTTGAAACGAAGCACCATTACGGGTAATTTCGGTGCCATTGGTAAGTTTTTGCCGCAAATTATTACTGCTAAATGAATAACCGGCACCCCCGCTTACAGTGGGTAATCTGCCTGCATTTCCCCAGTTGTTTTGTATGTCGGCAATGTCTTCGTTATTTCTGGCAATGCGTATGTCGAAATTGTTTTCCAATGCCATATCAATTGCATTTCTCAACGTCAGCACAGAATCAGTGAAAAGCGAGGTTTGCGCCATTACAGAAGTATGCTGGCTTAGTAAAACAGTAAAAATAATTGCAATAAGTTTTATGCGATAATCCATGGGGTTAATCAATTTTCTTGCAGGGCAATTTCCCTTGCGTTTACTGGTTCTGTTTGGTCCATTAATTCCAATGGTGCCTTTTTATGTTTGGAGCTTAGGTAAGAATAAACCGCCGGTACTACAAATAAGGTTAATAATAATGAGAACATGATGCCACCTACGATTACAATACCCAACGGGATACGGCTTGTACTGGCAGCGCCAAATGATACGGCCAACGGAAGCGCACCCAATGCCATCGTTAAACTCGTCATCAGGATAGGCCGCAAACGCGAAACTGCTGAATCAATGGCAGCCATCGTGCGGGTTTCTCCTTTTTCTTGTTTCTGATTGGCAAATTCCACAATCAGGATACCATTCTTGGTAACAAGGCCAACCAGCATAATCATGCCTATCTGCGAGAAAATATTGATGGTTTGGTCAAATACCCAAAGGCTAAGTAGCGCTCCACCCAATGCAAGCGGCACGGTTACCATGATAATGAAGGGATCAATAAAGCTTTCGAACTGTGCAGCAAGTACCAGGAAAATAAGGATAAGCGCCATGATAAGGGCAAAATTGGTGCTGCCCTGGCTTTCGGCATAATCGCGTGATGGACCCGCAAGTGATGTTTCAAATGAATCATCGAGTATGCTATCGGCAATGGATTGCATGGCTTTAATCCCATCTCCAAGGGTATGCCCTTCTGCCGGACTTCCGGTAATGGTGGCCGATTTATATCTGTTAAAGTGATAAATACTGGGTGGTGTAGTTTCCTCGTTCATATCCACGAGGTTATCGAGACTTACCAATTGGCCGCGGTTGTTTTTTACATAATAATTTTTCAGGTCATCGGGGTTATCCCTTGCCGACCGTTCTACCTGCCCGATTACCGAATACTGTTTACCATTTTTAATAAAATACCCCATCCGGCGGTTACTCAATGCAAGCTGTAAGGTTTCAGAAACATCGGCAACCCTCACACCAAGTTCGCTTGCTTTTAACCTGTTTACATTTATGCGTACTTCGGGTTTATTGAATTTAAGATCTGCATCCACATTGGCAAGCAGCGGATGTTCTTTGGCAGCTTCCAGCAATTTGGGTAATGCCCTGGTAATTTTATAGAAATCGTTGTTTTGAATAACAAATTGTACCGGCTGTCCTGCACGCCTGTTAACCTGTATAGTTTGCTCCTGCGAAGGAAAGGCCCTTACTTCAGGAAACCTGGACATGCTTTTTTGTACATAATTGGCAATATCACCCTGCGTGCGGGTACGATATTGAGGATCAACAAGTTTAACCCTGATAAATCCCGAATTAACCGATCCACCTCCCGTAAATCCTGGTGCTGTAAAAGATATTATGGTTTGCTGTTCCGGGATGGAATCAATCAGGAAATCCTGGATGCGGTCCATGGTTTTAGCCATGGCATCGTAACTTGTTCCCTCGGGTGCAGATACACTTAGCCTGAACTGACTGCGGTCTTCCATAGGTGCCAACTCACTTTGCAGCGTGTTGCCCAGTAAAAATATAAGACCTATGCTGGCTGCAACAAGAATAAAAGCTACCCAACGAACCTTCATGAAACCGGTTAGCAGCCAACGGTAGCCATTTTCCAATCCCCTGAAAAACGGTTCGGTAGCATTATAAAACCTACCATGTTTTACGCCGCCTTTAGGTGTTAATTTAATGTTCAGTACCGGAGTAAGGGTAAGCGATACCAGTGCGGAAATAAGTACAGCCCCAGCCACTACCACACCAAATTCACGGAAGAGCCGCCCCACAAATCCTTCAAGGAAAATGATGGGCAGGAACACCACCGCAAGCGTGATAGAAGTCGATATTACCGCAAAATAAATTTCTTTCGAACCTTCCTTGGCAGCGGCCCATTTGTTCATGCCGCCTTCCATTTTCTTATAAATGTTCTCGGTTACCACAATGCCATCATCCACCACAAGTCCTGTGGCAAGTACAATTGCCAATAACGTCAATACATTGATGGTAAACCCAAAAAGGTACATGATAAAGAAGGCGCCAATCAGGGATACGGGAATATCAATCAGTGGGCGGAAAGCCATGTTGACACTTCGAAAGAAAAAGTAAATCACAAGGATTACCAACCCAAAGGCGATGGCAAGTGTCTCTTTTACTTCGAGCAGCGACCTCCTGATATAAACCGTTTGATCCAATAAAATTTTGGTTGAAATATCTTCAGGGAGTTCTTTTTTTATTTGCTCAAAACGTTTGTAAAATTCATCTGAAATGGAAATGAAATTACTTCCGGGTTGCGGAATAATGGCAAGCCCAATGGTAGGTATACCATTTTCTTTAAAAGCACTCTCTTCATTTTCGGGACCAAGTACCGCATCTGCTACATCCCTGAGCCTGATGATACCGTTGGCATCGCTGCGGATAATTACATTGTTGAATTCTTCTTCGGTATTCAGCCGGCCAAAAGTGCGAACGGTAAGTTCGGTGCTTTCACCTGCAATTTTTCCCGAAGGTAATTCCACATTCTCACGGGCAAGAGCAGAAGAAATTTCACTGGCGGTTACCCCTCTCGACACCATTCTTTCCGGATTAAGCCATATGCGCATGGCATAATTCTTTTGCCCCCAAATTTGAATACCACTTACGCCGGGAATGGTTTGAAGCCGGTCAACTAAAACGTTATTGGCAAATTCTGTAATTTCCAGTTGATTACGTGTATCGCTTCTTACTGCCATAGAAAGGATACTCTCCGAACTGGCATCAGCTTTTGAAACCACCGGCGGGCTTTCAAGATCGCTGGGCAGGGAACGAACCGCCTGTGAAACCTTGTCCCGCACATCGTTTGCAGCTTCTTCCAGCGGAATTTCAAGGTTGAACTCCACATTGATAGAGCTGGTGCCCTGGCTGCTGCTGCTGGTAATATTGCGTATACCCGGAACACTGTTAATGGCTTTTTCAAGCGGTTCGGTTATCTGGCTTTCAATAATATCGGCATTTGCGCCGGCATAGCTCGTTCTTACGCTTACGTTCGGCGGATCAATGGCAGGAAAGTCGCGCACACCTAAAAAGGTAAACCCGATAATACCAAAAAGCAGTATCATCAGGTTAATAACTATGGCCAAAACCGGCCTGCGCAAACTCAATTCAGATATATTCATTCCACCCTTTTATTTTAATGGCTATGTGAGCCTGATTGGTTATTTTTTTTCAAGTACCACTTTGCACGCCATTCCTTCTTTAATAGTAAGCAACCCGCTGGTAATAACCGTATCACCAAGACTTATGCCTTCCGTTACTTCTATGCGTGACGCATCACGAAAATCGGTTTTAACATCCTGAAAAACGGCTTTCCCATCACGTAAAATAATAACTCTTTTTGTCCTGGTGGATGGGATGATAGCCTGCGTAGGGACCATAATGGCATTGGCATTGTAGCCCAAACCAACACTTACCTGTACAAAAGTGCCGGGGGTAATTTTTTGGTCAGGATTTTTTACAATTGCTTTTACCAACAGGTTCCTTGTTTCGGCAGAGATAAGGTTTTGGGAAGCTATTACCGTGGCATAATAGTCTTTATCCTGATTGGCTGTACGAAGGGTAAGTATTTTATTGGGGAGCATTTCGTGGGCATATTTTTCAGGAACCGAAAATTCTACTTTTATTACATTCATTTGCGAAATGTTGGTAATAATGGTCGTAGGGTTTACATAGGCACCCAAACTTATATTCCGCAAGCCCAATTTGCCATTAAATGGAGCCCGAACTTCGGTTTGAGCAATCCTTACCTTCAGCAAATCCATATCTGCTTTTATATTATTAACATTCAACGATGCATTGTCAAAATCCTGCTGACTTGTACCATTAATGGCAAGTAATTCTTTTTGTCTTTTTTCAGTTGCTTCGGCTATAGTTAACTGAACAGCGAGTTTTTTAAGTTGGGCCTGCAGGTCGGCATCGAATAATTTTATCAAAAGGGTGCCTGCTTTTACATAGGTGCCTTCCTTAAAATTAATGGATACAACCCGTCCTGAAATTTCGGGTTGCATATCGGTGGTTTCATTGGCTAAAATGGTTCCGGGGGCTTCAATATTGCGGTTTATGGGAAAAGCTTGGGCAATAATGCCACTAAAAACAGGAATTCCGCCACCACCGGGCTTACCTCCCGGTCCACCGGGGCTCATTTGTTGTTTGGGTTCTTCTTTACAGGAGAATATGGATAACAATAAAATGCAAAAAAATAAATAGGAGAATTTCAACGTAAAATATTTGAAGTGTAAGACGATTTTTCATTTGACTACCAGCGAACTCAGGCGGATTTAGTTACCGCTTCCACCGCTATTTTTTCCTTTACCTGCCTCGATTTCATATTCAATTCCAAACGGTCATTACCCAAAATGGTGATATGCCCCATTTTACGGCCGGGTTTGGTTTCGGTCTTTCCGTAAATATGAATGTAAACATTTTCCATGGCCAATAAGTTTTCCAACCCCTTATAATATGCTTCACCGCTATGCCCCGGTTCGCCAATCAGGTTTACCAATGCCGATGGTTTTATCATGGTGGTTGCACCTAAAGGATAGTTGAGCATGATGCGCCACAGCATATCATATTGGGAGGTAACATGTGCTTCAATAGTATGGTGGCCACTGTTATGCACCCTTGGCGCTGTTTCATTTACCCATACTTTGCCGTCTCTGCATACCAGCATTTCCACGGCATACAGCCCGGGGCTGCCAAATCCTTTGGCCACCTGAACCGCCATAGCTTCGGCTTTCCAGCGGGTTTTTTCATCAATATGGGCAGGGCATAGTTGAAAATCGAGCAGGTTGAGCCTGTTGTTTACAATCATTTCGACCGCAGGAAAGAGTGCCATACTGCCATCCTGCCCAATGGCAACCGTGATGGCAATTTCCGTTTGAATATCCACCATTTTTTCCAATACGGAGGGTGCATCAAATCCATGGGCAAAATCAGCATCCGAATACATCAACTGAACACCCCTTCCATCGTATCCACCTTCGGCTATTTTGTGAACTGCAGGCAGAAAATACCTGAAATTTTCGAGTGCCGACCGTGTTTGGGTCACCACAAAGTCTGGCGAAGGGATGGAAAGCGACTTATAAAATTCTTTTTGCAAAATTTTATTTTTGATGGTACGCAGCACTGCCGGGCGGGGAATTATTTTTTTTCCCAATCCTTCAAGGTGCTCAAGCGCATCCACATTCACCGACTCTATCTCTATGGTTATCAGGTCCAAATGCAGTCCGAACGCCACAACATCTTCGTAGTTCCTAATGTCCCCTTTTACAAAATGATGGCATAAATGTGCAGCCGGGCAGGCTCCATCATTTTCCATCACCCAGGTTTCCACCGGGTAATTAGCGCCTTCCTGTAGCAGCATCCTTCCCAATTGTCCACCACCTAATATTCCAATCCGCATGATTTGTACATTTGCAGCGAAGGTATTATTCGAAAACAAAAAGAACCGGGGAGATTTCATGAAATACATTTCCATTTTTTTATTGCTGCTTTCAGGCATATCGGTTAACGCAGATGCTCAGGCCAAACTGCACCTTGCCGGAACCATAAAGGGTGTACCCGATGGCACCAATGTACAATTGTACTCAGGCTCCAATCAGGGCGTATCCTATGGCCCTGTACAGGTAAAAGCCGGCACTTTTGTTTTGGAAGCTGAGCTTTCGCAGCCAGATTTATACATTATGGTAGTGGGCGGAACCGCCACAGGAAACGCTGCAGGCCAGTACCAGCTTTTTTTAGACAACGAAGTGGTAGAAATTACCATCGATGTAGCTGCCCAATCGGTTTTAATTGCAAGCGGTGCTTCGACCGTTGCATTCTCGCAACTGCAAAGCGATTTTGGCCCCAATTTTGATAAGTTGAACCAAATAGGGAAATTACGTCAAAGTGCCGGTGCCAATGGTTTTTACTCCGACAGCCTTAGCCGCGAATGGGATAAGCAATTGGTGGAAATTGAAAAAAAGGTAGCTCCCTTTATTCAAAAGTTTCCCGGTTCATCTGTATCAGCCTTCTTGCTGAGTACCATTTGGCCGCTGTACAATAATGTGCCTAAAATGGATGCATGGATAGCAGAAATGCAACCCGCCGCCAAAGAAAGCATTTTCGGGAAGAGCCTTGATGAAGCCATGTTCAGCGAAAAAATGCTGGGTTATGGCGCCATGGCACCTGAATTCGTGCAGAATGACCCTGAAGGTAAACCCGTTTCGCTAAAAGAATACAGGGGTAAATATGTATTGGTAGATTTTTGGGCAAGTTGGTGCGGGCCCTGCCGCCAGGAAAACCCCAATGTGGTGCGCGCTTACGAACGGTATAAAAGCAAAAACTTCACTGTATTGGGTGTAAGCCTCGATAAAGAAATGCCACGGTGGTTAAAAGCCATTGAAGATGATCAGCTAAAATGGAAACATGTAAGCGATCTTAAATTCTGGCAAAATGAAGTAGCCAAGCTGTACCAGGTATCTTCTATTCCGCAAAATTATTTGCTCGACCCACAGGGAAAAATCATTGGTAAAAACCTGCGCGGCGCGGCATTAGACGAATTCCTGGAGAAAACACTCGGAGCCAACTAATCAGTATGTCTACAAGCCCTTCCAAGGATTTATTTTCTGCCCATGCGACAGACTATGCACAGTTTCGCCCGAAATATCCACCTGCATTTATAAAATTTATCAGCCGGCTTGTTCGCTACCGCGGTGTGGTATGGGATTGCGGATGCGGTAATGGGCAGCTTTCGGAGGGTCTTGCCGAACATTTCCAATTAGTACTGGCAAGCGATATCAGTGCTGAACAGGTAGCGAAGGCCCCCGGACATAAAGGCATTCTATATACCGTTCAGCCTGCCGAACATACCGATTTCCCCGACGAATTCTTCGATATGGTGGTGGTAGCACAGGCTATTCATTGGTTTAACCACGATGCTTTTTACCGCGAAGCCAATCGCGTAATGGGCCCCACCGCTGTGCTGGTAGCCATCGGCTACGGACTTATGCGCATTTCCCCCGCAGTGGATGCAGTGCTCGATCATTTCTACCAAAACATTACCGGGCCCTACTGGGAACCCGAGCGCATATACATCGACGAAGCCTACAACAACTTACCCTTTCCCTTCGAGCCCATTGAAGTACCCGCTTTTGAAATGCCCGCCCAATGGAGCCTTACGCAAATGATGGGTTTCCTGAATACCTGGAGCGCCGTAAAAAAGTACGAGCAGGAAAATGGTATCAATCCATTAAGCCTTGTGGCAGATGATTTTGAAAAAGCATGGGGTGGGGAAGAAAGTAGGAAAGTGGTTTTTCCGTTGTTTGTGAAGGCGGGGAGGAAGGGATAATGGATAGTGGAAGTTGATAGTGGAGAATCTAATACAATTAGGTAAGACTCTTTGACGTATTTCTCATTCATAAGGACTCAGATGGTCGACCAACTACCTGGCTGACCATAATTTGTCCTTACAGGTTTGATTACATTGGGTTACTAAGGTTTTTCGAGTATACTATTCTAGCATTTCCTTTAACAAAAAAATGGTTGCAGCTTTCACACTGCAACCATTTTTTCATAAACCAATATGTTTACTATTTATTCGCATAAAAGGTAAGCGACCTTGCTTTTGTACCGGTGGTAAGCGTAACATTGCCACGCAGGTAAATGGTGTATACTCTGGTATTGGCAAAAATAATATTATTAAACCTTGCTAATTCAGTAGTAGTACCTGCCCTGCGCACAATCAATGTATCGGAAACATCAATAAAAGGTTGAATACCGAAGGAGCTTACAGTACCAGGTAAAACTGCGGTATACAGATAGTTATTACGACGTGTTGACCAAACATCTACTCGTTTGCCAATAGTATCGTTCATAGCATGGATAAAGCGCAATCCAATTCTCCCGGTGATAGGTTCAGGAAAACTATCTCTTACAAATATCCTTCCACTGTCGCGGTTTGCATTCAATACGCTATCTGTAATAACAAAGCTATAGTTTGTTTTTTCGGCAAGCGTAAATCGAAGTGTGGCAACAGGTATAGAATCGGGATTTACCACACCTCCAACGGAAATTTTTACATCGTAGGTGCCCGGTGGAACGGCGGCATAATTATTGGTTGATTGCCCGGGAAAAACACCACCATAAGATAGCCGTGTTCCATTAAATTTTTGTCCGTTTACAAAAATATTTATGCTATCAGGTACACCGGTAAGGTTCCTGAAATTTGGCGATGCATGTACGATGCGTAATCTTGCATAGTTGGCATCTGTTCCTGCATCATCCCATGTGGCGATTATTTCCTTTTCTTTTTCACAGGCGAGTATCAGGGTGCAAGCAACCAGTATGACCGGTGTTATCCATTTTATATATCTTAATTTCATAATTTTTTAAAATTTGAATTGAAGTAATAGGATGCCATTTATGGTTTTGAAAACCAAACTTCACGGGTATGGTAATCAAGGTCAAATGCGCCCATAGCACGCAGCACTTCCGCATTCCATACATATTCCGAATTAAAACGATAGCGAACCCTATAAACAGGTTTGCCGCCATTATCCGGGTGTAAGCGTTCGGGAGCCGGTAAGGCAAAATCACGATAAACTTGTTGCCCGGTTATTGGATCCGGGTCAATATAGTGGTAACGACGCATATCCACCCATGTTTCCATAATCCCCCAGCCCCAAAGTGCAATATATTTTTGCAGCATAATATGCGAAAGCGTCAATCCTTCTACAGTTGGTACCACTTTTGGGTCGGCAAGAAACGCTGCTTTTTTATCAGCGGTTATTTTTTCCGCATCTGGTACACCAAATTCAAAAGTACCGGTGAGCATATCCATATTAAGGCTTATTGCATCTCTATAGGCGCTTAATGCCAGTGAGCGGTTATTTTTCCGGAATGCAGCTTCAGATTTCATAAATAATACTTCGCTTGCAGTAATCACCGGTATTTCCACCCCATTTCTGAAGATGTAACGGGCACTATTATCATTTGCTATAACGGTTGAAGCGGAGGCTTGTCCCCATAACCCTTCTGGACGGTTATTGGCCGTAGCAATACCTGCATTACCAAAAGTTGTTTCTAATCCAACAAAGGTTCCATTCAGGTTTTTGCGCAGCATGTAAATGGTACGGGGATCTTTAACCCCATCAAACAATGAATTACGGCCATCCATCAGGTTGGTGATATAAGAAGTTTGCCTGTAGCCACCTATATTGCCACGTAATGGACCAAAGAAGTTTGCGTTGGCACTGATACCAGTATTGGCAAATTTCACCGAAGCATTATCTGCATTGTTTAAGATAGAAAGATCGCAATATTTTATAACGCTGTCAGCATTATAAGATGTTTTATTGGTTAAATGGTGAAATGAACGCGCTAATACGGCGTAAACAAATTTTTTCCATTTGTTTACATCTCCTTTATAAAAGAATGCATCACCCTTTGCCAGTTCAGCAGGGTTGGTATTTCCATCTGTACGACTAAGGTCTGCCAAAGCTTGGTGACACAATTGACGAACGTAAGGGTAAACTTCTTCCTCATTGTCGAAGTTAAAAGTAAGCAGATTGGTGTTGAAGGCCTCTTTGAGAATAACCGGACCATGATAGTCTGTCAGTTGTAGCCAACTCCATGCCATCAACGCTTTACCAACACCTACATAATGCCATTTTTCTTCTTCTGCGGCCCATTCCATCATCCTTACTACATTTTGTCCCATATCGTAATAATGGGTACGCCATATAGAACCGCTTAAGTCGGTATTCCCAATTCCCGCATTGCCGGGTCCGCCCATGCGTTCCCAATTATCAAATCCTCCGGTAATGCCGAAAGATTGGGTATATCTGCCAATAAAGCGAACATCACTTAATGGCCCGTGGCCAGCATAATTGGCTGCAAGGGTACTTATTACCTGTGGTAATAATTCTTCCGGTGCAACCCTTACAGGTGCATTCGGGTTTTGGTAAGCATCATCAATCTGTTTGCTGCAGCCGATAGCTATGATAGTGGCGGCTACAGCGAGAAGATATATATTATTATTTTTTTTCATGGTTACTTTCTTTTTTGTTTTACAAACAACATTTGAAAAACCCCTGTTTTAGAAGGCGGCTCGGATGCCAAAATTCCAGCTTACAGGATTAGCAATATTGCCATAGTCGAATCCAGCTGCACCTACACCACGGGTACCTGCCGTATTTCCATTCACAGCAGGGTCAGCCCCGGTATAATTTGTAATTAACACGAGGTCGTTTACCGTTACAAATGCGCCAAGGCTTCTTACTACTTTCATTTTATCGGTAAGGTTTTTTCCAAATGTGTAATTAAGTGTCATGTCCCTTAACCTGAGCCAATCAATATTCTTTTCGATAAATGCTTCAGGAGGCATGGTAGTGTAATAATCCTGCTGGAAATAGGGTACTACTGCAATGGTATTACGGGTTGGTGTAGAACTATTCTGGAACCCATCATTCAGCACTCCATTTATCACAATGGGTGTTTTGCGTGCATCTGTTGATAGAGCACGGCCTGTTTGAACAAGGAAGTTGTCGGTGCCATTATAAATATCACCACCGTTACGGTAATCCCATAACATGTTGAAAGACCAGTTTTTGTAACGCAATTGATTATTGAAACCTACGGTAAAGTTGGGATTACGATCACCCCTTACCATAAAGTTACCATCTACTACTGGCACACCTGTTGCCGGATTAATTAAAATATCACCGGCTGCATTGCGGGCATAGCCTGTTGCAGTGATGCTTGTAGTTGGCCCACCTTTAATAAGTCCGCCGCGCGTATTACCAAATAACCATGTATCGGAAATATAAAATTCAGGAACATTTCCTGGCAGCGATAAAACTTCGTTCCACATTTTGTTGGCATTAAATTGCATCGTCCAGCTAAAGTTTTTATTCTTAACAGGTGATATACCCAAAACCAATTCCACACCTTCATTGCGGGTGGATGCGGCATTCAGGGTATTCAGTACAAAACCTGTTCCGTAGCTACTCCTGAAATTTTCAATAATCTGCCGGTCAACAAACGTATTGTAATAAGTTGCATCAATACTTACCTTATCACTAAAAAGCCTGAATTCTGTACCAACTTCGAAAGTTTCCTGGATTTCAGGAAAAAGGTCGGGGTTGTTGTTGAAAAAGCCATAGGAAAATCCATCACCACTACCGTTTCTATTTTCAAACCTTGGCTGATTGAGATAAGGTGAACTTAAACGTGCCGTATTGGCTATTGAACCCCTCAATTTCCAGAAGTTCAAAACTTTACCATTTTTTAGCGAAGGAAATATATCGCTCATTATAAAGCTAAGGCTCATGCCGGGGTAATTAAAATCCCTTGATTTAGCAGGCATTACCGAAGTTGATTCCCATCGGTGGCTATAGCTGAAATACACCAATTCATTATAATTCAATGCCATTTCGTAGAAAGCGGCTGATGAGCGGTTGATAACAAGGTTGGGTTCACCAAAGTTATTTCTATTCAATCTTATTCTGGTAACCGGGTTCGTGTTATTGGAGTCACGCTTATTTACATCAATTACCTGATTACCGGTTACCGCCCACATTTGTTGTTCATAATCCTGATACATGGTACCCACCATCAGGCGGCCGTTAAATTTGCCGATGCTGTGCCGTGCCGTTGTTGTAATGGTATGATTGTAACCTGCATACTTCCTTGTATAATTGTCTTGTTGTCCTCTCGTATTGGCGGTAATAACAAACGATTGCGGGTGGTAGAATCCATAGCCATCTGTTTCGTAAGTATCATAACCAAAACGACCGTTAACTGTCCACCATTTGGCTAAGTTTACGTTAACCCCCATGGTTGCCATCAATCGGTCGGTTGCATCATAGCTTTCGTTGTTGTAGGAATTCCATAATGGATTGTCTGTTTCACCTTGCGGGTCAACTGAATTAAATACGCCTAATTTTTCGCCATTCGGCCCTTCATATTTGCTTACATCATTATTGGCCGGCCAGGTAAGTAAGTTAAGCAAGTAACCGCCTGCACCGCGACGAGGACGCCGGTGGGTTGTTCTGATATAGCTTACGGCAGGCACTAATTCAAGATGTTTACCAATTTTGGTAGCGTTGCTGAGGCGAAGGTTTATACGTTGATAAGCATTGTTTGGTACCACACCATCCTGATCGAAAAACGAACCTGAAAAACGCCAGCTAACTTTTTCCTTACCATATTCAAGCGCTACATTATGGGTTTGGGCAAATCCGGTTTTAAAGAATGCATCAATATTATCATAGGTTGGATCATCCATACCGCGCGCAGGGCCAAAGTAAGAAAAAGAGTTATTTTCAACTCCATTTATACCACTGTTCCATTTAGTAGTAGTTTGGGGGAACCGGGTAAGCGTTGAGAAACGAAAACTATTGTCATAGTTTACCCTTACCTGTCCGGTGGGTTTTGCCCTTTTTGTGGTAATAATTATAGCGCCTGAACTTGCCTGACTGCCATACAATGCTGTTGCTTCAGGCCCTTTAAGAACCGTGATGCTTTCAATATCATTTGGATTAAGGTCGGCCATACGGTTGGTATAGTCATCATTACGGTTGGGCCTGTCACTTGCCAATCCGGTTGTGGCCGCTCCCCCTTGCTGATTGAGGGTTTCATTATCCATTACCACACCATCCACTACAAAAAGCGGCTGATTACTAAGCGAGAGAGAATTAAAGCCACGAAGAACGATACTACTTGATGCACCCGCCATTCCATTGGTAGGGGTAATGGTTGCACCGGCTACACGTCCCTGGAGGGAATTAATAAAGTTTTCCCGTTGTGTTTCCTGAATTTCGGCACCGGTAACTTTTTGGGTAGAGAAGCCCAGTTCGCGTGGTTTTCTCTTCATATCCATGGTTACCACTACTTCATCCAATTCGCTTGCAGTAGCTTTTAGGTTAATATTCAGGTCGCCGGTTGCACTTACCGTTTGCGACTCATAACCTACAATGGTAATGGTGATTCTTTGACCCTGAGCTACTTTTACAGAAAAGGCTCCGTTTGCACCGGTTTTTGTCTGTGTTTTGGTACCTACCACTTTAATGGTAGCACCCTCAAGCACTTCGCCGGTACTGGCATCTTTTACTGTACCTGTAATTACTTGTTCGGTACCCTGAGCCTCTGCACTAAGCCATCCGAGAGAGCAGCATAGCAGAAAGCCTGTCAACAGAAGGTAAAATCTCTTCATGTTCAGTTCGTTTTTGGTTGAAATAAATTATCGAATATTTGCCTGGTTAAGCAGTAGCGGCAACTTTAACAATCCAAATGTAGGGGTTATCGGATTTCTTTTGCAAGGTTTTGCGGCTTTTTTTTCGAAAAAGGCATTAGATTCTAGCTTTTTGGGGGATAAAGTCTCAATAACGTGCATAATTTGGTGCAAATCCGCAATTTCTTTTATTTTTTAAAGGAGTCCGGGTAATTTTATGTTCAAATGACCAATGAGAGAAATGAAAAAATGCGGCAAATAATTGACAGGCGACAGCCGGATATTACCGTAATACTCGAAAATGTATTCGATAACCATAATATTTCCGCCGTTATGCGCACTTGCGATGCGGTAGGAATTGGTGAAATTTTCATACTGAATACGATACTTCCGCCACATGATAAATGGGGTTTCAGGAGCAGTGCAGGAGCCTGGAAATGGGTTGCTGTACACCAATTTACGAACCTGGATGAATGCTTATTAGCCGTAAGAAGCCGATACTGTAAAGTTTATGCTACACATCTTCAACCCTCCGCAGGCAGTCTTTTTGAAATGGATTTTACCCAACCCATTGCCATTGTATTTGGTAACGAACAAAAGGGTTGTACCCCCGAAATGCTGGCTGCTGTAGATGGTAGCATTTATATACCACAGGAAGGCATGGCTGTTTCTTTGAATATATCTGTAGCCTGTGCGGTTTCTTTATATGAGGCCTATCGTCAAAAACGGGCAGTGGGTCATTACAACGAACCGCGGTTACCACAAGAAGCGCGTACACAACTTTTTGAAACCTGGACAGATTTTAAAGAAGTGCGGAGGTTAAAAGGAAAGCCGCTTTAATTAACAAACAGCAATGATGGGATTTCTACATTTTTGCAAGTACTATTGTTACAATTATGCATTTGAGATTATCCTTGTTGTTTTTCTTTATTTGCTTTGGAGTAATAAGCCATGCGCAAAAGTTAAAAATTGAAGAAGTAAAGGCAACGCAACTGCTTGAAAAACTACAGCAGCAAAAGGGGGTAGTTGTGGTAAACTTTTGGAGTACCTGGTGCAAACCTTGTATAGAAGAAATTCCTCATTTTTTAGAAGTGTATGGTGCGCAAAATGGGGATAGTGTGCAGCTTTGGCTGGTAAGCCAGGATACGAAAGATTTATACAAAAGTGGAAAACTGAAGGAGTATATTTCAAAGAAAGAAAACTGGAGCAAGGCGCAGCTTTTTTGGTTCAATGAAACCAATGCCGATTATTATTGTCCGCTGGTAGATGCAGCGTGGAGCGGGGTTATACCGGCAACACTTATTGTAAATCCTGCAAAAGGCTACCGTAAGTTTTTTGAAGAAACGATGAGTGCAGAATTACTAAATAATGAGATATTAAAGGCCTTGAAGTAAACGAGGATATAAGTGCAATTATTGGGCAATTGTTATTATGGATATAAACAAAAAAGGATGCGAATGAAGCATCCTTTTTTGTTTGGAATATTGCGATAATAATTATCCGACGCGCTTAATAGCGCAGCCAATTGATTTTGAAGTTTTTACGCCTACATCTTTTCCTGAAGTCATTTCATCGATGGCTACTTTCAAATGTTCGCGCTTTACAGAACGTGCATCAGCCGGGCTATCGTCAAGTGCACCATGGTAAACAAGTTTTCCTGAATTATCGAATAGGAAAACTTCAGGTGTGCGGGTGGCACCAAATGCATCTGCAATTTCAGAATTCTTATCAATGGTGTAATACCAATTGTAACCCTGTTCTTTTGCGTAGGCTTTCATAGCATCATAACTATCATCTTTATCGCGGTAAGCCTCGTTGCTGTTTAGAATCGCTACACCAATATTTTTGGCTGAAGCATAGGCAATTGCATCTTTTGTACGCGATTGGTTTTTAATTACATATGGGCAGGTATTACAGCTAAACATTACCAGTGTGCCATTGGCACCCGCCGCATCGCGAAGGGTTACTTCCTTACCCGAAATATCTTTCATCTTAACATCTGCTTTTGGCATGGATGCGCCAATTTGCAGCACTTCGGCCGGTAAAAAACTTATTAAGGCAATACTACTGACTAGTATTGCGAGGGTACTCAATTTTTTCATTGTAGTTTAGTTTTTAATCAATAAAATTACTATTTGTAATAACACAAGGTGGTTACACTTTGTTAAAATCCTTACAGTCCGTCTTTTAAGGCTTCCTGAATAAGACGTTGTTTGCTACGGGATTTAATTGCAGTGATGCTAACATTTATTTCAAATCCAATGAGCAAAATCAATGCGTTTATATAAACCAGATTCATGATAATCAGCACGGTACCTATAGAGCCATAGACTTTATTATAGCTTGCGAAATTATTTACCCAAATAGAAAAAAGCAGGGTAGTTAATATTACTAATCCTGTTGCCAGAATAGTTCCAGGTGAAATAAGACTCCATTTAACTTTTACTGCCGGCCCCCACCGGTAAATAAACGCAATCGTTAAATAAGTTACCAGCAGGATAACAAACCACCTGGACCACTCAAGGATTGTACGAAAAATCCAGTTGTCCCAACCCATTTTTTGGAGAACCCAGTCTTTTATAGGCCCTTGTGTAGCAAGCAGCAATACGGAAGCAATTATAAGTAGTATTAATAAAGAAGTAAGTTTAATGGCAGTCCATCTTTTTGCCATAAAACGGCTGCTGCGTTCCTCAAAGTAGCTTCTGTCGAATGTATGCATTATACCCATCATGGCATTGCTGCTAAAAAATACGCCTGCAATAAAGCTAAAGGAAAGTAAACCACTTCGCGGGGTATTAAAAAAGTCGGTAACTACATTGTACACTAACTGAAAGGTTTCATCGTTGCTCAATACATCGTCAAGAGCGGCAAGTAGTTGCGCTTCAAAATGAATGGTATCGGGCAAGTAGGGTACCAGCGTGCATAAAAATATAAGCCCGGCAGGCAGCGCTACCAAAATATTAAATGAGATGGCTGCTGCCCTTTCGCTAAACCCAATTTTTTTTGCCTGCTGCAAAAAGAACATCATAACATCATACAAAGGCATACCCTGAAAGCCAGGCAACACTATTTGCCTGCTTTTGCGCATGGTCCATGCAATTGGTTTCCACCTTAGTATAATGCGTTCAATTTGTGTCATTCTGTGGCATTGCTACCCAATTTGGCTATTGAATCTTTTTTTGCCTTTTCGCGTATGGCTTTCCGTTTTAACCAGGCAGTAAGTGAATCCTGGTAAACCCTTGCTGCCTTGTTGTGATCGGAAAGGTTAGTGGTAAAGGTACTGCCACCCATTAAATTGGCATCAGCAACAAAGAAAATATATTCAGTTTTTGGGGCATTAAGCACTGCATCTATAGTAGCAGGTGAAGGTGTGCAAATGGGCCCCGGCGGCAAACCCTTATTCAAATAAGTATTATATGGAGATGGGGTGCGTAAATGAACATATAAAACCCGGTTCATTGTAAAGTTTTTTAAAGCATACCGAATAGTAGGGTCAGCTTGCAGTGGCATTCCAATTTTTAACCGATTAAGGTACACACTTGCCACCTTGGGTTTATCGTCCTTCTTATTAGTTTCTTCTTCCACAATACTTGCCAGTGCATGCACATCTTCCTGTGAAAGCCCAATTTTTTCTGCTAATGCTTTACGGTCATTTTTATTCCACCATCGTTCCCTGTCTTCTTTTAATTTTTGCAGAACCCTTTCCGGGCTCCAGGTCCAAATAACTTCGTAGGTATCGGGAATTATATAAGCCATCAGGTTTGCATCATTCAGGCCCAGCTTTTTCAGCGCCTGGGTGTCGGTAATGAAACGCATGATTGTCGCGGAATCTGATTCAAGAGCTTTATCCAAAGGTTTTCCCAAATCTATAGGCAATCTGAGTTTATTAATTACCAGTTTTGATGGCGATTGTATACCACTCCGTAACAATTTTATTATCTCATGATTACTCATCCCAAGTGTTATTTTATAACGACCCGGTTTTATATTTTCCCAGTATTTCATTTTGGAGCCCAGCCAATCAATAGCACCTGTTTTTAGGACTATACTGTCTTTTTTTAGCATTTCCAGAACAGCATTTTTTGTTGCATTGCCCGAATAAATAAAAATAATTTTTTCCTTACCTGAAAATTGGGTGGCAGGAGCGAAAAAACGGTTATAGGCAAAAAATGCAGCAATTAACAATAGGGCAATGGTGCCCAGCGCAATCTTTTTGTACATGTGTATAACGCAATCTTTTTAATAATAGCAAACTTAACTATATACATCAATGGAATAAAAAAAACGGTACGTAAGCTACGCACCGTTTACAATATTTTTAAATGGGAATGTTTATTTAGCTGAATCGGCAGGCATTGCAGGGGCCGGAGCATTTTGCTGCGGGGCAGGAGCTGTTTGCGCAGGTACACCGCCGGTGTTTACTTTATCAAGCAGGCCCTTTGGTTTTTCGGCACCGCCAATAAATAAAACGCTGGTAAGGCACAAAATGCCAATTATGCCTGCAAAAATCCAGGTGCCTTTTTCAAGTACATCGGTTGTTTGCTTTACACCCATAAATTGGTTGCCAAATCCGGCTACATTACCGGTTAAGCCACCACCTTTGGGGTTTTGTACCAATATGATAAAACCCAGGATAGCACTGGCTAATACAATCAAAATCAGAAAAAGGATAGTCATGAATTTTCTTTTATATCTTTTAAACGGGCTGCAAAGTAATGGGATTTTTCAGGATGCAACAACTTCAATTTGATAAATAATGCTTCAGCCTTATCAATTTGCCCTTGTTTTGCCCAAACTTCGGCCATTGCTTCGGTTACTACCTCCCCGGCAGCGAGGGATGTTCGGGCTTGTCTTTCCACCAAAGGGTCGGTATAACTGGCTGCCGGTTGGTAACTCAGTTTTTTCATACTTTTTAACCAGTCGGTAAAGCTTTTTACCTGCCGGTCGAGTGGGGTATCGGTACCTTTTTCCACCTTTATACCCTGTGATGCGAAATAATCCACCGTATGAAAAGGCTCGAAAACAAAATCGGCTTTGGTGCTTTCTTTTTCCAAATCCGGAGTGAAAACGAAAGGTTTAACCTGTAAGTTTTCATCCCCATCGGGAGGAAGTTCATCTGTTTCTTCTATTTCTTCTGGTAAGGTTTCAGTTATATCTGGTTCATTTTCAATGGGTTCTGCTAAAGGTTGGTTTGAAATTGCTACTAAATCATCATTTGATTCAACACTTGCAACTGATTCCAGTTCGCCATTAAGCCAAATATGAAAACGGAAAGGGTCATTAGCATAAAGGGCTGCCAATTGTTTTAACCCCTTATCGCCTGGGTGGTTGGCTGCCCTTAACCAATGTAGTATGGGGTAGAAGGGAAATTGCTGTGCCAGGTAACCCCAGCTTGCCTGTTTTTTATCATCAGGCAATTGCTGTCGCAGGTATGTTTCTATGGAAGTTAAATCTGGCATTGGTCGGTGAATGTACAGTGGGGTTACCAGTTTGAAAACAATCGGTTAAAAATTTCTTCGGTAACACCTTTAACAATATCATCTGCCAGGCTTTGTTCTGCTTGTTGCAGTGATTGGGTGGCCGGAAATTCAAAACTTTTGGTTACATCATAATTAACCGTTTTTTGGTTCACATTATCTTTCAAGGTAATTTTTACACCTACTGATAGCCGGTTAGTACTTGCCTGTTGGTTGCTGATACCCGAGGTAGTAACCCTGTATTCGCTCACATAACCCGATACAATCCAATCGGCGTCATCATTATTTGTGCGGTTTAACCTTGTTTGGTTTACTACCTTTTGTTGTAATTGGTTGGTTAACCTGGGGGTAAGCTGAGGATTTACGTAAGTAGCCCTATTCTCTAAAAGATTCACCTTAATGGTTTTTATTTCGGGCGGAATACTTATATCGCGCATGGTATAAACACCACAGCCGGCCATAAATATTGTTACTACAGCCAACGCTATGAGTGGAAAACGAAGTCCCCGACAATAATTTACGATTTTACAATCCATGATGGCAATACTACACATTCGTAAATGAACAGTTGGTAAAATTAACGATAGGTTTTCAATCCACTTGGTTTGGGCTGCTGATACATATCTTCAATATCGTACTCCTTAAGTTTTCGGTAAAGCGTGCGTTCACTTATACCGAGGTCAAGGGCAGCATCCTTTCTTTTATTACGATGTTTTTTCAACGCTTTTATGATCAGGTCTTTTTCCATTTCCATAATATTCAATGATTCTTCTATTTCTTCATGCTGATCAAAAGAAGAATCGCCTTTTAGGATGGAATTGCCACCTGAATTTACCAGGTAGGCATTGGATTGGGATGTGGGTACAAGTGATGGGCTTACTGTTTTCGGCGTATTGTCGCCAGATGGCATAGATTCTTTCAGCAAATCATCGTTATGAAAAATATTATGCGAAGGCACATGGCCGGGACTCTTTACCAATTCCAAAAACATCCTTTTCATTTCATTCATATCTTTTTTAAGATCGAAAATGATTTTATATAGGATGTCGCGTTCGTTGGCAAAAGTACTTTCGCTCACATAAGCACCTGTATGTTGGGCATGTGCCAGCACGGGCAGGTTATTCATGGGTTTATCGGTAAGATAAGTTTGCAATTCAGTTTCCCCAACCACCGGATTTTTGGTAAGTACGCTTATTTGTTCGGCAATGTTTTTTAATTCGCGTACGTTGCCACGCCAGGGATAATTGGCCAGTAACATCCGTGCATCTTCATCTAACTGAACAGGCGTGGTTTTGTACCGTTCGGCAAAATCAATTACAAACTTGCGGAAAAGTAAGGGTATATCTTCCTTACGATCGCGCAGCGAAGGGATGCGGATGGGTACTGAACTTAACCTGTAATATAAATCTTCGCGGAACTTTCCCTGGTGTGAAAGCTCCAGCAAATCCTTATTGGTGGCTGCAATTACCCGCACATCGGTTTTTTGAACCTTACTGCTACCCACGCGGATAAACTCACCACTTTCAAGTACACGTAATAGCCTGGCCTGGGTTCCAATCGGCATTTCACCTATTTCGTCGAGGAAAATGGTGCCGCCGTTTACGGTTTCAAAATAGCCCTTGCGTGCTTCGCCTGCACCGGTAAAGGAGCCTTTTTCGTGGCCGAACAATTCGCTGTCAATAGTTCCTTCGGGTATAGCACCACAGTTTACCGCGATAAATGAATTATGCTTTCGGGCCGAAAGGGCATGAATGATTTGTGAAAAGGCTTCCTTACCCACACCACTTTCGCCGGTTATGAGTACGCTAAGGTCGGTAGCCGAAACCTGCACCGCCACATTTAGTGCGTGGTTTAGGGCTAGTGCATTACCAATGATACCAAAGCGGTTTTTTATTGATTGAATGTCCATTAATTATCTTTTTATTTTTCCCAGCAACGTGGCCTGTGTGCTTGTATGCACTGTTACTTCAGCATAATCGCCTTTTTTCAGGTTGAAATTCTCTTTGGGAAAAACCACTACTTTATTTTGTGTATTGCGTCCCATCCAGTCCTGATCGCTACGCTTGCTATCGCCTTCTATTAATACCTTAAAGGTTTTACCTACATCCTGTTCATTACTTATCCGGCTCAGTTTGTTTTGCATTTCTACAATTTCCTGCAGGCGTTTTTTCTTTATTTCAGCCGGTATATCATCCTGGTAGCGGCGTGCAGCAAGGGTGCCGGGTCGTTCGCTGTAAAAAAACATATAGCTCATATCATAACGGCTGTGTTCCATTATGCTGAGTGTATCGGCATGGTCTTCATCGGTTTCGGTACAAAAGCCTGCAATAATATCACTGCTTATTCCGCATTCGGGCATTATTTCGCGGATGCGATCCACTTTAGCCATGTACCACTCGCGGGTGTATGTACGGTTCATAAGCTGCAAAATCCGCGTACTGCCGCTTTGTACGGGCAGATGAATGTATTTGCAAATGTTTTCGTACTTCGCCATGGTATGCAACACATCGTCGGTTATATCTTTTGGATGCGATGTGCTGAAACGTACCCGCAGTTCGGGGCTTATTATAGCTACCATTTCAAGCAGTTGGGCAAAATTTACATTTGTACCGTTATCGTGCATATAATAATAGCTATCCACATTTTGCCCCAGCAGGGTAACTTCCCTGAAACCACGGTCATAAAGATCCTGGCATTCAGCAACGATACTTGCATTGTCGCGGCTGCGTTCGCGCCCGCGGGTAAAGGGAACCACGCAAAAAGCGCACATATTGTTGCAACCGCGCATAATGCTTACAAATGCAGTTACACCATTGCTGCCAAGGCGGATTGGCGAAATGTCTCCATAGGTTTCATCCCGGCTTAGCATCACATTCACTGACTTTTGGCCTGTTTCTGCTTCTTCCACCAACCCGGGCAGGGTGCGGTATGCATCGGGCCCCACTACCATATCCACCAACTTCTCTTCTTCCAGCAATTTTGCTTTTAGACGCTCGGCCATGCAACCTAATATGCCAATCAGCATGCCCGGCCGTTGCTCTTTTATCTTTCTAAATTCTGTAAGGCGTTTGCGTACCGTTTGTTCCGCTTTTTCACGAATACTACAGGTATTTAATAATACGAGGTCAGCTTCTTCCAGGTTGCGGGTGGCTCCAAAACCATGTTCGTTCAGAATAGAAGCAACAATTTCACTATCCGAGAAATTCATTTGGCAGCCGTAGCTTTCAATGAAAAAATGCTTGCGATAGCGATTTTCGTCTATTGAAAAGGGCGCATAGGCTTCGCCCTGACGGTCTTCGTTATGGTATTCAAGCCCGGTGCGGGGCGCAATTTCGGTTTCTAATACTTCGTGCATGTATCTTCCTTATTCTTTTTAAGACGGTAAAGATACAGTGACGGGGCCAAATGTGACAAGTTGTCAGGTAGTTGATTTTTTTAGGAATACATGGGGGGGGGGTACCTTTGAAAAATTATGAATGAAAACCACTTAAATGCTCAAAATGGTTAGCATAAGTATTCAAAATAAGCTTCTTTTTGATATTTTACTTATCAGATTACACAGTTATAGGGTAAAAACGCACAGTTATAAACTTGTGAGGTATAATTTGGAAACTAAGGATGTACTTTAGTGAAAATTACAAAAGCAGGCTTTTTAAAGCTACAACATAAAAAACTGCCTAAACGAATTTTAAAAGAATTACCCTTAACAAATTAGCTCGGCTTTAACGGCCGGGCTTTATTTTTATGGCCAATTCACATATGCGGTATTTACATTTCTACACTTTATTGGTTGCTGCAGTAGTTGCTGCCCCCATTTCCTTAATAAGCCAGGATTATAATTATGTTAGATATACTTCGAGGGATGGGTTAGCGGGTAATACCGTTTTTGACATGTGTCAGGATAAAGATGGCTTTCTTTGGTTTGGAACCAATAATGGGCTCAGCCGGTTTGATGGCGAGCGGTTTGTAAACTATACTGTGAAGGATGGGTTGCCGGATAATGAGGTATTAACAGTATTATCGGATAGTTATGGAAGGGTATGGTTAGCGACTTTCAAAAATGAAATTAGTTACTATTATAAAGGGAATTTCTATAATCATAAAAATGATTCCCTTTTGTCAAAATTAAAATTGAGATCGAGAATAAATTCTATACTTGAATATCCTATTGGCTCTATTTGGTTGGGGGGTACCGATGAAATAATTAGAATTAGTAAATCTAATTTTACAAGGATTTTTCCAAGTGAGAATCATAATTATGAAAAAAATTTAGGCGTTGGTGTGGGACCTATTTGGTTTGGTGAAAGATTTCCTATATTGATAGGTGATTCACTATTTTATGTTGATGATGAGGATAAATTGATTTATTATTCTAAATTTCAAACAAATAAGATTAAGAAATTTCTTTATGTAAAACCCAAAAGGAATGGAGATACACCATTTATTTATAGCAGATACGATGCAATAAGGGCTATTGGAACACCTTATATGGGTATTGGTTATTTGCTTTGTACTGTAAATGGTGCATTTGATATAGATACAGTGAATTTGAAATTAACAAATCATTACTTGCCTGGAAAAACAATTACATCGGGTATTATAGATAAAGAAGGTATTTATTGGTTTTCTTCACTTGGAGATGGCATTTATAAAATACCGGCTAAGGAAGCATTAACAAAAACTGTTTTTGAAGCTACAAACTCAGGTAATGAAATTTATGGAATAATAAATTATGCTGATAAATTAATTACTGCACATGGTGGCAGCAGAATGTTTATATGGGAAGATAAAAGTAATCCTAAGCTCGTATCATTCAGTAATTTTTTACAGCAATCATTTAACAATTTATCTACTAACAGGCTTGTTGCAATTGCCAAAAATAAAAACGGTGATTATTTTCTGGGATTTGATGCTTTTCTAATTAAGTGGAATGGAAATAAGCAAAAAATATTGCCTGCAGTAGCGGTTAAGTCTCTTTTTATGGAATCTGATAAAGAGTTGTTGGTTGCTACTGGTAGAGGGGTTCTACGGGTTTCGGCAGAGACCTTAGCACCCATTGACACCATATGGCAAGAACGTGCTACTGCTGCAGTTAAATTAGGTGCAACTTATTTTATAGCCACTCTTGATGGACTTATGGAAACCAAGCCTGGAAGCAAACCATACCATTGGGGTGAAAATCATCCTTCATTATACAGGCGTATCTCAGCACTTGCGGTCCACAAGGGCTCAGTTTGGGTAGCTACAAGCGATTCAGGAATTGTAGAAATAAAGGATGGTAAGGTTAACAGGACGTATACAGAAAAGGATGGGCTCAATAGCAATATTGTTCGAACCTTATATCCTTATGAAAATTATATTTGGGTAGGCACCAATAAAGGTATTTGTAAAATTTCAATTGATAAGCCCAATGAAATTTCAGGCAGGTATAACTCACTCAACCTGCTTCCCAATGATATAATTAATGCGATTTATACGGATGGAAAAAAAATGTATGTAGGCTCTCCGGCAGGGCTTACCTATTTTGAGGAAGAGCAATTAAGCAGCCTTTCAAGTTGCAACCTTTTTATTGAAAGCATAAAAACTGAAAATGGTAAGTATTCAATGGATAGTCTGGTACGGCTCGGTTTCCGGTCCAATTTATTTGATATTTCCTATGTTGGAGTTTCTATGAAATCAGCCGGTGATATACGGTATTTTTATAGACTAAAAGGGCTGGAAAAGGATTGGCAACAAACATCCAACTACGGCATAAATTATTCATCCATCCCTTCGGGGCGATATACCTTTCAGATATATGCTGTTAATAAGTTTGGTGTAAACAGTGATGTAAAGGAAATAATTATTTTAGTTGCAACACCTTTTTGGAAGCAATTTTGGTTTTATCTATTGATGATTGCAGTTTTTGGCGTAATTATATGGCAGGTAATTAAATTTCGTAGTAGCATTTTGCGTACCGAGTTAGAACAGAAAAATAAAGTTCAGAAACAGCTTGCTGAATTGGAACAAAAGGCATTACAGGCGCAAATGAATCCGCATTTCATATTTAATTGCCTCAATAGTATTCAGCAATTTATTCTTGTGAATGATTCAACATCCGCCAACCGGTTTCTTAATATTTTTGCTTCGCTCATTAGAGAGACCCTGGAAAATTCAGTAGAAAAAAAAATTAGCCTTAAACGGGAGATCGAATACATCACCAAATATCTTGATCTTGAAAAAATGCGTTTTGGAAATAAGTTCCAATACAGCATAAATATTGGTATTGATGTTGAAATGGTTGATATTCCTGCAATGCTTATACAGCCATTTGTGGAGAATGCATTGCGGCATGGAATAAGATATCGGAGTGATGATGAAGGGTTGGTGGAACTTGATTTTTCAGGTGATGAAAATGTGCTGGTTTGCATTGTGAGAGATAATGGTGTAGGCCGGGCAAAATCATTGGAGCTCAAATCTTCATCTCATATTGAATACCAATCGCGGGGTATGGAACTTACCCAACGCAGGATGGATATATTGAACCTTGCCGGTGAGGAAACAGTGGATATAAAAATTAATGATATGAAAGATATTAATGGTGATGTATTGGGTACAGAAGTAGTTATTACTATTTTGCAAAATTTATTTGAAGAAAAATAGAAATAAAGATGGGTTAAGGTGTTTGCAACTTGTTTGGTTCCTTAAGAAATGGTTTGTAAAATAATTAAACAAAAAGTTAATGAAAGCAATCATAGTGGACGATGAAGACGGAAGTATTACAACACTTCAAATGTTGCTGAGCAGATATTGTCCTGAGGTGAAGGTAATGGCTTCTTTTCTGGATCCGTTGGAAGCTATTGCCCGTATAGATAGTTTTAACCCCGACCTTCTCTTTTTGGATATTGAAATGCCTTATGCAAATGCATTTGATTTACTGGATAAATTGGCTCCTGTAAGCTTCGAAGTAATATTTGTAACGGCATTCAATAATTATGCTTTAAAAGCAATTAAATATGCAGCGGTAGATTATCTGCTTAAGCCTGTAAGTATTGAAGAGTTGAAATTTGCAATTGGAAGGGCTTCTAAACAATTGGAACTACGACAAAACCAAAATGAAAATAAAAGGGTAAGTGGATTGCTTGAAAATTTAAAGCAATCCGATAAGGGGAGCCATAAAATTACTGTGCCTACTAAAGACGGGTTTGAGGTAGAAGATGCAAAAAATATACTTTATCTTGAAGCATCAGGAAGTTACACAATAATGGCTATGAATACAGGTAATCGAATATTGGTTTCAAAAGGGCTTAAGGAGTTGGAAGAAATATTAGCTGATGCTAATTTTGTAAGGGTACATCATTCCTTCATTGTAAATATCCTGCAGGTAAAAGAATATAAAAAGGGCAGAGGCGGTACCATTGAAATGAAAAATGGCGATTTAATAGAAATGTCTGTTAGAAAAAAGCAGGATTTTCTAGATAAGTTTGTGATTTAGCGAGAAACGAATGAACTGATTTCTACTGTAATTTAATCTTGTGATGCCTGAAGCGCCTGCAGAATATCCTGTTTAATGTCATCCACATGTTCGAGACCTACACTAAGGCGAATGAGGCCGGGTGTAATGCCAACGGCAAGGCGTTCATTTTCACTCAGTTTACTATGGGTTGTGCTTGCAGGGTGGCTTGCAATGCTTCGCGTATCGCCAAGATTGCTGGTGAGGCTTAACATTTTTAATCCGTTCATGAATTTTATACCGGCTACCAATCCGCCTTTTAATTCAAAGGTTACAATGCCTCCGCCTGCAGTCATTTGTTTTTTTGCAATGTGGTATGCAGGGTGTGTAGGCAAAAAAGGATATTTAACCCAATTTATTTCTTCCTGTAATTCCAAAGCCTTAGCTAAGGCAAGTGCATTTTCACAATGCCGTTGCATTCTTACATCAAGTGTTTCAAGGCTTTTGCTAAGTACCCATGCATTAAATGGGCTCATGCTTGGTCCGGTATTTCTACAAAACAAATATATCTCCCGGATTAACTCCTTTTTACCCACCACAATGCCACCAATTACTCGCCCCTGTCCATCCATCCATTTGGTAGCAGAATGAATAACGATATCTGCACCATATCTCATAGGTTGTTGCAACAAAGGAGTAGCAAAGCAATTGTCCACCACTAAAATTATTTTTCTTTCCTTACACAGGGCTCCAATGGCTTCCAAATCAAAAATATCAAGACCCGGATTGGTAGGCGTTTCCAGGTAAATCATTTTTGTATTGAGCTGAATAGCGGCTGCAACTAAATTTATATTAAAAAAATCAATATAGCTGCTTTGAATGCCCCATCGGTTGAGGTATTTAGTGAGAATGGTATGCGTACTTCCAAATACACTTGCACTGCTCAGAATATGATCGCCACTGCTTAGAAAGGTCATAAAAGTACCAAAAATTGCAGCCATTCCGCTTGCGGTGGCAAACCCATCTTCTGCTTGTTCAAGTGCGCACACTTTTTGTACAAATTCTGTAACCGTTGGATTTACAAACCGGGTGTAAATATTGTGATCATTGGTTTCTGCAAATGCCCCCTGCATATCTTCCGCAGTATCAAACTGAAAACTGGACGTAAGAAAAAGGGGAGAACTATGTTCCATTTCATCCGTGAGTGGTGTTTGAATACGGATGGCTTCGGTTATCTGGTGGTACGACATCTAATTAGGCTTAATATTAATATCAATTAACCTTTCATGATAGGCAGGGATGATTCCTTTTTAGGCTTCCCTGAAAAATCAAATTGGTGCAGCAAAGTAAGTCTAATTGAATGAATGTTGAAGTGTTGCTCCGCTGAAGGCCTGTATTGATTGATGTATTGGTATAGCACAGCAAGGTTTAAAGTTTTAGAAGGCATCAGTATAATGCCGCCGATTGCCCTGAACTGATCGAAATAGTGTTGCTCTATTCCTTCGCCTGCATGAAACATGATTTCTGATGCACCTTGCCACCACACACCAAATTTTCGCTCTTTTGTAATTGGCCAAATAGGCCCCTGATGCTGGTACATATAACGGGCGCGTACGGAAAACTGTTGAATCCCTTTATTGGTCCCATTTACCGGGTTGGATTCGCGCCATCGCTGCTCTATCCTTACCCTGTGAAAAAAACTTGTTTTTCCTTTGGGTTTAAATACCTGGTATTGTTCCCATAACCTGTTTTCATGCAGCAGCCCGATTTCAGTGTTTTGAATGTGCGTTCCAAACCATGCATATCCTGCAGATATGCGGTGGTTTTTATCGGTTAAATAGGTCATTCCTACCCGGGCTGCTGAAAGAATTGAGGTATTTTCTTTAAAATTGGTGGTCCTGTGGTTAAGATCAAACATGTAGCCCCAATGCTTTGATATAATGGCCTGATGGTTATAGGTGTACCACATTTGGTTGGATGAATTTTGTGCATTAACCTGCTTAGCAGAAATGAAAAAAACGCCTGTGATTATACATTTTATAAAAAAGCCAAGCCAATGAAGCCCCCATTTTGTGCGTATTCTTTTTCCCATCAGGCTGCAAATATCGGGAAATAGTATAAAAAGAAGTAATTCTATTAAATTAGTATAATTAAAAGGTTTTAGCTTATAATATCTGAAGTTAAGGCATCCATCTTCTTAACTTTTTCTGCAAAATCGCCCTTTATGGTGTTTCGATATTTGTACAGGTTTTCAAGGAGCGAATCCAACTCTTCCGGAAGAATACTTTCAAACCATTGCCGTAATCTTTTGGCCATGGTGGGTGATTTGCCGTTGGTGCTTATGGCAATTTTAAGGTGACCTTTTTGTACAATGCTTCCAAGATAAAAATCACAGAGATCAGGTGTATCGGCTACATTGGCGAGAATGCCGGCTTGCTTTGCTTCCTTGTAAATTTCTTCACTTAAGCCTCGGTTATTTACGGCAACGATAGCCAAATCATAACCTTTCATATCATCGGGATGGTAGGAACGTTTTTCTATGTTTACATTGGGGTATTGGTTTGCCATCGTTTCTACTTCAGGCAAAATATCTATTGCAATTATTTTTATAGAAGCATGTGGCGCATTGTTCAGCATGGCTGTAAGTTTTTCAAGCCCAACCGGACCGGCACCTAACAGCAATACCCTGAGTTGGTTAAGCTTCAAAAAAATGGGAAAAAGTTGATTGTTGTCCTGCTCCATGATGTTATTTTTTTGCTATACAATCTTAACCCGATGTACAAAATCACCAAATGATTCAGTATCCATTTTTTCTGCAGCAAATCTTTCAAACAGCTTATCAAATGTAGCCAGTATTTGCGATTCATCCTGGCTTTCCTGGTATTTAGTGTTAAGTCTGTAACCTTCGCGGTCGCCACCAATGTGCACATTATACATACCATAAGCAGTACCAATAAATCCTATTTCAGCGGCAACACTTCTTGCACAACCATTGGGGCAGCCGGTCATCCGAATAATGATTTGTTCTTTATCGAGATTATATTTTTTCAGCAGTATATCCATTTTATCGAGCAGCGAAGGCAGGTAGCGTTGTGCTTCCGCCAATGCAAGCGGACAAGTGTTGAAAGCTACGCAGGCCATACTGTTGAGATGAATGGCGGATGCATGTTCTGTTTGCGCAGCAATTCCAAATTCTTTCAATAAAGAATGAATAGCATCTTTATCTTTTTCCTGAACATCAGCAATTATTACATTTTGATTGCTGGTAAACCTGAATTGCGTTTTACCTGTTTGGGCAATGGCATATAATCCTGCTTTTACGGAACTTTTTTCATCATCCGTAACCCGGCCATTTTCCACAAAAACAGTATAATACCAAAGTCCGTTTTGTCCTTGTTGCCATCCGTAATAATCACGTCGGGCAGTAAAGGAATAAGGGCGTTCGGGTTCCAATGAAAAACCAATCCTTTTTTCAAGTTCGGCTTTCCACCAATCGATACCATATGTATCAACCGTATATTTTAACCTTGCCAGTTTTCTATCACTTCGGTTTCCATAATCACGTTGTATGGTAAGCACTTCGTAAACGGCTTTAAACGTTGGTTCGCCCGCCTGCACAAAGCCGATGACCGTTGCAAGTCGGGGATAGGTTTCGGGGTTGCCGTGGGTTTGACTAAGTCCACCGCCAATGGCAATATTAAATCCGGCTAATTTGCCATCTTCTTCAATGGCAATCAGCCCTATATCGTTGGTGAAAACATCCACATCATTATTGGGCGGTATCGCTATTCCAATTTTAAATTTACGTGGAAGGTACCGGTCCTGATAAAGCGGATCTTCTTCTTCCTTTTTATCAAGCAATTGTTCTTCATCGAGCCAAATGTCGTACCAGGCGCGGGTTTTTGGCATCAGGCGCTCGCTTATTTTTTGCGCATAGCCATGAATTTCTTCATGAAGTTTTGATTGGAATGGATGTGATGCAGCAGCCACATTTCGGTTTATATCGCCGCAGGTGGCAATGGAATCAAGATTAGCCGCATTAAAAGCCTGAAGCGTTGGTTTGATATCAGATTTTAATAAGCCATGCAACTGAATGGTTTGCCGTGTGGTAATTTTTATAACACCCGTGCTAAACTCGCCTGCAATGTGGTGGCTTGCTATCCATTGGTTAGCGCTTAAAACACCACCGGGCAGCCGAAGCCTTACCATGAAAGAATAAAGACGTTCCAGCTTTTTTTCTGCCCTTTCTTCACGACGATCGCGATCGTCCTGCAGGTACATGCCATGGAATTTTATTACCTGCATATCTGCATCGCTAATGGCACCCGTCAGGTCATTTGATAAACCTTCCTTAATGGTGCCACGCAGCCCGTTGCTTTCTTTTTTTATTTTTTCAACCGGTGAAGGCTTCATTATTTTCTATGCTATTAATTAAAAAATATCAATACAATTCTTTTGCAAAACGCCCTTCTTTCTGCAATTGTTTCAGGTAGGCTGTAGCTTCCAGCGTGGTAATTCCTTGCTGCTCTTCAATTAGTTGAAGCAAAGCTGATTCCACATCTTTTCCGGTTGGTTCCTTTTCCCCGCTGATAAATACATACGCACCTTTCTGAATCCATTTCCAAATGCCGGCTGCCTGTTGCTTTACTATTTGCGAAACTGTTGCAGGATTTGATGTATGAACTTCAAATGCAGGATGCACTTGTTGTAAAGTACCAATTTCCACAAATTTCTGAATCTCGGATTGATAGTAAAAATCGGTCACCCGATTTTCTTCTCCAAAAAATAGCCAGTTTTTACCGGTGGCACCATTGATATCTCTTTCAGCTAAAAATGATCGGAAAGGTGCAATACCCGTGCCTTGCGCAATCATGATAACATCTTTTTCATCGGGTGGTAATTGGAAACTTTTTTGGGAATGTAAAAACATTTCCAGTTCTGTACCCGGCTTAAGTGATGTTAGATAGTCTGAACCCAAGCCTCTCACCCTATCGCCATTTATACTAAAATGGTGAACCTGTGCGGTTAGATGAATTTGGCATGGATGTGTGGCAGGCGATGAACAAATGGTATATAGCCTTGGTGTAATACCCGGTAATATTTCAATGAGCCCTTGTATTTGATTGTTGTCCTGTAGCGGATAAATTCGCAGTAAATCATATAAATCAATTCGCGTTTCGGGGATTTCAATACCCATCCATTGTGCATATTTTTTTACGGTACTCACCGGCAAATGACTGATCGTTATTTTTTTACCGAATGCTTCTTCTATGGATAATGTTTGTTCTTTAAAAGCCACCGGTTGTTCGGGAGAAATATCGAGCAGTTGTAAAATTCTTGCTACCTGTGCTGGGTTGTTTTCGGGAATTATACCTACTGCATTACCCGGGGTGTAAACAATTTCTTCTGCCAAATCAAATTCAAGATGGTGTACCCTTTTGTTGCTTCCCCTGTCATTCAATAGAATATTGCTGCCTAATGTTCCTTTAAATACTTTTTTTCCTTCTGCCGGTTTTTTAACCACAGTAGCAACAGGCGTGGAAACAAGAGGGTTTTGAATATGCTGTAATAGTTGTTGAATCCAAACTTCAGCATCGGTTTCAAAATCATCTTCGCAGGTGCCCATTGCAATGGCGGGCGTAGCTTTCAGCCTTTTAAGTTGTGCATTCACATCAATACCTGCCTGGCAAAAAAGCGGATAGCTTTTGCTGCCAAGGGCTAATACGGCATATTGTAATTGTTGAAAAGGTTGTTCCCTTTTATGCAAATAATCATACAAAGGTTTTGCTGTTGCGGGTGGTTCCCCTTCGCCCTGCGTACTTATTACGAGCAGGAAAAAAGATTCCTTATCCAGCATATCGGGTTTATAATTTTCTGCAGCTATCAACCGTGTTTTCATACCAGCCCTTTTAAATGTGGTGGTAGCCATGGTCGCTGCTTTTTTCGAATTACCGGTTTCTGTTCCATATACAATAGAAATGGTATCAATGGCAACCGGTGGTGTAGTAATCGGTTTAGCTGAAGAAGGAATATTTTGCGCTGCAAGACCCGCAAGGTATCCGCTCATCCAAACCAGGTCGGCATGGCTGCTTTCGGAAATGAGTGCATATAACTGATCCAGCTTCTTTTCTGCTAGCATGATCGGATTGTTTTTTAAAAATGAATTTGAACCGGTACCTGGCTTTTAGAAGATGTTGGCCTTGCTGCGGATTGTATAACTTCAGGAAAATATTCGGGGGCATGGGACAAATGTTGTTTCCAACTATACTTATTATGCAATGCCGCTACTTTTCCAATAATGAGTAATGCCGGCGACAGAAAGGTTCTGCCTTTCCATTCTGTTAAACAATCTTTTAAAGTAGTAAGCGTAACAACTTCCAATGGGGTAGTGGCTTGTTCTGCCAGAATGATGGGTGTGTCGGGGCTTTTTCCAAAAGAAATCAGCCTTTCTGCGAGTTCCAGGCTTGTTTCGCCACTCATATAAAAAACAAGGGTATCTTCGGTAGCTGCAAGGTTTTCCCATTCTCCGGTTGCAATCGCTGCATCATTATAAAATGTTAGCAGCCTGATCCCTTTGGATAATCCTCTTGATGTAAGCGGTACACCTAAGGAAGCAGCTGCACCGAGTGCAGCAGTTATGCCCGGAACAATTTCATAGGGAATCTCATGTTGCACAAGTGTTTCAAGCTCATCAGCAATATTGGAGAAAACTGATACATCACCCCCTTTTAACCTCACCACATAACGCCCTGAATGGGCATGGAAAACCATCAGTTCATTGATGGTGAGTTGCGGAGTGCTTTTATTTTTCCGGCATTGCTTACCTACCGGAATAACCACCGCTTGCGGAGCATGGCTTTGGATGATGGTGTCATTTACCAGCCTGTCAGTTAATATTACATCTGCAAGATTGAGATGTCTTACTGCTTTTAAGGTAATTAACTCAGGGTCACCGGGGCCGGCACCCATAAGCACAACTTTCCCCTTGCGGCCGATGGTTATCGTTGGTCGTTCAATCATATATTAATGTTCACTAAATTAGTGGTGAATTGTGGCCAAAAAATAGCCCGAAGGCATATTGGAGATAATTTGAATAAATGATTCTTTTAAATGGGGCGTTAATCAGGAAGCATGCACATGCAATCCGCATTCTTTTTTATCGGCCTGTTCCCACCACCAACGACCTGCCCTGAAATCTTCGCCAGCCCTGATGGCACGGGTGCAAGGGGCACATCCAATGCTTACAAAACCTTTATCGTGTAGCGGATTAACCGGAATCTCATACATTTTTATAAACTCTTTCAGTTCATCCATGGTCCAGTTAAGTAAAGGATGAAATTTAAAAAGATGGTTCGATGGATCCCATTCAATTTTATCCATTTGTGTACGGTTGGCACTATGCCCGGAACGAATACCGGTTACCCACAATTTTTTACCGTCCAATGCACGTTTCAGGGGTTCTACCTTTCTGATGTTACAGCATTCCTGGCGGTTTTCAAGGCTTTCGTAAAAGCTATTTGGTCCCTTGGTGCGCAACATAGGTTCCAGTTGGGCTGCATCGGGTGCAAAGGTTGCAATGGGTTTTCCATACTTCGCCATGGTTTGGGCCCATGTGCTGTAGGTTTCCGGAAAAAGCCTTCCGGTATCCAATGTAAAAACTTTAATATCCAGGTTGTTTGAAAATATCATATGTGTAATAACCTGGTCTTCAATGCTAAAACTAGTAGAGAATACTGCTTTGTCGCCATAAAGTTTGGCGAAACTTTTCAGGCTGTCGACAGCATTTGGCTTAATTGCAATGCCTTCAAGCCACTCGAGTTCTTTGGCTTTTGAAATGGTAATTGGTTGAATGGACATATCTCGCCTCTTTGTTTGAGTAAAAAACAAAAAAACGACTTTAATTTCATTAATTCAGTGAACATTAAAAAATACTTCACTAAAATAGTGGGTTTTAATAATCATAGCTTAGGAACGATATATTTTCGGCTATTATAAATGCCTGATTATCAATTGGTTTTATTGAGGATATTTTGATACATTCAAAAGGCCTGTATGTGAAATTATTTTTCCACAGGCAGGCCAATATTTGGGTGAAATATGAGATATGCTACTTTTTCCTTTTTACAGGCTTTTTGGCCTGGTTCTCATTTTCCTTGATAAGCGCCATAATTTTTTTCTTGTTAGCACCGCCATCTCCCTCGCTCAGGTCGAGTGTTGCTTTGTAATCTGTTTGCTCAATTGTGGTAATATGAATGGTGTCCTGTAGGTATTTTTCAATTTCCACAAGGAGCGATTTTTCCTCTTCGCTGCAAAAGGAAACGGCGAAACCCTTTTGCACACCGCGCCCGGTGCGTCCAAGGCGATGGATATAGTTTTCGGGTATGTCTGGGAGATCGTAATTAATTACATACGCCACATTTTTTATATCTATGCCCCTTGCACTTACATCTGTAGTAACCAATACATTTTTTTTACCTGAAGAAAACGATTCAAGGGCCGCAAACCTATCCTCCTGTTCCAACCCGCCATGAATAGCTGCAACGTCAATGCCTATCCGCTGCATGGCTTTTTGCACGCGGTCGGCACGTACCTGTGTGCGCACAAATACAACCATACGCTTATCCGGATTTTTCTTAATGATATCTTCCAGGAAAAATCGTTTATCGTCCATGCCAATCATGGCGACGGTATGTTCTACATTTTTACTTACACTATTTTTTGGCGATAACTGAATGCGGATAGGATTGTTGACTAACGAGTAGGCTTGCTTTTTAATGGCTTCGTTGATGGTTGCCGAAAAGAAAAGTGTTTGGTGCCTGCGGGGTAATCTTTTTTTAATGTCTTGCACATCCTTCATAAATCCAAGCGACATCATTCGGTCGCTTTCATCAAGTACCAATATTTCAACGCCATCGAGGTGTAGGTGCTTTTGGGCAAGCAAATCAAAAATGCGTCCGGGGGTAGCTACTACTACATCTGCTTCTTCCTGCAAATGTTTTATTTGCGCTTCCTGTTCCACACCGCCTACCAAAGCCACCATCAGTAGTTCGGTTTCCTTACCAATACTTTCAAATACCCCATGAATTTGTACGGCAAGTTCTCTAGTTGGTGCGAGTATCAATGCGCGAATACCTTTGTACTGCCGGTTGGATGTAACCAATTTTTGTATAATGGGAATGGCATAGGCTGCGGTTTTGCCGGTTCCTGTGGCCGCTACTGCCATTACATCTTCGCCCTTCATAATGCTCGGTATCGCCTTGAACTGAATATCCGTTGGCCGGTTAAATGCAAGCGTTTCAAGGCTTTTAAGTATGGCAGGGTGAAAATTATATTGAGAGAATTTCATTTATCTGAATCTTATATTTATAGCTTCTACCCTGGTGAATTTATAATTTATGGTATCAATAGAAAGTACGTCAAAACTCACTTTTTTCTTTTCATTGGTTGGTGATAATAAACCTTCATTTTTATCATACGTGATAATTTCTAATTCCTTTCCAATATAATTGGGAGGAATGGAAATTGTAACAACATTGGAACTGGATTTGACCGTTGTCCGGATCATAAAAATATTTTTCCAAAGGTAACTCAAAATGGAGCAAAATCAAGGCCCAAGCATAGTTATCCCAAGATCGACTCTTTTAAACTCATGAATTCTTTTAAAATACTAAATCAAATTGTGGCAACTAAATAGACTTCATGTTCCTGATTTTTCTTGGAGATACGCTTCCTTGAAATCAAAGGATATAGGATAAATATTTTTGGGTGCAGGCAATTCTCTTAGGTATTCTGAAAACAGATTTTTACCTGATTCCGGTGGGCAAAGCCTTTCTAGTTCAGACTCAATTAATACAGAAAGTGTAATTTTTCTTTTACGCGCAATTTTTTTGGCTTTTTCAAGTACATCTTAGGAAATGGTTATGGTAGTGCGCTTTTTCATTTGCCCTTTTTTCAAATTTACTAATTGTAAGGTACTTTTTAACGGTTTATTATCGAGCATTTCAGGTTCATAAAATGTAATTGTTCATTAGGAGATCCTATTTTTTGTTTTCCAGGTTTTATTGGTTTACATTCTTAGATTATATTCAAATAACGGCTCCATTACAATTATGCGTTGAAACCCCCGACCCCAGCGGGGTCAAATGTTTGTAGAACATCAAAGTACAGATTGGCCATCGACCCCAGCGGGGTCGTATGATGAGCATCTAAGGAATACCAAAAGTAATTGGAGCAATTCCAAAAATGATTGTGAACGCTATCTTTTTTGAGTTATCTGAACAGTTGGCGTTGATGTTCGACCCCGCTGGGGTCGGGGAGCTTTTTTGTTTATTACTTTTTACAAATATGCGACCCCGCTGGGGTCCAACAACATTTTAATCAAAGGTGTCTCATTAAGAGAAGCAAGAGAATTGCAGCTTCTTTAAAATGAATTTGTTCAATTAAGTACTCTAGTTTAAAGTGAAAATTAAACCGGCATATTTCCCGGAAACCTCAGCGTAAACCTCGTTCCATCACCCGGCCTACTTTCCACCTGCACATTTCCTTTATGTAGCAACATGATTTGCCGGCACAAGCTCAGCCCGATTCCGGTGCCATTTTTCTTACTGCTGAAAAAGGGAACAAAAATTTTGTCAAGCAGGCTTGGGTCGATGCCATAACCATTGTCGGCTACTTCAATCAATTGCTCATTGCCATCCCGCGAAGCGGAAAGAATGATGCGTGGTTGTGGTTTTTCTTTTACAGCATCAATAGCATTCAGCAATAAATTGATTAAAACCTGTTCAGTTAAATTGGGGTCTATGAAAAATTGTATGCCGGGTTCTTTAATAATTACATCGAGTTCAATGCCTTTTCCATCTAGGGTGGGTTGCAATAACCTATTCATATTTTCAAAAAGATCGCGTATAAAAACTTTGGAAAGATTGGGCTTTTGAATTTTATTCAGGTTGCGGTACACTTCAGTAAATTTCAGCAATCCTTCGCTTCGGCGCTTTATAGTGTCAATGCCAATTTCAAGGTCTTCGTAAGTAGCGGTAGGGTTGTTGCCATCCGCAGCGCTTTCATGCAACCTGCGTTTTAAAGTATCTGCCAAAGATGAAATGGGCGCAACTGAATTCATGATTTCATGCGTCATTACACTCAAAAGCTTTTGCCATGCATTGGCTTCGGTTTCATCCAATGCTGTATCTACATTTTGAAAGGCAATCAGTTTGTAGGTTTTTCCTTCTGTTTGAAAAGCGGTTGCTGCCAATACTACTTTTTGCGTGCCACGAGGCGTTGCTAGTGAAACAATTTTATTTTCACCAGCCTTTACGTTAAGGCATGACCGGTATATTTCTTCCGAACGCTTTTCGAGTGAATGAATAGTCTTAAGATATGGGATTCCGGTAAGTTTTTTTAAGGACTCATTCATCCACATGACGCTTCCATCGCTTATGTCGTAAGATAATATTCCGGTATCAACTAATTCCAATATTTGTTGCAGGTAAATAAACTGCGTTTCCTTTTCGCGGCTTATTAGTTTAAAGGTTTGATTTACTTTATTAAACCCCTTTCGTAATGACTGTAACTCCATGGGGGCGTGCTTTTCATCGAAATGTCGTGTAAAGTCACGGTAGTGTACACTTTCGGCAAACTGTTCTACTTCGGCTTGTGCTTTTTGGTGAAATCTAAAAAAATCATATACCTGGTAAGCCATTATGGGAACAAGAATAAGCAGGTAGTTTTGCTGCTTAAATGCAATGCAATATGCAGCGCCGGTGATAGTAGCAACCATTAGGGCCACCTTAACCAAAATGCTCCATTGGAAGGTTTTAAATATCATACTTGCTAAGTCTTCTATAGAGGGCTGTCCTGGTAAGTCCAAGTTCTTTTGCTGCTCTTGTTATATTTCCGTTGTGTTTATCTATTACCCTAAGAATCGTATTTTTTTCTACGCTTCCAAGGTTAAGATCGATGTCATTTTCTGTTTCCGGTTCTGGTGCCGATTCAATGGGGGAGAAGAAAAGATCTGACGCTTTTATTACTTCGCCATCGCACATAATTACTGCTCTTTCAATAATGTATTGCAATTCGCGCACATTACCCGGAAAATGATAGGCATTCAATTTTATAATTGCATCATCCTGCAATTGAAGTGATGGTTTAAAATATTTGCCTGCATATAATTTTATAAAATGCCTTGCCAATAATGCAATATCACTCCTGCGGTGCCGTAGGGGTGGCAATTGTAATTCCACGGTGTTTATCCGGTAAATTAAATCCTTACGAAAACGGTTTTCATTTGCAAGTTCGCTCATCGGTAAATTGGTAGCGCACACCAGCCGAATATCCAGGGGAATAGGCGTATTGGTACCAAGCCTTATAACCTGCCTGTTTTGTAAAACAGATAACAATTTCGCCTGTTGTTGTAAAGAAATATTACCTATTTCATCAAGGAATAGTGTGCCGCCATTGGCGGATTCAAAAAGCCCCACCCGGTCTTCGCGGGCATCTGTAAATGCACCCCGTTTGTGTCCAAATAATTCACTTTCAAAAAGGCTTTCGGTCAGCGATCCCATATCCACTTTTACAAAAGGTTTTTCCGAACGCAGGGAATGTTCGTGCAATGCTTTTGCCACAAGGTCTTTGCCGGTTCCGTTTTCTCCCAATACCAGTATATTGGCATCGGTAGGTGCCACTTTCTGTAATTTGGTGAAAACCTGCTGCATGCCATCGCTATCACCCAGCATGGCGTTTCCTGTAAGCGTTACCTGTGCCTTTTCAGTGGATACTTTTTTTGTTTGTAAAGCTTCCCGAATAGATGTAAGCAATTTTTCATTATGCCATGGCTTTATTACAAAATCGCTTGCGCCTTCTTTAAGCGAGGTTACCGCAAGGTCAATAGCACCATATGCCGTAATCATAATTACCGGCATTCCGGGTTTTAACTCCTGAATTTTACGCAGCCAGAATAAACCTTCATTTCCTGTGTGAACAGGGCTTGCAAAGTTCATATCGAGCATTACAAGGTCGAAGTTTCGTTGGGTAAAATGGTGCCTGATTTGATCGGGATTTTTTTCGGTAACCACATCTTTAACTTCGGTTTTTAGTAAAAGGCGAACTGCCGTTAGCACATCAGGATCATCATCAACTATTAAAATATTTGCATGCTTCATGGGAATGTGTAGGAATACCTGGTTGGTTAAGCAAGATTATGAAATTTTACCACATGCGGCTACAACGGCTTTATGAATGGTTTACAGGTAGTAGGGCTATGTATCGTTGGCGAACACAAACTGTATCAAAAGCGAACACTTTTATAGTACGAAAATTATTTAAGTATCTGAAAATCAATTGTTTGTTATTTTGGCACGGTTTTGAAGATATTTATGCAGGAAGAAAAATAATGTTATGGACAGGGTTTTAGAAAAAAAGAAATGGAGCACCAAAAGGATTCTCACTATTGCGGGGATTGTTGGGATTGTTGCCCTGATTACGGCTGCTGTGCTGGCATCGCGTGGCAATAGCAAGTTGAACGTGGATGCTGAAAGGGTAATGATTGGTGAGATTAAGGATGGTGCTTTCAGGGAAAGAATTCCTGTAAATGGAGTTGTGCTTCCGCTTACCACCATTTACCTTGATGCACAGGAAGGGGGAAGGGTAGAAGAGAAGTTTGTTGAAGATGGTACCATCATGAAAAAGGGCGAACCTATTTTACGACTCAGCAATTCGGATTTGGAATTGAGCCTTGCCACACAGGAAACATCGGTTTTTAATGTACTCACACAAATGAACATTTCGAAAAATAATGCCACACAAAACACCATCAGGCAACTGAACCAGATGGCAGAAGTGGATAATGCACTCGCAGAAGCCGAACGTGTTTACACCATGAACAAAACATTATTCAAAGACAAGGTAATTGCTGCCCAGGAGCTTAAACAATCGGAATTGGCCTATAACTACCAGGTGCGCCGTAAAAAATTGACAGAAGATATTTTGAAAGAAGATGCCACCGCCGTAACACTCATGACCACACAGGACAAGGAATCGCTTGCCCGTATGCAAAACACACTCACACTTATGCGGCGGAAGGTTGGCGACCTGGTAGTAAGGGCCCCTATTGACGGACAACTTACGAGTCTTGACGCTGAAATTGGACAGAATATCAACAAAGGGCAACGATTGGGACAGGTGGATATTACCACTGATTTTAAAGTAAGGGTTGATGTAGATGAACATTATATCAGCCGCATTTTTACCGGGCTTGAAGGTGAGTTCGATTTTGCAGGAAAATCTTACAAAATGCGAATTCGTAAAGTATATACACAAGTTACGAATGGTCGTTTCCAGGTGGATATGGCGTTCACCGGCGAAGAACCCGAAGGTGTTCGCCGCGGACAAACCTTACAAATTCGTCTTTCACTGAGCGAAGAAACACGAGCCTTACTATTACCTAAAGGAGGATTTTACCAACAAACCGGTGGCAATTGGATTTACAAGTTAAATGAGGCAGGAACCGCTGCCTATAAAACCGATATTCAGTTAGGAAACCAAAATATGGACTATTACCAGGTATTGGGTGGATTGAAACCCGGTGATAAAGTGCTGATTAACAGTTATGAAAATTATGGCAACATGCAGGAAATTGTATTAAAAAAATAATTTATGTCAAACACACCACAAACACAAAAGGAAATGCAACCGGGTAAAAATGCACTTGCCATGGCTGCACTAATTATTATCCCATTATTATTATCATCCAGTCTTTGGCTGTTAATGCCGAGTGGATACCGCCAATGTAAAATGGAAGTAAAGGAAGATGCCAAATCATTACTCAGTGGTTGGCATCCTTTGCAACCAGCATTAAGGCAGCCATTTGAAATTATCAATCCGTAAATATTAATATTTCAATACTATGTTAAAGATTACCAACCTGGAAAAGTACTATCGCACAGAAGAAGTAGAAACGGTTGCGCTCAATAAACTTTCGCTCGAAGTAAAGGAAGGTGAGTTTGTTGCTGTAATGGGGCCAAGCGGCTGCGGAAAATCTACACTGCTGAATATTATTGGCCTGCTTGACGATCCCGATGGAGGAAGTTTCCTTTTTAATGGTATAGAAGTTGCAGGTTTTAACGAAAGAAAGCGTGCTGATTTGCGCAAGCATAATATTGGATTTGTGTTTCAGAGTTTTAACCTCATTGATGAGCTCACCGTTTTTGAAAACGTAGAGTTACCACTCATATACTGTAATGTAAATGCTGCTGAACGAAAGAAAAGGGTAGAAGAAGTGTTGGATAAAATGCAGATTATGCACCGGCGAAATCACTATCCACAGCAGCTTAGCGGGGGACAGCAGCAAAGGGTGGCCGTAGCCCGTGCCGTAGTTAATAATCCCAAACTTATTTTGGCCGATGAACCTACAGGTAATCTTGATAGCAGTAATGGTAATGAAGTAATGCAATTACTTACCGACCTGAATGAGCAGGGAACCACAATTGTAATGGTTACCCACAGCGATCATGATGCACGGTATAGCCATCGGATTATCCGAATGCTTGATGGGCAAAGTGTTACGGAGAATATATTGGTTTGATTTTTGGGGTTTGAAGTTTGACGTTGGCTTACGTACATAGTCATGCTCCACACTACCGCACTCCATCCGAACCTTCGGAGCACCATTCAATCACCACTCATTATTCAATCTCTAATATATTTCAAACATGTACCGGAATTATTTGAAATTAGCCTGGAGAAACTTTATCGCAAACAAAGGGTTTACCACCTTGAATATTCTTGGATTAGCTACAGGTATTGCAGCTACTGCAATTATATTACTTTGGGTGGAATATGAAGTGAAATTCGAAAGATTTCATGAAAAGGGTGACAGAATTTATGTGGTTTATAACCTTGATAAAAGTACTGATGGTAAAAAATGGGCCTGGAACTCCACCCCCAAAGTTATGGCAAGTGCTCTTCAGGCAGACTATCCGGAGGTAGAAACCACAACAAGGGTAAATTGGCCAACTGATGCATTATTTTCTTTTGGAGAAAAGCGTATAAAGGCAAATGGGAATGTGGTAGATTCTACTTTTTTAAACGTGTTTTCTTTTCCGCTGATTACCGGCAGCCCTAATCAGGTATTAATGGGACCTAACAATATTGTGCTTACTAATTCATTTGCTTCGCAAATATTTGGTAAGGAAGATCCCATTGGTAAAACGGTTTTACTTAATAATGAGTATAACTTTATTGTATCAGGTATTTTGCAGGACCTTCCCGGTAATACCAAGTTTGACTTTAAATTTATTGTGCCATGGTCATTTGCAAGGCAGACAGGTTTCGATGATAACTTTTGGGGCAATAATTCTACAACTACCTATGTACTGCTAAAACAGGGTTCTAACATTGAAACCTTCAATAAAAAAATAAATAACATACGGAAAAGGTACGATAGCGATTCTCCGTTAATGGAGACATTTTTATATTCTTTAAACAGAATGCATCTGTATGGGAATTTTGAAGAAGGCATAGAAACGGGTGGAAGGATTGATGGTGTTAGGATGTTTTCAATTATTGCGATTTTTGTTCTTATCATAGCCTGTATAAACTTTATGAACCTTAGTACGGCACGTAGTGAGAAGCGTGCTAAAGAAGTGGGTATCCGTAAAACGATAGGTGCAGGTCGCGGGTCATTAATCATGCAGTTTTTGGGCGAATCTTTACTTGTTTCTTTCATATCTTTTGTGATTGGGATTGGAATTATTTTTTTTGTGCTTCCCTGGTTCAATGATTTGGTTGGGGTGCAGCTTATGGTTAATGTTGATAATATATATTATTGGCTGGTAGGTTTGGGTATCGTATTGGTGACCGGCATTTTTGCAGGTATTTATCCAGCGTTCTATTTGTCATCATTTCGCCCCGTTTTTGTATTAAAAGGAACATTCAAAAAGGTAAATGCCGTATTTACACCACGTAAGTTTTTAGTGGTGGTACAGTTCTCTTTTGCCATTATATTAATTATTTCTACCATTATTGTTAGGCAGCAAATACGCAACGCGCAAAAAAGGCAAACCGGTTATGATAAAACTGATTTTGTGTTTTCTTATATGGAAGGCGATGCCGAAAAGAATTATCAATTGATAAAAAATGAATTACTGGCGAATGAAACGGCGGTTTCAATCACCAAATCCAATTCGCCTATTACCCAAAACTGGACAAATACCTGGGGCATAGAGTGGCAGGGTAAACCGGAAGGGGATAAAACGCTTGTTGACCGCTTTATGGTCGATGATGGAATTGTAAAAACTGCCGGATTGAAACTGTTGCAGGGACGCGACTTTGATTTGGTAAACTTTCCAACGGATTCTTTAGGAGTTTTACTAAATGAAAGTGCTTTGAAACTAATGGGATTTAAAAACCCGATTGGGCAAGTGATAAAAGATAATGGACACGATTGGCATGTAATTGGAGTCGTGGAAGATTTTGTAGTTCGCTCGCCATTTTACAAAATTACGCCATTAGTAATTCAGGGTGCAAAAGGTTGGTTTAATGTTATTAACCTGAAACTTAACGATAAGCGTACAGTAAAAGAAAACCTCGCTGCAATGGAAAAGGTTTTTAAAAAATATAATCCTGAATTCCCATTTAATTACACGTTTATTGATGAGGAATATGCAACCAAGTTTGAAGACGAGAAGCGTACGGAAACTTTAGCCACCTTGTTTGCTTCTTTGGCTATCATAATCTCCTGCCTTGGTTTGTTTGGCCTTGCAAGTTATATGACCGAATTAAAAACAAAAGAAATTGGAATCAGGAAAGTATTGGGTGCATCAGTTTCGGGTATTGCCTATTTAATGTCTGTCGGTTTTTTGAAATTGGTATTAATCTCTTTTATCATAGCGGCACCCATTGCCTGGTATGCCATGAACCAATGGCTTGAAACCTATCCCTACCGCATTAGCCTGCATTGGGGTATGTTTTTTGTAGCAGGGTTGCTCACAATACTCATTGCTTTTGGTACTGTGGGCTTTCAGGCAATTAAAGCAGCAGTTGCCAACCCGGTAAAAAGTTTAAGAGCCGAATAAAAATTATTTAATCAATAAAATAATTACCATGAAAAGAGCTCATTTTTATTTCCCCTTTTTGTTGATGATTGTCTCATTCAACATTTTTGGCCAAATACAAATAGTAACTGAATTTGAAAAAGTTATCGTAAGCCCGTATATACAGATAACATTCGTGGAGGGGGATAAGGAAAGTGTGGAAATAGAGTATTGTACGGTTGAAAAAAGTAAACTGCACATTGATGTAAGTAATAAGACATTGTCGATTTACCTGGAAGGAGCCAAAGATTTTCCTAAGGGTGAAGTAATGAATAGTGAAGGTGATAATGAAAAATATCCCTTGTACAAAGGCACGGTTGTAAAGGCAATTATAACTTATAAAATACTGAATGATCTTTCTATTCGTGGCGAAGAATCACAACTTATTAAAAGCCCGATAGCTGCTGAAAAATTTATACTGAAAGTTTATGGAGAATCAAAAGTGGTTTTTAATCAGGTAGATTTCGGTGAACTTCAAACCAAATTGTATGGTGAAAGTGACCTCGAAATTAAAGCAGGTACGATTATTAAACAGCGTTATACATCCTATGGAGAAAGTATAATTAATACGCTCGCAGTAAAAGGGCGCTCAGCCAATATTACATCTTATGGTGAATCAGATTTTAGCCTGAATGTTTCATACATTATTAAGATGACTGCTTTTGGTGAAGCAAGGCTTAATTACAAAGGAAATCCGGAAATAGTAAAGGGAATTCAACTGGGTGAAGTGCAGATTGAAAGAGTAAAGTAGCGTAAAGGTTTGAAAATTGAAGAATGCATGTGGTAAGAAGATAAAATCACACACACTATGATAAAAAATTATTTCAAAATTGCCTGGCGCAACCTTGTTAATAACAAAGGATATAGCCTGATTAATATTGGCGGACTTGCTGTTGGAATGGCGGTAGCCATGCTTATAGGTTTGTGGGTACATGATGAACTAACTTTCAATAAATATCATAAAAATTATGACAGTATTGCGCAGGTAATGCAGCATGCAAATTTTAATGGTGAAATAAGTTCACAGGTATCAAATCCTGCATTAATGGCTCCAGAAATTAGAGCAAAGCATGGCAGTGATTTTAAGTATATAGTTCAGTCATCGTGGGAAGGTACTCATTTGCTATCGGTTGGAAATAAGCATATAGTAAAGCATGGAATATTTTTCGATCCTGAGGCACCGGAAATGCTTTCGCTTAACATGATTAAAGGTACACGTGCAGGTTTAAAAGATCCTTATTCTATTATGCTTTCGGCTTCAGCAGCCGAAACATTTTTTGGCAAGGAAAATCCCATTAATAAAACGATTAAATTAGATAGGAAGGATGATGTAAAAGTTACAGGTGTTTATGAAGACTTGCCCGAAAATTCAACATTTAGCCAATTAAAAATTATTATGCCTTGGGAATTGTGGCTTATTCAGAATCCCTGGGCTAAGGAAATGCAGCATCCATGGGGGAGTAATTTCTCGCAAACCTTTGTTCAAGTTGCCGACAATACCGATATGGAAAAGGTATCTGCAAAAATTAAAAATGTAAAGCTGGACAATGTAGGTGAAGAAGAAAAAAAATATAAATGGGCAGTATTTCTTCACCCCATGAGCAAATGGAAATTATACAATGAGTTTAAGAATGGGATTAACACGGGTGGCAATATTCAATACGTTAGATTATTTGGTATTATAGGGATTTTTGTTTTATTGCTTGCCTGTATTAATTTCATGAATCTTGCTACGGCGCGTAGTGAAAAGCGTGCAAGAGAAGTTGGCATTCGAAAAGCCATTGGATCGATGCGCTGGCAACTGATAAAACAATTTTTTGCCGAGTCGTATGTGGTAGTTTTACTCGCATTTGTTTTTTCCATTTTGCTTGTTTTCCTTTTACTTCCGTTGTTTAATGATGTAGCAGGTAAAAAGATGATGGTTCCCTGGCTGAACCCGCTATTCTGGCTATCAAGTTTATGTTTTATTTTCATAACCGGGTTGCTTTCGGGAAGTTATCCTGCTTTCTATCTTTCTTCTTTTCAGCCGTTAAAAGTATTGAAAGGAACATTCAGGGTTGGCAAGCTAGCATCGCTTCCCCGCAGAATTTTGGTGGTCGCCCAGTTTACTGTTTCGGTAATGTTGATTATTGGTACGATTATTATTTACCAACAAATTCAATTTGCAAAAAACAGGCCTATAGGTTATACACGAAATGGTTTGATAAATTTGAATTTAGAGCCTGAGATCAAAGAGCATTATGAAGCAGTTAGAAATGATTTAAAGAATGCCGGTGTAATTGAAGAAATGTCAGCATCCAATAGTCCATTAACCCAGGTTTGGAACACCAATGGGGGTTTCGATTGGGAGGGTAAAGACCCGAATCTTGCTGTTGATTTTCCGAACAATAGAGTATCACTGGATTTTGGTAAAACCGTGCAATGGAAAATTAAGGAAGGTCGCGACTTTTCAAGTGAATTGGTAACTGACTCCGCAGCATTTGTTATCAATGAATCTGCAGCAAAGTTTCTAGGATTTAAAGAACCGGTGGGAAAGATATTGATTTGGAATGATGAACCATTTACAATTGTTGGTGTGGTAAATGATATCATGCAGGAATCACCCTTTTACCCGGTAAGACCTTCTTTATATCATATTGGTAAGTTGGAAGATATGTATAATTTAATCATTAAACTAAGCCCATCTAAGAGCACAAGTGCATCCTTGAGTGCCATCGAAAAGGTATGGAAGAAATATATACCTGATGTACCATTTGATTACCAGTTTGTAGATGAAGCATTTGGCAATAAGTTTGAAGCCGAGGAAAGGGTAGGAAAATTGTCATCTTATTTTGCTGTACTTGCCATATTTATTTCATGTCTTGGTTTATTTGGTATGGCAAGTTTTGTGGCTGAGCAAAGAACCAAGGAAATTGGTATTCGCAAAGTGCTTGGAGCAAGTGTTATTAATCTCTGGCAATTACTTTCAAAAGAATTTGTTTTGCTCGTTATTATTTCTTCCATACTTGCTGCACCTATAGCTTGGTATTATCTTGATAGTTGGCTTATGAATTACGATTACAGGATAACCATCAGTTGGCAGGTATTCCTGATCGCAGCTATAGGAGCACTTATCATAACCTTACTTACGGTAAGTTTTCAGGCAATAAAAGCTGCATTTGCCAACCCGGTAAAAAGTTTACGAAACGAATAAACCTGTCTGCCATGATAAAGAATTATATCAAAGTCGCTGTACGGTTCCTTTTAAAAAACAAAACATTCAGTTTTATTAATATTTTCGGTTTGTCTGTAGGCACACTCTGTTGCCTGTATATTATATTATATGTAAAAAACCAGTATAGTTATGACAAGCATAACCATGATGCCGGCAGGATCTATCGTGTTACGACTACATTGGCTTTGCGGGGAGATAAACATACGAATGCCACTTGTTCGCCTCCCATCGCTCCTGCATTAAAACGAGACTTTCCTGAAGTAGAGCAATTCACCCGTGTCGTATCCGATTTTGGCTCAACGCAGCATTTACTCCGGTATAATGAAAAATCAGTGTATGAAAAAGATGCCGCTTTTGTTGACTCCACTTTCTTCGATGTCTTTTCCTATCATTTTATTCATGGCAGCCCTAAGAACGTTTTATCCGAACCTTATACAGTTGTATTAAACAAGGGTACCGCTGATAAGCTCTTTGCAGGTGGAGACCCGGTGGGGAAAGTGATTGAAATGAATGATCAGAATGGGAAACACGATTATAAAGTAATGGCCGTGGTAGATGAAAGCCTGGGCAAATCGCATATTAATGTCAACATATTTGTTGCTATGAACAGCGGCGGCATCGGCGAATATGTACGGCAAAATGAAACATGGGCCGGTAATAATTTCACCAACTCCTATATTAAATTATATCCACGTGCTGATGCCATTTCATTGGAAAATAAATTGCCGGCCTTTTTACTAAAATACGGGGGGCAGCAATTAAAAGACCTGGGAATGGAAAAAAAATTACACCTGCAGCCGGTGGGTTCCATCCATACAACAAAAGGGTATGAAGTAGAAATGACAAAAACAGTCAATCCATCTTTCCTGTTTATTTTAATATTGATAGCCGTACTGATCCAGGTCATCGCCTGTATCAATTTTATGAATCTGTCTACAGCACGGGCATCCAGGCGGGCAAAAGAAGTAGGCGTAAGAAAAGTAATAGGTGCGGAGAGGAAAGACCTGATGAAGCAATTCATGAGTGAGTCCTTTTTATTATCGTTGATCGGTGTCCTGATCGCTATACCCTTATTGCTGGTGACACTTCCGTATCTCAACCAGGTAACACAAGCAGATATCTCCCTTGCTTTTCTGTTGGATTACAAAATTTGGTTATCACTCGCTGGACTTATTGCTATTACGGGATTGGTAGCGGGCAGTTATCCTGCCTTTTACCTCTCCGCATTCCAGGCGATAAAAGTGATCAAAGGAAATTTCTCCAGTCATGTTTCCGCAGCCGGCATAAGGCGTTCGCTGGTCATATTCCAGTTTGTATTATCTGTTACATTAATTGCAGGTATTATTATTATTTACAGCCAGTTAAAGTATTTGCAGAACCAGGACCTGGGTTTTGAGAAAAACCAGCGGCTGATCTTCAGTTTTTATACTGACGATACTAAACAAAAGTTGCCATCCTTTTCAAATGATCTTCTTAGTTTGTCGGAAGTAAAGTCATCAAGCAGGGCTACAAATTATCTCAGCCAGTTTGTACCAAGAGATCATGGTGTATTTCTGTCCGGCAGCAATATGGCTAATGCAATAGATGCACAAAATATTTTGACCGACGAATACTTTTTAAAAGCGAACGGTATACAACTGATCAGTGGTCGTGATTTTCATTTATACGATTCAGGAAAAGTGCTGATCAATGAAACATTAATGAACCGGCTGGGATTAAAAACTGAAACAGCCATTGGCACACGGCTATATACACGATATGAACCCGAACCTGAAACCTATGTGGAAGTAGCAGGTGTGATGAAAGATTTTAATTACAATTCCCTTCATGGCGAAGTGAAGCCATTCATGCTTGTATATAATCCCAATCACGGAGATCTTTCCCATCTTACCGTTGCAGTGGAAAGTAAAAATTATCAATCACTGATTGGAAAGATTGAAACAATATGGCGCACCAATTTTCCGACAGTACCTTTTGAATATTCCTTTTTAGATGATGAAATAAAGAAACAATATGAAACGGAGATCACATTATCCCGTATCATTAATCTATTTACAATAATGGCAATTCTTATATCCTGTCTCGGATTATTTGGATTGGTAGCTTTCAGCGCAGAGCAACGAAAGAAAGAGATCGGGGTAAGAAAAGTATTGGGCGCAAGTGTGCCGGGTCTTGTCCAATTACTTTCGAAAGAGTTTTTAAAATTAGTTGCCATTGCCATTTTAATAGCTACGCCCATTGCATGGTGGGCCATGAATATATGGCTGCAGGAGTTTGTCTACCGGGTTAAGATCAGTTGGTGGATGTTTGCTTTGGCAGGATTTGCTGCTTTATCAATAGCATTGGTCACAGTTAGTTTCCAGGCTATCAAAGCTGCAATTGCCAACCCGGTAAAATCATTAAGAACAGAATAAATCTGAGTATATGATAAAAAATATTTTACTCACGTCTATAAGGAATTTTATTCGCAATCCGATTTTTTCTTTAATAAATGTGTTTGGGCTGGCAGTAAGCATGTCATTGGGGTTGCTGATAATTCTTATTATCAGGGAGCAATATGCTTTTGATAATTTTCATAAAGATGCTGAAAGGATTTACAGGATCAATACAAGAGCTATACGTATTGACGGAGGGAGCGATAGCTACGCTTCCACTCCCTTAGCTTTAGGATCCGCTGTTAAAGATGGATACTCTTTTGCAGAATCTGTTGTTCGTATTAACAACCAGTTAAATGGAGATGCAACTTTTAATAATGTCACTGTTCCTGTATATGGTTTTTTTGCCGATGCATCTTTTTTAGAGGTATTCAATTTTAAACTGGAAAAAGGAAATCCATCTTCTGCATTAACTGAACCCGATGGAGTTGTACTTACCCCCGGTGCAGCCAAAAGAATTTTTGGCAATCAAGACCCGTTGGGTAAAGTAGTAGCATTTAAAGGATATGGCAACTTTACTGTAAAAGGAGTATTTGAAGAACTTCCTGGTAAAACACATTTTGATTTTGAAGTAATTGCTTCATCAGGAGCATTGCCCGTTTTGGAAAAACAAGGCGCAGTCATGGAGTCTTTGCAAAACTGGAATAATTACTACACAGGTTATGTATATGTGAAATTGAAGCAGGGAACCAATCTGAAAGATGTCAGCGCTGCTTTGGCTGAAATCAACCGTAAAAATTATACCGGCAGGATGCTCGAAACAAGAGATAAGGGTTATAGTTTTTATCTGCAGTCACTGCAAAAAATTTCTCCTGGTCCCATCTTATCAAATAACATGGGAAAGGCCTTACCGGAAATTGTATTATTGTTTTTAGGAGGCCTTGCTTTTGTTATTTTATTAATGGCAGGATTGAATTATACTAACCTTATGATTGCGAAATCATTAAAACGCAGCATGGAAATAGGAGTACGAAAAGTATTGGGAGCCAACCGCCTGCAAGTGTTTATCCAATTCATTGTTGAATCAGTGGTTTTTGCGTTATTTTCTTTGATTGCGTCCTATATTATTCTACAATTTTTAAAATTAGCTTTTCTTAAATTGCATCTTGTACAGGAGTTTTCCATCGATTTGAAGGAAGATGTGTGGGTATATCTTTATTTTATCCTGTTTGCATCAGCGATAGGTTTCTTTGCAGGGTTATTACCGGCTGGGTATTTATCAGGGTTTAAACCTGTATTGGTTTTAAAAGATATGATGGGTAAAAAAAGCAATTCCCGTCAGCTGATGCGAAAAGGATTGATGGTATTACAGTTTTCATTAAGCATGGTATTTATAGCAACGGTGCTGATGATTTTTTCACAGATGAAATATTTGATGAATGCAGACTATGGTATTAACGATAAAGATATTTTAAATGTTCGCCTGCAGGGAGTGGACTATAAGAAGTTGGAAGCGGAACTTGGTTCAGTAGCAGGTATTAAGCAAATAGGGTATGTGTCTCATAGTCTTGGTACATTCCAGGATTATTCTGATGACTATAAACGTAGAGCTGCTGATGCGCCATTTATAATGAGGGATTTTCGTGCCGACGCTAATTATATTTCTAATCTTAAATTGAAATTTGTTGCGGGTAAGAATTTCTCATCCAACCTGCCAGCCGACAGGGAAATCGAAGTTATTCTTAATGAAAAGGCATTAGCAGGCTTTGGATTTAAATCCCCACAGAAAGCAATAAGTGAACAAATATATGCAGGTGATTCCATTGCCCTGACTGTTGTAGGAGTGGTAAGCGATTTCCATTTCCGGCCAATGAATTATGAAATAGGGCCATTGGCCTTCCGTTACCGACCGGCTGATTTTCAGCACATGGGTATTGCATTTGAATCTGGTAACAAGGATAAGATTGTAGCTTCTTTATCTCCGATCTGGAAAAAGCTGGATCCCGTTCATCCGTTACAATATGCTTTAATGAGGGAAGAAATTACTGATGCCTATGAAACATCCGGGTTTACAGATGTTTTGAAGATAATGCAGTATATATCCTTCCTGTCCGTTATTCTGGCATGCCTTGGCATGCTTGGAATGGTAATGTATAATACACAGTTACGTGTTAAAGAAGTAAGTGTTCGAAAAGTATTGGGAGCGAGTGTAAAAGATGTAACGATATTACTAACCCGTTCCTTTATTTGGCTGGTTGGGTTCGGAATATTGATTGGTATACCGATAAGTTACTTGCTTGGAAATCTCTTCCTCCAAAATTTTGCCTATAGAATTTCCTTTGGAATATGGCTGATTGCTGCAGGTGTTTTGATTACAGGGCTACTAGGTTTAATTACTGTTTGCACACAAACAATTAAAGCGGCTTTTGCAAACCCGATAAAAGGTTTAAGAAGTGAATAAACACTTATGCCATGATTAAGAATATTTTTTTATTGGTGAGAAATATGTAGAGCATTGATCACAGTAATTTTTGGGCCATTAGAACTGCACTAACCAACCCTGTAAAATCACTGCGATCAGAATGGAACATTTTAAATTGAATATTATCTGGCAATTGTAAATTACTAAATCATCTCTTTATGCTTATACATTATTTCAAAATTGCATTACGCAATCTCGGCCGCCAGAAAATACTTTCCTTTATTAATGTATTGGGCCTTTCCATAGGCCTTGCCTGCTTCTCACTGTTTCTTTTGTATGCGGTAAATGAATTCAGTTTTGATAGGTTTCACCCCAATGCAGATAATATTTTCAGGGTATACCGCTGGTCCGAAGGGATACAAGGCGAGGAGCCTGAGGGTGACGTGTATATGCCATCGCCTTTAGGGCCTGCTATGAAAGCAGATTTGCCTGAAGTGACCAGCTATGTTCGCCTTCAGGATGCGTGGCAGGATAATTTTGTCAGGGTGGATGGTAAGGTATCCGGAATGCCCCTTTCTTTTGCAGATCCATCCTTATTTTCAATATTCTCCTTTCCATTAAAATATGGCAGCAAAGAGCCACTCAAGGAACTGCATAATGTCGTCATCACAAGTGATAAGGCCAATCAGCTTTTCGGAATGGAGAATGTAGTGGGACGAACCATTGAGATCAAAATTGAGGATGATTTTGTTCCATTTACCATTAGCGCAGTTGCTGAAAATATTCCCGCCAATTCTTCCATTCAATTTGAATTGCTTGGCAATTTCAATTACCTGGAAACCACCAGGAATGCCAAACGTGGAGTCAACAACTGGAATAGGTCATCTTACATAACTTATGTTCAGCTTAAAGAGGGAAGCGGACTGACAAGTGATGTACGAAAGCTTGCTTCCTTTCGAGCCAAATATTACCCTGATGAAGAAAAAAAATTGAAGGATGCAGGCTATAAATGGGAAGGAGCGGTATTGCCCGTGCGTTATGGATTGCAGCCATTAAGGGATGGTCATACAGACACAAAAATTTATGGTGGTTCAGTGGACCAGGTCAATTCAAAAACCATCTGGATACTGCTCAGCATAGCCGCAAGCGTATTACTCATTGCCTGCATCAATTTTACTACATTGGCCATAGGAAGATCGGCAAGGAGAGCAAGAGAAGTAGGCGTAAGAAAAGTATTGGGAGGAAAGAAGAAACAACTCGTAACCCAGTTCCTTGCAGAAGCGGTTGTACTCACCATTCTTTCTGCCATACTTGGTTTGTTGCTGGCAAGGATATTGTTGCCGGCATTCAATACACTCTCGGGTAGGGAGCTTCAATTTTCCTTTTCCAATTATCCTGAAATGACCTGGATGCTTGCAGGGCTTGTGCTGTTGGTTGGATTTCTTGCAGGAAGTTATCCTGCCCTTATCCTGTCTGGCTTCAAGCCCCTTGATGTACTCAAGAGCAAGGTAAAAGTGAACGGATCAAACTTTTTTACAAAAGCCCTGGTTACGACGCAATTCGCCTTGTCTGCGGGTCTTATTATAAGCACCATTGTCATATTGCAACAAACCAAATACATGAGTACCAGGCACCCTGGATTCAATAAAGAAAATATCGTGGTGGTAGATGCAAATGAAATAAAGGCAAAAGAACTATACCCACGATTTAAGCAGGCCCTGCAGGCAAGGCCTGAAATAACAGGAATGGCAAGTGCTGAACTTGGGTTGGGTGAAGGCACGGGCTGGAGCCGCTCAGGATTTGAATATGAAGGGCAACACAAAGAGGTTTTTGAGTACTATGTTGATCATGGATATATCCCACTGATGGGATTGAAACTGATTGCAGGTAGAAATTTCGACCCCCGGATCGCTGATGACACTATTCGTTCAGTGATTGTGAATGAAGCAATGTTAAGTGAGTTTGGATGGACACCTGATAATGCTATTGGAAAAGTATTGAAAGGATATTATGAAGATGGACCCCTGGAAAAAATGCCTGTTGTCATTGGGGTAATTAATAATTTCAATTTCCGTCCGCTGAGTGAGGTCGTACAACCACAAATGTTTCACCAGTTTGCCGATTATTCCCCATTTAAGTTTTTTGTGCGTATCAAAAAAGGTAATCCTTCTCAAGCCCTTGCCGCGATGCAACAGGCATGGAGCACTATTGAACCAGAATTGCCTTTTCAATACAGTTTCCTCGATGAGAACCTGGATAATTTTTATAAATCAGAAAGAAAGTGGAGCAGTATCATAGGCTGGGCTGCAGGGATTTCTATTTTTCTAGCCTGCCTGGGATTATTTGGCCTGGCTTCGCTGGCTGCAGTAAACCGAACCCGGGAAATAGGCATTCGCAAAGTACTGGGCGCTTCGGTACTGCATATTACAGCGTTGCTTGCAGGCGACTTTGTAAAGCTTATCTTAATTGCGTTGTTAATTGCTTCGCCACTCGCCTGGTATTTTATGCATAACTGGCTGCAGGATTTTGCCTACCGCATCCCCATCAGTTGGTTAGTATTTGCTGGTGCAGGCGCAATTGCCTTACTTATCGCCATACTCACTGTTAGCTTTCATGCTATTAAAGCTGCAATTGCTAATCCTGTAAAAAGTTTAAGAACCGAATAAAACAGGAACCATGCTGAAAAATTATTTTAAAGTTGCTTTTCGTTATTTGCTGCGGAATAAGGGCTATACAGCTATCAATATTCTTGGTTTAGCTATTGGTATAACCTGCTGTATATTAATTATGTTGTTTGTCCGAAGCGAATGGAGCTATGACAAATTCCATTCAAAATCAGATCGTCTTTATCGTGCATGGCTACACGAACATTATGAAGGGCAGGATTTCACCAATACAATGACACCTATTCCATTGGGTCCCGCTTTACAAGCCAATATACCCGAGATCGAATCTCATTGCAGGGTATATGCCTTCAGCACCTTAGTGCAATACAAGGGCAATCGTTTCAATGAACCGGTGAACATGGTTGATTCTAATTTCTTCGAATTGTTTGATTTTAAAATTTCAAAAGGTGATCAAGCCAATGCATTTCCAGGCAGTAATTCATTGGTTATTTCTGAACAAATGGCAACAAAATATTTTGGTAAGGATGATGCTATTGGTAAAAATCTGGAGTTGCAATTAGGTACTGAAATGGTGTTGTTTACAATTACTGCTGTGGCAGAAAAGGTACCTCAGGAATCAAGTATTCAATTTGATATGCTGATACCTCATGCCAATGAGCGGTATTTGTTCAATGAAAGAGTTAGAACATCGGGATGGACACAAGTGTTTGAAGAAACCTACCTGCTGGTTAAAGAAGGAAAGACAGGGATTGATGCTGAACAGAAAATACCAGCGATGGTGAAACAAATTGCAGGAGAAGACTATAAGGAAGGGCAGTATAATATTCACCTGCAACCAATTACCGAAATACATCTCGATAAGAATTTGCCTGCGGGAAATTTGCCAGTCAGTGATCCTGCTTATTCTTATATTATTGGTATCATCGGCATTTCGATCCTGCTCATTGCCTGTATTAATTTTATCACGCTATCTATTGGTCGTTCTACCACAAGGGCTTTGGAAGTGGGCGTAAGAAAAGTTATGGGCGCTGAACGACCACAATTGATCAGGCAGTTTTGGGGAGAAGCATTGCTAATGGTTTGTATATCTTTTATAATTGCTGCCGGGCTTTCGATTCTTTTATTAAATCCTTTTAATGTTATTATTAACAGGGAACTCGTATTTGCCTTTGATGGATTTACTGTTTTGTTTTTTGCCGGTGTCATTGTGGTAGTTGGTTTGGTTGCAGGCATTTATCCCGCTATTATTTTATCTGCATTTGCACCTGTAAAAGTTTTAAAGGGACAATTGCAAACAGGTACCGGCATTGGCCTTTTTCGTAAGGGTCTTATTGCAGCACAGTTTGTGGCTTCTATCCTTATGATAATCGGTACAATGGTGATTGGGCAACAACTGAATTTTCTGCAAAGTATTAATTTAGGATACGATAAGGAACATGTAGTCATAGTTCCAACGAATAAATCAAGAATGGAGGGAATACCCTTAGCAGAAAGGTTTCAATCAGCGTTAGCAAAGAACCCCCGGGTGATAAGCAGTTCAGTCAGCTTGTTTAGTTTTTCAGAACCTGGCTGGATGAATCTTGGATATGAAGACAATAAGAAAGTTTATCGTAATTTCAGGATGAATGCGGTTGATGCAAATTTTGTACCAAGCATGGACCTGGAAATTATTTCAGGGAGAAATTTTTCTGAAAATATCCCTGCGGATTTAAATGGTTCAATGCTTGTGAATGAGGCATTGGTAAAGGAATATGGATGGTCAAACCCAATAGGTCAGAAGTTATCTGGCCGTTATGAACAACAGGTGGTTGGTGTAGTGAAAGATTTTCATTTTGAATCATTGCATAACATAATTCAACCGTTGGTGATGGTGATGCGACCCGATTCCATGATGCGCAAATCCAACGACGTAGGTTTCACTTTTTCACCACAACCCAGGGTAAACATTCGCCTGAAAGCAGGAAATGTCCAGGAAAATATTGCAGCATTAAAGGCTGCATGGGTATCAGTTGCAGGCAACCAGGAATTTGAATACAGGTTTTTAGATGATACACTAAATGCAATGTATGATAGCGAACGCCACTTTGGTTTTGTGGTCCGTTATGCATCGCTGCTTTCAATTTTTATTGCCTGCTTAGGTTTATTTGGCCTGGCTACTCTTGTGGTGGCAAGAAGGACAAGGGAGATTGGAATTCGTAAAATATTGGGTGCAGATGTGAAAAGCCTGGTTGGGTTATTATCAAAAGATTTTGTCGTGCTGGTATTGGTCTCTGCAGTTTTAGCATTTCCTATTGCCTGGTGGACATTGAATAAATGGTTACAGGATTTTGCCTATCGCATTTCAATTGCATGGTGGGTATTTATTGCAGCAGGAGCTATCGCATTATTGATCGCTTTACTCACTGTAAGTTTTCAGGCAATAAAAGCTGCATTTGCTAACCCGGTACAAAGTTTACGAAACGAATAAAACAACACACTATGTTCTTCCTACATTTTAAGGCATCACTCCGCAACATACATCGCAACAGGCTTTACAGCTTTATTAATATCGTTGGCCTTGCCATGGGTATTGCTGCATTCCTGCTTTTACTTGAATACATAAGTTTTGAAAAAAGTGTAAATGGTTTTCATAAGGATATTGCCAAAATATACAGGTTATTAAATGAAGATGTAAAGGGTGTAACTTGGGCACAAATAGAACCAGGTTGGGCAACAAGGGCGGCAGATAAATTCCCTGAAATAAGCGATTATTGCAGGTTTGAAAATGGTATTGCACAGGGAGTGGTAAAGATTGCAGGAACAAATAATGATGCTTTTCGCGAACAAAATATCGGGTATGCCGAAGGAAATTTCTTTTCTTTTTTCAGCTTCCCGGTTATTGCAGGAGAGCCGGATGCTTTTAAAAAAGCGAATACTGTTTTTATAAGCAAAGCCAGTGCGACAAAATACTTTGGTACAAAGGATCCCGTTGGAAAGCAATTGGAATTGAATAATCAATTTGGCCGCACCATGTTTACAATAGGGGGTGTTTATACTTTCCCCGAAAACTCCGACATACGAAACGATATGGTTTTTTCGCTGGAAACGCTAAGAAACCCGGCTAACTTAAATCAGAATGATTGGGCTGATCTGAACAATATTTCTTCGCAATATATCTACACTTTTTTTAAGTTGAACGAAGGTGTAGATTATAAGAAATTTGAAAAGAAACTCACTGCGCTGCGTAATGAATTGGGTAAAGAGAATGATGGTGTTGTTTTCCGTTTACAACCCATGCAATACATTCACTTGCCACAATCCTTCAGCGATACCTACCATACGACAGGAAATCTTAAGTATGTATATATTCTTGGCATTATTGCATTGCTTATTCTTGCCATTGCATGGTTTAATTATATAAATCTATCTACAGCCAATTCGCTAAAGCGTGCGGGTGAAGTGGGTGTGCGCAAAGTAATTGGTGCAACAAGGGGATCGCTCATTCTCCAGTTTTTGGGAGAATCCATTATCGTAAACTTTCTGGCGCTTGTATTGGGATTCGTAATGGTTTACCTGCTGCAGCCAATGTTTAATGATATAGTGGGGGTAAATCTTTCATTGAGTGCCGTAATTACTTCGCCTGTATGGTTAATGGGAATATTGTTGTTGGTAACAGGCTCCTTAATTACCGGGGCATTCACAGGTTATAGTCTTTCTGCATTTAAACCGGTGGATACCATTAAAGGAAAAATTATTAAGAGTAGTGCCGGCATACATTTACGTAAAGGACTTGTAGTAGCACAATTCGCTATTTCATTTTCGCTCATACTTGCAACCGTATTAATTTTTCAGCAGTTAAAGTACATGCGCAATAAGAACCTTGGTGTAAACACCGAACAGGTATTGGTTTTGCGCGGGCCGGAAGTAGGGAAGGACAGTACCTACAAAAACCGGCGCAGTGCTTTTATGAATGCAATTGCCGCACAAAATTTTGTAAAGCAATATTCGGTTTCAGGAAGTATTCCGGGTAGTGGATATAATTTTATGACCGCAGGGTTTACACAACCAGGTTCAAAATCAGGTGATGAATTGAAGTCCTATGCATTTGCCATTATTGATGAAAATTATTTAGGAACCTATCAAATTCCTTTGAAGGCCGGAAGAAACTTTACGGCTGCTGAATGTGCGGTAGAGTGGAATGACAACAGTAAAGTTTTATTGAATGAAAAAGCAGTTCAATCATTGGGATTTGCCAATGCAGAAGAAGCGGTTCGCACCCGCATACAATGGGATGAAAGACAATTGGAAGTGATAGGTGTGGTAAATGAATATCACCATGCAGGCTTGCAACGATCTATTGACCCCATGATTTTTTACCCGCAGCATAATAATGGATACATCAGTGTACGGCTTTCAACATCCGATTTGCAGGCAAGCACCCAACAGTTGGAAAAACTTTTTAAATCGAATTTTCCGGGTAACCCCTACGAATACTTTTTTGCAGATGATAATTTCAATAAGCAATATCTATCCGAGCAACAGTATAGCTGGTTGTTTAGCATTGCATCCATATGGGCTATTGTAATTGCCTGTTTGGGTTTATTTGGGCTTACCACGTTTACCGTTGAATCGCGTACGCGTGAATTGGGTATACGTAAAGTGTTGGGTGCTACTGTATTCCATATTACCCATTTGATTTCTGTTGATTTTTTAAAACTTGTTGGTATTGCAGCCATCATTGCTTTCCCGGTAGCATGGTATGGCATGCATGCTTGGCTTGAGGGGTTTGCCTACCGCACACCTATTCATCTTTGGGTTTTCCTGGTGGTATCGCTTGTTGGCATTGGCATTGCATTGCTAACAATAAGTTTCCAGGCGATAAAAGCGGCTATTGCCAACCCTGTAAAAAGTTTAAGAAGCGAATAATTTCAAAAACATACTATTATGTGGAGCATCACATTAAAAATGGCATGGCGCAGCGCGCTGAAAAACAAATTTTATATTTGGATAAGCTTAGGTAGTCTTGTGCTGGGTATAACAAGTTTTCTCTTTATTAGTATTTGGGCGAAGGATGAATTAAGTTATGATAAATCCTTTTTTTCAGCTTCAGATAGCTATCGTGTTGAATGTATTCTTCAAGGTTCCGATGGTAATCTTGAAGAACTGTCTACTATCGGTTGGCCGGTTGGTAAAACCCTGGCAGCCAATTTCCCTGAGATTGAAAAGTTAACCTACGTAAGAAATGCAAGGCCAATTATCAAACATAATGAAGCCTATTTTAATGAAAATGCTTTGATCGCGGATAAGGAATTTTTTGCTGTAGTAGGATTGCCATTATTGAAGGGAAATCCTGACAAAGCACTGGAACAGCCGTATAGTGTTGCTATTAATGAATCGACTGCTGTAAAATATTTTGGAAACGATAATCCTATTGGCAAAACACTTTTTATACAGGATACCATTGCTTACCATGTTACTGCAGTGTTCCGTGATATTCCTTATCATTCCCATTTGCGTTTCAACATGCTTTTATCTTTTTCAACCACATGTGCAGATGATCCAGCTTTTTGTGATGAAGAATTTTCAACCGGTTGGTTTAATATGAATGTTTATAATTATGTAAAGCTTCGCAAAGAAGTTTCTGTTGAAAAATTGGTACCAAAGATCCGGGATATTGTACAGGTATATGGTAAGGCTGAGGTAGATAAGTATGGTTATAAATGCTTTCTAAGTCTACGTTCCTTTTCTGATATATATCTGCATTCAGGGATGGCCACCGGATTTGGTGATACTGGAAACTATAATATGGTTAAATTGTACATGGGAATTGCACTCTTTGTATTACTGATTGCAAGTTTCAATTTTATTAATCTTACTACCGTGCGTTCCATGGATAGGGCCAGGGAAATTGGTGTTCAAAAAGTATTAGGAAATGTTCGGCGCAGACTTATTGGCCAATTTTTAACGGAGAGTGGTTTATTATGTTCCATTGCACTTATGATCTGTCTTGCATTATTGGTTGTATTACTTCCCTTTTTTAATGAAGTAACCGGAAAAATATTTTCACTAAACTTGCTATTTACACCAGGCAATTTGTTGCTTATGTTGGGTGTATTGCTATTGCTTATTCCATTGGCGGGGTTTTATCCTGCGCTGGTACTCTCGGCTTATGAACCCATTCAAGTACTTAAGGGAAAATTTTCACGATCTTTATCTGGCACTGTTTTGCGAAAGGTGCTGGTAACTTTCCAGATATTATTATCGGTTGGATTTATTGTTAGTATATTGGTTATCTGGAAGCAGGTCAATTTTATGCGCAACCAGGACTTAGGCTTTGAGAAGCAAAATATACTGCTGGTGGATATGGAAAACTTGCCATGGGTTTTGCGTCATCAGCAAGCTGGCGCAGCAAAAAATGCACTGCTATCTATTCCCGGCGTTACACATGTATCAAGTGCCAATGCGGTACCCGGCCGTTCGGGTTGGGATGGGCAATTTGCTTATGCCGAAGGAATGGCGAAAGATCAAGGCGTTAGTATTGAATTTATTCCAGCCGATGCTGATTATATAAAGACAATTGGTTTGTCAATAGTGGCAGGGCGCGATTTTGTAAAAGGTAGCGAAGCGGATGTGAAGGGTGGATTGATTATAAATGAAACGGCCGTAAGGGTTTTTGGTTGGGGCGATGCGCAAAAAGCAATTGGAAAAAAACTTTCCACTTCCGGTATTGATGGCCAGGTAGTAGGTGTGGTAAACGACTATCATCAGCATGGGTTACAACGTAAAATTGGTGGCATTGTTTTAAGTCCGATTGATTATATAAATCTTTTGGCTATTCGCTATACTGGAAATCAACCAAGGCAACTCGAGGGGTTAGTACAAAAAGCTTTACATCCCTTTTTTGACGGTTATACTTTGGAAATCAACTGGATGAATGAATATTTTGATCAACAATACCGCAATGAAGAAAGACTCAGCAAACACATTGAAATAGCAGCTATTGTTTCACTTTTTATTTGTTGTCTTGGATTGCTGGGTATTTCAGTTTATGCAGCACAGCAAAAGGCTAAAGAAATAAGTATTCGTAAAGTATTAGGTGCGAGTGCCACCGGTATCGTATTATTTCTTTCTAAAGAGCTTATTATACTTACCCTGGTGGCTATGTTAATTGCTATACCAGTTAGTTGGTGGGCTATGCAGCAATGGTTGGAAAGTTTTGCTTATCATGTCCAAATGAGTTGGTGGTTATTTGCCATTGCCGGATTAATGGTTTTAGTTATTGCATTATTTACGATCAGTATACAGGCAATAAAGGCAGCTACTGCAAATCCCATAAAAAATTTACGCACCGAATAAAAAAATTTAAAGTAGAATAAAGGATGTTTAGCATTAAAATATTTTTCAGGCAGTTGAAGCTTCAGCCAATGGTATCATTAATTTTATTAGGTGGACTTGTACTGAGTCTTACTGCCTGTATATTAATTTCAGCTTTTGTAAGTGGTGAATTGAATTATGATAAATTCCATAAAAATTTGGATCGCATTGCCCTGCTTACGCAATTTGAAAATAGTATGGTTAGTGGCGGTAAACTTGGTACGGATATTAAGTTGCGTTATCCTCAGGTAGAAGAAGTTGCAAGACTCAAACAACATAATGTATTAGTATCATCTGGCAATACAGGTTATTATGAAGATAATTTTTATTTTGCTGACCCTGCTTCATTGTCTGTATTTTCTTTTAAGTGGGTAGAAGGTAGTTCGCAAAATAGCCTTAATAATAGCAATGGAATTATAATTACAACATCCGTAGCCAATAAGTATTTTGGAAAATCCAGTGCGCTAGGTAAGGAACTTGTCATTAATGAAAAGTTTCGTTTCATAATTGAAGGTGTAATTGAAAAGCTTCCTTTCCAATCGCATTTGCATATTGATATTATGGCAAGTTATAAAAGTGCTAATAATATTGTGGGATATGATGTTACAGAGAATTATTGGGGGTTGGGTGCCAATACATATTTTTTGTTGAAAGATGCCAGCCAGTTAAATGCATTACAGGCTAATCTACCGGGATATGTTAACTCTTTAAATGATCCAAATGCAGTTAGCGTTTGGAAGCTAAAATTAATTCCCTTGCGTGATTTATATTTACGTAGTTCATTAATAGGAACAAGTCCCATATCTTATGTTTATATTTTTTCTGCAGCCGGGTTTTTGATTTTGTTATTGGCTGGTTTTAATTATATTAATCTTTCTACCGCAAGGGCAACCGTTCGTTTTCGGGAAGTAGGTATGCGGAAAATATTGGGATCTTCTTTAATTAGTTTGAGAGCAATGTTTTTGAAAGAAGCCGTATGTATGATTACATTGGCCGTTATTATCGCATTGGCCATTAGCTTTCTTACCATGCCCTGGCTGAGTAGGGTTTCTGGCTGGGAGCTTTCGTTTAAGCAATTGCTTTTACCGAGAAATATTGCTTTTGCATCCTTATTGCTGATTGGATTTATATTTCTCTCAGGGCTTTACCCGGCATGGTTACTTTCATCCGGTAAACCCATTCTGCTCATACAGGGCAAGAGCGATATCGGTACTGGCAAAATTCAACTTCGCCGTTTTTTAGTGGTATTTCAATTTGCTGTATCCGCCATTATGATGGTGGTAACATTATGTGTGTACAGGCAATTAGATTTTATTCAAAGCAAAAACCTTGGTTATAACAGGGAGCATGTTCTTACTGTCGACTTTCGTGATGCTGATGCACAAACCAAAGAAAGATTTAAGCAAAGAGTACTTCAGCTCCCTAATGTTGAAGCTGCAAGCCTGGCGTTCGCATTGCCGGGAAGTAATATTTTTCAAGGGCAAAAACTAATTAAAGAATTGGTGCCACAGGGTAGCGATGATGCATCTATAAGTCGAATAACCATTGATAATGATTATGCTGAGACCTTTGGAATAAAATTATTGCAAGGCCGTCTATTGAATGAAAAAATCCCGGCAGACCGAAATAAATTCTTAATTAATAGGGCTGCTTTATTGCATTTTGGATGGAAAGAATTTCAAGGGAAAAGTGCAGGCTATTATTCTTATCAATACAATCTTGACGGAAGCTATAATGAAGTGCCTGTAATAGGCGAAGTGGTAGGTGTTTTAGATGATTATCATCATAATGATTTAAAAAGTGCTATAAAACCTATGATTTTTTCTTTGAATGATGGATATGAAAGTAAAATGGGAATAAGAATAGCTTCGGGAGATATTACAGCTATGTTGGCATCTATCAGTAAAATTTGGAATGAAGTATTACCCAACAAGCCATTCGAATATTCATTTATGGATGATGTATTTAATAAAACCTATTCAGCCGAACTACGTACAGGAAAAGTATTTACTGGTTTTGCAATTATTGCGATTATAATTTCCTGCCTTGGTCTTTTTGGACTTGTTTATTTTGCATTGCAACGTAGACAAAAGGAAATCAGTATCCGGAAAGTTTTAGGTGCATCAATTTCTTCCATTACAGGAATAATCTCTAAAGAATTTTTACTATTATCACTTATAGCATCTTTTATTGGTTTGCCTTTTGCATGGCTTGGAGTATCTAAGTGGTTGCAGGATTTTGCCTATCATTTTTCCTTTGAATGGTGGCTTTTAATGGCCCCCGTTTTTGTATTATTACTATTAGTTGGTCTAACCCTTGTTGCCCTTGTTATGCGTGCTGCGCTTGCAAAACCTGTTAAGTATTTACGAACCGAATAAATATTTTAATTATGCTAACTACTTATTGGCTTACCGCCATCCGTTATTTGAAAAAGCATAAACTCTATGCATTTATTAATATTACAGGGCTAGGCATAGGGCTTGCAGCCTGCCTGCTGATTATGGTGTATATACGCCATGAACTTCGGTATGATAGCTTTCACACCAATGCTGACAGAATTGTACGCGCCACTATGGAGTACAATGCTTCGGGTACGGTAAATGAAGCTGCATATACCGGCACCAAACTGGGTCCTGAAAGTAAGCGAAGTTTTCCTGCAGTAGAAAGTTATGTACGTACTTATCTTTCCAACGCTGTGGTTAAAGTGGGCGATCAAACTTTTGAAGAAAAAGATTTTTTATATGCGGATAAAGATTTTTTCAATGTATTTTCTTTTGCATTATTGGATGGGAAAGCTTCCAATGCACTAACCTTACCCGAAGGCATTGTACTAACTGAAAGCAAGGCTAAAAAGTTTTTTGGTACCACACAAGTAATGGGTCAGCAATTACAAATAGGTTCCAAAACTTATGCAGTTGCCGGTATTTGTGCCGATCCGCCTGCCTATTCGCAAATCAAGTTTGGCATGATTACCGATTTTATGAACCTCGGCCCTGAAACCACCGCAGAACAGTGGTGGACGGCCAATTGGGTAACCTATTTACTACTTGCCCCCGGTGCCAGTGCAAAAGATTTCGAAGCCAAGTTGAATGCATACATGCAAAAAGATGATGTGCGTAAAGAAGCAAGATTAGAAGGCGAAGGATATTTAAGATTTCACCTTGAACCTTTACAACGCGTGCATTTGTATTCGAACCTTGCAGGGCTTGAACCGAATGGAAGTATTAAGTATTTATATATGTTTGGCATCATTGCAATGCTTATTCTTTTAATAGCAGGCGCCAATTATACGAACCTTGCCACTGCACAATCTGCCGGGCGCGCGGGTGAAATGGGTATGCGCAAAACTATGGGCTCAAGCCGTCTCCATTTGTTCTGGCAATTTATGGGTGAGTCAACCGTAATCACTTTGCTTTCGGGGACGTTGGCATTATTATTTGCATGGCTTGCTTTACCGGCATTAAATAGTATAACGCTGAAGCAGTTTGCAATGCGCGATATACTCGAACCTGTAATGTTGATTGCCTTACTAGGCCTGTTGTTGGTTATTGGTTTTTTAGCGGGCGCCTATCCTGCGTTGGTTATATCGGGCATGCGTGCATTGCAGGTTATGAAAAGCAGTTTTAAATTAAGTGTAGGTTCAATCTTTCTGCGTCGATCATTAATCGTTATGCAGTTTGCTATATCTGTATTTCTTATTATATATACTTTGGTAATGATGCAGCAAATGCAGTTTATGCAAAATAAGCAGCTTGGTTATCAAAAGGAGCAAATGCTGATACTTCCTGTAGATGGAAAGATGCGTGAACAGTATGAAACCTTGAAGGAGTCGTTGCTTACCTTACCCGGTGTGCTTGCGGTAAGTGGTGCCAATGAGACCCCTGAATTTGTGCAATGGGGCGATGGTGTAACGGCATTTGATGAAAAAGGGCAACACAATGTTTCTGTAAATGCCATGCCGGTTGATGTTGAATTTATTACCACGATGGGCATGCAAATGGCTGCCGGTCGTGATTTTGGAAAACAGGATTTACTTTCCCCGGATGCCAGGGAAGAAAATAGTGCAAGCAGCAAAGCATTTATTATTAATGAATCGCTCGCAAAAAAAATAGGATGGGAGCCTGAAAAAGCGATTGGTAAGCAAGTTTCAAAACATGTGGATGGAACCGTAGTAGGTGTGGTAAAGGATTTTCATTTTCAAAGTTTGCATGAACCTGTTACACCCATGCTTATGTTTTTGGAACCTGGCTATGTTCGTCAGATGGTGGTTAAGCTCGATGGAAATAATGTAAAAAAGCAAATTACTGATATAGAAGGTTGGTGGCGTTCCCGCATTATGCACCGTCCATTCAGTTATCGATTTCTCGACGAATCGTATGCAAAATTATACGCTGCAGAGCAGCGTGCATCCCTATTATTTATTTCCGTTTCTGTAATTGCCATGATGCTTGCCTGCATGGGTTTATTTGGGCTTGCATCATTTACCGTAGTACAGCGCACACGCGAAATTGGCATCCGCAGGGTCTTGGGTGCAGGTACAATGGGAATTGTTTGGATGGTGGCGAAAAGTTTTTTGATACTTGTTGGTATTGGAATTATTATCGCCATTCCTTCCGGATTGTTTTTTGGAAAACAATGGCTGAATGATTTTGCTTATAGAATAGAGCCTTCTACAGGGATATTTATTTTGGCAGCATTGGCTGCATTTTGTATTGCATTATTTACCATAAGCATTCAAACCATTCGGGCGGCGCATGCTAACCCGGTAAAAAGTTTAAGAACCGAATAACTTTTTTGTAACATTTCGCTTGCCTGCAACGTATCATATTTATTTAAACACACAAATTCACAATTATGACAAACAAGTTTCTCCTTCCGGGACTCACTCGCATGGTAAACCGAATGGCCCTAACTGCAATAATGGCCGGTCTTTCGCTCATTCTTTTTGCCCAAACGCAATCCCCTTATTACGTTAAGCCTGCCGATGGATCGGTAAATAGGGTTGAAGTTTCAACATCCGGTGGAAGTATTTTGGTGGCACATGAAGCTGGCCAAAATAACCGGGTGGAGGTATATATTAAAGGAAATAATGGTAAAGACCTTTCCAAAGCTGAAATTGAGGAAAGATTGAATAAAAGTTATGACCTTGTAATTGAAACAAGTGCTAATAAAATCAGGGCTATTGCCAAAACGAAAAAGGGCTATAATGATTGGAAAAATTCGCTAAGTATCTCTTTTAAAATTTATGTACCTGAAAAGGTAGATTCTGATCTGAAAACCAGCGGTGGCAGCATTACCATTAAAGGTATGAACGGTGACCATGATTTTGCAACGAGTGGTGGCAGTCTTAATATTTCGGGAATGAAGGGTACTTTAGATGGTAAAACTTCCGGTGGTAGTATAAATGTAAAAGGCAGTGAAGGGGAAATGGAATTGGCAACAAGTGGGGGAAGTATAACTGCAGAAGGTTGTAAGGGGAATATTGAACTTGCTACTTCAGGCGGTTCGCTTAAACTTAATAACCTTAATGGAAACATTGAAGCTAATACAAGTGGCGGGTCTATTTCGGGAGGTGATGTAAAAGGACAATTAATTACCAGCACATCAGGTGGTAGTGTGAAAATTTCGCAAATGCGGGGTAGTCTTGAAGCATCCACGAGTGGTGGTTCTATGGATATAGGTATTGTGGAATTTGGTAGCTATGTTAAGTTACGTAATTCCGGTGGAAGCATTAGCCTTAGAATTCCGGCCGGCAAAGGCGCTAATCTTGATCTCCAAGGAAACAAGGTTTCTGTTCCCAACCTTACCAATTTTTCTGGTAACGCATCCGACGACGAAATAAAAGGAAAGATTAATGGGGGTGGTGTACCTGTAACAGTAAAAGCTTCTTCTGGAAAAATAAATGTATCATTTAGCGATGTTCAATAGAAAATTATTCTGAATTTTTTTATTCGGTTATGACGAATGGTATATTTCCATTCGTCATAATTTTTTTAATAATCATTTTTAAATTTCATCAGCAACATAAAAAGAATATTTTATGCTATTGTCATTAAAGAATTTGTACAAGTGGGTAAATGTAGGCGGACAGCGAGTTTTCCTGCTTAAAGATATTAATCTTGGTATTAATGAAGGTGAATTTATTTCAATAATGGGACCATCGGGATCTGGTAAAAGTACCTTACTCAATGTATTGGGAATGCTCGATGGCTTTGATGAAGGCGAATATAATTTTATGCATGAGCCGGTGCATAAGTTAAAAGAAAAGCAACGCAGTAGCTTGTACAAGCAGTATATAGGCTTTGTTTTTCAGGCTTATCATTTAATTGATGAGCTTACTGTGTATGAAAATATCGAAACCCCACTCATTTATAAGGACATTAAATCTTCTGAACGAAAGGCCCTGGTTGCCGATATGCTTGATCGCTTTAATATAGTAGGTAAAAAAGATTTATTCCCTGCACAATTAAGTGGCGGACAACAGCAGTTAGTAGGTATTGCCCGTGCATTAATTACCAAGCCAAGACTTATTTTGGCCGATGAGCCAACCGGTAATCTTAATTCCAAACAGGGTGAGGAAATAATGAATGTTTTCAAAGAAATGAATAAGGATGGTGTCACTATTGTGCAGGTAACGCATTCCGAAAAGAATGCGGCTTATGCATCGCGTATCGTTCACCTGATGGATGCGCGCATTGAGAAAGAAGAAAAATTATAGATACTATACAGAAGTAAATTATTTCATTAGTTTATTTTTGTAGTAATCAGTATAATATTGAATATATTTTTTCTTCAAATGCATTCCATCAACGAAATTGTTATCATCTAAATATATTATGGTATTAAAATAATTACCAAATTCGCCCCCTAGGTTATTCTTCACAATTTCCTTTTGATGCATTTTTCCTACTTTGGGTTTTTTGGAAAGGCACGTGGGGGTTGGTAAGATAATTACCTTAAAATTATGCTGCACACTTAGCTCCTTAATTTTTGTTAAATATTCAATTGATATAGGGGAGAGAAAGGTATAATCTATAGAATCTTTGGAAGTAAAATCAGGCGCCCAATTAGATGTTAGGATGTAAGGAACCCTGCAATAATCAGCATAGGGGATTTTTTGAATTTGCTTGTTTACCGATTTTGTAAACAAGGATTTATACTCATCTATGTAAAATGGTTTTAAGAAATAATGGTAAGTGTATACTTCATTTAAATTATTTTGAAAGCTGAATGGATTTAATACCATAAATACCGTATCAATTTGATTGCCTGCATTCAGGTAATTGTTTAAGAGAATAAAATGCCCAACCATGCCAATAGCCTGATTGCATGCCAATGAATTAAGCGTGTCATTATTCTTGGAATTTGGGAACAGCTGATGACCTACGCTATCACCCAGAATTATTTTCCTTGTTTTCTTTTTTTGTTTACTCTTTTTTATTGAATGGTATATCCTGGCGCCTTCAACGGTGTCCTTGTATTTGCCTGTCCATAATAAAATTAAAGGGTTTATGTTCGTAATTAGAAAAAGTAATATCAGAAATACTGTGCTGTTTTGAATGAACCTTTTCATATTTAAAATTGAAAATAGATAAATTGTTGTTCCTTACCTGTAAAATAGAAAATGGTTAGAATGATACCGTAATACATTGCCCATCTTATGGGTTTGTACCATTTTAAACCTAAATGTGCAATTGCATATTGGTGTTCTCTCCCAATCCATTCTACTGTAATGAATAAAATGGTCAGAAAAATAATTACAATGGAATTTCCAATATCGGGGAAACGTGGAATTGTAAACAAGGACCTGGAAAATATTTCAGAAATATAGCTGAAAGCATGAGATACATTGGTTGCGCGAAAGAAAATCCACGCCAATACGGTTAGGCTAAAAGTAAGACAAATGGAAAGGAAATCATTTAATGATGGCATAAATTTTCCTTTTGCAACGATATCCAGGTTATTTCTATGGGTGTTTAATATAATTGATGGCATGATATAAAGAGCATTCAAGAACCCCCATACAATAAAGGTCCAGTTTGCGCCATGCCAAAATCCACTTACCAGGAAAATAATAAATGTATTTCGGATTTTCATCCACATGCCGCCTTTACTTCCACCCAATGGAATGTATAAGTAGTCTTTAAACCAGGATGAAAGTGAAATATGCCAGCGTCTCCAAAATTCTGCAATATCCCTTGAAAAGTAGGGAAAGGCAAAGTTTCTTAATAGGTCAATACCAAAAAGCCGGGCTGTACCCAGCGCAATATCAGAGTAACCGGAAAAGTCGCAATAAATTTGAAAAGTAAAAAATAGGGCACCCAGCACGAGGGTACTACCGGAATATTCAGCTGAATTATTGAAAATTATATTTGCATATTCAGCGGAATTGTCGGCAATCACAATCTTTTTGAATAAGCCCCATAATATTTGCCTCAATCCATCTACTGCTTTTCCATAATTGAATTCTCTTTTTTTAAGGATTTGAGGTAAAAGGTGGGTTGCTCGTTCAATGGGGCCGGCAACAAGCAATGGGAAAAAGCTAACGAATACAGAGTATGCAATAAAATTTCTTTCAGGTTTTATTCTGTTTTTATAGATGTCAATTACATAGGATAATCCGTGGAAAGTATAAAAGGAGATGCCAACTGGCAGGATTACCTGTAAAGTTCTGAAATTGGCTTCGAATCCTAACATAGCCAAACCATCTGCAAAGGAAGCTGCAAAAAAGTTGTAGTATTTAAAAACGCCCAGAAAACCTAAATTGATTCCTATACTTAGCCAAAGCCAAAACTGTTTCTTTTTTTTGCTGGTAGCATCATTTATTTTTATGCCAGTATAATAGTCTAACAGGGTGGAAAAAATTAGTAAAAACATGAAGCGCCAATCCCAGCAGGCATAAAAAAAATAACTGGAGACCAGTAATAATATATTTTGCAGCTTTAAATTTCCTTTTGTTGCAAACCAATAAAGGATAAATACAATTGGCAGAAATATTGCAAAACTTATTGAATTAAAAAGCATATTGTTATCCTGTTTTGTACATTTTTGATTATTTACCCACTTTTTGCGCAATTAAGCAAAAAATTAACGAAAAGCAGTATTTCAAGTTTTTTCGACCATAAAATAGTTTCTGCACCGGAAGGAAAAAAGTACATATTTCTTTACCTTTCAACCATGGTTTGTAAATAATCCAATGGGTGGCAGCCAATCCACACTTCAGCCATGTCGATTTTTATTCTAAAAGTTAATTAACAATTAAATATCCGGTTTTAAAACGGCAAGATTACAAAAACTTGTTTGTCTGTCCTGTGTAATTATGCTTTTTATTTATACTTATTCCCTGAACAGTCTGTACTGTGTTGCCAGTCGGTATTTTTGAATGGGTTTGTTCCCGCTTATCAAATCTCACAGTTTTTTAACAGTTAGTTTGGTTTCAGCGAAATAGATTTGAAGCTTGATCTCTATTTCTTTTCGCACCAATCACACATTTTATGTTAAAAACCCGCCTGCTGATTTTATTTTCGCTCCTTTATGTCAATGCCCTATTTGCCCAACCTTCTGTTCTATCGGGTAGGGTAGTTGATACGACTGAGAAAGCTAATCTTAAGAATGCATCTGTATCCTTATTAAGATCCACCGATTCAGTTTTGTTGCGTTTTGTACGTTCAGGTAATGACGGGTCATTTAGCATGCCGGTACCTAAAAATGGTAATTATATTTTGCTGATTACTTATCCCGATTATGCTGATCATGCTGATTTTGTTGAGGTGGAAGGCAATACAGATTTGGGCGCCATTAATATGCTTACCAAGGCTGTTTTGTTGCAAAATGTAATTGTCAGAGCAAGTCCGGTACGTATGAAAGGTGATACCCTTTCATTTACAGCAGATAGTTTTAAAGTAAGAGAAGGGGCTACAGTAGAAGATTTATTGAAAAAGTTACCCGGCCTTACGGTGGATAGCAAAGGGCAAATTACGGCACATGGACAGCGTGTAGAGAAGGTGTTGGTGGATGGTGACGAATTTTTTGGAGACGACCCTACGCTTGCTACACGTAACCTGCAGGCGCTTGCTGTGAAGGAAGTGCAGGTGTTTGATAAAAAAAGCGATCAGGCAACTTTTACCGGGGTGGATGACGGCCAAACCCAAAAAACAATTAACCTGAAATTGAAGGATGAATTTAAGAAGGGGTATTTTGGTAAGGTAAAATTGGGGGCTGGTCTTCCAAATCGTTGGGAAAACCAGGCAATGATAAATGCATTTAAAGATAAGCGCAAGTTTAGTGTGTATGGCATTATGGCAAATACCAATAATAATGCGCTTGGTTGGTCGGACGAAAGCCAGTTTGGTGGAAATTTAAACACCAATATGGAAATAGGGGACGATGGAAGTATTATGATGTGGAGCTCCGGAGATGAATTTGGCGGTACAGGGGGATATTACGGGGAAGGTTTGCCGTCCACATGGAATATTGGTACCAGTTATGGTAATAAGTGGAATGAAAACAGGAGCAATGTAAATGGAGCTTACCGGTTTCAAAAACTTAAAACAGAAGCCAATACCAGTGTAACAACACAGAATATTTTGCCTGATACACAATTTTTCAATAACGAAACCGGTCGGAATATTGCCTTACGTATGCGTCATAAAGGGCAAATTAAATCTGATGTTTTTATTGATAGTATGCAATCGCTAACCTTTACATTTAGCGGTTCTTATGGTGATAATAGCATTTATAATAATTTTTTAAGCGAAGCACTCAATAGTAAAAAACAACCGGTAAATCGAAGTAATAGAACAACTACTTCTGATGGAATCCAATCCCAGTTTTCGGGAAGTGTTTTATATAAACTAAAGTTTAAAAAGCCGAGACGAACTTTTTCGGTTAATATTTCTGATAATTTCAATGAGAGTGAAACAGATGGGTATTTACTCACTTACAATGAATTTTATAACGAAGCCGGTATTTTCAAAAAAGATACAATTGATCAAAAGAAAGATAATGTTACTAAGTCTAATTCGATAGGTGGAAGGGTAGCTTATAGTGAACCCATTGGTAAAAAAGGTATAGTAGAATTGAACTATGGATATACCCAAACCAATAGTCGCGAAGAGAGATTGAGTTATAATAAAACAGGCGAAAAGTATGAATCCTTAGATAGTCTTTTTTCAAATGATTTTAAATTCAAAACAATCGTACAGCGCACCGGTGCAGGTTATCGCTATAATGGAAAAAAAATGCAATATGGTTTGGGTGGCGATGTAGCGTTTACCGATTGGCGCCAGGATGATCTCTTCAGGGATACCACAAGGTTGTACAACTTTACCAATTTTTTCCCAAGGGCAAATGTTTCCTACAAACTTGGGCAGTTTAGCAGTTTAAGGCTTAACTATAACGGTAATACAAGGGCACCTTCCGCCAATCAGTTACAACCAGTAGCTGATAATAATGATCCACTGAATATTAGGGTGGGTAATCCAAACCTAGTTCAAGCTTTTAATCACCGTATTTCACTTAATTATAATATGTGGAAGGTGTTGTCCAGTTCTGGAATGTATATGGGGTTATCCTATAATCCAACGAGTAACGCTTTTAGTACACGCGATGTAGTGGATGCCTTTGGCAGAAGGGTTTCTCAAACGGTGAATGTAGATGGTAACTATAATTTTAGTGGGTATGTGGGTTATAATTTTACATGGAAAAAACCTGACATAGGCATTGATTTAAGTTTTGACCCCAACCTCAACAGATCGACCAATTTTATAAACGGAATTGAAAACCAAACAACAAGCCGGAACTTAGGATTCGGTTTTGGGATTAGAAAGGATAAAGAAAATAAATTTAGCGTAAGCCTTCGGCAATCTGTAGCTTATAATTTCAGTGAATCATCTATACGTCCGGAACTTACCACCAAGTATTGGACTACTACTTCGAATTTTGATACAAGGGTAGATTTGCCAAAGAATATTGTATTGACAACCGATTTTGAATTTAACTGGCGGCAAAAGACGGATGTGTTTGAGAATAACAATAATGCCTTTATCTGGAATGCTGCCATTGAAAAGAAAATTTCGAAAAAAGAAGACCTTAAACTTGGATTTACCATGCGCGATATTCTGAATCAGAATATAGGTTTCCAGCGAAATATCAGCTCCAATTATATTTCAGAACGGACGTATGATGTTATACGCCAATATTGGTTGGTAACACTTAACTGGACTTTTAATAAGGGGCCGCAAAAGGTGGAAGATAATTGGTAAAAAACTGAATCTGGTTAAATAATGGATGTATTATTTGCTCTTAACGGTAAAAGAAATTATATGCGTAAAATATTTATATTGACTTTGTTTGCCTTCTGCTTCATGCAGGTTGTTAATGGACAAGCTGTATTCGTTTCTAAAGGTAAAATTGAATACGAGAAAAAGGTAAATATGCACAAATCAATGGAAGATAATTCCTGGACCAGGGAAATGAAAGACAGGATGCCTGTGTACCGGACAAGTTATTTTGATATGGTGTTTGACAGTACGACCACGGTTTTTAAGGCGGGTAAAGAAGTTGCTGATGACAAATGGAAAAATTGGTGGGGACAATCGGGTTCCGAAGAAAATATAGTTCATGCTGATTATGGATTAGGTATATCCACATCATTGAAGCAGGTTTTTGAAAAAAAATTCTTGATTCAGGATAGTTTGTTACAGATTGAATGGAGAATTACCGATGAAGTACGTACGATTGCGGGATTTGATTGCCGAAAGGCCGTAGGCCGCTTGTTTGATACCCTTTATGTGGTAGCTTTTTATACGGATCAAATACCGGTACCCGCCGGCCCCGAGCAGTATAATGGTTTGCCGGGTGCAATTTTAGGGTTAGCCTTTCCTCGCTTTTTTACTACCTGGTATGCAACTAAGGTTGAGTTGGTTAGCCCCAAGCCCGATGAGCTAAAAAGGCCTGCGGCTAAAGGGGCTCCCATTACCCGTAAAGAGCTTATGGCACAGGTTATTAAGGTATATGATTGGGGTAGTGAGGAAGAAAAACAAAAAGGCTTTTGGGGCATGGTTTTGTAAGCTATAAATATTTTTTTTGGTTGTTTCAACATCATCCTGCTAATTTTGCATCAGTTCTTTTAAAAGGATACTTATCCAGAAAGGCTGAGGGACATGGCCCTTTGAAGCCTTGGCAACCCTGCGGATGTTCTCACTCCGTAGAAGGTGCCAATTCCAATTACGTGTTATGCGTAATGAGATAAGTCAGAGATTTAGTTTGATTATTCCAATTTTTTATATCAAGCTCATCCTGACTTACCGGATGAGCTTTTTTCATTTAAGGTCTTTTGGCACACCTGCCAGGGGACATATCTGTATAATGAAATAGCCCCGGTAAGCCGGTATTACCCATCTTCTCTGATAAGTTCCTCCAACCAAGGATGAGCCTTCACCCGGCTTACACTGCCTTCCCGCTGTACCACTCATTTGGGGTATTGGGATGGCGGTGTGGGTGGCAAATTTTTTTTCATTCTTTCACACATAAATTGCCATTTATCATGAGTAACTATCGTTTCGAAACACTGCAATTACATGCAGGACAGCAAATTGATCCTACCACAAAAAGTCGTGCGGTTCCTATTTACCAAACCACTTCTTATGGCTTTGATAACAGCGAACATGCCGCCAATCTTTTTGGCCTGCGCCAATTTGGTAACATCTACACCCGTATTATGAACCCCACTACCGACGTGTTTGAGCAACGTATTGCAGCACTCGAAGGTGGCGTAGCTGCATTGGCCACCGCTAGCGGACAATCGGCACAGTTTATTGCGATTAATAACTTTTTACAGGCCGGTGACAATATTATTTCCACAAGCTATTTGTACGGTGGTACCTACAATCAGTTTAAAGTAGCATTCAAGCGCCTTGGCATTGAGGTTCGATTTGCTGATAGTGATAATGCTGAAAATTTTGTTCCCCTTATTGATAAGAATACAAAGGGCATTTACCTTGAAACCGTGGGAAATCCACGCTTGAATATTCCCGATTTTGAAAAGTTTGCATCGCTGGCAAAAGCGTTTGATCTTCCGCTCATTGTGGACAACACGTTTGGTGCCGGCGGTTACCTTTTTCGCCCTATAGAATGGGGAGCCAATGTGGTAGTTGAAAGTGCTACCAAGTGGATTGGTGGCCATGGTACAAGTATTGGTGGCGTAATAGTAGATGGTGGAAACTATAATTGGGGAAATGGTAAATTTCCGCAATTCAGCGAGCCATCCGAAGGATACCATGGATTGGTATTCAGCAATGTTTTTGGCATTGATAACCCACTTGGAATGCCCAATGTTCAGTTTGCCATTCGTGCAAGGGTAGAAGGGTTGCGCGATTTTGGTCCTGCGTTAAGTCCGTTCAATTCTTTTTTACTTATTCAGGGTTTGGAAACACTATCGCTTCGTGTACAACGCCATTGTGAGAATTCACTTGAGTTAGCGAAATGGCTTGAAAATCATCCAAAAGTTGAGTTTGTGCTATACCCGGGTTTGGAAAACAATCCTTACCATGAACTTGCTAAGAAGTACCTGACAAATGGTTTTGGAAGCATTCTGCAAATTGGGGTAAAAGGTGGCAAAGAAAGCGCTGTTAAGTTTATTGACAGCCTGAAATTAATCAGCCATCTTGCCAATGTAGGCGATGCAAAAACTTTGGCAATCCATCCTGCATCTACAACGCATGAGCAATTAAGTGAAGCAGAACAAAAGGCTAGTGGTGTAGATCCTAACCTTGTGCGCATAAGTGTTGGCATCGAGCATATTGATGATATTAAAGAAGATATTGATCAGGCACTTGCTACGTCTTAAGTTTTATTGAATTTACATGTTAATTGTCACGAATGCACGAATAATGGATGATTTCATTTATTGATTATTGTTCGTGTATTCGTGACTAACCTTTTATATGGAAAGTGAAACCCAAATTTTTTGTGTTCCTGATAACTTGCCTTCGAATAATGGGCTGATAGAATGGGGAGGATTATTACTTGAATCGGGTGAGTGCCTTAGCAGTTATCATCTTGCGTACAACACCTATGGTAGCCTGAATGCAAGTGGTGATAATGTGGTTTGGATCTTCCATGCACTTACTGCAAACAGTGCTCCACATGAATGGTGGGAAGGCTTGGTGGGTGAAGCCAAATTGTTTAATCCGGCGCAATATTTTATTGTATGCGTAAATGTACCGGGCAGTTGTTATGGTAGCGTAGGGCCGCTGGATATTGATCCACAAACCGGGCAGCCCTTTTATTACAAATTTCCCTTGTTCACCACAAGGGATATTGTACATGCCTTTCAACCGCTGCGCAAATACCTGGGTATTAAAAAAATACATATTGGTATTGGTGGCAGCCTTGGCGGTCAGCAACTATTGGAATGGGCTATTGAAGAACCAGAGTTATTTGAAAACATTATCCCAATTGCAACAAATGCTTTTCATTCCGCATGGGGGATTGCATTTAATGCCACCCAACGCATGGCTATTGAAGCCGATGGTACCTGGGGGCAAAATAATCCCGAAGCTGGAATTGCAGGCATGAAGGCAGCAAGGGCGCTTGCACTTATCAGCTATCGCAGTTACGAAGGTTACCAAAAGACACAACATCATAACAACAGTCAAATACATATTTCTGCTAACGGAGAAAGTGAAGGTGGTGCAGCAAGTTATCAGCGTTACCAGGGCGAAAAACTGGCAAAACGTTTTAACGCATTTAGCTATTATCAGCTCAGCAAAACCATGGACAGTCATCATGTGGGAAGGGGAAGAAAAAATGTGGAAGCAGCTTTGAAAGTTATTACGGCAAACACATTGGTAGTGAGCATTGATAGTGACGTACTTTACCCACCTGCCGAACAGGAATACCTGGCAAAAAATATTAAAGGTGCACAACTAGCGGTTATAAGTTCCTTATTTGGCCATGATGGATTTTTGCTTGAATATGAGCAACTCAGTCGCCATATTCTTCATTTTTTATCTCAACATTCTAGTATAACATTCTATCAAAATAATATAAGTTATGCAACAGGAGAATCAGCATAGTTCACAAGATCACCACAAAGCACTCACTATTGGTTTATTCGGTTTTGGTGTTGTGGGCGAAGGTTTATACAAGGTATTAAAGCAAACACCTTCGTTAAAGGCTTCTATTAAAAGAGTATGTATTAAAAACCCGGGTAAGCCAAGGCAAGCCCCTGTAGAATTGTTTACAACGGAGCGCGACTTGCTGCTGAACGACCCGGAGATAAATGTAATTGTAGAAGTAATTGATGATTCGGTAGCTGCATTTGCAATTGTAAAAACAGCACTATTAAATGGCAAGCATGTAGTGAGTGCCAGTAAAAAAATGATTGCAGAAAATTTGCCTGAATTGTTGTCATTGCAAAAAGAAACCGGTCGCTCCTTCCTTTGTGAAGCCGCAGCCTGTGCATCTATTCCGGTAATCCGCAACCTGGAAGAATATTATGATAATGATCTTTTGCATGGTATTAAGGCCATTGTAAACGGCAGTACCAATTATATTCTCACTAAAATGTTTGAAGATAGGCTTGACTATCGCGATGCATTACTGCAAGCACAACAACTTGGCTTTGCTGAAAGCGACCCTAAGCTTGATGTGGAAGGATATGATGCAGTAAACAAATGGACATTTTTATTAACCCATGCATATGGTATTGTAACCAAATCGGAAAACATCCTTTTCAATGGTATACAGAACGTGCAGGGGTTTGACGCACAAGTAGGCAGCGAAAAGGGCTGGACCATCAGGCTGGTTGCGCAGGCGCGAAAATTGGAAAGCGGGAAAGTGGCGGCATTTGTATTACCGCAGTTTGTAAAACCGGATAATCACCTTGCCTTTGTACGCCATGAGTATAATGGTGTCGTAATTGAAAGCGGATTTTCTGATAAACAGTTTTTTTATGGTAAGGGTGCTGGTAGTTTCCCAACTGCTTCTGCCGTGCTAAGTGATATTTCTGCCTTGCGTTATGATTATAAGTATGAGTATAAAAAATTATATCATCATACACCGGGTGTATTGGGTGATGACTATTATCTGCGGGTTTACCTGAGTTTTGAAGATGTTGAGATGGTGCCAAAGGAAAAGTTTGAAACCATTGAAGAATGGCATGCCCGTGAAGATCGGAAATACCTTGCAGGGCTTATTCACATTTCCCATTTACGCGAAAGCGATTGGTGGAAAAAGGATGGAAATTCGTTGGTCTTAATGCCGGATGCCATCATAGAAAGTGTGGAAATTAGCAAGGTAAAACGTAAAAGCCTCGAACTCGCCGGATTACAATTACACCATGGTTACAAGAGTTGGTAGGTTACACATCAACTTCCCCCGTACTTTTGCTACATGGAGCAAGTCTATAAGCGGTACCTGAGTGTAGTGGTGCCGGTAATGAACGAGGAAGACAATGTGCTTCCGATGATTGAAGCTGTACATAATGCTGTTTCGCAATATGACTATGAACTCATATTTGTGGATGATGGTAGCACCGATGCTACTATCCCGCGGATTAAGGCAGCACTTACCGACCGCATAAGGCTGGTAGAACTTCGTAAAAACTATGGGCAAAGTACTGCAATGACTGCCGGTATTGATTACTGCATAGGCAGGTATATTACCATGCTCGATGGCGATTTGCAGAACGATCCTTCTGATATTCCTATGATGCTTGAAAAGCTGATAGCCGAAGATTGGGATGTGGTAGCGGGCAACCGTGCCAACCGGCAGGATGGAATGCTGTTACGCAAAATACCCAGTAAAATTGCCAATGCACTTATTCGTAAATGGACAGGCGTTTATATAAAAGATTACGGCTGTACGCTTAAAGTTTTTAAGGCAGAGATTGCACAGGAATTGGGTTTGTATGGAGAACTCCATCGTTTTATTCCGGTACTTGCAGCCATGCAGGGTGCGCGTATAACCCAGGTGGATGTAAAACATCATGCCCGCAGGTTTGGTAGCAGTAAATATGGAATCGGAAGAACCACACGTGTTATGAGCGATTTGCTTACCATGGTATTCTTCCGTAAGTATATTCAAAAGCCAATGCATTTGTTTGGTGCGATCGGGTTTATATTATTGTTTATTGGGGGGCTTATAAACTTATACCTATTGGTTCTTAAGCTAATGGGTAACGATATTGGCGGTCGACCGTTATTAATTGTAGGCATGATATTCCTGCTTGGTGGTGTGCAATTACTCACCGTTGGTATAGTTGCAGAAATAAGCATTCGCAGTTATTTTGAAGGCACGGGGAGGAAAACGTATAATGTGAGAAGAGTGTGGGAGAAACCGTTTGAAGTTTGATGTTTGAAGTTTGATGTTGGCTGGCGCGAGTTCAGTTTAGATTTGTTGGTTATTGTTTGAAGTTTGATGTTGTTTGGATAATTAATGTTTGTTGTTGGAAGTGAGTTTTTATGAACCCGTTTTCATTCTTCCTTATTATTTATTTCTTATTTATTATTCCTTATTTCCATTGAAATCTCTCCTCAAACTTTTGCTCAAACTTGCCGTTACCGGGGTATGCCTTTGGTACGTGGGGCAAAAAATTGATTGGGCAGATACATGGAAATTGCTTTTAGAAAGTAAAAAGGCCTGGCTCATTTTTGCAGCTCTTTTTTTTACTGCTTCCAAAGTCTTATCATCCTTCAGGCTCAACCATTTCTTCAGGGATATCGGGGTTCGGCTTGACGAAGTAACCAATTTGCGATTGTATTGGCTGGGAATGTATTACAATCTTTTTTTACCCGGCGGTATTGGTGGTGATGCCTATAAAGTTATCCTGCTGAATAAAAAGTATGGCGACATTTCCGGAAAAAAAATTACCGCTGCCGTTTTATTGGATAGAATAAGCGGTGTAGCAGGACTTGGCATACTCGCCGCATTGTGCTTTGGTTTTTTATTCATTCAGCAATGGATAGGATGGGGGGCTTTATTGCTCATTGCTCCGGGGCTATTCGTGTATTATTTTATCGTAAAAAAATGGTTCCCTTCTTTTTTAGGTAGCTTTTATCCTACACTGTGGATGGGTATTGGCGTTCAATTATTACAGGTAATTTGCGTGTATGGCATTATGCAGTCCATTGGTATCCATCATTATTTTTTGGAATTTCAACTGCTGTTTTTACTTTCATCCATTGTGGCCATTTTCCCCTTTACCATTGGTGGGTTGGGCGCACGCGAAATAGTTTTTTTATGGGGCGCACAACAATTTGGCCTTCAGCAAGCCGAAGCCGTTTTTATCAGCATTTTATTTTACCTGATAACGGTACTTGTTTCTTTGGTGGGATTGGTTTGGGTGTTTCGGTCGCCTTTCATTAATGATGCTAAGGCTTAAAATTTGAATTTCTTTTTCAGCAGTTTTGAGTTGAGTACGCCAACTTCTTCTGCAAATACATGATATTCATCCTTAACGAGCCAATAGCCTGTAGCTCTTTTTTCATAAGGCTCAATCAGCCAATATTCCTGAACACCTTTTAATGCATATACCTGCATTTTTTCTTCCAAATCGTATTTTGCAGTTTGCGGTGAAAGAATTTCAATGGCAATATCAGGAGCCCCATGCAATCCATTTTCTTTTATCAGGTGTTTTTTTTCATTTCCTATAAAAATGATGTCGGGTTGAAAGGCATTTCTGCGATCAAAATAAACATCAAAAGGTGCAACAAGAACTATTCCAATTGGATTTTTTTCAAGAAAGGCAAAAATCCTTCCAGAAATATCCATTAACACTTTTTGGTGCGTAAAAGATGGGGCGGGTGACATGACAAGTTGGTTATTGATTAATTGCGCCAAAGTACCCTCAGGTAAACTTTCAAATACCTCGAACATTGTTTTTGGCGGCCTTTGTAATGTTGCTGTTGCTTCCATAATGTAGCAGCAAATTAATCAAAAATTACTATTCAACCAATAAAAACCAACTTTTACCCGCTTCTGTGGATGTAATAGCTGTTTGCCTGTGCCGTAGGAGTAATTACCAATTCATTTATACATACATGGGGCGGTAGACTTGCTGTGTAAAAAACCGTATCGGCAATATCCTGCGCTGAAAGCGGCTTGTACCCGGCATAAATGGCGGCTGCTTTTTGTTCGTCTCCCTTAAACCGTACAAGCGAAAATTCTGTTTCAACCGCACCGGGTAAAATTTGGGTAACTTTAATGTGGTAGGGCAGCAAATCAATCCGCATGGATTTGCTGAAGGCATCTACGGCGAACTTAGCAGCATTGTACCCATTCCCAAGCTGATAGACCTCTTTTCCCGCAATGGAACCGATATTGATGATGTGCCCGCTTTTTTTTGTAACCATTACCGGAACAACTGCCTTGGTGATATACATAAGCCCCTTTACATTGGTATCAATCATGGTTTCCCAATCGTCGAGGTCGGCCTTATCAAAAGGATCGCGACCCCAGGCCCCTCCGGCATTATTTACCAGTATATCTATTTGTTTCCAGTCATCAGGCAGGGTTTCAACCGCCGAAAAGCAGGCATTACGGTCGCGTATATCAAAGCAAAGTGGTAAAACCCTTACCCCGTAATCTTTTACAATTTGCTCAGTAATTTCCTTTAATCTTTCAGCCCGGCGACCGGTAATAATTACATCATATCCCGCTTTGGCAAATTTTTGGGCAATAGCCTTCCCAAATCCTGAAGTAGCTCCGGTAACTAGTATGATAGGCATAAATGGCAATAATTTAAAGATGTAAACCTAACCAAAAAAGAAAACGACCGGTTGTTACCGATCGTGATTTTTTTGGTGCCCGGAACAGGAATCGAACCTGCACTTTCTTGCGAAAACCAGATTTTGAGTCTGGCGCGTCTACCAATTCCGCCATCCGGGCCTTTCATTTGAATTGGGGTGCAAATGTATTGGCTAAGCGCTATTCCGCCAAAAGACGGTCAATATATTTTTTCTTGTAGTAATAGTCCTTAATGCTTAACATGTCTTTTTCTGTTGCCAGGGCATCATCATAATTTTCCAAAATGCCATTTACTTCAGCAAATATTTCATTTTGGAGTTCATTTGCTTTTTTATCCACTTCAACCTTTTCCGCTCCGTCCATTTTAAGTTCATTCAGTTCCATTACTTCCATTAAAAAGGCAGGTGGTAATTTGTAGGCTTCGCCTTCTTCTATCAGCCCTTTCATTTGCAAAAAGTATTGCATGGTAAGTTCCGGGCTTTTAAATGTGCGGTAGGCTTTATTTACCATGCTGGATTGTTCCAGGGCTTCCGCCCGTTCTTCTTCGGAATCTTGCCCATGAAAATCGGGATGATATTTTTTCTGCAACTGAATATAGGTCTTGTTTAGCGTGGGCTGGTCTATGTAAAAACCAACCGGAAAGCCAAATAATTCGAAATAGTTCATTTGGCAAAAATACCCGGAAAGATAGTGAAAACCCTTATAAATTAAGGTAGAATGGCTGCAATAAGGCTTGAAATTCAGGTGTGTATTGGTTTTCCTTATCGCGAATAGTGATTTCTGCCTGGCAGCATTCCACTTTCTTTTGGCTAAAAAAAAGGATGCTTCGAAAGGGTGTGTGGGCTGGCGTTTGTTTAATGCGAATAATAGTTGTATTAAAAAGCTTTTCCAAAATACCTAGTTGAATAACTTCATTTTCACGGTAAAAAGGGATTAATAACGAAGCAGTTCCTGTTGGTGTAAGCCATTTTTTAATTAGCGGTACCAGGATTTCCATGGTTAGGCTTTCGGCATGGTGGGCAATATTCTTTTGCTTGCTTTGCGATGACAATTGGTTTTCGTAAAAAGGCGGATTACATATGATATGATGGTATTTTTCATCCGGCAGAAACTTCACTATATCAGTATTTATCACCTTAATATTTCGGCTAAACGGCGAAGCGATGATGTTTTCAGTTGCCTCTTTTGCGGTACCCTTATCTATTTCAACTGCTGTAATACATGCTCCGGGATTGTATTGTGCCACCATAAGGCTTAGCAACCCGGTACCGGCACCAATATCGAGCATCTTAATGCCATCGGATGGTTGAAAATGCGGTTGCATGGCTCCGAATAGGCATGAATCGGTAGTTACCTTCATGGCAGCATGCTGCTGATGAACCGTAAATTTTTTAAACTGAAACCAGGAATTTGCCATCTATGCGAAGATATAAATACATCACTGACAGGTGGAGTTATTTGGTTAATGGGATTGTTATGTTATAAAGCATATTTTATTGTTTGGGCTAAAAATTTGTGTGGCTATATTATATCTTCCGGGTTTCTAAACTAATTATTCAAATACACAATTTTCCTTCATAAAAATAGAAAATGTTAAAAGGCTGCTCCAAAATTAGAAAAATACCCCCATCTTGCGCCCTGATTAGAGGATATGTTACTTAACGACTTAACAACTAAAAAAGAATGCTTTTTAATTCACTAGCATTTGCGATTTTTCTTCCAATTGTCTTTTTTCTTTATTGGTTTTTAACAAATAAGTCGTTAAAAGCTCAAAATGCATTGTTACTGATTGCCAGTTATTACTTCTATGCATGTTGGGATTGGAGATTTATGTTTTTACTTATTTTTTCAACACTTCTCGACTATTTCACAGGTTTGAAGATGAGTGACGCTAACAACCAAACCAGTAAAAAAATTTGGTTTTGGCTTAGCATAGTTATTAACCTTGGGTTTCTTGGAGTATTCAAATACTACAATTTTTTTGCAACTTCTTTTGCAGAAGCCCTTTCAAATCTCGGTGTTGAGGTGCATCCACGTACCCTGAGTATTATCCTTCCGGTTGGTATATCTTTTTATACATTCCATGGTTTGTCTTATGTAATTGATATTTATAAGAGTAGAATAAAGGCCGAACGAAGTTTTATAGAATATGCCGTTTTTGTAAGTTTTTTCCCCCTTCTTGTTGCAGGACCCATAGAAAGGGCTACACACCTTCTACCCCAAATTAAAAAGCAGCGGACTTTTAGTTATGCTAAGGCAGTGGATGGATTACGGCAAATACTGTGGGGGCTATTTAAGAAAATCGTAATTGCGGATAATTGTGCCGAGTATGCCAACATCATTTTCAACAATTCATCTGATTATAATGGCAGTACACTTGTGTTGGGTGCCTTGCTTTTTGCCTTTCAGATTTACGGAGATTTTTCAGGATATTCTGATATTGCATTAGGAACGGCACGACTATTTGGCATAGAATTGCTTCGAAATTTTGCTTTTCCTTACTTTTCAAGAGACATTGCAGAGTTTTGGAGAAGGTGGCATATTTCCCTATCTACCTGGTTTAGAGATTATCTATATATCCCACTTGGCGGTAGCAAAGGTGGTATGTGGATGAAAATCAGGAACACCTTTATCATCTTTATTGTGAGTGGTTTTTGGCATGGCGCTAATTGGACTTTTATTATTTGGGGCGCCCTGAATGCACTATATTTTTTACCCTTACTTATTACAAATAATAACAGAAATAACCTTCATATAGTTGCCGAAGGAAAAATGCTTCCAACCCTTAAAGAGTTTTTGTCTATCTTATTCACATTTGGATTAACCGTATTCGCGTGGATTTTTTTCAGGGCCGACTCTTTAGGCCATGCTATTAGCTACATATCAGGGATATTTTCAACAGACCTTTTTTCTATACCCGACATTAAGGATTTTGAAAAGGTTTTATTTGTTTTGGCAATGGTTATGGTATTTTTGGTTATGGAATGGAATGGAAGAGCCGGGCAATATGCTATTAGCCATTTGGATATTAGATGGAAAAAGCCATTTCGCTTTATGCTTTATTACGCCATCATTTTTATGATAATTTGGTTTGGGGGTAAGCAGCAGGAATTTATTTATTTTCAATTTTGAGTAGTATGCGCCAGTTTTTCAAATCACTTTTATACTTCATCATTCCTCTTTTCTTATTTTTTATTGTAAATTTCATCATAAATTTTTTCTTTATTAATAAAGAAAAAATTAAGGTAAAGGAAAGTAGCGTGTTGATAGTCGGAGATTCGCATTTTCAACGAGGTATTGACCCATCGCTTTTTGGTAGTGCAGAAAATATTGCCCAATTGGGAGAGCCTTATATAATCAGTTATTGGAAATTAAAAAAACTTCAGTCTAGTCTAAAACTTGATACAGTGATTATTGGGTTTGCGCCACATAATATTTCAAGTTTTAATGACGAGAAGTTCTCTGATCCAGAGTGGTCTTCAGAAATGTTCCAAAGGAGCTTTCTGATTGGTGATTATAAAGATACCAAGGGTATGGTTGTAGACAAAATCGGGTTGGCAAAAGTAGTTTTAATGCAAATGTTCCTATTACCTCGAAAAAAACATATATACTATATTGGAAAGTTTGCGGGTACTCCACAAAAGAAAAAGATGAACCCAAAGGATGCTGCTAGCAGGCATTTTTACAATAAAAATGAAATTTTAAAATCTTCCGAAACTTCTATCGCCTTTTTAGAAAAAATGGTTACCCTATTAAAAAGCCGGAACATTACGCCTATCCTGGTTTGTACACCCGTACATTCTTCTTATTTACAATTAATTCCACCTTCATTTCGACAAACTTTTACCGACCAAAAGGAAAAATTCAAACAAAGTGGGATTAAAGTTTTGGATTATTCTGAGCTTACTTTACCAGATTCATTATTTATGGATGCCGATCATTTAAATATGGAAGGTTCAAGAAGGTTTACACAACAATTAATTACAGACATTCATAATTGATAATGATAGCTTGATATAATTAAACAGGTAGTTTTTGAATTTTGCTTTTTTTAGTTGTTTAATCCAACTATTTCTCATTCCAAATTATCTGTTGCTTTACTGCTACTTTTTTGTGAAAGATTTTTCGAACCAAAGCGTTTGAACCAAACTTGTCGGGTATTGTTTACCTTTACAATCGTTTTATGAAAGGATTTGGATTTTTGTGGGTTTTCATGGGAACTTTTATTATTTCGGCCTGCGAAAAAGTAATTGACCTATCCCCCAGTACCTTACCTCCTTTATTAGTAGTTGACGGAACCATTGAAAGCGGGCAGCCACCTATTATTTATCTTACAAGGAGCCTTGATTATTTTAATGAACTTACACCTGCCATGCTTTCAGGGTCTTTTGTGCGCAATGCCAATGTTTCTCTGTCAGACGGTGCTCGCACAGTTACCCTAAGGGAATATCCGGTACCTATTACAGCCGGGGTAATATACGTTTACACCATTGATACCGCTTCCCCGGCCAATATTATGATTGGCCAATTTAATAAAACATATAAACTTACTATTCGCACGGAAGGACAAGTTTACGAATCAACCACCACTATTCCGGCGCTTACCAAAAAGATTGACTCTGTTTGGTGGGAACCTGCTCCCAATAACCCCGACACCAACCGGGTAGTGGTTTTCGCAAGGGTAGAAGACCCGCCGGGAAAGGGTAACTATATAAGGTATTTCACTTCGCGCAACGATAGTGCATTTTTACCGGGCATTAACTCGGTGTATGACGATGGTATTGTAGATGGCCTTACCTACAATATCCAGGTTTTTCGTGGGCAGGATCGTAACCAGGAATTTGATCAGGATGAGTTCGGTTATTTCCGCAGAGGTGATAAGGTGGATGTAAAATTGACCAATATTGATAAAGCTACCTTCGATTTTTGGCGTACCTGGGAGCAAAATCAGGCAAATGTGGGCAATCCATTTGGTGTCCCTATAAAAGTACTTAGCAATATTAGTAATGGGGCAATTGGCATTTGGGGAGGTTATGCAAGGCAAGTTGAGCAGTTGGTAATACCAAGGTAAAATGATTATGCACAAAACATTACCATAATGTTCTGTATCAACTTTTGTCACCATGTGAATTCATAAAACACAACATCTTTGCAATAATATTTATAAAAATCTATCATGGAAAATATAGAACACATACATTGTTTGATTATCGGAAGCGGTCCTGCCGGTTATACTGCCGCTATTTATGCTGCGCGGGCAGGGCTTAATCCGGTGCTTTACCAGGGTATTCAACCCGGGGGGCAACTTACCATTACCACCGAAGTTGAAAACTATCCCGGATATGCTGATGGGGTGCAAGGACCCGATATGATGGTTCATTTTGAAAAGCAAGCTGCCCGCATGGGTACCGATATTCGGTATGGAATTGTTACCAAAGTTGATTTTTCTTCCATACCTTATAAAGTGGAAGTGGATGAGGAAAAATGGCTTTCGGCTGATGCAGTAATTATTTCAACTGGCGCTTCGGCCAAATGGCTGGGCATTGAAAGTGAACAACGCCTTAATGGGCATGGTGTAAGTGCTTGCGCAGTATGTGATGGTTTCTTTTTCAAAAATAAGGAGGTAGCTATTGTTGGTGCGGGTGATACGGCTTGCGAAGAAGCGTTGTATTTAAGTAAAATTTGCAGCGAAGTGCATATGATTGTGCGTAAAGGTCCCGATGGCATGAAAGCAAGTAAGGTAATGCAGGATAGGGTGGCTAAAACTTCAAATATTCATGTTTACTGGCATACAGAAACCGATGAGATACTTGGTGATAAAAAAGTTGAAGCTGTAAGAATTGTAAATAATAAAACACAGGAAAAGAAGGTAATCCCTATTAGTGCCTTTTTTGTGGCCATAGGGCACCATCCAAACAGTGATATATTTAAAGAATGGCTTGACAGGGACGATGCAGGCTATATTATTACAACGCCTGGTACCAGCAAAACAAATATCGAAGGTGTGTTTGCTGCAGGTGATGTACAGGATAAAATATACCGGCAGGCCGTTACTGCCGCAGGTAGCGGATGTATGGCTGCCCTGGATGCCGAAAGATACCTGGGTGCTTTGGAACAAGCTTAGTTTGGTAAATGCTCGCTTTTTAGCCTAATAGATTGATTATCAAATTATATTGAAATTTCTATGCTCACCATTGGATTGAAAGATGTAAAATTCCGGGCTTACCATGGTGTATATGCTCCAGAGCAAATAACAGGGGGACATTTCATAATAAATCTTTCAATTGAATATGATCCGGGTAAAAAGGTAGTAAATCTGTTGGAAGAGACCCTAAACTATGAAGTGCTGTTCCGGATGGCAAAAGAAGCGATGGAAAAGCAGGTACCTTTATTAGAAGAAGTAGTAATGGAACTAACCGCACAAATTTTCACGGAATTTGGTAATGCGGAGCAGGTTTCCATTTCAATTGAAAAGTGTAATCCGCCCATTGAACGGCTAAATGGAAGTGTTTTTGTGAAGTATGATATTTCCCGAACTGCATTTTTGCAAAAGGGTTAACATGAACATCCATTTTTCCCATGTTTCTTTGAATGATGAATCTGATATTTTCGTTACGCTATTTTATAACAGGCACTACTATTTTACCAAAAAACAGAAAGATTCCTGCTGGAATCACTGGTATAATGGCTTTTATTGCCATTGTATTATCAGTACCCTTGTTTGCCCAGGATCCTGCAGTTTTAATTGATGAAGCAAAGGCTTTAGAACGAAAATATAAGGAAGAAGAAGCACTTTCTAAATACAAAGAAGCCTATTCCATTCAACCATCCAACATAGTGGCAGCGATTAAGTGCTCTGAATTGTGCGGTAATATGGGTCAGCGGGCAGATGGTTCTATTCGTATTTCGGCCTGGATGAACGAAGCGATGGCCTTTGCCGATGCATCACTCAAAATAGACAGTAACAACGCGGCAGCCCGCACAGCAAAAGCACTTGCTTACCGCAATTTGGCTGAAACTGAAGTTAAAAAGGATAAATCCACTGAATATTTGCGGCAATGGAAGCTTTGGAGTGAAAAGGCACTTGAAGCGGATTCTTCTTTTTCCCGGGCCCAATATTTGCTGGGTCGCTGGCATCTTGAATTGCTTACCCAGGGTGGCATACGTAAGGCACAAGGGAAGATTTTGTATGGTGGGCTTCCGGATGGCGATATCGAAATGGCAATAAAGCTCATGGAGCAATGTCGGGATGCGGAACCTTATTATTGTGCCAATTTTCTCGATCTTGCTAAAGCCTATAACTATCAGCATAGTTATGCAAAAGCTATTCAAACCCTTGAAAGGCTTGCAAAATTACCTACCCGCCGACAAGATGATGTGGCAATAAAAGCCGAAGGGGCTCAATTGTTATTAAAGCTGCAATAGTCATTTAGTCCATTAAATTTGGGTTATCTTAAGGTTTAATTTAGTTAAAATTTGGCTATTTGCCAAGAATGAGTAATTTTGTTACTCACTTTGTCTCGTTTGTTGAGCCAAGGATTCAAAAAACAGTTTATATGGGTATTTGGCTAGAAAGAAGGTCATGCATTAAAGACTAATTTTCTTTCATTGAGTACCTATTAAATTTTATGCTGGTAAATACCTAATAAAATGCTGGAAAATTAATATGAGTGAAACATCCGGTTTAAATCAAAAAACACACACAATAAAGAATAGAATCAGAACTTTCTTTATTCAAACCAGACTAGCCATAAGATCAGTCTTTTTGGGAAGGAAGCAAAAAATTTTTGTTCTGAGTTTTCAACGTTCCGGAACGAAATCAACAGGCAAATTTTTTCGTGAGCATGGGTATATTGTTAGTAGTTGGGGTACAGCAAAAAAGCTAGACTGGCCTTTAACGTGGCTTAGAGGTAGTTTTGAAACTATTTTTAATTCATTAGATTTTAAGGCAGCTCAAGTTTATGAGGATTCTCCCTGGTTTTATCCAGGGTTCTATAAAGTTTTATTTGAGAAATTTCCAAATGCAAAGTTTGTTTTTTTAGAAAGAAATAGTGATAAATGGTTTGATTCTATGATGTCTCATAGCAATCAAAGAACCTTAGGAAATACGCACGTACATGCCATGATTTATGAAAGAATGGATGAACTTAATGCAAAGCCGGAAATTGGATATTACGAAAATTCCATTTTAAATGGTCTTGCTCTTACAGAAGAATACCGGGAAAAATATAAATATATTTATAAAAGAGCTATTTCTGATGTGAAAGCATTTTTTAGTGAACATGATCCAAAAGGGAATCAATTTTTTTTTGGAAATATCGAAGATGATGATGTATGGCTGCAATTAGGGGACTTTGTTGGTGTAAAAGTTAATGAAGGAAAGGTTTTTCATGCACATAAAACAAGGAAAATAAAAAATGCTACCCCATAGTATTTTCTAAACCTAATCAATAAATTAGGCAACATTTATGCATTACATCTAGAAAATTTTGATGGCTAAAGGGTGCGATTTATTGCTTTCTAATAAATTTTTTAGCCAAAATTTTATTGAAAGTGAGAAAGAGAAGTTCTTATTCAAGTAAGAGTAATTGAAATTTTAAAAATGATTTTTTACATAATTCACTACCAAGCAGGGAATTTTAGTCATGGTTAAAATGGAGACTTCGAGTTAGAAATTTATCAATGTTAAACGAATAACATTAAGTTAAAATTTGGCTATTTACCATAAAGTGAGTAATTTTGTTACTCACTCTATGCAAACATTTTTCCTGCAAAGGATTAAACCTACTAACTGAATATGGCCTTAACTGAACCAATGCGGATACGAATAGGAATTATTGGGCTTGGATATGTTGGATTGCCTTTGGCAGTGGAATTTGGAAAAAAATACCCCACCGTTGGTTTTGATATCAATAACCTACGGATTTCAGAGCTTAAAAATGGAATAGATAGAACACTTGAAGTTTCATCAGAAAATTTATCAGTTGGCTCCCAATTGTCATTTTCATCCGAACTTCCTGATCTAAAAGGATGTAATGTCTTTATAGTAACAGTGCCCACTCCGATTGATAAATATAATCGGCCGGATCTTACTCCCCTTGTAAAAGCAAGTGAAACGGTTGCCAATGTCATTAAAAAAGGTGCTGTGGTAATATTCGAAAGCACTGTTTACCCTGGAGTTACCGAAGATGAATGTGTTCCTATTATTGAAAAAAAGAGCGGATTGGTTTTTAATACCGATTTTTTTGCTGGTTATAGTCCAGAAAGAATAAACCCCGGAGATAAAGAACATACAGTAACAAAAATCAGGAAGGTTACCTCCGGTTCTACACCCGAAATTGCAAAGTTTGTTGATGACCTTTATAGCAACATAATAGAAGCGGGTACTTTTTCTGCTGCAAGCATACGTGTGGCAGAAGCTGCCAAAGTGATTGAAAATGCCCAGCGTGATATTAATATTGCTTTTGTAAATGAATTGGCTAAGATTTTTAACTTATTGGGAATTGATACGCAGGAAGTATTGGAAGCAGCAGGCACTAAATGGAATTTTCTTCCCTTCCGCCCGGGTTTAGTTGGTGGGCATTGCATAGGTGTCGATCCTTATTATCTTGCACAAAAGGCGCAGGAAGTGGGCTATCACCCCGAGATTATTCTTGCTGGAAGAAGGTTGAATGATGGAATGGGTAAATATATAGGTACCGAACTTATCCGTCACCTCGTGCAGCGGGAGCAAAAGGTAAAAGGAGCCAAAGTGCTGGTATTGGGAATTACTTTCAAGGAAAACTGTCCTGATGTGCGTAATACAAGGGTTGTAGATGTGATAGGCACGCTTACATATTTTGGTATGGATGTTACCATATATGATCCCTGGGCTGATGAAAAAGAAGTTGCACATGAATATGGCTTATCCATCACCAAAAATCTTCCTGAAACAAGTTTTGATGCTATTTTACTTGCAGTAGCCCATAAAGAATTTGCTGCAATCGATTTTGGTAAATTAAAAAATAATCATGGGATTATTTATGATATCAAATCTTTTTTACCAGCTGAAGTAGTTGATTTCAGGCTATAAAAGCTTGGAAAAGTGATTGATTTTTTTTTGTACGCAATTCATTTAAATGAAGATACTTATAACAGGTGGTGCCGGTTTTATTGGAAGTAATCTTGCGGCATCATTACTGGAAGATGAAAGGATTTCGTTGGTAAGGGTACTTGATAACTTCGCAACCGGACTTCGATCCAATATTGAGGGATTTTTATCGAATGCTAAATTTGAATTAATTGAAGGAGATATCCGCAATTTTTCAGATTGCGAAAAAGCATGTAATGGAATAAATGCAGTCAGCCACCAGGCAGCACTGGGCTCAGTACCACGCTCCATCGCCGATCCGCTTACTTCACATAATGTAAATGTTGATGGTTTTGTAAATATCCTTGAGGCTGCAAGGACTAATGGAATTTCAAGGATGGTTTACGCATCTTCCAGTTCTGTATATGGCGATTTGCCCGAAAGTCCGAAAGTGGAAACACGCTTAGGAAAAGTATTAAGTCCTTATGCATCCACCAAACTTACGAATGAAGTTTATGCTGAATCTTGGGCCAAAGTTTATAACATGCAACTTATTGGTTTCAGGTATTTTAATGTATTTGGCGGAAGGCAAAGCCCCAACGGGCCATATGCAGCAGTAATTCCATTGTTTGTAAAAGCAGCATTACACAATCAATCTCCTTTAATAAATGGTGATGGGAGTATTACGCGTGATTTTACACCTGTTTCCAATGTAATACAGGTAAATACTAATGGGATGCTAATGCCTTTTGAAGGTGGATTTCATAAAGTGTTGAATGTAGCTTGTGGGCAAACCACTAGTTTAAATGAGTTGTGGCATTTAATAAAGGAAATTACCGGAGCAACTTCAGTACCTGAATACGGTTCTGTTCGTAAAGGGGATATTTTGCAAAGTCTTGCCAGCATTGATGCTGCAAAGGATTTCCTAAATTATCATCCTATAACTGATTTGCGGAAAACGATGGAAGAAACTATTTTTTGGTATAAGAATAATTTGTAATGCAAAGAAAAGTCGGGTTCTTAAAATATGCTATCTGAGTAATTTAAGAATCCTGTATTTAAAATGTTTGATAGTTGCCTTTTATAAGTGACAGATCAACATTTCCTTTATTTTGAGCTGCCTGAGTCATTTTATGTGACTGAGGGAGGCGAAGCCGTATAAAAAATGATATTCACCCTATCCATATAATTTAAATAATATTCAATTGTATGATACTTAGACATATAAAAAGTAAAACAAATGCTCGATAGTTTGATTACATCTAAAACCCGTATCAAGCTGTTACTGAAGTTTTTTAGTAATGCCCAAACAAAAGCTTATTTGCGTGGCCTTGCTGAAGAATTTGGTGAAAGTACAAATGCTATCCGCGTTGAGCTAAACAGGCTTAGTGAAGCCGGTCTGTTGGTGCATGAGCAAACTGGGAATACAGTTATGTATAAGGCAAATGCATCCAATCCCTTTTTCAAAACACTTCAAAAGCTTGTAATGAAATATATGGGTGTTGATGAAGTAATTGAAAATGTTGTAGGAAAAATTGGTGATCTTGAATTGGCTTTTATTACTGGTGATTATGCCAGGGGTGTAGATAGCGGGGTAATTGACCTTGTACTTGTAGGTAATACGCTGGATAAAAATTATGTTTCAAAATTGCATACTAAGGCAGAAGATTTAATTCAAAGAAAAATTAGATTACTGTCATTAAATCTTGAAGAGTTTTTGAGAATGCCAAATAAGCTTGAAGTGGACCTTTCAATTATTCTTTATGCAAGCCCCCAAAGTGGCTATAATTTAACTATAGAATCATAATTTAAACAATTATTTTTTAATAATTCTATTTTTTAATGTTTTTAATTTTACATATGAAGAGAATAGACATAAACAGGCTATCAATTTTTATTGTTTCTTTATTTATGCTTTTTAGTTTTACCAGTTGTTTGACCTATAAGAAAATAGTAAGTTTTCAGGATGGGGAAGACTTAAAAGATGGTAAAATAGATACCATTATGAATTATATGCCATTGAAAGTGCAGCCTGGTGATGTACTTTCTATAAACGTTAATAGCTATAATATGGAAGAAGCTGGCAAGTTTAACCTGTTGGAAACTCGGTTTGCAGCAAGATCTGGCGGCGGCGGTGGGGCTACAGATCCTTTTGGCTATAAAATAAATAGTGAAGGGTATATTGAGATGCCTGTAATTGGAAAGATTTATGTTAAAGACCTAACAATTGAAGAAATTAGAGAATTAGTTTTTGAAAAAATATCGGCAATTGGCTATTTGCAGGATGTAAGTATTCAAATTCAGTTTTTAACTTTCAGGATTACAATTTTAGGCGAGGTAAATAACCCCGGAACTTATACCATTACAAATTCAAAAATCACCATTCTCGAAGCTGTTGGGCTGGCAAGCGATCTTACACTTTTTAGTAAAAGAGATGATATAATGATTATTCGGGAAAAGGATGGTAATAGGACCTATGGCAGAGTCGACTTAAAGACCAAAGCGGTCTTTCAATCTCCTTATTATTATCTACTGCCCAATGATATTGTTTATGTAAACCCGGATAGGAGCAAAATATTAACTACCCCAGATCCTGTTACCCGTTACATAGGTACTATTGCTGCAGTAGCATCCTTTATTCTGCTATTAATAAGTCTTTAAAAGAATATGATTTATTAATGTATTTAATTTAATATATGATTGCAAACCAAAACGATAATCATTCACCAAAAAGTATGGATGTTGTGAATCCAGGTGAATCTAAATTTACAAGCGAATTTGATTCGAAAAGTCTTTTCTTACAGATTGTAAGGAAATGGCCAATCATTTTGCTTACCACCATTCTTGGTTATTTTGGCGCCAATTTTTTCCTGAAGTATTCAACTCCCAATTTTTCTGCAGTAATGAGATTGTTGGTTAAAGATACTAGGTATTCTTCAGGAATGACGGAAACAGCAATGTTTGAAGACCTTGGAATATTAAATACATCCCGAAATCTCGATAATGAAATTCAGATTTTGAAAACTAATTTCCTAATGGTTGAAGTTGTTAAGAAATTAAATCTCCAATATGCATATTATACCGAAGGTAGATTAAAGACCAATGAATTGTACGAAACATCACCTGTTTCAGTTGCATCTTGGACACCAGTGGACAGCTTGTTTAATAGAAGTTTGGAATTTGAATTACGCTTGTTAGAAGGGGGAAAATTCAAGCTATTTTATAGTAATAAAATATTTGATGGAGAATATGGGAAAGCAATAAATTTGGGCGTAGGGTATGTGACTTTCACCAACAATGTCCAAAGAAACAAAAGAAATTTCTTTCAGGGTGAAAGGCTAATGGTAAGAATTAGCCCTATCATTAATACAGCAGCCAGATTAAGCAAGAATCTTAAAGTATCTGCAGATATCAAAACAAGAAGCACAGTTCTTGAACTAGCATTTACTGACCCGAACCAAATAAGAGCAGCAAAGATTTTGAATGAACTCATTGATGTATATAATTATAGTGAAATAAATGATAAAAATAGAATATATGAGTATACCCTTAGGTTTATTGATGAAAGATTAGAGAAACTAGGAACTGAGTTAAAAGTAGTAGAGGGAAATGTAGCTTCTTTCAAATCGCTAACTGGTGCAGTAAACCTCGCAAATGAAGGAACATTATTATTAAGTGAATCTACCTCGAGCGACAAGGAGATTTTAGATATAGATGCTAAAATTGAAATATCTACCTATATCCGCACTCAAATGTTGAATGACGCTAATAAATTCGAAATTTTGCCAACAAGTGAAGCCTTATCGACACCTTCGCTTTACGGATTGTTGACAACATTTAATAACCTTGTTCTTGAACGTGAAAAGCTTGTTTCAACACTTGGCTCCAAGAATCCCTATATTGAGCTAATAAATAAACAGCTTGGAAATTTGAGACTCAACATTATTGAAAATATAAATCAGGCAGAGCGAGATTTAAATGTTCGCCGAAAATCAGTTTTAAGCAGGGAAAAGGTAATCAAAAAGGAACTACAGGCTCTACCGGAAACTGAGAAGCAATTAATTGAGATTGAAAGACAACAGGTTATTAAGCAGCAATTATATTTATATCTCTTGCAGAAGAGAGAAGAAACTGCTCTTAGCCTAAATGTAACTGTTGCAAATAATAGGGTTATTGAACCAGTTATGATGCAAGGACAGGTAGCGCCCAAACCAACACAGGTAAAACTGATGGGAATATCCCTGGGTTTGTTGTTACCGATTTTAAGTATTATTCTGTTTCAGGTAATGAATAATAAGGTTATGGTTGAAGATCATATTAAGGAAAAAACTACTGTTCCCATTCTATGTACAATTCCCTTTACGGAACAAACAAATCATGTAGTAATTAGCGATACAAAAAGGAGTGCTGCTGCAGAAATGTTTCGTTTGATGCGTGCTAATTTACAATTTATTGGTGAAGGTATCAGCAATAAAATAATTGCAGTTACCAGTTCTATTTCCGGCGAAGGAAAGAGTTTTATCACTGTTAATTTGGGTCTTACCCTTGCTGTAGCCGGAAAGAAAGTACTTATCATGGAAATGGATATGAGAAAGCCTAAACTAGCTGGTTACCTGGGCCACCAAAAGGGAATGGGAAAGGCCTTGACTGAATACTTGGTGGAGGATAAGATTAGCATAAAGGAAATAATTTATAAAAGTAATATCCATGAAAATTTATATTATGTACCCTGTGGACCCATCCCTCCCAATCCAAGTGAGCTGCTGCTAAGCGAAAAATTACAGGCATTATTAGATGAATTAAAAAGTGAGTATGATTATGTATTAATAGATACTCCGCCTATTGGTTTAGTAAGCGATGCTTTATTATTTAGTAAAACTGTAGATGTTACTTTTTACATAGTTAGGCAGAATCTTACTGAAAAACGCCAGCTTAATATCCTTGAAGAGCTTCGTCTGAATAAAAAAATGCCAAGACTCTACGTCATTTTTAATGGTGTTAAATTTGGCAGGGGCGGATATGGGTATGGTGATAGTTATGGCCATGGATATGGCTATAATTATGGTTACGGTTATGGATACTATGGAGATGACAGAAATAGAAATTCTGTATTTTCAATGATAAAATCAATATTTTCTAGAAAAAATAGCCAAGGCTAGTGTTATTTTTTTGGTTGTTATTTATTGGAGAAATTTTACCAATACGTATTTTACTTATTCATTTTATATTAATTTATAGTTGATGGTTAATATTCATCCTTCTGTTTTTAAAGTTACCAAAGAAGACAGAATTCAATTGCTTAATCAAAATCCAAGGCTCATTTGGTTTACGGGTTTATCCGGTTCCGGAAAAAGTACCCTTGCAAATGGCGTAGAGTCTGGCTTGTATGAGTTAGGTTTTAAAACTTTTTTGCTCGATGGCGATAATATGCGTACCGGATTAAATAGGGACCTGACTTTTTCAGATGCCGATCGTATTGAGAATATAAGAAGAATTGGGGAAGTAAGTAAATTAATGATAGATGCTGGTCTTATCGTAGTCTCAGCTTTTATTTCTCCATTTATTTCTGATCGAAAAATGATAGGAGAACTTGTAGGAACCGAAAATTTTTTAGAAATATATGTTGATTGTCCGCTAGAAGTGTGCGAGCAGCGGGATGTAAAGGGATTGTATGGTAAAGCAAGGCAGGGCTTAATTCCAAATTTTACCGGCATTGATTCGCCTTATCAAGCCCCTGAACATCCATTTGTTACAATAAAATCCGCTGAGGAGCCTTTAGGATCTTCCATTCATAAATTAATTAATTTGTTAACACCCCAAATAAGTAAATAATGACACAGTACTTTCTGTCACACTTAAGAGAACTTGAAGCCGAAGCTATTTTTGTAATTAGAGAAGTAGTATCGCAATTTGAAAAACCTGCAATTTTATTTTCCGGCGGAAAGGATAGTATAGTTCTTACGCACCTTGCAAAAAAAGCATTTTACCCTTCCCGAATTCCATTTCCGCTAATACATATTGATACTGGTCATAATTTCGAAGAAACCATTGAATTTAGAGATAAGCTTGTTGAAATAGTTGGCGCACAACTTATCGTTGGTTCTGTTCAGGATAGCATTGATAAAGGAAGAGTTCGCGAAGAAACTGGTTCCAATGCAAGCCGTAACGCGCTTCAAACAGTTACACTGCTTGATACAATTGAAGCATACAAAATTGATGCGGCAATGGGTGGCGCAAGACGTGATGAAGAAAAGGCACGTGCTAAAGAGCGTTTCTTTTCCCACAGGGATGAGTTTGGTCAGTGGGATCCCAAAAACCAACGCCCGGAACTATGGAATTTGTTTAATGGAAAAAAGCAAATGGGAGAGCATTTCAGAATATTCCCGATTTCCAACTGGACAGAGATGGATGTTTGGCAGTATATTTTGCTTGAGAATATTGAGTTACCTTCTCTTTATTTTTCGCATAACAGGGATTGTATTGTTAGAGATGGCGTAATTCTTGCCTGGCATAATGAAATGATGAAATTACGTGGAAATGAAGAAATTGTAAATATGCGAATCAGGTTTCGTACTTGTGGCGATCTACCCATTACAGGTGCAATTGAATCTGATGCTGATACGCTAGAAATGGTAATACAAGAAGTAGCAACAACCCGAACCACTGAAAGAGGCACACGCGCCGATGATAAGCGATCTGAAACATCAATGGAAGATCGCAAGAAGAGCGGATATTTCTGATAACACCCACCAAAAAAATAAATTATGGCAATACAAGAAAATAACCAACTACTCAGATTTACTACTGCCGGTTCAGTGGACGATGGTAAAAGCACACTTATTGGCAGATTGTTATACGACTCAAAATCAATATTTGAAGATCAGTTGGAAGCGGTAAGAACTTCCAGCGAAAAAAAGGGTTTTGACTATGTAGATCTTTCATTACTTACTGATGGATTAAAATCAGAAAGGGAACAAGGTATAACCATTGATGTGGCATATCGTTACTTTTCTACACCCCGTCGTAAGTTTATTATTGCAGATACGCCTGGCCATACACAGTATACGCGAAACATGGTTACAGGTGCTTCTACAGCCAATCTTGCAATTATTTTAGTAGATGCACGGAAAGGGTTGCTTGAACAGACTTTCAGGCATTCATTTATTGCATCTTTATTAAGGATTCCGCATGTGGTTGTTTGTATCAACAAAATGGACCTGGTCGACTACAGCGAAGAAGTATATAATAAAATAGTAGCGGATTACGAAGCTTTTGTAAGTAAATTGGATATTAAAGATGTTCACTTTATTCCTATTAGTGCTTTAAAGGGTGACAATGTTGTTGACAGGTCGGAAAAAATGCCATGGTACCAGGGAACTACATTATTATATCTGCTTGAAACAATCCACATTGCAAGCGATCATAACCATATTGATTGTCGTTTCCCGGTACAAATGGTAATTCGCCCTCATACCCACGAGCATCAGGATTTCAGGGGATATGCAGGAAGAATTGAAGGCGGGGTTTTTAAGCCGGGTGATGATATAAAAGTGCTTCCCAGTGGATTTACCAGTCGTATTAAGTCAATTGAATTTGATGGTGAGCCCCTTGAAACTGCATTTGCACCCATGTCGGTTGTAATGACACTTGAAGATGAAATTGATATTAGCCGTGGGGATATGATTGTGCGTCCTAACAACCAAACTAGTAATGACCAGAATATGGATGTTATGGTTTGCTGGATGAATCAAAAGCCACTCCAAGCGCGTACCAAATTATTGATAAAACATACTACCCGCGAATGCATTGCAGTGGTAAACGAAATACATTATAAGATTAATGTAAATACCCTGCATCGTGAAACAGGTTTTGAAGAGGTTGGCATGAATGATATAGCCAGAATTTCTTTACGCACCGCACAACCACTTTTATATGATCCGTATATGCGTAACAGAACAACCGGTGCTGTAATATTTATTGATCCGGGTACATTTGAAACAGTGGGTGCCGGAATGATTATTTAATTTAATGTAATTTATTTTAATGGCTTATTTAGACTATCACGAATTTGCAGAAATAGCCAAAAAGGCAAGTCTTGCAGCAGGAAAGGCAATTATGCATATTTATGACAATGAGGATTTTGAAGTTAGTTTTAAGGATAATGATTCACCATTAACTAAGGCAGACAAGGCGGGCCATAATGAAATTGTAGTGATATTAAGTGAAACGGGATTGCCTGTACTTTCGGAAGAAGGTAAAGAAATTCCTTTTCAGGAGCGGATGAGTTGGGAGCGTTTTTGGATGGTTGATCCGTTGGACGGAACCAAAGAATTTATTAAGCGTAATGGTGAATTCACCGTTAACATTGCATTAATAGAGCACGGAAAACCTGTAGTGGGTGTAGTGTATGTACCTGTTTTCAATAATCTTTACTGGGGTTTCCAAGGTGGAGGATCATGGTTATTGAAAGGTAATAACTTGGAATTAGTTAAGTTGGCAAAGTCAGGAAGTACTGAAGTTAAGAATATTGTAGCTAGTCGTTCACATATGAGTCCGGAAACCAAAGCTTTCATAGACCAGTATCCTGAAGCATCTACAATAAGCATGGGCAGCTCTTTGAAATTTTTATTAGTGGCTGAAGGTAAAGCTGAAATCTATCCGCGGTTTGCACCAACAATGGAGTGGGATACAGCCGCCGCGCAGGCTGTAGTAGAAAATTGCGGCGGTGAAGTGTTGACTTATCCTGATTTGGTTCCGATGCTTTATAATAAGGAGAACTTATTAAATAATTGGTTTTTGGTTCGTTCGTTTTGATAACCTATAAGTGGTTTCCTATTAATAATAACAGGATAGTTATTTATTTTTTATCTGTTTTTAATTGGAACAACTTGAAAACCTGCACTTATAAAATTTGAAAATACAGTTCTATGTTTAATTTATAAAAAAAATAATTTGAAATCCATAATAAAAAAATATTTTTCAAACTTCCTATATTTTTATAGTTTTCTTGGTAACAAACTATTTGTTGCCGTCCTTCTAAGTATTGGGATTGGTATCCTTGATGGTTTTGGATTGACCATGTTTTTGCCATTATTAAAGTTGTCAGATAAGTCCGAATCAATGGGTAAGGGAGACCTAGGCTTGGGTAGATTTTCGTTTATTAATGATTGGCTTATTTCGTCGGGGGTTTCCATTACCCTCGTTTCCGTTTTAGCGGTAATGGTTGTATTCTTTTTTTTGAAGGGAATTGTAAAATATTTTAGTGGAGTTTATAGGGTTATGCTTCAGCAAGATTTTATTAAACGTCTTCGTATGAAAATGTTAATGGGGTTTAATAAAATGAATTTTCGCTCATTTATTTCATCTGATGTTGGACGCATCCAAAACTCAATGAGTGGAGAAGTAGATAGGGTTGCGAGGGGCTACAACATGTATTTTCAAACATTTGAGCAATCAATTTTGGTTGTAGTATATATTGGATTTGCATTTGTCGTGGATTTTAAATTTGCAACACTAGTAACAGCTGGGGGATTAGCAACAAATATTATATATAGTTTATTTTATAAACTTACTAAGCAAGCATCATCCCGGCTAACCTTGCGAAGTAATTTATACCAGGGGCAAATTATTCAGCATGTTGGAAATTTCAAATACCTTAAAGCAACTGCATATCTGAATGATTATTCAAAAAAGCTCGAATCAACTATTTCTGAAATTGAACATGTGCGGACAAAAATAGGATTATATGGTTCTGTACTTCAAGCAGTAAGGGAACCTTTGCTCATAATTATTGTTGCTATTGTAATATTGATACAAGTAAATTTCTTGGGCGGAAGTATAAGTTCTATAATGGTGAGTTTACTATTTTTTTATAGGGCACTTACAGCATTAACCAGTATGCAGGGAAACTGGAATAAATTTCTTGAAACATCAGGTTCAATAGATAACCTTAAAAAGTTTCAACATGAATTAAATAAAAGTACGGAAATTTTTGGTAAAACTAAGATTAGTAAATTCAACGATGTAATAGAATTAAATAATGTATCGGTAAGTTATGGTAACACAGTTGTACTTGATAATTTGTCTTTAGCCATATGGAAAAATGATACTATAGCATTTGTAGGTGAAAGTGGTAGTGGTAAAACTACACTTGTCAATGTAATTACAGGATTAATTATTCCTGATAGTGGTAACATGTCGATAGATGGAATTGGTCGTAAAGAAATAAGTATTCAAACTTATCAGAAGCGCCTTGGATACGTAACCCAGGAGCCTGTAATTTTTAGTGACACCATTTTCAATAATATTACATTTTGGGCTGAACCTACGAACGAGAATCTACAAAGATTCAAATCGGCTGTTGAAAAATCTTCTTTAGCACAATTTATTGAAGGGTTGCCTGAGAAAGAATCAAGTAAATTAGGAATAAATGGAGTTAATATAAGTGGAGGGCAAAAACAAAGGATATCAATCGCGAGGGAGCTTTATAAGGAAATTGACCTACTAGTATTAGATGAAGCTACTTCGGCTTTGGATACTGAGACAGAAAGATCTATTCAGGAAAGTATAGATAACCTTAAAGGATATTATACAATTATTGTGGTGGCACATCGCTTATCTACGGTAAAGAATGCAGATAGAATTGCTGTAATGAACAAAGGATGCATAGTAGATATTGGAACATTTGAAGAATTGGTTTCAAGAAATAAAATGTTCAAGAGAATGGTTGAACTGCAGGAGATTTCATTAGACTAAAATTGTTGTAAAGGAAATTGAACCAATGAAGAAGCTGCTATTACATATTGGGTATCCTAAAACAGCCAGTACAACTTTGCAGGAAGGATTATTCCTTCAGCTACATAAGAAAGGGAAAATCAATTTTTTAGGTAGAACAGTAACAAGTACACATAAAAAGCTTTTTGCAGAAGGATTTTCACAGGATTGGGTGGTTGATTTTAGGAAGCATTTTATAATGGATAGAGTTCTTCCATTGAAAAAGTATGAACTGTCAGATGCTTTATTAAATGTAATTTCTGATGAGGATCTTACGGTTCCCGCAATTTTTAACATCATTCAATTTGGGGTCGAAAAAAATCCGCTTAATTTTTTAGATCCATTACATGCCTTACTTAGTGATGCGGATGATGTTACCATACTGATTACCATTCGAAATCAGGCCGAACTTATTCCGTCTTCATACCTTCAGAAGTTTCGATATATATATATGCATCAGCCTGATTTTTCTTTCGATTCTTTTATTAAGAATGCAGAAGGCAGTTTTAGGTCAGAAACATTTCAAGCATTCAATTTTTTGGAAGTTGCTGATAACTATCGAAGAGTTTTCAATGCAAAAGTGGTCCCGATCATTTTTGAAGATTTAAAATTTGATAAGCCCTGTTTTTTTCGACAACTGGCTAATGTTCTTGAAATGGATGAAAAAGACCTATTGAATATAGTGGGGAATAAGCATTTCAGAAATCGTAAAGCGTTGGGTCGTGCTGATACCACTATTGTTATGTTGCCAAATGCATTTGGTAAGTTGGTTGGTAGAGTAATGGGTAAAAGTAGGGCGAGACGTTTCTTTTCCTTTAACTGGTATATGAGGAATTCTGCCTTATTAAGTTTAGAAAAGGACTTATTTTTATCGAAAAGAATTGTGCCTTTGCCAGTCATTAATGCTGAATCCAGGCAATTTATTAAATCTGCTTTTGTTAATTGCAACCTTGCATTTGCTGAAAAATATGGATTGGATATTGAGAAATTTAAAAAGTATAATTATTTGTAATTGGAGTAAAATTGGTTTATTATGAAATTACTTGATTGCACATTAAGAGACGGAGGATACTACACCAATTGGGATTTTGATCATCAGTTGGCAGATACTTATATCGAGTGCTTCAACCATTTGCCAGTAGAATATTTAGAAGTTGGATATCGGTCCAAACCCATGAAAGGCTATCTTGGTGAATATTATTACTGCCCAGTATTTGTGCTGGAAGCGCTAAAAAGTCAATCGAATAAGAAACTGGTAATAATCCTGAACGAAAAGGATATTCCTGCTGAAATGGCTGAAGAAGTACTATCCCCGATTAAGGGCTTGGTAACAATGGTTAGATTGGCAATTGACCCTGAAAATTTCTCCACTGCGCTTGAATTAGGTAAGAAGGTTAAAGAAATGGGTTTTGAACTTGGCTTTAACCTGATGTATATGTCCAAATGGCATAAATATGCAGGATTGTATGATAAATTTTCTCAACTCGATGGGTTGGTGGATTATTTATATATGGTGGATTCTTTCGGAGGTGTTTATCCGGAAGATGTAAAAAATATTATTGCTAAGATTAAAGAGAAAACGAATGTTAAGTTAGGATTTCATGGTCATAACAATCTTGAGTTGGGGTTAATAAATTCATTGGTTGCTGTGGAGCATGGAGTTGACATGATTGATGCAACCATAACAGGTATGGGCCGTGGAGCTGGCAACCTTAAAATGGAATTAATGTTAAGTGTATTGCAATCAAAAGGTCAGGTTGATTTTGATTATAACTATTTATCGAAGGTTACAGATGAGTTTAGCAAACTTCAAAAGGAACACGATTGGGGTACCAATCTACCCTATATGGTTAGCGGCGCTAATTCACTTCCACAAAAACAAGTGATGGAATGGGTTACCAAGCGTTATTATTCCTTCAATAGTATTTTAAGGGCACTTTCTAATCAATCAAAAGGTCTTGAAGATAATGAGCAATTCCCCAAGATTGAATTTACCGGTAATACCAATGGTGCTGCTGCATTGATTATTGGCGGTGGTCCCAGTGTAATTACACATCGAAAAGCACTTTCGGAATTCCTGAAACGCAACCCCGATATTACCATTATTCATTCCAGTTCACGTAATGCCATGTGCTTTAGTGAAGTGCCAAACGAACAATTATTTTGTTTGGTAGGTAATGAAGGCCACCGTTTGGAAGAAGTATTTGGTAATACGGATGTCCCTAACAGTAAATGCATTTTACCTCCTTTCCCAAGAAAAATGGGTACCTATATTCCCGAGGGTGTAAAAAGCAGGTGCTTCGAACTTAAAAAGGTAAATTTTACAGATAAACTTAAGGATACACATACCGCTCTTGCCATTCAAACGGCAATTGAACTTGGTACAAAGAAACTTTATTTGATCGGGTACGATGGCTATGCTGGTACAAACATTGAATCCAAACAACAGGAATTTTTTCTTGAGAATGAATTTTTATTTGGTAAAGCAAAGGATGCAGGTCTTGAATGTATAAGTCTTACTGCAACAAAATATGATAGTCTTTTACACGCATCATTATTTTCTGGTTTATAATGGCTAAAACATTTCTTATTACAGGTGCCGCAGGTTTCATTGGCGCCCAGCTTGCTGGTCAATTAATTAAGGACGGCCACAAAGTAGTAACCATCGACAATCTTTCTACAGGCTATGTAAATACCATACCTGAAGGTGTTATTTTTATTGAAGGTGATTGTCAGGACGCTTCGGTAATTGAAAATCTCAAAAAATATACCTTTGATGCAATTTTTCATATTGCAGGCCAAAGCTCGGGCGAAGTAAGTTTTGATAACCCGGTGTATGATTTGCAAACCAACACGCAAAGCACCTTATTATTATTGCGCTACTGCATTGAAACCGGATGCAAACGAATGGTTTATGCATCCACCATGTCAGTTTATGGAGATCAGGAGTTTTTACCCGTAAATGAAGCCTCCCCCAATGTACCAAAATCGTTGTATGGCGTTGGTAAGCTGGCAAGCGAACATTATCTCCGCATTTTTTCACAATTTGGGATTGCCGCTGCAGCTGTTCGGTTATTTAATGTTTACGGACCAGGACAAAACCTGAAGAATATGCGGCAGGGCATGGTGAGTATTTATATTGCACAAGTGCTGGCCAATAATGCAATTCATGTAAAAGGTTCGCCCGAAAGATTCAGGGACTTCGTTTTTATTGATGATGTAGTAAATGCATTTATTACCATAGAAAAGCAAGTGCAGGCCAATACATTTTCATTATTTAATGTTTGTTCAGGACGTAAAACTACTGTAGGAGAATTGGTAGACCTTATCAGAAATGGATTTGGTGCAGATATTCCGGCCAACTATGAGGGAAGTACTACGGGAGATCAATTCGGTATTTTTGGATCGCATGATCACTTAACAAATACTACCGGATGGCAACCTGCTGTTTCTTTAGAAGATGGCCTGGTACGCATGATTGATTGGGCGAAAAATACTGTACACTGAAAATGATCAGTTTTTAACGCAGACAAGGTAACAATTGTTATTTTCTATTACAATTGAAAACAAATTAGTGAGCACATGAAATGCACACGGGCCGATGCGCACCCAGCACCATTGATTATTATGCATTTCATTTGACAAATAAAAAAAGCATGCGATAGCCTGCGCACTAAAAATGAGCAAATGAAATTTATTGTTGTAATACCTGCAAGACTTGCATCCAGCAGGTTGCCTGGAAAGCCCCTGGTAGATATAGCTGGAAAATCTTTAATTCAAAGAACATGGGAGCAAACTGTAAAGGCTGTTTCGCCGGAACTTGTTTATGTAGCTACGGATGATGAAACCATTGTAGAGCATTGCGAAGCCCGGAGCATTCAAACGATAATGACTTCCGATAAATGTCTTACAGGCACAGATAGGGTAGCAGAAGTAGCAACAAAAATTATAGCTGATTATTATATTAATGTACAAGGCGATGAGCCTGTAATGAATCCGCAGGATATTTTGGCAACTATAAATGCTTGTTCGCTTTATCCTGGTGAAGTTATAAATGGTTTTGCACCTATAAAATCAGAAGTTGATTATCGCAGTCTAACCATTCCTAAAGTTGTAACAAGGCCCGATGGCAGGTTATTATTTATGTCCCGGTCCCCTATTCCTGGTAATAAATCAAATATATTTATTAAAGCCTGGAAGCAAGTTTGCGTATATGCCTTTCCGCGTCAATCTTTATTTGATTACACGGGAACAGATGGTAAAACTGAATTAGAAGAAATGGAAGACCTTGAAATGTTGCGGTTTCTTGAATTAGGTTATGAAGTGCGTATGATTCCGCTTTCAACCCAATCTATCGCAGTTGATACTCCTACGGATGTCGAGAAGGTTTTACAATATCTAAAAGAAAATAATCTCACATGAAAATAGATTCTTTGCAAGCTATTCTTTGGGATTTTGATGGCGTTTTAATGGATTCTATGCCAACCCGTGATAGGGGTTTTTTAGAAGTGCTGAAAGATTATCCTTCAAATGAAGTGGATGCGCTGATGGTATATCATCGAAAAAATGGCGGACTATCCCGCTATGTCAAATTCAGGTACTTTTTTGAAACTATTAGAAATGAGCACATCGCAGATGACGAAATTCAAAAATTGGCAGTCTCATTTTCTAAAATTATGCGTTCCTTGCTGGTAAATCCTTCTTTACTAATTCAACAAACGCTCCGGTATGTAGAAAGGAATCATATAAATATACCCATGTATATTGTTTCAGGATCCGATCAGGAAGAATTACGTTTTTTGTGTAAGGAAATGAATATCGCATCCTATTTCCGTGGAATATTTGGCTCGCCTGTGCCCAAAATTAAGCTGGTAAATCAGGTGATTCAGCAGAATAATTATTTGGGTTCTTCGTGTTTGCTAATCGGGGATTCTATAAATGATTATGAAGCTGCTTTCAACAACGGGTTGCATTTTATGGCATATAATAATAATGCGATTTCAGATAAAACAACGCTGTCTATTGCTTTGGATTAGTTTGAAAGAAAGATGAAACATATTTTTACCATACACTCACATGTAACATTTCTTGTTGCCTACAGTATTGTAGAGCATCTTGGACTTAATAAAAATGATGTAATTCTATTAAGTTCCCGTTATAAGGTATCTGTAAAAGGTTTTAATGTTCAGGAAGCCTATCAAACAAGATATCAAACATTAAAGGAAAAGCTTTTCACCTTTAATGCGCCCAAATCGCACGACAGGTATATTAATAAACTTACCAACGGTGATTCATTTATTGCCTATATTGACTTGATGTCATATTATCAAAAAGTGTTGGTTACACATGAAAAATGTGCAGGCTTTCACTTTTTTGAAGAAGGGAACGGCGCATATATGGAATTTGATGATCTGACAGATGTAACCTGGCCCGACCGCCATTATGGATATCGGACGAATGGGATAGGAGATATTTCTTTCCGAAAAGCAGTTATGCGCACATTGCGTGGTTATAATCTCAGGTTGTTATCCATCCCTTATAATTACATGTCATATGCAAATTTCAAAGATTTAAAATATTTCTGTTTTTCTAAAAATGCATTTTATAATGCTCCTATAGAAAAGAAAATTATAGTTGCTCCAAGAAAAGATGATTTGGAAGTTAAAGCAATGGCTTTAGAGACTGTACTTGTTGGGGAAACCATTTGGATTGATGGATCAAATGGCAGATATACAGGACTTGATGAAAATTATTATTATCGTGCAATTGAAAAGGCGATTCCATTTTTGCGAAGCAAAGGAATAATAGAAAATACCGTTTATGTAAAGTTACGTCCAAAAGAAGATGAATTAAAAAACCACCTTATAAAGACATTAAAAAATGCAGGGCTTGAAGTAAAAGTAATTCCTGGATATACAGTACTGGAAGCACTTTTTGCGGTATCATCGTCCTGTAAAGTAATCGGTACATTGTCTGCAGCCTTGGAGTATGCATATTGTTTTGGTCACAAGACTTATTCTATATATGGATTTTTTGAAAAGAGACCGCATACTTTTTTTGACAGGATGAAGGGATATTGGGAAAATACAGAACTTCTGGGAGATGGAAATTCTAATTATGAATTGAGGTAAGCATGAATTCAAAAATAATATATACACTTTATTTAATGCTTATTTCCCCGATTCTTGGGCTATACTTTGGAATGAAGAGTAGTTCAAGAAAGGTAAAGAAAGCACTTTTAATTATTTTCATTACTATATATGGAACAGTTATTTTTCTACCACAGGGCGTTGATGGAATAGTACATGAAAATAATGTTTATGGTCACTATGTGGAAATGAGTTTCGAAAAGTTTATTTATGAATTAACCGGAATATTGATTTTTGAAAGAAGAGGCGCTGCACAAGAAGATGTGTACATACATGTACTTTCCTATTTTGTAGGGGGGGTATTAGGTATGCCACAGTTATTCTTTACGTTTGTTTCTTTTATATATGCCTATTTCTTTGTTGGTTCTATCTTTAGGATTATTGATTTAAATCCATCTTTTAAGTACAAATATGTGTTCTATGGATTTTTAATCGTATTTGTTTTATGGAAGGGTATTGAAGGCATAAATACGGTAAGAACCTGGACCGGCCTTTGGGTACTGTTTTATGCTTGTATTAGTTATTATCAAACGAAGAAGGTGAAATATGCCGTTCTTATGTTTGCTGCACCCCTTTGTCATTTCGGGTATTTTGTCATGGCATTGCCGGCTTGGGGTGTTTTAGTTATTGGTGTGCGGAAGTACATGTATAGTGTAATTTTTTTATTATCATTTTTCTTAAATTTAATTAATCCTGATTCCGCCAAATCTGAACTTTCAGAAACTAATGAAATAGCAGCTGGTTCTGTAAAAAGTTATTCTGTTGAAGAGCAGGCAAGTATAGATGATAAAATAGAAGTTACCCAAGGTCTGAGCTGGTACAGACAGGTCTTTAAAATAGGTATTCAGAATTATGTGATCGCCGTCATTGGCGTTATGCTAATACTTGGTGGATATTATTTTAATAAAATGAACGATGTTGAGGCCAATATTTTCTCTATTGGTATTTTGACAAAAGCTTTGTCGAGTTCAACTTGGTTCTTATTTGCACTTTCGAACAGGAGTGCCGTAGTGGCTGGTATTTTCGTAATGGCAGCTTTTATATTATTAGCCCAGAGAGGTACCTTGAAGACCAAGGAAGATAAATGGGGCAAAGTTGAAAATTTTGTATTTCACCTTGCGTTCCTTGCTCTTGTTCCCATTATTTTTTTAAAAATTGCTGAGTTAACAGAATTGGCAAGTATCTTTTTGTTTGTTACACCCTTTGTAGAATGGGTAATGACAGATGTGAATATTTCAATTAAAGACGCTGTTAAATTCATAGTCAGAGGTTAATGTTTCTTCCTTTCAATTTTAATTTATAACTTATTAATAAAGATAATCAAATAGAAGTTATCTATATATCCGGTTACGTTAGGTCCGGGTCTACTATTCTTGATATCATATTAGGAAATATCCCAGGCTGTTTCAGTACTGGAGAATTGGTTTTTTTTACTACCAATGGTTTACGTGATAATGAATTTTGTTCCTGTTCAAAACGGGTAAATGATTGTGTATTCTGGAATGATGTAGCTCAAGAGTGGGCAGGGAAGCGGTCACTTTCACTAGCAGAGTATAATAAAATTTTATATAGTCATTTTAGAAACAAAAAATCTTTTTCTCTTTTAAGAAAGTTGATTTTCCCAGATAAAGTATTTCAAAAGTTTCTTAACGATACCAGGATATTGTACCTGATTATATCAAAGCAAAGCGGAAACAGTGTTATTATAGAGTCATCAAAAAGTCCTTATCGAATTTTATTGTTAAGAAAAATTGGACTCAAGGTTCGGTTAGTGCATTTGGTACGCAGTTTAAATGATGTTCTGATTGCAACGCAAAAGACGCTTTTAGCTAATCCTGAGTTAGGAATTGAAAAGAATATTATACCGCGAAATAAGTGGAATGTGATGGTTACCTGGTCACTTTCAAATTTTTATACAAAGTTGTTTTCAATTGGAATGCCAAAGTTAAAGGTGAGGTATGAAGAGCTTATTGATAATCCTGCACGTGTAATTAAGGAAATTTCACAAGTTCCATTGCCTTTTATTGAATTGCTAAATAATCGGGGCCCGTTTTCACCTAAGCATGTGGTTGCCGGTAATCGTTTACGCATGCAGCATTCCTTTTATATTGACCAGGCACAAAACAATCATTCAGAAAAAAGGCCTTCATTTCCCCTTAATTATTTAACCAAGTTTTTAAACTGGATTTTTTGGTAAGGATGTTTAATGTTTAATGAAATTTTTTATGGATTAACCGGAATAGGCCAAAAAATTGGATTGCAAAAAAGGCCACCTGCGAAATCTATACCCTTAATTGTTTTTGAATCTGATGATTGGGGCTCCATCAGGATGCCATCTTTGGCAGTTAGGGATGAATTAGCTAAAAGTAATCCTTCTGTCCTTTCAAATCCTTATATGTGTTTTGACAGCCTGGAGTCTAATGATGATTTGACAGCACTTTTCAATTTACTTCAAAAGCATAAGGATTCATTTGGTCGAAACGCAGTAATTACGGCCAATTGTATTGGTCAGAATCCTGATTTTGAAGAAATCAGAAGCAATAGATTTAGAAAGTATACAGGTCAGGATTTTTTCCAAACCTTTTCGCAATATAATGGCTGCAGCCAATCCTTACGGTTGGAGAAGGATGCCTTGAAAAATGGACTTTTCTTTCCCCAGTTTCATGGTAGAGAACACCTGAATGTTTATCGTTGGATGAAAGCATTGCAGCATGGCGATAAAGAATTGATGAATGCTTTTAACCATGGGATGATAAGTTTTAGCCGGAAAGAAGGGAAAAGCCCTTGTATTTCACAATATATGGATGCCATGAATGTAAATGGACAGGAGCAAATGGATGAGCTCATTAGTTTTACCCTTGATGGCCTCCGGCTATTCAGGGAAACCTGGGGTTACGCTGCAGAAACAATGATTGCTCCTTGTTATTTTTGGCATCCACTCCTGGAGAATGCCGTTCAAGATTTCGGTGTCAGGGCTTTTCAAGGATTAAGGGTTCAGAAAATTCCCGGGTTAAAGGGGGATCCATATGGATATACAAAGCGAAAAAGAAGATTGGGTGAGCGTAATGCAAATGGCCAGTATTATCTCGTCAGAAATGCATTTTTCGAACCAAGTACCAACCAAAATTTGAATTGGGTTGAGAGTTGCCTTGCGCAAATTTCAAAATCAATAAAATCCTGTGGAGTAGCGATTGTAAGCGTGCATAGACTAAATTTTATAGGTTCGATTGATAAGGAAAACCGTGATAAAAATCTCAGGCTATTTAATATGTTACTTGAAGCGATTCCGGAATTATTTAAACAATATTCCTATGGCACATCTGCAGATGTAGTAAAATGGCTGGATGAAAGTTCGAAAACCCGGTAAGCATGAAGCGGGTTTGCTTTCTTATATATAATCTTGAACCTGGTGGTTTACAGCAGTATTTGCTTAGACTGATTGAGTTTACTAAGGATAGAATGGATGCTACAATCATTGTTAAGAATGGAAAAGGCGGAATTCTTTTTAGTAAGTTCCATGCGCTTAATGTGCGTGTTGTAAATATTTCCGTAGGGCAAGCCAATGTTTTTGGTTGGTGGCGTGTTTTTTCGTTTTTCAAAAAAAATCAGTTTCAAAGTGTGTGTGATATGACAGGGAATTTTGGGGGCATATATCTTTTACTTGCTAATATCGCCGGTATTAAAAAAAGAGTTGCCAAATATGGCCTTAGTTCAAATCATTTCGAACCATCATTTTTTAAATCAAAATATAACGATTTTGTAAATTATCTTGTTTTCAAAAATGCTACCGAAATCGTTACAAATTCAGCCACGGCTCTTAATTTTTTCTTTCCATATAGAAAGGAAAACGATCAAAGGTGTAAAGTAATTTTCAATGGTTTGGATGGAGGTGGCTATTCATGTGAAAAGGATTTTTCAGTAAGGGATACTTTAGGAATACCGGTTGAAAGTTTTGTTATTGGAAATGTTGGCCGATTTGATGTAAAGAAAAATCACCAAGCCGTTTTAAAAATGGCCCATGCATCTGTAAAGGGAAAAAAAGAGTTTCATTATATCATTTGTGGAGTTGGAACCGAAGCATTGCAACCAACTATCAAAGCTCAAGGATTGGAGAAATATGTTCACGTATTAGGCTACAGGAATGATATTCCGGTTGTGTTAAGAAATTTTGATGCTTTTTATTTTCCAACCTTTACAGAGGGGCAGCCCAATGCATTGATTGAAGCATTAATGAGTGGCCTGCCCATTGTTGCAAGCAATATTCAACCCATAAAAGAAGCCTTGCCCGAATTTTTGGTTGCCCAATTAGTTGACCCCAATGATGTAGATACAGCCTACCAAAAAGTTTTAGAAATTTATGCAGGGAACTACCCTTTTGCAAAAGAAAACATCCGCAATTGGGCTGTCGGGCAGTTTAATCCTGCAAAACAGTTTGGTGATTTTTTTTATTGTCTTTAAGGTTATTTTGATGTTTATTATTTGAATTGGTTTGTGAAGGTTTTATTTGCTTATAATGGTCCGTTACGCATGGATGCGCTTGGAAATTATTATGGTAATGAACTGGGTAGCGACCTTGTAAACCGCTATAAATATTTAGGAAGTTCGGTTACATTCATGGTTAGGGTTAAACGCATTTCAGATGAAGAAACCCTTAAAATGACAAAAATTGATGTTCCTGGTTTTTCGGTAGTTGAGATCCCTGAATTTAATTCAATAAAAGATTTAATTTTCAATCGAAAGCGAATTCTTCAAATTATTGATGGCGCCATACAGAATCATAATTTGCTCATCGCGCGTTTACCTTCATTTGTCGGCCGCCAGGCCATTGATGTGGCCAATAAATATTCTAAGGCGGTGCTGGTGGAAGCCGTAGGATGTCCATGGGATGCATTATCACACCATAGCATTTCCGGAAAGTTATTAGCGCCATGGGCTTATTTTCAAATGCGCAGGTATATTGCAAAAGCTCCGTTTGTAATTTATGTAACCCAAAAGTTTCTGCAGCATCGGTATCCTAATAACCAACGGAATTTGGGTATTTCAGATGTTATAATCAGGCAATCCGATGATGATGTACCAGGGTTGCGATACAGAAGAATCATGAAACGGGTTGAATCCGGAGAACTATTGAAGTTGGCAACCATTGCAGGATTAGATGCATCTTTCAAGGGTCAGGATATTGTTATTAAAGCATTGGCAGGCTTAAAAAAGGATGGTTTTTCAGCAAAGTATTACCTGGTTGGCAGAGGGAATGGCTTTACTTTAAAACGATTGGCTAAAGTATATAACATTGAAAATGATGTGGTATTCATGGGAGAACTTCCGCACCATACAGTATTTTCATTTCTTGATGATATAGATGTATATATTCAGCCAAGTAAACAGGAAGGGCTACCGCGGGCATTGGTGGAAGCAATGAGCAGGGGGTGTACTTGTTTGGGAACCAGGGCCGGAGGAATCCCGGAGCTTCTTGATGATGATATGTTGTTTGATCCTGATACGATATCAGATTTGCAACAAAAGTTGAAAGGGATGAATGTTAAAACATTGATAGACGAGGCCCAAAGAAATATTTCTTTTGCTCAATCTTTTCATCCCGACGTTTTAAATAAAAGGAGAAATGAGTTTTATAAGGAGTTCCTTTTTAGTAACGGGCTTTTAACCAAACAGGAATAGTTTGCGCCTGAACATTTATCAAATAAAAATTCAGCTTTACCGGATTTTTGAATCCATTTTTGGGGCAAATAATGTAAGAAAATGTTACCTTGAACGTAGTATTAAAACCTACCATCATCGTAAAGTTATTTTTATTCATATTCCTAAAGCAGGTGGAACTTCCGTTGCCCATGCTTTGTACGGCAAAAGGATGGGACACTTTTATGCAAAGGAAATTAGGGACAGGATGGGGGAAAGGGCTTTCAGCGAAACTTATGCTTTTACCATTATTAGAAATCCCTATGACCGTTTGGTTTCTGCCTATCATTTTGCAAAGCAGGGGGGAAGTAAGGAAGGGGCGGTAAAGTTCAATAAGTATTACCAAAGCGGGTTGTTTCAAAATTTTCATTCATTTGTAACCCAATGGCTTGTGTTACAGGACCCCGTTTCCATTGAAATCGTTTTCAGACCTCAATATTTATTTCTTACAGATGAGAATCAACAGTTAATTGTAAACTACCTTGGCAAACTCGAAGCTTTAGATGAAAGTTTGCATGAAGTAGAAAAAACAACCGGTGTCCCTTTTCATATTGGATGGAAAAACAGGTCTTCACATTTGGAGTACCGGACATATTACACTATTGAATTACAAGCGTTGGTGTACAATTACTACAGGCAGGATTTTGAATTGCTCGGATATATAAAGGATATTTAAGAATTAAAGGAAATTTAGGTGAAGAAAAAGGTACTTTTTGTTGCTTCTATAGATAAGCATATTTCACGTTTCCATATTCCATCACTCAAATGGTTTAGTGATAGAGGTTTTGAGGTACATGTTGCATGTAATGGATATGCTGAATTGCCGTACTGTGATAAAGTACATCAGATTGATTTTGTAAGAAGCCCATACTCGGTTAAGCATTTCAGGGTAATTAGTCAACTGAAAAAATTATTTGCAAAGGAGAATTTTTACCTTGTACACTGTCATACAACCGTGGCGAGTTTATTAACCAGGATTTCAGGTAATTCATTCAGAAAGAGCAAAGGACTCAAGGTGTTACATACTTCACATGGATTCCATTTTTTCAAGGGTGGCCCTATGTTAAATTGGCTGGTATTTTATCCGATTGAGAAAATAGCTTCCCGGTTTCAGGATTGTTTGATAACCATAAACACAGAAGATTATAATTTAGCCCGGGACCATTTTTATTGTAAAGATGTAAGATTGATTCCTGGAATGGGTGTTAACAGGGAAAGGTTTAAGGTACTTAACTCTCAAGGAAAATTGAGGGAACGTGAATCGTGGGATATAGACCCTGATGCCAAGGTTATGATTTACGTTGCAGAGTTTATTCATCGGAAGAATCATCGTTTTATCATTGAATCGGCAGCTGAACTGAAAGCCAAATTTCCTGAACTTATTATTATCCTTCCCGGTAGAGGTAAATTGTTGGCCGAAATGAAAGATTTGGCTGAGAAATTGAACGTGATTTTTTTTATAAGGTTTACCGGATTTATCAATAATGTAGAAAGCCTGATGGCTTGCTCTAATCTAGGGGTTTCATCAAGCCGGCAGGAAGGATTGGGATTGCATATTGTGGAGGCAATGATGTCGGGGCTTCCGGTAATTGCAACTGATAACAGCGGCCACCGGGAACTTATCAGGCATGGTGTAAATGGCTTTTTGTATCAATTGAATGATAAAAGGACTTTCATAGATTTTGTTTCCAAGGTATTTTCTGATCCGGAAATGTATAGCAGTATGTCGAAGGAAGCTTTGCAACAGGCGCTTCGTTTTGAAATGAAGCTTTCCAATGCGCATTTGGATGAAATATATGCTGATTATACAGAAGCCTGATTATTTGTATGAAAGATTTCCTGGTTAAACCTGTAATTTTTTTTGGCACCGGTCGTTCCGGATCCACGATAATTTCAGAAATCATTCTAAAACATCGTTCATTCGCATTCCCTTCCAATTATCACCATAAATATCCATCCTTTGAAAGTGTAAATTACCTTCGCCAATTATTGGATAACCGTTATTGGAGATTGCATGGAATGAAATCCCAATCGGGGATTAATAGGGTAAAATCTTACAACAGGTTTCTTTTCATTCCTTCAGAAGCCTGGAATATGTGGAACCATATTTTACCATCAGGCATACCATTCTCAAAAGGGTTTTTAATAAAGGAAAGTGCGGATGAAAAGGTAAAAAAAACAATCCGTAATTATTTTTCACGTATGGTTCAAATGCAGGGCCGTGAACGACTGGGATTAAAAATTACAGGACCGGGTCGGTTAACTTTCCTTCAAAGTGTTTTTCCTGATGCGGTTTTTGTTCATATAAAAAGACGAATAGTACCCACTATAAGCTCATTCCTGAAAGCACCCTTCTGGCAACGGCAAGGCATGCATCAATTATGGTGGACTGGCGCATATACAAAGGAAGAATTACTGGATGTTGAACAACATCTATCCGATCCTGTTTGGATGACTGCTTTCCAGGTAAAAAAGGTACTGGATGTGATTGAAATGGAAATAAAGGATTTAACCGGAACGATAATCGAGGTGAGTTATGACGATTTCCTTTTACATCCTGATGATGTAATTCTTCAACTATTAAGTGATTTGGAAATGGCAGATGCAGGCGATTGCATGCAATATTTGCTTTCATTGCAAGTGGTTCCCAACATTTTCCCCGACGATCATTATTTTGGTGCAGGTGAAATTGCTACCATTCAGAAAATCTTTCATAATTAATTTTATGTATAGAAATTACTTTAAAAGAGTGTTAGATATAATAGTTTCGCTGGTTGCTCTTTTACTTTTATCTCCGGTATTTTTAATTACACTTATTTTACTTTTTATTTATAATAATGGCAAGCCTTTTTACTTTCAGCAAAGGCCAGGATTAAAATCAAAACCATTTAAAGTTATAAAGTTCAAAACCATGAACGATAAATTGGGAAATGATGGTAACCTGCTTCCTGATAAAGAGAGGGTAACGGCTTTTGGTAATTTTATCAGGTCAGCTTCTATTGATGAAATCCCACAATTATTAAATGTTATTAAAGGAGATATGAGTTTAATTGGCCCAAGGCCTTTATTAATGGATTACCTTAGATATTATAATGAACGACAGGCAAGAAGACATGATGTTCGCCCGGGCATTTCCGGATGGGCGCAGGTTAATGGTAGAAATGCCATCTCATGGGAGAAGAAATTCGAGCTGGATATTTGGTACATTGAGAATCTATCGCTTATGCTTGATGTCAAAATTATTTATCTCACCATTTTGAAGGTATTTAAAAAGGATGGCATCAATAATGATGGTGCAGGCACTACTATGCATCCTTTTCGTGGGAACACTAATGCTTTTTAAGTGTTTAAGATTTATAGACGAATGATTTTTACAAAGTATTAAATAGTACCTGCTAAAACAATTTACTGATAATTCAGAAAATTGTAAATTAATTAAATTGTATGAAGAATAATCTTAAGTACTATGAGAACCTTGATGGATTAAGAGGCATCGCAGCCCTAATGGTTCTTGTTTTTCACTTTTTTGGATATTCCGTATCCGATTATATTTCTAATGATGGTTTTCCTTATCGCAGGGCTACTGAGTTTGGACAGCATGGCGTTTCACTTTTTTTTGTTTTATCTGGGTTTGTGATAACCAGGATTTTACTAAAGAATAAGGGGGATGATAATTATTTCAGAAATTTTTATTGGAGAAGGGCCTTAAGAATTTTCCCGCTGTATTATGGATTTCTATTGTTCTGGTATTATATAAAGCCATTTATTTTAGCAGAACCTATGAAGCCCTTTATTATTCAAGTACCTTTCTATTTATATATTCAGAATTTTGAATGGCTTACAGGATTTTTACAAGCTGGTCCAGCGCATTTTTGGACACTTGCAGTGGAAGAACATTTCTATTTATTTTGGCCATTAGTTGTTTTTTTGGTTCCAACCAAAAACCTTAAGCCATTAATTTTTATTTTAATCCTGCTCATAATTCCGCTTAAATTTTTTTTTATTTCAAAAGGTATTTCAGTAAACAAAACCACATTCACTCGCATAGATCAAATTATGCTTGGCGCTTTACTTGCTATTTTTGAGTTTAATGGTTCCCTTTTCGGCAGAAAGGAATACTTTGTAAAATTGTTTACATGGACCTTAATTGGGATTCTTCCATTATCCGTTCTGGTTTACTTGGCAAGTAAATATATTCCCGATGCAAAGGAAGTATTCAAATATAATTTATTGGGACTTATATTTTTTGCCCTGATTGGGCTATTAATACTCCGGCCAGAATTGAAAATAAATAAATTCCTAAAATCAAGTGTACTTCAGTACTTGGGTAAAATAAGTTATGGTATATATGTTTGGCATCTTTTTGTATTATTGTTTTTTGGTAAGTACTTTACTTTTAAAATTATCTTACTTGATCTGTTAATGTGCACAGCAACAACTATTGTAATTGCACATATCAGTTTTTATTATTATGAAAAGAAGTTTCTGAAGTTTAAATGATCCGGTGAAGGATATATTTACCTAGTTTTTTTATTAACCATGCAACTTTTCATTCATTTTGGATTGTACAAGACAGGAAGTTCTTTTCTGCAGACCATTTGTGCAAATAATCGGGCAGTTTTAAGAAAACATAATATTTTTTTTCCAGTATCTATAAGGGAAGATGATATGCTTGCTGGGCGTATTTCGCCAGGTAATGGAAATGGAATTGCAACAGCTATAAAAGCTGGTAATGTTGAATTGGTAAATCGTTATATAAAGAACTGGAAGGATGATGCTAATAGAGGTGGCTTTACAAAAATATTGGTTTCAGATGAAGCTCTAATACATGGTTTTGCATCCGATAAAGGACTTGGAGCTTTGTTAGAAGTCGCAGGAATGAATGGGATATCTGATATATTTTGCCTGGGTTTTTTTAGAGATCCGATTGACCATTGTTTGTCTACTTTCAAGCATAGGGCTAAAAAGGGCTTGATTCAGGATTTTGAAAAGTGGGTAAACCTGGAATATGAAACACCAAGAACCCTTAGGGCATTTTTAGGTGTCTATAACAAATATCCGATTCATTGGAGTTTTGCCAAGTATCAGCGAAACGGAATGGCAATGGCGAAATTTTTTTTTGAATCATGGTTGAAAGTTGAAATGCCGGAAATTCCTTCTTCAGAAGAAGTAAATCCTTCTCTTACCCTATCTGAAATTTGTTTTATTCAGACCGCATCTAAAACTGACAGATCAGTTGTTTTCCAATTATATAAAAATTTAATAGCATTACATCCTTTTGAAAAAGCAGAGAACCGTCAATTGGATACTTTTTATCGCTCAATTGTTGCATTATATATTAAGAAAGAGATCAAGGTTTTTCACTTGTTGAATGAATTGCTTGCTAATGGTGACAAACTTGAATTGGGTGACTATTCTTCAGAAGCTGATGGATTGGGAAGTAATATTTTTTCTTTTAGTCCTGAACAATTGAATGCTATTACAATGGCCTATCAAACTTCGCAAACCTTTCCAGAAAGAAGTTTATTTTATATGAAGAACACATTTAGAAGAATTAAACGAGGGCTGAGAAAGTTAAAGTAGTATGAAGTTATTATTTGTGTTAACACCTGCTTTTAATCCGAATAACGGTGGTGTGCAGCGAACAACCTATAAATTAGGTAAGCATTTTACTGAAAAGGGGATTGAAGTCTCTTATTTTTCAACTGCTTTTGCAGGACATATGGACGTTGATTATGGTGTATTGTATCATGGGCAAGAAAAAGGAGGATGCAGAAATGATGCAAATTTAAAATACCTTTTAACGGTACTTGGTGAAGTTAAGCCGGATATCGTCATAAACCAAATGCCTTATGAAGCTGAATTAAGATCGGTTTTGTCTGTAAACCGTTCAAAATTGGGTTACATTTTATTAGGCTGTTTAAGAAATTCTTTATTTAGTTTCAAGAGTAATGCAAGGGATATTGTTAGAACCATGTATCATCCTTTGCTTTTTAAAGTATTAAACAATCGGTTAGCACTTGGCCTTATTCAGCTTAATCATAGGAGAACACATGCACGCGACCTGCGTCGCATTTTGGATGATCATGATAAGTTTATTTTATTAACGCCAAGAAATAATGATGAACTTTCATTTTTTGTTGGAGATTATCAACATGACAAGGTTTTATCTATTCCAAATTCAATACCCGAAGTATTTACACAATGCTCTCATAAGGAAAGGACCATACTTTATGTGGGACGATTGAATGTACAACAAAAGAAAGCTGATATTATTTTACCTGTTTGGGAGCGTATCTATCAAAAACTTCCAGATTGGAAATTGATCATAATTGGGGATGGCCCTTTTATGGGAAACATGAAAGCGCATATTGAAAGTCATAAACTTGAAAGGGTTAGCCTTACAGGATATCAAAAGCCTGAAAGTTATTATGAAAATGCTTCCATTTTTCTGATGCCTTCTGCCTACGAAGGATTCCCCAATGTAATTATTGAAGCACAGAGTTTTGGATTGGTACCTGTAGCTTTTGATAGTTATGCAGCTGTAAGTTGGATTGTAAACAATGAAAAAGATGCATTTTTATTGCCACCTTATAAAGTAGATCAAATGGCCGATTCAATTTTAAAACTTGCAACGGATGAAGCGCTTTTATCCGGTATGCGTAATAACGCATTTGAAAATGCAAATCGGTTTACCATTGATAATGTTGGCGCTGTTTGGCTTGATTTATTTAAAAAATTGGGCAAGTATCCTTAAAGTCATTATCAACATTTCAGTTTGTATTTATGAGTATTCTTAAAAGAATTGATAAGCATTTAAGCAATGTTCCGGGCTGGCGGTCAAAGAGGAAATTGCTGATCATTGAATCAGATGATTGGGGAAGTATCCGCATGCCATCAATTGGGGCCTTCGAGAGGCTTAAGGCAAAAGGAGTACCGCTTAAAACCGGTAATTCGGAAGGTTATAATCGGTTGGATACCTTAGCAGGACCTGATGACTTTACTGCCTTATTTGATTTATTATCATCGGTAAAAGATAAAAATGGCAAGCAAGGTGTTTTTACCGCTATGTCGCTTGCCGCAAACCCTGATTTTGATAAAATCCGTGCTAATGACTTCCAACAGTATTTTTATGAGCCATTTCCTAAAACCCTTGAAAAATATGGAATCAGTAATAGTCTTTCCTGTTGGAAAGATGGCATTGCGCAAGGCCTTTTCCGTCCTGAGTTTCATGGACGTGAGCATTTAAATGTGGCTGCATGGATAAGGGCTTTACAAAGAAGGGACCCGTTTACAATAGCTGCCTTTGATGAAGGGTTTTGGGGATTTAGAAATCCGGGTTCTTCAAGAATTAATTTTCAGGCTGCATTTGATTTGGAAAAATTTGAGGACATTAACTATCAAAAGGAAGTTATTCGAACCGGATTAGATTTATTTGAATCTATTCACGGTTATAGGGCAACTTTTTTTGTACCTCCAAACGGCCCATTTAATTTGGAACTTTGTAAGGTATCAGCAGAAGGGGGTATAAAATACATTAGCACATCAAAAATTCATCAGGAGCCGATGGGTGATGGCAAATTTAAAAAGGATTATTTTTCACTTGGAAAAAGTATTCAGGAAGGCCAGTATTTCCTTGTGAGAAATTGTTTTTTTGAACCATATCAAACACAGAAGGATTGGGTTGATTCCTGTTTGAAAGATATAAATATTGCTTTTCTTTGGAACAAGCCTGCCATTATCAGCAGTCACAGGGTGAATTACATTGGTAGGCATAAGGAAGCAAATCGAACGGAAAGCCTAAAGGAATTAAAAAGATTACTAAATACAGCATTGAAAAAATGGCCAGATATTGAGTTTTTTACAAGTGCAGAACTAGGGAATTTGATTCAGTATAGATAAGGTAAAATCAAAATATATTATAGAAAATATGAGCCTTCATATGATCATCACTTTTTAATGATGAAAAATACAAATAAATATTATTATTGGTTATTTATTTTTGTTTATTTATAATAGGTAATAATAAATTCAAATATTATCAAAATGAATCAAGAGTAAATTGATTAAATACTATAGTTATAGGAGTATTTAGAAAATAATAATTATATATATTAAACCAATTAGTTAAGGTGTCTTTAAAGTCTTTTTTAATTAAAGAGTATATTGATTTTAAATCATGGAAGTCAAAACAACGAATTGTTGTTTTTGAAAGCGATGATTGGGGGTCAGAAAGAACAAGGGATAAAGATGCTGTTAAACAATTAATGAACCTTGGTGATGGTTATAAACCAGACAGGTTTTCATTGCTAGATTCAATCGCAACTGTTGAAGATCTTTCGATGCTATTTGAAGTGCTAACCAGTGTAAAGGATGCAAATGGAAGTGCTGCCATATTAACTGCAAATGTTTGTACAGCAAATCCAGATTTTAAAAAAATTTCTGATTCAGGGTTTCATGATTTTTTTTATGAACCATTTTACGAAACTATTTTACGCAGGAATAGCGGACAACAAATTCTTGAACTCTGGAACACAGGTTTAAAAAATGAAATTTTTATACCTCAACTGCATGGGCGTGAGCATGTGCATGCATTGGCATGGCTATATGAATTAAGAAAAAATAATATTTGGTTGAAGAAAGCTTTTGAGCATAATTGTTGGGGGATTAATTATAACAAAGGTGGTAATCATGGCCGGCGAAATGTAATGGCTGCACTTGATTTATATGGCTATGAAGGTGAGTTTGAATTTCAGAATAAATGGATTTTAGAATCAGCAAATTTGTTTCAAGAATATTTTGGGTATAGATCCCAAACATTTATTCCGCCGAAATATATCTGGCATTCAAGGATATTACCTGTATTGAAGATGGCCGGCATTAATGCTGTGCAGGGAATTGCTTTTCAATTTGAGCCAACTGGTAGTTTTAATAAAAAGTATAAAAGGAAATTGAATATATCCGGGTCAAAAGATGATTATGGAATTTTTAGAATTACAAGAAACGCATATTTTGAACCAGCATCTGATCCTAGAAAGGATTGGGTTAATAGTTGTTTGGCATCTCTTAATAATGCATTTTCAAAAAATATACCTGCGGTTATTGGAAGTCACCGGATCAATTATATCGGGTCATTAAATGCTGAAAACAGGGATACGAATTTGAAATCCTTATCAAAATTATTGAAGCAAATTATTCAGCTTTGGCCTGATGTAGTATTTATGTCGAGTAATCAATTGCTTCAACTAATGAACCAAAAAAAATAACATAATTCTTCATAATTTAATTGGATTCTGATTGAATAAACCTGCAAGTAACTCCTCATTTTAATGAAGATGCATAATATAAATCCAATTGTAGATTATTTACGTCGCTTTTCGAATTTTCATTCCAGGGGCAAATTGCCCGATGTATTTATTTTTTCGATGCCGCGTAGTGGATCTACCTGGTTAATGGAATTAATTTGGTCCCAACCGGGATTTAAATATTGTAATGAACCCCTTAATCTAAAAGGCGAATGGTTGCAAAAGCAGTCAGGAATTAATGGTTTTAATGATTTATATTCTGATGGGGTTAAAGATAGATTAGTAAATTATTTCAAAGGAATTTCCAATGGGCGTAATCATAATTTTGATCCAAATCCTAAACGGACCAATTATAGATTTTTTACAAAAAGAATCGTTTATAAGGTAATTCATGGTGGAGAAAAATATATCAATGATATTGCAGATGCATGCAATGGCAAAGTAGTCTACTTATTACGGCATCCTATTCCGGTGGCTTTATCGAGAAAAGTATTGCCACGTATGGATCAATTATGTTCAGATTTTGTGTTGCAGCATTTTTCAAAGGAAGAAAAGGAATTGGCGCTTAACATTAATTGTAACGGTAACGAAATGGAAAGGCGCATGTTAGCTTGGTGTATTCAGAATAAGTTTGCACTCCTGCAAAGGAAAAGCGATTGGGTTGTAGTAACTTATGAACAGCTTACTGTTGATCCGGGGCCGGTAATTCATAAGTTGGTTGAAAAGCTCAATTTACCATCTCCGGAAAGAATATTCAGGCAATTAGATATTCCATCTGCCGTATCAGTTCAGTCACAATCGGATTTCCATGATTTAATGCGTTTAAAAGGAAATGAAAGGGATGGCCTGATTAATCGTTGGATGGAAAAAGTGAAGCCTGATGATGCAAAAAGCCTTATGGAGATTTGTATAAAATTTGGCTTTGATATTTATAACTATGAAGGTTCCATGCCGTCTGCAAAGTGGTTAATTGAATAGGTAATCCTTATCTTTTTTTATTGAAACATTTTTTTATCATCCTATTGCTTATAGAAGGGTTGAGCTGTAACTAATAAACCATTTTTAATGCTTTTTAATTCTGTTAGTTTTTTACTTTTTTTGCCTATAACCTTTTTCATATACTGGTTTGTAGGGCGTTTTGGTTTAAGAATTCAAAATCTGTTTATTTTATTAATCAGTTATTTTTTTTATGCATCCTGGGATTGGAGATTTTTATTTCTGCTTATTTTTTCCACTCTTCTTGATTATTATACAGGTATAAAAATGAATGATGCACCAACACCAAAACGAAAAAAATTTTGGTTTTGGCTTAGCATATGTATAAATGTTGGTTTTCTGGGTGTTTTTAAATATTTTAATTTCTTTGTTGAATCCTTTACACAAGCGTTATCTAATTTTAATATAGAAATTAACCCATGGACATTGAATGTTATACTGCCTGTGGGTATTTCATTTTATACTTTTCACGGCTTATCTTATGTAATAGATATATATAAAAACAGAATTAAACCTGAGCGTAACTTTGTTGATTATGCTGTTTTTGTTAGTTTCTTTCCTTTATTGGTTGCGGGGCCTATAGAGCGGGCAACACACCTTTTGCCACAAGTACTTAAACCAAGGGTATTTAATTTTAAACAGGCAATTGTAGGGGCAAGGCATATTCTTTGGGGGTTTTTCAAAAAAGTTGTAATAGCAGATGCTTTGGCGCCATCTGTAAATGAAATATTTTCAAACCAAGCTAATTACTCTTCTGGTGTATTGGTGATGGGTGCATTCTTTTTCGCCCTTCAGATTTATTGTGATTTTAGTGGTTACTCAGATATTGCAATTGGAGTGGCAAAATGGTATGGTTTTGATCTTATGACAAATTTCAGGTTTCCCTATTTCTCTCGGAGTATCGCTGAATTTTGGAGAAGATGGCATATATCACTTAGCACATGGTTCAGGGACTATGTATATATCCCGCTGGGTGGTTCGAAAGTGAGTAAGAACCTTGCTATAAGGAATGTTTTCATTATTTTTCTCATCAGCGGTTTTTGGCATGGTGCTAACTGGACTTTTATAGTTTGGGGGGCAATCCACGCATTGTTATTTGTTCCTTCCTTTATTATGAATAAGCATAAGGAATCTTTTTCCACCCTCGATTTTCCAAAAATTACGAGCGCAAACCTGGCAGATATTCTTCGTATCATTTATATATTCCTGGTTGTAACACTTGCCTGGATATTCTTTAGGGCCGAATCTATTTCGCATGCACTTAGCTACATTGGTAATATGTTCTCCTTTAAAATGACGGGGAAGGAATTTCTGAATCCCTATGATAATCAACCATTGGGCTTTGAATATTATATGATTCTCCTTTTCATTTTTATGGAGTTCATTATTGCTTCTGGTATAGGTACGGGGGTTCATAAATTCGTTCGTTGGGGTGCGTATATTATCGCAATGATTTTGATTCTGATTTCAATTCATCTGGATTCTTCAACTGCCTTCATTTATTTTCAATTTTAAATATTTCATTGATTATGGAATTTTCAAAAATTTTCAACTTTATATATATAGCGAATCCGAAAACAGGTTCAAGGGCAGTAAGAAAGTACCTGCAATTATGGGGTGCTGATTGTAAGCATAACAGAATTCCCTCCGAACATAATCCGGATGAATTACTTACAGGCATTCCGGGCCATACAACGCCTTTGGCACTGAAAAAGCGTATGGGAAAAAGCTATGATAATTATAAAGTAATGGTTTTTATAAGAAATCCATATGATAAGGCAGTTTCTGCCTATTTTTTTTATAAAGGTGGAGGCCCTAGGCCCATTCAAAGGGAAGGTCGAAATTTCTTTCTATCTTTCTATAACTTTATCGTTGCCAATTTGAATTATTTTCTTACAAAATTACTCCCCTTTTCTTGGTGGTCCATTATAAAACCCCTTAAAATGAATAAAGGCTATTTGGTAGATGAAAACGGGAAGTTTTTAGTAAACTATATCGGAAGAACGGAATCATTAAGTCGGGATTTACCTGAAATTGGGAAGTTACTTGGATTGAATGTAGATGCAGGCGGAACTATAAGGAAGGTAAATCAATCATCGCATAGCTCATCAATCATGGATTATTTTGCTGCTGATTGGCACAAAAAATCCTTCTATAAGAAGTATAAAGAAGAAATTGATTTGTATAATAGAATTGCAGAAAAGCCAATTCACTTTGATTGGCGCAATGAACACTTTTAATTTTTTCATAAGTCAAATATTAAATATGAAGAAATTTTTGAAGTTTATAGTAATTTATTTACTTGTATTAGTGTTGGTACTTGAAATTTTTTTCAGGGTTTCAGATCTTGCCACTGACCTGCAGGTTAGAGAATACTACCCTGAAGACTCCGTTGTTTTAAACAGGCCCGGAACAAAAGGTAGATTTACAAGGGGAACAAGGGCAGAAGTGAATTCCCATTTTAATATTAATAAGCAAGGTTGGAATAGTATTGTGGATTATGATAGTGTAACAAACCGTACAATCGCTATTGTAGGAGACTCCTATATTGAAGGCAGGTATGTTGAAGTAAGTAATTCGCTTGGACGCAGAATTGAAAAATTGTACCCAGGTATTACGGTCCATGAATTTGGAAATGCTGGTGCCAATTTTTTAGACTATAATAATATTTGTTATAAATTATTGAAAAGGGGATACAAACGTATATATGTAAGCTTTGGCCCAAAAGACCTTAGACCTGAAAAACCTTCCTTTACCCAAAAGAAAAATTTTAAGGAAGACCCGTTGCAAGCGCTTTATAAGCATTCTGCATTGGCAAGGTACCTTGTTCTCAATATGCAAATATCATCCATGTTTTCTTTCAAAAAGGATAAGCCTTCTGAAGGGGAGAAATTTGATATTGAATCATTGAATAAGCAATTTAATGAAGTATCTATCCCTGGCGTAATTTATTTTTATGAGAACAGGATATTGGATAGTTTCAAAACCAACCGTAAATTATTGCCGATAGTACATACACGAGAACCGGCAGATTATGGGTTTAATGGTCATTGGAATAACAATGGTTATAATAACGTTGCCGATTTAATCGTAAAAGACCTGAAGGAAAGCCATTTTTGAAATAGATTGCATTTAGTATTTTCTTTTTTAAAATTATTAGCTGAAAAGGAATAATTCAATACTGGTACAAAATGAAAATACTTTTTATTGCTGGATCATTTAATCAGGGTGGTGCTGAATACCAGATATTAACATTGGCTGAATTATTTCTTTCCAAAGGGAACGAAGTATATGTACTTTCCTTAACAGATTATGATTTTTATAAACCTTTTTTACATGAAAACCATATTCCATATCATTGTTTAAAGAATAGTGATAACTCATATAAAAGAATATGGCAAACATCACGCTATATTAAGAAGTTTAACCCGGATGCAATAATTACTTTTATGAAGGTGCCTTCCATGGCTGCAATTATAGCCAGGTTGCTGAGTGGCGTAAAATGTACATTAATGCTTAGTGAGAGAACTGCATTGGTTATGCCCACACGTGATTTTTTTCATTTTTCAATGTGGCATTTTGCAGATGTTATAACGACCAATTCTGTTTCTAAAGTAGATTATTTTAAACGGAATTTTCCTTTATTATACAAGAAGCTACATTTAATTACCAATATTTATGGTAGGGAAAAATTAACGCTCGCTTTACCCATTAGGCTTTCAACTTCGGGCGATAAATACAATTTGGTTTTTATTGGCCGTATATCCCCCGAAAAAAATCTATTGATTTTATGCAAGGCACTTGCACGGTTGAAATTATCAGGACATCGATTTGTTTTTAACCTTTATGGAGATACTCGCAATGCATCATATTTAGTTGAACTAAAGGAACTAATTCAGCAATTGAATATTGAAGGGGATATTATTTTTCATGGTCCTGTTCCTTCGCAGTCTTTAAATGTTATTTATAACCAGGCAGATCTTATTTGTTTATTATCAGAATATGAGGGATTTTCAAATGTATTAGCTGAAGTATTGATTAATGGAAGCATCACAATGGCCAGTAATATTCCGGAAAATGCTTTTATTATCCAAAATGATATTAATGGATTTCTGGTTGATAATAAAAGTGTTGAATCCATATACAATGGATTAATTAAATTTATTTCCCTTTCAGATCAGATGCGATATGAGATGAAATTACGTAATAGAGAAAGGGCTCTTGAGATGTTTGATAGAGAACGGGTCTATCGTCAGTTTATGAGTTTATTGAAGAAGTAAATTTTTAATAAAACCAATGTCAAATTTACCTAATTTTTTAATAATTGGAGCGCAAAAGTGTGGTACCACCACGCTTTATGATATATTGAAATTGCATCCTGAAATCTATATGTCGCCACAAAAGGAAGTGAATTTTTTTACCAGTCCTGAAAAAATGCAGCTCGGCAATCAAAAATATTCATCTTATTTTCCTGATGTTCAGGCTCATCACAAGGCAATTGGAGAAGCATCGCCAGGCTATATTTGTTATCCCGGTGCAGCCAAGTTGATAAAGGATAGTATTGGTCCTGTTAAGTTGATTCTTATTTTACGTGATCCAATTAAAAGAGGGCTTTCACAATATTGGGATAATCGGAGACATTTAAAGGAATCACTTTCATTTAACCAGGCATTAAATGTTTATTTATCCGACAATTACAATCCCAATTCAATTGGTTATTTCAGCAGGGGTGTATATATCAGGTATATCGAATATTTTTGGGAGCATTTTTCAAAGGAGAATTTGCATATTATGTTGCTCGAGAATTTGATAAAGCAACCTGCGGAAGAGCTTTCAATGTTATATGAATTTTTAGGAGTAAATTTTGATGAAAGCCATTTGAAATTAAGTGTATCTTCTAATACTTCTCTGATATGGAAAAATGCATTATATAATTTCATGTTGAATAACCCGGGGCTTACCAATTATATTCCAAAACATGGTAGACGTATTTTCTTTTTTGGCAAGCAAGTACCCTATAAGTATCCTATGCCGCAAGGAGCTGTATTGGAAAGACTTAAGAATTTCTATAAGCCGTGGAATGATGAATTGCAAACAAAAACCGGACTTGATTTGTCATCATGGCTTTAAAGTTTAATCCTATTGGTAATCAGGCTTTTAAAAATGGGGCATGAAGCGAAGGAATACCGGAACCTGTTGTATTTTCAATTTTGCTCCCCATTACAGAGCCGAGATTTATCTGGCACTTGAAAAGGAATTGGATTGTACTTTTTTCTTTGGCAATGAAACATTTGCGAAGAATTTAAAAAAGATGGATTATTCCTTATTCCTAAAGAGCCCAAAGGAATTGAAATTTATTAAGTTGTTGGGTCATTTTAACTGGATTAAGGGGTCTGTAAATCTGGTGTTTAACAGGAACTTTTCTAAGTTTATAATTGTGGGTGAGCCATTTTGCATTAGTTCATGGGTTTTGATGATAGGGTGTAGATTGATGGGTAAATCCTGCTTTGTTTGGACGCATGGATGGTATGGAAGGGAGTCTGGTCCTAAAAAATGGATAAAAAGGATATATTTTACTTTGCCCAACGGCATTTTATTATATGGGAATTATGCTAAGCAGTTAATGATTAAGGAAAGCTTTAATGCTTCTAAATTGTTTGTGGTATATAATTCACTTGCCTATTCAAAGCAATTGAAGCAACGTGAAAATTTGGTAATTAGTAGTATTAATGATATCAGGTTTTCAAAAAAACTTCCTGTAATTATTTTCATTGGTAGAATAACTGTTCAGAAAAAATTGACCCTTTTGATGGATGCCCTTTCTTTAACAATTGCAAATGGTCAAAGTGGATTCAATATTTTAGTAATTGGAGATGGTAATCAACTGGATGACTTGAAAGTATATGCAAAGCAAATAGGTGTTTCAGAATATGTTGATTTTTTAGGAGCATGTTATAACGAAGAAGAAGTGGCGCATAGGATTTTTAATGCAGATATTTGTGTATCTCCGGGAGAATTGGGTCTTACAGGTATTCATGCACTTGGTTATGGAACACCTGTAATAACCCATGATAATTTTGCAGGACAAATGCCTGAATTTGAGGCAGTGGTGCCAGGTGTTAACGGTATGTTTTTTATAGAGAATAGTTCATCTAGTTTGGCTCAAACGATAAGTAATTGGCTGATAAAATACCCCGTTAAATCATTGGAATTGATAAACAACTGCATGCGGGTAATTGATGAAAAGTATAACCCACAATATCAATTACAGGTAATTGCACGAGCCTTATCGGGTAAAAGTTCAATAACTTAACTCAGCACTTTTTAACTATTCATGAAGGTTCTACAAATTAATACCACTGTAAACTCGGGTAGTACGGGTAGAATTGCCGAAGATATTGGAAGAGTATTGATGGAAGGTGGTAATAAGAGTTTAATCGGGTTTGGAAGAGGGAATCAGCAAAGTTTCTCTGAAACTATCAGGATAGGCGGAAAGTTGGATATGTGGATGCATGGATTACAAACCATTTTATTTGATAGGCATGGTTTGGGTTCACATTACGCTACAGCAACTTTTTTGGAAAAGGTAAAAAACTGGGGTCCCGATATTATTCATCTGCATAATATTCATGGGTATTTTTTGCATATAGGATTATTGGGTAAATTCCTGGCTGATAATAATAAACCTGTAGTTTGGACATTTCATGATAGCTGGCCCTATACAGGTCATTGTACTTTTTTTGATAATATAAATTGTGAACGTTGGAAAACAGGATGCTTTGAATGCCCAAAAAAAGAGAAGTATCCGACATCCCTTGGTTTTGATCGGTCAAAACAGAATTATCTGGATAAGAAAAAGCTGTTCGGTAATCTGAAGAATCTTAATATTGTAACGCCTTCTCATTGGCTTGCAGGATTGGTTAAGCATTCCTTTTTATCTCAGTACCCGATTACAGTTATTCATAACGGGGTTGATTTACAAACTTTCTCTCCCAAAAGCGATGGATTGTTATTCCTGAAAGATCATGGCCTTGAAGGGAAAAGGGTTGTTTTGGGTGTGGCAAGTATTTGGGATACCAGAAAGGGTTTAGAAGATTTCAAAGCATTAAGCAGTATGCTAAATGGCAGCTTTCAAATAGTATTAATTGGTCTTTCAAGGGAACAATTGAAGGGGCTTCCTCCTAATATTACAGGTATTAGCAGAACGGAAAATACGCAAGAATTAGCTGGTTGGTACAGTGCCGCATCAGTATTTGTAAACCCAACCTTGCAGGATAATTTTCCAACTACAAATATAGAATCGCTTGCATGTGGAACGCCTGTAGTTACCTACAATACCGGCGGCAGCCCGGAAGCCATTGATGATTACACTGGTACAATTATTGAAAAGGGAAATATTGAACAATTAGCCAGCTCAATTGATAAGTGGTGTGCAAAAAGCAAGGCCGATGTTTCTTACAAATGCAGAGAAAGAGCGGTAGTTTATTTTAATAAGAATGAAAGATTTAAAGATTATCTTACTTTATATAAAAATGCATTAAAGGAAAGTTTACTTAGTAGATAGTTAAATGAAAAAAAATCATTGTAAATGAAAAAATTATTAGTTACCGGATCATCAGGTTTAATTGGTTCAGAAGTTTGTTTGCACTTTGCAAAGTTGGGCTGGGAAATTCATGGGGTAGATAACAATCAGCGGGCCATTTTTTTTGGACCCAATGGAGATACACGTTGGAATCAGCAAAGGCTTGAAGCGGTAATTAAGCATTATAAACATCATGAAGTTGATATTCGTGACAGGGCGGGTGTGTTAGATTTAATACCTTTTGTAAAACCTGATGCGATTGTACATACCGCTGCTCAACCTAGTCATGATAGGGCAGCAGCTATTCCTTTTGAAGACTTTGATACCAATGCTGTTGGAACATTTAACCTGTTGGAATCTACAAGAAGGTATAATACGAATATTCCTTTTGTGCATATGAGTACCAATAAAGTATATGGCGATGCACCAAATGAAATTGAAATGGTAGAATTGGAAACACGATGGGACTATGCCGATAAGACATATGAACATGGAATTCCTGAAAGTTTTCGGATTGACCAATGTAAACATTCATTATTTGGAGCATCAAAAGTTTCAGCTGATATTAGTGTTCAAGAGTATGGCCGTTATTTTAATATGCCCAGTTGCGTATTACGCGGCGGATGTTTAACTGGGCCAAGCCATTCAGGTGTTGAATTGCATGGTTTCCTTAGCTATCTTGTTAAGTGTAATCTTGAAGAAAAGGAGTATACTGTTTTTGGCTACAAAGGAAAGCAGGTGCGTGATAATATTCACTCACATGATGTTGCTCGGTTTATTGAAGAATTTATAAATGCCCCAAGGATTGCTGAAGTGTATAATCTTGGGGGTGGAAAGGAAAATACCTGCTCCATTCTCGAAGCTTTTGATACAATTTCAAAAATTAGTGGCAAGCCTATGAAATATAAGTATGATGAAACCAATCGTATAGGCGATCATATCTGTTATTATAGCGACCTGCGTAAAATGAAAGCGCATTTCCCTAATTGGGATATTACCAAATCCCTTCAAACAACCTTCGAGGAAATTTATGCAGCTTGGATTGAACGCACACATTCATAAACTTTTTTTTTAAATGAATATTTGGATAGTATCACTGTATGAACCCACACCCGCTGATAATACAAGACCCATGCGTTATATGGGTATTGCAAATGCCGCTATTTTGCAAGGGCATTCTATAACGCATATAGCCTGTAGCTTCAGGCATAGTACTAAAGTACAACGTTATCAGCATAATCATTTCGAAACGGTATCAGAGCGATACAAACTAGTATTTGTTTATGGGGAACCTTACCAAAAAAATGTATCAATCAAAAGGTTAAGGTCTCATAAAGTATTTACCAGAAACCTGTTTGAAATTATTGATAAGTTAGATAAGCCCGATGTAGTTTTAGTTGCATTGCCTCCTTTATATACAGCAGATGCATTAACGAAATGGGGAAAGCAAAACGGGATAAAGGTTTATACAGATATCATTGATCCCTGGCCTGATGTAGCAACTATCATTGTCCCTAAATGGGCGACTATGTTTTTCAAGGTGCTATTAACACCTATGTATAGGCAGTTAAGGCGTATATTACAAAATACGCATGGAATAATATCAATTTCAGATGAATACATTAGGTGGGCGAAAAGTTTTGGATACCCGATTGAGCGTGCCGAAACATTTCTCCCGAGTATACCAATGGGAGAAGTTCAACAAAAAATAAAGGAAATTATCCAAAAGCACCCAAGGAAACATAATGATGTTTTGCATTTGGTATATGCTGGTAATCTTGGGGTAGCTTATGATATACCTACCATATTGAAATCGGCTGCATCCTTACATGTAAGGTTTCCCGGAAAAACCCAATTTACTATTGCAGGTTCAGGGCTATATGAAGCATTAGTAAAGGAGTATGAACGACAATACCCAAATGTAAAATTTGTTGGTAGAGTCGGCTATGATGATCTTATGCATTTATATGCGCATGCAGATTTAGGTCTTTCACAATATGGTAAAGGTGCTACGCAATCTGTTACCTATAAATTCTTTGATTATCTTGGAGCTGGTTTACCTATTTTAAATTCGCTTTTAAGTGAAATGGCGCACTTAACTGAAATGAATAGCGTAGGATTTAATAATCAACCGGGTGATGATGCTATATTAACAGAGAATATTATAAAGTTTTTGCATAACCCAGAACTATTAAAGCAGTATAAAACAAATGCTTATGATTATGCAATGGAGAATGGTAATAATGAAGTAGTTTATAAAAAATTGGTTAATTTTATTACATCTTAGTTATTAAAGAAGCATCACAATTTAAATCAATTTTATGCAAGAAAAATTATTTGAGCTCATTAAAGAATCTCTTGAAATAGAAGGCCGGGAATTAGAAATTAATGATAATTTCAGGGATTATCCCGAATGGGATTCTTTGGGTCAGTTATCAATTATTGCTGCACTCGATGAAAACTTTGGAGTAGTAATTGAGGGTGCTGAGTTTAGTAAAATTAATACGCTTGGCGATTTACTTGCTAAAGTTGGATCCCTTTCCGAATCATAATTCCAGTTAACATGGCTTTAATAACATACCGGCATACGGGCATTGCAGGTTTAGCTGCTGCAGTGCCTGCCAACACTATAGATAATTATGCCTATACCGAGCACTTTGAAGCCGATGCTGTAAAAGATGTAGTGGATAAGGTTGGTATTCGCGAGCGCAGGTTTGCCCCAGCGGGCATGTGCGCTTCAGACCTTTGCTTTGCAGCGGCTGAAAAGCTTATTGCTGATATGAATATTGATAAATCAACCATTGATCTATTGATTTTTATTTCGCAAACACCTGATTACCGTATGCCTGCAACATCTATTATTTTACAAGAGCGGTTAGGTTTGCCTAAAACAACTGCTGCTTTCGATATTAGTCTTGGATGTTCAGCTTTTGTATATGGTTTATCTGTTGCTTTTGCTTTTATGCAAACCGGTGGATTTAGAAGGATTTTGTTATTGGATGGCGAAACAAGGTCACGTGTTTATCACCCCAAGGATCGTAAAACTGCGTTTTTATTTGGGGATGGTGGTGTTGCTGCTATTATAGAAAATGATGAAAAATATGGTGAAAGTTTTTTCTCACTTAATAGTGATGGCTCCAAAGAATCGCTTATAAAAATGGATGCAGGTGGTTACCGTAACCCCAGTTCGCCGGAAACCCTTATGGAAAAGGTAGTAGACGAACAAGGTAATATTCGTACTGATGAACATGGTTATATGAATGGTGCCGATGTTTTCAATTTTGTTTTACTTGAAATACCGGGAAATATTAGGGCAACGCTGAAACAGTCAGGCCTTGAGCAGGATCAGATAGATTATTTTCTTTTTCATCAGGCAAATAGTTATATGAATGGCTACCTCGCAAAAAAAATGAAACTCGCTTCTGAAAAAGTTCCTTCTTGTATTGAATATTTTGGTAATACATCATCTGTTTCAATACCATTAACTATGGTTTCTCAAATGAAGGAAACATTACCTCAACCGCAAAAGCTATTACTGAGCGGGTTTGGTGTGGGTATGTCATGGGCTACATGCGTGATCAATTCACCAGGCATGTTTATAAGCGATTTGGTTGAGCTTTAATTTATTTGAAGGAAATGTCATCATCCGCCTTTACGCTTGCTGGAAAAGTCATTTTAGTAACCGGTGCTTCATCGGGTATTGGCCGGGCCTGTGCCATTCGCTTTTCCGAAGCAGGCGCTTCTTTAATCCTGCTTGCGCGTAACAGGGCAAGACTTGACGAAACGGCTTCTATGTTGCAAAAGGGTACTCCTTTCGTAATTATTGAAGCCGATCTTTCATCAGGTATTTTGCCTGAAGATGCATTAAAATATGCAGTGAATAAACTAGGAAAGCTCAGCGGCTTTTTACATGCAGCAGGTATAAGTACAACGCTTCCGTTACGCATGCTCGATAATGAAAAATTAAATCATTTTTATGCTACAAATATTACCGGTGCAGTTTTACTATCCAAATGGATGTCAAAGCCTGCGAACCTGCATGAAAATGGGGGAAGTATCGTTTGGCTTGCTTCGGTGATGGGTATGGTAGGTGAAGCAGGTAAAACCTTGTATAGCCTTACAAAGGGTGCTTTGATTGCCGGTGCCAAATCCCTGGCAATTGAACTGGCACCCAAAAAATTACGTGTGAATTGTATTTCGCCCGGCGTGGTGGTAACCCCCATGACAGATGCTGCTGTTTATAATCAAACCGAAGAAGCGCAGGCACACATAAAAGTCCTTCACCCGCTTGGGCTCGGTAATACTGATGATATTGCGTATGCAGGTGTGTTTTTACTCAGCGATGCATCGCGTTGGATAACAGGAACCAATATTCCCATAGACGGAGGTTATACAGCAAGGTGACAACCCATGGGTTGATTTTTTATTTTAAGTATATGAATCGAATAATAATAATAGGTACTGGCGGTCATTCGGCCGAAATTGACGATTACATTATTTTAAGTAAGTTAAAGGATCCGGTATTTCCGTGGGAAATTATTGGATACCTTGATGATAACCCTGCAGGTTATGATTTATATCAATTCTCAGCCCCTTTTATGGGAACAATTAAAGAGCATGTCATAAGAACTGATTGCAAATATATTATGGGGATTGCCAACCTAAAATATAGGCGTCCCATCATTGAAAGATTTGTAAATGAAGGCGCATCCTTTGCTACATTCATACATCCTTCTGCAACCATTTCACCTTCAGCTACCATAGGACAAGGTGTAGTGTTGGCAATGAATGTAAATGTGGGGCCCAATGTAGTAATAGGGGATTATACATTGGTTAATTCAAGGTGCAGTCTTGGGCATGATACCAAAATAGGGAAGTTTAATTTTATAAGTCCCAATGTTTGTTTTTCAGGATTTACAATCATAGGTGATGAAAATCTTTTTGGCATTAACAGTGCTACGATTCCAGGAATTCAAGTGGGGAACAAGAATAGGGTGATGGCAGGAATGGTGTTGGATAAAAATGTAGGAGATGAAGAAACAATATTCTACCGGTTTAAAGAAAAAATAATGGCTGTGCCTAAATAACAATTTCTTACCTGTAAAAATACAGATTGTGTAATGGATAAATTTATTGATTCAATGTTGCATCCAATGACCTGGCTGGTTATTGGATGTTTTTTTTTATGGCTATTTCGTAAGCGTTTACCTAAATGGTCAAAGAGATTGATAATTCTGTGCCTGATTTTATTTGCGTATACCACTACAACCCCTATTTTACCACGCGCATTAATTGTTTATCTCGAAGGTCAATATCCACCTGTTGCTTTGGAAAAATTAGATACAACAAAAACCTACCACATTATTGTATTGGGTGGGGGTATGGGGTATGATGATCGCTTGCCTGCCACTTCCTTATTGGAGCCCTTAATGCTCGCAAGGTTGGTGGAAGGAATCAGGGTATACCGTAACCTGCCACGCAGCATAATCATTACATCGGGTTATTCAAGTATTAACCGGACGCCACAAGGTGTGGTAGCGCGGGATGCAGCAATTAGTCTAGGTGTTGATTCTTTACGTGTTTTTGCCCAGGGAGAACCATCAAGTACCGCCGAAGAAGCCGATGCATATATTAAACGATTTGGCAAACAAGCTCCATTAATTATTGCCACTTCAGCAACTCATATTCCAAGATCAGTATATCTGTTTAAAAAAAAGGGGGTAGCAACAGTCATCGCGGCTCCAGCACAATACAGGGTAAAACTTCAAAATCCATTTTCAATACATCAATATTTGTTTCCTAGATTTAAATATTGGGGCGATGTACAGGCGGGAATGCACGAGGTTGTTGGGCTTTGGTGGGCAAAATGGAAGGATTAGATTTTATTTTTTTACCATAAAATCTATCAATACTAATTTCCGTCTTCACTTGTATACTTAGAAACATAACCCATCATGCCTGTGGCAAGATAAAGCAAGGGGCTAATTAAAAATTCATGAATAGAAAAACCCAGTCTGCGAAGATTAAGCGGTAAATGGCCAATGGCAAAATGCCATATCCATAGCAGTATTAATACACTGATAAGCGTTAGATGAATGATATGCCATAATGCTTTCAGCCATTTTTGCGGAAGTTTACCCAGAAAAAAGGTGCCGGTAAAATAAACGGCAAACACCACTGCTATACGCAATAAATGTCGTATTTCAATAGGAATAATTAATGCAGCCTTATTTTCGGCAAGTAGCAGGTAAAAAGCAGAATAAATTATTAGTATTGCCAGCAATCCCCACCAAAAACGTTTTGTGCTAAAGTCCTTAAGCATCTGTAGGAATTTTCTTCATTGTAATGGGTTTAAGATACCAAACCCACATTAAAAAGCATGTAGCGTACACCATTATTTTAAAAAGATAATGATGGGCAAAATCAAACATTCCCGGCCATTGCAGGTGCATTCCAACAAGCCCCATACAACGTGCAAGATTTACCAGGTGTAGCACTGGGGTAAGCCCAATAAAAACAAGTTTCCTTTTAAAAGTACCTGGCATGCATATAATAAAAGCAATATACAATACCATTAATTCAAGCCCATTACAATTGTCGGCAATTGCTATGGTAGATTTACCATTTTTTAAAATGAACAAGTGGCTAACCATGGATTCGGTATCTCCCTTGTGCGGCCTTATATTTTCGTTGATACTGTATTGTCCTTCGGGCCACACCCATTGCATTATGGTAGCTGTATGATTAGCTACTGCGTAAGTAAGCGGAGCATCAATGGTGCGCTGTGGGGCAAGCCATAGGGTATATGCCAATTTCCATATTAATAATAAAAAAATGCCCCGTAGCAGCAATACACGAATAGCTTGGGGTATTTGTTGCCATTTTTGCTTAAAAGAAGAAAGTAAACCCATAAATCTTTTGTAAAGAAATGCTTTAGAAGTAAGCATATAAAACGAAGGTATAAAATAAAAACGCTAAAGGCAAAAGGGGAGTTAAAGCTCCATAAAAAATGCCGGTAAGTCTTAATGGCTTACCGGCATTTTTATTTTAATTCCCTTTACTGTTTTATCAATGCTTCGGTAAAACTATTTTCATTACCGGTAATATGCAGCAAATATTTACCTGCGGCCAATGTAGCAGGAAGCGTAACTGTTTGTGCACTTGCATTTCCATAATGCTCCAAAGATTGTGTGAATAATATCCTACCTACCATATCCGTTAACTGCAAGCGATATTTGCCTGCATTCAGGCCATTGAGCTGTAAGCTAATGCGGTTTGATGAATTGATTATATTCGGTAATATAACAATGCCCGCCTGGGTTTTGCCAAGGCTCACTTTTACGATCTGGCTAATGGTGGTTTTGCCATCTGCATCTTCGCTGCGCAGGCGGTAAAAGTGATTTCCAATACCCGGTTGCTGATGTAAAAAGTCATAGGAAGCACCATTTACATTACGTGCATTCACACGGCCCAATTTGGCAAATTCACGACCCGTGGTGCTATGTTCTACATCATAATGTTTTAACCCCGATTCAGTTGCGCTATTCCAGTTTACTTTTACATTGCCCTGAACTTCGGACGCACTTATCCGCGTAATGGTTACCGGCAGGATGGTAGCTTGTTTAAACACAATTTCAAAACGGTCAACTGCTTTGGATGCAGCATTGGAATTTCCTTCAAAATTATAACTGGTCTCAGCGGTTAAGCTTATCGGAGTCTCCGTTTTCAGGAACTTATCTATCAGGAAGGCTTCGCGGCCATCCAGCAACATTTCCGATGGTTTAAAAGTAAAAGCATAGGTCATATTTTCCAATCCGGTAGTTGCAATAAATAGTTTATCGCCATCCTTTACCACAGGCCTGCCTTCCATGGTAAGATATTGGCCAGCTTGATTGAGTGCAATACCCAAATCACCGGTAAAGTTTTTTATTTTGGAAATATCATTTTTGTCGGTTGCATTCACTTTGTTAGCCATATCAAATACAGCAAGCACACCATCTGCCAATCCCAACTGCCCATTGGTACTACGTGTATGCAAATTGATGAACAACAAACCCGGTTTAATCGTAAAATTGTTTTCAGTCACTTCAAATGGCGTAATAGCAGGCGTACCGCTTACCTTATAATTTTCCTTTGTGGTAATACTACCACTTGCGGCAGTTAACGTTTTCAGCATTACCCCCTGGCTGCTGTGAATATATTGCTTATTCGCCGCTGGTACATCGACAGGTATTTCCACCCAATCGTTGCCTGCTTTCGTAATGGTTCTGTAGCCTCCAAGTCCATTTGAGCCTCTTAATGTTGCATCCCACACATGCATGGCAGCTTCAATCTTTGTATTATGCTCATCGTACAATTGGCCAAAATCGATAGTGGCAGCATAAGGATTACCATAGGTGAAAAACTGGGGTGTAGATGGAATCGGAGTTACAACATCCCCTATTCGTAGTGACCCGGTTGGTGCCAGCGTAGTGGATCCGCTTCCTGTAGTCACCGTGCGGTCACCGCGTACAAAAAGCATGTAGGCCCCATCTGTATTATTAAGTTGAGTGTTTATAACCGGACGAAGTGCCACATTGCTTGGCCAGTTATCCCCCTGATAATTTGCAACCGCGCGGTAGCGTCTGATACTCGATGAAGCAGCTTCTCCGGGACCTATCCAAAGGGCAGACCACCAATCGTAACCGGCATTATTGGCCGTTGTTGCATCGGGGTAAGCATGCCCGGTTATAATAGTTCCTATGCCAGCTGGTTGCGGCGGGTCAAAAACCGGTGGATTGGTAGATACCCTTTCAGCACTGCCACCCGCCCAGGCATCGCGGATGGTTGCCGTGCCGGTAACGGGTATCGTAAGCAAGCGCCATGCCCTGCCGGTTTGCGGAGGTGTGGGCAAACCCGGAGCGTTTATGGGGGCTTGTGGTATATAACGTTCTACGGTAACATTTCCCGAAATTACAGGTGCAGTCCCAGTACTGGTAACTTCCGAAACACTTGCAGTGCCACCTGCATTCGATTTTAGTACCAGATTTCCATTGGTAATAAGCCTGGAAGTGCCTGTAAGGGTTACCACCCCCGGATTACTGCCCCCGGTTATATTCAATAGGTTGCCTAGGAAAACTACAGCACTATTATTAAGTGTCAGGTTTTTAAGGTAGTTATTGGTACCAGTACCCGAAAAATTAAATGTATTGTTGCCTCCATTCACAATAAAATTGGATGTAGGTGAACCTGCAAGGTTGCCTCCACCTGAAAGAAAGCCATTAAAGGAAAGTGTATTCCCCGCAATTTGTAATACGGTAGCTCCCCCTGTCCATATATTTAGTTGACTATGCACAGCCAGATCGGTTGCTAGTGTGGTTACCCCTTCTACCCACAAAATAGAAAGGTTTTGGCTGCCGGGTTCAAAGCGTAAAGTGCTTGGACCGCCATATAGGTAGAGGTTCGATGAAGTGGTGCCGGCAAAGCTTCCCGGTCCCGAGACACCACCTACAACGGTGAGTGTGTTTGCACCAAGCGATAGGATTCCTGCGGAAAGGGTAAGTGCTTGATTAATTGTTACGTTGGTAGATGTACCCAGTGTTAAAGTATTGTTTGAAGCAGTTTTATTAATTATTAGAGACCCAAAAGTGGTTGTTCCTGTTATGCTGGTATTTACTCCATTAAATGTAACTGTACCGTTTCTTGGCGTAAATGTGCCGCTATTGCTCCAGTTACCGGCAAGGTTAATGGCGTAGTCGTTACCAGGAGATGCATCAAGTGTTGAACCATTGCCGATGGTTAAATCTCCATTAACTGTTATTGCACCACCTAAGGTTTTGGTATTACCATTAGAAACTGTGAGGTTAGAATAGTTCTGTGCATTTGTAACAGTTTGAGCACCAGAAGAGTTATATTCAATAGTAGAACCTGCATTAATAACCACATTTGCTGCAGTAATATTTGAGCTTTTAATTGTTCCAAGTGTTCCGTTATACAGTCCATTTGCATTGGCTGTTCTTAATGTGCCGCTTATAGTTACAACGCCGCCGGTTGAGTTACTGTTCATGCCCTGTGTTCCTGCATCAACAACAGCTCCCGAATTAATATTAAATGTTCGTGCATCAATATTATTTGCACCTGTTAGACTCATGTTAGATCCATTGCTAAAAGTTAAAGTAACTGTGCTGCCTCCAAATTCACCGAACATTGTTCCTGAATTTCGAACCTCCCCGCTACCTGTAAAAGTTATAGTTCTGTTTCCTCCATTTGCTCTAAATCTTGAAAAAGGTGAACCAACAACTAAATTTCTTCTTATTGTTATGTCATTTTGTAACAACAAATCCCGGTCACCACTTACTAAACGGTTTTGTGTAAAATCAAAGACGGTTGATGGTAAAGTATTTGCATATTCGTAATCAACTATATCTCTGTTTTCAAAACTCCGAAAATTTGTATTAAAGGGATTTGTAATATTTGCGTCATTTGCAGTTGATACAACAGACTGATAAAAGAAGAAACGTGGGTCAGAAGTTCCGCCACCTAATACTCCGGTATTGTTAGGCCATGATTCAAAATTTCCTGTATTAAATACCATATAACCGCACCAATTGAATGATGCTGGTCTTCCGGCTAGCCCCATTGAAGTCCATGAAATTCTGAACTCTCTTGTGCCTCCTGATACAAATGAATTTGAACCTGTAGTTAAATTGCCTCCCCACCCACCGGCTCCATTTGCCAATTGATAAAAACCGCCTCCGTTATTATTTAAGATGGAAACATCAACTCTGAAAGGAAGTATAGTTGATTGCCCGTAATGATTAGGCCCAACCAAAGAACCATTAGCATTTGTACCACCGGAAACTGGAATAATTGGATTTACATCTAAAAAAACAAACATCCCATCTCCTCCTCCGCCTCCTGTTTTATGAACATAAAAGTAGTTATTATCCCATGCAACAGACCATCCATTTGCACCTGCAGAAACATATGCACTTTCAAGAAATCCATCTACCGGCAGATCAGAACCTGAATTAAATTGTGCTTTGCTGCTAAAAAAGGCAATTATCAAAAGCAAAAGAAAAATCAATGACTTCGTCTTGAAAGAAAACTTAATGAAGTTTAAAGTAAAATTTTCCATATTCTGAATTTTATTTCTGGATACAAGTTCGTATAAAAATCGTTTTTTTTAGCTAATTAAAAATATATACAAAGATTATTCTCCTCACACCATTCTCATCACTCTTTTCCCATTCTACTTCTCCACTTTCACCTGCATTTGCAAACCAAGTGAAGGAACACGCAACACCGCATATTTATTCACTAGTGCAATCACTTCTCCTTCCAGTTTTTATACCCTCCCAACCTTCATAAACAATAAGAAGGAACGGTTATTGATTATGGGAATACCCTATGAATTTTGTTGTCGTATTTCGTCAATGGTTACAAACGGAAATCTTTTGCAAAAAAATGGAAAACCTCTGTTTAACGGAAAAAACACATAAATAACCAAAATGTTAAAACATTTACACTTTTTCTATATTAATATCCATTTTATACACATTACTGTTTTTCACAACTTCTATACATCCTAAATAACTATTTTTTGAAGCAGGTATGTTCATTAAAACAAAAAGAAATATTAATAAAAAGCACCTTTTTCATACGTTCTATAAAAATTCAACAATCATTTAAAGGGAATGGTAAATTTCTTCCCAAAGCGAGAACAAATGTAGTATGCATTTCTTTTAATGTGTAATTTATACACGATTTTATTTTCACTAATTCATTACCGGGGATTTTACATAGTAATTTCCCTAAAATGTATAGATTCTTCCTAATACCTTATGTGTGTTGTCGCTTAATGGTAATATGTAACAGGTAGTTTGCTCTATTTGAGTTTTATTCTTAAAAAAAAAATCCCCCCGGTTAATACCGAAGGGGATTTTTCATAAAACAGCTTTCAAAATTTAATCTTTTACAATGGGTTCTATAAACGAACCACTTGCTCCAATAAGCCTTACATTGTATTTACCAGCCGATAGGGCAGGAGGTAATTGCAACAACATAGATACAGATCCACCATTGTGTTCAATCTTACCAGTTTGTATCACCTTGCCACTCATATCGCTAATCTGATAGTTGTACAAGCCTTTTTCCATACTGGTTAATTGCATAGTAACCTGGCGGTTGCCAGCACTTACTACGGTGGGGAATACCTGGAAAGCAGGACTACCCGAACCAATGGTAACTTTTACCACCCTGGTAGTAAGGTTACGACCTTCGAGATTATAAGCCCTTACGCGGTAAAAATGCGTACCCGTACCCGGTAGAATATGCAGCCATTCATAAGAAGCAGGACTTACATTTTTTGCATCCACTTTTACGGCTTTTGCAAACTCGGTACCATTACGGCTGTGTTCCACTTCATAATGGCTCATTTTCTCTTCGGTTGCAATGCCCCAGGTTACATTTATATTTTTCTGTTGTTCTACTGCATTAACCGAAGTGAATGTTACCGGAAGAACAGTGCCTTGTTTGAATACAATTTCAAAGCGACTTGGCTGTAACGACATGGGGTCATCCGTTACTTCAAAATCATACTGTGAACTATTAATGGCGCTAATCACCGTTTCGGACCGTAAGAAATTATCTTTTAAGAAAATTTCCCGACCATCTCTGTATAAGTCTCTTACACCAAAAGTTAAGGCATAATTTCCTTTTTCTAAACCTGTAGTTCGTAGGTAGAACACCGATTCCGTTTCAGGTTCTGGATAAGCTTCAATGCCTAAACGCAATCCATCTCTAACCAATGAAAGGCTAGTGCCCGGATCGGTAAAACTGAAGATCTTTTTAATGTCTGATGCATCGGTTGTTTCAGACTTAAATCCATAACCTACCAATACTGCCACCCCATCCATAAGGGATAGATTGTTGGTACTATTTCTAGCATTGAAATTTGTGTATAAAATACCAGGTTTTAAACCACTGGCTGGCTCTACTTCAAAAGGTATTTCATCTACGGTTTTAATATCCACCTTCATGGCTTCTGTTACACTTACATTTTGGTTTCCGGCACTTTTACCTTCTAATAGTATAGCTTGACTACTGGATATAAATTGCACTTTCTTGCCTTCAATTGATGGCACTACCGGAATGGGAGGTACCGTAGGTGTTGGTGCAGCAATCCAATCGCCCGGTGCTATCTGCGTTACCGTTCTCCATGCTCCATTTCCTTGGGTTCCGTACAAATTACTATCCCAATAATAGAACCTGTTCTCAATCACATTTGAATTAGCTCCGGAAGCAAGTTTTTCAAAATCAATAGGTGCCGGATAAGGATTGCCAAATGGTGTAAGTGAAGTGCCAACCGCCGGTTTTGGCACGATTGGAACGGTTACTTCCAACTTTTTTATCTGTCCGGTTGGACGCAGTGTTGTTGAATTAAACCAGTTTTCGAGTACTTCTCTGTCTCCACGGGTATAAAGCATGTAACCCTGTTCTGCACTATCCAGATTGGTGTTGGCAATACTTACCCCGAAATTTCTATAATTTGTATTTAAGCTTGACTGACTTATCCAACCAGTTCCCCTTGATGTATCAAAGTCGGATAACTGACCTGGCCGATATGGACGAATACTCGATGGAGTGGTAACCAATCTTCCGGCAGTAATTTCTTGCTTGGTTCCATTGGGCTTGTCTATCCAAAATTTAGAACCCTGACGAATAATTAACTCCGGCCACCAATCAAAACCCTGTGCGTTAGCTACCGCTGGATCGGTATGTGAATGTCCGGTAATAATCGTTCCATCCCCGGCCACAAAGTCGTTGGGTACTGGGAAAGGAACATTAAAAGGATTCGCAATGGGTGGGCTGCCAAATGGTTTGCCATCATGTGAATTTTGGCTGCTATCTACTCTTATCCGACTGCCGCCGCCCCAGCCATCTCTAAATGTAGCGGTAGAACTGGTTACACCAAAGGTGAGTAAATTCCACCGACGCTTAGTTCCAGGGATATACCTTTCAAGGGTAATATTATCATCCCCACTAGTTTTAGAATTTGAAAGCATCGTACCAATAGCCCCCGTGCCTACTTCGGTACTTCTTACCACCACAGGCCTGCTGTTAAAGTAAGCATTTCCATCATTGCCACCATTAAAGCCAAGGGTAATATCCGGCTCAATTTCCAATTTACTTTTTCGGCTTGGTTCATTAATATTAAAGGGTTGCAATACCAAAGGACATTCTTCCACTATAAAGTCAACATTCTGACGTACAGAGTCGAAAATTAGCACCTGCGAACGCTGAATAGGAGTGGAAGGGGCTGACAACCAATTTCCATCAAAGGATTGAATTTGCCAAACACTAACATCGTTCCAAAGTCCGTTTTTACTGCTACGGTAGGTAATACAACCAAAGTTTAATACAGCAGTACCCGTATTGGAGCTTTCGTCCCCTCCATTATCAATCGCTTTAAAGGGTATAGTTATACTGGTGGGCCCGTCAGCAGCAGGATCTATGGTAATAGCTCCAGGCGCTGGATTTCCATTAACGTCTGTATTAACAATTACGCCACCAACAGGGAAGTTGCCCGAAGTGTACGGTGTACCATTGATTACTATGCTTGTAGCACCCACAGGGAAAGCCGTTATCCTAATAGATTGTATTATTTCATTTGGAGGAACACTACTAACACTTAGATTGGTAAAGTTATTAGGAAGTACGGGTACCTGAACTAAACCACCCGGATTAATAGCATTATTAATACCGCTGCCTGCTATTGGTAATGGGTTAACTATAGCAGAAGATGTATTGTTGGCCAAATTAAAATCAAACTCATTCCCTGTAATCGTTGCTGTATTCAAATAAGGACTACCTACATTATTTATGGTAGCTACCACAATTAAGGTTGCACTTGCCTCATTGGCAAAATCGCCGATGGTCCATGTAGGTGCTGTCCAACTACCGGTTGATGGGGTTACACTTACTACCGAGTAACCTGTAGGTATAACATCGGTTACAGTTACACCACTTCCGTTTGTTGGGCCATTATTCGTTGCAGTAATGGTAAAAGTTACATTTTGGCCTACATTAGGTTTTGCAATGTCCACAACTTTAGTAATAGCTAAGTCGGCCTTTGCCAAACCAAAGCTGCTGGAACAGTTGGCATCATTAAAATTTGAGAAAGAAATGGAATACGCAGCCGGTGCACTTGTTTGCTTCCAATTATCAGCAATAGGATCGGTGAGCTTAACGATATATTTTTTCTGAGTAACATACCTTATTTGAACATTATCGAATAATACACGCTCGCCAGTTGAAAAACCTGCATCAGTCGATTCAATAAATCTAATGGTAGTCGTTGCAGAAATAGCACTTGCAGGAATCACCCAAGTGGCTGTTCCCGATGCAGCGGCGGTGCCGTTGTAGCGAACAAGGGTAGTCCATGGGCCTGTAGGTGCTGGGCCTACCTGTACTTCAACCCAATCATTGACAGTTCCCGAAAACCCATTTTTATTAAATGAATAGCTCAATTCAGTGGTGGTAAGTCCTGCACCCGTAAGATTGGCGGTTCGCTGCGCACCAACCTGGGTTGCGGCACCATTACCCTGAATTATTAAGCCTGAAGCGGCTGTAATTGAAATATTTGCAGTGCCAAAGCCGTTGGTTTCTAAAATTTCTGTCCAAGGTGATGATGTCCATGCTACTGTTCCATTGGACCCGTTGGCAATACCGCTTGTAGTAAAATTATCGCGGTAAGTAAGCTGAGGTATATTGAATTGATAATAGCCTGGATTAACGGTTGATGAACTGGTCTGTGTTTGCAGCAAAGGTTCGCCGGGGTCTAGTTGATCATTGTTATTTAGGTCGTCATACAATTGCACACCTATTCCACCAATACCGGGTTCACCTGCATTAGATGCACCGTTAAGGTTATTATCCGCATAAACCGATCCGGAAATCACACTATTTCCTTCTAATAAAATACAGGGTACTTTAATAAATACAGTAGCTATATCGCAAATAAAATTATCAGGCGACTGCCCGCAAATTTGATAATCAAATTGGTCTTCACCTGTAAATCCTATATTGGGCGTATAGGTTACTGTACCATCAGGGTTTACCACTGCTGTACCATTTGCAGGTTGGCCTAGCAAGGCTACACTTGTAGGATTAATCGTTACAAGGTAACCTGCATCGTTAGCAGCTACGTTAATATTAATGGGCGTATTTTGTCCTGTAATCCTTCTGTCATCGGTTGCAAAAACGTATTTTGCCAGGCATTTAGGCTCCATGGTATATCCTACGTCAATAGCAGGGGTGGCCGTAGGCGTATTATCAAATGGTCGTTCCCCCCATACTGCCGAAATAGGAACATCATTACAGGTGAATACTGCCATTCCCGAATTATCATTATTGATGCCGAAAATCAGTTGTGATTGCAAGGCAGTTACAGGAAAAGATACATCGAAAAAGGCACCGCATGGACTTTGATTAGTCCCCGAAGTAAGGTTGCCATTATATTTTACATAAATGGTTGTATTGGCAGTGGGCGTTACCCAAACCGGGTTATAATTGGCTGTTCCATTGGAGCTACCGGGCGCCCATGCTACAGCAGCATAATTGGTAAGCCTCCTTTCAGGTATCATAACAAATGCCCAATCATACGTTGCACTGGTTTCATCTGCATCCACTACCACAACAGCTGTATAGGCTTCACCACCTGCACTTGCAAATTTTGTGCCACTTGCCACATTCATATTAAAGGTAGCTAACCCATTATTAGCGGGTACCGTAAAAGACCCGGTTAAAGGAGAACCCGCAATACGTGTCCAATTAATAGTTATTGGATTAGTAGTTGGATTTACGAAGTAAGCCCGTGCTGGTGCATCAACATTAGTAGAGTAAACGGAGGAGTAGTAAGTATTTCCAATAAAACGAACAGGTAATATTGGAATATTCCGGGTACCATAATTATCAATACCACCAAATACAATATCTACACCAAAATCTTTATTGGCACTTACCCTTGCTCCGGCTTTTAAGTCGTTTGCATTATTTACATCCCCCACTACACCCGGCGAACTTCCTGTACCATTGTAAAACCAAACTTCACCCTCATTTAGCGTTGGTGATGTTACATCTACGGTACCATTTCCATCATAATCAAGTGAAATAATCGTACCATTTTCCAGCGCTCTTGCAAATAAACCGGTATAGCGAAATGCGGTAGTAGGACCTGCTGTAATATTCTCACCAAATGGCAAAACAAAGAAGTTTCCATAGCGGCTTATATCTGTTACAGTTGTTTTTACATTTTGTACATCAAAAAGGTTAATAGTTCCGGACAAACCTCCATCACCAGTTACTTTAGAAACAGCAATATTGGCAGATGAATAGAGTTTATCCTTACCGTCATAAACAATAGTGGTAGTTGGACGGTTCCAAAGGAATGTGTTATCTAAAGTAACAATTCCACCTGCGGGTATAATATCAGTAGGATACCCGGGTGCAATTCCATTACTAAGATTTCCATCACCCCAAATTTGAGTAGTAGATTGTTGTGGATCGGATATATTCGCTTCGTACCCATCTTCCCAATGATCGTAATTTAAAACGGTGCCAGGGTAAGGAAAAGAGATGCTGATTACCGTGCGTGCTTGCGTGGTAAGTTCGTTTGCACTTCCCGCACTTAATAGGCTCTGCCTAAGCTGCGTATTATTTTCGGGATAAGGTAGAAAATATATTTTTTCCTGATTGGCTTCAAAGCAAGCATTATCCAATACTTCCTGAACAAGCACCATTACTTTAGCTTCTTTACACTCTCCGGTGGCATTGGAGCAAACCTTGTAAATGAATTCGTCCATGCCGGAAAATGTAGCGTTAGATACATAAACCATTTGGCCATTTGAACCAACTTGCACCAAGCCATTGGCCGGCTGTGTAACAATCGAAACAGTTACCGGCCCACATGATACATCGTTGGTAAGTACATTAAATGCAAATGGAACGCCTCCTATTGTAGTAATAGCATCATTATTGGCAAATAATGTTCCGGTTACAGCCACATGAGAAGCTTGGGTAGGGCCATTACAACCGGCCGCAGTTGCGGTAATGGTTGATGTGCCCGACCAGGTGGATACATAGGTTACAGCACCTGTATTTGGGTTAATCGAATTGCCAGCAGTAAGGCTTGTAGCATCCAGGCTATAGGTAATGCCGGTTGTATTGGCGGCAGTAGCTGTATAAGTTACCGTACCTGCTGCGCTGCATCTTTGTGATGTTGCGCCAAGCGTAAAAGATACTGTTCCAACGTTAGCATTTACCGTTACAGTATGCGTAGCTGTTAGCGGGCCTGCACAGCCTGAAGCCGTAGCAGTTACAATAGAAGTACCCACGAAGGTGGGATCATAAGTTACCTCACCGGTAGCCGAATTGATGGTGTTACCACCGGAAAGACTTGCAGCATTGAGACTATAGACAATGCCGGTTGCATTTGCTGATGTTGCCGAATAGGTAACCGCTCCTGCGCCAACGCACCGTGAAGAAGTTGTACCCAAAGAAAAAACCGGCGTGCCGATAAAAGGGCTACAGGTGGTATAGGTTATAATAACCCGGCCATTTGCGCCTAAGCCTGGAGTGCCTCCAGTACCATCACCTTTTCCACCGCCACCACCGCCAGGTGCTACACCATTACTACCAGAAGTATTATTTCCAGTACCTCCATTTCCACCATTACCCTGTCCGGTGCCACCGACACCGGTTCCGGTAGTTGTTCCAACAGCGCCATTACCTCCATTTGCACTGGAAGTAGCGGAACCACCACCACCGCCACCGCCATTATTATTTGAACCGCGATTGCCACCGCTTCCACCGGCAAACCTAATCGTACCAGTACTATTGCCTACTGTACCCCCGGCACCACCATTATTATCTGCACCTCCTGACCCACCGGCTGCAACCACGACATTGGCCCCAAAAATTGAGCTGCCACCAGATCCTGCAGGATTACCAGTCGTAATGCCGCCTGCTCCGACTGTTACTGTATAGGTTTGCCCGGCTATCAAGTTGGTTAAGGTACTTCCAGCATAAGCACCACCACCACCACCACCCCACCTATTACCGGTACCACGGGTAGCACCTCCACCGCCCCAGGCCTGCACCGATACCTGGGTTACGCCAAGTGGCACGGTAAAGGTGTAGTTGGTACCTGTACCATTGATCGTAATAGTTGTGGTATTACCCACCGTATTGGTGTTAGTGTTGGTAGTGGGGTTTATCTGCCCCACAGAAACATCTGAAAAAACAAGGAACCCCATTAATATCAATAGGGTGCCATAATAATTTTTTACAGTAAATAATTTTCTAAGAAAATCTGGGATTTTCTGTGGTTGGGGTAAAATGTAGTGCATAGATAGAAAATAGAAGGATTAACAAGACGGAATTTACAGAAGGACTAAAAGTTATTATAAAAATAAAAAAAATGTTATAAAGTAATAAAATTCATTAGCCTATTGAAACAAATAACTTATAAAAAACATTTTTAATATAAATAGAAATAAAGCTACGAATGTATAAAAAATCATTAAAATTTTCCAAAAATTTATTGTTTTTTTAGTTTTAGTATTAAAAATTTAATTATTCATAACCATTAGTAATTCAAATAATTGATCCTATCCACCATGAAAAATTCAATGAAGCAGGCTCCTTTTTTATAGATTTTTCGTTTTGGGCGGATTATATAGTTACATCCCATTATTACCATTAGTTTATAAATGGGATGGTAAGGAAAAGAATTTTAATAAAATAAATATTTAATTCGAATCGTTTTTGAAATTTATTTTTTTGAGAAACTTTACAATTACCCTATTTTTGACTACTTTTAAGATTAGTTATATTTATATTTATGAAATATTTGACAGCACGTGCATCAAAGTTTTTTTTTCTAACCAGCATTTTTATGCTTTTTACCGTAGCTTTTTCTGTGGCTGTGGCACAAGATGCAGGAGATGATCCGGATATTCCTACTATTCCCATTGATGGAGGTTTAAGCCTCTTATTGGTTGCAGGTGCAGCATACGGTGGTAAAAAGGTACATGAATACCGTAACCGTAAATCCAAGCAAGAAAAAGATAAAGTGGATCTTTGATTTTTATAATTAAATTTCTTGCTTATTGGGCTTTTATTGCCCTATTTTTATGTCACATATAAATCAATTATGGTTCCCAGGCAAGAAAGTGACAGTGTTTCCTGCATCATTAGTTAGCCAATACATTATTGAATTATCTGGCAAATGCAGCATTTTTCTATAAAATATTATATTTATTTGAATGTTATAAAATAAATTATTGATGGCTTAAAAACGCCCCGGCAATTAACCGGGGCGTTTTCTATGGTACGAAAAAAAATGAAAATGCACCGCTCCCCATTGATTACTTTTGCCATCACTTTTTTTTAAATCATAAAAAAATCAGTTTCACTTGCAACCTACGAAAATATGGCTCTCCACCCCTCACATGGGCGGAACAGAGCTCGACTACATCCACACTGCTTTTTCCGATAATTGGGTAGCACCGCTCGGCCCGCACGTAACTGCTTTCGAAAAAAGTCTTTCTGATTATTGCCAAATGCCATACGCCGTTGCACTTAGCAGTGGTACCGCGGCGCTGCACCTTGGGCTTATTGCATTAGGTGTAGGTGCAGGAGATTATGTTTTTTGCCAGAGCAAAACCTTTTCGGCAAGTGCAAACCCTATTGTTTACCAGGGTGCAATACCCGTTTTTATAGATTCGGAAGCCGATACCTGGAATATGTGTCCCAATGCACTCGCAGATGCATTGGAAACTTTTGAAAAGGATGGCAGAATTGCGAAACTAAAAGCCATTATTCCGGTGCATCTTTACGGTATGCCGGCAAAAATGAATGCCATAAATGCCATTGCTGAAAAATTTGGCATACCCATATTGGAAGACGCTGCGGAAGCACTTGGTTCCACTTATTACGGACAACCATGTGGTAGTTTGGGTAAAATGGCTGCGCTTTCCTTTAATGGAAATAAAATAATTACAACAAGCGGTGGTGGTGCCCTGTTAACCCGCGAAAAAGATATTGCTGATAACACCGTAAACCTGAGTACGCAGGCGCGTGATAACGCCCCGCATTACGAGCATTCTAAAATTGGGTATAATTACCGCCTTAGTAATATTTGCGCGGGTATTGGGTTGGGCCAAATGGAAGTGCTGAATGAAAGAATTGCCAGCCGCAGGGCAAACTTTGAAAGGTACCGGGTATTTTTTGAAAGCGTTAACGCTAAAGCTTATAGCGTAAAATTTCAGGAAGAGGATGATAACCGTTTCTCCAATCGCTGGCTTTCCTGCATTTTGGTAGAACCCGCTGACAACAAAGGTTTAACCCGTGAAACCATTCGTTTGAAATTGCTGGAAGATAATATTGAAGCAAGGCCCTTATGGAAGCCTATGCACATGCAGCCTATTTTCAAGGGTTGCGAATATTTTGGCGGAAATGTATCAGAAAAGTTATTTGAAAATGGCTTATGCCTTCCCAGTGGATCGCTGCTTAGCGAAGATGAATTTGAAAGAATTTTTACTAAGCTAAGTGAGATTTTTGAATGATAAGTAGGGGGTAAGGAGATGACAGATGAGAGATGACAGATTACAGAGATAAGATGACAGATGACAGAACCTTGCCTGACATCTGTCAACTAACAACTGTCATCTGAATACTTCGTACTTCAAATCTCCTACCTAATCAAATTAAATGTGCCTTTCTGCCGCAACACTTCGCCGGTATAATCCAATGCCTGTACCTGGTAAATAAAAGTGCCGCTTCCCTGTAGTTTTCCTTTTATGGTGCCATCCCATGATGATTCAGGGTTGGTGGTTTCAAAAACGATTTGCCCATACCGGTTAAAGATTCTAAAGAAATCAAGCCGTTCAACGCCTGCTGTAATGGGGCGTATTTTATCATTCAATCCGTCACCATTTGGTGTAAAAGCATTGGGTACAAAAATGGATGGGCCTGTTGAAAATATCCTGATCAGGATATCGTCTGATGCTGTACATCCATCGGGTGTAGTACCTATAAACGCCAACCTGATAAAGCCGAATGAATCAATTCCCATATTGCGTGAAACGGTAAATACAGGATTCAAAATACGATTATTACTCAGTCCCGGGTGATTGGTCCAGGTATTAATGGTGGCGTTACTCGATGCCTGCAGCAAAAGTGGCTGATTAAAAACAACAGATGTATCTCTGCCTGCAAAAACTACTATTTGAGGCGTTACCGTAACAATAACATTGTCAATACCCGGTTTAGGGCAACCCAGATTATTGAACACTTGAAATGTATAAGTGGTAGTTTGGGTGGGCCTTACAAGAATATTTTGAACACCGGCTGTATCCGTACTGTTATTCCATTGCCATCTGAAAATGGTGCCATTTCCAGTTCCGGATAATAAAATACTATCGCCAAAGCAAATTCCAATGTCTGCACCTGCATTCGAAGTTGGGTAGGGTACGGTACGAATGGTAACATTATCTGTATCCTGGCATTTTCCCAGGTTGGCAACTACTGTGTAGGTAGTAACTGCATCAACCGGTGTTGCCAACGGATTTCTAACTTGTGGATTACTTAAGGTAGAAGCTGGACTCCATTGAAAAGAAAGCCCGGCAGTTATGGGTTGAAGGGCAATAGTGTCTCCCCGGCAAATGGTAGTATCTCTTCCTGCATTTACGGTAATAAAATCAAGAACATTAACCTTTACCGAATCGGTGGTAATACATCCACGGTCATTAAGCCTTACTGAATAAGTAGATGTTACCTTGGGAAATACGGTGGGTGTTGGCGTGTTGGCATTTATGATACTACCCGAAGACGGCGTCCAGGTAAAACTACCGGAACCAATTGCCCGGAGTTGTAAGCTATCAATGCTGCATATAAGTGTGTCCCTGAATGGAAGATTTAATGCAGGTCTGTCAAATACTTCCAGAGGAACGGTAACTGTTTTATCACAGCCTTTCGTACTTACGGTTCGTAAAGTAATTTGGTAAGTACCCGGCGATGGAAAGGTATAGGAAGGTGTTCGAAGCCGGCTTGTATCATTAGATGCATTGGGGTTACCAAAATCCCATCTCCAGTTGTTTACTACTCCGTAGGTTGCTTTTGTGGTATCTGTAAATAAAAATGGATTTGAAAAGCAAGCACCATCAGCTATAAAACCTGGATTGAAATCGGGGAAAATTTTAACTGCCATGGTTGTACTGTCGCTGCAGGGCTGTCCGCGGTTAACTACAAGTTTTGCAATATAAATACCCGAATCGGGGTAAATAAAGCTCGGCCGAACAACAGTTGTAGTATCATCCAACCGGTTGGGTACACCAAAATCCCAATAGTATGAATTAATAACAGGTGACAGAGAACCATTTTCAAATAGCACTTCAAAACCATCACAGTTTACCGTTTCCACCGGAAGATCTGCTTCGGGAATGGCACAATTGGCCACATTAACGTGTAATTCTTTGCGGGTTTCTGCAATTAAATCTCCGTTCCTAAATTCCTTAACGGTTACTGCGAGCACATATTCACCTGTTATATCAGGGGTAGAACCTGTTATGATACCTGTAGCCGGATCAATGGAAACATTAGTGCCAAATGGGTTTTCGGCGCTATATGGGTTTACATAAGGCACAGAAGAATAGGGTGGCGGTGAAGCTACTACGGGGGCAGGACTATTGCTCGATGCGCCACTTAATGCAGGTGAAAATTCATAGGTAAGTGAGTCCCCATCAGGGTCAATAGCACTATAATCGAGCGAAAAAGTGCTTTTAAAGCAAACAATTGCCGTATCTTTTTCAGCAAATATGGGACTGCTGTTTTCCAAATGATTTGCGCTGATTGCGTTTCCTGGTAAGCGAATACTATAGGTATTTCCCAGGTTGTTGGAAGCCCCGCCCACATTTACGATGCCTCCAATTCGGCAACAACGCTGGAATGATGCAATATAGCCTGGTGCATTGGGTGCTACCGTAACCGTACCCTGGTATTCAAGTATCACGTAGCATACATCGGGGACGGGACTAATACAGGGATTAAAACTGGTTTTTTGCAGAATATAATTACGCGTAAGGCCTGCAGGGAAGGTAACAGGTGTAGAAGTTGAACCTACCGGGAAAATGGATATATTTATGGAAACATCATTTTGGCCTGGTGACTGGGTTCCACAATCCCTGAAAACCTTTACGGTGAAGGTATATAGCAAATTGCCACTTGCATCTTTACCCCCATATTTATAGCTCATCCAACCGCCTTTTATGTGCAAGGCCCATACAGGAGCCGTAACCATAAGCAGCAGCAAAAGCCCAATTGATTTTAGGTAGCCTATTTTTAAAAACATGTATCGCTTTTTCTATCACTCGTAAACGTTCCCCGCATTCCCTAAAAACGTTTATGAGAGTTTTATATTTTTTTAGCAGGCTATAAAACTATACAAGATAACTAAACACTGGTTATAAAGTTTAGCAAAATCGTATTTAATGCATCGCCAGCTTCCAACATTCCCATGTGGCCAACATCTTTGAGTATATGAAAATGGCCAACAGCAGGAATGGATGCCTGTTGTAACAAGTCAGCAATGGGAACAGCCTGATCATCGGTGCCAGCCACCAAAAGTATGGGTACCTGCAAATCTTCCAGCACATGCGTGCGGTCGGGTCTTGCCATCATTGCCCGATAATAGGCAGTAAGTGCCGGTAAGGTAAAAGCTTTTGCATCTTCAACCAGGCCGGCAATTATTTCAGGATGCTTTACGGAAAAGTCAGGTCCGAATAACCCCGGTATCGCAGTTTTCAGAAAGGTGAATGGCTCCTTCTCTTCCATAAAAATAATAGCCTTTTGCCGGGTTTCTTTTTTTGCATCGGTATCGGCAAAGGCGGTGCTGTGTATCAACCCGAAAGCTTCCAATTTTTCGGGGTATTGCTCTGCAAATGAAAGTGTTATATAGCCACCCATACTGTGCCCCAGCATAATGCACTTTTCTATTCCTTTACTTTCCAGTTGTTCATTTACCCAGTGCGCGAGCCATTCAATTTTTTCGGTTCCTTCTTCCCAGTTATGTTGCGTTAAAATACCACTACCCGGTAGATCGGGGGCAAGAACTGCATAATCCTTCGATAAGGCTGTTATTTGTTTTTCAAAAATGCGATGATCCTCACCAAACCCATGCAGTAGTACAATTATTTTTTCCATAAACGCTTTGCAAGTAAGGTAGTTAAAAATAGCATGATGGCCAAAACTGAAACAGCTTTACTCAACCAGTCGCCATGGCGTGCGTAAAAGGATGGTTCATTTACCGGCGGTATATTCATTTTTATGGCTGCTTGCGTGTCCCAGGGCTGCGGTTGGTAAATATGCCCCTGCGGATCAATAAAACAACTAATGCCGGTGTTGGCACTTCGGGCAACCCAAAGCCCGGTTTCAATAGCACGGAGCCGTGCATAATTCATGTGTTGGTGATGGCCTGCAGTATTACCCCACCAGCCATCATTCGTAATAATGGTTATTACATTGGCACCTGCACGCACATATTCGGTATTATAATCACTATAAATGCTTTCATAACAAATTACCGGTGCAGGTTGGTAGGGATTATTCTTTGCCTTAAATACTTCTGCCTGTTTTGACCTGCCAAGTGAACCACTAATGCCGCCAAAGTCATCAAACACCGAAGACATAAAACCCAGCCAGGAAGGCAAAGATTCTACGCCGGGTACTAATTTGCTTTTGTGGTATAATTGCACCGGTGCATCTTTTGATGCACCCATTGCAGTATTGAAAGCTTCGTAATGTTCACCATTGCGCATTTGCCGTATGCTGAAACCACCCGGGTTTTCGCTGCCCCAAAGTTTATAGCTGTCAATACCGGTAACCAATTGTATGTTAGGGTGCTTTTGTAAAAAGGCAAAAACAGGCTGAAATACGGGTTGAATATCAATTTCATGCTCCCAGGCCTGCGATGGAATGGCAGTTTCGGGCCACACGACCATGCGGGTGTTACTGTCAATTTTACTTTCACTTAAGGTTATCAGGCTTTGGGTAAGTATGGCGGGATCGGTGCTGAACTTTTCAGTATAGGCTTCCACATTCGGCTGTACTACTACAATATTTTCTTTTCCAACGTTTACTGGATTGACGTCATCTATCTCAGGGTAAAAAATGCTTCCGATAATAATGGGTAAAAGCAATGCAATAATTATTGCCACGTGGATAGCGCCTTTTTTATTTTCGGTTTGCCTGCTTTTCCACCAATGGTATAAAATAGCATTTACAACCAATACCCAAAGGCTTCCCCCGGTGGTGCCTGTGTATTTATACCATTGAATCCATTCGGGTTTGGTGGCAAATACATTGCCCAGTGTAAGCCATGGCCAGCTTAATTCCCAATTGTGATGGATGTATTCATAAGTTATCCAGTAAGTAATAAAAGCAGCTAATCCGGCTATTAAACCAAGTCTTTTTTTGGTAAACCGATATGCCATAAACGGAAATACCATAATAAGGCTATTAGCAATTATGGCGCCTGCAGCGCCTGCACCTGTACTGTTCCAAATCCACCAGGTAGCGCCAATATTCCAAATAAGAAATGTGGCCCACAGGATAAAAAAGAATCCAAAGGGTGAGCTGATTTTTTCTTCGGCCATGAAAAGGGGAATCCATGCGAAAAAAATAAGTACAGTAAAACCTGTATGCGGCCATGCCAGCCAAAGCAATAAGCCGGAAAGCAGGGCAAGCAGGTAAGCGGTTCCACCTTGGGTGGTGCGTGTAGAAAGCATACCGCAAAAAAAAGACACTTCCGGCATGTGGAAGTGTCTTTTTTTAGGAAAGGGGTGAATTAGTCAATTAGTGGATAAGTGAATGGGTGTATGTGATGAGTGAATGTTTGAATGAGTGTATGTGTGAATATGAATTTCAGCTTTACTTCATTTCAACCTGCCTGAAGAACTCCTGCCGCTTGGCATCGCTCTTAAATACGCCGCCAAAAAAGCTGGTAACAGTGCTGCTGCTTTGGTCTTGAATACCGCGGCTGCTTACACACATGTGGGCTGCATCAATTACTACAGCAATATCTTCGGTTTCCAATACCTTTTTCAAATAGTTGCCAATTTGCACCGTAAGCCTTTCCTGTACCTGTGGCCTTTTGGCAAAATATTGTACGATGCGGTTTATTTTACTTAACCCGATTACTTTCCCGTTGCTGATGTAGGCCACATGAGCCTTCCCGATAATGGGTACAAAATGGTGTTCACAGTTGCTGTAAAAAGTAATATTCTTTTCCACCAACATTTCGTTGTAGCGATATTTATTGTCGAAAAGTGCAATCTTAGGCATGTTGGCTGGATTAAGGCCACTGAAGATTTCCTGCACATACATTTTTGCAACGCGGTGTGGGGTACCCTTCAAACTGTCGTCTTTTAAGTCGAGTCCAAGTGTGAGCATAATTTCCCGAAAATGCCCTTCAATGATGTCCATTTTATCAGCATCACTTAAATCAAAAGCATCATCACGTAGGGGGGTGTCGTAAGAAGTACTGATGTGTTCATCCCCTATTTCATCAATAGTTAGTGAACCTAATCCATCTACTTCCTTCATATCCTTCCCTGCAAAACCATTCAGGTAAGGCTCTTTTTCTACCAATACGTCAGTTAACACCCCGTTACGCGGGGAATTCCACGAAGTTCCGTTCTGTTTCATAGAGTTTTATTTTCAATTCTTTGTTTGTGTCAATGTGTGGCCGTAGCCGGTTATAAATAACAATGGCAATGTTTTCGGCTGTGGGTATAAGTGTTTTAAACTCTTCAACGTCAAGGTTCAGGTTTCGGTGGTCAAATACTTCGGTCACCTGTTCTTTTATCAGGTCGCTGAGAACCTTCATATCCATTACATAGCCGGTAACGGGGTCTATTTCCCCGGTAACTTGTACAATAAGATCGTAATTGTGCCCATGGTAATTGGGATAATTACATCTTCCAAAAACCTTTGCATTTTCTTCGGAAGAAAGCGCCGTATTATGCAAACGGTGTGCAGCATTAAAATGTTCTTTTCTAAAAACGGATACCTTGTTCATAATATTAATTTGCTCACCCACTGCGTAGTTATTGATTAAAAAGACAATTTAGTTTTTATTTTGTTTAAACTGTATATGCTAAAAAATAAACAAATTGACTTTTAACCTCGTGATTTGTGCAGAGAATGAATTTTTGTTGAATGTATTACTAATGTATGACCTTATTGGTTTAAACGGCTCAGTTTGTTGTACGGATTGCAGGTAATGGCTATCAAATTGTACATTTGCGGCGCTATGGTATATGTTACTAGGGTGGAGCATTTTAATGCCGCACATAAATTATACAATCCCAACTGGACAGTTGAGCAGAATGAACTTGCTTTTGGACCCTGTGCCAATGAAAACTGGCATGGGCATAATTATGAAATGCATGTTACGGTTAAGGGCGAACCTCATCCTGATTCCGGATTTATTATTGATGTAAAAAAGCTCAGCAAGATTATTAAGGAGCATGTGCTCGATAAGGTGGACCATAAAAACCTGAATTTGGACGTGGATTTTATGCGGGGACAGCTTGCCAGTACCGAAAACTTTGTTATTTCCATCTGGAAGGAGCTGGAGCCACATATTAGTGGAGGAAAGCTTCACCAAATAAGGCTTTATGAAACGCCCAGGATTTATGTGGATTATTATGGGTAGGCGGGTTTGACGTTTACACCCTAACCCCTGTCTGCCGACAGGCAGGCCCTTAGGGGGAATGTTTGATGTTTGAAGTTGTTTAGGGGGGTGAAGTTTGGGATTTGGGATTTTATTTTTGGGATTTGGGATTTGATTTTTGGAATTTGCAGGAAATACATTTACAAAATAAAAATTGGGTATATAATATGGCTTTAAGCCCAGATGAGCGTAGGTTTTTGAAGAGTTGGGAAGAGCAACGGAAAGGGGGAAAAGCCAGCTTTGTGGGAGTATATACCTTCGGGTTGTTTATTCTTTTTTACCTGGCTTCTATTGCCCTTGGGCTTTTTTCGGGTGTACCCTTTATTAAGTTAATCTGGTTATCTTTAATAGGCGTCGGTGCTTTGGTTGGTGCTTTTGTGCTTTCTCTCGTTCTTTGGAGCTGGCAGCAAAAAAAGTTTTCAGCCATCATTCGACGCGAACTGGCAGCATCCATGAAAAAAGAATTGCCGGAATAAATTAACCAATAAATCTTTTTTTCAAATCGGGGGTAGGTAGCCAGCATTCCGTTTTTTCTCCAAACCAGCGATAACGGTTTTTACCCACATAGTCGTACACGAAATTGCGCATAAAAGCCGGTATTATTATGAGCGTATAAAGCAGCGGCCATCCTCCATTGAGATATCGGGATACACGTAATGCACCGCTTGAACGGGTATATGCTTTCCCTTTTTCAATAAATACCAACGATTTCAATTCATTTTCCGGGAGGTTAAAGGCCCTGAGCAATGCCCTGCCTTTTTCACTTTGCAGCGATGCAAATTGTATTAATCCAGATGGGTCGCGCTTAATAATAAATTGAACACTGCCTGCACAAAGGTTGCAGACCCCATCAAATAACAAAACCGGTTTTTCTGTTTCTATCAGCATGAATGACAAAATTACTTAACCCTTTGTAAACACGCAATGCAACTTATCCAATTAACAATTGTTACCAATATCTTTGAAAACTTAAAGCTTACATTTTGGAACCAGCTATTCGTCTTTTTTTGAAAACAATTGTGCAAACCTTGTCCATGATGGTGCTGTGGATGCTGTTAAATGCTTTTTTTGGCATCAAACTTGGGTTAATGTTTCTCGATGAGGAGATTACGGTTTGGCACGGTGTATATTATTTTGGTATGGTGGTTAGCTTCTATTTTGTAATGCGATATATTATTGCTAAATGGAAACTATTGCCGCCTTTGGGAAGAATGGATGAAGATTACTATCAGGAATAAATGGCGTAAACAGATGAGAAGAACATTTTAAAAACTTCTTCTACTCCCATCTTTGTACTGCCGCCCTGAAGGTATTGCAATGTGCTTCCACAATATGCCTTACATCCGGACTATACCCACCACCCATGGAAACCACACAAGGCAGTTTGTTTTCTTTACAAAAATCAAAAACCATTTCATCGCGCCTGCAACAACCTTCGATGCTTAATTTTAGTTTGCCAAACTTATCGGTTGCCAATACATCCACCCCGCTCAGAAAAAATATGAAATCAGGTTTTATATTTTTTTCGATATAAAAAAGATGAGATGCCAGCAATGTAAGGTAGGCGTTGTCTTCAATCCCATCAGGTAAAGGAACATCCAAATCGCTTTTTTCTTTTATAAACGGGTAGTTGTGTCCACCATGCATGCTAAAGGTAAAAACCCGGTTTTCATTGGCAAAAATGCTGGCCGTTCCGTTTCCCTGGTGTACATCAAGGTCAATGATAGCAATTTGCTTTACAAGACCATTATGCAGCAGGTAATTTGCCGCTACGCCCATATCATTCAGCAGGCAAAATCCTTCCCCGCGATCGGCAAAAGCATGGTGGGTACCACCGGCTACATTAAGTGCCACACCGTACTTTAAGGCATAATGACAGCAATCAATCGTTCCTTGTGTAATCCGTAATTCTCTTTCAACAAGTTGAGTGCTTAAAGGAAAACCAATGCGACGAATATGGGATGGGGTTAGCTGTAGATTTTTCAGGTCTTCCACATATTGACTATTGTGGGTAAGCAGCACTATTTCTTCGTTACAAGATTCAGGCGAAAAAATATTCTCTTCCGTAATGGAACCTTCGTGCAGTAATTGCCCGGGAATAAGCTCATATTTTAGCATGGGAAAGCGATGCCCTTCGGGTAGCGGGTGGGCGTATATGGGATCGTAAGCGATTTTTACCATAGAGATGGATAGAAAGTTGGGAAGTTAGAAAAGTCGGAAAGTCGGAAAGTCGGAAAGTCAATTAGTCAATTAGGCAAATAGTGAATAGAGAGTGAGTGGGGGATTGGGGGTTTAGGTGTGCCAGCCAAACATCAAACCGCAATAATTTCATTTGCCGTTATAACAAAAACACGATCAGATGCTTTTGGTTTAATAGTGTGGTTTCCGGTGAAAAGGCTGAATGCGGGTAGCGTGCATGTATTGGCTGAAAAATGAAAGCAGGGTAGCCGAATTTTTTGCCGGTTACCAGCGGGCACCATTACGGCCGGGTGCACATGACCAGCAATGAACCCTTGTATATTTTTATCGGCTTCCATTTTATCACCTGCATTATGTAAAAATAGAAATGGGCCTTTCTCCAGTCGTTGGCAAACCTGCAATTGCATATTTTCTGCCACACCGGCAGGTAGCACATCGTGATTGCCAAGAACCAGGGTAAATACCGTATCCGGTACTTCATTACGCAGGTTTGCAAACCATTCCCACTCCTTATTTGCCCTGCTGTGAAACAAATCACCCACGAGCATAACTTCCTGTGGATTGAAAAGTGCAATCATTGCAAAAAGCCGGTTCAAATCGTTTTGAAATACTTGTTGCGGAATGGCAATGCCCTCTTTTCGAAAATGCCCGCTCTTTCCCATGTGCAAATCGGACAGAATGAGCATTTTTTCCTTTTCCCAGTACATACACCTTTCGTGGTGGAGTAAAAAAGTTTCGTTTAACCAGGTAAATGAAATCATCAGATGGCGAAATTAGGCAAGCAGGGCCTGCGTTTGCAGGCATAAAATAAAAATCTCTGAAAAAAGTTTTGGGCAACATGGCATCCACCCCTATTTTTGCACTCCCAAATCTGAAAAGATTATCGGTATTGGCCTATAGTATAATGGTAGTACGACAGATTTTGGTTCTGTTTGTCTAGGTTCGAATCCTGGTAGGCCAACAAAAAAAGACGCTGTAAAGCGTCTTTTTTTGTTTATAACATTTTCTCTTGCATCCAACAATACCATAAATAGATTGTTATTTTGTCTTCAATATTACATTTATGGGCATTATTCGTCAAATTTCGGAATACTTATACCTGCGTAAACGCGATCCAAATGAAGAACGTACACAATGGATGAAGTATATGCATGGTATTAATCGTATTTCCATCCTGTTGTTCTTAGTAGCCATGGTCATTCTTGCCATAAAACTATTGCGCAACTAAGTTGCTGATATAAATGCCAATACTTCTTTGGCAGCTACATCCGATGGGCTCTCCCCGGTTGATAAGGAAGCGCTTAAAGCATCAAATTGTTGCAGCATGGTTTGCCTTTCCTTCCCATCGGGGAGTATTTTCCCGAGTTCTGCTACCAGGCGGTTTTCATTCATTTCATCCTGAATAAGTTCGGTTACGATTTGCTTGTTCATTATCAGGTTCACAAGCGAGATATAAGGCACTTTCACTAATCGTTTTGCAATCTGATAACTAACCGGGTTGCCTTTATAGCAAACCACTTCAGGTACTTTAAACAGGGCTGTTTCCAATGTTGCTGTACCGCTGGTTACCATGGCAGCCCGCGACTGATACAATAACTCGTAGGTTTTGCTTTTTACCACAGATGTATTGGGGTAATTTTTTAAAAAGGGCGTATAAAAACTTTCCGGTAAACCCGGGGCCATAGCCACCACAAAATGATGATGGGGAAAATGAGCAGCCGCTTTTAACATTACCGGCAATTTTACTGTAATTTCCTGCTTACGGCTACCGGGCAACATGGCCACAATGGGTAGGCTGCTTAAAGGGGCCAGGGTAGGTGTAAATTGTTTTACAGCATCTGTAAGCGGGTGACCCACATAGGTTACATCCCATTGCCCGTTGGTTTTAAACCATTCCTTTTCGAATGGAAGAATAACCAATAAACGGTCAATACATTCTTTCATCATTTTCACCCTGCCGGGTTTCCATGCCCATACCTGTGGTGCAATGTAGTACACCACTTTAATCCCTTGTTTTTTTGCCCATTCCGCAATGCGCAGGTTAAAGCCGGGGTAGTCTACCAATACCAGCACATCGGGTTTATAAGTAGCAATATCTTTTTTGCAAAAAGCAATATTGCCAAGTATCGTGCGCAGGTTCATTACCACTTCTGCAAAACCCATAAAGGCAAGTTCGCGGAAATGTTTTACCAATTCACCACCTGCTTCCTGCATCAGGTCGCCACCCCAACACCGGATATGCGTGCCAGGTGCATGGTGCAAAATAGAAGTTATCAGTTTGCTGCCGTGGAGGTCGCCACTTGCTTCACCGGCTATCATATAAATTTTAGCCATGCTTATTTAACCTAAAAATTTTATGAGCAATGACGTAATGGCAAACAAAAGCGTAGCAACAAAAATGCCTTTAGCAGACTGATCGCGCCGGGTATTTACAAATAAGGTAAATAACGCAATATTGGGTAGTAAACAAATAACGGTAAGGCTCGAAAGCAGCCTTTTTTCCATGGTTAGAAATTTAAAAAAATCGCTCCAGCTATTGGGGGTAATTTTTGCATAGTAATAAATAACCAATGCTATTACAGGTGCAACCAAACCGAGTAAAAAGCCAAGCAGCAAAGTGTCATTTTTACGTACAGTTTTTGTTTCTGTTATCTGTGGTTGTATTTCTTCAGACATAATTAGTAATAATAATTTTTAACTGTTCCACCAGCCTTCAAGTTGTTTTTTTGTACGATAGTCGGTAAAATCTATGGAAACGGGCACCATACTTACATATTGATTTTCCAATGCCCATACATCGGTGTCTTCGCCGGTATCCATATTGGTAAATTCTCCGGTAAGCCAGTAATACTTCCGTCCATGCGGGTCGAGACGTTCATAAAACTCCTCCTGGTATTTGGCAAAGGCTTGTCTGCAAATTTTTATTCCTTTTATGTATTCGTAGGGTACGCTTGGAATATTTACATTGAGCAAAAAATGTTCTTCAGTTTTTTGTGCCAGCACTTTTTCAACAATTTCACGCACAATTTTTGCAGAGGCACTAAAATCGGCTTCCATGCTAAAATCCATCAGGCTAAAGCCAATAGAAGGGATGCCTTCAATAGATGCTTCCATGGCTGCGGACATGGTGCCACTATAAATTACATTGATGGAATGGTTAGCACCGTGGTTAATACCGCTCAAACAAATGTCCGGTTTGCGGTGTAAAAGTTTATCTACCGCAAGTTTAACACAATCCACCGGTGTGCCGCTTACCTGCCAGCTTTCTATGCCTTCAAAAATATGTACCTGGTTCATACGAAGCGGATGGCCAATGGTAATAGCATGACCCATACCGCTTTGCGGTTTATCAGGTGCCACCACCAGCAATTGGCCAAGGTCCTTTACTGCTTCTACAAGGCATCGTATGCCGGGGGCAGTTACCCCATCATCGTTGGTAATTAAAATGGTAGGTGTTAAAACATCGTTGCGCATAAGGGTGTAAAATTACGATTGTGCAGCAAAGCACTTATGAAATTAATGTTAGCAAGTGTATAGTTTTTTTAAAAAGGATTTTCGAATAACCAAAAATATTAGTAATATTGCCCAAAATAAGTAGTAATGAGCATAGCCGGAAAAAATTTGCGACATCTGCGTAAGCTGCGTGGATGGACTCAGGATGATTTTGCTGTTAAACTTGGCATTAAACGTTCACTTGTGGGCGCTTATGAAGAAGAACGTGCCGACCCGCGCTTGGATGTGCTGGAAATTGTAATGGAATTGTTCAGCCTTAGCATGGATGATTTACTATTAAAAGATTTGTCGCAGGAAGGTGAAAGTTATTTGGCCAAACGCCGAAAACTGAAAATGGCAACCGAAACCCGTACTGCATCCATTCAATTTGTTCCGGTAAAAGCAGCTGCAGGCTATCTTGCCGGTTACAATGATCCTGAATTTGTTGATGAATTGAATACGTTTGCCCTGCCTATGCTCGCTCCCGGCGATTATCGTGCCTTTGAAATTATTGGAGATAGTATGTTGCCAACACCTAGCGGCAGTGTAGTAGTAGGAGAAAAAATAGAAAACTTCGATGCCTTAAAAAATGATCAGCCATGCATAGTGGTAAGTCGTATGGACGGCATTGTATATAAGCGGGTAAATAAATCCGCCCGGTCATCCAAGCAAATGACCTTAACATTGGTAAGTGATAACCCCCAATATCCGGCATATACGGTAAAAGCAGATGAAGTTGCTGAAATTTGGGCTGCAAAAATGGTTATCAGCAAGCCGGTTGAAAAACCTGTTTGGGACTTAACCCAACTTGCGAATGTGGTGAATAGCTTACAGGAAAAAGTATCATCGCTGCAGGGCAAAAATAAATAAGGTAATGCTGTCATATTTTCGAAAAGCGCACTATCCTTGTTCTTAATAGCGACCGATGCCTTTTTTCGAACGTTATAGTTACCATTCAACCAACTTCTTTCATTTTGTAAACCTGATTAGGTCATATTTGCCGTCTAATGCATTGCATGCGGTATGTTATAATCTTTTTGATTTTTTGGTTGCTTGGAAATCCGATAAATAGTTTTGCAATCGATCCGCCTGTGCGCGAAATACAATCTACCAGGGTTGATGAAGCGCCGCAGTTAGATGGAAAATTGGATGATGCGGTTTGGCAAAGCGCTGATATTGCAGGCAATTTTATTGTTAGTCAGCCCCATTTTGGCAAAACGCCGGTAAAGCAAACAGAAGTTCGGGTGCTTTATACCAACCAGGGCATTTTTATAGGAGCAAGGTTAGAAGACGATCCCAAAAAAGTACGACGTCAACTTACACCACGTGATGGTGAACAGCGGCAGGATACGGATGTTTTTGGCGTAATTTTTGATACCTACCGCGACCGTCAGAATGCATTTCAATTTAATGTAACTGCAGCCAATGTGCAAAGCGATATGCGCATATCGCCTTCAAAGAATGATCCCGATTACTCATGGGATGCTGTATGGGATAGCAGAGTTTCGCATACAGAAAATGGATGGGAAGTGGAAATGAAAATTCCTTACATGGCTTTGCGCTTTAGCAGCGAAGAAATCCAGGATTGGGGTATAAATTTCTATCGTTTTATGCGGAGAGAAAATGAGAGTTCTTACTGGAACCCCATCAATCCGCAGGAAGGTGGTTTTGTAAACCAATTTGGCGATCTGAAAGGGTTAAAAAATCTGACACCACCGTTGAGGCTTTCATTTTTGCCCTATTTATCAATGGGTTTTCAAACAGTACCGCATGATGCAAAGGGTAATACGACTGAAACACTCAAAAGTGGTGGCCTTGATGTGAAATGGGGTATTAATGAAAGTTTTACGCTTGATGCTACCCTCATACCCGATTTTGGGCAGGTGGTGAGTGATAATGTGGTTTTAAATCTTTCACCCTTTGAAATTCAGTTTGCGGAGAACCGTCCCTTTTTTACCGAAGGCACTGAGTTATTTAATAAAGCAGGCATTTTTTATTCCCGAAGGGTGGGAGCGAGGCCAACAGGCTATAATGATGCCAGGAATTTTGCCAATGATAACGGGCTGGACCTTGTTCGTAATCCGGGCATTACCCGGTTGTATAACGCAGCAAAATTTAGTGGCCGCAACAAGAAAAATTTGGGAATCGGCATTTTTAATGCGGTAGCAGCACCCATGTATGCCGAAATGCGTGGTGCAGATGGTAAAATCCATGAATACCAAACCGAACCGATGACCAATTATAATATTGTAGTACTAGATCAGGCGTTGAAAAACAGGTCGGTACTTACTTTTACCAATACCAATGTAATAAGGGATGGTAATGCGCGGGATGCCAATGTATCTGCTGTAAATCTTTCTCTTTTTGACAAGAAAAATCGCTACAACCTTACATCATCATTTTATTATGCTCATATTTTTAATGGCGAAAATGGGTATGATGGTTTTAAAACATTAAATGGATTTTCAAGGGTAAGTGGCAAATGGCAATGGGGTATTTTAAATAATATTGTAAGCGACCGATACGATCCCAACGACCTTGGGGTGTTGCGTGCGCCCAATGAAGTTTCCACGCAGGGTTACCTAACGTTTCAGCAGTTTAAGCCCAATGAGCATTTTAATTATCGCCGTTACCGGGTATCGGTTACACAAAAAAACCTATATAAACCTTTGGTTTACACCGAGCTGGATGTGAATGGTAACTTTCTTCATGTATTTAAAAACTTTTGGGACATCAGCCTCGATATTTCGGGCAAGCCTATTTGGAGTGATGATTATTTCGAAATGCGTACACCGGGTGTAATGGTACATAAAACCCCTTATGTGTATGCGGGACTTTCGGGAAGCACGGATAGTCGTAAAAGGATTTATTTTTCTTATGGTGGCGGTTTTGCAGAAGGCCCAATTGATGATGATCCTTATTTTTCATTACGCAGCTCAGTCAGGTACCGGTTTAGTACCCGTTTTAGTCTTGACCTAAGCGGACGGTACGATAATGACGCCGGAAATTTTGGCTATGCCTACCATGATGCCAATGGCATTGCCGTGCTTGGCCGCCGTGCATTGCAAAATACTACTGCCATCCTCAATGGAATTTACAATTTTACCCCAAGAATGAACCTGAGTTTCAGAGCAAGGCATTACTGGAGTAATGTAGAATATGTAGGTTTTTTTGATGTGCAACCTGATGGTTGGTGGAAAGACCGTCCCTTTGAAGAAGGACACGATCAAAACTTTAATGCCTTCAATCTTGATGCCTTTTTTACCTGGGATTTCAGGTTGGGGAGTCGTATTATTATTGCATGGAAAAATGCCCTTGGGCCCGATGAATATATTGATGGCAATAAATACCCCGGCTATATAGATAATCTCGGTAAATCCCTTACTTCCCCGCATTCCAATGAAGTTACCTTTCGGTTTGTATACTTTCTCGATTATAACCAACTCGCAGGCAAGCAACCAAAAAAGGCCAGGGCATAATGCCTGGCCTTTTGTTATCGGTTAGAACTAGTTTTTATTTAGATAACCAGCATCGCATCACCATAGGTAAAGAACCGATACTTGTCCTTGATGGCTTTTGCGTAAGCTTCCATCATAAGGTCGTATCCGGCAAATGCACTGCCTAAAATCAGCAGACTTGTTTTGGGCAAGTGGAAATTGGTAACCAACGCATCACCGGTACTAAAGTTATAAGGCGGATGAATAAACATATTGGTCCAGCCTTCTGAAGGTTTTAGCAGTTTTTCAGCAGTAAAGGATGATTCCATGGCGCGCATAGTGGTGGTACCAATAGAACAAATGCGATGTTTGCCGGCTTTGGCATTATTCACAATTTTTACCGCTGTTTCATCAATTTGGTAATATTCTGCATCCATTTTATGCTTGCTCAGGTCTTCCACTTCTATGGGGCGGAAGGTGCCAAGACCTGTATGCAGGGTGACTTCGGCAAAACGTATACCCTTTATTTCGCAACGCTTGATAAGCTCGCGGCTAAAGTGTAAACCGGCTGTAGGTGCAGCTACAGCGCCTTCGTATTTTGCATACACCGTTTGGTAACGTTCTTTATCTACTTCATCCGGCTTGCGCTTGATATAGCGGGGTAATGGCGTTTCTCCAAGAATATCCAACATGCCACGGAATTCTTCGTCTGTACCATCCCATAAAAACTTAATAGTACGGCCACGGCTTGTGGTATTATCAATTACTTCAGCAACGAGTTCGTCGTTCTCTCCAAAATACAATTTATTACCAACACGAATTTTACGGGCAGGATCCACAATAACATCCCACAAACGGTTAGGCTTATTCAATTCGCGCAACAGGAAAACTTCAATTTTTGCGCCGGTTTTTTCCTTGCGCCCGTACATACGAGCAGGAAATACCTTGGTATTGTTTACCACAAATACATCCTTATCATCAAAATACTCAAGAATGTCGCGGAAATGGCGGTCTTCAATTTTACCGGTTTTACGGTGAATGACCATCATGCGGCTATCTTCCCTTTTTTTGGTAGGATTTTGGGCAATAAGGTTGAGGGGAAGATCGAACTTAAACTGGGATAATTTCATAAATGCTGAAGAAGATTTAATATCGCAGCGTTTGCGAACCTTCAGTGTTGCAGGCATTTGACTGTTTCCAGCTATTTGCTTTTGCAGGAGTGGTAATCTCCTTATCTGATGTTCGTGTTACGGCACGAAGAATGAATTGGGCGGCAAAGTTAACGATTTTGAAGACGGAAACCAAGGGCGTATGTAAAAAAACATTATCGCCGGATTAACCTGCCCGCAGGTTCAGTTCCTTTTTCCTTTGTAAAGCATGTTATTTTTGAATAAGATCCTTCCATTCGTTTTTCATGTCAAAAGGTATTTCTCCCAAATATTTCAAACTTCCGGTTAAACCATCTTTCAATTCCTGGTAATTTTTATGATAGAATGCTGAGATGGTGATTACTTTTTTTGTTCCTTTTATAATATGAAGATATTCCGAAGTGTCGCCATAATAGGTAGGGAGATAGGAAATGGTATAACCCTGAAACCCGGTAAAAGCATACAAATGTTTTTTCCCAAAACCGTAGAAACCGCTTGCAATTATGGAATGGGAGAAAATTTCTACAAAAAGGGCCCTTTTCTTCATTTCAGCGATTACCCATATAAAAGTCAGCAAAAAAAACATCAATACCAGCGAAAGCATGAAGTAAAGTGCGGGTGTCATACTACCATCTTTTGGCATAAAGAAAATAAAGTAGGTAAGGTAACTTAAGGTTATAAGTATTATGAAAGCCAAAACCACCGGAAGGATGGCCCACCAATTAAATTTTGATTCAATCATGTTGAAATGGATGATAGTTGTTTAGATTTTGTCCAGGATAAATGTATTGCAAAAAGCTATTTGCAGATGCAATTTATATAATTATTTGATAGCATATTTAATACCGTCTTTCATCACGAATATTATATTCCGGATATTTTTAATGTCTTTTGAAGGGTCACCTTCAACCGCAATTAAATCTGCAAGCAGTCCTTGTTTTATGCTGCCCATTTTATCTGCATAACCAAATACAAATGCATTTACGGATGTGGCAGATCGTAATACTTCTAAGGGTTTCATTCCATACTCAACCATCAGTTCCATTTCTTTTGCATTGTCTCCATGGGCAAATACCCCCGCGTCGCCACCCATACAAATAGTTACCCCGGAACGAAGGGCTGCAGAAAAACTATTCTTTTTTTCAGTAATCCTTTTCGGTTCGGGGTCTAACCCTTTCTTCCATCCTTCGTATTGTAAAACAGATTCGCCTGCTGCAAGCGTAGGGCATAAGGCAACGCCTTTTTCTTTCATCAGTATAAATACTTCTTCAGTTCCATAATCACCGTGTTCAATTGAAGAAACACCTGCTAGTGTTGCCCTGCGCATCGCTTCGGGTGTTACGGCATGGGTTACTACTTTTCTGCCGCTGCTTCGTGTAATTTCCACCGCAGTTTTTAATTCATCAAGTGTAAATGTAGGTTGAGCATCTTTATTAATTCCCCAACGATAATCCGCATAAAGTTTCACCACATCTGCACCTTTCCCTATTTGTGTCCGTATTTCTTTTATTAAACCATCTACGCCATCGGCTTCAGCAGCGCCCTTTGGGTTATCAGTATCCACCGATAATTTTGGCCCATAACTACCTGTAGCTACAATGGCCCTTGAAGCAATAATCATGCGCGGACCGGGAATCAATCCTTTTTCAATAGACTCCTTTAGCCCGGCATCATCGTACATGGCACCTTCGGTACCAAGGTCGCGAACGGTGGTAAAGCCTGCCATCAGCGTGGCTTTTGCATGGTTACCTGCCCTTAAGGTTCTTTCTGCACGTGTTTCTTTCAGCACCTGATCATTCCAGGGTGTTTCATTGTAAGGATGCAGAAATAAATGAGAATGCCCTTCGATTAAACCGGGTAAAAGGGTCATGCCTTTCAGTTCTATTACCTCGGTTCCTTCGGGTAATTTAAACCGCATGGCACCTGCCTGTTCTATAATGTTGTTTTTTATAAGAACAATCCAGTCATTATGCATTTGTTCTCCATCAAATACACGATCAGGCTTTAATAAAATATACTTGTCTTTGTTTTGTGCAAGCCCACTGATAGTAGTAATTAATACAATAAAAAAAAGAATAATATTTTTCATCTTCCAGAAAATGGCGGGGGTAATAAGTTTCATTATTTCAACTCAAGTACCCAGCAGGTCATGCCCGGTATTTTCCAATTACCATTTAGCATCATCGTTTCATTGCTTGTTACATCTTTAGCGGCCGAAAAGCCTTTGGTACGTTCGCTGTACCTGTCGAGTATAACCGATTTTTCATCAGGGCTTGTATTCATTACCACCATTATGGTTTGTTTATTGTCGTGGCGGAAATATACATACAGTCCATTATCCGGAACGAATTGCGTTAACTTTCCAGTTCCTATTGCAGTAGAATTTTTCCGGAATTGGGCTAGTTTTTTTGTATATGCCTGAAATTCCGTTTCCTGTGCAGTCATACCCAATCCGGTAAAAGCATTTTTACTGTCACCGTTCCAGCCACCGGGAAAATCTTTACGTACATACCCATCGTTGGGCGAAGTGAAACCGGGCATAAGTATTTCGTTACCGTAATATAATTGAGGAATCCCGCGGCAGGTCATAAGCCATGCCATACCCACCCTCATTTTTTTGATGTCTTCGTTTACCATACTCCAAAAGCGGGGAATGTCGTGGTTGTCCAAAAAGATTACCTGCTTCATCGGGTCTTTGTACACAAAATCATTGGCTAGTAGGTTGTACATTTTGTTTACTCCTTCGGTCCAACCAAAGGGCTCGTTTACCGCTTTAATAATACCGTACATATTTAACTGAAAATCGGTAACACCCGGCATATTGCTTTTGTAAGGAATATCAAATGTGTTTTCGCAGAAGTAGGATTGGTTAACAATTCCATGTACCCATGTTTCGCCGAAGATGTGCATTTTAGGGTATTCATCGAGTAAGGCCTTGTTGCAACGGTTCATAAATTCCAAATCGTTGTAAGCATAGGTATCAATACGCCAGGCATCAATGCCAAATTCTTCTACGGTCCATAGGGCATGCTGAATGAGAAAATTTGAAACGTATGGATTGTTTTGATTTAAGTCTGGCATTTCGGGTGTAAACCAACCATCACTCATAATTTTTTTATCAACGGCTGCTGCATAAGGATCCATCAACACCTGGTCCTTATAAGTAGTGTTGGTATGGCTTGGCCAGTTATGCAACCAATCGGATGTAGGTTTATCAATTACAAAAATGTGGTTCATATCCACATGATTATAAACGGCATCCTGAATCATTTTCAGACCTTTCGCATGCATTTTGTCGATCAGTTCTTTGTATTTTTCTTCGCCACCAAGCCTGCGGTCAATGCGATAATGGTCGGTAAAAGCATAACCATGTTCGGTGCGGTGCGGACGGTCGTTTTCAATTACAGGGTTTAACCAAAGCGAAGTAATACCCATTTGCTCAAAATAGTCGAGATGGTTGATAATGCCTTGCAAGTCGCCACCATGACGGTTAAAAACAGTATCACGGTTGAGTGATTGATCGCGCATGCTAACTATCCGGTCATTGGTAACATCACCATTTGAAAAACGGTCGGGCATAATCAGGTACATCACATCGGCACTGCTTACACCCTGCGCATATAATGTGCCCTTACCTTCTCGGCGCGGTTTCAATTCCCAGTTTACGGTATTGGTTACGGGCTTATTATTGCCAATTGCGTCAGTAGCAAATTGTATGGCAACGGTACCGGGCTTGGCGTTGGGTGATATAGCCAGATCAAGTGCATAATATTTACCATTTTCAAGGCGGTTTATTTTATCCAGCGTAACCCCTTCGTATTGAATAGAAACATCCTGCTTATTAAAATCTGTTGTATTGCCTTTTACCAACACCTGTACTTTGTTCCATTGCATACCAGGCCACCAATGGGTGGGGTAGCAATTAGCAATAGGGGGTGGGGGCGGGGTTGGCTTTTTTCTTTGGGCCGAAACGGGTATCCCAGTTGCAAGAAGCAGCAAAAAAATACTACTTATAATAATTTTGTTCATGCAATCAATTTGAATTTTGTAAATCAAATTCTTTTTCATTTCTGATTGGAATTTGGAGTTTTTACCGTTGGAATCTTTATCCTAATGTCCTTCGGAAGTAAGTACCACTTTTGCAAGTATTCCTGCCAGTGCCATACTTGCACCAGACAAAGCAATAATACTAATGGCATTTCCACCTAATGCGGTGAGTATTAATCCTCCACAAAATCCGGCTACAATCTGCGGAATAGTAATGGTTGCGTTAAAAATGCCCATATAAACGCCTGTTTGTTCAGGGGGGAGCGATGAAGAAAGAATAGCATAAGGCATCGCAAGTATGGCTGCCCAAGCCATGCCAATTCCAATCATAGGAATGAAGAGCAGAAATTTATTGGTTATAAACAGCATGGAAATAAGACCAATACCACCTGCAATTAATGACAATGCATAGGTTGTACGACGGCCGAATTTTTCGGCAACCTTTGGTAACACCAGCGAATATAAAGCTGCAAACAAACTGTAAGCTGCAAAAATTACCCCTGTCCAGTTTCCTGCTTCATTAAATTCCTTGGAAGTGGCATCCTTTGTATTCCATATGGTGCCTGCAATGGCATTGGTAGTGTACACCCACATGAGGAACAGCGAAAACCAGGAAAAAAATTGGGTTACCGCCAATTGAATCATAGTTTTTGGCATGGTTGCCACCAGCGACCAAAAGCTTTTTTTAGGCCCTGTATCTTCAGGTATATTATTATACTTTTTATATTCATCCGGCGGATATTCTTTGGTACGGAATGATGTCCATAAAACAGTTAGCAATAATGCACCGCCCCCAAAGTAAAATGACCAGACTACCGTTGGTGCAACCTTGTTACCTGGCGAAGGCTCGTTGGACACACCCAGCCAGGTAAGAATAAATGGAAGCAATGAGCCAATTACTGCACCGGCATTGATAAGGAAACTCTGAATAGAATATCCTTTATTGCGCTGACTATCGGGTACCATATCGCTTACAAGTGCACGAAATGGTTGCATGGTTACATTAAAACTTGTATCCATTAACAGCAACATGGTAGCGCCAAAGAATAGCGGCGGTAACAATGCTGCAAAATGCTCCGAATTGGGCATAAAAAACATTGCTGCAGCTGAGACAAATGCACCCCCAAGTATAAATGGAATCCTTCGGCCGAGTTTTGTCCAGGTTTTATCACTGCTTAAACCAACAATGGGCTGAACAATAAGGCCTGCAATGGGTGCGGCTAACCAAAATAAACTTAAGTGATGGGGATCAGCTCCAATAGCAGAAAGTATCCGGCTTGTATTTGCATTTTGAAGAGAGTACCCAATTTGCACCCCCAAAAATCCAAAACTCATATTCCAGATTTGCCAGAAATTAAGAAGGGGTTTCTGGCTCCCCGAAGAAGATTTTGCAGTATCCGGTGCAAAGGCCATAGCAATCGTTTTAGCAATGTTAAGTAAGAATCCAATAAACCTCGTGCAATGTATAGATTTCTTTAAAGCAATGTGTATTTTTTACATAAAAGTATAGGTAATTTTCAAAAAAAACAGGCGCCCCGAAAGACACCTGTTTTAAAAATAAAATTATGGAAGCTATTTTTTACAATTGAAATCCACTGGGAACAATTGCATTTTTCTTAATTACCACAATACCATCTTTTATGGTATAAAGCGGGTGATCTGCAGGCTCAAGGTGGTTACCGCCAATTATGCGTACGTCATCACCCATCCTTACATTTTTATCAATAATACAATTTTTAAGGTAACACCTTTCTCCAATACCAATTTTGGGCAAGCCTTTTGTTTTTGCATCAGCCATTTGCTCCAGCGTTTCAAAATAATCGGCGCCCATCATATAGCAACTTACCATATTAGTACCATTACCAATCCTGCTACGGATACCTACTACACTTTTTTCAATACGGCTTGCATTTATAATGCTTGCCTCAGCTATAATGGTATGTTCAAGCGTGGTGCCACTTATTTTGGCAGGCGGCAGCATACGGGCACGGGTATAAATATTCTGGCTATTGTCGTATAGGTTAAACTGTGGAATGTCTTCAGTAAGCGCTAGGTTGGCTTCGAAAAAGGAATATATATTTCCAATATCGGTCCAGTAGCCATCGTACTGGTAGCTGATAACCTTGTATTTTTCAATTGAATCGGGGAGAATTTCCTTTCCAAAATCGGTGGCATTCTTATACTCCTCTAATAACAAGTCGAAAAGAAGCTTACGGCTAAAGATATAAATACCCATACTGGCGAGGTAATGTTTTCCCTGGCTTTGCATAGCTTCACCCGTATCGCTCACCCAGTCCTGCAATACTTCCTTCTTCGGTTTTTCGATAAAGGAAGTGATTAGAGACGCTTCATTAACTTTGAGAATACCAAAATCGGTGGCTTCGCGCTCCACAACCGGAATTGTTGCAATAGATATGTCTGCATTGGATTCTCTGTGGGCATTAATCATACCCTGAAAGTCCATTTGATAAAGCTGATCACCGCTTAAAATGAGAATATAATCACTATCGTGCTGTTCAATATGCCTTAGGCTCTGACGCACAGCATCGGCTGTTCCCTGGAACCAACTTGGATTATCCGGCGTTTGCTCAGCGGCAAGTATATCTACAAAACCACTGCTGAATGCGCTGAACTGATAGGTGTTCTTGATATGCTTGTTCAACGATGCGCTGTTGAACTGGGTAAGTACCCACATTCGATTTATGTTACTGTTGATACAGTTACTGATGGGGATATCCACCAAACGGTATTTTCCTGCTATAGGAACTGCTGGTTTACTGCGGCTTGCAGTAAGGGGATAAAGACGCGTACCTGCGCCTCCGCCTAATATGACGGCTATCGTTGATTTTGCCATTTGAATACTATTATGCCTTTTAGCATTTTTGAATGAAAAGAATTTCAATGTAATAGATATTTATTTATTTATTGATAAATAGTAATGTAATGTTCGGCACTTTTTTCCCAACTATTGTCAATAGCCATCATCCGCTTACGGGCACCTTCTAAAATAGCTGGTTGTTCAAAATACCAACCCATGGCACGGCTTATGGCAGCATTTAAATCCCACACTGTTGCGTGTGTAAAGATAAGGCCATAACCATTATTATTGGCATCAGAAATATCAATTACAGTATCACGCAGACCGCCTGTATTGCGCACTACAGGAACGGTTCCATACCTAAGGGCATACATTTGGTTAAGTCCGCAAGGTTCTACCAGGCTTGGCATTAATAGAAAATCGGCAGCGGCGTAAAGTCGGTGAGCAAGTTTTTCATTATACCCGATATAAGTACTAAAATTTTTGCCCACGGTAGCTTCCAGTTGCAATAACTCTTTTTCAAGGTAGGTATGCCCGCTGCCAAGCACTATAAAATTTATTAAACCCTTATGTGCAACCACAGATTCTGAAATTACCTGTGGTAATATTTCGGCAGCTTTTTCACCCACTAGTCGGCCTATAAAAATAAATAACGGCCATTGTGGGTCCAAATTGAATTCGGCGCATATTTCAGTTTTATTGGCTTCTTTTCCTTCAGTTACGTTCTTGTCGCTAAAATTCACAGACAACATTGGATCAGTTGCGGGATCCCAAACATCATTATCTATTCCATTTAATATACCAAAGCATTTACCTTTTTCATACTCAAACAGGCTTTCAAGGCCATTAGCGCTTGTTTTTAACTCTTCCAGATAGCTTGGGCTTACGGTTGTTACCCTATCGGCACATTTTATTCCGCTTGCAAGGGGATTTATACGGTCTTCCCAGTCCAGCATCCCTGTTTTCCAATCATCAAACCATGGGATATAGGAACTTTTATTCCATTCCATCCAACCCTGGTATTGGGCATTGTGAATGGTAATCACCGAACGGAGAAGGGCAAGCTTTTGATAACCAAAACAGTATTTCATCATAAAGGGGATAAGTCCGGTATGATGGTCATGGCAATGCACAACATCGGGTAAGTGCTCCCAACTATTAAGCCAATCGAGAAAAGCGATCTGGAAACTTACAAACCTTTCTGTATCGTCATCGTAACCATACACTTTTTCCCTGTCAAGCAACCCATTTATATCAATCAGGTAAAGATCGAAGCCCAGCTTGTTGGTCTTTTCTTTGATAACGGCGTAACGAAACCAGCTACTTCCGAGATATGTGCCGCCTTCATGTACCAGTTCCCATTCATTATCGTATAAAAATTTGGTACGGTACATAGGCATAACCACTTTGGCAATATGACCCAGCCGATTTTGGTATTTGGGTAAGGCACCCACTACGTCACCCAGGCCGCCGGCTTTCGCCACCGGGTAACATTCTGCGCTTACGTGGATTATTTCCATGCAGTAGTATTGTTTTTTTAGGGTTGTAAAGTATGCACATTTTTAATTCTTCTTCAAAAAAGGAAAAAATTTTTCTGATTTCCAAAAGCGTTTACATTTACCGCTGCTTCTAAAATGTTTAAAATTTAAAGAATGAGCCAAAATGAAATGATTGCTCCTGCCCCTGTTCAAACTAAATGGAACCAGTTTGGCGTGTTAATTACTGTTTTTTTCTTCTGGGGTTTTGTGGCTGCCAGCAACGACATATTGATTCCGGTTTTCAAAAAGGCATTTAATTTAAGCCAAAGTCAAAGTCAGCTTGTTTCTGTAGCTTTCTATGTTGCTTACACGGTAGGTTCAATTATATATTTTGGTATATCTAAAATATTAGGAAGCGATTTACTCAATAAGATCGGATACAAAAATGGTATTTCTATAGGATTGTTGATTTCTGCCCTGGGCACCTTACTTTTTTATCCCGCAGCTAATACGGGTTCTTATACCCTTATGCTTTCGGGCCTTTTTATTGTTGGACTAGGCTTTTCGTTACAGCAAATTGCGGCAAACCCATTGGCAATTATAATGGGTGATCCAAAAACCGGCTCACAGCGTTTAACAATGGCTGGGGGAATTAATAACTTTGGCACCACTATCGGGCCACTTATTGTAAGCTTTGCTATTTTTGGCAGCGTAGCATCGGCTAATCCCGATGCCAGTATTGAAAGTGTAAAAATACCTTATCTTATTTTGGGAGTAGCTTTTGCCCTTGTAGCTATTTTTATAAAATTCTCATCGGTACCCAACAAAATTGATCTGGAAGGGGTGGCGGAACATGAAGCACTTGAAGGGGAAAAATTATTACATAAATCAAGTGCATTTCATTACCCCCAATTAATAATGGGTATGATTGGCATATTCGTGTATGTAGGCGTGGAAGTATCCACGGCAAGTAATCTGCCTGATTACCTTGAAAAATTTCTGAATGTACCTACACAAGAAGTTTCTCTTTATATTTCCTTATACTGGGCAAGTTTAATGATTGGTCGGTGGACAGGCGCTGTAGGTGCATTTGATGTAAGCATGAATGCCAAAAAGATAATGCGTTTTTTAATGCCTTATATAGCATTTGGTGTTTTTTTACTTGTAAATACCATTGCAAGGCATGATGTTTCACAATTTTATATTTATGCATTGGTTATTGCAGTGTTGATTTTGTTCGATATTGCCAGTAAAGGAAACCCGGTAAGGATGTTGCTCATCTTTTCTCTTGCGGGAATAATGTCCTTATTGGTAGGAATTTTTTCTTCAGGAATTGTAAGCGCCTATGCATTTATTAGTGTTGGTTTATTTTGCAGCACACTTTGGCCATGTATTTTTACCATTGCAGTAGCGGGACTTGGAAAACATACCAATCAGGGAAGTAGCTTGCTAATTATGATGATTATGGGCGGAGGTATCATTAGTTGGCTTCAGGGTGTTATGGCCGATAGCATTGGTATTCAGTATAGCTATTTCGCTGGGGTTGCTTGTTTTGCCTACCTTGTTTTTTATGCTATCAGATCAAAATCAATTCTAAAAGCGCAGGGAATTGATTTTGATAAATTAAGTGCTGGTGGAGGACATTAATAGCAACACATCAAGTAAATCGGAAAAATTTTCACTAAATGATTACAAAAGAAAATACCCTGATACAAACGAAATACGCAATAGGTATTGATATTGGCGGCACAAACACAAAATTTGGTATTGTGGATGCCCGGGGTGATATCTTATATCGTGGCGCTATAAGCACAAAAAAACACGAAGATGTGCATGATTTCATAGAGGATTTATATGAAGCCATCAAGCCGGCAGTTGAAGTAGTAGGCGGCTGGAGTCAGATAAAGGGTATTGGTGTAGGTGCACCTAATGGCAATTATTATAAAGGAACCGTGGAATATGCGCCTAATCTTACCTGGACGGGTATTGTACCGCTTGCCAGTTTAATTAAAACCAAATTTGGGTTGCCTGCATGGCTTACCAACGACGCCAATGCGGCGGCGGTTGGAGAAATGATGTATGGCGCTGCAAGAGGCATGCGCGATTTTATCATGATTACGCTTGGTACCGGCGTTGGGAGTGGTATTGTTGCAAACGGTCAGCTTATTTACGGGCATGATGGGTTTGCCGGCGAATTGGGTCATACTATTATTATACCCGGTGGTCGATTTCACCCGGGTACAGGTGCACATGGTAGCCTTGAAGCCTATGCTTCGGCAACGGGTATGAAAAATACTGCACTTGAGTTGTTAACCGAACATCCTGAAACACCATCCGAATTGAGAGATTATTCACCTGATGAACTAGAGAGCCACCATGTACACGAGTGTGCGCTGAAAGGGGATAAGATATCTCTACAGGTTTTTGAATATACCGGTAAAATATTGGGTATGGCCTTGGCGAATTTCGTTATGTTCTCATCACCGGAAGCCATTGTGCTGTTTGGCGGTCCTACCAAAGCGGGTGATATGCTATTGCAACCTGTTCGGGAACACATGGAAGCAAACCTGCTTCCTATTTTCCGTAATAAAGTAAAACTCATTTTCAGCCTGTTACCCGAAAGCGATGCGGCTATCCTTGGTGCAAGTGCGCTTGTTTGGGAGAACAGGTAGCGCAGGGGGGGTGAATATCTTTCCAACTCGAAATTTTTTAGGTCTGTCAACACTATGCCAGTCAACAATATTTTTGTTGACAATATAATTGTTGACAAACTTGTCAACACAAAGGGGCTAAAAAAAAGTAATGTTGACAGGGCTTCGATTTATTAAAAGACAAGAATGATTCATGGACAGAATAGTAGCCTATCGAATTAAACTCAAACTTACATGGCGGCTTACAAAACCGCGGATAAGTGTTTGCCATTATTGCTTACCATTTAAAATCCTTAACAAACGATTCATACCCTGATAATACTTTCTCTATGCGATATGTATTTCTGTAGACTTCCCCAATTGAAAAATCAAAAATCATATACCGAATATCATCACCCAAACCCTCAACCATTCCTTTTCCTGACATCGGTTTAACTTTATATAAATAAAAATTTTTCTTACTAACTCTGATTCTTTTTACAGGCTCATACTCGTAATATAAAAATTCTTTGTTCACAGTATCAATATACTCATATGTTTTATTCTTTGCTAGAAAATCTTTGACTGATAAAAAAGGTATGGTATCACTTTTATAAAGTTTCTTCCACTCATTTTTACTAATAATAAAAGTATCAATAACTGTAGTTAAATTACTATTGTCACTAAAACCATAATACTTTACTTGTCGGTATACATTTCCTTTTAACTTTTCTCTGGTTAAATAAAAGGTATCAACTATAGGCCCAACACTTTTAAATCGTAAAGTATCAACTTTACAAATAATATTTTGAGCTTTTAGACTTATACCTCCTAAAAGTAATACGAAAATCATACAAATTTTCATCCAACATCCTTTCATGATCACTAAGTTTACTCGGTATAGATTAATCGATTTAAAGTATCGTCGTAAACTTTCCTAACTGCATCTATATACTCCTTTGAATCTCTATTTGTAACTTTAATTCCAAACTGTTTATCAAAAGCATCTGTTCCCTGCAAACCATAAAAACTAAGGTTTACTAAATTAGCATCACTCATTGATATCCCTCCAGTGTCTCTAAGATCTGTTAAGCCTTTTAAAATATCAGCTTGATAACTTTTATCTCCCCCGCTTGCCATTGTTTCATGTTCTCCACCTGCAATGGAATTAGCCGTATTTGTATGCAACCCGTCGCCAGTTACTGATTGAAGATAGGCATGTACCCCTTCATGTAATAAAACGAGTGCTTTACCGGCATTATTTATTCCCTTCGACTCAGTAACGCCGTTGATAGCAATTTCAGCCCTTTCATTTACTTGCCATGTTGTTGTAGTTGTATTGATTGCAGTAACAATTCCAAACCTATCCTTTTTAATATCATTATTCCAGTCCTTAGGTTGTGTTGTTGCCAACGCTTTATCACCTTCAGCTTTTATAGTGCCTGCATTCAGATTGTAGTTCATCTGCTTATTATCAACAAAAGGTGCTAAGTAACTTTTATAAACGGAATTAGAAGTAGAAAGCTTCTGATACATTGAATAGTAAGAAGATTTTTGAAAACCGGGCATTGGAGTAACATCCCTGCCATCCTTATCAACAAACAATATCGGGTTATTTGATGTAAAACTATAGGGACTAACCAGCGTATACTTTTCGGCTTTGGGGTCTATATGATTCCATCTCCCAATCTGCGCATCATACATCCTTGCCCCATAGTCCATCCACTCAAGTCCGCTACCATCGCTAAACTCCTGCCGTTGTTCTTCCTTACCATTGTACTTATACTTATTCTCCAGCTTCCCTGCCGCCTTAGAGCTTATCCCCGCCATTGTTAACCCGAACGGGTAATAATGGGGCGGCTTCTCAAAGAACTTTTTTGCAGGGCTAAATTAGGGAGAAGATTTAAGTAATCAGTAACTAGTTTTTAGCTACGCAGGAGTGTAGTTGTTGAAGTTTACAACACCACGCATCGTAGGCATTGTTGGAACACAGGCATGAGCACATAAACCTAAGTTGCCTAAATACAAAGGAATTAAAAGGATACCATGTCGCGGTCATAAAGCACCTTAGGTAATGCTACCTACTTACATCTGGAAACTATAATAATTAGTTTTTCACTTCCAAATTTTCAATTTCCAAATCATCAATAATATAATAAAATAACGATTGGATTTCACCTCCTTGCTTTAAAGTAATTTTTGATATATTCATTGTTGCAATTTCATTGAAAGGTGCTTTCTCATTAATATTGACTTTTATATTAACAGGGGTAATCCAAACATTTTTAAAAAAGCTTGTTGAGTCAAGTAATATGTTGGTTGATGCTACTTTTATTTTATCATAGTAAATACCTGTTATCGGCATTTTAAAAGAAATACCTTTTCCAAATATTATCTTAAAGAAAGAATCTGAAACAGATTTCGATTTAATGCTCTTATCAACCAAACAACAAGGGAAAAACCAAAAATCGCTCATCCCATCCTGACTAGTTCTAAAATTGACCAAGTAGCCGCTTTTAGAATGTCTTTTCATTTCTAGGTTAAAATCAGAGCAATTCCTATCGGTTGAACAACCAATAAAAAAGATGAATAGGAGAAAGAAGTTCTTCATTTCAAAAATATTTATTGATTATCCGCCCATGGGCTAAATTTATGACGGCCATTCGCCTCGAAAGGTGTTATTAAATTTCTTTTGGAATCTCTATCGATGTTAATTTTAAAGATTAAAACATCGCTTCTATGATTTTTTGATCGGAAATCCGCATTTTGAATATACCTTTTATATTCTGCATCTGTAAGAGTATTAGAATTTCGAGACCCCATTATACTCTTTTCGTAACCTTTATGAGGTATTGAAGGCGGAAGGCCTGTACCTGTAGCATTACTGAATTCATCATATCTATCTGCTAATCCCAAAAGATGCATGGTTTCATGAAGAACTGTTCGACTATTTTTTCCACTGCTATATACTGTTCCTGTCCTACCAGCAAGTGAAGTTTTATTCCCATTTCCATCATCTCTTATAGAACCATTAACATGGGACCTATGTTCTTCATCTTCTTCAGCTTTATTGAAATTCAAAATATTCTCACCAGCTTTGAGTTCCTTTTCCTTTTTATTAGAATTATATTTATAATTTACTGAAAAAGATACGGTAATCCCATCAAAGGTCTTTGTTTGTAAATTATCCTTTGCAAACTGATTTAGTTCATTTTCTCTTTCAGTGCTTGCTCCATCGCCCTGAATGTAAATTGTCCCTGAAATATTTACACCATTTATTTCACCATTCTTGTCTCTCGTCACAGTCAATATAAAGTCTTTTCCATCTATATCGGAGTAAACTACAGGATTATTAGCACTATAATTATAAGGAGATAGTGGATAGTATAATTCACTTAAAGGATCAATTTGATTCCACCTCCCAATCTGCGCATCATACATTCTCGCTCCATAGTCCATCCACTCTAATCCGCTGCCATCGCTAAACTCCTGCCGTTGTTCTTCCTTGCCGTTGTATTTAAATTTATTCTCAAGCTTACCTGCCGCTTTACTACTTATCCCTGCCATTGTTAACCCGAACGGATAATAATATGGTGATACTCAAAGAACTTTTTGCAGGGCTAAATTAGGGAGAAGGTTTAAGTATTAAGCAATTCGGTTTTGGCTACGCAGGAGTGCAGGAGATGCTAGTGAAAACCACGAATTGGCGGCCTCAGGGGAACTATGGAATCAGCGAAGAAGTAGCGGAGGATAACACCCACCATCGGCGGAATATTGAAATTTTGTCTTAAGAACACCTTGATACCAAAATTTAAGACGCTTCCCCAATAATTGTTTTCACAATTACGATAAACCAAATAAATCCGATAACAAAGGATAATGCTCCCAATATTTTATTAATCAAAAGGCTGCCATATTTAAAATATAAAAGCAATCCAAGTAATATAAGCATTGGGGAGCTTAGTAAAACTTGAATAAGTACCCAAAATGCGGTATGGGGAAGTACATCTACCCAAATATTCAATTCATACATTAGTGTATGAGCTATAACGGGGTAAAGGAAAAAAAGTATTCCTAGATAAATTAACCAAACATTCGAATGTGACATTTTGGTCATTGGTTTAACCTATTTAAGATTTGATTAATGACCGTTTGAAGGGTTGCACTATCAATATTGCTATGTTCTACAGTTTGCTTCTTTCCATTCTCGTCATAATATGAAACTAAGATACTATTTTGAATTCCCTGGGTACTTCCATCATCTCTCAAATTTTTGCCGCCCCTCGAACCAATTGATGATTTCTTCGTCTGATACAAATTAAGATTCTCATCAACATTATCAGGAATTGTTCTATCCAGTTTATCACTTTGAGGACCTTGCGCAGCATCAACTGTAACTAAGAAATTCACTCTAACGCCGTCTTTCATTAACCTCCTTGCCAAATGAGTAGCTAATACACCACCGTAACTATATCCATATAAGGTCAATGAGCCATCTTCGGTTTGATTTTCCTTTATGTAATCATAAGCTTCTTGAGTTGCTAAATCTAAATCTTCAATATTAATTGATGTTGTAGGACCAAAACTTCCAAATCTTGGTTGTGTAGTTGAAACTTTCCAATATTTAGATGGAAAATTCTGAATATTTCCGCCTCTACTATCCATATGGCCAACTTTAATGCCCTTTACTATTGCATCAGTTTCTCCAATTCCTCTATTCATATAAATATCTGCACCTGCAAAAACAATTACTACATCCCCCGGCTCTTGTCCTAAAATATCTACAAACCGAATTGGATTATTATATGCATATGCATAAGGTGAAATTGTTTCAAATTTCTCCGATTTAGGATCCACCACATGCCACCTCCCAATCTGCGCATCATACATTCTCGCCCCATAATCCATCCACTCGAGCCCGCTGCCATCACTAAACTCCTGCCGTTGTTCTTCCTTACCGTTGTACTTAAACTTATTCTCCAGCTTCCCTGCCGCCTTACTACTTATCCCTGCCATT
>JBGSLS010000003.1:0-25564 GCA_041740575.1 Chitinophagaceae bacterium | reverse complement strand
CACTCTTTAAAGGGCTTTCTAAATTAAATATGCCCCCATAACCCTGTAAAAGTAAAAACCACCAATGATTTATATTAGTTGTCAAAGAACTTTATTATCCACACACCTTATTTTCGCTTAAGTAAACGACATTGATTCATGTATTAAAATTTCCATTGGTTGCATGGTTTCAGGTTTTGTTGTAGCGTAAAATTATACCAAGGGTTTTCGGTTACGTATGCAGATTGTTTAAAATGTATGTTTTGCTTTTACACCGGTCATTTTGAAATGATAAATGGAAATGCAAAGGCATTTGCACTTGTGTAATTCCTTATACGATATATAGTTTTTTCTCAATCAAGTAAATCAATAATTGCGTATCAAAAAGAAATGCCCCTAACTTTTCTGACACATTTTTTTTGTGTGGCAGCCTTTTGTGTGGCAAAGCCGCGTAGCGGCGTCCGATATCCAACGGCGGACTTTAGTCCTGCGATTTACAAATGATAGGTATATGTATCATAGGTGAAGGAGCTCACCATGGTGTGGGGCAATTTCCAACACTGAAAGAATCCTGGAGCGGTGGGTCGAAAATACACAGCCGTGGCGGCCTCAGGGGAACAGGCATTCAAAAGATTTCCTATCCCGCATACTAACAATAGCTGCAAACGGTATTAATCTTCATACTGTATATTCAACCCCATAGTCCCTTTCATCCGTTTAAAGAAACCTTCTCTTTTTTTAAGGGAAATAAAATCACTTTTAAAAGCCGGCTGAAAATCAATAATAGGATTAATCATTTGCGGTTCCAATAATCTGAGTGAATCTATTACCATGGGAATCATTCCCACTTCCTTTGATAACCTTTTATGTGCATACTTTTTCAAGGATTTGGTTTGAAAAGGATCGGATGCTAAAGCAATGGTGGTAAAGCCCAGTTTCTTTGCTTTCATATATCCGTAATACATATTTTCTGTGCTGTGCTCAGCTTCGGTTTCCGAAAAAATATTTTCTGCCGGAATGCCAATGGCTTTTGCATACAGCGCCATTACAATTCCTTCATAATACGGTGAATACACAGCCGATCCTGAATACATGATATTTTTGGCTATACCATTATCAAAAAGAAATTTCGACCAGTAAATTCTGCCCTTCATGGTTTCACTCCATGCTCCGTCTTCTAATGGAACACCGGGTACTACTACGATGTCATAACCTTTGGTACGGGCAATAGCTAACTGCTTTTTTGCAGCTTTAGATGAATACATACAGGAACTGAAAGCAATAGAAATCGCAACCAATAGCAGCTTGTTTATACCTGTAAATTTATTGAGATTTCCATTCATACCAGCATTTATTATTTACTTTATGCGCCGCTCTTTATGTTTAATTTTTGCCTTCATCCAATCGGGCCAGTGGGCATCGTTTTCAGCATCAAATACCCGTAATTGCTGCGTTTCATCTGGTTTTAAGAGATCATCTTCGGTACAATTTAATATACGTGCCGCAGTTTTTACACCCGAATAGCTTGAACCGGCAACCCCATGCGAAATAACACTGGCACCACACATATATAAATCCTTGATTTCTGTGTGATGCGTATAAGAGAATGGACCCGTTTGCCAAAAGCCCTTCTCTGTTCCGTAAACATTTCCCCTTGTAGATTTTATATAATGTTCGTTGGTTAATGGGGTACCTAATTCAATATGCACCAAATGATTTTTGATACCGGGCAATACTTTATCCAGGCTATTTAATAATTTCTGGCAGAGGCGCTCCTTGAAATCACGATAGGCTGCCGAATGATTTTCTCCTTCATCCTTATAAGGTTCGAAGGAACTGTAATCAATAAAAGTTACTACTTCAAGTGTATGATGCTTGCCATTAAAACTTACCGGATCTTTTAATGATGAACAACTTACAAAAAGTGCTGAAAATTGTTCCGATGCTAAAATATCTACTGTCTTTAGTTCTTCATACAGGTCATCCAAATCACGGTCGGGCATTATCCAGATATTGCCCGAATCCAACCCTGCCTTGCGCACATCCATATCCACTACTAAAAAAAACATAAGGGATGTAACTGAGTAGCGTGTTTTTGCCAGCCGCTTACGTAATTTTTCGCTAAGGTTTTCATGACCAACCATTTTGAAAGTAGCAGATGGATCAGCATTAGACACAACACTTTTGGCCCTTATTATTGCACCATTTTCCAGTTCCACACCTACTGCCTTATATTTATTATCACCTTCCAACAGAATTTTTTTTACGGATTGCCCGGTAACGATTTCCCCACCATACTTTTTAATCGATTTGGTCATTGCTTTTACAATAGCAGCGCCACCGCCCATCGGGTAAAAACCACCTTCAAAATAATGTGCCATTATTGCACAATGCAGCGGAAAACTTGCTTTTGACGGAGGCAATCCATGATCACCACATTGTATATTAATAACTTTCTGAAGTAAGGGATCTTTAATATGCCATCCTACTACCCTTTTCAAACTAAACAAACTATACTTTCCAAGATGACGTGTTCGGTACGCAATGGTTACATTGTCCCAAAAACCTTTCATTTTCGGAATCAGGTACAGTTGCCTGCTTACATTGCCAACAAGTTCAAGGTATTTTTTAAGCCCTTTTTTTTCGGCAGGGAATCTTGCAGCAAGCTTTTCATACAATTTGTCAACATGGGCAGGCATATCAATTCTCTCATCACCTATCCAGCAATGCTCATAGGCATCGGGATTCATTCTAAAAAAAACAAGGTCGTTGGCAATACCAAGACCCTGATAAAGCATATTCGTTGATTGACCTTTATCTACCAATCCAATATAATGTACGCCCGGGCTAAACCTATGACCATCAATGTAAAAACTATGACACCAACCACCCGGTACATAATGTTGCTCAATTACCATTACTTTTTGCCCTGCCCTTGCAAGACAAAGTGCCGCAGAAAGTCCACCAGCACCCGAGCCAATAATAATGCTGTCGTATTCCTTCATTTTCCCTGATTCTATCGAAGTTACTTATTAAAACTACCCAAAAGCAATATATTAACTACAAGGTTATATAAATGGTTTCAACAGGTTAATAATTTTTTCGCAAACAACTTAACAAGGAGCAAGCAGACCCTTGAATTTAAAATAAGTTAGTTCTAGGCTGAATAACGATGCAACCACCATCATATGGCCGTTTTCATGTACCGTATATTTTACATTCGCCTGAACAATGCTATTTTGTGTTGGATCGATTACAGACAAAAATTTCATCTCATTGGCCTGCGAAATATGGAAGCTTTGTGTAGTAGCCGATTCAAGCAATTCCTTTATCATTTGCATCATACAAACGCCGGGCACCACGGGCTGACCCGGAAAATGACCTTCGAATATTTCATGTTGTGCATTGATTGCTAAAACAGCATTGATTTCAACACCTGCCGTTTCCATACTTTTTATGCTAAAGAAATTTCCTTGTAACATTATCTTTCTATTCGTTTTAAGCCTATCACAAAATTGAATGTATGGTGAGAAATACGAATGGTATCAGGTATTCCATTAATGTAATTCTGCATAACTGCTTCAGCTACCGTTTTTGTTTTTGATGCTCTTTCCGCGCGAATCAGGTTATTCCGGCTGCTATCAGTTATGTAATAATGATACCCTTTTGCCTGTGGAATTACATAATAATTAAGTCCATTTTGGGTACGCATGGACAATGGACCTTTCTCTATATTTTTCATTAAAATGAGTTCAAAATCATGGCGGAGTGTGCTTATTACCGGCTTCTTATTCATTTGCTTAATTATGGAATATACTTTAAAATCGCCACCGGGAGAAAATTCAAAATCGAAAAATGTAAATCCCATTTCATTTGAAAAAACAATGCGCGTAGTGCTATCGGGTAAATGCTTAATAAGCAATAACCCACTCAAATGATTTCCGGCTACATCAACACTTGTTTTATACAAGGCAGTAGCAAACGCAGGTTTAAATTTTTGCAATTCGCTAATATTACCGTTGGTTTCCTGCATTTTTTTGTAAACAGGCGAACAACCAGGCAATAGGATAATACAACTACTTAATAGTAAATAGTGCATCCGAAATTGTACCATTCATTTCTTTATTTGAAAATTTCAATAAGGTATTATCGCCTGATACTTCAAGCATATCAATACTTATAACAGAGAAATCCTTTTTATCAACTATAATAACAATCGACTTCAATAATTCTTTCAACTCTTTGGTTAAGGGCGTTAATTCTACCAAACCGGCATTTTTGTTTTCAAATATCCGGGTGGAAAAATCACGGTTATTCAGCGCCGTTCCCTGCATACAATCGATCATTATCCGGTTAATCTGCTGAAACATTTTGTTTGATTTCGTAGAAACCTTGTTTTCTTTTTGTCCATCCTTAATAAAAACCTTGTCCTTATTCAAGATCATCAGGTAGGTAAACGGGTGGCTATATTCCATTCGCACCCGGCTTTCCCTTTTAAACCAAAACTTTCCTTTGGATACAATTTTCTCTGAAAGCATACTCAGGTTTTTCTCCTGTACAAAATCGCTTTTAATGGATACTATTTTTTGTGTAGCTGTGGAAAATTCAACCTTAAACTTTGGAAGGTCTGTAATGGGAGCATAGCCTGCGTACTGCGCCATAGAAGCATAACAGGCGATCAGCAAACCAAATAGTAAATACATTCTACGCATAAGCTTTCAAATGTAACAATTTATCCAAAGGCACAATCTCAAACCCGGCATTTTTAACTTCCCTGATAAAATCCGGAAGCACCTTTATGGTGGTTTCGCTCGTATCATGAAAGAGAAATACAGCACCCGGTTTTATGGATCTGTTTAATTTGTGTCGTAATTTCTGTTTATCCTTAATTACGGTATCCATTGACCTTACACTCCAACCCACAGGTGTATAATTGCCGCTTTTTATGGCTTTTGCCAGGTTGGGATTGGTAACGCCGTATGGTGGCCGGAAGAGTTTTGGCTGCAAACCGGTGACTTTCTCCACTGCATCATCCATTTGCTTCAGGTCATGCTGCATTTTTTTTGACGAAAACATATCAAACCAGAAATGATGCGAAAAACTATGGTTACCGATTATATGACCACCTTCCATAATTTGTTTTAAAATAATCTCGTTGCCTGCTATCCGATTACCAATACAAAAAAAAGTAGCTTTAATATTTTCACTTGCCAATAACAGCAAAATCGCTTGTGTATTTTTTTCTACCGGCCCATCATCAAAACTTATGGCAATTTCCTTTCTATCCGTTTTGGCTGAACAAACAACATCTATGAAAAAATTTGAATGGACAAAGTAGCATCCATAAAAAAGAATGGAAGTATAAATGAAAAATACGATCACGTACACATAAATGGGCAGGTTATATTGTACATCCACCCCTATCAGCAAGATCATCAGGATGATGAAGAAGATATTTGTATTTCGAAAATTTAACATGCAGATACCAAAAACAATGAATGATGTATACCAAGATAATGGGTATAGATTAATACACTGCGGATCTTATCATCCTTATGCCTGCTGGCTTTTAAAACGTCAGGCACGGTACCACATTTAATAATCCATGAAGCCATCCACAATGCAAATGCGCTTGACGTTGGATACTCACCACATAAGTTTTTATAATTGATGGTAGTATTTTTGCAGAACAAAGTGCCTTGCAATACAGTAAATATTTCATCATGTTTAGCATCCCCATTTTTACCGGATATTACCAGGTCTATATCTTTTAATTGGATAGAATTTTCATTCAGGAAGGATGTAATGTTATTTTCAATTTCTGGTATACCAACCGGTTTATAAAAAGTGGTAAATCCTTCGAGCTTTGCATAATCAGAAGCTGATGGCTCCCTGGATAGCAAGAAAAATGCCGCGCCTTCGCCTGCAATTGTCCCTTTCGATTTAGTGGTAAATAAATCAGGGTTTACTATTGGCCCCTGCTTATACAATCCCATCCTGCCCAGGATAGTGAAACTAATATTGGTAATTTCATCAATGGCACCTACCAATACATTTCCTGCTTCATTTTCCTTTAATAGCATAACTGCATCGAGTAAGGCGCTCTCGAAGGAAAACCCGCGATGCACAAAAGCATTATTGTAATGGTGGCATTTAAGCATTAATCCTATTTGTGCCCCAATGGTGTTATGTGTAGATTGTATAAAGGCTGTGGGTGTAAGTAACTCTTCCTTATACTCAACCATTTTTGTAAGAAACAACCCTGTATCTTCAAGGCATCCATAAGAAGTGCCGGTAACAATAGCATCGGGAACCGTAACGCCGGCTTCCAACAAACATTCTTTGGCAGCAGCCACCCCCATCCTGATAATACGGCTCATTCTTCTTATCAGCTTTACATCAATAAGTTCTTTGTAGTCAGGTTCTATACAGGTAAGGCGATTGCCGGAATATTCAACAGGATCCGTTAAGAAAGGAGCATGACCGAATGTTTGTTGCGGCGATATATTTCCGGTTGACCTTATATACATTGGATGCTCAATATTTTGAGAAAATTAATGAAGTGCAATTGCCGCCAAACCCGAAAGAGTTGGAAAGTACATGTTTCACCTTTGTATTCTCCATTAAGTGTGTAACCGGAACAAATGGCAATTCCTTCATAGGTGTTTGCAAGCGGAGATTGGGAAAAACCATTTGGTGTTGCAAAGAAAGCACTGAGAAAACAGCTTCTATTCCGCCGCACGCACCGAGTGTGTGCCCTGTAAAGGATTTGGTAGAACTCATAATGGGAAAATGCGGATCAAAGATGCGTTTAATAGCTGTACCTTCTGCAATATCATTGTTTTGGGTTCCTGTTCCATGCAGGTTAATGTAATCAATATCAGCGGGCTGTAATCCACTTTTTTGCAAAGCCCCGCTCATAGCAAAAAAAGAACCATCACCATCGGGAGAAGATGCCGTTTGATGATATGCATCGTTGGCATTGCAGTAACCGCTTAATGTTATGGATGTTTTATTGTTTAGTGAAGCCGCTACTTTTTCCGAAACCAATACCACATAACCGGCACCTTCACCAAGATTTAAGCCCCGGCGGTTTTCATCAAAAGGCTGACACCATTGATCATCAAGGATCATCAGGGTTTTAAAACCATTTAAAGTAAATTTCGTCAATGAATCGGTTCCTCCTGCCACTACTACATCGAGCATATTATTGCGGATAAGTCTTGCACCAAAAAATATGGCATTTGCCGAAGATGAACATGCCGTACTGATGGTGGAAACATAGTGCTTAATCCCCAAGGCATCTGCCACCAATTCGGTTACACTTCCGCATTCATGGTGCACAACATTACGCAATTGTCCTTTATGATTATCAGCAAGAAATTCAGCAAAAAAATTTTCACTTTTATCCATACCGCCTACTGAATTGGCAGAAACAAAACCGGTTCGATAAGCTTTTACATCTAAAATGCCAGCATCATTCAGCGCTTCTCTTGCTGCAATTAAACTTAACTGTGCAGTGCGGCTTTTTGTAACAGGCAAACCCGAACGGTTGGCAAGTTCTTCATTGCTCAACTTAACTTCAGCAACGGGTACCCTGCCACTGTGAGCGGAATTAAGGTATACCATGGATCCCATGCCTGCACGGCTATTTTGTAATGCATCAAGATTTTCTGCCACATTATTTCCTATGGCAGAAATAACACCTAAACCGGCAATAAAAACAGGATCGCTCATTTCCTAAACATTCTGTACTTGATGTTCTTTTATATATTCAGCCATCGTTCTTACCGAACGAAACACTTTGGGGCCATCATCGGCATTGGAAAGTTTTATCTTATAATTTTGCTGCAATAAAACAATCAATTCCAAAGCATCAATTGAATCCAGGCCAAGCCCTTCAGCAAACAATGGCTGATCGTCTGCAATGTCTTCAGGCTTTATATCCTGTAAATTCAATTGACTAATAATCTGAATTTTTAGATCGTTAAGTAGTGTATCCATTTTCAATTTGGTATATTTTATTCAAATTATCTTTTGTAAATAAATGTCCCCGGCCGGAACTATCCCTTTCAACCAAAAATAATACAGTTTTGTATTGTTCTCCCAATAATTCTACCCAACCGCATATGCAACATTGCAATATATTATTATTAAACAGGTTAGCCACATATTCTTCCATAAAACCAGCGTCGAATGCATCAAATATAAAAAAAGCATTTTCGCCTTTTATATTGTGCCTGATACATATCTCGCCTATTACAATATTGGGCAAGGTGTACACAAAAAGAGAAGGACTGGCTATGGTCTTTACTGATTCATAGTATTTTATGTCTGCATCAAGGCTGGAATTGGCGTTTGCCAAAACAATACCCATTGCGTCGGGTTCATATTTACCTGTACTTAGATTATCTTTTAATAAAAGTTCTGCAGCAAGCCATCCCAATTTGGCCAGGTTATCCATTTTGTAAAATTTGGGATACTTCATTTCAAAATGCTTATACATTGCCGGCAGGAAATCTGTAATGGAAAGGTTTTCCTTTTCAAATACAGGTATCCCATCTTTATAAACTATTTGTTTATAAATGATACAATTTGATGTGATATTTATATTTTCAACCAATATTTTTATAATATTTTGTATTTATTTAATGCGCCATTGCATCCCTCATATCTATTATCCTTGCCAGTTTATGCAAGGCTGTTTTATGGTCTTTTACATAAGGGTTATTCGTATCCCAAACATAGCCTGCTAATACAGAACATATCATACTTTTTATTTCCGGCACCTGGTTATCAGCAAAGAAAATGGTATCAAGTGTACCTTCATACCAGGCCATTACATAGGAGCGAAAGGTATTGATACCCTGCATCATAATCTCCGTGTACTCTTTATTCCAATCTACCATTTCACCACCTAACTTACGAATAACCAAATGTGCAGCCAACTGGCTTGAAACAGTAGCGAGTGTAACACCGGAAGAAAAAACAGGATCCAAAAATTCTGTTACGTTTCCGGTAAGCACAAAGCCATCTCCATAAAAACGATCCGTGGTGGCCGACCAGGATTGTAACACCCTTGGTTCGAAAACCATTTCAGCATCTTTGAACCTTTCATTGATATACGGATTGGTTGCAATCAGTTGCCTGAGTTGTTCTTCACTATTTCCCTGGTATTTTTCAAAAAATGCAGGATCGCCTACAAAGCCAACCGATGTTTGCCCATTTGAAAAAGGAATCACCCAAATCCATACACCCGGTTCATGAACAATAATCGTAATACGATTAGGTTCATGGTCCATGGTGCGCTTTGCATCGTCGGCATGGGTAAACAATGCTTTACGTGATGGCAGATTGGATGGCTTTTCAAGGTTGAATAGTTTCGGAATTACCCTTCCATAACCACTCCCATCAACGATAAACCTTGCTGATATTTCGGTGGGGTTACCATCTGCATCTACTACGGTTGTTACTGAATCTGAGCCATTAAATCCGATGCCGGTTACCGTTGTTTCATAATAAATTGGCACGCCCATTTCTTCAACCGTATCCGCAAGAATTTTATCAAATTCCGCACGGGGCACTTGCCAGGTCCAGTTCCATCCCGGTGTAAACTGATCGGCAAAAAAATAGTCGCATACCTTTCCATTCTTTACAAACTTGGCGCCAAATTTCTCCTGGAATCCCGCCAATTTTATGGCATCTACAAAACCGGCTTCGGTTAAAGCCTCCATGCAACGTGGCAATAAACTTTCTCCAATTACAAACCTGGGGAATTTTAATTTCTCCACTATTATAACGTTATACCCTGCCTGCTTAATAATGGAAGCCGCCACCGTACCTGAAGGTCCGGCCCCAATTACAAGTACATCTGTGTGTATATTTTTCATTAGGTTGCAGCTATTGATTTGCTTTTTTGCAGGAAATTAATGATTGACTCAATCCAAGGTGGTCCACTTCGTCACAAACAACAAAACCGGCTTCAGCAATACATGCCAGCAAAATTTCGGCGCTGTACATTTGACTGTTACCATTGGCAAGTGCAGTAAAGTAAATGGAAGTTTGTTGCAGGCAAAATGCAGCAGTTTCAAAATTTTGTTTATCCCATAAGGGTTCTAAAATAAAAATCCGGCCATTGCCATCCAGCGCATCGTAACATCTTTTCAGGATGGATACAATTTGTGCTTCAGAAAAACAATCCAGGAACTGACTCATCCAAATGGCATCAAATCCTTTAGGAAATTTCACAGTTTCATCCAGAATATTAACGGGTAAGTATGAAACACGTTCCTGCAGGCCCAATTCTTCAATTTTTGTTCTTGCCATATTTACCTGCCCCGGAAGGTCCATAATGGTAATATGAATACCCGGCGAATAGTTTGCAGAAGCTATAGCCCACTTACCCGTATTACCACCAATATCCAAAATTTTTTTCGTTCCATTTTTATATACCAATGGCAAAACCTTAAGAAATACATCGTCAGAAAAAAAATGGTCAAAAGCAAACCAGCTTTCCTGTACCTGTGGGGGTAAATGTGCTAAACCTTCATAAATCGTTTTCCACTCGCCAAATTCTTTTAAACCTACAGGCTTCCCGGTACTTATACTTTCATCAAGATAAAACATGCCTTTGTAATTTACATCATGTACAAAATCCATATTTATTCTTGTTAATTCATCATGCAGCATAAAAAAGCTGGTTTTGCCCAGGGTAAATTTTTTGTTGTTTAATAGTACAAGGCCAATACTCAATCCAGATTCCAGCAGCACCCTTACACCATACAATGGCAATTTCACCTTTTCAGCAATGGCTGCAATGGTTACTCCTTCTGAGCCACTATCTTCTACCACCGCCAGAATTCCTGAATTTCTAAGTACCCGTGCTACCTGAAAAATGACCGGCCCAAATGCTATGATTTGTGCAGCATCCTTAGCTTCAAAAGCAGACTTTTTATTCCTGGAAAAAAAATTCATTCTAATGGGATAGATTGATAATGATTTAAAAAAAACTAATACTTGGAATATACCACTGCTGCATTACAGCCACCAAATCCGGATGCTGTTTTCAGGCAATTTTTCAAAGGTGTATGATTAAAAGTGTTGTTTACATTAATTGGCATGGTTACACCAAGTTGGTGAAACCCCATTGTAGGTAAAATAAGATTTTCCTGCATAGAAAAAATAGAAACAATAGATTCAATAATACCGGCTGCACCAAGGGTGTGACCATAGTAACCTTTCAGGCTGTTAACCGGAACCCTTTCAAGATGTGCCATGGTAAGCGCTTTTGCTTCCATTTCATCATTAAAAATGGTTGCAGTGCCATGTGCAGAAACAAAATCAATTTCGGTTGGTGAAACATTAGCTTCCATCATAGCGTTTACAATGGCTTGCTTAAGTTCTTCACCGGTGCGTGACGGGCCCGAAATATGATTGGCATCATTACTGATGGAACCACCGGAAACTTTTATGCCCTGCGAAAATTTATGGTCGGAACTTAGCATGATGGTTCCAGCCGCTTCACCCAAATTTATGCCCTTTCTTTCTGCATCAAAAGGTTGGCAATAATCGTCGCTAACTGCCTGAAATGACTGAAAACCCGACATGACAAATTTAGAAATAACATCGGCGCCGACAATTACGGCATGGTCATACTGTCCTCTTTGAATCATGCGCATGCCTGTAATAATGGCTAGTACACCAGAAATACAAGCATGAGAAATGATAATGGGTTGATTGGTAAAATTAAAATATTCGCAAACCAGCTTTGCTGATGAATGCAAGGATATCCGCCTGCCCAAATCTTCGCTGAATGCTTCTGTTTCCAGTAAACTGATATTGCCCTTTGTTGAAGATATAATGAGTACAGTATTGCTATCAGCAGGATTGATGGTGGTATTTTCAAGGGCATTTTCAATAGATGCAACAAGTAATTGCTCAAACCTCGTTAATGGGTTTTGATTGCCGGGAAATATGGAAGTATCGCCTTTGCCAAATAATGAAGCATAAAAAGGATCAATAGAAATATCCTGATCCATTTGTTTTTTAACGCCTGAAATGGATTTTTTGAGCTGCGAAAAATTCTCAGCAGCCGTTAACCCAATAGGAGAAAGAATATTACCCGATGCAACGAAAACGTTTTTCATTATTTGATGAATTATACCAGGTTATGCTTTCTTTTCCATTCCTGAAAAAATGGCGGGTTAAGTAATTGAAGTGTAGAACTACCCTTCTCCAGAAAAACCTGCACAGATGAACCGGTTGCCACCAATTCCCCGGTTGCAGCATTGAAAAGGCGGTAGTGAAACTTCATTTTTGCTGCTTCGCTATGGATATATTTTGTTTCCACTATTACGCGGTCACCATACCTGAGCGATTTTTTAAACTCGCAATGAACACTAACAATGGGTATTACAAACCCCTGCTTATACACTTCAAGATATCCAAGTCCGTGCACATTGCCAAAAGCTTCCCTGCCATCTTCGAAATACCGGATATAATGCCCATGCCAAACAATACCTAATGGATCTGCCTCATTAAATCGAACCAATACTTCAGTACGGGTGGTTAAATTTTCTCTCATAATCAATTACCGTATTTCATTCTCCACTCTTCGTACTTTTTCTTTTCAATTGTATCAATTAAACTTTTTACCGTGGAAGCCCAGTAGTTTCGAAAGCCAATACCCCTGATAACTTTGCACTCCATTCGTTCTGTCATTAGTACTTCCTTCGTGCTAATATCAATAAAGGTAACCCAAATGGCGGCGCCATCATATTTATCTGACTTTCGCATGGCTTCCATTACAAATACCAAACCTGTACCCTGCAATCCGGTTATATCAAGCGCCTTTATTACGGCCGCAATATCGGCTTCTTTTAGCCGGTTAAAATCGCCCGACTTTGTTGAAAGAATGTCATTTACATTTACTAAAGCATTATTTTTTGTAACTGCTTCGAAATCATGTTCCATTTCATTTTTTCTAAATGCGCCTTTTAAATCATACTTATCGGGTTCATTAACGATGAGCTGATTAATGCTTCCAAAATATTTATCCTTTATTTCCTGCGGGTTACCTCCATCTAAAAGGCGGGCCTGTGTAAAATCAATACCCATGTATAACAGGGGTGATTCCCTGTCGGTAAAAACCTTTTTTAAAGATTGAGAAAATGATGATAAAGAAATGATGCAACATACTATCGTTGCAAAAATGGCTTGCAATTTGAGAATAGGTTTCATATGTTCATTTTTAGTGCGCCCCGAATTCTCGGGGCTGGTTTTTAATTGTCATATGGAATCCCCAATGATCATTTGGGCTGGGTGTACGGCAGCTCGTGGGGATTTCATGTCCTTTTTGTTTATTTGTTTAAAAATATTTTCATTTCACATTGTGCGATGATACTTTCATTACAAAAAATTTTACCGGCTATAATCGTTACTTCAAATATTTGATTGACAACAGCTATTTCGGTCAGCAATTCATCGCCTGTTTTTGGAAAGGAAAAAATCTCCAGGTTTTTAACGGCACCGATATAACCCACTGAAACAGGTTTTTTCTCCTGTTGCGCAAAATATCCCGCTCTTGCTGCTGCAGTTTGTGCAATATTTTCTACAAGGCCGGGCTCTTTCAAAAAACCATTTACCACAAAAATATTATTGTCCTTAACCGTGAATGTAGACCGCGTTATTGCATCATCTGAATATAATAGCGCATCCACCATTACCATGGGTTGCCTTTGCGGAATAAGTGGCAGAATATTGTCATCAATATTAACCATATGCTAATGCCAAAAATTGTAGTAATTAAACCATTGATCTGGATATTTTTTCACCTTTTTTTCCATTTCATGCGTAAATTCAAGAAGCATTTGCTGCATTACCATCCCCTTTTCCACATGGTCATAGCTTTTGATTTTACTGGCAAATAAATGATAATGTAAGTTACTCTCTTTTACGGCAAAAACATAGGAAACAGGCACTTTAAATCTTGAAGCGAGAATAAAGGGCCCTGCGGGAAACCGTGCCTTTTCACCTAAAAAGTCGGCTGTAATGGTTTTGTTTCCTTCTAAAAAGCGATCGGCATGCATACAAACCAATTCATTCTTCATAAGTGCTTCGCTAATTTTATAAATATGCGAAAGGTCATTCTTAATAAAGATAATATTTATGCTTTTCTTCCCGGTTATATTATCAAGATATTCCTTTATTTGTTCCTGCTCACCATCATACATAACAATATGGATAGATGTATTTAATTGCTTAAAAAAGTGACCGGCAACATCCCAGTTACCAATATGGGCGCTCAGCAGGATGCCCCCCTTTTTCAAAGAAACAATTTCCTTCAGATTTTCTACACCATCAAATTCGTAGGTGAATCTATTCTTAATACCAGACATTACCACTACTTTATCAATGATGCATTGACCCAGTAAATAGTAGTTTTTATAAACTTTACAAATGGATGCTATGCGGCTATTACCCAGTTTTTTATGATATAAATGATAAATGGCCCCTGAGCTTTTCCAGGAAAAAAGGAAGTAATAAAGGGCTACAAACATAAGCAGGAAGTATCCCGGAAATACCCCAAAGTTCTTTAGTACCCATACAAATATTTGATACCCGGCCTTGGTTCCTTTAGATTTTCCATGCCATAATGACATTATACAAGTTCTTTTGAGTTTACTTTGTTTATCACGTAATCGCAAAAGTCCTGCACTGTATCAATATTGGTAAAGTCATCGGGTTTTACTTTGAAAGCGAAATTTCTTTCAATTACCACTACAAGATCAATATAATCAAGGCTGTCAAGGCCAAGGGTTTCTTTTAAATTGGCATCAGGAAGAATTTTTGAAGGTTCCACTTCAAATTCATCCATTAAAAAAGCATAAATCTTGTCAGTAATTTCCTGGTTAGTCATTGGTTGGATTTTTAATTCATTTTCCGGATGATAAGTGAAGAGTTGGTTCCTCCAAATCCAAAGGAGTTGGACAAAAATACAACTATATCTTTTTCCACTACACCATCCACAATATTCAACTTTGCAGAATCTTCATCGGGATTTTCAAAATTAATATTGGGCGCAATAAACGAATTTTGCATCATTAATACAGCATAAACTATTTCACTGGCGCCCGCCATCCAGCATTCATGGCCTGTCATAGATTTGGTGGAACTTACAAAGGGCCTGTGATCTCCAAAAACCTGATGAATGGCTCGGGCCTCACTAGCATCCCCGGCAGGTGTGGAAGTAGCATGTGCATTTATATAGTCTATTTCTTTTGCCTGCATACCAGCATCTTTCAAAGCTTTGTGTAAAGACCTTACCGGGCCATCCACCGTTGGGTTGGATATATGAGCCCCATTGGATGAGAATCCATAACCTACCACTTCGGCTAAAATATTGGCGCCGCGCTTTTGTGCTGAATCAAGGCTTTCTAAAATTACGGTAGCAGCCCCGCCACTTGGCACAAGCCCATCCCTATCCCTGTCAAATGGCCTTGATGCGAGCGCAGGCTCTGATTCACGTATGGAAAAGGCAGATAATGCGTCAAAATTGCCCATGGATAAATGGCTGATTTCCTGTGCACCACCGCATACCACACAATCCTGTAAACCTGTTTTAATAAAATGATAACCGAGCCCAATGGAATGAGAGCCACTTGCGCAGGCGGCGCTGATGGTAAAATTGATACCTGTTAATTTAAAAATGGTAGAAAGGTTCATGTTTACGGTAGAGTTCATGGTTTGAAATACCGAACCGGAACCCACAAGCGTAGTATCCTTTTTCTCCCTGATAATATCATTGGCTTCTATTACCGCTTTTGCCGAGCTATCGTTACCAAATAAAATGCCAATCTCATTTTTGCTGATATAATCGGCATCAATGCCGGCATTTTCAAAGGCTTCGAGTGTAGACATATAGGCATATTCACCTTGCTCAGGAAGCATTATGCGCGCTCTTCTGTCCAAAATGCCTTTTAAATCGGGGCGTTCCACAAACCCTGTTAAGCCCGACCTATAACCATATTCCTTGCGAACAGGATCAAGAATAATGCCCGATTTGCCCTGGTATAAAGAATTCCGTACTTCTTCCAGATTTTTGCCAATGCAGGAATATATCCCCATACCCGTTATTACTACCCTGTTCATTTTTGTTAGCACTATTTATTGTAATGTTCGCATAAACCAAATGGTAAATCTAATGGCGTTTATCGTTTTCATTATGAATACAATCCACCATTTACCGAAATTACTTCGGCTGTAATATATGCCGCTTCCCGCGAAGCTAAAAATCCTACTGCATGCGCTACTTCTTCCGGTAAACCAAAACGCTTTAACGGAATCATGGCTTTCAATTCATTTTCATTTAACTCTTCGGTCATATCTGTTTTTATAAATCCGGGAGCTACCGCGTTAACCGTAACGCCCCTCCTGCCTATTTCCTGCGCCAATGCTTTGGTAGCGCCAATTACACCGGCTTTTGCTGCCGAATAATTGGTTTGCCCCGGCATGCCTTTCAGTCCGGAAAGCGATACGATATTGATTACCCTTCCGTATTTTTCCATCAACATGCTATTGATAACCAACCGTGTAACATAAAAAAAACCGCCAAGGCTTGTATCAATTACACTATCCCACTGTTCATCTTTCATCCACATCATCAGCGCATCTTCCCTTATTCCTGCATTGTTTACCAATACCTCAATAATTTTATCCTTATTGGATTCCATCCAACCACCCAAAACTGTTTGAACCTGTTCTCTATCCGATACATCAAACTGAATTATTTCACCATCAAGCCCCTTTTCCTTAACCAACGCAAGCGTTTGATTGGCTTCATCTTTATTTGATTTATAATTTATAAGAACATGATATCCCATGTCCGCCATTTTTATACATACGGCTCTTCCTATTCCACGTGACCCTCCTGTAACTAGTGCAAATTTCATTATTGATATTTTTTTGAGTAGGTCCTTTAGCCTGATTTCTTAAACCATCCAAAAAAAAATTATTATAGGCTAAATGTAATACGTTACAAAAAATAACGGAACATTATTATCCTACTGTTTAGCATTTTGGCAGTTATCCGATATTAGAATTCAACAACAGGTGCCGACTTTTCAAAGTATTTTTTAATTTTTTCGAGATCTTTATATTTTGGCTGATCGTCAATAAACTTTGGGAAAATCTCCCTGATTTGGATGTATATCTTAAAAGTTTCGGACGATAACCTTGCCGTACATCCAAGATAATCAATGGCTTGCAAAACCGTCATCATTTGAATTCCCAGCACTTCAAATGAATTATTAATGACTCTTTGTGTCATCAAAGCGGCATTACAACCCATGCTTACAATATCCTGATTATCATTATTATTGGGAATACTGTGCACATACATGGGGAATGACAAGGTTTGGTTTTCTGCCACCGTAGAAGTGGCTGTAAACTGCATACCCTGCATCCCGAAATTTAAACCCAGCACCCCAAGATTCACAAATGGCGGGAATTTTTGATTGAGCTTTTCATTGAGCAGGTAATTCAATTGCCTTTCAGAAAGCATGGAAAGTTTGGTAACGGCTATTTTCAACTTGTCCATTTCGAGCGAAACATAATCCCCATGAAAATTGCCGCCATGAAAAATATTATTGTTTTGATGGTCAATTACAGGGTTATCATTTACCGAATTGAGCTCATCCACCACAATTTTTTCCGCTTGAACAATTGTGTCATAAATGGGCCCAAGTACCTGTGTTACGCATCTGAGGGAATAAAATTCCTGCACTTTATCTACAAAAACTTCCTGGTTAAGGTTATCCGGGTTATATAAATGTTCCGAACGGGACCGGATCATCTTACTATCCTTCAGCATATTGCGGAGCTGGGCTGCAATTTTATTTTGGCCTACATGGGGCTTCACAATATTTAATTCGTAGGAATAGTGATCGTCGAAAGCTTCCACCACTTCATTAATCATTGCCGAAAGTACCACCGACCATTCCAATAGTTTTTGCGCCTGAATGATATTTACCATCCCAATGCCTGTCATGGCGGATGTACCATTTAATATGGCAAGTCCTTCCCTTATGTGAATGGTAAGCGGTTTTATGCCCAATTTATTAAAAACATCCATCGTTGGGTACATTGCATCCTCATAAAACACTTCCCCTTCACCAATTAGCACAAGGCCGAGATGGGCCAATTGCACAAGGTCGCCACTTGCCCCTACACCTCCATGTTCATAAATACAGGGGGCAATATCTTTATTAATTAAAATGGTTAGCAGCTCCACCACTTCGGTATGAACACCGGAATATGCCTGCATGAGGCTATTTAACCGGGCAATCATTAGCGCTTTCACCAAAAGCGGCGATACCAGGTTTCCGCCTCCGGAACTATGGCTTCTTATAAGATTGTATTGTAACTGCAATAGATTTTCCTGGCTAACCTTATATTGAGCCATTGGGCCAAATCCTGTATTTATTCCATAAATAAGCTTATTTGCTGAAAATTTTTTTAAAAAATTGTAATTTAATTCAACTTTTTCAACCGCCGCTCTATCCAACACAACCTGCTCCTGCTTAAAGAGAATACCCGAAAAATCATTCAATGAAAGGGTTTTACCGCCAACATATACCATAAGAACCTGCAATTTTGCTTTTTCAGTCAATATTATCCTACACAAAACAATGCAAATAAATACTAACATTTGATGATTTTTACGTGGGTGATACAAATTTTCGAAAAACTGTCATTCGGAAAAATGGGAAAAAAGGGTGGTATACAAAGATCACCGGAACCTTTATTTTGTTGTTTCGGTTTAATATTGATATTTGTAACCTGTTTGCCAAATGAAAAATAACCAGTTAATTGACACTTAAACATGGCAGTTATTGGTATGACAACTATAAACTTCCATTCATTAAAAAATAGGGGGTGTTCAAGGTTTGAATACCTCCTTTCTTATAATGTAAGGTTGCCTTTTGCAAGGGTAAATAAATGTGGATGAATATTATTGAAGCTATGATTGAACAGTATGAATAAAGGAATTTATACGTTTTTTATATTTTGTATATTTTATAAGCATGCAGCAGGGCAGTTACCTACATTTCTTCCTAAGCCTACCGGCGAATATTATGTAGGAACAAAAAACCTTTTTTACACTGATATAAGCCGAAAAGAAAAACTCACTTTAACATGGGGTGATAAAAGAAGGCTACAAGTAAAAATATGGTACCCATCTGATGCCAGGGGTGAAATGGAAAACATGTATTTAAAGGACTACAGTGCCACTACCCTTTGGGAAAACTACCGGATATTTAATGATAGTAAGTCGTTTTTTGATAGTTTAAAAAGCTATAAAACCTATTCTTACGAAAACATTCCTGTATCGGAAAAGAGAGAAAAATTCCCCCTGATTATTTTTTCACCCGGATATTACTTTGGGCTTGACGATTTTTATACCGTACTGATGGAAAACCTTGCAAGCCATGGTTATATCGTGGTAAGTATTACCCACCCTTACGACCAGGTAATTGCCAATACTGCCGAAGGAGAAGTATTGAAAATTAAGAAATACAGGATGACCAAGGCATACCTGCAGTGGAAGAAGGTGGAATTTATGCGGAAGAAAAATCCGGATACTACCAATGCAAAACAAACCAATAGAATTCTTAGGGCTTATTTAAGGGGGATGAAAGTTTTTGACAAAAGCGTGAATCTATGGACAAAGGATATACAATTTGTATTGGATACATTAGAAAATACGAATAGCCATAACACTCCGGACAAACTCTATAATAAAATGGATTTTTCCAAAGTAGGTACATTAGGGCAATCGGTTGGAGGAGCCGTTGCAGGGCAGGCCTGTTTTGTCGATGAGCGAATAAAAGCAGGCATAAATCTCGATTGTTTTCAATTTGGTGACTTGTACCGGCAGGAAATGAAAAAGCCATTTATGCTTTTGCAAAGCGACTCCTACCCTTTATGGGCAATAGCCAACAAAATAATCTATTCAAAAACCAATCCATTTTATTCCATTAATATTAATGACTCGAGGCACTTTATTTTTAGCGACTGCTCCATATTTCCGGTTAAAGTAAATGAAAAAATGAAAGAGCTTATTGGAGAAGGAGATAATAATGGTAATATCCAACTGATTAATGCCTATATCATTGATTTTTATCATCATTATTTATTACAGGAAACTTCTAAAACAACCATGATTCAAAATAAGCAACAGCATTAAAAAAGCTTATTATTTATGCCCGCTAAAGATTTTTTTTATATGTTTACTTTTATTGAATGAGAATTGCATGCGTAAATTTGTAGATAACCTGAAAAATAATAAATTCGTAAGAAAGCTTGTGTATGCAATAATTGGATCGTTGTCATACCCGGGTTTGAATATTATCAATAAATTAAAAATAGAAGGTACAGAACATATAAAAGACCTGCCTAAAAAGAATGTTTTATTTGTAAGCAATCACCAAACCTATTTTGCTGAGGTAATTTGTTTTTTGCATATTTTTTGTGCGGTAAAATGGAGAAAGGAAAACCGGTTGGGTATCCCCTATTACCTGTTAAATCCTTTCTCGGGTGTATTTTTTGTATCGGCGGCGGAAACCATGAAGGAGAGCCTGTTAACCCGGATATTTGAACTTGCGGGTTCCATTACGGTAAAAAGAACATGGAACGAAACAAGTAATGAAATGCGTAAAGGATTAGATCCATCTGATACAAGGAAAATATTCAGGGCCCTTGAATCCAATTGGATTATAAATTTTCCTCAGGGCACAACCAAACCCTTTGCCCCCGGCAGAAAAGGAACTGTTTTATTAATCAAGCAAAACAAACCCATCGTTATACCGATTGTTATCAGTGGATTTAATGAAGCCTTCGACAAAAAGGGATTAAAATTCAAGAAAATGGGAACCTTGCTTTCGGTAAAATTTAAGGAGCCATTACACATTGATTATAATGCAGGCAATGATGAAATATTAGAATCCATCATGCGCTCGATTGAACAAAGCAAAACACAACAGCCACCATCTTCCACTTAATAATGCTACATTCTTCTGTCAATAAATTTTACGATTTTTCTGCCTGCTTCCGGTTGTTGTAATTGCTGAATTTCATTAAGTGTAACATATTTCACCTGTGGACTTACCCGTAATCTTGCCTGCAGATTAGCCCTTATTTTCCTATCGCATTCTTCAGAAAGATTTATGGGTAGAATATGAATCAACAATTCATCTGTTGCCATTTCATTGGAATATACTTCAGCAACAAAATCCAATACATAATCCATTTCATTGAGTATATCAAAAAGTGCCGGTGGATACAAGGTTGTACCCTTATATTTAATAAGCTGCTTTTTGCGTCCCATTACCGGGGATAATCTTCCACTTGTGCGGCCACATAGACAAGGTTCATCATAATAAATACACACGTCGCCTGTTTTATAACGAAGCAGCGGCATACCTTCCACACCCAATGTGGTAATGGTAACTTCACCCGGCATTCCATTTGCTACAGGTTTATTATTTTCATCGAGCATTTCCAGGATGATGAGTTCGGGTTGCAGGTGTCCGCCATTAAAATGCTGACATTCCGTAAATGCCGTTTGCATTTCGGTAGATGCATAGGTGGAATACAATTCGATATCCCATGCTTCTTGTATTTTTTTACCTAAAATACTCAATGAAAAATCCTGGTTACGTATATTCTCTCCAATACAAATGGCTCTTTTTACGGATGTGTTATTTATATCAATACGGTGTTCATTAGCATAGTCTATTAATTTTACAATAAAGGAAGGTACAGCAACAATAGCTGTTGGCTTAAGCCGCAAAATAGTATCCCATTGCAAGGAAGGAACACCAGGACCCAAACGAATAATGCCCGCACCCATTTTGCGAATACCTGAGTAGTAGGCCATCCCGGCCATAAACTGCCGGTCCAGCGTAAGCATGAGTTGGTAAATATCACCTGCGCTGCCACCGGAAGTAATAAAGGAAGCATACTCATTGTAAGCCAATCTTTGCAGGTCATTCTCGGTTAGCGCTATCGTTACCGGACTGCCAAGTGTACCCGAAGTAGAGCTATATTCAATAATCTTATCCTGGCTTACACATAAAAAATCAAAATTTTGTTTTTGCAGATCTTCCTTATGGGTTACGGGTATTTTCTTAAGATCGGCAATTGATTTTATATATGCTGGATTGATGTGGTTATCAGCAAAAAGCGCCTTGTAAAAAGGAGAATGCCGGGACACGTAATTCACCAGTTCTTGAAGTTTTTTCTCTTGTAATTGCACTATTTCATCTTTGTGTTTGTATGCTATTTCGGGAAAGTAGTTCATTATTTTTCAATTACAACCACTGCGGTGGCCATTGTTTTTAGGTGCGAAATGGAAACAGAAATGGTAAGCAGGTTTAATTCAGCAATTGTTTCGGCTGTTTTGCCCAGAAAAGAAATGCCAGGTTTTCCATCCTTGTCATTTGTAATTTCAATTTCATTAAAAGAGATGCCATTTTTCCAACCTGTACCTATGGCTTTTAAAAAAGCTTCCTTTGCGGCAAAGCGGGCGGCATAATGTTCAAACTTATGGGTCATTAATTCACAATAATCCATCTCCTTTTGCGTGAACACAAACTCCTTAAATCCGGCATCTTTTCCGATTTTATTGGCTACTCTTTCCACTTCTATTAAATCGATACCAATTCCAAAGATCATGATGCTTATTGTTTAGTTGCTATTTCTATCTGTTCCCTGATATAGTTTTCTTCCTGCCTGGTAGCAATAACTTTGGTAAGCGCTATCTGATAAAACTGAATGGCCTTTTTATTATCTTTTTGTTTTAATGCATAATCACCTGCAAGCACATAAGCATGATAGAATTGCGGATTGGATGCTACAAGGCTATCAGGATTAATCTTTTCACCATCAGCAATACGTTCTTTATATTTTTTGAAACTTACAAAACGATTAAAGGCAGGCGTCATTAAAAATGAATCCGCAGCAATAGTAAGGTCCGGTTCTGCAATTCCTACATCTTGTTGTAAACCCTTCATGGCAAATACTTTTTTTAGATCGTATGCAATATATTCACCCAATTGGAAGGGCGAAGTGGAAACCCAAACGATACGCTTTTGGGGTTCGAATACAATGGAATGATGTGCAATTAACTGATTAATTGCTTTTTCGTTTCCATCGCCAATATCGGCATTTTGCAAACCTTTTCTATCCCTTAAAATATTTACGGTTTTCTGAACCGTATTCTTACCATTTTCATGTAACAACTCCATCAATCTTTCATAACGATAAGGAGACGCGCTTTCCTTTATTTGCTCCACATTTTTCTTTGATTTGGAAAGTCCTTCGCTTTGAAAATGGTTGGTACAAACAATATAATTCTGCTGCGGATCGTAAACATCCAATGAATCAGGCGTCTTTTCAATAATAACCGCTTTGTTGTCTGCCGCCGATGCCACTAAAAATGACTCTGATACAAACATCTTTCTTTTCTTTGCTATGGCTATGGCTTCATCAATATTTTTGGCATACTGAAGTATTTCGCGGGTAACTATGGAAACCGGGGTTGCAGAACTTAACGGATAATCCGATTTGGCTGCGTTTATGGTTACCGTTAACCCCTCTTCATTCATGCCGGAAACCGCACCTATAAAGCCTCCCCAGGTAACCGTCATAAAATTATATCCCTGGTCAGGATTGCAAAAAGCAACGATTTTATCTTCAGAAAATTTATCGCCCACATAAAAATCAAAATTTCGTCCAATGATCATGGCACTGTCTTCTGACCTGTCATTCCATGTGCCGAAAGATGTGCAGCCAACCAAAGCTAAATTTTGTAAGGCATGCCCAATATCATGTGCCGCATGATAATTTAAAATGCGCTGATAATTGGAACCAAGGTATTGAAATTCTTCAGATGCAGATTGTGATACGCCAAAAATCTCGTCCCTGTATTCTTCGGTAATATTCTTATCCAAATTTCGGTTAAACCATCCAATCAAATATTTAAGGTAATTACGTGTAAAAGCAGACCTAACCATTTTATTGATTTGTTCACTAAAATAGTATTCCTGCCGCACCACCAATTCCTTCGTAAGCTTCCCATTTATCACGCCCATTTCAAACGGAGTACCTTCTACATACAATTCAAATAAACCACTTTTACTTTTTCGGAACCAATTATTTTGTAAGGTATAAAAGCTATCATTAATAGGCGTTCGTTGAAGGTTCAATACGCTTTTGTCTTCAATAACCGGATCGGGCATTTTGGCCATTTGCACCATTACAACAACCGTACCTGCCAAAAGCAGGATAAAAAACCCAATGGAATACAGGGCCCATCTCCAAAATTTTTTCCAATTACGCATTCCTGATCTTTTCAATAATGTCTTCATTACCCAATACGGCCGTACAAGTAACAAGTCCACTCATAGCAGTACCTAAAATACCATGCAAATTCAAATTCTGACCGGTTAAAAACAAGTTCGGCAATTTGGTGCGCGGTGAAATAAATGTTTTCAATGGATTCGTATAATCCTTTACGATACCATACAACGATCCATCGCTATTGCCAATATAGTCACGAAACGAAAGTGGTGTTGCCGTGTAGTAACTTTGTATCGATTCTCTCAGGCCCGGGAATTTTTCTTCCACACAATCCAATAATTTTTCAGCCTTATTTTTTTTGAAGGTTTCGTAATCGTCTCCTCTTTCATTTTCATCCGATACCGTATTAAAGGAGTGCTCCCATTTTTTTACTTCATCATACCGCATGTAAGTAAGAACAGTTATAGATTCTGCATATTCCGGTGACCTTGATGATGCAGAGAAAAATAATCCATAAGTAACGGGCCAGTTTTCTTCGGTATGGTTGGCTAAATCCCAAATATGGCCTTCTTTATGATAATAATAATTAGTGGAACAATATTTAATAGATTCTTTCTTAAGAACGATATTTAATACAAATGATGCAATAGAATTTTCAAGCCCTTTCAGGCGGTTCCTGAATGCCTGCTTTATTAAATCGGTATCGGTCAATTCCAACGTTCTTACAGGGTGCATGTTTGAAATAAAAGTATTGCCGTACACATGCGAACCATCCGCCAATTGCACCGAACTTACTTTTCCTTCTTCAACCACGATCTTTTTCACTTCGGCATTTCGCCTTATATCCCCATCCTGTTCCCTGATGTTGCGTGCCAACAGCCTTGCAATGGCCGAGCCACCATCTACACACTTCCATGAACTTTCAATATAACTATTCAGAATAACTGCGTGCACATAAAAGGGAGTTTGGTTTGGCTTTAATACATACAACATGGAGTTGCCCACCAACACCGATTGAAGCTTTATATTATCCGTAATAGATTCTATAAAAGCCTTGGTATCAATGCCGAGAATAGATGTCTTTTCACTAGTGTCCGGTTAAATAATATTTTAGTTCTTTGAAATTCTTGATAGGTAAGCGTTTTAGCTGAAAAACCGACGGTGACGATTTGAATTGATTTTCACTTTTTTGGGGTATTATTCGGCATGAACCAAGGAAAGTATG
>JBGSLS010000002.1:0-62805 GCA_041740575.1 Chitinophagaceae bacterium | reverse complement strand
CGCCGAGTAGGCAAGCGGGAGTTTCACCCGCAAGCCTCTCACAGAACCGTGCTTGAAAGTCTCCCTTCACACGGCTCGTGTCATTCTTTGATAATTTCAACTGTACTTTCTTTCCCAATGATAAAATAATGTTGGTTTTTGCGTCTTAAGTGTTTGCAGTTGAAGCACTGACTTTCTTATGCCCTGTTTGTGCTTTCTTGCTATCCACTTTAGTAATTTGGTTTCGAGATATAAAAGGGTTTTGTGTAGTTGTCTTTTGCCATATATTCCAAAGTAGTTTATCCAGCCACGCAGTTTGCTATTGAGCTTCTCTGCTATCTGTTCTACTTGTTGGGATGTATTGCGCCAGTTTACCGTTTCCCTGATGTTTTCCCTAACCTTCTTTTGGTTCTCCCTGCTTATTTCGGGTACAAATGCTGTGAAGCTTCTGCCTTCCCCAAATTTACTTTGTGCCTGACGGGGCTGGTAACTGAAACCTAAAAAGCCAAACTGTACCTGCTCATACTCCTGCCTGCGGCGATAGTCCTTGCAGTACACAATTTTCGTCTTCGTTTCGTTTAGTCGCAATCCTATCTGCTCCATCCTTTGCTTGATGGCTGACAACATCTGTTGTGCTTCTGCTTCGCTAAAGCAGTGCACTACTGCATCATCTGCATAGCGTACAAATTTTGTTTGCGGATAGTGCTTCTCTAGCCATTTGTCGAGCCCATAGTGCAGGAAAAGATTGGCCAGTAGCGGACTGATTACGCCGCCTTGGGGAGTGCCTTTCTTTCCTCTCTCGTGAAAGCTGCCATCCATTTTTACTACAGGCATTTCGAGCCACCTTTGTACATACGTGCTTATCCACTTCTCAGGTAGCATGGCTTGTACTGCTTTGAGCATCAGTTCATGGTCTATCTCATCGAAAAACTTAGAGATGTCCATGTCTAAAACCCAATCTTGTTGCAAGCAGTTTTGCCTTACCTGTTCCAGGGCTTGCTTCGCATTCTTTAGCGGTCGATACCCATACGATTGTGAATGGAAGTGTACATCTATTCGTTGCTCCATGTACTTCTTTACAACCTGCTGTGCTATCCTGTCCCGTACGGTGGGAATGCCCAATTTGCGCGTTTTACCATCCTTCTTCGGTATCTCCATTTCTCTTACCGCCTGCGGAAAGTAACTGCCAGATGCCATACGATTCCAAATAACATACAGTTGTTTTTCCAAGCCTTTACGTTCAAAGTCAGCCCAGCTTTCTCCATCGATGCCAGCAGCCTTGCCGCCCTGCCTTACCTTCGCATACGCCTCCACTACCATCTGATAGGTAATGGGTACTGTTTTAACTACGTGTACATTCATTTAAATCATCCTCTTTTTAAAGTTGTTCAACTGTCTGTTCACCTAAATGACCGAAGCCCTTCGCTCAACCGCCCATTACAGACGTTTCTTCACTACTATGGCTTCGTCCGACTTCCGCAGTAGAGTAAAGTATTGCTTCATCTCTTGGTTCTGCGGATCTCCCATGTTCCCTTTCATCGCCTGTATCAGAGTCATGCTGCCTGTATAACGGTGGGCGCACAGCCAGTAAACAGGTTGCTGCTGTACTTGTCCCTGTCTCCTTTGCATAAGACGGTTTTGCTCCACAACTAAGCGATTTCGTTACTTCATCAGCAGTTCACTCGCGTTCATCTCTCTGATACTTACCTGCCTGTTTTAAATAGGCTTTTCTCTGTCCGTTCACTACCTTTACCTTGCGGTTAAAGCAGCGCAGAGCGGTTTGACAACCCTGCCTGTACAGCGTTGCCGGAGTACCAAAAGGGGTTTAGCCTTTTTCTCCATCGTTGAAAGAACTTGCATGGCACAAACAAAGGCGGCAATGCCTTTGTCTGCAAGTGCCAGTGCCACTTCCCAGCCTTCGTTGCCCAACGAAAGCCATCGGAAACCGCCGCCGGGTGCCACAATTACGGCCATTCCATTTGCTGTGCCCGGTTTGGGGAGAAAGGGGGTAAGCGTTGCCTTGGTTATGTTCCGCGCCATAGGATCTCCCCATTGACGAAACCAGGACTCTGTCGCCGGCTGGTTTTTTACGCCACCTGTACCGAGTGGAATAGCGTTGGGTTCAGCGGGGGCTTGTAAGGGATAGATGGTGCCGTCCTGTGCCATGGCTGATACAGATACCATCCATACGGCAGCGGTAAGCAAAGTTTTGGTGTAAATTTTAAGATTATGCATCATAAAAACGTGTTTAAAATTGAAAGATAGGGAAGTGCCCTGTATGGCAGCTAATGTTATGTAATTCTATAGCATATTAACCATTAATCTATTCAATATCAATAAAAAGTGCATTAAATCACGGATATTTGCATTCCCATAGGAGAGATGCCAGAGCGGTTGAATGGGGCGGTCTCGAAAACCGTTGTGCTTGCAAAGGCACCCAGGGTTCGAATCCCTGTCTCTCCGCATTTACCTGCCAAAGTGTACCACATACCAGGTTCCAAAGGATGGTATTTTTTTTTCATCCATCAAATTCAATAATTACCTGGCCGGATCATTGGGGAACAAATCCTCCACCAAAACTTCCTTTACACTTCTTACCTTGCATTTTTAAATTTTCATTGTTTCCATGCATACTTTATCCGAACTATCGCAGGCCTATGCTGCCTATTTCAATACCGAACATTTCCCGGAATCACCTGAAAGCCTTTACGATCCTAATCGCTACTTCCTGCAATTAGGAGGAAAACGCATTCGCCCCTTACTTGTTTTAATGGGCAATGAGCTATTTGATGATATTAAACCCGATGCATGGCCGGTGGGCAATGCTATTGAACTGTTCCATAATTTTTCGCTGATACACGATGATATCATGGATGCCGCCCCCTTACGAAGGGGAAAAGCCACTGTGCATGAAAAATACGGCCAACATACCGCCTTACTTGCCGGCGATGTAATGCTCGTGCGGGCGTATGAATATTTAAACCAAATCGATGCTTCTGTTCTTCCCCGCATCCTGAAATGGTTTAATACCACGGCAACGCAAGTGTGCGAAGGGCAGCAGATGGATATGGATTTTGAAAAGCAGGATAATGTAGACCTTGATGCCTATATACAAATGATTGCCCTGAAAACTTCGGTTTTATTGGCGGCTGCCTTACGTATGGGTGCTATTATTGGCGGGGCAAGTGCTTATAATGCCGACCATTTATATGCATTTGGAAAAAATCTGGGTATTGCTTTCCAAATCCAGGATGATTATCTCGATGCATTTGGTGACCCTGAAAAATTTGGAAAACAGGTAGGTGGCGATATTCTTTCCAATAAAAAAACCTTTTTGCTGATTCACGCATTGGAAGTGGCGACCGATGAACAACGAAAAGCCATAAATGACTTACTAAAAACCAATAGTCCTGATAAAGTGGCCCGTATGCTCGGGTTGTACCGGCAAACAGGTGCTGATGCGTGGGCGCTGGAATTGAAACAATCCTACTTCGAAAAAGCGATGTTTCATTTAGAAGAAATAGCCGTGGTTTCTGTACGCAAATCCACACTGAAAGAAGTGGCAGAATTTTTAATACAAAGGGATTACTAATCGTTAACGCTGAGCCACCTGCCTAATGGTTGAAAATCTAAATTTTTACAGCCTAAAATGATTTGCTGGAGAGTTACTATCACAAAAGAGAACAATAGATACATAAGAGCACAAAAAAAAACATGTTGAACTACATCACCTTTTGTTCTCTGTAGTTTCTTTTGTGGTAAAAAGAATATCCATGGGCAATTATTAGTTTATTAATTGCCTTTTGCTTTGTATCATCTACAAATTTTCTCCTACATCTACTTTCGATAGGAGACACAGCTAAAAATTAAATCCAAAGACCCCAGCGGGGTTACATATTTGTAGATAGTCATGTTCGATAGTCGATCGCGACCCCGGAGGGGTCGAACAGTATTCAGCATATCATAATATTGGACCCCGATGGGGTCCTGCTGCTAAGAAGTTATTCCGGGTTTACAAATATTTGACCCCGCTGGGGTCGGCAATTTGGGTTATTTTCATTTTTTGCCTTATGCTTTTCTCCCTTATATTTGCCCTTTAATGGGCCTTTCTACTCCACATTTGCTGGGCATTAAAGATCTTCTTGCAGAAGACATTCAACTCATTTTACATACTGCTTCCCAATTCAAGGACGTTTTACAGCGACCGGTAAAAAAAGTACCGTCGCTGCGGGATGTAACGATCGTTAATCTTTTTTACGAAAACTCAACCCGTACGCGTATTAGTTTTGAACTAGCCGAAAAGCGGCTGAGCGCTGATACCATCAATTTTACCGCAAGCGGATCATCGGTTTCAAAGGGCGAAACACTGTTAGATACCGTAAATAACATCCTTAGTATGAAGGTGGATATGGTGGTAATGCGCCATAGTGCAAGCGGGGCGCCGCATTTTTTGGCAAAACATATTAATGCTGCTATTATTAATGCGGGTGATGGCATTAATGAACATCCCACACAGGCACTGCTCGATGCTTTTAGTATTTCAGAAAAAACAGGTGGGTTGCAGGGCAAAAAAATAGCCATCATTGGTGACATTATGCATAGCAGGGTAGCGCTGAGTAATATTTATCTGCTTAAAAAAATGGGCGCCGAAGTAATTGTGGCAGGGCCGCCAACACTAATACCCAAATACATAGAAGAAGCATTGGGTGTAAAAGTAGAATATGATGTAAAAAAAGCCATCGAATGGTGTGATGTGGCCAATGTGCTTCGCATTCAGCTCGAACGGCAAAACCAGGTACTGTTCTCATCGCTGCGCGAGTATAATCTTGCCTACGGCATTAAAAGGAGTATGCTCGATGGATTGAATAAGGAAATTTTTATTATGCATCCCGGCCCCATAAACAGGGGGGTGGAAATTGATAGTGATGTTGCAGATAGCGGGCACAGCATCATTCTCGACCAGGTTCAAAATGGGGTAGCGGTGCGTATGGCAGTTTTATACCTGCTTTCGGGCAAACAAGCGGGATAAATATTAGTACCGACAGTATTTTCTCCCCTATTTTTACCGGCACAATTTGCTTTTTATTATCAAACTTTCTTTGCTTATGCGCATTGCCTTATTTCCCGGCACATTTGATCCCATTACTTTAGGGCATATTGATATTATTGACCGTGCTTTACCTTTATTTGACAAACTCATTATTGGTATTGGCCGCAATGCAAACAAGCAACCGCTGTTTTCAGAAGATGACCGCTTGCGCTGGATTAAAGAATGCTATGCAGGTGATAACAGGGTAGAAGCTATGGTGTACGAAGGCCTTACGGTAGATTGTTGTAAAAACGTGGGTGCTGAATTCATTCTTCGCGGCATACGATATGTGAGCGATTTTGAGTATGAAAAAGCCATTGCCGACATGAACCGCAGTATTGAGCAAAAAGTTGAATCTGTTTTTCTTACCTGTTCACCACAATTTACTTCGGTGGCATCCACGCTTGTTCGCGATGTGTACCGCAATGGCGGCGATGTAAAACAATTTCTTCCGGCTCCTGTCATTAAGACGCTATATCCTTAAAAGGATAAATACTTTATGGAACAAACCATCTGGTTCAATAAGTCGGTTCAGTTATCCGATATTACTTCTTTTGGAGACGATAACCTTGGTTCGCATCTGGGTATGGCATTTTGTGAAGTGGGTCCCGATTATTTAAAAGCAACCATGCCGGTAGATCATCGAACCCGTCAGCCTTATGGACTATTACACGGTGGGGCATCTGTTGCTTTAGCGGAAACCCTGGGTAGTGTGGCGTCGGCACTTGTGGTGGATCATAAAAAATACATGTGTGTTGGGCTAGAGATTAACGCCAACCATGTGCGCAGCGCAAGACAGGGTTTTGTAACCGGTATTGCCACACCCATTCATTTGGGTAAAAGCACCCACGTGTGGGATATAAAAATCCATGACGAGCGCAATAAATTGGTTTGTATCAGCCGGCTTACAGTAGCAATCCTTAAGCGGGAAGTTGCTCCAGCAGCGCTTTAATGGCAGGAAAAGTATTCGATAAAACTTCGTTCCACCTTTTAGCGGGCAACCATGCCATTTCGTCAATATCTTCTTCCGTTTGTGGTGTCAGGTGCTGGTTACCCGGGGCCTGCATACGAAACCATACCGTTGTTTTTAAAATGAATTTTCCTTTTTCATGATAGGTATGGTAGGTGTTGGCCATAAAATCAGTAATGCTTACATCTGCCAATCCCGTTTCTTCCATTACTTCCCTTACCGCACAGGCTTCAATGGTTTCACCATCGTCGAGCTTACCTTTTGGCAAATCCCATTTTCCCCGCCTGAAAATAAAGAGCACTTCATTATTTTCGTTGGTAACCACACCGCCACCAGCCGTAATGGGTTTAAATTGCTTTTGAAAAACTGCCCAATAATGTTCCACTTGAGAAGTAAGAATGATAACCACTTCGGCCGGGCCATTTTCCAAATCTTTGATCGTTTGGGCAATATGGGTATCGGTAGGATGATTAATTACGATGGTATTGGCTTTGTTGGTAAGCGAGTACAAAGCTGGGTTAAGGTGCTCCGTAATGTAGTATGGTTTTTCTCCAAAATAGACAAGGTATTCTGTATGCATGCAGCAATATTACAAAATACTATAAGGCTTAATGGATGGTTGGCTCAGTTTCGGGATATTTGCCGCGAAATAAAAAGTAAAAAAGGAAATGAAAAGCAATGAAACAGCCGTAGCAGAAAAATTATTACAGGCAGAAGCCGTAAAATTGAGTCCTGAAGCGCCTTTTACCTGGGCGAGCGGCTGGAAAAGCCCTATCTACTGCGACAACAGAAAAGTGCTTGGGTTCCCCTACATACGCGAGTTTGTAAAAAGCGAATTGTCTAATATTATTTTTTCCGAATTTCCGGATGCTGACCTGTTGGCTGGCGTGGCCACTGCGGGTATAGCATGGGGTGCCATGGCTGCCGATCAGCTTAAGTTGCCGTATATTTATGTGCGGCCAAAGCCCAAGGAGCATGGGCTGGGCAACCAAATTGAAGGATACTATCAGCAGGGGCAAAAAGTGCTGGTAATAGAAGACCTGGTAAGCACCGGAAAAAGCAGCCTGCAGGTAGTGGATGTTTTGCGTAAGGAAGGCCTTGAAGTAGAAGGCATGGTTTCTATTTTTACCTATGGATTTGATGTGGCGGAAAAAGCTTTTGCCGAAGCGGGTGTAAAGTATATTCCGTTGACAACCTATTCACATTTGCTGCAAGTAGCGCTTGAAAAGGGAATTATCCAGGAAAATATGACTGCGCATTTAGAAGAGTGGCGGAAAAACCCTGCAGATTGGGGTAAATAAAATAGAGCGTTGTATCCCCCTTATCGGTTGGTGGGGACACCAACCGATAAGGGGGGCGCCAGAATCCTGCCGAATGGGGGAAATGAAATTTATTGGCGGGTGATGACATCCGCCAATAAACTGTAATCCCGAATACCCGGTTAGCGGTTGGTGGGGACACCAGCCGCTAACCGGAATCGTACATTAACAAAATCCTGTAATGAGGTGCTTCTATTTTTGTAAAAATATTATTCCATGCAAAAAATAGTTTTTCTATCCTTGTTTGTATTGAGCACAACCCTGCTTTTTGCACAGGTAACCCCCCGGGCCATTAAAGCCGATATTAAAACACCTAATGCCATTTGTGCAGCTTGTAAAACAAAAATTGAATCTACGGTTCCTAAGGCAATAGATGGGTTGGTAAAAATTAATGTAATTATTAGCCGTGGAATTACGCAGGTATCTTATTATCCTGACCGCACCAATATTGAAGAACTGAAAACGGCTATTTCAAACTGTGGTTTTGATGCGGACGATGTATTGGCTAACCCCGATGTATATAGAAAATTGGCAGAGTGCTGTAAAAAGCCGGAAGACCAGAAAGTTCCACCCAAGCCGAAACAGTAATCAGAATTTTATATCCTTGTCAGAAAATTGGCCGGAGTGTTCAAAGGGCACTTCGGCCGTTATTTTTTTATAGGATCCCTTAATGGTACCTTTTAATTTATAGGGGAGTAGTTTGCCCCCGACTACTTTCATTGCCCCCGAAATCAGGTAACTGTTTTTTACCATCAATTCAATGGGGAAGGCAAAAGTATCCTTTGCAGGAATCTGGAAGGTGCTGTCCAACTTGTAGGTTCCCCAGGTTTTATCATTTACCATAATATCTGCCATTATCCGCTTTACCAATAATTGCCCGCTGTTGGGATTATACACCTGCACCGTGGCTGAAATGCTGGATTCTGCGAATGATTTGGGCTTCAGATTCCAATCAGAAAGTCCCTGGTACTCGAGTGGCTTGAATGGATTACAGGATCCCAAAAGAAGAATCGTAAAAATCCCCAAAACAAAGGAGTTGGCAGGGCGCTTACAGAAAAAATGAAATACAGATAAAAGCATACGCAAATATTGGAAAGAATAACTGAATTTGCAGCAAATGTTACGCTAAAGTTTGTAGCATAGGTAATAAAAAACACTTATCTGATAATTCTCATTTATTTAGATGTTAAAAATGGTAGTATATTATTGATTAATAGTTTATTATATTGTTTATAGAAATAAATATTATAAAATTATCCGGTCATTCTTGAGTATAAAATGAGCCCAAATTAATGTAGCGACAAAATGGCAGAAGAGATATTAAATAAATCATTACTAATTGAAATTCAATGCTTTGGAAATTTTATATTTTGGTATGAATTAATAAAATATAAAAACTTGCATTGGGAAACAAATGAGCATTTTCAAAAGGCGGGATTTAGAAACAGATACCAGGTTTTGGGTGCGCAAGGTGTGTTAACCTTAAGTGTACCGGTTATTGGTGGCCGCAAAAACAGATCACTTATACGCGAAATAAAAATTGATAATTCAAAAAGTTGGCAGCGTGACCATTGGCGAACACTTGTTTCCTGCTATAACAAATCGCCTTTTTTTTACCATTACAGGGATAATTTGGAGCCACTTTTTGTAAATCCCTATGAATGGCTTTGGGATTATAATGAAGATGCTTTTAATAAAATTTGTGGTTTTTTAAAATTTAATCCGCAAACTAACTATACGCAATTGTATGAGAAAACGGCTGGTGAATCATGCCTTGATCTTCGTGGTAAACTAACTACCGGCAACCGGTTGGATGTAATTCAGGGGTCTTATTTTCAAACCTTTGGGGATGAATTCCAAAAAAATCTTTGTATTTTAGATACTCTTTTTAATCTTGGAAATCAAACGTCCGTCTATTTGTCTAAACAAAGTTCATTTTGAACCATTATTTATTGTTTTTTTCAACGTCTAACTGCACTATTAAGATTACTTTGCAAACCTATTTTTTCATTACGCTGCGCTATTCCCTATGTATAAATATTTGATTGTAAGTCTTTTTGTATTCTTGATTTTGGGGTTATCCGGAAGAATTCAGGGACAGGATAATTCTAATAAGGGAAAGGATTTTTGGATCACTTTTCCGGCACATGTGGATGGAACCGGGGCAGTAATGGGTATTTATATCACCAGCGACCAGGATGCAAGCGGGCAGGTAGAAGTGGGAACAGGAGGCCCGGTAGTAACATTTTCTATTACGGCCAATACTGTTAGAAGGGTATTTTTAGGCAGCACTGCAGCCAATGACGCTCCCAATGGTGGTGTTTACCAGGATCAGTTAGAAGGTATAAAACCCGGTTCTGCTATTCATGTTACCTCCAATCAACCCGTAGTTATTTACGCACATATTATACGATCTGCCCGTTCCGGATCGTCACTAATATTACCTGCTACCACATGGGGGAGGGAATATGTAGTACCAAGTTATGGAAGTCAGGGAGCTAGTGGTGCAAATAGTGGCAGGGGCATTGTAACAGTAGTAGCCAAAGAAGCAAACACCCTGGTTGAAATTGTTCCAAAAGCCACGAGTTTTGATGGAACGAGACCCGCAAATACAGCTTTTACAATTACGCTGAACAATCCGGGTGATGTTTACCAAATCCAATTTCAAAAAGATGCTGATATATCAGGCACTTTGGTTCGTTCGATAGCTTCCGGTGGAACTGCATGTAAACCCATCGGGGTATTTTCAGCAACCACCTGGTCGGCATTCAATTGCCAGGGATCATCAGGTGGCGATAATTTATACCAGCAATTATTTCCCACACGATCATTCGGTCGTACCTTTCTTACCGCACCTTTTTCAAACCGTCAACGCGATATTTTCAGGGTATATACTATTGAACCTAATACCACCATTACCAAAACTGAAAATGGGGCTTCCATTGTATTACTAACCAATGCAAATGGATTTGCCGAATTTGAAACAGATCAACCAACGCGTATTGTGGCCGATAAGCCCATTCAGGTGGCCCAATATATGAATGCGCAAACCTGCGATACACGGAATCCTGCTGGATGTGGAAATAACGCTTTATGCCCATGGCCTGCTGATCCGGAAATGATTGTGTTGAGTCCCATTGAGCAAACGATTAATAATATCACGCTTTTTTCCGCGCATAGGAACTGGGTTCCGGTTGGGCAAAGTAATGTAAACACCTGTTTTGTTAACATAATTATACCTACCCCCGCAGCATCCAGTTTTCGGGTAAATGGAAATTTGCCTGCTGGTAATTTTGTTGCCATACCGGGTACCGGTTATAGTTATTTGCAGGAAAATGTAACCACATTAGCCATAGCAAATCCCATCCAACAGTTAACTGCAGATTCCAGTTTTTCTTGTATAGCTTATGGATTTGGAAATGTGGAGTCTTATGGATACAATGCCGGAACCAATGTACGTGACCTTTTTCAATTTATTACTATTCGTGATCCTAATCAAAGCCTGGATATACCTTCAGCCTGCGCACAAACCAATTTACGTTTTTTTGTAACACTTCCTTATCCGGCTACACGGCTTGAATGGAAATTTTACAGCGTTTTTCCGGATGTAATTATTCCAAATCCTGTTGCAGATTCTACTTACCAAAAGGAAGGGAAAACTTTATACCGGTTCCCATTAACCGGGAATTATAATTACCCTGCCACCGGAACCAACAAATTATCGGTAATTACTACAAACCCCACATCAGATGGATGCAGTGGGGAACAGCAGATTGATTTTGAAGTGGTGGTTCATCCAAGACCAACGGCTGATTTTACCATCAATTATTCATCCTGTATTTCTGATTCGGCAAGGTTCTCAAGTTCAGCTACAATTGCCAGCCCCGACTCTATAAATAAATGGACATGGAATTTTGGTGATAACCTGACCGGCAATGGAAGAAACATTGCACATAAATACCTTTTACCCGGCACCTATGAAGTAAAACATGTAAGCACTTCATCAAAAGGCTGCGTAAGTGATACGGCCAAAAAATCAGTCGTCGTCAATCCAAACCCTGTTGCTGCTTTTAACCTTACCGGTGCGTTTTGCCTTAACCAAAATATTAATATTACCAATACGAGTACTACTGCTACAGGTACCATTACACGATGGTTTTGGATCATGGGAAATGGAACCACTTTTGACAGAAATTCAGGGGCGCCTTTTACATATGCTTATCCTGCTGTTGGAACCTATAACGTAAAACTTGTTGTTACCACATCTGCAGGATGTGTAAGTGATACGGCACGTCAAACCATAACTGTTGGTAATGTGCCGGTTCCGGGTTTTAATTTACCTGATGTATGCCTCAATGATGCTTTTGCGGAATTTACCAATACATCCACCATAGCTGACGGCAGCATTGCACAAGCAAGCTGGTTATGGAATTTTGGTGATCCGGCTTCTACAGCTGCCAATCCTAATACTTCAATACTATTAAATGGAAGACACCGCTATACATCCGCCGCTATTTATCCGGTAAAACTCATTGTTACCAGCAACCTTGGATGTAAGGATTCACTTACGCAAAACCTAACGGTTAACGGCGATAAGCCATTAGCTGCCTTTAATGTTACCACGCCCGGTAGCCTTTGCAGTAACCTGCCGGTAGCTATTCAAAACAAAAGCACGGTTAATTTTGGAACAGTAACCAGGGTAATTGTTTACTGGAACTTTGGTGTAAACAATAACGATACCACACAAGATAACGACCCGGTTTTTGACAGGATATATAGCAAATCCTATACACCTTTTGCATCTCCCGCAGTAAGACAGGTACAAATACGGTTACAGGCTTTCTCGGGTACCATTTGTGTAAATGAAATTACAAAAACCATAAATCTGTATGCTACACCGGATGCACGATTGACAACTATTCCAGGTATTTGCCTGGATGCAACGCCACGATTACTTACGCAAGGTTCAGATGCTGGCAACAACCCCGGAGCAGGAACTTACAGCGGTCCGGGTGTACAAGCCAATGGATTGTTTACGCCCTTGCAAACAGGCGCAGGAACTTTTACCTTAAATTATAATTATCTAACATCGGCAGGTTGTAAAGATTCAACAAGTGGAACCATTACCGTTTGGCCGCAGCCAACGGCTAATTTCAATATTGCAGCAATTACCTGCATCAATGAAGCTATCACTTTCACTGACCAAAGTGTGGCAAATGCCAATAATATTGTTAGCTGGAACTGGGATTTTGGCGATGGAACTACATTAATACGCAACAACGCCAATCCTTTTACAAAAACCTATTCGGTATTGCAAAATTATAACGCAACACTCAGGGTAACTACGGATAGCGGATGTAACAGCACAGTCGTATCAAAACCATTAACCATTCACCCCAAACCTGTAGTTGATTTTGATTTACCAACAGTGGTTTGTCTTCCCGAAGGAAGGGCAACATTTACGAACAAAACAACTGTTGGCGGTACTGGTGGAACACCAATTACTTATTTATGGCAATTTGGGGTGGCAGGTGCTACGAGTACCCAAACCAATCCTACTTATAATTATTCAGCCACGGGGGCTTATACAGTTCAATTAAAAGCTACCAGTGCAAGGGGATGCGTTGACAGTACGAATAAAGTTATTTCTACTATTTATCCGCAGCCGCTGGCCAATTGGAATGCTACGCCACAACAGGTTTGTCTTGGGGACGCTATTCAGTTTACCGATATTAGTAATCCGCTTGGCAATACAATTACAGGATGGAATTGGTCCTTTGGCGATGGCGGTTCTTCAGGTCAGCAAAATCCAACAAGAACCTATTTGAATGTGGGTACTTTCAGTGTTTCCATGTATTATACTACTGCCATTGGATGTAATTCTGATACTGTCAGAAAAAATGTAATTGTTCATCCTTACCCGGTTGTAAATGCGGGCCCCGATCAATTTGTATTGCAAGGCGGACAGGTTACTTTACAGGCAAGCGCTTCGGGTAGCACCAATTATATTTATCGATGGACACCTTCCACATGGCTTAGCAATCCTAATCTGCTGCAGCCCGTAAGCCAGGCAGCTGATGATATTACCTACACATTAACCGTAACCGGCGAAGGTGGTTGTGCAGCTTCCGATGAAGTTTTTGTTCAATTACTGCTAAAGCCGGTTATTCCAAATGCATTTAGCCCGAACGGTGACGGCATTAATGATACATGGGTGATAAAATATCTTGATACCTATCCCGGTTCCACCGTTCAGGTGTTTGACCGTTATGGTAAAAAAGTATTTACCAGTACCGGCTATTCACAGGCATGGGATGGTAAAACAAATGGCAGTCCCATTCCGGCAGGGGTGTATTATTATATTGTAGATCCAAAAAATAATTTGAAACCCATTAGCGGTTCAGTAACCATTTTAAGGTAAACGGGATATAGCAGAAAAAATGCATTTTATTAAACTTTATATACTTCCATATGCTTCCAGTAAAACCTTTTTGGTGTTTACATGCTTAGCTTTTGTCCTTCTATTCAATAATGGCCTATTTGCACAGGATTTTGAGTTTGCAAGGTTGAGCGGTACACCTATTAATACCTCGGGCTGGAATTTGCAGGGCAATGCTAAAGTGGGTAATTCTCCCGGTAGCACCGGCAATGGTGAAATCATTCTTACCGATCCTGTCAATTTTCAATCCGGGGCAGTGTTTTATAATACGCCCATCAATCTTTCGCAATGTAAAAAATGGGTAGCAGAATTTGAGTATAGGATCAATGATGGTAATGTGGCGGATGGTATTGCATTTTGTTACCTCGATGTACCGCCAAGCGGCTTTGTTGCAGGGGGTGGGGTAGGCATTCCTGCAACAGCCAATGGATTGAAAGTGGTGATAGATACCTGGTTGAACTGCGGTAACGAAGCCATTCCCAAACTGCAGATACGTTGGGGAGCAGGTTATAACGAATGTAACGGACAGCCTACGCGATCGAATAATGATGGACAGATGGGTTTTCTAAGATCAACTACATTTAATAAATGCAGAATTGAATACTTGGAAGGAAATATAAAAGTTTCTGTAAATGGAATTGAATACCTGACGGCCTTTCAAACCTTCAACTTTACCGGGTATTTTGGTTTTACAGCTTCTACCGGAGGTAATAACGACAGACAAAGTATAAAAAACGTAAGGATTTTCACCGAAATGCCGCCATCCGAAGCGGCCGATGCGGGAAGTGAAGTTGGCTTTTGTCCCGATGGAACGGCAGTTCTTGGTACTGCTTCCACTGCAGGATATTCCTACAAATGGACACCATCCACGGGACTTTCCAACCCTGCCATTTCAAATCCAAGTGTTACGCTTCCCAATGCAGGAACTAATCATGTAAGACAGCTGTATTATGTGGAAACCGCTTTTACCGACAGGCCCGGATGCGCAAGCAGGGATAGTGTTTGGGTAAATGTATGGGCTAATCCCAAACCGAATTTCAACACCGATACCGGTTGTTTGCCCGGTGCAAATATTCCATTTAGAAATACTACCCAATACGACCCACAACCGCTAACCAATCTTTTATGGGGATGGAATTTTGGCGATCCGGCATCGGGTGTTCTCAATTCCAGTTCTGCACTCAATCCAACCCATTTTTATAACCAAAGCGGGCCATTTACCGTATCACTTTCCGCAAGAACGGATAAAGGATGTGTTGGCTCTTTTCAGAAAATAATAGAGCCACTATTACCGAAGCCAACTGCTGATTTTAGTTTTACACATTCTACCTGCCTAGCGGATAATGTACTATTTACAAGTACTGCATCTGCGCCACTATTTTCAGGTGATTCCATCGTACTTTGGAAATGGTTTTTTGGTGATAATACAGAAGATACCGGACGAACCACATCGCATAAATATGCTGCTCCGGGTACCTATGAAGTAAAATTTGTGTCAGAAAGCTCAAGAGGGTGCATAAGCGATACCGTAAAAAAGACCATCGTGGTAAATCCTAACCCTGTGGCTTCTTTTACCCTAACAGGTCCTTTTTGCCAGAACAGAAATTTGAACATTGTAAATAACAGCACCACAGCAACAGGAACCATTGTAAAGTGGCTTTGGATAATGGGAAATGGGCAGGTATTCGACCGGAATAACGACGATCCATTTACCTATGCCTATCCATCGGTGGGAACTTTTACGGTGAAACTCGTGGTTACTTTGGCTACAGGTTGCCAAAGCGATACTGCACGACAAACCATAACAGTTGGTTACGTTCCTGTACCCGGTTTTGTACTCCCGGATGTTTGTCTCAATGATGCTTTTGCCGAATTTACCAATACCACTACCATTGGTGATGGATCACTTGCGCAAACCACATGGCTTTGGAATTATGGCGACCCAAATGCCAATGCAGGCAATCCAAATACAGGCACACCGGTTAATGGCAGACATCGATATACTTCAACAGGCATATACCCGGTAAAATTGCTAGCCACGAGTAATGCAGGTTGCAAGGATTCACTTACGCAAAACCTAACCGTGAATGGCGATAAACCGCTTGCTATTTTTAATTTGGTAAATGCGGGCAACCAATGCAGCAACCTGCCGATGCAAATTCAAAATAAATCAACTGTGAATTTTGGAAACATAACACGTGTTGTAATCTATTGGAATTCCGGGGTCAATAACAATGATACTACGCAGGATGATAATCCGTCGTTTGATAAAATATATGAAAAATTATACAATCGTTTTTCATCACCTGCCGTTCGATCAACCGTAATCAGGTTCAGGGTTTTTTCGGGAACAGTGTGTGTAAATGAATCATCGAAAACCTTTAACCTGTATGCAACACCCGATGTTAAGATTAATACTATCCCGGGTATTTGCCTTGATGCTACACCGCGTACGATTACGCAAGGTTTTGATGCAGGCAATAACACGGGAACCGGTATTTACAGTGGCCCTGGCGTACAATCCAATGGACTTTTTACCCCATCGCAAACCGGTGCGGGTGCATTTACGTTACAATATAAATATGTTACTACGCAAGGTTGTACCGATTCTGCTACAGCTCCAATTACGGTTTGGCCGCAACCCACAGCCAACTTTAGTTTTTCTACGATTAATTGTATTGAAACCCCCATCGTTTTTACCGACCAAAGCATTGCCAACGCTAATACATTAAAAACCTGGAATTGGAATTTTGGAGATGGTACCACCCAAATGCGCACAGATGCAAATCCATTTAATAAGGTATTTGCCAATGCACAGAATTTTACCATTACACTGGCCGTAACCACCGATAGTGGATGTAACAGTATTCCTGTTTCAAAAGATATACTGGTAAATCCAAAACCCATTGTAAACTTCGATCTCCCGGCTGCTGTATGTCTTCCCGAAGGCAGGGCAGTTTTTACCAATAGATCAACGGTTAGCGGTACCGGTGGTACACCCATGGGTTATGTATGGCAATTTGGTGTGGCAGGTGCTACAAGTACGCTGGAAAATCCCACATACAATTACACAGCTGCCGGACCTTATAACGTTCAATTAAAAGTTACATCTGCAAAGGGGTGTATGGATAGCGCTTCCAGAGTGCTGAATACCATTTACCCGCAGGCAATGGCGAACTGGACAGCAACGCCGCCTGAAGTTTGCATCGGACAAACCATTCAGTTTAATGATGTAAGCAATCCATTGAATAATACCATTACTGCATGGACCTGGACATTTGGTGATGGTGCCAATGCGGTACAACAAAATCCTTCGCATCTTTATTCCAATGCAGGAACGTTTAAGGTAACCATGTTTTATACAACAGGAGTTGGATGCTATTCCGATACTGTTTCTAAAGATATCATTGTGCATCCATACCCGGTGGCAGATGCCGGTCCTGACCAGTTTTTATTACAGGGCGGACAGGTTACCATAAGGGCAACGGCTACCGGCAGTACCAATTATACCTACCGTTGGACACCTGCTACCTGGCTAAGTGATCCAAATATACTCCAACCGGTAAGCAGGGCAGAGAACGATATTACCTATAACCTCACAGTTACCGGGGCGGGTGGGTGCAGTGCATCCGATGATGTATTTGTAAAACAGCTTTTGAAACCGGTTATACCCAATGCATTCAGCCCCAATGGCGATGGCATTAACGATACATGGATTATTAGATACCTCGATTCGTACCCGGGTGCTACCGTACAAATTTTCGACAGGTATGGAAAAAGGATTTTAATGAGTACCGGGTATAACACACCCTGGGATGGCACAATGGGTGGAAAACCTATTCCGGCTGGCGTTTATTATTATATCGTAGATCCCAAAAATGGTTTGAGTATCATAAACGGATCGGTAACATTATTGAGATAAAAGATAAAAAGCCTGAATTGGCAATTTGAATGATATGAACTATAGAATACAATATTGGAAAGTGAATTTTGTAAACTTTAATTTTACAATAATGAAAAAGCATTTGATTTTAGTGGTGGCTTTTTTTTCGATGCATACAATATTACTTGCACAGCAACGCCCGCATTATACCCAATACATTCTCAATAATTATATTATTAATCCTGCGGTGGCAGGTATTGAAAATTATACCGATCTCAAGTTAAGCCACCGGCACCAATGGGTGGGTTTGCAGGATGCACCTGTAACCACCTATGCTACCGTTCATGGATCGATTGGGAAAAACAATAACAAAACAAACCCAACCACTTTTTTACCACCCGGCGAAAACCCGCGCGGACAACAGTATTGGGAAGATTATACATCAGCAGAACCGCATCATGGCTGGGGTGCAACCATCATCAATGACCAAACGGGACCACTTTCCCGTTTATCGGTTTATGGCACGTATGCATACCACATGGGTATCAGCGAGCGCACAAGTCTATCGGCGGGTATTAGTTTAGGATTTACCAACAATAGCCTTAACGCTGCAAAATTGGTTTTTGATAACCCGATTGATCCGGCTGTAGCCAGCAGTAACCAAATTAATAAAATAAAACCCGATGTGAGTGCCGGTTTATGGCTGTATAATCCTGACTATTTTGTTGGGCTTTCTGCCTTACAAATCATCAATCAGGGCTTTACTTTTGCTGCCGATACACTTAAACTCAGCTCAAAAGCCTATCCGCATTTATTTTTAACTGCAGGATATAAATTCCTGGCCGGACCTGATTTTTCCATTATTCCTTCAGCCGTATTGCGTTACGTTAATCCACTACCGTTGGGGGTTGATCTGAACGTGAAAGCACAATACAGGGATATATTTTGGTTTGGTGGTGGTTACCGCTTAAATGAGGGCGTAATGGGAATGTTGGGTGTAAATGTAAACAGCACTTTCAACATAGGATATTCCTACGATTACAGCACAACACCACTTCAGCAATTTTCTTACGGAAGTCATGAAATTGTCATTGGATTCTTAATCGGTAACCGTTATGGTGATTTGTGTCCACGTAATTTGTGGTAAATGCAGAAGCTGTACTTTTCTAAAATCTTAGTTTGTAAACCTAAATTTTTTTCAATCCGAGATAATAGGTTTCAGCACCCACCACCCGATATGCCTGAACAGTAGTTTCTGTTGTTTTGGTAATAAGCCAAACACCATTAAAACGTACTAAAGGATTGATTGTCACGGGGAAGTTAGATGTTATAGAAAGCGTTTCAGTATTGCCTACCCAGGTACCGGTTACATTGGCTTCCCCGGTTTTAATAGCTGTTACACTACCGCTCCGGGTAAATTGAAATGCATATCCGGCATATTGATCAAGGATGGCGGTGGTACCAATATCAAACTTGCTTACTTCCCATTGACCAATGGTAATAATATCATACAGCAAATTTTCCTGTGCCTTTAGTACTGCCTTTTGACATGAAAAGGAACCCAAACTCAGCATAAATAATGAAACTAAAACCAGGAATGATAATTTTTTGCTCATAAGTAAACTCAAATAAAGTTTTGCAAAATTACATTTTCACCCGAACTTACCGTCCGTAAGCGAGTTAATTTACATGTAATGTAATTAACGAGCCTTTCTCCAAATTGATTTTATCTGTTTGAAAATATAGTATTCCCTTACACCATTCTTTTAACACACACAATAAAGAAAAATGAAAATAGTGATTATCGGTGCCGGTTTTGCCGGATTAAAACTCGCAAGAAAACTCAATAACAAACCGGGTTTCGAAGTTTTACTTATTGATAAAATCAATCATCATCAGTTCCAGCCTTTATTCTATCAGGTTGCTACCGCAGGTCTTGATGCGAGCAATATTTCTTTTCCCCTGCGTAAAATATTCCAGAAAAGTAAGAATGTACGTATCCGCATGGCAGATGTTCAATATATCAACCATGACGCTAAGGAAATAACCACGGATATCGGCATTTTTTCCTACGATACGCTTGTTCTGGCTACCGGTGCCGATACCAATTTTTTTGGAAACGAACAGTTGAAAACTTACGCGCTTCCTATGAAAACTACCGTGGAAGCTTTACGTCTGCGACACAGGCTCTTTCACAATTTTGAAGATGCATTGTTGATTAGTGATGCTGCTCTTTTAAAAAAACTGATGACGGTGGTGGTGGTGGGTGGTGGCCCTACCGGCGTAGAATTGAGCGGTGCCATTGCCGAATTAAGGGCAGATGTATTGCCTAAAGATTATCCTGATCTTGATTTTAGCCAAATGCAAATTTTATTGCTTGAAGGTTCCGGAAAAACCTTGAGTACCATGAGTGAAAAATCGAGTGTACAATCAAGAGAATACCTTGAAAAATTAGGTGTGCAGGTAATGACGAATGCCCTGGTGAAAGATTATGATGGGCATACCGTTACATTGGTGGATGGCCGGATGATAGATACAGCTACTGTAATATGGGCTGCAGGGATTAAGGGGAATGTACCTGATGGAATAGATCATTCGCTTGTTGTACGTGGAAACAGAATAGCCGTTGACCGTTACAATGGGGTAGGTGGGTTAGATGATTTGTATGCATTGGGGGACGTGGCCAATATGGTTACACCCTTGTACCCGCAAGGCCATCCGCAGGTTGCCAATGTAGCGGTATCTCAGGCGGATAACCTTGCAAAAAACTTAATGGGACAGATAAATGGAATCCCGGCAAAAGCATATGAATACACGGATAAAGGCTCAATGGCCACCGTAGGCAAGCATCTGGCTGTGGTGGATATTCCTAAACCCAAACTCCATTTCGGCGGCTTGCTTGCCTGGTTTATCTGGATGGGGTTGCACCTTTTATTATTAGTTGGGGTAAAAAACAGGATTCAGGTGTTTATCAATTGGATCTACAATTACTTCACATCAGATCAGAGTTTACGATTGATTTTCAAGGAGTTCTATAAAGAAAATCCGGTAGACATTGAAGTAAAAAAGTCCTTGGTTCCTTAGGTCAGGATGGGCTAAAAAAAGTTTGGAGTGTCGATATCATATTGTGTACTTCTTCTTTGTTTAAACGATTTTGTTGTAATTGCTCATTCATGGTAAGGGGAGATGCGACTCTTTCACTTTCCCAATAACTCGCAGAAGAGTGAAACTCGGTAGCCCCGGTTTCTGCCGCAAGATTTGCAATATTGCCAGCCCTTACACCAGAACCCGGCATTATTATTATGCGATGATCCGCAGCTTTTATTAGTTGTGCAACAAGCGCTGAACCATTGTTTACATCGGGAACTTGTCCGCTGGTTAAAATACGTGTGCAACCTGTTTTAATAATTGTTTCCAATGCTGCAAAAGGTTCGGGTGTTCTGTCGAATGCCCGATGAAAGGTAACATCCATAGGGTAGGCCAAATTAACGAGCGCTGCTGTATTTTCATAATCTACGGTTGCATCCCCATTTAGCAAACCAATTACCACGCCATCAAAGCCCATTTCCTTACAAAGCCTGATATCATGCTTCATAATGTTTAACTCGTTAGCGGTAAAAACAAAATGTCCACCCCTTGGGCGGATGATGGGAAAAACAGGAATATCGAGTTTTCCCCTAACTATTTTTAGCGTACCAAACGATGGGGTAGTGCCACCTTCCAAAGGATTATCACACAATTCGATGCGGTGGGCACCGGCTTGTGCAGCAGCTATTGCTGATTCGGCGGAAAAACAGGCAATTTCGAGGAAGAAGGAATTCATGATGGTATAAACTAGGTTGGCAAATGTAAGATGTTGGATGTTAGGCCTGCCTAGCCTGCCCCGCAACAGCGGGGGACGTGCGCGTTAACAGACCATACAACATCATGAATAACAATAAATTATGCTAACATTTTGCCATAATACCATAATAACATTTTAACCATCTGGAATTCTTTACCTTTATTTGTTCATAAATTGACCTGTCGTAATGAATACAAGCAAGGAATTAAGAATGAATGCGAGTAAATTAGAAGTAATGCAATTCCTTGCAAAGGATATGGATAATATGGTGGGTACTTATTTGAAAAGTATCGACGATAACTGGCAGCCCGCCGATCTTTTGCCGGTAAGCAATAGCGAAACATTTTTGGACGAAGTAAAAGAATTACAGGAATCCTGCCGTGAACTACCTTACGATTATATGGTGGTACTTGTGGGAGATATTATTACCGAAGAAGCATTGCCAAGCTATGAAAGCTGGCTGATGGATGTAGAAGGAATCGATAAAACCGATAGGGAAGGCTGGAGCAAATGGATCCGGCTTTGGACGGCAGAAGAAAACCGTCATGGCGATCTCTTGAATAAATATGTTTACCTGTCGGGGCGCATCAATATGCGGCAGATGGAAGTAAGCACACAATACCTGCTTGCGGATGGGGTTGATAATGGTGCAGCGCGCGATCCTTACCGGAATTTCGTTTATACTTCTTTCCAGGAATTGGCCACCAATGTTTCGCATCGCCGCACAGCCACGCTTGCCAAACAACATGGTAATAATCAATTATCCAAAATTTGCGGCGTAATTGCCGCCGACGAACTCAGGCATGCAAAAGCTTATAAGAGTTTCATAAGCAGCATTTTCGAAGTAGACCCCAGTGAAATGATGATTGCGTTTGAAGATATGATGCGCAAAAAAATTGTAATGCCTGCGCAGTTTTTGCGGCAGGAAGGGGAGAAAATAGGTGTGGCATTTGCGCATTTTAGTGATGCGGCACAACGCCTTGGTGTTTATACAGCTGCCGATTATACCGATATTCTGGAAAGCCTGATACAGGATTGGAAAATTGCTGACATAACCGGCATCAATGATGCGGCAGAAAAAGCAAGGGATTATTTAATGACATTACCTGCAAGATTCAGACGACTGGCAGAACGCACATCGCAAAAACCGCAATTAGATTATGAATTTAATTGGATAAACAGGTAAATAATTAACCTGTAGAGACGCAATGCATTTCGTCCTACAGGTTAATTATTTGGAATCTTTAGCTAGATTTCTAATTGTTACCCATTGTTTTAGCGTGTATTTTGCTTCAACAGCGGGATAACCCAAAATGATGGAACCATCCGGCCAGTCGTTTATTACTCCCGAATTACCACCTACGCTTACACCATTTCCCAGGGTTACATGGTCTTTTATGGTGGTACCACCACCAATGATACAGCCATCGCCAAGTGTTACCGAACCGGCTAATCCACTTGCACCTGCCATAATACAACTACGCCCCATTTTACAATTGTGCGCAATTTGTACGAGGTTGTCAATTTTACAACCGTCACCAATGATGGTTGCACTAAACTTGCCGCGATCCACACAACTGCCTGCGCCAATCTCTACACCATTTCCTATCACTACATTGCCTATATGCGGAATCTTCATCAGGCCACGGCCATCCGGTGCCGGTCTGAAACCAAACCCATCTGCACCTATGGATACATTGGAATGTATAAGGCAATAACTTCCTAAAACCGTTCTTTCGCGAATTACCGTTCCAGACCAAATATTTGTAAAACTTCCAATAGTGGAATCGTCAAAAATGGAAACATTCGGGTAAATCGTAGAATTGGATCCAATTGAAACGTTTTTACCGATATAGCACCCTGCACCAATTTTGGTATTTTCGCCAATTTTGGCCGTTGGATGAATGACAGCCGTTGGATGTATGGCCAGTTCAAAATCAACCGGGTCGGGCAAATACATGCCCAATATTTCTCCCATAGCAAGGTCGGCATCCTTCACTTTTATGATGGCTTTGCCTTCAGTGGGTTCAATACCAAGGTCTTCGTTTACAATCGCCGCACAGGCTTTAGAAGCTTCCCATGCTTTTACAAATTTCTTACTGCCTACAAAAGTGATTTGGGTTTCATTGGCCTTGGCCAAATCTTCGGGTCCGGAAATGATTAAATTAGTGTTGCCGGTTAAAACGCCTTTTATTTTTTCGGATATTTCGGTGATGGTGAATGTTTTCATAGAAGCAAATTTAAGGGTTGCTGTGGTAAGGTGAAATTTGGGATTTTTCATTAATTTTTGGATTTCAGCACGTTTTAAACGGCGCCCCATCAACCATCACCACAAACTCTTAGCTTCTACAACCCTCGCTCCATTCTTATCATGCACCGCCATGGTAAATTCCTTTTGCAGCGCATAGCAACCATAATTTCCGTTTTTGTCGATAGCAATTAAAGCAGCTTGAATGCCTTTCAGTTTTTCCAAACCGCGCATTTTTACCAGCCGTTCGAGTGTCTTTTTACAGGATTCTTCAGGAGAAAAACCTTGACGCATTAATTCTACAACGGCATGGCTTCCACAAATACGTACTAATTCTTCACCCACGCCGGTAGCGGATGCAGCACCTACTTCGCTATCCACATACAAACCGGAACCAATAATAGGGGAGTCGCCAATGCGGCCGCGCATTTTATAGGCCATACCGCTTGTAGTGCAGGCGCCTGCAAGATTACCTGTGCTGTCCAATGCAATCATGCCAATGGTATCATGTTGGGTTTTAATATTCTCCAGCAGGTTTTCAATGGTTATCATGGGGTTATACTTTGCTTCTTTAACCCATTTTTCCCAGGCTTTTTTTGATGCTGAGGTAAGCAGATCCACTTTTTCGAAACCCATTTCCAATGCAAACTGCAAAGCGCCTTCACCTGCCAATTGTACATGGGGTGTTTTTTCCATCACCATTTTTGCAACTGAAATGGGATGGAGAATATTCTCCAATGCCATTACGGCACCACAGTTTCCAAGGTGATCCATTATGCAGGCATCCACGGTAACCCTTCCGTCGCGGTCGGGCAATCCACCATAACCCACACTTTGGTCGTTGGGGTCGGCTTCCGGAACCTGCACGCCTTCATGTACGGCATCGAGTGCCAAACCATTTTTTTCCAATACAGACCATGCGGCAGCATTGGCCTTTTTGTTTTGCGCCCATGTACTTATCACCACCGGTTTATCCCCGGCTGGAATTTCTGCTTCGCTACACGCAACTAAAAATCCGGGAATGGTGAATCCTAACCCACCAATAAAACCTCGCCGATCCAACATATATCCTTCATTTTGGCGCCGAAAGTATCATGATTCTGCCAATCCTATAAAAGTCACTTGTTTATTATTACTAAAATTTATTTTTATGCAACGTAAGGGTAGCTGTTTGCAAGATTGTTCTATGATTAAATGGGAAGTTTAGCAACATTCATAAGCACCGGAGCGCCACAAGTTTGGATAAAACCCATGGAATTTTCGCATTCAATAGCCAGGGAAGCCGTAATGCCGGATGAACGATTATTTGAACAGGTCTATAAAAAATACTTTAAGGACTTGCTGAGCTATGCATGTGCCATTGTAAAAGATGATGCAAAAGCAGAAGGCATTGTACAAAATGTATTTCTGAAAATTTGGGAAAAGGGCAACACATTAGAAAATTTGCCCAACCCTGCACCTTATTTATACCGAAGCGTTCATAATATGGCGCTCAACCAATTAAAACATAAGAAAGTAAAACAGGCGTACGACGCTTATGCGGTGCGATTACCCATGCATGACAATGCCATGGGAGCAGCGGGCAAAGTCCAGCTTAGCGAACTTCAATTAAAACTGAACCATGCATTGGAAAGCTTACCCGAACAATGCCGGAATATTTTTCAAATGAGCCGCTTTGGCGAAATGAAATATGCCGAAATAGCTGATACACTTGGTATCAGTGTAAAAACAGTAGAAGCCCAAATGGGCAAAGCGCTTCGTATTATGCGTGAAAAGCTGGCTGAATACCTGCCCATTTTATTACTAACTATTCTTTATTTACCATAAAATAATAATACACTGCAACCACTCGACGACCATATTATTGATGAGCTGCTGGTAAAGCAAATGCTGGGCGAATGCAGCCCTGCAGAATCTGAAACCATTCAGGCCTGGCGGGTAGCAAGCGAAGCCAACCAAAAGCGGTTCCGCGATTTTGAATGGCTGTGGAATGAAAGCAGGAACCTTTCAAGTAAAAAGGAAGTGGATGTGGATGCTGCATGGGAAAGGTTTACCCAATTGCGTAAAAATAGTACTTCATTTAATCAGGGTGGAAAGGTGATTTCTATTTCATTGTTTAAAAAATATGCTCCGGCTATTGCAGCGATATTTATCATGATATTTGGGTTAACCCTTGTGTACAAATGGATGGAGAAGCCCGCTACCATTGATTTACCTGTTGAAATGCTTACCCTGCAAACGGCTGATAAAACCCTTACTGATACCTTGCCTGATGGTTCCATAGTAACATTAAATAAGAATAGCCGACTTATTTATCCTTCTCAATTCTCGGATTCCATAAGACCGGTTAGCCTTGATGGTGAAGCATTTTTCGATGTAGCTGCCAACCCGGCAAAACCATTCCAAATTGAAGCAGGAAAGTTGCAGGTAACGGTGTTGGGCACATCATTTAACGTAATTAACCGCCCTAAGGTAAGCAGGGTAGTGGTGGAAACAGGAAGGGTAGAAGTGGGTTTCAGGGAACAAAAGCAAATATTGAAACCTGAGCAACAGATCACTTTACGAAACGAAGATTCTATTTTAACCATAAAACCTGTAGAAGATGCATTATACAGGTATTACCGTAGCCAGGAGTTTGTTTGCGACAATACGCCCCTCGTTACTCTTGTGGAATCCCTGCGCGATGCATATGGAGCAGATATTGTAATTGAAAACAAGGCTTTGCGTAGTTTAAGTATTACTACCACCTTCAAGCAGGAGCCATTAGATAACATACTTGATATTGTTGCTCAAACGCTTGGCATTAAAGTTGTAAAAAATGGAGAACAGTATATTTTAAGATAAGGAATATTAAAGGTTGGTGGGGACATCAACCTTTAATCACCAAATTTTCCCTATGGATTGGTGTTCTTAGGTATGGGTTGGTGTAATCACCAACCCATAATAAAAAAAATAAAATAGCATGAAAAAAATATGGATAGTAGGGTTGCTGCTGCTTGCAGTACAACCATCTTTTGCCCAATCACATTTATCAAAACGGATCAGCCTCGATGTAAGCAGGCAAAAGCTTTCGAACGTTTTAGAATTAATAAGCAATAAGGGAAATTTCTATTTTTCCTATAATAGCAGCATTATAAAACGCGACAGCATCGTAACCTTACAGGCAACCAATAAAGCGGTTAAGCAGGTATTGGATGCGCTATTTAAAGAAACTTACGAGTACCGGGAGTCGGGCAATTATATCATTATAAAACGCAAACCGGTTGAGGCAACCATTATTACAAAACCGGTTACCACCGCAGAAAAATATTATGGTATAAAGGGCTATGTACTTGATGGTATATCCGGCATAAGGCTTGCCGATGCAAGTGTGTATGAAAAATCGCAACTAATAGGAGCGCTTACCAATAGTAATGGGGATTTTTTAATAAGGTTAAAAAGCAAATACAATCAGGCTTCTCTTACTGTAAGCAAACTTTTTTATGAAGACACCACCGTTAATATTAATCCCGCCGCTGTTTCCGAAGTGAAAGTAACTATGTACCCCATAGAAAAAAATGATGTGGTTATTTCACCCGAAGATTATTTTTTGCCTGATTCGCTCACCGAAATAAAACAGGCAGATACCACAAATACACTTGTCATTGAATCAGATTCAGCTAATATTGATAAACGGTTTTTGACACGTTGGTTTGTATCTTCTTCTCAAAAAATTCAATCGCTTAATGTGGGCGATTGGTTTGCTGAAAAACCTTTTCAATTTTCATTATTTCCCGGACTTGGTACGCATGGTAAACTTAGCGGACAAGTTGTAAATCATTTTTCATTGAATCTGCTAGGAGGTTATACCGGTGGCTTAAAAGGGTTTGAAGTGGGCGGACTCTTTAACATAAACCGCAGGGATGCAGGGTATTTTCAGGCTGCCGGGCTTTTTAACCATACCGGTGGAAGGCAGGCAGGATTCCAGGCTTCAGGAATAAGCAATACCGTTTTACAATACACCAACGGTTTCCAGGCAGCAGGAATTGGAAACTATAACAGGTTATGGATGCATGGGTTCCAGGCTGCCGGCATTGTAAATTTCACCGGGCTTGATGTGCAGGGATTCCAGGCGGCAGGGGTTGTAAACTTCACAGCCAAAAATGTAAAAGGTTTACAGGCGGCAGGAGTTTATAATCATGCCGGCGATACCATGGCAGGCATGCAGGTTGCCGGGGTGAGCAATTTTGCCCGCCGCGCTCTGAAAGGAGTGCAAGTGGCCGGGGTTATTAACTACGCGTATCACAACAAAGGATTACAAATAGGTTTAATAAACGTAGCCGATACATCTGATGGTTTTAGTATCGGGTTGATAAATATGGTACGCAGAGGCTACCACAAATGGTATATTGGAACGGATGAAACCATGCATCTAACCACATCCATAAAAACCGGGAACAAAAAACTCTACAGCATTCTATTAGGTGGTATGAACCTTGATGAAAATAAAAAGTTGTTCGCTTTTGGTTATGGTATTGGAACGGAATGGGTGGGCACCCGACATTTTGCATTAAGCACTGATGTTACTTCGCAGTATCTCTATCTTGGCAGTTGGAATTATCTGAACCTTTTGAACCGTTTTAGCTTAAATCTTCACCTAAGGATTAGCAAAGGATTTGCTATTTATGGCGGCCCATCTTTTAATGCATATTACAGCGATCAAACATTTACGCCACCAGGTTACACCAATAATATTCCAGAGAATGGATACAAAGAGTTCTCATGGGATAATAATTGGCGCGGTTGGGGTGGCTGGCACGCAGGAATAGCTATTTTTTAATGATAGAAAGATGAAACGCTTTAGTTTTACTACATCATTCTTTTTTCTAAAATAGTATTTATAACAAATATGACAAAACTGATTAATTCTAAGGCATTTTCATTGTTCATTTGTTTGATTGTTTATATTATTTCCATTGCTGCAGCCTGGTATTCAACTTCTTTTTTTAATAATGAAAAAAGTTTATTGATCACTGCGCTTGTCGCAGATGTAGTGGCTACCGCCGTAGTATTTTTATTTAGTGTAGTTTTTAAGAATGCAAGCCTTTATGATCCCTACTGGAGTATGGCGCCTCCTTTTATCATAGGCTATTGGATTTTTAATACCCATTCTGATTTCTCTATAGTATCTGTTTTAATCTTTTTAGTCACCCTGTTTTGGAGTATAAGGCTTACCCTTAATTGGGTTCGAGGGTGGCGTGGATTGAGTCATGAAGATTGGCGATACATAAAACTTCGGGAGGATAATCCCAGTATATATCCTCTTATAAATTTTACTGGTATTCATCTTTTTCCAACAATCATAGTTTTCATTTGCCTTATACCGGCCTATTATGCAATAATTAAAGCTGAACCTAACCTTAATATAATTATTATACTTGGCGCAGTACTATGTGTTGCTTCCACCATTATTGCTTTTATAGCCGATGAACAAATGCGGGCTTTTAGAAGCAAATCAATGGAATCAGGCTGTATGGAGCGTGGATTGTGGAAATACTCGCGCCATCCTAATTACCTCGGCGAAATCTTATTTTGGTTGGGAATTTGGATAATGGCTATGGGGGTTGATCTAAATAATTGGTGGACACTATTTGGTTGGATAGCACTGACTTTAATGTTTGTTTTTATTTCCATACCCATGATGGAAAAAAGAAGTCTATCGAAAAGAGCAGATTACGCGAATTTGATGAGCCGGGTACCCATGTTATTCAAATTCTGGTAACTATATCCAACCCTGCTACCAAAATTTTTCTAAACCGGCCTTATTCCGGCCCGATTTTGCTATGTACTGCTTAATTTTTTAAGCTACCAAGCCTATTGGCATTGGTTGATGAAAGAGCATAGCAGATTTATTTAAAAAAATTTCGGTTCCGGCATAGGGGTAACCATTCTTTAAGTTGTTTTATCTCTATAAGACTTCAAAAAATAATTACAATGAAAAATTTAATTGGAATTTCAGCTTTGGGCTTTTTATTTATGCTGCAAAGCTGTTCGAAAGATGTATTAAAGGGTGATGGCCCTATCCGTACAGAAACCCGCACGCTAACGTCATTTACCAGCGTGGATATTTCCGGACAACGGAATGTAGAAATCATAAAATCAGATACTAAAAAAGTGGAAGTAACTGGCTATGATAACCTTGTAGATTCTTATGAAAGCAAGGTTGATAATGGAACGCTTACTTTTGGCTTTTTAAATCATTTGCGTGTAAAAAACGATAATATCAGTCTGAAAATATATACGCCTGATTTTTCTGAGATTCATTTAAGCGGAAACAATATTGTTACTATAAGTGAAGGTTTTACCCTGAATGATTTTGAGGCTTCTATGAGTGGAAATGGGAAATTGTATTTTAAGGGTGGAACAGCAAATAACCTTCTTGTTAAAAGCAGCGGCAACGGCGAAACCTATGCGGATAACCTTGTTACCCAAAATGTTCAGGTAGAAATTAGTGGGAACGGAACAACAGAAGTACAAGCTGTAAAAACACTTTCAGTTCGCATTAGTGGTAATGGCGAAGTGTATTATCGAGGAGACCCGACAGTAACCACAAAAATTTCAGGAAACGGGAAAGTCATTAAGCATTAAAAAGACTGTACCAGTTGGATTTGGGCTAATGGATAGTTTTTTTCACACTTGGCATAGATTATACAATGGAAAGCATCTGCCTTATCTATGTCATTTGTGTTTTTTGGGAATACCCAGAAATTTTCTTTTAAACAAATATGTAATATACCAGGAAGAGCAATATGGTTCCTATAAATAACCAAAGCATTCCGGTGAACAATCTTTTTTTCAGGAAAAAGATCATCAAAAATCCTGTAAGGGAAACCAGAATCATTAATATGGCGCTTATATCAATCAGCCAACCCCATGTAGTTCCCGAATCCCTTCCCTTATGCAAATCATTTATAATAGCAATCCAACCATATTTTGTAATGGTTAATTGAAAGTGTCCATTGGTTCTATCAATATATCCATCGGCATAGAACCCGGGTCCCTTAAAAGAAATAGAACATTCGGTTTCATCGGTAACAAAATCGGATAGGGGGGAACTGATCCCATACTTGTTACGTAAAAATTCTACGACTTTTAATTCATCAACCTTCGCTGCTTCGGGATTTACCCAAACCGGGTTTATATCACCTGCTACTTGTTGCACATTTTCCTTTCCTTCTATCCAATTCGTGTGGTTTAGTGTTATACCTGTAACAGCAAAAAACAAAAGTGCAGAAAAGCTGAACATGGAAAGATAAATATGAAGCCAACGGGTCCAGGTTGAAATATCCCTTTTATTCTTAGTCATGTGCCAATCCGTTTGTTCTATTTATTTTGAAATATCCAGAATAGCAGTAGTAATTTCAATACCGCCTGCCATTTCAAAGTGTTTAGGTTTACCATTCCACTCAAATTCCTGTTTGATTATCTGGTAGGTTCCGTGTTCACGTGCCGCTTCAATGTACAAAGTGTAGGTTCCGTTGGGAACTGGTTTTTTGGCCGCATCAAGACCATCCCAATTAAGTGTATATTTTCCGGCAGACCGGGTAGCGCTGCTTACAGAAACCTTGGCTATTGAGTCTTGTAGAATAGATTGATTTTTGGAGTACCAGCGCTTTAAATCGGGCAGCCAGCGTGGTTTGTTATACCACAATGTCAGCGTTTTTATCGGTTCCTTTTTTTTATTTTCAATCCACACAGCCACAAAAGGTCTCCGGTATCGCCCTTCAAATCTTGCAAGCTCTATTTCTAAAGTAAAATTGCCCTGATTGGGTATAAATAGGGGCGTTTTATTATGGTCTGGAACTTCCATAGCTTTCCAGCCTTCACTAACAATTACCTTTCCTTCCGTAGTAATAATTTGATATTCTATTCCAGGAATGGTTGCGGCGAGTACCTGACTTTCATGGGGATGCAATATATTAAAAGCTGTTGCAAGGGCTCCTGCATCGGTAGGGTTATCAGCAACAACGGAAGCACTGAGTATGTGAGAAGCAGGGTAGGCTGTTCTAGGATCAACAATATGCGAAAACCATTGATTTCCTATTTGGTACCCCCTTCGGTAGTTACCACTTGTAGCAATAGCGCGACCCTGCAGGTGTATTATGCACAAGGGAAGGTCATTTTCAGCATCTGCTTTTGGATTAGAAATTCGAATGTTTTCAGTTTGGTTACCTGAAACAACCATATCTCCACCAATATTAATTACAGCGCCCATCACCCCATGAATATCCATTATCTTATCCGCAACTTTCTGGATGATATAGCTTTTTACAAATGAATTTAATACTAAAGAATGGTTGGTTAGTTTTTTTGCTGTCTTTGTTTCATTGTTTAATTGCCATAGTGGCTCTTTCATAGCTGCCACGGCAGCACTCAATTCATTTATTCCTGGTGCCATTTGGTTGGCTTCAGCCTTTTTCCAAAGACTTGTAGCTGGGCTAATGGAAGCCGTAATGGCTCCTGATGTTTTTTGATTCCAGGTGTCGAATAGATTCAAAATCTCAAAAAGTTCAGGAGACACCTTTTTATCAATATTTGTGGTTTTTTGCCATTGGCTAACTTCACTTGTAGTTTGGTAAGTACTGAGGATGGAGTTTAACCTGTCTATTTCAGCCAAAGCCATTTGTTCGGCATAATCTGCTATTTGCTCCGAATTGGATACGACCTTTAATTCAAAGGATGTTCCCAAAACATTTTCATAATTATACTTGTACACAGAACTGTCAAAGGCATTATTATGGGTGAGATATTGAAAATTTGTTAGGGGGAAGAAAAAGGAAAAAAACAGGAGTTTCATCTCAAAATTTATTTTATGCACTTAATTTCAGACGCCTTGCATCTCATTGATGCCATTATTCAATAGAAAATTCATTTTTATATTGGCCGTTGCCAAGGTTGCGTAAAGATAGTTTACCCATATCAAAAAATATTATTGTTAAAATCAATTATAGTGGATATTTGAATTTAGTATAATTTTATCGGACAAAAAACCAAATTACATGAATAGAAATCATAAACTAATTTTACTATTTGTATTAATATCTACAACATCAGGATTTGCACAAGTAACAAAATGGGGTATTCGTGGGGGAGTAAGCATTCCAAATATAAGATCCCTCGATGAAAATATCTATAGCAAAGATTATACCTCCGTAACGGGTTTTGATTTTAGTGTATTTGGAGACTTTGGGATTACCAAAAACTTTTCAATAAAAACGGATTTAGGTATTATTAAAAAAGGTGGGGAACGAAATGGAATGCAGCCAATACCTGTATCTTTATTGGGTGACCTATCTCAGTTGCTACCTCCCGGGCAAGCAGTTTATGCCAATTTTAATAGTAGCGCAGTATTTACCTATATTGAAATTCCGGTTTTGGCAAAATACCAATGGAGTTTGGGTGAAAAGTTAGGTATCTATGTAAATGGAGGACCTTATTTAGATTTCATGCTAAATCCAACACAAAAAACCAGTGGAACAAGTTCATTGTATTATGATGCAGCCGGAACTATTCCTGTTCAAATTCCTGCAAATCCACAGGATCCGCCACAAAATTGGGTAATGGTTCCGCTACCTCCACAAAATTTCACTGCTGAAACAGATATCAGTAAGGACCTTGCTACAGTAGATTTTGGTGCTATGCTTGGGTTAGGATTAGCTGCTTCCATTGGAAAGCAAAGTGAATTATTTTTAGATATAAGGGGGGCGTATGGGTTTATTCCATTACAGAAGGATACGGAAACCTATGGATCCGTTCATATGGGTAATGTATCCTTTGCTATAGGGTATGCGTACCGAATTAATAATAAGCGTAAATAGGTACATCTGTTCAAAGCCTGCCTGAATTCTATGATATTAAAAAAAAGGTTTTCACCTAATTGAGAAATTATTTGGACAATAAATGTCGCAGCAACAATCAAGGGTTAAGAAGGGGATTTATTTACCTCCTGCGGTAGGATATTCTTTCCATATCTTATTTGAATTATTGAGGAAAAATACCGTATCCATCAAATATGTACCAAGACTTATTTCAGTACTCCTGATAAATTTAATAAACTTTCCTTTTAGGTTATATGAGCGCCGGTTTATAAATCCAAAAATCAGTAAGATTCCCATTACACAAGCACCGATATTTATAATAGGCCATTGGAGAAGTGGTACAACCCATCTTCATAATTTAATTAGCCAGGATCCGCAAATGGGTTATACTACCACCTATCAAAGTGTGTTTCCTGATACGCTATTCAACAAATTCGGATATTTTCTATTTAAAGGGTTTACCAGATTGCTGATGCCGGGTAGAAGAGCGGGCGATAATGTAAACATGGATGCTTCTTTCCCACAAGAAGAAGAATTTGCCTTAGGAGATAAAACTTCTATTTGTTTTTATTACTTCTGGATGTTCCCTAAAAATATGCTTAAGTACTATGATGATTATATTCGGCTAAAAAATATCAGTTACCATAAAGTGGAATCATGGAAAAACGATTATAAGCTTTTAATCCAAAAGTCATTAAAAAATACAAATAAAGAGATTTTTCTTTCAAAAAATCCATCCAATACAGGACGTATAAAATTGCTCCTGGAGATGTTTCCGAATGCAAAATTTATTTATATCCATAGAAATCCCATTGAAGTCTTTTTGTCTATCCAAAAATTCTTTTCGCAAATGTTACCCCATTTAACCCTCCAGAATATTAGTGCCAAAGAAATAGATAATGACATATTTCAACTTTATAAAAATTTAATGAGTGATTATATTGACCAAAAAAATACTATTCCACAGGGTAATCTAATTGAAATATCTTTCGATCAACTGCAGGAAGATCCATTACTTGTTTTAAAAGATATCTACAAGCAATTGCATATTATGAATTTTGATAAAGCGGAGCCGGGTTTTACGCGTTACCTGAAAGGGATAAAACAGTACAAAAAAAATAAGCACCGGATAAAAAAGGATGTCTTAGATCGAATATTAAGTGAATGGAAAACCTTTATGACGATCCCGAACTATGAAGTGCCACATACAATTGAAATTATTGATGGAAAATATAACAATACCCAATAAAATACTTTTGCCACTGCTTTTACTGTTTAATTTTTATTTAGTCAGTGCACAAGAAAATTGGAAACTTGCCCGAAAAGATGATGGTATTGAAATATATACCTTAAAAAGTGATTCTAAGTTTAATTCTTTTAAAGGTCACATGATAATCGATGCTTCAGTTCATTCGTTTGTTGCATTCCTAAACGACCTGGATGAATATGTGCATTGGGGGTATAAGTTAAAAGAAGTCTCCCTGGTAAAAAGGTCGGGTGATACTTTACAATTTTATCATGCTATTGCGGAAGTTCCTTTTCCGTATAAAGACCGGGAAGGCGTTTACCGTAATAAATTTCGATGGATGTCCAAAACGAATACGTTAATAGTTGACATTGAAACAGTTGATGGTTATATCCCAAAAAACAAAGATTATGTAAGTATAAATGGTAAGGGATTATGGCAGGTTGTGGTACTGCCTTCGGGAAAATTAGATATTTCATTCCAAATGCAAATAGATCCTGGTGGGGCAGTTCCCGCCTGGCTAACTAATATGTTTATTGATGAAACACCCTATTATACTTTAGCCAATCTCAGGAAACTAATTAAAAGCAAGAAGTATCAAAACAAAACGTATAGTTTTATAAAATAGGTTATTGTTTTTTCAAATTTTCAACTGAAAATGCTTCATCTTTCAGTCCCTGATCAAATTTTACATTTGATAAAATAATACTTGTAGAATGCTGGTTTTTTAAATCTGTCATAATTACTTCCTGTGCAAACCAATATCCTCCTTTTTTTACGTATTGGTAGAGCGCAATTTTATCAGCCCGGTTACTCTTATTAAAATAAATCATTTTAACGGGGTAATAATTTACCTTGTCCACATAAGCCATGATTTTTGAATAATTCGTTTTCGAACCATTGGGAATCAATTCGAGTAAATATGTATTCTTTAAATCAGAATCGGCTAGTTGTGCGATATATTTATCGCCATAAGGAATACCGCTCATATCTTCTGAAGAAAAATCCGTTCCATTAAAAGCCTGGCTATTGCTTAATAATGAAACCTTAATGGGTTTATTAAAGGATGGCATAGAGAGCCACATAATACCTCCAGGAAGGGATAAGGTTGCTATTCCAGCCTTATCTGCAGGCTTGGTATAACGGTATAATTTTTTATATGCCCCTTTTTGAAGCAGGGTTGCTTCCCTTATTTTCTGGGAACCATCCTTGCTGGTCAATATCATTTTTACATCTGCCTGTTTGTCTTTGGGTGCTGAAATTAATTGGTCCATTTTCTTAAGTAATTCCGAAGCGTTCTGTGCTTTAATGACTTGTAAATCAGAGGTAATGAAAACAAGCAAAAAAAGAAATTTTAAAAAGTTAAGCATAGCTCTTATTTTTTAGTTATTTTTTTTATTCGACAGTATAAGTATGGCAGGGAGAAGCGTTAAAGCGCCTAAGCCGGAACTTAACATACATAGAGCAATCAACAAGCCAAAGTATTGCAAGGGAACCATTTCAGAAAATAAAAGAACCAAAAAGCCAATTGCCATTGAAACTACATTGATAATTATTGCTTTACCGCTATTTCTTAGTGTATTCTCAATAGAAGTTTTCAGTATACCCGTTGACTTCATGAAATCATTATAATGGGATATAAAATGAATCGAATAATCAATGCCAATACCAAGTGCTACGCTTGCAACCAAAACGGTGGCTATGTTCAATGAAATACCAAATAAACCCATAAAGCCAAATAAGATAATTATCGCAGCAATAATGGGAATGGAAACAAGCAATCCACTTAACCAGGATCGCAAAATTAAACCAACAATGAGTATAACAAAGACAAGTGCAATCATTATACTTCCAATTTGACTGCGAATCAAACTTTGGTCCATCGTTACATCTACAAACGGCATTCCGGTTATTTCAATTTTGCAATCTTTGGTTGCATTCGCTTTAATAAAAGCTTCCATATACAGTGAAAACTTCTTTTTCGCTTCATTATCCGGCGATTTAAATTTCGAGATAATGATTCCTTCATTTAAGTCTTCACTAACAAGCCGGCCAAGGGTTTCATTTCCATCTATCAGGAACCATAATTGTTCAATCTCTTCAATGCTTTTGGGTATTTCCCTTTTACCTGAAATAGCCAGATTAAGTTCGGAAATTAAATGGGCCACAGACATAGTTGTATAAATGTCCGGGCTCTTTTCCATGTATTTAGCGGTCTCCATCATCTTATTCAAAACCTCCGGGCTTTTTACATTCCCGGTAAAAAGAACAAATACCGGCTTGGTTCCGCCAAATTTTTGAACCTGAATATTTTCACCAATCCGAGTTGGATTATCCTTTTTAAAATACTCTTGTATATCCACCTTGCGCTCAATGGAAAACACCCCTCCAATACTGATAATTAACAATAATATCCAGACAAAGACAATCCGTTTTGGATACCTGAATAAAAGTGTGTTGATTTTCTCCAGAAAGGAATCAATAAAGGCTGATGGTTTTATATTTTTTGAATTGCCTGATTTTTGCTTCCCCGAAATTATTTCGATAAGGGCAGGAACGAAAAATATGGATAAAAGGCCTGATAAAAGTGTTCCAATCGTAGTGAAAATTCCAAATTCTACAATCATATCCAGGTAACTACCAAAAATAAAAGAAACAAACCCGATAGCTGTGGTTATGGCTGCCAAAACAATTGGAATGATTAATTGAGATAACGAAATACTAACAACATTACTTGCTAAAGATGCTTGTTGCTGGTTAATATTATTAATTACATGTATTGCATATGAACTTCCGATTGCCAAAAGAATAATGGGAATATTATTGGATATCATAGACATTTTGTAACCCAGCAAACTCATAGTTCCCAACGTCCAGATAATGGCGATAGAAGCAGTTAAAAGTGGTAATATAACACCCACTATCGACCTGAAACTAATGAATAGTACGCCTGCAATTAAGAAAAACGCAAAGGGTAGCAATGTGGTCAAATCCTTTTCCATTAAATGAGAAATGGCTGAAACAAGCATGGGCGAACCTGAGTAATATAATTTTTCTTTTATCTCCAGTTTTTTAATGGTGGAAATAACGTTTGTAGCAACCGAGTTTACATCTTCCGTTCCATCAAGGGTAAACAGGATAAGGGTAGAAGTGCCATCTTCTGAAACAATGTTGCCTTTATACATTTCATTAGATAAAACTGTTTCTCGAAGTGCTTTTAGAGACTCACCATCTTTTGGTAAATCATATTCATCCACAAGGGTGCCAACCTCAATGCCATCTTCGCCTCCCTTAATCTGAATAATATTTGTAAGGCTCGAAACAGAAATAATCCCTTTTATTTCTATTAATGAATCCGTAATGGCCCTAATCTGTTCTAATACTTTAGTTTGATATATATTATCCGTTTCCAGTACAACAACCCCAATATTATTTCCCCCATAGTTTTCAGCTATTCTTTTTAAAAGCCTTGCATGTTTATCATCATCGGGCAATGATTTTAATATATCAGCATTTATGGTAAGATTTCGCAATTGACTACCAAGGAAAAGGGTCGCAAGCAAAACAAACACAATGGTAATCCATCTGAATCGGACTATTTTTTCGGCAACTATTTTTAATTTCAATTTCATTGTTATTTATAACGTGTTCTAAGAAATAAAACCTTCCTGTTTCTCAAATTAATTCTCTTCCTTGTCCAATTTTATCAAGTTACAAAAAACCGGGAATAAGGGCTTTTCTATTTTTTGGATAATCCTTAAAATTTTCACTATACCATTTATGATGTTCTTTTGATCTTGGAACCAAATTAGCTGCTGTCCAGATAAAAAAGCATATAGCCGGATAATTCCAGGCCATTAATGCAAAGCCTAACCATTGTACCAATTCCCCCAAGTGATTTGGGCATGAAATATAATTAAAGAGAAAGCCATATGGAATTTTATACCCTGATTCTCCGGGCTTCCGCAAGTTGATTAACTTGTGGTCGCTGATTTGATTTACCATAAAACCTATAACGAACAATACAAGTCCCGATAGAAAATTCCATTCAAGAAATGAATGATCGCTATATGTTTCGAACGTTGCCAGATAATAACCATTAAGCGTAGCATTTATCAGGTTAAAAAAAATAGCCGCAACAACAATAATGAGGGGGATTTCTTTCCCTTTTGTCTTAATACGCAAGGGATAAATAAATGACCGGTTAAAGTAGTGAACTAACCAAAGGAGTGAAAGCATACTTGCAAATGCACTTTGGTTTGAAACTAAAAAAAAGTACAGAATGATGGCAAATGAAGGCAACTCCATAAAGATCCAACCAAATTTATTGGATAGGGTAGGTCCCCAACCTTTCACAATATGCCGGCCATAGGGTGCATTTACATATTTAAGAAATATAAAGGTAATTACAGCTGTAATTGCCCAAACAAAACAAATGGTATTGAAAGTCGCCAAATTCATTTGTAATTTACCTTTTTAAACCATTCCAGTAAATCCTTAATCGTATCTTCTATGGGTCTTATTTGATGATTGAGATGCTTCATCGCCTTTGAATTGTCTACATTTTTCGGAGCACGTTTTAATGTAACAAGACTTTCTTTGGTTATAGGTAACTCTATTGGAAATATCTTTTGATAAATTTTTATAACAGGCAATAACCAGATTAACAAATTTAATGGTAATACAGCAAACTTGCGCTCCGGATTAGTTATTTCCGCCATTTGTTTTAAACTTAAATAGGTGCCTCCTATAAGGTAAATTTCTCCGGAAATGCCCTTATCAATGCTATTAATAATACTTTGGCTAACATCTCTGACATCCACCAAATTATAGCCTCCACTTATAATCAACGGTAGTTTTAAGTGAGCAAATTGAAAGATAGTCTGCCCAAAGTATGATGGTCTGTAGTCTGGAGGGCCAATGATGGATGTAGGCCGTATAATTATGGCATTCAAATTTTGACTTTTCACTGCGTCTAAAATCAATTGCTCTGAAATAGCTTTAGTCCACTCGTATATGAAATCTGATTTGGTTTTGTAAGGTCTGTTTTCATCGAAAACTTCTGTACCCATAGTTTCTTTTACCGCAGTGGATGAACTGATATAAATGAACCTTGTTTTAAATTTTTGACAAGCTTTTATGATAGATTTGGTACCGTTTACATTACTATCATAAACTTCATCCTTATCCATATTTCCTATTGAAATTACTGCAGCACTATGAATAATAATTTTTGCATCCTGAACCAAAGAATAAACGGTGTTTTGATTGGTGATATCACCCTGCATCCAAACCAAATTAGGATGTTTTAATGCTGGTAAAGATTTGCGGTATAAAGCGAATACCTTATAATTATTTTCTAAAAGATTAATTATGAGAACATGACCTAAATGACCTGTACCACCGGTAACGGCAATTATATTTTGGTGGCTCATAATTTTTTATATAAATAGCTTTTTAAAAGTTTAAATGTAAACTTTCTTCCTATTATTAGCGATATGATTTGCTATAATTTATATTATGTTAAATAGACTTTTGCATTAAATCCCGGTACGCTAAATACCGGGATTTAATAATCAGCAGGTTTAACCCCTATTTATTCAACGATGAATACAAATCCATGTACTTCTTTTCAGCAGCAGCATATTTCGTTTCATCAGTAGTCTTCTTATCACGAATGGCTGCATTCTTTAATTCCTTATTTATATCAATCAGGTAACTTACCGCATTACGATAGTTTTGTTTATCCATTCCTGAAATCTCTGACTTTTTAGCATAAATATTAGAAGCCTTTTCGTAATACCCACCTGCAATCGTAATTTCATTTTCATAAACCGCAGTAAGTTCTTTACGTTTTTCTACATCAGCAGGATCCGGAGCCGGTGGCTTGGGTGTAGGTTTTCCTTTTACAGGTTCCGGTGTATTTGCCTTTTGCTTATCGCGCATCATTTTTTGATGTGATGCCAATACATTATTCGAACGAATACTCTTGTTCATAAAATGATTGGCAAGGTTCATATAGCTTCCGGGATTTTCTGGTTCTATTTCTCCTGCTTTTTCAAAAGCCTTTACCATTTGCGCTTCCATTTCAGCGCTTCCTTCCGGTAATGGTGCTTCCAGGTCCTTAGGATTTAATTGCTCAAAAAGGTATTCGCCATAAGCAGCCTGGACTTTGTAATTGTTGGGGTCAACAACAAGCTTCTTTTCTATCCTTTTTCTTTTTTCTATTGGATCTTCAATACTAAAAAGGAAATCTTCCTCCGAAAAAGTATAAAATTCTTCATTTGGATAAAGCTCTTTTCCAAGCGCCATATACTTGTTAAATCCATCAATATCATCATAATCAAAACTCTTACGGGCTAGAAAACGATAAATCGTATTGCCATCATCACCTGCCACCCTGGCATCAGCTAATTTTTTGTAATGCGACATGGCAATTTTATCATGTTCCTTATCACCTATATTTTGCGCTGCGGCGCCAGCCAATAATTCACCGGTAGTATCCAACGGTAATTTAGCAATACCGGTTTCGTTTAAAAAGTTTGAATAGTATAGTGACTTTTCAAATAACTCCAAAGCTTTAGGATATTCCTTCAGATTGTATTGAGCAATACCTTGGTTTATATAATTGGTATATAAAACAATTGGTGCATTTGTATAAGCCGGATCCATCACCAATGTTCTTTTAGGATCTTTTACCAGGTATTCAGCATATAATTTGTCAGCTTCTTCTATCATAGCTTTACCTGCATCGCCTTTTGCAGGATCACTTCCTACCTGTGCATATACTGCCGCTTTTAGAATGTAAGCTTCAGGTTTGGTAAGATACTTTGCATTGGTCCAGTTTTTATCTACACTTTCCTTTGCTTTGTCGAATTGCTGAAGCATCATCAGGCTTTTTGCTTCGTCGTACTTTTGCGCTATAGCGGTAATAAATCCGACAGCCAGTAATACACCTGTAATTACGATTTTTTTCATGGCTTTATTTATTGGTTTTCAAATAATTACAACATTTGTTGCAATTCGTTAATTAATATTATTCTTCTGTTTCCGGAACATCAGACGCGGTTTCTTCATTGTTACTTTCCCCACCTTCTGTTAAATCTGTTCCGGCTTCCGTCAGCTCAATACCTTCGGTACCTTCTACTGCTACCAAGCCATCTTCACCATCCAATGGTTCATCATCCACTTCCAGTTTGTCCAGTTTGGTAATTGCAACAATCTCATCGTTAGTATTCATTTTTATAAGTTTAACGCCCTGCGTATTCCTGCCTGCTTCCCGGATACTGCTCGTACTTGTACGAATGGTTATCCCCGATTTACAGCTAATCATCAGGTCATCTTCTTCTTTTACAGCCAGAATTCCAACCAACGGCCCGGTTTTATCCGTTACATTAATGGTTTTTATTCCCTTGCCTCCCCTGTTGGTAATCCGGTATTCATCAATCGGGGTTTTCTTTCCAAAACCCTGTTCGCTTACCACCAGTACGGTATGAGATTCCGCTTCTGCCTTATTTACACAAATCATACCAATCACTTCATCATTGGTATCATCTACTTCAATTGCACCTACGCCAATAGCGCCTCTTCCGGTGGGTCGTACTTTTGCTTCCGGGAAACGGATAGCCCTGCCGCTTTTAATGGCCACCAAAATATCGCTGCTGCCATCGGTAAGTTTTGCTTCCAATAACTGATCGCCTTCCACAATGGTTATGGCATTTACACCCGTTGTGCGTGGACGGCTAAAATCTACTAATGGTGTTTTTTTAATGGTACCCTGTTTTGTACAAAGTACAATATAGTGGCTCTCCACAAATTCCTTATCTCCAAGGTCGGCTATGTCAATAATGGCGCGCACTTTATCATCCTGCGGAATCTGCATCATATTCTGTATGGCCCTGCCCTTTCCGGTTTTATCACCTTCGGGTATCTCATACACTTTCATCCAGAAAAGTCTGCCCTTCTCAGTAAAAAACAACATGGTATGGTGGGTATTCGCCACAAACATGTGTTCGATGTAATCTTCCTGACGCGTACTGCTTGCCTTGGCACCTCTGCCCCCACGGCGTTGTTGCCTGAAGTCGGATGCTGAAGTGCGCTTCATATAACCCATATGGGAAATAGTTATTACCACATCTTCCTGCTCAATCAAATCAGCCAAACTGATTTCATCGGCCAAATATTGAATTTCGGTTTTACGCTCGTCGCCGAATTTCTCTTTTACTTCGAGCAGTTCATCTTTTATAATGGTGTAACGGAGCGCTTCGTCGCCCAATATGGATTGCAGATAAGCAATGGTTTTCATAATTTCATCGTACTCAGCGCGTATTTTATCACGCTCCATACCGGTAAGACGCTGCAGGCGAAGTTCGAGCACTGCCCTTGCCTGAATCTCACTCATACCAAAATTGGTCATTAATCCTTCCCTTGCCACATCCGGGGTTGGGGAGCTGCGGATCAATGCAATTACTTCATCAAGATGATCAAGTGCTATCAGGTAACCCAGTAATATGTGCGCCCGCTCCTCTGCTTTCCGTAATTCAAAATTGGTACGGCGTACCACCACTTCGTGACGGAAAATGACAAATTCACTGATTAAATCGCGTAGATTGAGCGTACGGGGCCTGCCCCTTACCAATGCAACATTATTGATTCCGTATGAAGTCTGTAGTTCCGTTAACTTGTATAATTGATTGATAATCACCTGTGGAACGCCATCTCTTTTCAGGTCAAGTACAATCCTTGTACCTTCCTTCATGTTCGATTCGTTGTTCACATTGGATATACCTTCAATGATTTTCTCATTTACAAGTTGACCAATCTTATCGGTTAGCATATCCCGGTTCACCTGGTACGGAACTTCATGGATAATAATTTTATCCCGGTTCTTGTTATCGGTTTCTACCGTTGCTTTTCCACGAAGTACTACCCTGCCACGACCTGTAAGCAGTCCTTGTTTTACACCATCAAAGCCATGAATGACACCCGCAGTTGGAAAATCGGGGCCTTTCACATACTTAATCAGCTCCTCAGCAGTAATCTCGCGGTTTTCAATATAGGCAATACAACCATCAATTACTTCGCTCAGGTTATGGGGAAGCATATTGGTAGCCATACCAACGGCAATACCGCTTGAACCATTTACCAGCAGGTTCGGAATGCGTGATGGCATTACAGATGGCTCTGAAAGGCTATCGTCAAAGTTGGGCTGAAAATCAACAGTATCTTTATCAATATCAGCTAGAATAGAAGCCGTTATCCTTTCAAAACGGGCTTCGGTATAACGCATAGCAGCCGGCGGATCCCCATCCTGATTACCAAAGTTACCCTGACCATCTACGAGTTTATACCGCATGGTCCACTCCTGTGCCATACGCACCATGGTGTCGTAAATGGAACTATCACCATGCGGGTGATATTTACCCATTACTTCACCTACAATACGGGCAGATTTCTTATAAGGCTTCCCATAGTCGAGGCTAAGCTCGTTCATCGCGTAAAGCACCCGCCTGTGTACCGGCTTAAGGCCATCCCGTACATCGGGTAGCGCCCTGCCCACAATTACCGACATTGAATAATCAATGTAGGCGGTCTTCATTTGTTCTTCAATATTAACCTTGATAATCCGGTTGTTATCAGTCGTTTCTTCCGGCAGATTCAGTTCTTCCATAACAGTTTTCGAGAGAGCGTCAAAGGTAACCAATTGAAGGTTGCTGACAAGTAAATTAACCCACTAAAAACGGGCTTTTTTATTGAATAAATGGGGATAAATACCCATGTAGGTTTCTTCATACAATTCAGCAATGGCAGGCATGCTATAACGGGTGGCAGCTTTTTGTGCAATTGCCACCCTATCGTAGGTTTTATACCCTGTAAACATGTCTTCAAAAGCATCTAATAATTGCGGTTCATTTTCTGAATCCACCAACAAACCGTTTTCGTTTGATAAATGGTAAGCAATGCCACCTACCCTTGTGGCAATTACCGGTAATCCGCAGCAAAAAGCCTCTAGCATTACACAAGGAAGATTTTCGTAGCGGCTGAAAAGCAAGAGTGTATGGGCTGTTTGCATGAGTAAACCTACTTCACTATACGGCTTGGGACCGGTAAATATTACTTTTTCCTTTAAGCCATCCTGCCCATCTACCCATTTTTTATGTAGTTCCCAACCCGGGCCTACCAATAAGAGTTCAATTTTTTCCTGTGGATGTTTGTCTGCAAAAATTTTAAAAGCCCGGAGTAAGCCATCCGTATTTTTTTGATGCCCCATGGTAGAAATATGAATGAACCGAAAAGAATTACCGGAACCTGGGGAATAAAAAAAACGGGATGTATCCACCGTGTTGGGGATTTCGGTAAAAGGTATGGGCAAAAAAGATTCATTTATCCATTCACCCAAATGACGGCTATCGGGCAACAAAGCATCGGCGTTTGCCAATATGCGATGGCTCATTTGCCAAAAAAGCTTTCCTCTTTGCATATCGGGTGGCATCAGATGGCGATAGTAGCCGGTCCAATGTTCCTGAACAAGATAAGGCTGCTTCCATTTTTTCTTCATCCACAAGGCAAGTGTACCTGCACGCATGGCAACGCCCACTTCAACTATCCATGGCCGATCTGCTGATTGTTTTTGTTTGAATTGCGTGAGCCATTGCCTGCCGAGTTTGGTATATGCCAAAGCCGAACGCAATTTGTCTAAAGCTTTTATGCCGGTTTTGGGTACATGATAATACATTCTGGTTTCCGTTAATTGGCCATGGGTTTCAGTTTCCAATACATGCGATTGTGTAAGCCGTCCTTCTTCATCCTTCATCAGGTAAAAAACATGAACGGGGTAAAGGAGTGCTAATGCCTTTGCGGCACGTTGTACAAAGTCCCCGTTGAATGCATCTAACTTACAGGGATACCACGACGCAAGCCATAGAATAACCGGTATAGGTTTGCCTTTTGGCATTGTGGTATCGTTTGTTTTGCTTTGCATGCCGGATTTGAAGGGCCGAAATTAAGATTCTGCCTGTTAAGCAGACAGTTTCTGTTTTTAAATCGCTTACCGGGCACTCAGTATGGAGACGCGTATAAGTTCAGGTTGGGAAGAAGCCGCACATTGGCTTTTACAGGATGAAGTGGTTGCTATACCTACTGAAACGGTTTATGGACTTGCAGGCAACGCATTAAGTGAATCCGCAGTTTTAAAAATTTTTAAGGCCAAAAATCGACCGCATTTTAATCCGCTGATAATTCATACCTGGCAATGGGACGCTATCCGTTCTTATGTAAAAAATATTCCTGAAGAAGCCGAAATAATTGCAAAAAAGTTTTGTCCCGGGCCAATTACCTTCCTGCTAGAAAAGAAAAATATCATTCCCGATCTTGTTACTGCAGGATTTCATAAGGTTGCCATCCGCATACCGGCTCATGGCTTGACGCAACAATTATTACAGGCACTACCCTTTCCACTAGCTGCACCAAGTGCCAATCGTTTCGGTTATGTAAGCCCCACCACTGCCGAACATGTAAAGCAGGGACTTGATGGCATCATTCCTTACATATTAGATGGTGGCGCATGCCATGTAGGTGTAGAAAGCACCATTGTAGATTTTGAAGGTGATGATGTAATTATCCGACGCAAGGGTGGTATTTCTGCTGAAGCCATAAGTAATGTTATAGGGAGACCTGTATTAAATAGAACCCATGCAAGTGAACACCCGGTAGCACCGGGACAATTAAAAAGTCATTATGCTACGCAAACGCCGTTGTTTACAGAAGACATTGGAGAATTGCAAAAAACTTTTGCCGGAAAAAAAATTGCGAAGATTGCCTTTGGTGTAGTAAATGAAGATGATGCAGATTATATCTTCAATCTTTCTCCATCATCCAATACAGATGAAGCAGCCCGTAATCTTTTTACCATGATGCGTCAAGCCGACGACTGTGGGGCAGATGTAATTTTTGCAAACCTGCTACCCGAGACAGGATTGGGTGCAGCCATAAATGATCGTTTGCGGAGAGCGGTGCATGGAAACAGGGGAAGTGAATAGGTCAAGTGAATAGGTGAATTTTGGACAGTAGGTAGTGAGTATTGAAAGGGAGATTCGTCAAATGAACTACGGGTCAATGTATTGCCGAATAGAAGCCCTTATTAAAATTATTGGGTGTGTTTTCATTATTTACATTTCACGTTTCCCTTTTCACATTTCTACCTATTGCCCCATTGACTAATTGACTAATTGACCTTTATTGACGAATTCACTTATTGCCTCATTGACTACTCTCCCCCAACCGCTTCCTTTATCAATCCTTCCTCATCCCAACCTGCTTCATCCAACACGCCTGCATTGCGTAGATCTTCCTGCAGGGTTTGTTCCAATTCTTCAATTAATACCTTTGCTGTATTTATGTACACTTTCTGATCGCGGATAGATGCAAGTTTTTTCAAATTAAATTCATCATTCTTCAAAAACATTCTGGCAGCCCGCCTGGCATTATAAGCTCTGAATCCCATGAATTTAAGAGCATCAACACCAACACGTAAAGCAGTATCCACCGTTTCGCGGTATACATGCAGCATGCCGGCATTCATTTGATCATAGGCATCAAATCTGTTGGAAGCCCTTACCAACATGCGCAGGTTGGGGAAGTGTTTTTTCACGGTTTCTATCATCCTTAACCGTTTTTCAGCATCGTCAATAGATATAATAATAATTTTAGCTTTAGCAGCGCCTGCTGAATGCAGCAAGTCGTAGCGCGTAGCATCGCCATAATATACTTTAATGCCTAATTTCCGTAATAGGTCCACCCTATCCGAATCGTGATCAAGAATAGTAGTTCCAACATTATGTGCCCTTAAAAAACGACCAATAGTATTTCCAAAATGTCCAAATCCCGCTATAATTACCGGATTGGTTTCATTGATTTCATCAGCTTCAGCTTCATCTATTTTTTCAAGTGTTCCAATTCTGGGTTGAATGTATTTTTCATTTATGGCTAATGCCATGGGTGTAATGGCCATACTTAGTGCAATTACTGCAATCAGGATATCAACAACATCTTTTGGCAATATACCTCCACCCAATGCAAATGCAAAAAGTACAAAACCAAACTCACCCATTTGGCAAAGTGCATGGGCAAACAAAATATTCTGGTCTGTTTTGAGTCCGAAAATTTTTCCCAATACCAATAAAACAATTGCTTTCAAGGACATAAATCCAAAGACCAATCCTGCAATCAACCATGGATTTTCAGCTATCAGGCGAAAATCAATAGAAGCACCTACGCTAATAAAAAACAATCCCAGCAGCAGGCCTTTAAAAGGTTCAATATCACTTTCCAATTCATGCCTGAATTCGCTGTTAGCAAGGATTACACCGGCCAAAAAAGTACCCAATGCCGGGCTTAGACCAACCTGCGACATTAATACGGCAGTACCAACAATTAACAAAAGTGAAGTAGCAGTAAAAAGCTCCCTTAGCCTTGTTTTTGCCACTATATGCAAAAAGGGTTGAATGATATACTTTCCCGCAAGAATAATAAGTCCTACGGCAACAAAAACAGCCAGTGTTTTACCCCACCCCGGCAAGCCGTAAACTAAGGTTGGATTTGTTGGAATATCATCATCCAGAGCAGGCAGGTTAGCAAGTAATGGAAACAACGCCAACATAGGAATTACCGCAATATCCTGGAATAACAAAACGGCAAATGAACTTTGTCCGGCTGCGGTTTGCATTAAATTTTTTTCATTAAGCGATTGTAAAACGATAGCGGTACTCGATAGGGAAAGCCCGGCACCTACAGCCAGGGCTTGCTGCCATGGCAAACCTATAAACATGGCAATTGCTGTAATAAGTAATGTTGTTGCCAGCACCTGTAAGCCCCCCAAACCAATAATGGGTTTCCTAAGTTTCCATAACAATGCAGGTTCGAGTTCCAGGCCAATTAAAAACAACATCATTACCACACCAAACTCTGCAAAATGCATAACATCCTGCCCTTCTTCACCAATAAATCCGAAAAGGGCAGGCCCTATAATGATACCTGCAAGCAAGTATCCTAAAACAGAGCCAAGCCCTAATTTTTTCGCAAGTGGAACCATTACTACGGCCGAAGCCAGGTATACCATTGCCTGAAATAAAAATGAATGTTGATCCATAGAAAATTAGGATTGAAAACTTCCGGGAATGGGGCATAATTCATTCATTAACTGAACCGATTTCCATTCTTCTGGTTGAATACGGTCAGCATTTAAGGCCGATAATACCTGACCATATTCCAACGCATACTGCTCAATATCGGCATCCAGTAATTTATGCGTGCCAAACACGACAAAAGGTGGTAAATATTCTAACTGGCATAGGTTTGCCGTTTGATCCATAGGTGCCAGCATTTGCCGAATGTTAAAACGATTTCGACCCTCGGGTTGGTAAGCCAATTCCGAACCACCACAAGAAATTGCCTGCATTAATAATTTACCTTTCAGATTATCGCCTTTGGCTCCGTAAGCCCAGCCATGCTCTAAAACCAAATCGAGCCATTGCTTTATAATTGCAGGGGTACTATACCAATAAAAAGGATGCTGAAAAATAATTATATCATGTGCAAGTAATAAGCGCTGCTCGCGCTTAACATCGATATCAAATTCAGGGTAACGCTCATACAGGTCGTTAATGGTAACACCTTTTACCAATTGTGCCTGTTTGATCATTTGTTTTTGCACCCTGGATTTTTCAAGTAAAGGATGCGCAAATTGTACCAATACACGTGCCATTGGCGCAATATAAAACAAAAGCAGTCAAAGGAGTTAATCCTGTGACTGCTTTATAAAATCATTGCTTCTTTTTTTTAAAACATTATTGTTATTGACGCACTTTTGGATCCTTTTTCAAGCTATCTATAATGGTACCAAAATCGGCAGCTATCAGGCTTGCCCCACCTACGAGACCGCCATCCACATCATTCTGTTCAAATATTGCTTTTGCGTTACTTGATTTTATGCTGCCACCATAAAGGATAGAAACAGTATTAGCTATATCCCTGCCATATTTGGCAGAAAGTAAACCACGAATAAAAGAATGCATTTCCTGTGCCTGATCAACCGTCGCCGTTTTACCGGTTCCAATTGCCCAAATAGGTTCATAGGCAATTACAAAATTTTGAATTTGTGATGCAGATAAATGGAAAAGACTTTCTGTTAATTGCTTTTCTACATACGCTTCTTCTTTGCCTGCTTCACGCACATAAAGTGGTTCTCCACAGCAAAAAATGGGTTTTATATCATATTCCAATGCAAGTGTTACTTTTTTAGCAAGGTTTGCATTTGTTTCGCCACAATGTTCGCGGCGTTCGCTATGCCCAAGTATTACATACTCAACACCAATGGAATGTAGCATTTCAGCACTTATTTCGCCGGTATAAGCGCCACTTTCTTCATGGTGCATGTTTTGAGCAGCTATATGATAATTGTCGTTATTGTGCACCCTATCCTGTGCCATTTTTAAATAAGGAAATGGAACGCCTAAAATAACCAACCGGTGTCCATTAAGAAGGTGATTTTGCTCCAAAAGGTCTTCAATGAGTGTTTCAGCCTGGGGATAAGTAATGTTCATTTTCCAGTTAGCTGCTGCAATTTCTTTTCTCATGTGCTAAATTTTCTATTCGTTTTTTGTAATATTTTTTATTATTCAGTGTTGCAAAGTAGAAGCATTCTTTGAAGTTTCGCTATGATTTTCGTCATACAGGCAATATAGATTTGTATAAATGCCATAAAATAGCATCCATGTTAGCCGGCGGTTCCTGATTTTTAAAAGAATACCAATTTTTTATATCCCGAATAGCCTTATCAAATGCGTAAGGTTCGCCAGGTCCCCATGAAAAGGATGGAATATGTTTATCGGTAAACCCGGTGTGATGAATGCTGCAGCAAATGCCTATCGTAGTGCCGGTATTGATAGATACATTAATCGCTGTTTTAGTAAAATCTCCCATTACTACCCCACCCTTTTTTGCAACCGATACAAAATCCCGGGCTTCCTCACTCCACATTTTCACCATGCCCGCATTGTTTTTTACATTGCTGTTGGTGGTTCCCGCACCAAGGTTGCACCATTGCCCTAATACACTATCGCCCAAATAACCATGGTGCGCTTTGTTGCTGAAATCGCCGATAATACTATTCTTAATTTCGCCGCCCACCGTAGCAAAGCGGCCTATGGTAGTGCCCGGGTACAAATGCGAACCCATTTTTACCACAGCCCCTTCACCAATAGCAACCGGTCCCCGAATACAACAGCCTTCCATTACCAATGCATTTTTGCCAATAAAAACAGGGCCATCTTCGGTATTAAAAAGGCAGCCCTGCACCCTGGCGCCGGGTTCAGCAAGAACAGGATTTTCACCAAAAATGCGATTTACGCTATTATCCAAAACATGCAAATGGCTTTTGTCCAATAAAGAAATATCATCCAATATTTTTTGGCTATTGGTTTTTACCAAATCCATTGGGTGACCAAGCCGGTGTACAGGGCTTATGGAAATTGATTCATCAAAAAATAAGGGAAGTGAATCAAATATTGGGGGTTTGGATAAGGCGAAAGCCACCAACCCATTTTCATCTTCAAGCATTTGCCCCGGTTGCAAATCCAGCAGTTGTTTTAATAATCCTGTAGTTGGAACAATAGATGCATCTACACAAATATATCCATCATCTGAAGAAATGGATGTTTGCAGGTAAGGCAAAGTAAGTGCTGCTACATTAAGTTGAGAAAAGGTACTGTACCACTCAAAGGGGGAAAAAATTCCGTGCCTTATGAAGGAAACAGGACGGGTAAGACTGAGCGGGTAGAACCGGTTATGGCTGAGGAGTGTGTCGAATAAAACTATGGTCACCGGGAAATAAATATTTTGGGGCAAAATAGCGAAAATAAAAACGCCCCGCAGCAAAGCGGGGCGTTAAAATATATTTTTATTAAGACCTTAGTCTTTCTTAGCGTATTTTTTACGGAACTTATCGATACGACCGGCAGTATCCACCATAATGTTTTTACCCGTATAGAATGGATGACTCATGTTAGAAATTTCCACTTTAATAAGCGGATATTCTTTACCATCTTCAAACTGTATGGTTTCTTTAGAAGCGGCGGTTGAGCGGCTAAGGAATGTGTGACCGTTACTCATGTCTTTGAAAACTACAAAACGGTAACTTTTTGGATGAATATCTTGTTTCATTTTATATTTAAATTATGTCCGACAGCGACCGGACGTTTTTAATGGGATGCAAAAGTAGAGAAACCCGGTGTAAATGCCAAAATAATCTTGAACAGTCCGATTTCACTAGCTCTTCATATTCACATATTGCAGCGGAATGCCAAAATTGCCTGTTCTGCATAGTGCAATAACTTCTTGTAAATCATCGAGTTTCTTACCTGTAACCCTTATAATATCATCCATTATGGCGGGCTGAACTTTCAGGCCTGCATCCTTAATAGCTTTTACAATTTTCTTGGCATCATCTTGTTTTAGCCCGTTGCGAACGGGAATTTCGAGTTTCCATACTTTGCCGCTTTGGTATCCATCCTTGGTTAAATCGTACACATTACCATCAAGACCCTGCTTAATGCTCCGGCTGATAAGCACATCTATCAACTGCTGCATTTTCATATCGCTATCGGCTTCTAATTTCAGCACCAGCGTCTTTTTATCGAGATCCATTTCCACGTGACTACCCTTAAAATCAAAGCGGTTCGTAATTTCCTTACGGGTAACATTTATAGCGTTGTCAAGGGTTTGCAAATCAACCTTGGATGTAATATCAAATGATGGCATATGAAATTCGTTTTCAGCAAATATAAGGTAAGGCTTCGGCTTATTGCAACAACCCGGCTGCCCAATCTACGCCATAAGCCGTCTTAAAAAACTTAGCCTTCAATTCGGCCAATTTTTGGCGTGCCTCCAGCATTTTCAGTTCGCGGCTGTTAATAAGAAACAGGGTGCTTTCGCCAATACTAAATTTTTGTTGCTCTACTTCAAATAACCGGGTAAACGCATTAAAAGCTCTTTCGTTTATCCTTATTTGTTCCAGCAGGTTTACCTGTTCATTGTAATATGCTTTTACTTTATTTTCAATATCCACCTGCACATTGGCTTGTTCCAGTTCGGTGGAACGGATTTTGAGTTTCGCCCCGCGATAATCTCCCCTGCCCTGTCTTAAAAAGAGCGGCATTCCCAACTCTGCACCAAACTTGTAATTATTTTCAAGCATTGTACTATTCCAACCTTTCCAAAATTCGTAACCATCTGCCAGTGCATTATATTTAAAGTTTACCGTTGGCAGCATACTTTGAAATTTTAGCTTGCGCTCGATTTCAAGGATATCAAGCTTATTACCGTATATCCGCAATTTGGGATGATTTTCACGCGCCAATTGCAGTAACTCTTCCAAGGGTTTATAAGCTTGGGCAAATGGATTGGAACGCTCCGGCAGCACCATTGGCTTAACATCAGGTGAAAGCAAAACAGGTAATTGGTTTTCGCTCCACAAATAGGTACTTAATTGGTAGCCGGTATTTACAAACTGCATGTTGGCTTCATTCTGCTGAAAGCTGAATTGAAGAAATTGCGTTAGCGCTTCCGTGCTGTCAATGCCTGCCCTATCGCCTTGTTCCACCGTTAACTGAATAAGTTTATAACGCTTTTCATTGGCCGTTACAGCATCAGTAAGTATCAGGTATCGCTGGTAATCAGCAGCCCATTGCCAATACACATTCATGGCTTCAAAAAGCAGGTCATTTACCAGTGCCCGTTGTTCAGCCTGCGACATTTCTACGAATATTTTTGCTTGTCCCAAGGCGGCACGGCGCTTATCCATCAGTAAATTTTTAGCCAACGGAACACTCAAACCGGCATAACTGGATTTACCCACACTAAATTCGGGATTGGTAAAATCACCCGAAGTATTTTCAAGACCTGCCATTAATTCAATACCCATCCAGGTAGGTATTTTTAGTGTGGCATTGTTATAGTTATAATAGTTTTTTGAATCATATGTTTTTTGATCGTTCGTATAGTACACCATGGGGTCAAACATGCCGCGGGTAGCTAATAATTCAGCCTCAGCCTGATCGATATAAAGCGATGCCTGCTTTGCCACCGGGTGGTTTTTACGCACCCATTCCATAAATTGTACAGGGGAAAGTAAACGCAACGTATCGGACTGTTGCGCGGTGCAAAAAGAAACAAAGAAAACAGACAATACTATTAAGCCCGAAGCGCGCAGTTTATATAGCCAACCCATTCTGTTAATAGTATGCATTTTATAATATATATCCATTTGCGGGTTAAAATACTTTGGTTTCCTTTCCTTTATCTTCCACCTCGGGTTTGTAAAATTCAGGCGGGAAACCATTAATGTTTCGCCAGAGTTCATACCATACAGGAACGTCTGTCAACAATGCAAAAGAAAGGGCACCTGTGCCAATCCTCATACCCGGGGGCCATTTTCTATCTTCCGGGTCTTCAACAAGCAGTACCCGGAATTTACCATTTATATTACGATTGGTTTCAACGGCAATTACTTTACCACCAAATGTACCAATGGAAGATTGTGGCCATCCGCTAAAAACCACTGCCGGAAAACCATCAAACATGAACCGTGAAGTTTGACCTACATTTATTAATGGCAAATCGAAAGGTTCCACAAATATTTCTACTGCGAGTTGCACATCCTGCGGTACAATTTCCACAATCATTTCTCCTTCCTTAATAATTTCATTGATACCGGCTTTCCGGGCTTTTACCACCTGCCCTTTTTGCGGGGCCACTACATAATAATAGGATGCACGCGATGTTAGATTTTGTTTTTTAATTGCAAGGTCTGCCACTTTTTCGCGTGCAGAAGCAATTTCTCCCGATGCACTAAACTGATCGCCCTGGGCCTTTGCAATTTTTTCACTATACTCCTGTAAGGTATTTTCAATATCCAAACGGTTAATAATAAGGTCTTGTTTCAGGTTATCATAGTCGTTTTGCTTTTCCGATACGATGGCCTGCGCTTTTTGCAAAGTCGCATTTCTCCGCTCAAAATCAAGCTTGCTTATGGCTTCCTGTTCAAACATAAGTTTGGCTCGTGTCATCTGATCCTGGCTCTGTTTCAAATCTACTTTCGCCGCATTCAGTTCTGCTTCTTTTGCATTAATCTTCCTTTCAATTTGCTGCCGTTTATTTTCCAGTGATTTTAGTTTTAGCTCCCTTTGGTTCTCAAGGTTGCTGATTTGCTGACCTGATGTTTCTATTTTTCCTGCATAAAACCTTGCCTTATTTTCGTTTTCACCAATCTGTGTTTCAGTACGATTAATAATATTAGGATCGAGGTAGTCGTCTTTTACTTCACCAAGCAGTAATATCGTATCCCCTGCATTTACCATATCTCCCTCCTTTATATACCATTTTAATATTTTACCAGGTATCTGGCTCACTAATTGTTGGGGGCGGTCATTTTGATAAAGTGTGGTAACAAGTCCCTTGGAACGTATATTTTGGGTCCAGGGAAGAAAAAGAAAAGCAAACATTAACCCAAGTACGACATACAGTATCCATGAAACAAAATATTTTCGGTGGCGATAGTAAATTCTGTCAAATGCCTTTATATCCTTTGGCATTTTCTGCTGAATATTACCATCTATATGTTGTGGATGATGCATAATTTTTTATTTCAAATGAATTATTGAACCCAATTATATAAATTTTTTTTATTTCAATTTCCAATACGATAAACAGCATCGGCCTTGCTTCGAAAATATTCATTGCCAGTAGCAGCTATAATAGTACACCCTTTCATTTCACTTAATAAAAAATCAGTAAACTGTATGGCCGACTCTTCGGTAAGACCTTCCCATGGGTCTTCCAGCAGAAGTAGCTTAGGTTTTCCGGAAATAGCACGTAACATTAATACTTTATTCGTTGCGGCCCTATTTAACCGGCTACCAAGCGGCTGCAAAACTGTATCAAAACCAAGTCGCAGACTACTTATATAGGGTTTTAGGCCTATGCGTTCTGCCAACCCCGCCATTTCATGCATCGAATAGGAACTGCTGCCCAGTGAAATATTCTCCCATACCGTCCCTTCAAATATTTCCTGCTGGCTAAAATACATACCTATATTACCACGTAATGAATCGTGCGTATAATTCCCGATAGGTAGACTGTTAACCAAAATTTGGCCATCGTAAATAGAATAGGCACCGGCAATTAGTTTAAGCAATGTGCTTTTACCAGCCCCTTCTTTTCCTTCAACACAAATGACCGAACCTGAAGTAACCTTGAAATTGACATTACTCAGTACCTTTTTGTTATCCAATGGAAAAGTAAAGGACAAATTAGCCACTTCAATGGTAAGCCCTTTGTCTGCTTCCAATGTTAGGGAACCATCCTTTTCAAGCGGCTTATCTATTACTTTTCCAAGTTTCTCAATGCTGGTAAGCACATCGTAAACTTTATCCAGGCTGAATATGAATTTTTCTATACTGGCAAGTACAGTAAGAATTACAATTTCTACAGCCACAAACTGCCCTACGTTAAGTTCCTGCTCAATCAATAGAAAAGCACCTGCCACCAGCATTGAAACCGTTATAAAAACTTTAAAGGCAATCATGGCCCAATATTGGGTAAGCAAAACGGAAAAATGTTTGGTACGCCAATCAATATAACCAGAAACAAAGTGGTCGGTTTTGTATAGATGAAGGTTGTTTTCACGGGCAAACTTCATACTTTTCATGGTTCGCCCCATTTCCTGCAACCATGAAGCTACCATATATTTATTGTCACTTTCACGCATACTACTTTCAAAACCCGGGCGACTCGTAAATCGTATAATCAAGCCTAGAACAACAATAAGCAATAATCCGAAAACGATAAAGGAAGCATTATAGAATGAAAGCAAAGCAATACCAAATATAATTTGAATCGTTGCTATTGGAATTTCCAGCAATATTTTACTTAGGCTTTTTTGCAACGTTATAGTATCAAAAAAACGGTTAATGAGCTCTGGCATATAGTAACCATCTACCTGCAGCATATCGAGCCTTGGAATACGGTGTGAAAACTCAAAAGCATACTGAACAAAGATATCCTGCTGAATACGCTCGTTAACCTTAAGTTGTAATACTTGTAAAACGCCGGTAAGCAATACACCCATTACTACCGCTATAATCAATATGGTTAGCGAAGTAGAAAAAGCACCACCCAATACAAAGTTGATAATAGACTGTAACCCAAGCGGTATACTAAGCGAAAGTAAACCTGTAAGAATGGCATAAAAGTAAATGGCATAGATGGCTTTTCGTTCAAGATGAAGGATTTTGAGTAACCGTCCGAATGCTTTTCCCAGAGAGGGCTCGTTAGCAACTGCCATTAATTTTTGATTTTACCTATTAAATTGAAAGAAAGTTAAATACAATGCTTTTTTAAAAGCCGTGCAAAAGTACCTTGTTGCAGCTAATTATGAATTTTCGTGTTTTGATTCTTAAACAAATTTTGATTTTTTTTAGCATAATCGGGAAATTGATTCCGCAATTCGTTAAAAAAAAGCAGCAATAATAAAACGGTAAAACAATACCCCGTGGAACCCATACTTTTGACGGCATGTTTTTGGGTAATCTTCCTTTTCATAGGTTTTTCCGGGTGTTTTTAGCGGTTGGGGGCCTGTTTATTTTGGTGATGGGAAGGGCTCAGGATGTGGAAGTTAAAGGTGTTATTTATGATTTTTCCCAAAAAAACCCGCTTGAAGCCGTTTCAGTAATGTCAACGAGCGGCACCGGCACCACTACGGATGTTTTTGGCCGGTATAGCATTTGGGTAAAGGCCACCGATTCGCTTTTTTTTAGTTATCAAGGGCGGGAAACAGGGAAATACCCGATTTTAAAAATGGAAGATATCCGGCAGTTTAACATGGCGCTCCATGTACAGGTTTATGCCCTGCCCAATGTAATAGTAAGGCCGCCGAACTATCAAATGGACTCATTAATGAACCGGATGGAGTATTCGAAGTACTTTGATTATAACAAACCTAACCCGTTAAAAAGTATTAATGTAGGCCCAACTGGTGTGGGAATGGACCCCAACGAAATCATCAATATGTTCCGCTTTAAAAGAAACCGTGCACTTGCATCTTTGCAAAACCGGCTTATTATGGAAGAGCAGGATAAATACATTGATTTCAGGTTTAATAAGAAATTTGTAACTGAACTTACCGGTATGCAGGGGGAAGAATTGACCCTTTTTATGCGCAAATACCGCCCACCCTACGATTTTGTAGCCATAACCAACCAATTGGAATTTGGGTATTATATTCAGCAATGCTACAAAAAGGAGAAGGGAATTTTACCGGCTAATGTGCCTTTGTACGATTTGGGGCCATTTATGAATCAGCAATAAAACCCCTGCGAAAGCGATATTTTTTCCCGGTATATTGATGTGACAAACCTTACATAAGCATAGCTTTCTTTCTCACGCTATCATGAAATTCCGAAATAGCCTTTGTATGCAGCTTTGGATATAACCTGGTATCCCTGAAATTTGATTTGCTTTTATAATAGGTAAGATGCACAATTTCGGTAAATCCTTCTTTGGTTTCATTAAGCGTAATCCACTGCGAACCTTCAGAAGCGCCACCAGGCATATAGCATAATTTTATCGTTCTTTTTGCTGCATCAATTTCAGCTACTTCGTGGGCAACTGCAATATTGAGCATCCCCCATAACAATTTAAGGTTCAAAACAAGTACTTGCCCCTTTTCCAACCCTGAATATGGATCGTTTATATATTGAAAATTATGGCAACGCCTTGAATATTGCACTCCAAAACTGATCATATTACCATTCCAGGCTTCATTGGGATGAATGGTGGCATAGGTATTCCATACCGTATCAATATCCTTTTTTATGATAAAAGTTTGAAGATGTTTACGGTAAGTATTACCTAAGGCTTCCTGATAGCATACCGGTTTCAGGGTTGCAAATTGATCACGGTTTGTTAAGCCATGTTTCACTAAAAACGTCCTTACTTTTTTGGGGTGTATTTTTTCGATGTCTATATTCATTTCCTTTTTTGCGAGTACATTTTTGCTAATTGAATAAGCAGGCCAAATATAGGGGGATTTGGAAATTTAATTTTAATTTCAGGATATAGGAAGAATAATATTGCAAAGGCAAAAGAAAAAATCATCGTAATTAACCCGATGCCTTATTATATAATTAACATCATTCCTTATTCACTTTATTCACTTATTTACCTATTGACATATTCACTAATTGACCCCCTATATCTTCTCCAGCAAACCCAAAAACTCTTGCTTCCTGCTTCTTGCAACAGGAATGCTTTCCCCATTTATGAGAATTACTTCACCGCCTTCGCCACGGATGTACTGATGTACATATTTCATATTTACCAGGAAAGAATGATGAACCCGGAAAAAATCCTGCACGGGCAATACTTCTTCAGCTTCTTTCAGGGTTTTGCTGATCGCCATTTTTCGTTAATCAGTAAAATGGAAATGACTGTAAGGGCCATCGCTTTTGACATATAATATTTCATCGGGGTTTATCAGCGTCAAGCCTTCAAGCGTTGGTATGGCAAAACGTTTTCCGGCTTTGGGTATTAGCAATGCATTAAATAATTGTTGTATGCGTTCATCCGGCTGTTGTTGCTTCTCCTTTTTCACCTTTCCAACGGCTAATAAAAGCTCATCCTTATCTACGGGTTTAAGCAAATAATCGAGCGCACTATGCTTAATGGCTTTAATGGCATATTCATTGTAGGCAGTCGTAAAAATTACTTCAAAGTTCCGGTGTTCACATTGATAAAGCCATAGAAAAAGCAAAAGCCGCCATTCAAACCTTCGGAAACCTGTTCGCCAATAAATGGCTGCCCATGATGCGGAAAAAACTAGGGTTTACCAATGAACTGGCTGATGATAAAAAACTCGTAGATGATTTGCTGATATGGATGCAAACCAACAAGGCAGATTATACGAATTCTTTTTACCATTTTTCTTCGGATAAACTTCCTGATTTGGCAATCTACCAGGATGAAGCATTCAGGCTTTGGAACGAACGATGGAGACAAAGACAGCTTGAAAACGAGCTTCCCTTAGAAGAAGCACTTTCCTTCATGCGCGCCAATAATCCGGTTTTTATTCCGCGAAACCATCTTGTTGAAGAAACCTTGCAGGCTGCTACCGTTGGGCAGGATATGTCCTTGGTTTATCAATTGTTAGATGTAGTAAGTGATCCCTATAATTATCGGGATGCATTTGAAGAATATCAACAGCCTCCGGCAACCGGGGATGGAGGATATAAGACATTTTGCGGGACTTGAGTTTCACATTTACAAAGATAATTGCTTAAAAAAAGCGGTTATTAAAGTAATTTTTGAAATACCAAACTTTCCAAAAAATAGTGGGGAGGGAGTGATGATATAAGAATTACGCAAGGTGCCTTTCAGAACAAGTTGGTGGGAAGGATCACTTGAGAAGGAAACTTTTTGCAAAGCCAAATTAGGGAGAAAAAGTAAAGTTATAAAATGCGCAATACGCAATGTGCCTTTCAGGACACATTGCTGGGAAGGAATATCGACTTTAGTAAAGAAATCGTGAATTATGCAGTATTTTTTATTAAATAGAAACCGCAATTACATGATCGCTTTTAAAATTAAAATTGACGAAAGAGTTTGGGATGATTCGAACATTATTCATACTTCTTAAAGTCAACAAAAAAAATTGCAGTACTACAGAATAATAAAATAATAAAAATAAAAAAATAAGAATTAATAATGCTTTAAAAAATGGATGAAGACTTTTCCAAAATCTCACAAGAAAAAAATTTGACATAGTTTTATTGTTTAATTTTATTTACAGGATTATCATCATTTTTAACCAACTTAATCCATTCATCGTACTGTCTTTTCCAATAACCCAAAGCTATATGCCTACCAGAAAAAATACTTTCTCCAAAATATGGGCCAACTTGTGGATTAGATCCTCCTTGCTCTGACAAATTATAACCACCAACCTTTCGCATAGCCAAATCAAAAAATGACTGTTTGGGGAACGCCAAAGGTCTAATATCATTCAAATTGGCACCAAAAAAATATTACCAATCGCCTGACCTGTATAAAAATAACCATCTGCCATTAAATAGCCAGATCCAGGGCCAATATCGCATTTTATATCGAGCATTCTATGAGTGCCGGACATTTCTGCCAATATCCAGGGATTCAAAAACCATGGATTTGAATTTAGTATGTGAGAAACCCGCTTAATTAGGATATTATATATCTGTTCAAAACTATTTCCGGATATTGTCCATCCCAGACCACTGAATGTTATGCTTAATGCACCAAAATGTAATTTAGCCCCAATTCTGGGAGATGTAACGCTCCCCTTACCGTCATGATTCATAAATGCATCCCAGTCTCGCGTTTGACCAACTATATTCCAAGGATTGCGTACTAACTTTTTCTTTCCTGAATTTGCTTCAGTATCATTTTGAGCGTAATCAGGATTAGCAACAACACTAAAAGTGATGTTATTGTGCTGGTAAATACCATTATCACCATCGTTATATACCGCTAATACTTGGCCATTTACATCCACATGGGTGGATGCGAAAGCATCAGGAGACTTCCCAGTTGGATCATTAAACAGTAAAGGATTGTTAATTACATAGTTGTTGGGTGATATTGAAAAATATCTTTCCGCCAATGGATCCACCGCATGCCACCTCCCAATCTGCGCATCATACATCCTCGCTCCATAATCCATCCACTCAAGCCCATTACCATCGCTAAACTCCTGCCGTTGTTCTTCCTTACCGTTATACTTAAACTTATTTTCCAGCTTCCCACTCGCCTTACTACTTATTCCCGCCATTGTTAACCCGAACGGATAATAATGTGTCTCTTCCATCAAAGAACTGCGCTCGTGAGCGAGGGTAAAGTTATCAAAATAAACGAGATCATTCGTTTCGTTGCTGATATAAATATAACAATACCCACTTTTTTTGGCTAAAGCCGCACTACCCGCCATAAAACCGATTTGCCCTACGGTATCCGGGGTCATTGTGCCGGTACCAACTTGCCTGAAAATGGAAGCATCAGCGTCCATTTTAAACTGCTCGTCGAAAAATAATACATTCAAATATGCCCGCGGTTTTTCTGCAACGGGCGTATTGTTTTGGTTGTTAAAAAATGAAACTACCGCTGGGTCTAACCCAACGCCCTCCGCAAGTGTACCGGATGCGGTTTTTAAAATACCTGCCCCGGCACTGTTGCTAATAACGGATGCAAGCACGCCTAACAGGCTGTTAAGCCCATTACCTTCGGGTTGCGCTCCAAGTGTTGGGTAATAGTACTGAACGGAAATATGGATGCGGTCGCCGGCCATGACTTTTATAAGTTTTCCGGCACCTACTTTCCCGGTACTGCTACGTACCAGCATACTATTACTTAATGGTGGAGGTGCCAGACTGCTGTTTTGCAAAACGCCCGGTGATGTTAATCTAACGCTTTCTACATTTATAGACTGCCCGGTTGCGTTTTCCCAAACCGCGTTCTGATTGTTGACATCAGCACTGCCGGAAGCACCTTCAAAGGATAGCATTGGGTAAGTGGTCGTATCTTTCTGTTCCGTAAGCACCATCCTTACATTACCCAAATGATCTTTCAACATATAATCGTACACAAAACCGGTAAGGTTGTTATGCGGTGCGAGGCGTAATGCCCGTATGCGGCCTTCTTCGTGGCCGGTAAATTGTAACTGCCAGCTATAATTGGCATAGCCGGGTGGTACTTTTGTATAGGTTTTGGTTTCGTAAACAGCACCCCCCCGGTAATCAGTTGTGGTTATAATGGTAATATTGGTTGTTGTGTCGATGGTTACGCCTTCTTCTTC
>JBGSLS010000001.1:0-21954 GCA_041740575.1 Chitinophagaceae bacterium | reverse complement strand
GCGAGGCTAAGCATTTTATATTTTTCGTCAAACACATAATCAGGCCAAGCCGTATTGAGTTTAATCCTTATTTCTTCGCAAATCATTTTACCATTAATGGCAAATTTGTAACCCGAAGGCACTGCAGTACTTCCTATCCTTACGGTGCCCCCATCATTTTGGAGCACCAGGTTGCCTACACTACCAGCACTTCTTGCCATTATTTCATTATTATCAAAAATTAAATTACTGCCGGTAACGGATCCCAGCATTAAATAGCCATGAGAGCTGATGCTGGCATCACTTCCATTCATGATTTGTAGTTTTGCAATGGGGCTGGGTACATCAATACCTACATTACCACTGCTTGTTACAAAAACATTATCACTACCGCCAGTTCTTACTATAAATTTTCCCGTTGTGTTAGTACTGTATGTACCAACCCTAATATCATTATCTACCAATTGTACAAAACCTTTGTCATTGCTCCCGGTTTTTAATGTAAGTGTGGCGGCTGCATCATTAATTGTAATACCCGTATTAGAAGTGATTTCTCCGGTAAACTGAGCAGTTGTTACACCAAAAACACCACTCCCAAATATTGATGCATTGGCAACAGTAAGGCCAGCGGTAGATACTAATCCTAAACCTTGTACCTTACCTGCAGCAGTTACATCATTACCCACAATCACATCTTGCCGGCTACGGATAGTACCATCAACATCCAATTTTTCCTGCGGGCTCGAAAGCCCAATGCCAACATTACCATTGTTATGTAAGGAAAGTTGGTGGGTATTGCTGCCATGGTTAAAACTAAATTGATTTACAGTATTTGTTAAGCGATAGTAGTTAATATGAGCGCCAACGGTAGTATCAGCATTCAAAAAATTTATTCTGGCACCACCCGTACTGCTACCATGAAGGTTTATTTCTGCCCTGTTACCTCCATTTACCAGATCATTGGGGTTGGTAAAAGAAACAAAAATGTCGCCCTTTACTGATAGCTTTTCTTTCAAACCTATGCTGGTACCAATACCCACGTTGCCACTATTATTGTTGTAAATATTAGCCCCGCTGATTGCCCAACTTTCATTTCCCCCTCCGCCATTGTTAACAGGATTCCATGAAGTTCCGTTGTAAAAATAAAAACCAGAAAGGTTTATATCATATACCATCAATCCATTGGCGGGTGTTACAATAGCAATCCGTTGTTTAGATGTCATTCTAGGAATAAGCAAACCCCTCGTGGTACTTGTTACATCTAGTTGTGCACTGGAGTTGGGTGCATTGGTGCCAATGCCTACATTTTGTGAATATGCAGCAAATACTAAAAACGTAAAGCTGAAAAGCGTGACTAATTTTTTCATTTTAATGCAGTTTAATTATTACTCAAAATTGAAAAAATATTAATGGGTATACAATAGCGAATTAGGGTGAGAACATTTTGCAACAGGAAGATGCTTTAAAATCAACAGTAAGGAATTGGCAGTACTTTTTTAATGGACAATTGTTGACAATATCAAGTCTAATCATGGTTTGTTAATGCTGCAATAATTTATTGGGAGTTGATACATTTTGCGATATCACTTTTGGTTGTAAAAACAGGTTATCCGAACGGCAATAAAATGATAATCTATGATCTTATCGCCTAAAATTTAAAATGGTTGTTCGTAAAAATTAGAGGGTTAATCGTACGCTCAATGCTATAATAGCCATAACATAATTTTTACTCCGTAAACCCTTGTTAGTGCTTTTAATTTCTAAAACAGCACTGGGATTGGGAGTGATTTGCCCACATTCCGGTTTTGTAAAAAATTAGTATCCATTCATTTATCCCTGAATTCCTAATTGTTACTTCTTCCGGTCTCTACCCAGTAACCGGCACTTGCGTCCCATATAAATGATATCGTATCGTCATCATCCATTACAAAAGAGCCTGTAACACTTATATCTGTATTAAAAACGCCCGGACTGTCAATAAAAATAATCTTACCGGTTCCTGTATTTCTTACTAAGAAAATTAGCCGCTGCCCATCAGCAAGCCCATCAGACAGCGTAATGCTTTTGTCTATACTCGTTTTATTATCAGCTATTATAAAAGAGCTATTTCTAACTTCGATTAAAAAATTAGTATTGGAGTTTAAAAGACTCATTAATTGTGGTGCAGTGGCAAAAGCACCTGATACTTCCAGTGAAACTTTAGGACTAGTAGTGCCAATACCCACGTTGCCGCCGAACTGCATGAGTATTAGATTCGCATACGATAGTATGGATAAAGAGTATTCGCCGGCAGAAGTCATTAAAGGAAAAACAGCGCCTGCAAAGGGACCATTATCCGGTAAATAAAAGTTCATGCCGTTACCGCCGAGTGAAAGACTTCTTGTATAATTTGTGGCATTGTAGCCGATTCCTAAATTTCCATTATCCATCATTCTCAACAACGTATCGCCGGATAAATTTTTCAGCATCAGGGTATTGGTTGTGAAAGAATTTCCCTGGCCAACCACCTGCAGCCTTGCAGTCGGTGTATTGGTGCCAATTCCTACATTTTGTGCCTGCAAAACATTTCCCATACTAAAAACCAGTAATAGTATTAATAGTTGTTTTGTATTGTTTGTAAATAAAATCATCCAAAACTTTTTCATAATTAGCTATAAATTTTTTCAAAATTTTTAATGTGCATTTTTACTGCTTAATAATTTGGATGGCACCAAAACGCTTATTGGTTGATGTAATAAAATAATTCCCCGCCTTCAGTTGTACAATATTCCAGGTAAACGTATTGCTGCCCTTTCTTAAGAGCAATGACTTTGTTGCTACTACTTTTCCTTCCACATTCATCAACCTGAAAAATACCAGCTCCTCTTTATCAGCCTGTGCAGTTATGTTAAGGGCGGCAGAAACCGGGTTTGGATAAACAACTATATGATTATTTTTGAAATTATTACCGGTTCTAACAGTGGATGAATACGTAAACCTGCCATCCACATCAACCATTTTCAGGCGGTAATAATTATAACCATCAGCTGGAGTGCTATGCAAAAAGTTATAAGCGTTGTAGGTATTTCCTTTTGCAGGTACGGTACCTATGCTGTTAAAATTTGTGCTCCCGGTTCGCCATTCCACCAGAAAATTTTTGGTATTGGTTTCATCTGCAGTTTGCCAGCTTAGTTCGGTTTCGTTCCGGGCATTGGTTCTTCCGTTGAAGTTGAGCAGGTTCAAAGGCAATACCTGGCTGGTGACTTCTGCCACCACCACATCGTCTATAAAAAAGTAACTGCCTACAGAGCTGCTGTAAATAGCATGTGCACCAAAGTTTCCGATTGTTATGAAAGAGTAAGGTTTGTCGGCGTAAAAGGTGCCGCAAATTTTTACCCAGTTATTTTCTTCTGTTACCGGCTGGCCGGGCGGGTTTGCAATATCTGGTTGTATTTCGATTGCATAACTGCTATTGCTTACAATACTGTCATTACTGAGGTAGGCGCCGATATTGAAAAGGTGTTTTGCAAGCGCTTCTTTCGCTATGCTCACATAAAATGAAACCTGGTAAGTTTTTCCGGTGGTTAATGGTTGAACCAGTTTACCCGTCACATATTCTGTCCAAACCGATCCGGATAAATTAGACAGAATGCCAAACATGCCTTTTCCGCTGCGGGGTATCTTATCCCTGCTGTTATGAATCTTTCCAGGCAGATTACCCCATTCACCTAATGGGTAATCTGCATTCCACATGTCAGCCGTTGCATAGGTGCTGCTCCACCAGCCATCGGCTATTTTTCGTCCGGCCACAATTGTACCATCATCATTTTTGGGCAACAAATATTTGTATTCGCTTTCGCACCGGGGATTTAGAACGAGGTTTGGCCCAAGCACAGCTCCGGCAACACAGCCATTGGCCAATGGATCATCTTCACCAAATAAACCTATATTAAAGCTTGCGGAAAGCGCATTGGCTTTGCTGTATGCTCTTACAAAATAAACGGCTCCATTGCTAAGGCCCGCCGGCAATACCATAATGTTGTTGCTGCATAGAATGGACGTTAAATTTCCGGGAGTACCCGAAAAGAGCTGTAAGCTAATGTCCCTGGTTTCGAAACCTGCAATAATTCTTTTTGCAGTAGCAGATGCCGTAAATTTTAACCAGATGTCATCATCCGGAAAATCCGCTATTACACAACCGCTGGCAGGCAGGCTTTGCGTGGCACCGGTAGTATTTAATAAATATTGATAGTTATCTGTTTCATTTAATACAAGCGCATCGCCTGGTTCATCGATGTTTTGTGTGCTGCCAATTTTTATATTGAAGATGCTGGTGTTGCCTGCGGCGGAAGTATTGGCAATGCGCACATAAACGGTATCTCCTGCTGTAAGTCCATTTAGAGCAAGTGATCCTGCTCCACACATCATTGCTTTAGCTACCAGCGACGTACTGTCGGCTGCAAACCCTCTAAAAGTTTCAATCCGATAAGTGTAGCCTGGTAATTGTTCCTCCCAAAACGAATTGCTTGCGCTTGTAGAAATACTATGCGATGCGGCCTCCGCTATAAAATAAAACCATACATCATGATGAATAGTATAATTGCCACTGCTACAGATTTTACCAAATTGTTTTGATGCTCCATGCAGGTAGTAGGATGGAAGTGTTTGTACATTTGCAGGTGCCGGGCTCAGTTTAATGGCTCCCGCCATTTCATCATTCAGCGGTTGCTCAATGATGGTTAATTTGTTGTTATATACATTGCCGTATTGCCGTATAAAATAAGTTTGGCCTGGTACCAGGTTGGTAAATGTTTGTGCCTTATGTTTAGCAGTTCCCTGCTGAATGCAATCCAGGCTGGTTAAGGCGCCGCACGTTCCGCTATACACCTGTAAACCCAGTACCGTTCCGCTATTCTCAAGGTTGCTGATGATGGCCATACTGTTTTGGGTGGCTGTAAACTTATACCAGATATCATTTGTTACAACCGCAGTAGAACAAGCTGGTTTCGATGTAGAAGCTTGCCGGATACCATTATCAGCTAAGACTTGGTAAGCCAGGCCTTGCTGAGGAATTAAAGTAACCGCCGCACTGCAGGTATCATTGGCTGGTAAGCTATTAATATCAATGGTAAATAGTCCGGATTCTGATGGGGCAGTATAACATCTTACGTAATAATTATTACCCGGTAGTAATCCGGATATCCTTGCCGTACGTTCGGTCATATTTGCAGGTTGAAAAGTATTGGGAGAACAATATATACTCGTCAAAGTATTACACCCGCCGGTAAGCACCTCTATCAAAACCTGGCCGGCTATTTCACCATCTGTAGTAATGAGGCAGGCAGTATCTGTAGCAGTAAACCGGTACCACACATCGGCAATTTCGGATGATCCTGTACAAGCCGGAATCGATTGCGTAGCTGTTTTGTTATAGCCAATATTCGTACGCAATTGATTGAAAGGTTTTACCGGTAGGATGATAGCATTACCACATTCATCATTTGTAATTTTTGGGGCAATGCAAACAAATGCCAGAAGTTCGGATCTGTTTCCGCCAGCCTTCAGGTAATAATAATTTCCCACAACAAGCCCTGAAACATTAAGAAGAGAATTTGAAGTGCTGGCCAGGCAGGTAAGTGCGCCACAGTTACCTGAAAGCAATCCGAGTTTTAAAGAGCTGGCACCATCCCCGGAAATAGTAGCTGTAATATCCGTTGCTGTAGCTTTAAAAATATACCACACATCCTTGTCTGATATAGACGGACAAACAGTAGTGGAATTAGTAGCACCAAGCCTTTTTACAACAAAATTATTTTCGCAAGTAAAAGAGTTGCTCATTAAAACAGTATCCGCATTAATGCATTCATCATTTTGCGGAGAACCCTGGAAAATACCCAAATTAAAATTTACAACAGCATTGGCACCTGCCCTGATATAATAGGTTTCACCCAAGGTTAAATTGGTTAGTGTTTCTGTTCTGGAAAGGTTTCCTAAGGCGGATTGATAGGTAGCCATAGCGGTTAAGCTTCCCATAATACCACCATAAATAACCATTCTTGTACCTGATTTGGTAGCTGACATAATAATAGTATGAACTGTGCTGGTAGCTATAAACTTAAACCATACATCTTTGAAGCCGGCCCACCCCTGATTGCTGGCGCAGGAAACATCTGCCGCAGCAGTGGCAAGCGCATTGCTAAAGCGGCTGGAAGCAAATGCGGAAGCATTAACGGGATTTACCGGTAGCAAAGCTGCACCTCCACAATCATCATTGATGGGTTTTGATAAAAGGGATAATTTATAGTTAGAGGCAACGGATCTTGAATTGATGATACCCGGAAAATAGGTACGCAGGTAATAGGTTTGACCGGGCACCAACCCTCCAATATTGACTGGAGGAGCCACACCATTTATACTACAATATATACTGGTAAGGCTGCCACAACTGCCCGAGAAAATCTGGTAAAAAACACCATTGCTGCTCAGGTTTTCCAGCACCACGCCTATACTCGTATCTGCCGCTGTAAAGCTGTACCAAAGGTCGTAACGGGTGCTGGCCGTTGCACCTGCACAATCAGGAATCGGGGACACTGCAGGATCTGCATATTGATTGCGTTGAAAAACAGAATCGCTCAACTGGCCGGTATTGCTTAAAGGAATCGGCATGGCACCGCTGCACACATCATTTGGATAAACAAACTGGGCGTTGAGTTTTGTGCCACCTGCAAGAATAACGAAGGAAACGATTAATATAAAAATTTTCATTTTTCTTGTCATTTAATTGACTACAAAAATGAAAAAATACCAACGGCTGTACAATAGCGAATTAGGGGGAGAAATTTAAGGTACTATATTACACTATTGCATCAATTTTTAGGGCGGCATAAATACTGAAGATCTGTAAAAAAAATGGAAACAATCAACCGTACCCATTGACCTCTTTGCATTCCATCAATTGCATATTGGGCAGGTTTATTATTCAGGTACTTTAGCGGCATGGTATACCCGGTTTTATATTTGTATTCGGTCCATATTAAAGCATTCTATACAATTTTATCCTTGATTGCCAACGCCACCGCTTCGGTGCCGGAGTGCACATGCAGCTTTGCATACACATTGCTTACATGCGTTTTCACCGTATCGGTTGCCACGAATAAGTCTGCTGCAATCATTTTATAGCTTTTTCCCTGTACCAGCAGTTGGAGCACTTTTTTTTCCTGTGCGGTAAGGTTGTAATCTTTTGCAGGCGTTTCAGGCGACAACTTATTTTTAAACAGTTCCAAAACCCTTCTGGCAATACCAGGTGTCATGGGCGACCCACCCGCCTGCACATCTTTTATAGCTTCCAGATATCCATCGGGTGTGGTTGACTTTAAAATATACCCGGAAGCACCTGCGCAGATGGCATTAAAGATGTATTCGTCTTCGTGAAATACGGTTTGTATTAGTATGTTGATATTTGGAAAATACTGTTTGATGATTTTGGTGGCTTCTATGCCATTCATACCGGGCATTTCAATATCCATCAGTACCACATCACATGGGTTGTCTGCTATGTCATCCAGCAGGTTGATGCAATCGGGATAAGCACCGGAGCAGGCAAAACCATCAGCATTGCCCAATAGAAACTGAAAGGTTTCCCTCAAATGTTTGTTGTCTTCAAAAATGGTTACACGTATCAAGTATGTATTTTTTACAAAGTTTAAAAATAACGGCGATGATGCAATAGCGAAATAGGGTGATTTTAAACCGGCATAACAAGTTTTACCAGTGTACCGTTTTCAGCATCTGACTCAATTTGTAATTGCGCCTGCAATTCTTTTGCCCTGTTCTTCATATTGCCGAGCCCATTGCCCCTGCTGTTCTTTACCGTATCAAAACCCTTTCCATAATCTTTTACCTGTAGTTCCAGTTGCTTGTTCCGGACAGATGCACGCACTTCTACCTTTTCGGTACCGGAGTATTTTACGGCATTGTTCAGTGCCTCTTTAAATATGAGATAAATATTTTTTCTTTGCTCCATTGCTGGTTTAAATGATTCCATTACAGCAATATCCATTTGCAGCGAAATGTTTTTGCTGCTGCAAATTTCAAAGGCAAACGCCTCCATGCGTTGTTTCAAACTACCTGTTTCTGTTTCACCGGGCTTTATCATCCATACAATATCACCCATTTTTTCCATTGTTTCTTTGGCATTACTGCTCATTCTTTGCAGGATGTCTTTATGTGTTTTTTCGTTTCCATCTTGTGTAGCCATCTGGCTAAGCATGTGTATGCTGCTGAGTGAACTACCCACTTCATCATGCAGGTCAGCGGCAATCTGATTGCGGAGTTCCAGTTCTTTCATGCGGTGCTTTAATTTGCTCCTGTTTATCAATAGCCAAATGCCAAAAAGTGAAAGTGCCAACAGCACCGCTGCCACAGCAAAAAGTAAACGCTGCCGAAATAATTTTTGCTGCTGCAGCTCTTTATCCTTCTCCAGCAATAAAATTTCTTTGTCCTTTTCCTTTACTTCAAAAGAAGACTGAAGGCTTGCCACCTGGCTGTTGTACTGCTCTTTTATGATGCTGTCTTTGAGGCTGCTGCTGATGCTTAAATATTTGTAGGCATTTTTATCATCGCCAACAAGCTGATAGGATTTAGCTAATAATTCAGCTATTGCCTGTTGTTGTACTATTACTTCATTCAAGGAATAATTATATGCCATTTCACCTGCTTTTATTGCGTCGGCATACCTTTCCTGCTTGAAATAAATTTCGTTAAGTGAGTTGTATACTGCTGCTAATTGATTGTTGTTTTCCTGTTCGGTTCCATATCGTAGGGCTTTGTTTAAATACATTTCTGCTTCCTTGTACTTTGCCTGTTGTGCATATACACTTGCCATACTGAGGTAATACGAGCAAAGGTTTTTATAATCTTTTTGGTTTTCGCCAATGCCTACTGCCATTTTATAATAGTGCATTGCAGAATCTAATTTGTCCATATGTTGGTATATCAACCCAAAATCATGATATACCTGGCCTTCCATGATGCTGTTGCCGTCTTTTTTATACATGGCCAGCGCCTTTTTTTGTATGTCAAGTGCGGCATAAAATTGTTTTTGTTCTGAATAAATACCACTGATAATATCATAAATTCTTGCCAGCCTGTCGGTATTGCCTTTTTTTGCGGCATACGCACTTGCAGTATCACAGTGAAGCAGCGCAGCTTTAAAATTGCCGAGGTTTCGGTAAGCATCTGCTTTATTTAAGTAGGCAAGTGCCAACCGGTCTGGCTCACCAATTATTTTACTGTACCTGATGGCGGAATCGGTGTACATAATAAAAGAATCCATTTTGGAAAGAAAAGAATAGCCGATACCGATATTGATATAATTGATTGCCAGCCCTCTGGTAAAATTCAGCTTATAACTTAATTCCACCGCCTGCCGCCAGTAACCAATAGCTTTTCGTGGATCCTGGTTATAGTAACTGGCTCCAATATTTCTTAAAAGAAATGTTTTGCTAGTATCTTCTTTTGCCTTTACTAATTCATTCAGCAGCGAATCTGTCTTTGCATCCTGTGCTTTTGAAAAAGCCAGCGAAACAAAAAATAGAAAAGCGAGACAGATGGTTCTAATCATTCTACAATTTACATTTTATGTTTTGTATGTTCCAATAATAAATCCACAACTGTTATTCCATTTCTGGTGGTTGTGTAGCGAAGGCGTAGCCTTAACCACATAACCAAAAGCTGACCGCTGCCCGGCCATGCACTACCGCCAAAAGTACAGGTTTCTTCCGCCCGCGTTATCGTCAAGCCCAATGTTGGCAGCCGTTTATTCGCTTTTAGCCCACAAGAGCTTGTTCTGCACTATTTTAAAAAACTCATTGGTTTTTTGTCTTTGGGGTCATAATCAATGCTCGTGGTGTATATGTCTTTGATTTTCTGGTAAAAAAAGCGTTCGGAGAGCCGGATTTCCCAGATACGTTCCTGTAATTCGGTGAAATAGTTCATTGAATTACCTGTTTTAAACCGGTCTTCATTCAGTGCAAACCCTTTAATGATGTATTCTTTTAACCGCTTTGTTGCCCAAATGCGGAATTGGGTGCCTTGGGGTGATTTTACCCGGTAACCTACGGATATAATTACATCAAGATTGTAATGCTCAATGTCTCTTTCCACATCCCGACTGCCTTCCAATTGAACTCTTCGGAATTTCCGAACAGTTGCTTTGGCATCCAATTCCCCTTCTTCAAAAACATTTTTTATATGCTCACTGATGTTTGCTTTTGACTTTTGAAACAGCTCGCAAAGCTGCGCCTGCGTAAGCCAAACCGTTTCTTCCTCCAGGCGAACATCAATTTTGATATTCCCTTCGCTATTTTGGTATATGATTATTTCGCTTTTCATACTAATTATGTTATTTTCAAACTTCGGCAGACGTAAGGGTAAAGATAATACCTTAAAAATTGGGTATATCAGAAGAAGAAATTTGCTTTCATAGATTCAAAAATATAACTTGTGAACATGTCACAAAATACCTAAAAAGATGAGTAAAAAAGATGCCATACAAATATTTGAAGATAAGCAGGTGCGTACCGCTTGGGATGCTGATCTAGAGAAGTGGTACCTTTCAATCATAGATGTGATTGAAATTTTAACCGATACAGACAGGCCAAGAAAGTATTGGAGCGACTTAAAATCTAAGCTTCAAAAGGAAGGAAGTGAACTGTCCGAAAAAATCGGACAGTTGAAAATGCTGGCTCCCGATGGCAAAATGCGCATGACCGATGTTGCTGATACTGAACAGCTTTTTCGCCTTATTCAATCTATACCCTCACCCAAAGCAGAGCCTTTCAAACTTTGGCTGGCACAAGTGGCAAGTGAGCGATTAGATGAAATGCAGGACCCGGAATTGAGTATTGACAGAGCATTGGAGCAATATTTGAAACTGGGCTATTCCGAAAATTGGATAAACCAACGGCTTAAAAGTATTGAAATAAGGAAAGAGCTAACAGATGAATGGAAAAACAGGGGACTAAAAGAAGGGCAGCAATTTGCAACGCTAACAGATATCATCACAAAGGCATGGGCAGGTAAAACCACCAAAGAATACAAAGTTTTTAAAGGCTTGAAAAAAGAAAACCTGCGCGACAATATGACCAATACCGAACTCATATTGAATATGCTTGCCGAGGCTTCTACCAAGGATATTTCGGCAGCCGTAAACCCGAAAGACTTTGACGAAAGCAAAGAAGTAGCCAAACAAGGTGGCAATGTAGCCAAAGTAGCCTTAAAAGAATTGGAGTCTAAAACAGGTAAAAAAGTGGTTAGTCCTTTGAACGCAAAGGCTGTGTTGGGAATAGAAAATACTGCTAAGAAGAAGGATGAGTAAAAAAAGATTTTTTGTCCATTGCAGCACATTAAGGCAACGACATTTATATTGTAAAATAAATCTAATAAAAACCTTACTAAAGTAGGGTGTGGCTCCAAACTTGAGCACTTCCAAAGGATAATAAATAACGATTTCCGGCTAGGTGTATTAGAGAATAATCAGTTAAGCAATAACGCCTTGTTGTATGCTTTTTTTTGATAACGTCAGGAAGGCTGGTTCATCCACCAAATTATTAAGGCTAGCCCCAAAATATGAATAACCGAAATAATTATTCTATTCAATACTGTTATGCTTTTCCTACCCCAAGTTCTAATGAGCAAAAATAGAATGGAAATAAACAAACAGATTAATACTACCATATCAACTCCAGGTCCAGCCAGATTAGTTGGAGCTATTTTATGGGAAACATACAGCATTAAAAATCCAGGCAAATAGAAAGCAAAATGGAAAAGGGGTTTGTCAATAATTTTTTTCAATATTTTACAATTAAACGATTATCTGCATTGTCCTAAAAAAATGAGGCACAAGGTAAAAATATTTATTTAGCAGTTGAATTCGAATTCACATCATATAATTTTTATTAATTTTCCAATTTGAGTTTTGAACATAGTTCATCCGGGGCCATTACCAATATTTCACTCCCTTTAAAGTCTTTAATATTCCGCGTTACAATACAATCAACCTCGATAATATTTGATGCACAAAAAATCTGTATAGCATCTTCAAAATCTTTTTGCTTTGACCTTAGGCCTTTGGAAAGTACATCTGTATCTACCGGGATAACTGAAACATATTCCAATAAGCCTAAAAGTATTTCCCGCAGCGCATTATCGTCTATAAACTTCTTTAATAAATAATAGGTGGTTGCTATGGAATGAGACGAAGTATAAAGCATAATCTTATTACCCTCAGCAGCTTTGAAAATGGCTGTTGCATGCTTACTGAATGGTTTCCGGTCAGCTAAAAGATCTACTAAAATATTGGTATCAACGAAAATCCGCTTCATAAATGTTTGTGCTCCAAATAAGATTGCAATTCTTTTTTCTCATCAAAGCCTTTTGGCAATGTAACCGCCCCAATAAGCTTCTTTAATTTTGGAGAAATCTCCTGATGGGTATTTTCCTGTGTCAGGTTATCAAGATATCGTTCAATAAGTTCCGAAAGGCTTCTGCCGGAATTTTTAGCATACGACTTTGCCCTTTCTATAACATCTTTCTCAACTATGAGGGTGAGTTTGGTTGTCATAATACGTGCCATTTTTACAAATGTACGTGCAGGATACTAAATAATCAACTACTTTTAAACCAGCTATTATTCGTCCGCCTACAACCCTTTATAATCAAGACTTCATCCCATCAACGCCCCTCATTTTGCCATCCCACCAAAAAATCCGTTCTTTAGCCCCACCGATTGATTGCTGTTGGGAACTAAAACAACCAATAAGCTTATGGCTATACGTGTAGCAATCCAACATAAAACAACGTACCGGTACGATCGGCCGGTATCGCTATCTCCGCATATTTTCAGGTTAAGGCCTGCGGTACATTCAAGAACACCTATTGAAGGTTATTCTTTAAAAATTAGTCCCAAGAATCATTTTATCAACTGGCAGCAGGACCCGTTTGGCAACTATCAGGCACGCGTGGTGTTTCCCGAAAAAGCGACCGAATTGTCGGTGGAAGTGGAGGTAATTGCCAATATGGTGGTGATTAATCCGTTCGATTTTTTTGTGGAAGAATATGCAGAGAAATTTCCTTTTGCATACCCCGAATCACAGCTAAAACAGCTTGACCCTTACCTGGAAATTTCGGAGGACGGGCCACTGCTGCAGGCATGGATGCAATCGGTGGATCGGTCACCCAAACCCATCGTGGATTTTTTGGTGTACATCAATCAACGGCTGAATAAAGACATCAACTATACCGTGCGGATGGAAGTAGGTGTACAAAGCTGCGAAACCACGCTTACCACCCGTTGGGGTAGCTGCCGCGACTCGGCATGGTTACTCGTGCAGGTATTGCGCCATCTTGGGTTTGCTGCAAGGTTTGTATCGGGCTACCTCGTGCAGCTTACGGCCGATGTTAAATCGCTCGACGGGCCATCGGGTCCCGAGGCGGATTTTACCGATCTGCATGCATGGACCGAAGTGTACATTCCCGGTGCCGGGTGGATTGGCATGGATCCCACATCGGGACTGTTTGCCGGCGAAGGGCATATTCCGCTGGCCTGTACGCCCGATTATGCGCACGCCGCACCCGTAGTAGGTGCTACCGATATTTGCAACGTAACTTTTGAGTTCGACAATAAAGTAACCCGCATACACGAAGACCCGCGGGTAACCAAACCCTATTCCGACCAACAGTGGGCGGAAATGGATGCGCTTGGTTATATGGTGGATAAGGAACTGGAAGAAGGCGATGTACGCCTCACCATGGGTGGTGAGCCTACGTTTGTTTCCATTGACGATATGGAATCGGAGCAATGGAATACCGCAGCCGATGGAAAGGAAAAACGCGCATTATCGCACGAACTTATATTCAGGCTAAGGGATCATTTTGGCCCCGGCGGCATGCTGCATTATGGCATGGGCAAGTGGTATCCCGGCGAACCTTTGCCCCGCTGGCAGTATGGCTTATTCTGGCGTAAAGATGGCCACCCGGTTTGGAAAAACATGGATTTGGTGGCGAAGGAAGCAATGGGGAAAAAGTATACCGAAGAAGATGCTGCACTTTTTGGCCGCGAGCTCGCAAAACATTTGGCCATAAGCACCGAAAACGTGCAACCGGTTTTTGAAGATATCTTCTATTTTTTATGGAGCGAAGGAAAAGTGCCGGTAAACATTAACCCGCTTACCGTAAACCTGAAAGATTCTACAGAAAGAAGAACCCTGGCGCAACTATTGGACAAAGGACTTGATAAACCCGCGGGATATGTGATTCCGCTGCAATGGAATTACGATAGCGATAGCTGGCAAAGCTGTATCTGGCTGATGAACCGCGAACAGATTTTTGTGATCCCCGGCAATTCGCCCATCGGTCTGCGGTTGCCGTTGGATGCGCTGCCCGCCGTTGCCAAAGACAAACAACCGCAAAAAGTAGAAAGAAGCCTGTTTGAAGAAGTGCCTGCACTCGGCGATTTTAACCAAACCATCAGCGACCGCTACGATACGGTAACCGAACATGTGGATCCGCCGAAACCGGAGATGCTACCATCGCACACGCCCGAAACGGAACAGGATAAAAAGAAAAAGGCAGAAGAAAAGAAGAAAAACCCGGAAGATGATAAACCGGAAACCGTGCTGGAATTTGAAGTGCCGGTGATAAAAACGTCGCTGTGCGTAGAAGTGCGCGAAGGCATTATTTACATTTTCTTTCCGCCCTGCGATTACCTCGAGCATTATCTTGATCTGCTGTCATCGGTGGAAGCTACCGCTGAAAAGTTGCAGATGCCGGTAAGGATTGAAGGCTACGAACCCCCTCGTGATAACCGTTTTGTGCGGTTGGTGGTTTCACCCGATCCCGGGGTAATTGAAGTAAATATTCACCCGGCAAAAAGCTGGGGCGAACTAAAACATATTATTGATACGCTGTATGAACAAGCCCGGCTTTCAAGGTTGGGAACAGAAAAATTCATGCTTGATGGCCGCCATACCGGTACCGGTGGCGGCAATCATATTACCATTGGCGGGGCTATTCCCGAGGATAGTCCTTTGCTACGCCGACCCGATGTACTCCGCAGCCTGATAACCTATTGGCAGCACCACCCTGCGTTGTCGTATTTATTTTCGGGCACTTTTATTGGCCCCACCAGCCAGGCGCCGCGCATGGACGAAGGCCGCGAAGAACGGCTCTATGAAATGGAAATAGCATTCAGCCAGGTTCCCGAAACCGGGTTTATACCTTTTTACCTGGTGGACCGTATTTTCCGCCACCTGCTGACAGATATTACCGGCAATACCCACCGTGCCGAGTTTTGCATTGATAAATTGTACTCGCCCGATAGCTCTTCGGGCCGCTTGGGTATCCTGGAATTCCGTGCTTTTGATATGCCGCCGCATAAGCAAATGAGCCTGGTGCAAATGTTGCTGATCCGCACGCTGCTTGCCTGGTTTTGGAAACAGCCCTACAAACACGATCTCATAAGATGGGGAACCGAATTGCATGACAAATTCATGCTGCCCCATTTTGTAAAAGAAGATATGCGCGAAGTAATGGACGACCTGAATAATGCCGGCTATCCATTCAAATTATCGTGGTTTGATCCGTTTTTCGAATTCCGTTTTCCGCACTACGGCAGCACACAGGTAAAAGGCATGGACCTTGAGATACGCATGGGCATTGAACCATGGCATGTATTGGGTGAGGAAATGAGCAGTTCGGGTACGGCACGTTTTGTGGACTCATCATTGGAAAGGGTTCAGGTAAAACTCAGCAATTTTACAGAAGGCAGGTATATCCTTTTATGCAATGGTTGCCGTGTGCCGTTAAAATATACCGGCACAAAGGGCGAATATGTTTGCGGCATCCGCTACCGTGCGTGGCAACCGGCAAGCGCCTTACACCCAACTATTGGCATTGATACACCGCTAACCTTCGATATTGTAGATACCTGGAACAGGCGCTCAGTAGGCGGCTGTACCTATCATGTGGTGCACCCCGGCGGAAGGGGTTATGATGTATTCCCCGTGAACAGCTACGAAGCAGAAAGCCGTCGTGTAAGCCGCTTCAACGATTTTGGGCATACCCCTGATGTATTGACAACGATACAAAATGAGTTTATTGGCGAAAAACATTACATAACACCGGATCGTGAGCCATTTGCTATTGATCCGCCTGAGGCTGAAATTAATAAGGAATACCCTAGTACGTTGGATATTCGGCAGTTTTGGAAAAAGGGAAAGAGGGGGTAAAAGGTTAGTCTTTCAAAAAAACATAAAAAAAAGGAATATACGAAAACCATAAGGTTCTTAAGCTTTTACAAAAGCATCAACCAAAAGGGTTTTTATTTCCTGAATTTTTGTACCAAATGTTTGTTGTTCACCAAGATTAAACCTGAATTCAGTTCCCTGCGCAGAAGGGGTAATACCGGTAATTTCTTCTTTTAATTTATTGTATTCAGGTAACAAGGCGCGCAATGGGTCAAGGTTAATTACAGATTGTTTGGCATAAACACTTAACAACCGATTCAACCTGGACGTACCATCTTTAAAATATTTACGCATTTCTTTGGAATTGCAACTTCCGGCTTCAACCCAAATTTCCAGTTTATCCAACATTTGAATAAAGGATTTTACATCTTCTATATAAAGAGATTTTACTGATTGCGATTGTGTTATTTTCTCGGTAAGACGACTTGCAATATATACAACATATATGGCGACAATTGCTGTTAATAGCCCGATGGCGAGATCCGATATAGAAATCAGCGGGTCTATTTTAAAATAAGAAAACCGCGTGAAAATTACACCAAGAATAATACCTAACCCAAGGAAAAGTAAGAGGAGTAAGATGTTGTTGGGAAATGAGGGTTTAGACATGAAGTTGAAATAGTAGATGTAAATTTTAAATCCAATTATTATTTAATGAACATTTTAAAACCATCCCTAAATGAATAACTCTATGTATTCATACTACAACTTCAAGTGCCGCCCTTTTCTCTCCCTTTGGGATGTAATCATTAATAATCCTTTCCTTCCAATCAGGTTCCTGATATGAGATGATTTTCAAGTTTGCCAAAACATGGTTAGCTCCATAATCCATTGCAAGCCTTCCGAATGACTCACGGAGGAATGAAGATGAATAACCAAAGGTATCGTCCAGGTCTACTTCAAGAAGTTCATTGTTTTTCAAAGCCTGGGCAAATGCTGGTTCTAATTTTTCTTCATAAAAAGCTTCTCCTGAGAAGGGGCCATGTTCTTTTTTGGCAGATCCGGGATATTCTGAAAAATCCTTGCTTATTTTAATACTAGCCATTTCAACTCCTTTTTTCAATAATGAAGATAATTATTTCCTATAAATAAATAGGTTAAAAATTTTGTTCTTTAACTAACCTGGAAAGCTAATGAATGCCCTGGAAGAGTTCCCGAATATCATCATGTTGATTGATTTTATACTTAATCAGGTCCTGAACAAATTCGTGCAATTGTTTCGTTTCAACATACAAATCCTTCCTAAGTGATTCTATACCAGTTCCAATGGAAGGATGTAATCTTTTTAAAAAAGCTTCGAACTGCCTTGCGAAACCAAGCCCCTGTGTTAACTTAATAACGATATTACGGGCTTCTGATTCGGTTATGGAATTGAATGTAGATTCAAGTACATCGTTCACATCTGGACTTACCTGTAATAATTTTTTGATATTATTCTGTAATTCAAGGATAAGATCAAGATGCTCGTCAGAACCTTCCTGTATCATTTGTTCAGTAGCCTGATAGGAAGCTATCAGGTTATCAATTTTTTGATCGTTTGCAAACAGGGTACTCATGGCAGATGTTGAAATTAACGCTTACAGGACATTAAAATTAGAACAATTGTTTCAAAATCAAGGGCTTTTAATTAGAGACTACAGGCTAATGCATGATTTCCAACACTTTACAAGTAGTTGTTGGACATTAAGACTTCTAATTATTCCAGGAACTACTAACAGCTTTGGTTGTAATTTGCCGAAAATATTTACTTTGATCGCATCCTCCATTCTCCGCTCCAAAAGTCAGATAAGTCTTTGGCTGATGATAGCCGTTTACCTCGCTGCAGGTATCAACCATTTCAGGACACCGGAATTTTACTATCCCATTATTCCGGATTATATGGTGTATAAACCGCTGCTGAATACACTGAGTGGAATAGCTGAAATACTAGGCGCCATCGGGCTGATGATACCCGCAACCCGCAAATGGGCAGCGTACGGTATAGTGGCTATGCTAATTGCCTTTTTACCAACACATATCTACATGATTACCGATGCTGATAAAATTGCTTCAGCCGGCATGCAACTCCCTGTTTGGGCAGCATGGGTCAGGTTGGTGGTTATTCAACCTATATTGATTTGGTGGGCTTGGGGACAGAGGGATAAATAGTTTCAATGCTGCGCTTCGAAACGCCATTATTGCACAATGTCCCCTTACTCGGGTAAGGGAGACATTGCTTGAAAAACATGGTTGCCACTGATTAAATGGGTTTGCCACGAATGCACGAATAATGAATTATCGTGCATTCGTGGCAATTGTATTTCTAAATTTTACAAACGGCCGTTACCACATATAAACTCCCCGTAAGTTTGTGGCATATGGCTTGGTTACGATGCTTATTTTTTCAGTTCGCGTTATTGGTTGCAACCAACGGAATATCCCAAATAAAAATTACCGGAACGGTTCAGGATGAATCGGGCAAACCACTTGGATCGGCAAGTGTGTTTCTTGCAAGCACATCCTTTGGTACGGTGGCAAATGAAAAAGGATATTTTAATCTTACGGGAATGGCCCAAGGCAGGTACGATCTCGTGGTAAGTTGCGTGGGGTATCAAACACACAGTCAATCGATAGATACCCGGCAAATTACCGAACCCATTACCATTGTGCTGAAGGCGAAGGTGGATGAATTGGAAAATGTAGTCATTGGCCCGGGCGAAGAAGTTCCCTGGGATGAGTGGGGAAAGTTTTTTACCGAAAACTTTATTGGCACCATACCCCAATCGAAAGATTGCATTATTGAAAATCCATTGGCCATCCGGTTCAGGCATTATCGTAAACAACAGTTTTTACGTGCAACATCATCAACACCGCTCATGATAACCAACAAGACACTTGGATATACCATTACCTATCAGTTAGAATATTTTCAGTACGACTTTAGTTCTAAAATCGTGTATTACCTCGGATACACACTTTTCAAAGAAATGGAACCTAAAAATGAACATCGAAAACAACAATGGGAAAAAAATAGAAAAGAAGCTTATTACGGTTCGCAGATGCATTTTTTACGCAGCTTGTACCGCAACAAGCAGGTGGAAGAAGGATTTGAAATGCGCAAATTGGTGAAACAGCCAAACCTGGAAAAGGAGCGTATCCGGAATCTTATGAAACAAGGCGTTACGCTTAATGGCAACCTTTCGGTAACACCGGGAAATGAAAATACGCCATCGGTTATGGATGGAAATAATGATTCCTCCAAATACTACCAACAAGTTTTAAAGCAGCCCAATGAAATAGACATTTTATATTCGCCCATTTTACCCGGAGACAGCATAGCTTATCAAATTAACCCCTACACAGCCGGATTGGAATTCAGCGATTACCTTCATATAACTTATATTAAAGAAAAAGAAGACATCGCCTACCTGAATTCGCGGATGGAAGGCAATCGTAAACGTGGATTCCAGGTAAGCATGCTGAAAATGAATGAACCTAAAACCGTTGAAATTGGTCCGCATGGAGAAGTGAACGATCCTATGATTTTACTGTGTACCGGCTATTGGGCCTGGAGTGATAAAATAGCTACGATGTTGCCCTTTGATTATTGGCCGGGAAAGGATGCGAAGAAATAAAAACCCAATGAATTAACCCATGTTTAAAGTCCTTAAAAATCCTTGCAACTCAACAGCAATATTACCAGGAACAAAATTGGATGTAAGCGCACATTCAATAAAGGCTTTCAGATCTTCATTTGAAAGTACCCCAAGCTCAATCAAACCCAAAAACTTTTTAATTGCGTTTTCAAAGGCAGCAATAGGCTGAATGAATACATTTTGGTTGAAAAAGATAAATGTGTCCTTTTCAAAAGCGAAATCCTGGTCACCTATAATTCGACCTGCAGGAATATAGAAATAGGGAATTCTATGATTATGAACCCTGCAACCAAAATCTATCGCTGGAAGTTCAAGTTTATTTTTGCTGGTGGTTAGTGATTGAATAACATAGGCCTGCTGCTTATTTACAAACAAAACCACTAAATATTTATCCCTGATGGTCCCATCATCAAATTTATGGTCCTTTTCTCTTAAAATCAGGCCGGGTTTCCATTCAATTTTTGGGTTCATGCATATTCCAGCATTTCGGCTTGTGCCTGCATACTTTCGTAAGCACTTTGAGCGGCCATTTGAAGAATAGGGTCATGTTGTATCAGTTCGGCAAAATCAATGGTATGATTGCTTTTGCTACCGTACATTTTAAAATTCTGATCTAGTTGGTGATTTTGAACCGCTTTGTGCCATAGTGAATCCTGTTCATGAAGAATATTAATGAGTTGTTTTGCAGAATAACTACCAAAGCGGTCAATTACATTTTGAAAAAGTTCAATTTCAAATGCTGAAAAAATACTGAGATCAGGTTGGATTACCGGGTAAATAAAAATCTGCTCACCCAAATCTCCGACTGTTCTTTTCTCCGTACGGATATAGGGTTCTAAATTCAGCATTTCCCCATGAATCGTAATGTTCTGCGCATAACGCAGTTCGTTGTAAAGTTCTTCTGCCACCGGCCCCATTTTCCAGACTTTATAGTCAAACCACGTTATAGAAGCGCCAGTTCGTGTATAAGCGGTTTCGTCAATCAGGTAGAGTAGTTTGAGCAGTTTGGTCATACTCAAATCCTTGATTTCACCCGAAAGGTGGGCGATCAATGTGCCTATTTTATGGTTGAGTAGCTGCCTGAACATAGGTCAAAGATAAAATTTTTAGTAGAAATGAAAAGTACAAAATCTAAAATTATCTCACCCTAAAACTTTGCAATTTAAAAAAGGAATTCTTTTATATCTCCTTGAGTGTCATTTTTCAAACTTTTTGTGAACCACTCTTTTGCTTCATCAAACTTCTTCTTTGTACCCAAAGCCTTCAATGGAATAGTCCAAAGTAGGCCATGGCGGGCAAAGTAAATACCGATATTTTTAATAGGACGATCCTTAACGTTATTGTTTACGCCTCCTATTAGGGATAATAAATAGTACCCTATTAACTGGTTCAGGTATTTTCTTTCCAATTTCAATATTTTAGTCACCTTAATATCTATCAGGGTATCATCAATAATCATATCGGCATCAGCGCCACCCACCATCATGGAACCTTTTCCAAAGGTTGGGTTGAAATATACTTTCGATTCTGCATTAAAATCTTTTCTCCTAACAAGTTTTATTAGAGCTCGCAAATCTTCAATATCCCTACTATCTGCTTTGGAATAATCTGGATCGATAATTCTGGCTCTGACATATAAATCAAGTTTTGCGAGAAAAATTACACTTAAAATTAGTTCATCTGTAATCCTACCATTCCTGATATAGGACACAAAATTTTCTTTTGCCTTGAAGAATTGATTTAAAATGGCAGTAAATTTTTCAGATTCTTCCATTTTAAAAATCCCATCCTTATGCACCAATCTTCTTTCTTTTGAAAATTCCAAACTCAAGGGTCTTAATGCTAATTCTGCGACCCATTTTGTAGTTCCCGGATTAAGACTCTTGTTGATGCGATGTACATAAAATCGCATTAAATGTAAACACCCGAGATAGCGCGTATTGTTAGTACCCTGGTAGTGATTGTATTTTTGGCTTATTTAAATTTTATACATGGAACTAAATAATAAGCCATCCATCCATAGAAGGTCAGCAGCAGAAATAAAGTCAATACTCACC